>NZ_CP017921.1:0-1200000 GCF_001889405.1 Methanohalophilus halophilus
ATCTAATCCGGTTCGTGCCCCCAGCTTTCGTCCCTCACCGTCGGACCCGTTCTGGTAAGACGCCTTCGCCACTGGTGGTCCCACAGGGATTACAAGATTTCACTCCTACCCCTGTAGTACCTCTTACCTCTCCCGGTCCCAAGTCTAACAGTATCCCCCGGAAGCCTAACAGTTGAGCTGTCAGATTTCCCGGAAGACTGATTAAACCGGCTACGGACCCTTTAGACCCAATAATAGTGATTACCACTCGGGCCGCCGGTGTTACCGCGGCGGCTGGCACCGGTCTTGCCCGGCCCTTGCTATCACATGCTATTTACACATGTGGACAGCCAGCATTGTATGCTGGCACTCGGTGTCCCCTTATCGCGGTTTCCCGCAGTGTAAAGGTTTCGCGCCTGCTGCGCCCCGTAGGGCCTGGATTAATGTCTCAGAATCCATCTCCGGGCTCTTGCTCTCACAACCCGTACCCGTCGTTGGCTAGTAGGTACTCTAGACCCACTACAACCTGATAGGCCGCAGACCCATCCTTGGGCGACGGATCTTTAAATCACAAAGCATTCCAGCATATGTGATCTATTCAGAATTATCCCCAGTTTCCCGGGGTTATGCTGAACCCAAGGGCAGATTGTCCACGTGTTACTGAGCAGTCCGCTATGTTCACGAAGAACATTTAACTAGCATGGCTTAGTCGAACACCGATAGCAGTAACCTCTGGCAGGATCAACCAGAATTATAATATATTTCTAGCACACCTTTTGAAGGTTAAAGGAAATTGTTGGCAGGGTACCTATTAAACAACATGGATGCTGATTAAAGGCCCTGCACAGTGAATTCTAAATACTAACGATCAGAATTCACCGAACTGCCATTGCGTGAGTCAGACAGAATTGTTATCTCCTGTCTCCATTAAAGTGAAGGTGATTATGTTTCCACACACGTTCTGTGCGGGAACACATGAATATTGCTTTTGGTATATAAACCTTCTGATCCGGCCAGGCCGAACCAATTCACACGACAAACAAGCGAGGTTCGCGCATGAAACAGGTCACCAATCCTGTGCCATTCACAGGACACATATATACGCATTGAACGTATATAAGCATTTGCATTATCGATTTCCACTGAACAAACAGGCATCAAGCAGCTGCAAGCATTGAATGCTACATCTGCACCCATTCATTGAGCGGGACTCCTACATATGTTCACTCATATTAATAGTTATCGTACAAACAAATATTGAAATGAAATTTTGAGAATGGCAAAAAACAAATCATCCATAAATGGAATGCATAAATAGCATGAAGATCCTATCAAGCTGGCATATTTCAAAACACAAAACCAAATCCTACAAAAATAAAAATTACAAGAGCAAATCCAGGGAAATAAGTATTGAGATGGTGTGGCAGCATGGTAAAAAAATCAAAAGATATACGGAAACTCGATACTGATGTTGATAAAATGCGCATCAGACGCAAAGACAGCGAACACCTTAAAGTAAAAGAAAATGTATTCGATGAAGCCACCCTCAAAGCTCTTTATGACCTGGCAAGAAAAGGCGTAATAGAAAGCCTCGGCGGATCCATTAGCACCGGCAAGGAAGCAAACGTATTCCTTGCAGAAGGCAAAGACAAAAATATTGCCCTCAAAATATACCGCATATCTTCAAGCACTTTTAATTCCATGGATGAATATATACGAGGAGACCCACGTTTTAGCAATATACGCCACAAGAAAAAAGATATCATATTTGCATGGACAAAAAAAGAGTACCGCAATCTTATGCGTGCCAGGGAATGTGGCATAGCTGCCCCCCGACCAATAGATACCCACAAAAACATACTTGCCATGGAATTTATCGGAGAAGGAGACAAACCCTACCCCCTTCTAAAGGAAGTAAAACTCAGCGAACAATCTGCACAAACAATTTTCGGCACCATTATACATTATCTCGAAATACTTTATAATGAAGCCAAATTAGTACATGGAGACCTTAGCGAATACAATATTTTGCTCGATCCATCTACCCTTGAACCATATCTCATAGACATGGGCCAATCGGTAACGCTTGAACATCCGTCGGCAAATGACTTTCTAAAACGAGATATCAGAAACCTCACCCGGCACTTCAAGAAATACGGCATACAACCCGACGAAGAAGAACTTTTAAGGATAATTACCGAAAAACAAAGAAACAAGTAAACACAGGTTGAAAATCATGACGCATTTAAAAATACCAAAAGATAGAATTGGTGCAATCATCGGGCCAAAAGGCCAGACTAAAAAATTCATAGAAGAAAAATCATCTTCACAACTCAACATCGACAGTGAAAATGGAAGTGTGGAAGTCATACAGGGAGATGACCCCGTAGGAACCCTCAGAGCCATCGAAACAATCAAAGCCATTGGAAGAGGATTCAATCCTGAAAAAACAATACCAATGCTTGACGATGACCTGCTGATGTTAGAGGTTATTGATCTTTCAAAATATGCATCCACAAATAAGGAAATGACTCGCCTAAAGGGCAGGATTATAGGCAAAGGAGGTAAAACTCGCGAAATTGCTGAAAACCTCATCGGAGTGAAAATCTCAATATATGGAAAAACAGTCAGTTTCATAGGATACCCGGAGCAAATCCAAATAATGAGAACTGCAGTTGAAATGCTCATAGAAGGAGCAAATCATGGCCCCGTGTACAGTTTCCTCGAGAAAAAACACAAAGAATTGATGCAAGCTCAACTGGATTCCTATTAAGAGACAAATTTATCCACAGGAGGCAAGAATGGAATCAAAGGACCTTATCCAAACCGCAAAGGAGATGGGAGAATTTCCCACCCTTTTAAAGGCAGCCAAAGCACTTGACCTTATGGAAAAGTATTCCACAGAAGGCCCTTACACCATTTTTGCACCAGTAGAAAGTGCTTTTGAACCCATTCCCGATTCAGTAATAGACGATGCCTTCGAAGATCTTGATTATCTTAGAGATATTATTAGTTACCATATAGTAGAAGGAAGATACAGCAGTGAAGACCTCCGCGAAAATACCACATTGACTACAACAGGAGGCAATAAATTGAGGTTGCGGGAAAAAGATGGGAAAATATTCGTGGAAAACACGCCAATCCTTAAACCTGATATCGAATGCAGCAATGGAATCATACATTCCATAGGAGACATTCTTGTACCCTGATAATTACTCTTTTTCCATTAACTTTCTTAGATGTGGATGAAAATGCAAATCCGGGCACACCATATATTTTGCATCCAGGGCTTTGTCGGGAAGGGTTATTCTGAACAATTCATAGAAAATATGGAAAACATTATTGAAAAACTAAACAGCTGCGATCTCCTTATAGAGGTCACAAATACCCCGGATTGTATTTGCACTGCTTGCCCCAGACTGAAAATCATTGATGCACAAAGTGGAAATGCTAAAATAGGTCTTATTGGTTGTGAAGTAGAAACAGAAGTCAAAATACTCGACAGAAAAGTAGCCAATTCTCTTGGAATTGATTTTGGAAAACATTACCTGTACAGCGAGCTTCTCAAAAAACTGAAATATATCGATGAAGAAAATTTTGACAATATTTGTTCTGAATGCCAATGGTACAGTCTCGGCTACTGCAAAAAAAGAATCATTGGCATATAATGCAAAACATACATTTAAATGCTAAATCCAAACATCTGTTTTATATACCTAATGTCCCCATTTTCTTTGTAGAGTTAAAACTTGATTCAAGGAGGATAGAATGGCAGAAATGTTTCAATTCAACAACCTTACAGTATGGGATATCGGGGCTGCCCTTATAGTACTGGTTGCAGGCTATATCATTGCCCGCATCCTGACAGGAATGTTTAAAGACAGTATATCCAGAACAAAATTACCTTCACTTGTAATTGACTTCCTGGCAAGATTTTTCAGCATTCTTCTCTATATTATTGTACTCCTTACCACATTGTCCACACTGAATTTTGATGTCGGACCTGTAGTCTTGGGATTATCAGCCGTGATTGGGTTGATCCTTGGATTCGGGATGCAGGATACACTCACAAACCTGGGTGCAGGAATATGGATTGCTGCACTTCGTCCCATAGATAAAAATGAATATGTAGAAATAAACGGAATCTCAGGAACTGTTTCGGTAGTTGGAATTATGGCTACTGAACTTCTTGCACCCGATAACAAATTCATCACCATCCCTAATAAGCTTGTATGGGGAAACCCGATCATCAATGCAACACGCCTGCCAACCAGAAGGGTTAGTGTTGATGTAGGAATCAGTTACAGTTCCAATATAGACAGGGCCATTGAAATTGCCATTGAGACAATGAAATCCCACAGCAAAGTACTGTCAGAACCTGCTCCCGCAGTAATGACAACCGAACTTGCAGATTCCTCTGTAAACCTGCAGCTTCGTGCCTGGACAAAAACAGAGGATTTCTGGAATGTAAAGAAAGAACTCACTGAAAATATCTTCAAGGCCTACAGAGAACTTGGAATAGAGATTCCATTCCCACAACTGGATGTCCACCTTGAGAAAGAGTGATGACATCCACTATTTTTTTATTATTCTTGCATAGAAAACCAGTGATAACAATATTGTCATGGAGGTCCGATCTTGATAATCACCACTACTGAAAACGTTGATGGAAAGCAACAAAAAATCCTTGGTATCGTGATGGGAAATACGGTACAATCAAGACATATCAGTAGCGATATAGGAGCAGCTCTGAAGAAGGTGGTCGGAGGAAAGCTTAAAGGTTACTCAAAGATGCTCAAAACATCCAGAGATGAAGCAATGCAACGCATGATTGAAGAAGCAGAAAAATTAGATGCCGATGCAATAGTTAACGTGCGTTTCACAACATCCCAGACAATGGCCTCTGCCGCCGAGATACTTGCATACGGAACTGCCATGAAATTCACCTGATCAAAAATGGGGTTCAAAATGAAGGGCATATGGATTGGAGGTGACCAGTTAATTGAGGACAATCCTTTGATTCTGGATTCCCCACATGTCCCCTTAATAATGACAGAATATACCGGATTTAGCCTTTCCAGAACCTACCACAAAAAAAAACTGATCCTTGTCTGGTCTTCAATGCGCCACTATGCAGAAAAACTTCGAAAAAGGGGTGCAGATTTAACCTACGTAAAAACCCCAGAAATGGAAAGAACATTAAACGAATGGATAAAAAATAAAGAAATAGATGAACTCCATATTTCAGAGCCCTCAAACATCCATCTCAAAAAATATATCGAAAAACTCAATCTCAATTGCAAAGTAATATTCCTGCCAGATAACCAATTTATGTGGCAAGCACAGGAATTCAGAGATTGGGCTAACTCACGTAAAAAACTTCTCATGGAAGATTTCTATAGGACAGGGCGCAAAAAATATAAAATCCTTCTTGAAAAAGATCTTAAACCCTCTGGAGGAAAATGGAACCTGGATCGAGAAAACCGCAAACCTCCACCCAAATATGGATTTCAGGAAGACCCACCCCAACATATAAAATTTCCACCCGATAAGATCACCAAAGAAATTATAGCAGAAGTTGAAAGAAGCGAATATCCTACATACGGAAAAGGAAATGATTTCAATTTAGCTGTAACACATGAAGATGCGGAAAAAGCACTCGACTTCTTTATAGAAGAAAAACTTGCAAATTTCGGACCCTATCAGGACATAATGCTTACAGGTGACAATGTACTCTGGCATTCAATTTTATCCCCCTACCTAAACCTCGGTCTTCTACACCCCCTAAATGTAGTCAAAAAGGCCGAGCTGGCTTATTACCAAAAAAATCTCCCCCTTAACAGCATCGAGGGATTCATCCGGCAAATACTTGGATGGCGCGAATACATGCATTGTATTTACAACTACAAAGGGGACAAATACCTAAAAAATAACTGGTTTGATCATGAAAGGGAATTGCCCACCATGTACTGGTACCCCGAAAAAACAGCTATGAACTGTATGACCAGTGTCATTGAAGAGGTACGTAATACAGGCTATGCACACCATATACAGAGACTTATGATACTGAGTAACTTTGCACTGCTTGCAGAAGTTAATCCCTCAGAGGTTAAAAACTGGTTTCATACAGCTTTCATAGATGCATATGACTGGGTGATGCAACCCAATGTTATAGGAATGGGGCAGTTTGCAGATGGAGGAATCCTTGCTACAAAACCCTATATCTCTTCTGCAAACTATATCAACAAAATGAGTGATTACTGTCAGGATTGCACCTATAACCACAATCATCGAACCGGCGTAGATGCCTGCCCCTTTAATTACCTATATTGGGCCTTTCTTCACAAGAATAATGAAAAGCTTAGAAATATAGGCCGTATGAAACTTATTCTAAAAAACCTGGACCGGATAAATAAAAAGAAACTTAAGCAAATACTTACACAGGCAGATGATTTCCTTAAATCCCTTAAATAATATTAGAAATGGAAATGCTCCCAATAATCCTTATCCCTACCAGGGTCCACTTCCATTTTCAGCTCTTCAGGATAGGGTTCGAAAAACCTGGAATAAGCTGATGCATCTGAATCAAATTTACCGACAAAGAATTTCAGAATTTCAAGAACTGCCTCCACTCCTATCAGATTGCGGGAATAGAGATCAAGAACATCGTTAAAGAGAAAATCGTCTTCAGCAGTTGCCTGTTCCCTGTAACCCGAGTATATATTCTGTGCGGCATTAATATAGGAATTCGAAAACGGGTGATTGGAGAAAACTTCCTTAAGCAGTGAAAAATATTCCCTTGAAACATCATTGAAAGCAGCCCCTTTCGCCCCTTCAAGGAGATGACTCATTTTGTTTGCTAGAGGTTGACTGTAAAGCATGAAAAGATGATGATAACGACGGTTGTATTCTACCAATTGCTCCATATTTCCAGAACCCAGGGTTTCCCTGAAATCTGCAAAAGCAAAAAGACGAGTAAGAAAATCGTGCCTGATACGTACATTACGCAACCTGTCATCTTCTTCAATGGGATAACCGCCATAGCGCTTCAGAATCTTGTCTGCAAAGAAGCCACTACCCCTTTCAATTACCCCGGCATTACTTAATCCACTATAAACCTTGATATCACGAATACCAATTGTCGGAGACTTGGACTTGAAAATAAAACCATCCACTTCCGTAAGTTCCTCCAGGAAAGAATCCGTGAATCCATCCATCTTTTCAGTTACATCATTTCCTGTTTTGGGTTGTACAAGGCGGTATTCCCCTTTGGTCTTTACAATCCTCAGGGTATCCCTCGGAACCCCTAGACCAATGTCCACTTCCGGACATACTTTAATGAAATCCACGAAAGGTTCAAGGTCACGCACTGCCTGGCAGTGAATCACTTGCCCATCATAACGTACTTTTTCAAATTCAAGGCACCTGCTTACAAGCACAACTGGCCGGGAAAAAGGTATTTGCGGTATCATAGTATAATATTGGAGATGTAAACATAAATCACTTTTGATCTGTATTCAATCGACCACTGAATTTTTATCAAAGGAACTATATGCCCGAAAGATAGATTTTATTCTATGAAACTTATTCCAATAATACTCCTCGCAGTCTTCCTGCTGACTCCTGTAGTTGGTTCTGCCCACCTGCCAAGACTTGTTGAAAGCAATATAACCAATGTTGAAAATCCTGAAGTTTCCCAGGCATTCTATGGGGAACTTAAAGGTGTGCCTGACATATACGTGATAGAGTCAGATATATCTTTCAAGTTATATGCCAGTCTGCTTGTACCCGCAACCGAAGGTATCGAAAAGGATCTATCAGTAAAAATATGCCGTAAAGAAAGTGATGATGATGATGATGTAAATTGTACTGTACTCGATGGAATGTCCCATGAATGGACCCTGTATTATGAGGAATTCGGAGGAGATTACTATTACAATGGACCCGAACTAGTAGCAAACCAGGATGGAAAAACAGTAAAAGGAATAAATGCAGAACCTGGAATATATACATTGAAAGTATTCAGCCCGGATAATAAGGGAAAATATGTACTGGTAGTCGGAGAAAAAGAAAAGTGGACTGCCACCGAGTTACTGAATACTGTCTACCTTATGCCTCAATTGAAATCGGATTTTTTTGAAAGACCCGCACATGAAGCCTACTTCAATATATTCGGCGTATTCATTATATTAATAGTCATATCTGGCACAGGAGCCATATGGGTACTTGTTCGGAAATACAGAAGAAAAGGCAAATGAAAAAAGAAAATTGGTTTTGCCTAAAAGGCTTAAAGATTAGTTTTCGGGATAACGCTAAAACCAGTCCGGCGGGACCATAGGAGAGTAGGGGGTTTCATGGAGAAGCAGGAAAGAGGGATTATGGACAGGGAAAACGGGACGACGGGCAATTCCGGAGATCTGTAGGGAGCAACTTATTATCGTGTGTTTCACACTCCGAGTAGTTTGCATCTTATTCTAAGAATCAGTGTTCTACGACTGTACCTCTGGAAAATATATCAGGTGATTTTAGCAATGCCGGAATCTGCTGCCTCACCTCCCGAATATCCATCTGACATCATATACCTATAAAAACCATACAAATATAAATGTTTTTGTTATATAATATATATTTTATTTATATACATGTAATTTGGTAGTTCAGACTTAAGGAAAGAATTACTACAACATTCATACTATAAACAAAAAATCAAATTGAAAATTATTCAGGAAACATGAAATGCAGAAACAAAATAAACTTATGTTATAACTAAATAGAATGAAATCAAAATATATATAAAGGGCATGCAATATTAACTAACTGAAATCAATGGCTGACAATATCGATGTATTCAAGAAAGTGATATTCAGCATCCCACCGATGAAAACGGTGATTGCCGCTGTAATAGTATCAGGTTGCCTGTATGGAATACTTGTTAATTTTTTCCTATCATCAGTATCCCCGTTGGAATTGAGTGTTCGTTATATTGTAGAGACAATATTGATGGTTTTCGTAATCCCGACACTTATTGCGGGTGAGATTTACCATTTGTCATTTGAGGAGTACCCCCGTAAATGGAGTTATTTCATAGCTCTATTTAGTGAATGCATCCTGTTTATATACGGTATGATCCTGAGTGCCGCCGAGCCAACAGGAATTGCAAGCAGCTGGAACATATTCTGGCTTGCGGTTATTACGGTGTTCCTGATCAGCATGATAGTATTAATATCAACGCTGGGATACGAAAATATCAAAAGAATTACTATAGTAAGCCTGGCACATCCACTTATGATAATTGCCACCTATCACATTTTCCTGGGCCGGGAACAAGATATAACTTATGTGACTTACGTGGAAAAATTAGGCGTTTTCTTCCTGGCAGGTATAACAATCCTGCTGGCTTTTTTACTTGCAGAGTACCTGATAAGTACCAACGTGAATGTTTCAGCTATTAAATTGTTCTCCGGAATGATGCATAAAAAACAGGAGATTCTGGACCTGGGATATTTTGTAAAACCAGATGTACAGACCCTGCTGTTGAAAAATGAAAGCGGAGAATCCACTATTGCAATCCCCTGGATACACCCCGGTCCACTCGAGGGATTTGGAGGAGGCAGGGCATCCACAGACATCATAAACCACCTTAACAATAACAGCGAGGGTTTTTTCCTGCATGTCCCATCCACTCATAAATCAGATCCTGCAAATCCCGGGGACATTAATAAAATAATAGGGGCATTCGAAGAGCCCGAAACAACCGGTTATGCATCAAAAATGCTAAAAAAGGATTACGGGAAACTGGTATTTTTCGGCAGGAAATGGGGAGATCAGAAGATAGTATACATGGAAGCTGAAGAATATGGAGATTACGAGATACCTGTATTTACAGAAATCCTGGATCTCAATAAAGTGGTGATAATAGATCTTCATAACCATGAACGCAATAAGGAACCTAAAGAGCAGCTCATGTATGGCACGGTGGAAGCCGAGCATTTCAGAAATTGCCTGAAGGATTTTCTCGGCGAACTTGAAAAGTGCGAACTCCATGATTACCGGGCAGGTTTTGCCACCGAGGTTGCATGTACACCTAAATTTGCTCTTGTAGAAGAGATAGATGGCCAGAGAATACTTGTCTTTGGCACCGAAGGCAATGGGATATCCCCTGAAATGATGGATGTAGCCCGCGAATATGAAAACGACTTTGATGACATCATAATGTTTACAACCGATACACACAGCAGCATACATAGCATGATTGCGGATAGGCATGTAGATCCTAAAAGCCTGGAAAATATCATTGAAAGTGCCCGGCAACATGTATCAAAAGCAAGTGCAGGATTTATGAGCAAAAAAGCTGAACCCATGAAATTACTAAAGGATGATTATCTGGGATTGGCTTACAGTATCAACATACTTGCACGATTGATTCCCCTCACCCTTTTTTTACTCTATATAGCATTGATATTGTGGATATTGTGAGACAAAATAACTACTTTCCATGAATTGATTATATAAAATCAGAACATTGATAACTGAAAACCTGTATCTGAGAGGCAATTCAATTACGGTATCCACAGGAGATACAGTTCATGGAAATGACATCAGGAAACCAGAGTGTTGCAATTATAATTGTATTATATTTACTTTTCATGTTGACAATCGGTTTTTATTACTACAAGAAAACCGAAAACCTGTCCGATTATATTCTGGGTGGCAGGCGATTGAACAAATGGGTAACCGCCTTAAGTTCCCAGGCATCGGATATGAGTGGCTGGTTGCTTTTGGGGCTGCCGGGTTATGCATATCTCTCAGGAATGGAAGCAGGATGGATTGCTCTTGGTCTGGGGGTTGGAACATATCTTAACTGGAAATTTGTTGCCAAGAGGCTGCGCAGATATACAAAAGAAGCAGGAGACGCCCTGACTCTCCCGGTATATTTTGAAAACCGTTTCAGGGATAAGAGCAAACTTTTGAGGACTATTTCTGCCCTGTTTATCCTTATATTCTTTCTGTTCTATACTTCCTCAGGTTTTGTTGCAGGAGGTAAGCTTTTCAGCACAGTTTTTGGAGTTGAGTACTTTACTGCCCTCACAATAGGCGTACTTGTAATTATTTCCTATACTTTCCTGGGAGGATTCATGGCAGTCTGCTGGACTGATTTCTTTCAGGGTTTGCTCATGGTACTGGCTATCACAATCGTACCCTTTGCAGCAATGAACGGCCTGGGTGGCATCTCCTCAACTGTCGATATAATCAGAACCATTGACCCGAGCCTGCTGACCCCTTTCACAGGTTCTGATGGCAACCTGATTTCCCTGATAAGTGTAGTATCTTTGCTAGCCTGGGGTTTTGGATATTTTGGCCAGCCCCATATCCTCGTACGTTTCATGGCCATCAATGACCCGGAGGAAATCAAACAGTCCCGGGAAATAGCCATAACCTGGGTCACCATCTCTCTGGCTTTCGCAGTGATTGTCGGTCTTGTGGGAAGGGCTTATGTACCGGAATTCCTGGCAGGCGCATCAAGTGAAACCGTTTTCATGGTAATGGTAAACAGCCTGTTCCACCCGATAATTGCCGGAATTATGCTGGCAGCCATCCTTGCGGCTATAATGAGTACCGCTGACTCCCAGTTACTGGTGGCAGCATCCGCATTTACAGAGGACATCTACAGGCTGGTCTTCAAGTCAAATGCCACCCAGAGAGAACTCGTATGGATGGGACGTGCCACAGTAATCGGAATATCCCTTCTTGCCTATTATTTCGCCCTGGACCCGGCAAGCTCAGTCCTGGACCTGGTGGCTTATGCCTGGGCAGGGTTCGGTGCGGCATTTGGGCCAGCCATCATTTTCTCCCTGTTCTCCAGGAAGGTGACAAGAAATGCAGTCCTCGGAGGGATGATCTCAGGCGGTGTCATGGTAATCCTGTGGAAACAGCTATCCGGAGGGATTTTTGACCTATACGAGATAGTTCCGGGATTTATCCTTTCCAGCATTGTGATCCTGTTGATCACAAAAATGGACCGTGAACCTGCCCCGGAGATACAGGAAGAGTTCGATAGAGTTCAGCAATCGGCCTGAACTCTTTTTTTGATGCTTTAGTTGCAATTTAGTTGACAGACATGGCCGCATTTTGTCTGCACGTTTTTACGCAAGGTCCAGTCAGTGGTACCATTCTGGCGAAATACTACCAATTCGGTAGAAATTGGTAGTATTTGGTAATTCAAACAGTTTACAGGTTTTTTACAATAAAAAATGAACAATTCAGCTAAGGAAAACCATGAACCTAAATTCAAGGATATTGTATTTATTGCCAAAATTTTTATAATTATTAAGCAAAATAAATGTAATGAGACGTTCTAGTATTTGGCTATATTATCTTAAGACTCGTAAAGCTGGAAATGGTTGGCAGTTCTAGCACTGGCAACATCAATCTTTGTAGTTCCATACTTACTAATCGGTGTTTCTGCCATATTTAGCTTGATTATACTGATTTGACGGCATCGAAAGGTATTGGCTATTCAGTTATATTTAATTTTCAATAAAATCAACCAAGCACATGGGTGGACAATATTTTCTGCAACTCGTAGATGTCCACCTTCTTGTTAAAGGATTTTTCAATCGGCTGCGGATCACTGACAACCCATATCTTAAGTTCTGCATCCAGATCGAAATGACCGGATGTCTCAATACTGTATTTTGTGATTTTGCCATAGGGAATGGACAGATAACTTCTTTTCTTGCCCGTCATGCCCTGAACATCCACAATAATTAACCGCTTATTTGTGAAAATAAATGTATCCCGGATAACAACAAAGCCAATCTCTATTGTTTCCCCGTCACACATAAGTTGTCCGTAATCCGATTCCAGTTTCTCAGGTTCAACAACACCTGCATTACCAAAAATACCCGAAAAGCCCATACGATCGCTACTCCATCCTTTATTATTAAACAGTACTAACAAATATACTAATACAGATATAAACTTATCTAATAATTTCACAGGGCTTGGCCCTCAAATCGAAATCAACACAATGGCCACCAGGGCAGCCGCCACTCCCATCCATTGTTTCTGAGAAAGTTTTTCTTTCAGTATGAACCAGGCAAGCAATACAGTTCCTGCAGGATAAAGTGATGAGGTGACCGAAGCAATATCCAGCCTGCCGGCCTGGGATGCAAGGGCATAGAAGGTATTTCCTCCGGTATCGAAAACCCCTGCCACAAGAATCACGGGCAACACACTGCGCCCGGGCATCTCTACGGGACCGGACAGGGCGATGAACACAAGCAAGACACCTACAGCAGCAATCCTGGCAGCAGTAAGGGGCCACAGGACTGCGGTTTCACTTACGAGATCTATTGTAATAAAGAAAAGGCCAAATCCCATTCCTGCTGTAAGGGGTAGGTAAAGGTCCTTTTTCTGCACTTTTATTCCTTCACTATCTGATGCTATTAACCATACCGCCATCAACGCAATTATGAAACCTAGCAATTTGTGAATTTCAGGCAAGCCTTCATAAAAGGCAGCATATATGACCGGCACACCCGCAGCCACAACCGCTGACACAGGTGCTACAAAGCCCATTTTACCGAGTGAAAGGCCCTTGTAAAGGGACAGCAGGGCAATGCTAATGAAAATACCTGCAAGTACCCCCCATATAATACCATCAAACGGCGGAAATGTCTCTCCGATTATGTATGCAGAACCTGCAAGGAGAAACACCCCAACTGCCTGGGTAATCAGGACCACAGCATAAACATTTGCTTTCTTTGAAGCAAAGCCTCCGCTAAAGTCACCGGCTCCCCAGGAAGCGGCAGAAATAAGCCCAAAAAATACGACGAGGAATTCAGCAGGAATCATTTGTTTGCTCCATAGTTAATAGTGGCTTCTAAACAATAAACCCGACAAGTATAAAGGTTTTATTAAGAGTACTACAAAATCAAATAAGAAAAAGAAGGAAATTAACTGTAACTTCCATACATCTCCGCAGCATCCATCATTGCCATAACCTTTATCGGCGAAGCATCCAGCGGAAATTCACAGCCCGGAGCCAATATATAGCCACCCGGCGAATCAATGCCTTCTTCAATATTTTCCCTGCAGAGTTCCATAACTTCCTCGTAAGTACTGTTCAGGAACAATGGTGGATTGATATTACCGCATATAACATCATAGTCACCAAATGCATCAATCTGTTTATTGACAGGAGTCTCCGGGCCAAAAAGCCATACATATTTGCCTGCCCAGTCATTTTCCTCCCTCATTTTGGTATAGTATGGAACATTGGCATTCTGGTTTGCACAGGGATGCATAAGTACAGCATGTATACCGAGTTCCTTGACGTGGTTATGAATCTTTTGCATATATGGATAAGCAAATTCCTCAAACATCTGTGGAGATATCATGGTATTTGATTCAGAAGGGCCACCATCAAAGGGAAGAAGGGCTTGTGGACCGTATTTATCTGCAAAGTAGTCGAGTGCATTTATGAACATGTCACTTACTTTTTCCAGTAACTGGTGCACCTTATCCGGATCAGTCAGAATCCATGAAAAAAATTCAGATGTCTCAGCAACCACCGATGCGGCAGTGAATGTACTTCCAATCTGCACAGTGATCGGCATCCCATGTTCTGCACATCTTGAAGCTACGGTATCAGCCTGTTTGTACCCACCGGGAAGTTCTTTCCTAAAGTCAGGAACTTTTATATTCTCAATATCATCAATTGTATTTACAGGATGTTCTATGACATACGGTGCACCCTGACCTTTTCCATATGGAAAACCTATTTTACCTCCGAATTCCCAGGGGCCCAATGATGCATATCCATACATTGGTGTTTGCTCATAACCGTGAAGACGCATTGATGCAAACTGTGCATCAAAGCATTTGTCCCCATCTGCATAGAAATCACCCAGAGATATTCCAGTGATTTTTGATGCATACCCGAGAATAAAAGGTACCACTGGTATGCGATCCGGTTTTTGTCCGGACATGACAGATGTCATGCGTTCAGGTGGTGTCATTCTTGAAGTCATTTCTAATTCCTCCTAAAAACTATATTTAATATTTTAAATCATAAACTTAAAAACCTATGCTATATTTTTAAAATGTATGAATTAGTGAAAGCAAATAACCAACTTACTTATAAATTTAGTATCAGATAGGCTACAAAAAATAAAAATAGTAACATACATACTCGTTAATTTACAGACAATCTTAAATATATATTAAGTAAGTAACAAATCTCAAGTTTAAAACGTAAATTAAGCAGATTTAGTGATTGAAATTTTCTAAATTTATTTTACTTGTATATTATACAAAACAACTTCTTATTAGCCAAAAGACACATCCAGAATCATCATTACAACAAAACCTATCATTGCACCCATAGTTGCTAAAGATGCATTGCCACCTCGTTGTGACTCAGGAATGATTTCTTCAATCACAACGAAAATCATAGCACCCGCTGCAAAAGCTAAAGCATATGGCAATATTGATTCGACTAAAATAACAGACCCAGCTCCAACCACAGCGGCTATTGGTTCTACGATTGCAGATGCCTGTCCATAAAAGAAACTTTTCGAACAAGCCATACCTTCACGCCTTAAAGGTAGAGAAATCACAAGTCCTTCCGGGAAATTTTGAATACCAATTCCTATAGTAAGAGCCAAAGCACCTGCCAGGTTAGCAGATGCAGAACCAACTGCAACTGCTCCAAATGCAACACCAATAGCAAGTCCTTCAGGGATATTGTGTAATGTCACTGCAAGAACAAGCAACGTACTTCGCTGCCAAGACGTTTTGATACCTTCTGCATCTTTTGATAGGCGGCCATATTGAAGATGAGGGAATAATTCATCTATTCCTCTTAAGAAAAGCCCGCCAAGAAGAAAGCCAACCGTCGCTGGAAACCAAACAGGAACTTCTTTTAGTGATGACATTTCAATAGCAGGAGAAAGGAGTGACCAATGACTTGCAGCTATCATCACACCTGCTGCGAAACCAAGCATAGTGTCAAGAAACTTTCTATTAATTTCTTTGGTCAAAAATACACTTGCAGCTCCAAGTGCAGTAAAACTCCATGTAAAAATTCCTGCAAGTAGAGCTTGTACTACCGGACTTAAATCTTGTAAAAAATCCACCACACTTCCAGATCCTCTATCCCTTGATACTTATTTCAAGTTTGTCTTGAATTGGTTATTAATTTTTCCAATATATCTAATCAATGTATCTCTTACAGGCAAATTTAGTAATTTAGCTCATTGTTTTAAATTTTAGATATTTTTTATTTTTATATAAATACCTATAAAGTTTTGAATTAATTATGTTGACAAAAAGGCCAAAAACAATCAAAAACCCACATACTTGACAGGATGATTCTGCATACCAGCAATTTCACTTCGATTAATTATTCTATATTTACTATTGCTCTTTAATGATCATGAAAAAAGAAGATATAAAATGAATTCCCATATTTGTTGGGGGACTTATAAATGGGAATTGAAAACTATAATATTGAAAAATATATTCCAGACGACTTTTTGTCAACAGCATGGGCGGTGAAACACGTAAATATAAAACTCGCAGCGGGGATTATTCTACTTGTTCTCTATGCTATTCTTCTAACAAGATGGCTAGGGGGCTTATAATAAGTTTATAGGAATTGCTTTTTATTTTCAAATAAAAAGCATAACATCAATAGTTATTTTTGAATTTTCTGATAACAGAATTATTACTCCGAAATAGGATAAGTTAACCCAGTGTTTGTGAATTTTGCATATCAGGCTTCAACATTATCAACACCTAATATTTCTACAATGGAGGACTTGGAAGCAGTCAAAAACGGTACTGTTCTTCTGGATGAAGCCTAGTACACTTTCGATTCCCGGTCTTTTGGAACAAAAGAAAACAAAGGCGGCTCCTACATCCTCTCTAAACTCTCAAAACGAAACTGCGACCTCTACCTTAACATGCAGTTTAGGGACCTGATCGATAACAGATTTCGGGATAGGTTACAGGCTATCCTGATCCCTCAAAAACTCCTTCACCCCTCCACAAACAACCCATTTGCTCTTGAAGTATCCATAATGAAAAAAGACAAATGGGGTGTATATACAATCTTGCCTTCTAAACTCTACTTTGATGTATCAGAGATATTATCGCTATACGATACCTCGGAAGAATTGGATCTTCTTAAATATACGTAAACTGAGCCGGCCCAAAAAAGACAATCGATTTAAGCCGCCGTCTTTTTGGCGGCGGCCCGCTAAATTCTCAAAATATTCACTCAATTCTATTATACTGTAATTTACTTAGTAACTGTATATACAATTGTTGAATATAACAACACTCTATACAATGTGTGCTAACTAATACATATAAAATTTTATTAATTATTTTATAATTCTTCCGGGGGTTTTTATAGTATCGCTATAAATTGTGAAGTGTAACGCCGTTAAGGCACAAGCAAGTAAGACTTCTCAAAAACACTGAGGTGGTATAATAGGGTGGTATGAGAAAATCGGGCTGAGAAGTCTTACTTGGCCTTTAATACCAGATGGCAAGACATCGTAAAAAAGCAGTTTGGGGTATGGTGGTGGTACGATAGGAAGGCTGCTTTTAGTCTTGCCCATCAATCTCATTATTATTTTGCTTACTCTATTAAACTAATTCGTTATGTAATTTGATGAGTAACAGTGTATACAATTGTTGAATAGTACTCCTTATTCAGATTTTATGGAAATAATTCACCTATCTAAAATAACATTTAAATACATTATTTAAAGTTCCTGAATAACTTCATGATACGTGGATCCTGCTCGACAAGGTCCATGACATATTCTGCTAGTTCTTCCCTTTTTTCATCTGCATTGATTGCAGTTTCTATATTGAGTGCAGCACCGCATTGACTGCAATACTCATAAGTAGGTCCGTTGTTGAATTTACATCGAGGGCAGGTAATAGTTTTTAAATCTGGTTCTTTCTTTTCTTCTTTAATTCCATACATATTCAAAATGGCGTTATCTACATCTCCCCCGGAAAGATGAATGTATGTTGCAGGCATGTTCGATCCATTTACCCATCCCAGATGCTTTTCCATTTGTGCCTGAGTTAAGTGTTTGGCCAATTCTGTACTTCTGGCATGTCTTAACATGTGTAAATAGATTCTTTTCTCAATTCCTGCTCTTTTTGCTGCTCGTTTCAAAACAGCAGAAAGTGCTGCATGCTTCATTGGTTTATTAACATCTTTACCCGCTAAGGTAATCCATAATGGTGCATGGCTATTTTTTCTGAATGGATGAATGGAAATCCATTCCATCAGGTAAGGTACACAAAAAGTTACTCTAATTCTTCTCCTTCCGGTTTTACCATCCACTTGCAGGACTGCACCATATTTATCAGGTTCAACATGGCCGATTAATAGTTCTCCTATTTCAGCAGCCCTTCCCCCGGCATCATAAAAAGTTGCTATAATTGCTCGGTCTCTGACATTTTTTCTATTTTCAATCATTCGCATTATTTCAGATTCAGTAGGAAGTTCATAAGGCATGTTTCTTTTAGGCCTCTTAATGCGAATCCATTTCACATATTCTGGATCTTCATTATTTCCTTCATACCATCTGAAATAACGTCTGATAGCAATTTTATAATCGTGTTTGGTCCATTCGCTCAAGTCACTTCTTTCAATGTTAGTTACAACCTTCTCCAGGTTTGAAGTGGAAGGATTCTCTAATTTCAATTCCCATCGAGTAGTAAGAGTATAAAGTTGACTCAGATATTTCATTACTCTAACTGTTTTTAACCCCTCTGCAAACATTCGATTCTCAAATTTAAAAAGTAATTTTTTGTATGATTCGTTAATATCACTTCTTCGAATCTTTTGTTCGACATTCGTTAATGTCTTTTCATGGTTGTGTATCATGATCACCACTCCACTTTACAAAAAATAGTCTAACCCTAGCAGAGTGAAAGTAACGGATTTGAACAAAAGTCCGATAGCCGTCGGGGGGATTCGAACCCCCGGCCTGCTGATTACGAATCAGCCGCTATACCACTAAGCCACGACGGCACAAAGAAGCGTATCCAGATACGGATATTAGGATTTAACCATTTCGCTATTTTGGCTGCAGAATATCAATTAATCCGCATATCAATACATATATTATACTGATGGGGAGCATACGAGCGGACCGAGCGAGTAGCCAGCACTTCAAAGCTCCTGCCTGCTTTTTTTGCAGCTTCTTCGATCAGGCAAAGAGAGGGACCAAAAAGATCATCTTCGTGTGCCATTGCGTAATAATGAATAACACCTCTGGGTTTTGTCAGGGCCACGGCCTCATTAACAAAATCAAAGGCATTGTGAGGCAGGTTCATGATAACATGATCTGCCACCTGCCCCAGCCTATGTGGAAGGCCTCGGGCGTCTGCCACGAAGGCTTCAACATTATCCAGGCGGTTGATTTCGATGTTTTTTTGCAGATACCCAACTGCTTGCGGGTTTTTATCAATTGCATACACATAACCACATTTTTTGGCCGCCGGGATACTGTAGGGACCCACACCTGCAAACATATCCACAACTACATCTCCCGGTTTCAACTGCAAAACCACCCGTTGTCTTTCTGTGGAAAGTCGGGGTGTGAAATAAACCTTCGCGATATCCACCAGATACCTGCATCCATGGTCCCGGTGCACCGTCTCTGTCCTGTCTTCTCCGGCAACCAGCCTGAAACTGCGTACCCGGAATTCCCCTGTGATTCCTGACTCCTCCTGTAAAACCACACGCAGGCTCTTTCTAAATTCCAGTAGGGCCCGGGCAACCTTTTCAGGTTCCTCTTCATCAGCATCAATAATTGCAATATCCCCCACTATTTCAAAAGAGGGAGAAAAACCAAGCAAACTTTCGGGGGTGACCTGTTTCTTATTGGGTTGCAGGTCATGTGTGACCAATTCTGCCACATGGGGAAGATTTAAACAGACATCTACCGGACAATCGTCCATAACAGGTACATACAGACAGTCATCATCCGCAGATAGCCTGTATGAATTATCCAGTAAGTCCATTTCTGCCAGTGCCTGCCTGACAGGCTCTCCAAACCGTTTTTTCACTTTCACACACAAACGTTCCATTAAATCACCCCAGGGCAAACCAGATACCAAATCCCATCAGGAAAACCCCGCAACATGCAAGGACACTTCTATATACAGTTCCCGAAAAGAAACTTCTCGTCTTGCTAAGAGATGTGGAAACAAAGGTAAACCAGCCAAGGTCAGCCATCCAGTGTCCGACTACAAACATCACAGCAGCAAATATACCTATCTCCATTCCCCGGAGCACAAGTGCACTCCCCGCAGCCAGCCACCATATCCAGAAATAAGGATTAGAAGCCGAAGTTAGTATACCTGCAGAAACAGGGTTTGCAAGAACTCCACCGGATAAACCTGAATCAATAAACGTGTTCCGGGACTGTATTATCGTAAGTAAACCAAATACAACAAGTACCAGACCCCCTACAAAAGATATAACGGACATTTCCCTGTCCCCGATAATCGATGTAAAACCCAGCACAATAAAAATACAAATTAAAAATTCAATCAAAGCATGGCCAAGGACAACTTCAGGTCCTGCCCTCCACCCTTTTTTCAAAGAACCTTCAATGGTGGCAAAAAGCATCGGTCCTGGAACAAGTGCTCCTGTAAGACCTACTGCGAATCCCACAAACAGCATGTCCAGTATTGCAAGCATGGATAGGAAAGAAAAGAAGTTGGAGGATATTAAAATTATCCTTCCAAACTTTAGAGGATTATCTCAATATCGAGTTCCTCTGCAAGTTCCTTATACCGGTTACGTATAGTAACTTCTGTCACACCTGCCACGTCTGCAACCTCACGCTGTGTGCGGCGTTCCCCGCACAGGATAGAGGCAATGTAGATAGCCGCAGCAGCAACACCTGTAGGCCCACGTCCGCTTGTTAATTCTTTCTCCGATGCCTGCCTCAGGATTTCTACACCGCGGGATTGTACCTCGCCTTTCAGGCTTAGGCCCGAACAGAACCTGGGCACGTAATCTATCGGAGAAGTAGGCATTAGTTTGAGGGACAATTCCCTTGAAATGAAACGGTATGTCCTACCAATTTCTTTCCTGCTGACCCTGGATACTTCTCCAATCTCATCCAGTGTCCTTGGAACACTGCACTGCCTGCATGCCGCATACAGAGCAGCTGCGGCAACACCTTCAATACTGCGGCCACGAATCAGGTTCTTGTCAACCGCTTTCCTGTAAACAACAGCTGCTGTTTCACGAACCGTCCTGGGAAGACCAAGGGCTGAGGCCATCCTGTCAAGTTCTGAAAGAGCAAATGCCAGGTTTCGTTCCGTTGCATTGCTTACACGGATACGTCTCTGCCATTTCCTCAAACGATACAGTTGGGCACGATTTTTGGATGATATAGACTTTCCATAAGAATCACGGTTTCTCCAATCTATCATTGTGGAGAGACCCTTATCATGTATCGTGTAGGTCATCGGCGCACCCACACGGGAGCGCTTCATCCTCTGGTCATGGTCAAAAGCCCGCCATTCAGGTCCTTCATCTACAAAATCAGCATCGACTACTAAACCACAATCCGCACATACAAGTTCTGCACGTTCGTAATCCTGTTCAAGATTGCGGCTACCACACTCAGGGCACTCAAGTGCCTTATTCTCTACATCAGTATTCTTTTCCTTCTCACGACGTGCTTTTATCATAGCACGCATTTTTTCTCGTTCGGAAGTGTCTGAATACCTTACCCTTTCAACTTCTACCATGTATTGGACCTCTGATTAAAATCACGGAATAAAAATGTAAACATTAATTATTTGACATACACCTTTTCTCGAATCCAGTTTTTTATCTTCGAATCTGGTACGTCACTAAAAATTTTGACTACAACATAAGGCCGGGCAGCCGGGCCTATTACATCGGAAACTTTGCCAATTCTTGCAACCTTCTTGTCCAGAACTGCCGACCCTTTCCTGGGCAAATCTTTTATATTACAGGAAGACATGCTTTCGGAGCCTTTAACTATAAGTTTCCTGCCACCTATCAGGTGGGACACTACTCCAAGCCTTTTCATATGCATTTTTCCATTATATAAGGTAATTTGGAAGTATAAATAGATTAAATTGATTATATATAAATGTATCGCAACACCTTTAATAGAAACATATGCTATTCCCGGGCACAAAATAAAGATTAAAACAAAATTAATTCCCCTGAAATTATTTCATTCTTGCTTCAAAATATGATGCATCGTTAAACCTTAATATAAAATGAACTATTGTGTCATCTACTAACAAACAGGACCCTACATATAATCAGGAATCTACATTTCCATGGGAGGAAAGTTAGTGGCAGATAAAAAATTCGTTTATCTTTTTGGAAATAATAAAACCGAAGGAAAAAACAGCATGAAAGATTTGCTGGGTGGTAAAGGCGCAAACCTTGCCGAAATGGCAAACCTGGGTATACCGGTACCTCCAGGCTTTACAATTACCACCGAAGTGTGTGTGCTCTATACAAAAGACAATCAATATCCATCCGGAATGCTTGAAGAGGTGGATCGGGCTTTACAAAAACTCGAAAAAGCAAATAATAAACAATTTGGTGATCCGGACAATCCCCTTCTCCTTTCTGTTCGCTCCGGAGCACGGGTTTCAATGCCTGGAATGATGGATACTGTTCTCAATCTCGGCCTAAACGACAAAACTGTCACAGGACTTGCGAAAAAGACATCTAACGAGCGTTTTGCTTATGATAGTTACAGAAGATTCCTGACAATGTTCGCAGATGTTGTACTTGGAATACCTACTGAAAATTTTGAAAAGGTAATGGAGTCCCGAAAAAAGGATCTGGATGTAGAACTGGATACCGAACTGGACACGGATTCTCTCAAATACCTAGTCGAAAAATTCAAAGCAATAATAAAGGACAATACAGGGAAAGAGTTTCCACAGGATCCCAGAAAACAACTCCAGATGGCAATCGATGCTGTATTCAATTCATGGAATAACCAGAGAGCAATAAAATACCGCCGTCTGAATAATATACCTGATAATTGGGGTACTGCTGTAAACGTACAGAGCATGGTCTATGGAAACATGGGCGAAAAATCCGGAACCGGCGTGGCATTCACACGTGACCCTGCTACCGGTGAAAAATGCTTCTTCGGCGAGTTCCTCACAAATGCCCAGGGAGAAGACGTAGTTGCAGGAATACGCACCCCACAACCCATCGAAGCACTCCAGGACAGCATGCCTGAGGTCTACGATAAACTGGTGGAGATCTACAGGAAACTGGAGAATCACTTCCGGGACATGCAGGACATAGAATTTACCATCCAGGAAGGTAACCTTTACATGCTCCAGACAAGAACCGGTAAGCGGACTGCAAAAGCAGCTATCAGAATAGCCGTGGAAATGGAAAAAGAAGGCCTCATTGATAAAGAAATCGCAGTATCACGTATCGAAGCTTCACAGATAGATAAAGTCCTCCATCCAATGATAGATCCTGATGCAAATCTCGATGTAATTGCTACAGGATTACCGGCATCCCCAGGTGCAGCAGTCGGAAAGGTTGTATTCACAGCAGAGGAAGCCGAAGAGAAATCCAAGGAAGGAAAACAGACCATTCTTGTGCGTACCGAAACCTCACCGGAGGATATCGGAGGAATGGCAGCTTCTGAAGGTGTACTCACTGTTCGCGGTGGAATGACATCCCACGCAGCAGTTGTTGCCAGAGGAATGGGTAAACCATGTGTTGCCGGTTGTGGCGAAATTACAATCGATATGGACAAAAAAGAATTCACCAATGGGAAGGTTACTGTAAAAGAAGGAGACGATATAACTATCGACGGCAGCACAGGAGAAGTCATACTTGGAGAAGTCAAACTAATTTCCCCCGAACTGAGTGGTGAACTTGATACCATCCTGGGATGGGCTGACAATATCAGATCCATAAATGTCAGATCCAATGCCGATACTCCTCATGATGCAACGGTAGCAAGGGAATTCGGAGCTGAAGGGATTGGCCTTTGCCGTACAGAGCACATGTTTTTTGGAGAGGAAAGAATTCCTGTTGTTCGTGAAATGATAATGGCAGAAAGCAGTCAGGAAAGGAAAAAGGCACTTGAAAAATTGCTTCCAATGCAAAAGGAAGACTTTACCGGAATATTCCGTGCAATGGAAGGCTATCCTGTTACAATCAGATTGCTTGATCCTCCACTTCACGAATTCCTTCCCAACCATGAGGAACTCACGGAAAAACTACGCGAACTGAAAACTAAGGGCGCCAAACAATCAGAGATAGCTGAAGTAAACCGACTGATAGGCGGAGTAGAATCACTCAAAGAAGTCAATCCGATGCTTGGCCACCGTGGATGCCGCCTTGGCATTACTTATCCGGAAGTGTACGAGATGCAGGTCAAAGCTATTATTGAAGCAGCATGTGACCTGAAAAAGGAAGGACTTGAAATTGTACCTGAAATAATGATCCCACTGGTCAGCCATGTCAATGAACTCAAGGTAATCAAGGAAACAGTGAAATCGGCTGCACAGGAAGTAATGGATTGTGACGGTTCAACCATCGATTATCTAGTGGGAACAATGATAGAATTGCCAAGAGCAGCCCTTACTGCAGACCGTATAGCTGAAGAGGCCGAATTTTTCTCCTTTGGCACCAATGATCTTACCCAGACAACCTTCGGTTTCAGCAGGGATGATGCAGGTAAGTTCCTCCCATCCTATATAGAGAACAATATACTGGAGCAGGATCCTTTCGCAGTACTTGATCAGGACGGAGTAGGTGAACTTGTCAAGATCGGTATTGAGAAAGGCAGAAACACAAATAGTAAACTCAAGATTGGTATTTGTGGAGAACACGGCGGAGAACCGGCTTCTGTAAAATATGGCCATAACGTGGGACTTAATTATGTAAGTTGTTCACCATTCCGTGTTCCAATTGCAAGACTGGCAGCAGCCCAGGCCGTGATCGAAAACAAAAATAAATAAAACAAAAAAGAAGAGATCAGAGGGGCAATGCTCCAAAGTTCTCTTCATATCTTTTTTTCATAGCACCCCATGTTGGCAGATTGGTCTGGCATCCAACACATTCCACTTCAAATGAAGCAACTGTTGCACCTATTTTGCCACATACCTCAAAGGGTAGGCCTTTGCTGAAAGCCAAAAGGAATCCCGCTCTGTAACCATCTCCCGCCCCGGTGGGGTCCACAGCTTTTACAGATACGATGGGGATATCGATTTTTTTATCTTTACAATATATCTTACTTCCACTGGAATCACAGGTGACTACAATAGTTGAAATGGATTTCTTCAGGTCATTAAAAGACCTTCCAGTCATCTCTTTTACACGCTTGACCTCATGGATATTGGCAAAGAGAATATCCGTATTATCCAGTATGGTAACCAGATGCTCTTTCGAGTAAGTAACCAGATCCTGGCCAGGATCAAAAGAAACAAACTCTGATTTCTGAGCCACCCGGGCATTGAAACTTGCCTCAGAGGTTGCCAGATGGACAAAATCCAGCGCTGGAGCTTCCACATCCGGCAACTTTGAAGATGAACCCCAGTAAAAGTAGGATGATTGGTTATGATTTGGGTCAGTATAGACAAAAGCTTTGGTACTTTCCTCACCTTCTATATGATACAGGAGAGAAAGATCAACACCCAGATTATTCAGATGTTGCTCATAGCCGCTTGTGGAAAAATCATCTCCCACAGCAGCAACCAGACGGGAGTTACCGCCCAACTGCGCCATTGCTGCGGCAATATTGGCAGCACCCCCTCCGAAAAGTACTTCATAGCTTGTTATCGGATAGGATTCATTGGGTGAAGCGATATGTTCTACTTCAAAAAGATAATCCAATGCCGCATGTCCTACAACATCTATGGGGGCCGACATTAGACCTCCTACTTCATCTGACAAATTCTTCAACATCTATTACAGTAAGAGGTACATCCCTCAAGGTCCTTCCAATGACCGATTTGGCAATACGGGAAGCATGTTCGTCACTTTCAGCATCAAAAACTTTCATTTCCAGGATAAGGCCGACGATACCGGTATTTGCTGCTATGAAAACACTACTAAAAGGTTCATTACAGGCAGGACAGAAAGTAGAGCCCACATCAACTTCAACAAAATCAAGTTGGGGATTGAGCCTCTTTCCGGCTTCAGCAATTGCTACACCAATGGCATCATCTGCGCTTTTCACATCCCTTACCAACCAGGCGGCTTCAAGGGTTACATGATAACTCGGCATACTTTTCGTCTCCAGGTTTAAAACTTCTACATTCTCTCAAATTAAAACATCGCCATCAAAACTAATAAGCACAAATAGTATATTAAGCAATAAACTCAGTCATATTCGTTTCACTTATATTAATTCTCTGCTTAAATCGAATTTGAATAAGTAATGACAGATCATATTGTAAATAACACATTATCATCTACATCAAAAATCCCAAGCCTTGCACCGGCATCCAGCCAGGCATGTCCATAACTGAAGCATACAAGGGCATTTACGGGATCCTCAATCTTAATGAAATGAAGACCGTCATTATAATAGGATTGAGCCATATTTAGGTAATCATCTGCTACTTTCATCAAATGGGAACTGGATCTTGGAGCAGGTTGTGCAAGCTCCAGGGCTTTTTTAAGCAATTTTTCATATCGTCCAACTTTCTCATTCAAATCCGCTGCCATTTATAACACCTTATTTACTTTCAGAGCCAAACAGTTTATTGAAAAGACCGCCACTATCTTTCTTGGGATTGCGGCTTGGTTGTCTTTTAGGTGGCGGGGATTGGGATTTTTTTTCTTCTACAGGTTTAGTTACAGGTTCTGTTTTGGACTCTTTTTTGGTACCAGGAGATACTTTAGGAGAGGATTTATTGAGAATTTTCACGGATTCCCCACCATGTTTGGATTTCCTGACACGGATATCCACAAGAATCGGGCGTTCAATATCATTGCTCACCAGCATTGCAATGCCGGGTGGCAGGCGTAACAGTTCTTCTTCTACATAGGAATTTACACCCTCCAGACCTTTACTGATAGATTTAAGATCATTTGGGTTGGTAACCTTCAATATAATCTGGCTTCCACACTGTGAAAGTACATTTTTATCAACCCTTGCAGGCCTCTGGGAGATGACCAGCATCCCCAAACCAAACTTTCGCCCTTCTGAGGCTATTGTACGGAGAATTTCTGAACTGGAACTCTTGCTATACCCTCTTTCAGGAGCAAAATTATGGGCTTCTTCCACAACCAGCATTCCCGGAGGAATCGTGCCGAGTTTGCGAGCTTCAAAAAGAGTGTCACAGAGCTGGGCCACAATCATTGTCTGTATATGTGGAGGGACCCCTTTCAGGTCAATAATCGAAGCCTTTCCATCCTGCATTAATTCTTCAACCGGAGTGGGTTGAGGGGAAAGTATATCCAGCTGGTTAATATCTTCAAGTAAATTAATTACATTCCAGCGGGCTTTGCTTTCATTATTGCTGACCTCCCTGATTATATCATCAAGGAAATAGGTTTCCACATCAGCACGTAACCTGTGTACAGCTTCATAAAGAATACCGGAATGGGTACTATTAAAATTATCAGGAAATAAGGTCATCAGTTCACTGGGAGTAAGATTAACTCCGTTTAACCTGAAAAGATGATCTGCGTTTGGATTAATTGATTTATCGGCAGGAGTATAAACCTGTATTCTGGAGCCGTATCCTTTGGATTTTACACCGTATTTTTTCAGGTCACCGTCATTTCCACTGTCTGATTCTTTAAGGGAAGAATACTCACTATGAGGATCAATGATCAACATGGGTACATTATGATCAAGTAATTCTTCAAGAATTACTCCGGCAGTGTAAGACTTACCACTACCGGTTTTTGCAAGGATGCTACAATGTTTCTGCACAAGACTGTTCACATTAAGATGTACAGGAATACCGGTACCTTCAAGCAATCCGATATACATGTCATCTCCTACAAGACCCAGTGTATCCCTAATAAGTGTATCATCTGCCAGATAGACCTGATCCCCGGGACTGAAAGGACTCATAGGTGCCCTTAAAAGGCCACGGTCATCCCGGCTTCCTATTATTGTGCCAGAGGCCACTATACGGTCATCATTTCTATCTTTCCTCTGCCCCTTTTTGGCTTCTTCCAGAGAATATTTTTCACTGGAGCGCACAATTGACATTACCTGTGCAAGTATCCATCCATCTGTCTCATGCCATATTTTGACATAATGCCCTCTCAGAACTGCCGTACTGTCCGATATCAGGAACTTGAAATTAAGAGTTCCTGTTTCACCGAATATGACTCCTACTGAACCGCGTACCATATTATACTCTCACCAGTAAACAATTTTTACTCAAAATACTTCAAATTAATTTTCGTCTCCTTCTTCAAGGATAGATTCAGGTGCATCCGCAAGTTTAACAAGGGATTCTGCCTCGACAAAATGCAGATCTGCCGGAATAGCTACAATATGCAGGGGAGAGCCAAAGTCGTAACTTTCAAGATTTTCAGCAAAATCTGCCTTTACAATAGGTTTTTCAGAACCTGCGTTTGCAATACCTACAGCTATTGAGCCTTTTATGAGATTATCCCCTCTTTTTTCATCTATCTTAAGCAAAAGTTCAAGTCCCTGATTAACCGTCATATAACCCTTATTCATATCAATATCAAGAAATACAGCCGTATGCAGACCCATCTGCCTGTTGCGTAGAATAGTATCATAGGGAGTTTCAGAAATAATGGTATTTCCCCGGGTGCTCGTGTATGGATGAGGAATGGTTGCCGCTTTGCCAAACCTGTAATTCTGAAGGCCAGTCAGACCGCAGATAGCGGAAACTATGGAAGAGCCGTGGATTAAACGGGTTTCGATTCCCATCTCCATTGCCCTGAGCCGGATATCTACATGAGTAGTGGATACCATCGTGTCCCCCCCTGTTAGAAAAACTATATTGGTATCTTTTGCTTCTTCCAGCCACCAGGGGTCTTGCTCTACTTCCTGCCTGTCAAGAACGTGTATTTCCCTGCCATACAGGTTTTCCATCTTTTCTTTATCCGCACCCATCAATCGGGAAGTATAAAATTCCACATACACCTTATCGGCATTTTTTATAACTTCAAGACCCTTTACAGAAACATCCTTTTCATCAAATAAACCAAGTCCGACAAAATAAAGCATAGGCTTTATAAAAGCCCTCTCTATATATTAAAGGTTTTGAAAAGGCTAGCAATAGCAAAGAGTTACTGCGAAACGTATTTATAGAACCATAGACAGTTAGATTTCTTTATATACAGATTATTCATCAGGAGGTTCAACATCAATGCCAGGACATTACGGCGGACAACCCGCCTACATCGTGAATCCCCGCACCGAACACAAGCAGGGAAGAGATGCTTTATCCGTAAACATCGCCGCGGCAAAGGCAGTAGCAAACATTGTTAAGACTACCCTTGGACCCAAGGGTATGGATAAAATGATGGTAAACTCCATTGGAGACATAGTCCTCACCAACGACGGGGCCATGATCCTCAAGGGAATGGATATCGAGCATCCAACTGCCAAAATGATCGTAGAGGTTGCCCGTACCCAGGAAGAGATTGCAGGTGACGGTACAACCAGTGCAGTTGTAACTGCAGGTACATTACTTGACAAAGCATCCGATCTTATAGAAGAAGGTGTGCACGCACGCGTTCTTGTAAGAGGATTTGAAAATGCATCTGAAAAAGCTCTGGAAATTCTCAATGAATTTGCCATAGATGTATCCGAAGGAAACAGGGAAGCTCTTGAAAAGATAGCCAGCACTTCTATGTCAGGAAAGGCTTCCGAAACCAACAAGGAAATACTTGCAGCACTTTGTGTGGATGCAATCCTGCAGATTAGCAAAAAGGGAAATATCAATGTCGACAACGACATAATCCTCAGACAGGAACCTGGAAAAAGTGTCAGTGAAACAGAGATCCTCGATGGCATAATGCTCAACAAGTACAGGGTACACCCTGGTATGCCAAAAACTGTAAAGGATGCAAAGATCGCTCTTATAGACACACCTCTTGAAACCCAGAAAACATCAAACACATCCAAATTACAAATTAGCAATGCTGACCAAATGCAAGAGTTCCTTGCCCGTGAAGAGGATGATTTCAAGCAGATGGCTGACCATGTCATCCAGAGCGGGGCAAACGTCGTAATTTGTTCCAAGAATATCGGTGATAAGGTAGCACATTACTTGCAAAAGAGCGGTGTTATGGGAATCCGCAGAGTCAGTGATGATGATATCAGGAACCTGTCCTATGCAACCGGTGCAAAAATCGTGAAAAAGGTCTTTGATCTCAGTGAAGAGGACCTGGGATATGCAGGTGAAGTTGGAGAAGAAGGAGAGTCCACCGTTGCCAAGATCTTCATAAAGAAATGTGAAAATACAAAGGTACTTACCATTCTGCTTCGTGGAAGTACCGAGCATGTCACGGACAATCTGGAAAGAGCCTTTGATGACGCACTCCATGTTATCAACTCAGTCTTCGAGGATGGTAAGATCGTGGCAGGTGGCGGTGCAGCAGAAGTGGAAATTGCCCAGAGACTGCGCAACTATGCTTCGACCATAGGCGGCAGGGAACAACTTGCAATCATTGCATTTGCCGATGCCGTAGAATCCATACCCATGGCTATTGCTGAAAACGGTGGGATGGACGCGACATCCGTAATCCTGAAACTGCGTAATGCACATGTCGAAAATCCCAATATTGGATTGGACATCTACAGCGGTGATTACCTTGACATGGTTGAAAAAGGAATCGTGGATCCCCTTCGTGTTAAAACCCAAACTATAAGGTCTGCTTCAGAAGTTGCAACCATGATTCTCAGGATCGACGACATGATGAGGGCACAGAAAAAAGATATGATGGATGTCAATCCCGAACATAACATCCATAACTATAACAGGCCGTTCTAAATGGCCATCTGGCCTGTGACATATTCACAGGCCATAAAATTTTTTGTAATCCTCAATTGCCTTAAGAGCTGCAGATGGATACTTTTTTTTCAAAAAGGCAATAAAATCATCCCGACCCTTACACTCTTTCATCCTATCAAGCATATAAAGTGCAAGTTCATATGATGCAGGATTTTCCCTTTGAACCTCCAGGGATAAGCAAAGGGCCTCTTTGGGGAAATGTAGCCTGATGTGAGGAGACACCGAGCCAAGCAGCAGGCCTTCTTCCAGCACACTGTAAGGAGGAACCCCTTTTTTGGAGATACGATCCCTTCCGGCAAGTTTATGAAAATTCTGCTTTGAATAGGAATGGATCTCAATATATATCTCAGGCTCACAATTGTTCACAAAAACAGGAATTTTAGAACCGGGGCCCTTGTAGTAGCTTTCCTGAAGAGTTGAAAGGTAGCTACCCCGGTCAACTAGAGGCAAGAGAAAAAGAGAACCTGATAACGGAGGCTGCAACTTCAGCAGGAGGCTGGAAGTGTCTTTCCACTCACCACCATGCATCCCTGCAGCTAAAAGCCTGTAAGGCCTGCCCTTACCATAAACCTTGAGCAACATAAGTTCCTCATGTCTTTTTTGCCACTACGTAAAATTCCCTCTGGGCAGAATCCAGGACTTCCAGGACTTCGATTCCCAGCGATTTAATATTTTCAACCAGGTGTTTTTTATTTCTTCCCCTGCCCAATTTAATTACCTGAAAAATCATTCCACCTTCCTTGAGAAGGGGAAGTACCTTACCGAGAGCCTCTATCGAAGCCTCTGGCTCAAGAGTCATATCAGTTAGCAATACGTCAAAGGGACTTCCCGGTATTTTCGAAGTCTGCATCGTAAATATATCATCAAGGATTATGGTAATATTTGGGTTTTCATAAGCCAGCCTTCCAAGTTCTGAACGAAAATGGCGGCTGTATTCAATCCCTACGGCATTCGCACCGAGTTCACAAGCAAACATCAGGAAACCTCCCGCACTGGAGCCCAGGTCCAATACGCTGTCTCCTTCTTTGATTAAATCGAATTTTTCCTGTATGTTACGAAGTTTAAAATATCCCCGGGGTTTATCGAGCCCTTCATCGACTTCTATTTCATTGAACTCGGACACTTCACGGGAAGATTTCGTTATAACGTTCCCATCAACCTTCACATGACCTTCACTAATTGCCTTCTTGGCCCTTCCCCGGGAACTGAAAAAACCGGTTTCTATAAGATATACATCAAGTCGCATGAGATACAAGATGTACAACGCCCTATATATAGGGTAAGTTGACCCACACAGGAATTAATAATGTTTATGCCCGCAGATATTTCTTGCTTACTTTTTAAAAATGATCCTGGCCTTAGAGGTCAAAATCATAATTGCACCTGATACCACCCTTATCAAAGCAGCGGTTACATGAAACACAGCGTGCCCCTTCTGCCCCTCGTTCCAGTTTTTTCACAAGGTCTGGTTCGCAGATGAAAGGGCGGCTCATGGAGACCATATCCGCATAAACCCTGAGGACTTCATCCATAACGGCTCTTGTGCGGATACCCCCGACAAGCATAACAGGTATACTTACAGTATCTTTTATCATCTTGGCATAACGTCTGAAGTAAGCTTCCTTTTCCTCTGTATCAACTCCGGGCTGGGACATCACAGAACCAGCCTCAACAATTCCACCACTTACCTCTATGGCGCATACCCCCGCTTTTTCAAGAAGGGCAGCAATTTCCACGCATTCAGGTGCATCCAGGCTGATATGGCCAGAATATATATCGAAACCATCGGTTGCATTCAGTTTGACCATCACAGGAAAATCGGGGGAGACATCCTCCCGGATACGGCGCATTATCTCGGTGATAATAAGTGTACGGTTTTCCACAGAACCTCCCCATTTATCCTCCCGCCTGTTTGTATAGGGTGAAATAAAACTGCTCAGCAAAAAGCCATGGGCACAGTGCAGTTGTACTCCATCAAAACCTGCCTCCATTGCCCTGCGTGTAGCATTAACAAAATCATCAATGGTTTCCAGGATTTCTTCTTCTGTCATTGCCCTTGGAAGTTTACCTGTGGAACTGTCTTCAACCGCTGAAGGAGCAAGCAGAGGATAACCGTGCTGTGCCATTGATTGGCGGCCTCCATGTACAATCTGGAGAACGATTTTACTACCATACGAATGAACCCTCTCAGCAATCTTCCTGTAAGGTCCTATGAAGCGGTCATCATAGATACCCTGCTGCAGTCCATCGCTTTTTCCGGCAGGATTTACATAAGAATATCCCGTTACAATAAGCCCAACTTCGTTTTTGGCCAGCTCTTCATAGATATCCCCTATGGCTACTGTGGGTGTGCCGTCTTCCTCTGCCAGCCATTCATGTGTTGCTGAGCGTACAAATCTGTTCGGGATGGATAAACCTTCAATATTAATCGGATCGAATAGCATATTTCAATATTCATGCCCGCAGAGGCATATATGCTTTACTCAACGACCTTTATACATATCCAGTTCTCTTTCAAACTTTTCATTTTTGAATTTAAAAGAAGTGAGGCTTACAAATAACATCAAAAATGCCAGCATATTGAGAATCAACACAAGAAGCAGGGAAGTGCCTTCAAGACCGCCTCCACCCTGACCATAAAGAGAACCTCCAAACATTAGTGGATGGGCACTTCTCCAGATACGAATGGAAAGAAAACTCAAGGGGACTGATACAAAGGCCAAAATACCGAAAACAGCAGATAACCGGGCTCTTTTAAGAGGATCATCCAGAGCTGTCCTGAGCATGAGATAGCCCACATATACAAGAAATAGCACAAGAGAGGTAGTTAACCGAGGCTCCCACACCCAGTACCAGCCCCATATAGCTTTTGCCCAGATGGAACCGGTGGCAAGCACAAGGAATGCGAATATGACACCTACTTCTGCAGCAGAAAGAGACACCTCATCCCATTTCTGATCATTTTCACGCAGGTAAAGGATACTCGAAATAAAGACTACAAAAAAGGCCAGATAGGCAACAATTGCAATCGGCATGTGGAAATAGAATATATTGAAACTGGAATCCAGTGCATTACCCGCCGAATCTTTCATGACCGGCAGATAGAAAAAAATGGCCCCAAATGCTACAACAAGCATCAGGGCTGTGAACAGGTAAAATGGTTTGGAATATTTTTCCCACTGCAACTAGCATCACCGGTTTGTAAGGGTTATTTCAGATGTCTGCATGACTATGGAACTCACTGTATATTAATCCTCTACGACATACTCAAAAACCAGCATTGAAACTGCAAAGAAGACAAAGTCATAGACCACCAGCAGTCGGATAGATGACATTAAAGAAAATATATCCTCACCCCTCAACAGACCCGATGTAGCCGATACCGCCGGGATGATGACCGGCAGGGACAGAGGTAAAAGCAGGACGGGAAGCAGCATTTCCCCGGCACGGGCTTTTATAACAAGAGCAGATATCAGGCATCCCACCACAACAAAGCCAAAAGATCCCAATAATATGACAATACCAACCCAGATAATCGCGGTAAACTGGTAATTAAAGAGGACAGAAAACATTGGGATAGTAATTATTTCTACCAGCAACATCAGCAAGAACACAAAGATGACCTTGGAGAGGTAAATTGAATTGCGTGGTATGGGACACATTTTCAACCCGTCCATACAACCGTTCTGGACCTCTGTAGCAAAGGTGCGGTTTAAGCCCAGCGTCCCTGCAAATATGAAACATATCCAGAGCACACCTGAAGCCACCGTTGCAGTCTTGCTGGCAGAAGATAACAGGTCAGAAAAAGCAATACTAAAGATAATAAGGATCAATAACGAAAAAACAACCATAGAAATAAATATCTCCCTGGCCCTGCTTTCAATTTTCAAATCCTTAAAGGCTATATTCAGACCCTTTAGCATTTAAATTGCCCTCCAGCAGAAAAACAGACGGCTTCGGCAAATTTACGTGCATTTGGGTCGTTGGTCACCACATCATGAACAATATTCCCGGCCTCCATAATTAACAGGCGACTGCACAGACGAAATGCCTTGTCCAGGTCATGAGTTACCATTATCTTCGTCATACCCGGTTTTTCCATAAGGAGGTTTTCCATAAGTGATGATGCATTCATATCAAGGCCAGTATAAGGTTCATCAAGTAATAAAAGGGAAGGATCATGGATAATCGCCCTTGCAAAGGACAAACGTTGTTTCATTCCTCGTGAGAAGTTTTTAACAGGATCTTCAGCCCTTTTCCACAGACCTATTTTTCTGATAAGATGATCACATCTCTGCTCAAGAACAGCAGGTTCCATGCCATACAGTTTCCCAAAAAATAAAAGATTTTCACGAGCTGTCAGGTTGTCATACAGGAAAGTTTCGTGGGAAAGCATTCCTATTCTGTCCCTTACATCTTCTCTGTCATGATCTTTTGTTCCAAAGATTTGCAATGTACCTTCGGTAGGAGAAATCAGATAGGCAAAAATTTTCAAAAGGGTAGATTTGCCTGCTCCATTGGGACCGATAATTGCAATAAATTCACCTTCTTCCACACGCAGGTTAATTCCATTCAAAGCATGTAGGCAACCGTAATCCCGGAAAATATCCTCTGCAATAAGAATCGTTTCGCCCATCGTGGTATAAATGATATTAGCCATAAATTAAGATTGTGATATATTGCCAAATACAACCAAAAGAAATATAGCATTGTAATCACAATATATAAGGGGGGTATATTGATGAGTACGAAAATTGAAAAGATAATGATCGCCACCGATGGGTCTGAGAATGTAAAGAATGCAGTTAGCTGGGGTATTGAACTTGCAGAAGCAACCGGTGCAAAGGTCAAGGCAGTCTACGTTTTACCACCTGTAAGTGTATCTATCGCAACCCGCGGAGAAAGGTGGGCCGATTCATTGCGCAATCACCTTAAGGATGAAGGAAAAAGTGCAACTGAATACGTTGTTGAAACCGGGAAGAAAGCAGATGTCGAGGTGGAACCCCTAATAATTGAGGGCAATCCTGCAGATGGCATTGTCAAATTTGCCACGGAAAATGGGATAGATCTCATCGTGATGGGAACACTTGGTAGAACCGGTATCAGTCATCTTTTGCTTGGCAGTGTGGCAGAAAATGTGGTAAGACATTCAAAAACACAGGTCTTGGTCGTACCCTGAGGCTTGTAGTGCACCAGGCAAACGATTATATAACCCAAATACAATGTTAGTATAGTTGCGAACGGTCTTATCCATCCTACCAAACATTCTCCATCCGACCGTTTGCAATATCTTTATTGAGGATTAATATGTCTGAAAACTGGAAACAAATTTCAGAAGAGGAATGGAAAAAACGATTGTCTGCACAACAGTTTCGTATCCTCAGGAAAAAAGGAACAGAAGCACCTTTCAGCGGCAAATACAATGATTTTTACGAAAATGGTATATACTCCTGTGCCGGATGTGGCCAGAATTTATTTTCTTCCTCCACAAAGTACGATGCAGGCACCGGCTGGCCAAGCTTCTGGGAAGCAATATCTGAAGACAACATTGAAAGAGTACCGGACTGTTCCCTGGGAATGAAACGCATCGAAGTAATATGCAGCCGTTGTGGAGGGCATCTGGGCCATGTTTTTGATGATGGACCTCCCCCTACCGGAGAGCACTTTTGTATAGACTCAATTTCCCTGAATTTTAATCCTGAATAAGAAAATAAATAAAAACCATTGCGTTAAGTATTTCTATATATCCGATTAATTAGGGGCTTTGTGAGAGAGGGAGGGCAGTTTCCGGGCCTTCTGGTCTGAGGAAAGTCTCCCCACCTTCCGGACACGCGAATACCTGTAAAGGGTATCGGGCGAGAGCCCGGGCAGCCGGGAAACCGGCTCTTGCGGTTTTACCGCATGATGGCACAGAAACGATACCGACCTGCGTCAAAGCAATGATATGAATAATTGAGGTCGCGCAGGGTACGGATGGAACGGCGAATCCTCGCGGGTGCAAGTCGAAATGGGATCGAAGTTGTTGTTCGGACAACCCCCGTTTTGGTGTGACGCTTAGCCGAATACTGCCAATGCATCTTTGCATCAACAGAAGGGAGCTTACTCCCCTCACTCACAAACTATTATCAGCCGGGCCGAATTCTTCAAGAATACCTGCAATTTTTTCGTAACTTATAGAGGTATTATAACAACCATCACTTTCAAGAGGTACACCATAAGCAATGACACCTTTACCTCGTAGAAAACGCATACCCTTGTTAATCTCATAATTACAACCAACAACCAGAATTCCATCTGCAGGCTTTTCTTTCAATACATGCTTCACAAATGAGGAACCGGTTATAATATAGAAACGATAACCATACTTTTGTGCATCCCTTTTTAGCTGCCCAACTATACACCTGCCACATTCCTTGCATTGTATACCATACCGTGAGGAGTAAGCAGGGCAATCCAGAAAACGCATGCAATGTGGCAAAAGCATTATCCTGTTACGAGTTCTTCCGAAAGCATGGTAATGAGCAATGTTCTTCAGGGAAACCATCCAGCTGTCCAGAATACGGGGATCGGACAACTTGCAAAAAAAATATTTAATAGGTAAGTAGAATAAATCAAGTATCCATGCAAACATACCTGCAAGACGTACATGCCGATTAAGGCTGATGCGGCTGACAAAAAGAGCAAGGCTACTCAATAAGACAGATATTGCCACGAATCCTATCAGCAATTTACCTATCAGATCGTACATTACATGCCTCCATTTTCTCAATTATAGCCTCAACGTCCACTTCTGTTTCAAAACAACCATCTTTTAAGAGGCAGATTCCCTGTACAGGCATAAATGAAACTTCCTCCATAGCCTCTGCAAGTTCAGTATAACAGGCCACTCCGATACATGAAGTAGGATGATAGTTTTTTATGATTTTCTTTATGAAACTTCCTCCGGGAATTACAAAAGCTCGGAAGCCACGTTTTTCAGCTTCCTCACTGATATAACCAATGGAACAAAGGCCGCATCGCCGACACTCATAACCATGGATCGGATCACAACGTGCAGGACACCGGGCATGCCTTAGACATTGTGGCAGGAATACAACACGTAAACCGCAACTGTCACTAAATTCCTCCAGCATTACAGCATTACGCACTTCGATAAGAATCTCATCAACCAGGGTATCCCTGATATGGAACACCCTGCATATCCATTTGGCCGGAGTATAGAACATATAGAGGATGAAAAGGACAAAATTTGGGAAAATAATGTGTCTTTTCCTGAAACTGTAAGCACCTACTATAAGTGCCAACAATATCCCTGCCAAAGCCAGAATCATCAGGTATATGAATATCCTGCCTAAAAACTCGTAGGGAATTTGCATAGCAGCAACAAGACGTAACTGATAATTTATGTAGGTTTCTAAAAAGAGAAAATAAAAGGGGTATAACCCCCTTGAATTGATTATCTTGCCTGATCTTCACAATCAGAAAGATCGATACCAAGAGCCTCAGCGGTCAAAACAATGACATCTTCGACTTCCAGATCTTCTGCTTTGACAGAGTCTCTTCCATCACAAAGATTTCTCTTACAGAATGGACAGGCACTGGAGAGAATATCCGGGGTTTTGGCAAGAGCATCTTCAACCCTTGTCTCGGCAACACCAAGTGCAAGATCCGGAATACCTGCTTTGACACCACCACCTGCTCCACAGCAGCGCTGGTTGTCCTTTATACGATCCATTTCAACAAAGTTCAGGCCGGGGATACTGCGCAATACCTTACGTGGTGGTTCGAAGACCCCTACGTGACGTCCGAGGTGACATGGATCATGGTAAGTAACAGTTTTGTTATCAAAGGGCTGTTTCCAGTTGATCTTACCTTCATCGATGAGTTTGTCAAGGAACTCGGTTATGTGGATGACCTCGAATGGAAGTTCTTCATCAAGCAACCTTGGCCAGTCCACAAGGGCAGTCCTGTAGCAACCCGCGCAAGCGAAAAGTACCTTGGTGGCACCCTTTGCCTTTATAGCATCAACATTTTTACGGGCAGACTTTCTGGAAATATCTTCGATTTCGTACTGACCGGTTCTTACAAGAGCGGAATTACAGCACTGTTCATCCTCACCGAGCATGGTGAATGGAATATCCAGATGGTTCAGTACACGTGCGGTTGCAAAAGCAAGTTTTTTCTGCCTCAGTTCAGCGGTACAACCACCGAAATAAAGAATATCTGCTTTATCTTCTATTTTCACATCATCTGGGACCCAGCTGAGACGTTCCTTTGGATCTGCCATATATGGGTTGCCATATTCTCCTATAAGCTTGACAAACATGGGCTGTTTCCCAACAGGACCATTGCCACGTTTTACGAGATTGGCACGCATTGCTTCCCAGAGTTCAACGGTATTGATGCCGGATTCACAAACTGTAGCACACATTGCACAGGTGGTACATCCGTAGACATCTTCCTTGAATTGTTCAATTTCTTCCTCTGGAACCTGTTTGGGTCCAAAGAGCCTGGCACGCAGACCATAGGATTTCTTCATATATTCCTGCCAGCGCAGAATCTTGTCCCTGGGCGCAAGACCGGGTTTTTTACCTGATGCATCATAGGTCGGGCACCACTGTACACATTCACCACAACGTGTGCAGGAATCGATTTCCATAAGCTGGACAGCTGTAAGGTTTTCCGTTGTAATAGACGGATTATCACGTACCATTTTATTCGCCTCCCTTGTTGGCCAAAATAGTAAGAGGTGTTGCAATCATGTGGATGTATTTGCTGTACGGGATGTAAGCAATACAGAAGAGCAGGGAAATTATCACGTGGAACAGTGCAGCTGGTGGAGCATAGGGATACTCGATACCAAAGCCCCAGAAAGTGCCGTTCCTGATACCATCAGCAATAAACCCTGTAACAGTAATGAGGGTCAGTCCACCAAGCAGTATGGAGTCATATGCAATGGTAGCTTCACGCATTCTTGGAATAAAGAGCCTTCTTGCGATTGCAATTATTATACCTGTAAGCAGTATATAGCTGAACAGGTCATTAATTGGACCAAGGAATTCTCTGAATACTGCAGGTTCGGGCCCAATACCCAGGTGTGCCATATGGAGTAATTCCACAAGGAACATGAGAAGGGATAATAGGAAGAGGGTCATCCAACCTACAAAAATAGTTATGTGCATGAACCATCGGAGGGGACTGCGGCGCATTATACGACGCTGCAATATAATATCAAGCACAAGAGTCACAATGATATTCTGCCCATGACCATGCCCATCCTCACTCATCTGATAGGCCAGTGTTTTCGGGAAAGTAAAGATGCTGCCTTTGGAAGGCTTTTGCCCGTAACCTTCAGCACCTAATCCCCATTTTTTCAGATTTATATACATTCCATAGAGGAATATCACAATTGCTATCGTGGCCAATATCATGACCTGCACGAATGTGATCCTCATAGCATCGGATATGCCAGAATAATATTCCATAGCCATAAATTCTATCTCCTGATACCATTTTAAAAGATATTTTACAAAAATTATTAGCAGTAGTAATATAAGATGGTTTATTGGTGGTAACAATTGTATTTAAATATTTTCATTATGCAAAAAACAAAACAGGAGAGGAGAAATAGAAAAAGGAAAGGAAAAGAAAGAATAGAATCCTTTAGCTTACATGCCTATTTCCCTTTTGAAATTTTCAATACCCATATCGTCGATCATGCGGCCAATCCTGTGCTTTTTTGTGTGGGTCTTGTAAAAGCTGACAATTTTATCAACGAGTTCTTTGACTTCATCATCATTCAGTTCATCAGCTATCACATCACCAAGTCTCGGACGAATACCTGCATTACCCCCGACCATCAAGGTATAGCCTTTGGGGGTACCCATGATACCTATATCCCTGACAGCAGGTTCGGAACATGAATTCATGCAGCCTGAAACCGCTATTTTGAATTTGGAAGGAAGTTGCATTCCGTGATATTTCTCATCCAGTTCAAGACCGAGGGTTACAGCATCCTGCTGACCACGTTTACAGAAAGTGGTACCCGGACATATCTTAATACTTCTCACACATGGACCGATTGCAGCAGCTGGTTTCATACCCAGGTCATCCCAGGCATTGTCTATATCGTCTTCCTTGAGACCTACAATACAGACACGTTGAGCCGATGTCAGTTTAATGGCAGCTGCATCATATTTATCTGCAGTGTCCGCAATCTTACGCAACATATCAGCTGACACAAGGCCTCCCGGTGTTTGGGGGGCAATAGCGAATGTTTCACGATCCCTCTGGAGAATGGCACCCTTTTCAAGAATATCTTTTGACATTAATAATCCCCCCATTAGCACTCTTTTTCCAGTCTTTTCAGCAGACCTTTGAGACCTTCTTTATGCCTTGCCTCATCCAAGGAAGCTTTCTCAAAGAAAAGAGCTGCCTGTACATTACCTTCATCCCTGGCAATTTTAGCAGCATCACCCTTTTCGCCTTCTGCCATGGTTTCGCCTTCAAGCATCATCTTGATGTTCTCAATTGTGGTATCTTTGATCAATCCAAGAATCTCCGCAGTCTCTGCGGCATGCCAGGCCTCATCCATTGCAATCTGGCGCAAGTAAACTGCAACTTCAGGATAGCCTTCCCTCTCTGCCAATTTTGACATGGCAAAGTACCATCCAACTTCTGTCGTTTCCCCTTTGAAAGTATCTTTCAATATTTTTTCAAGACTCATGAAATCACTCCATTAATGCTGTTAAAGCAGTAGAAAGTAGATTGTTCGTATATTATATAACATTTTTTGGCACGAAATATTGCATCAAACCCAACTACAAACAAACAACCATTCGCAAGATATTATAGTAAAGAGCGTATTCAAAAAGCAAGACATGTCACCGCAGATTAGAATCGTACTTGTAGAACCTCTATACCAGGGAAATGTAGGTTCGGTTACACGTTCAATGGAAAACTTCGGATTTGATGATCTGGTTCTTGTAAATCCCTGTAAGCTCGAAGGACAGGCAAGAGCAATGTCATGCCATGCACGTGATTTACTGGAAAGTTCCCAAAAAGTAGCCACATTAGAAGAGGCTATTGAAGGTACAGATATAGTAATTGCCACATCGGGAATTGCAGGTATAAAAACCGACCAGCACATACGCATGCCGGCATACACCCCCTCGGAGATCAGAAATAAATTCAGGGAAAGTAAGGGAAAGATTGCCTTCCTTTTCGGAAGAGAGGATAATGGATTTACCCGGGAAGAACTCAAAAGATGCGATATGATAATGACGATTCCGACATCAGAAAAATATCCCATAATGAACATCTCTCATGCAGCAACAGTTACAATGTATGAGATGAGCAATATGGAAATCGGCGAGAGACCGATTGCTGATGGTTTTGATCTTCAATTGTTATATGATCATTTTGAACAGGTGCTTGCAGATATAAAACACCCAACACATAAGATGGAAAAAACGTCAATTATGCTGAAAAGGATATTTGGACGTGCAGAACTGACACCCCGGGAAGTACAGACACTAAGAGGTGTACTCAGGGATATACAACGACAAAAGAAATGATACACACGAAAGATAGATAAAGCTTGTAAGTTTTTATAATCCGAAGTCAAATCTGGTATGCACTGATATTAATGACGGAAGAAAAATGGGAAAATAAATTCCGGGATTTTCTTAAACGATATTGCTGGCATGATATACTTAAACTTGCCAACGAATACCCGGAATTACGTAGTATAGAAGTAAATTTTACAGATCTGGAACAATTCGACAGGGAACTTTCCGAAGAATTATTACAAACGCCGGATGAGGTTATCCCCTCGGCTGAAGAAGCTCTTAAACAAATTGAGCTCCCTGTTGAAAAACAACTGCATGATGCACACATCCAGTTTACCAGTATTCCAAACAAGGTCACGATACGTGACCTCAGGAGCAATCATCTTCTCAAGTTCATTGCAGTTGAAGGAATGATCCGTAAGGCAACCGAAGTACGTCCAAAGATTACCAATGCGGCATTTTACTGTATGCGTTGTGAAACAGTAAATTATGTACCCCAGAGCGGGCCAAAATTCGTGGAACCCGGCGAATGTGAAGAAGAGAGTTGCGGCAAAAGAGGGCCATTCAAACTTCTCATTGATAAATCCAATTTCATCGATGCCCAGAAGCTCCAGGTACAGGAATCTCCCGAAAGTCTCAAGGGAGGAAGTCAGCCCCAGAGTATTGATGTCGATGCCGAAGATGAGCTGGCCGGCATTGTGAAACCAGGTGACCGTGTAGTAGTAAACGGCATCCTCAGATCCCACCAACGAACCACACGCGAAGGTAAATCCACATTCTACGATCTTGTCTTACACTGCAATTCCATAGAATATCTGGATCAGGAATTTGATGAGCTGGACATATCTCCGGAAGAAGAAGACGAAATAATAGAACTTAGCAATGATCCACAGATATATAATAAAATTATAAAATCAATAGCCCCTTCAATTTATGGTTATGAGAATATCAAAGAAGCACTAACTTTGCAATTATTCTCAGGAGTCCCAAAATCCCTGCCTGACGGAGGACGTGTCAGAGGAGATATCCACCTGTTGCTTGTAGGAGATCCCGGTATTGCGAAAAGCCAGTTACTCAGATACATGGTGAAATTATCCCCAAGAGGCGTGTTTGCTTCAGGGAAGAGTGCCTCATCAAGTGGGCTGACCGCAGCAGCGGTAAAGGATGATCTGGGAGACGGGCGCTGGACACTGGAAGCCGGTGCCCTGGTCATGGCAGACATGGGAGTTGCGGCAGTGGACGAAATGGACAAGATGAGCAGGGAGGACAAAAGTGCACTCCACGAGGCAATGGAACAACAGACGATCTCTGTAGCAAAAGCTGGAATTCTGGCAACACTTAAATCCCGTTGTGCCCTTCTGGGAGCGGCAAACCCTAAATACGGAAGGTTTGACAGATACGAAGGACTTGCAGAACAGATCAATATGCCCCCCGCCCTCATATCCAGATTTGATCTGATTTTCATCCTGCTTGATGTACCTGATTCAAAAATGGATGCTAATATCGCAAACCATATTCTGAAATCCCATTATGCGGGAGAACTTTATGAACAATGGGACAAATTATCCACCTCCACAATAACACAGGAAAAAGTTGCCTCTCACCAGAAAGTAATCCTACCTGAAATCGAGACGGAATTATTACGCAAATACGTCGCCTATGCACGCAGGATGGTCTACCCCATTATGGAAGAAGAAGCCAGACAACACCTGGTCAATTTCTATCTAGATCTACGTAAGATGGGAGAAAACAAAGATTCACCGGTACCTGTCACTGCAAGGCAGCTGGAAGCACTGGTCAGGCTTGCTGAATCCAGTGCTCGGATAAGGCTTAGCAACACTGTGACTCTTGAAGATGCAAAACGTACCACTAAAATTTCTCTTGCGTGTATGAAACAAGTTGGTGTTGATCCTGACACCGGAGCTCTTGATGTGGATGTCATAGCATCAGGGACGAGTAAAAGCCAGCGTGACAAAATACACATACTCCAGGATATTATAAAGCATGTAAGTCAGAAACATGCCGGTGGTAAAGCACCTTTAGATGAAGTCTATGAAGAAGCCTCATCTGAAAATATAGATAGGGAACATGCAGAGGACCTTATTCAGAAAATGAAACGAACAGGTGATTTGCTGGCACCTGATAAAAAACATATAAGACTGGTATGAGAAAATATATATGTACCTCAAAGAACATCGGGCCGGAGACAGACTGATTGTTGCTGCTTGCGACCAGGAGTTAATCGGGCAGAAATTAAAACACGGGAATGTTGTTGTCGAAATGACGGAAAGTTTCTATAAGGGGGACATAGTAACTGAAAAACAAGTGCAATCCGCTCTTGGAAGGGCAACCAGTGCTAATCTGTTTGGGAAGAAAACAATTGAATGTGCCCTGGAATGCGGGATGATCGATCCTGAATCAATAATTACTATTAATGGCGTGCCACATGCGCAATTATACAGGTTATAAGACTACGAAAGGTTTTTAAGATGAATGAGAGTGCAGTTGAAGAAAATTCACCCTTCCCTGGCAAAGAAGGATTGGTGAAAGGTGTGATTGAAAAACACCAGAAGTTTCTGAATGAGTACAATGCAGAATACAGTAAACTTGAGTATGAAGTGAAAAAACTCGAGGATACAATAAGCAACTCTAAAAGGAAAAAAGAAGAAGAGAAAAATCGCTTAGAAGTACTCAAGGAAAAAAAACAGCAATTGTATCATCAGGCAAATAATCTGCTGGGAGAAATGTTCACCGCCTGTCCCGAAAAACTTGATAATCGAATTATGCACTCCACAAATGATGACATAGAGGAGTTGAAAAGGACAAGGCAGCTGGAAAATGAAGAAAAAACTATTCAAGATGTTCTGGGAAAAATAGCCGAACTTGAAAACGAGAGCACACTCGAATACACCAGCCAGATAAAAGCCCGCATACAAGAAGCATCAAAAGCTTCCTCCGAAATAGCATCCCTGATAAAATCTATGGAAAACGAAGAAAACCTGGACCAAATTCATAAAGAACTTGGTGAAAAAAAACCCAGGCATAACTGGCTGGAAAGAAGGATCAAAAGCCACAAAGAAGCACTTGAGTACTGGAAAAACCAAAAAGAAGTGATTGCGGGGGATGTTGCATGAAAGATGTATCTTCAATGACAGAACGCGAACTCAAAGATACTGTAAATAATTACAGGAAAGAGATATCCCAGCATGAAAAGAGCTTAAAAGGAGTTTTCGAAGAACTCAAACTTCACAAAACTAATATTGATGAACTCAAAGAGAAAAGGAATGAGCTCAATGCAAAAGTCAGGGAACTTGCAAAAGAGGCACGGGAAGAAAAAACGCAACGTGATGAAATCAACAAGAAGATAGCTGATTTGAAATCCCGAAGGAATGAAGTTGCTGGTGAAAGAAACAAGGTCGTAAAAGACATAAATGATCTCAAGAAAAAGCGTGATCAATATAACGAACAATCAAAGGGGAGTTTGGAAACCCTTTCTAAAGCCTATGCCGAAGACCTTGATAAATTCCTTAACGCTGACATCCCCTTGAAGCACGAGCAGGATCTTTTTGAAAAACTCAACGAACTGGAAAAGCGCCTTGAAGCAGCAAAAGCTGCCAATCATTTCCACAACCAGGTCATCAATATTTATGAAAATACCAGGGACATTGGTGACGAGGAAAGAGATGTTTCAAAGGAAATAAAGCAACTTGCAGAAAAATCCCAGCAACATCATTTGAATATGATAGAGCTATATAAGCAGGTCGATGAGATCCGCAAGGAAGCGGATAAATTCCATTCACAGATTAAAGAAACCTACCAGGTAATTGCTCCTACTCGTGAAAAGATAGATCCTCTCAAAACAAAAATATCTAATTTGAGGGATGAACTGAGCATCTATCTTGATAAATTGAATGATATACAAACTCATAAGGAAGAACAAAAAAAGAGTAATCAGCATGTCGCCGCAAAAGAAAAGTTTGAAAAGACCGGCAAACTCAGTCTTGAGGAACTGAGAGTCCTTATGGATAAAGGAGATATCAAACTCTAAAATTACCTGTGTTCATAAACATAGGGTAACAGAAGTGCAAATATAACCAGGAGTGTCGGGTTTAAAAAAGGCACTCCCTGTCTTTGAGATTCATTTTCAGATGTATTTGGCACTTTATTCTGCAGCGTTTCATCATCCGGATTATAAGGATACCTTTGGTCTACATATTGATAAACCGGCTCAAAGGTTACCAGCTCACCACTGGAACCATAATATATCCTATCCATTGTAATATTGAATATCGGTGATGAATTACTGGAGTAGGTAAATACCTCATCCCTACCCAGAATGGAATCCGCCACACTTTCACCATTCAGTGAAAGGGACACCCATACCCTTTCACTTTCAGGATTGACATACTTGACATGCAGAGAATAATCCTGCTCAAAATCGAAAGTATCCCCAGCTTTGACATACACGGAAGTCCCATTGAGGATTACTTCCGAATCCCCGGCAGTTCCCACACCACATAAAAGAATACTACATAGTATAATATAATAAAAAATTTTAGAATATGAAATGTCCTTCATCACAATCCCTGTCAGATGTAGATGCAGCGGCCAGACATAATTTCTTCGGTTGAACCATCATGTTTCTGCAAAAGCAAACCCCCGGAGAGGGTTATCCCAATTGCCCTGCCATCAACCATTTTAGAAGGAGTGACAATGCGTACGTTTCTACCAATAGTATCTGAAGAATCTATCCATCTTTCCATTAATTCCTCAAAGGGTTGTGTCTTGAAATGTATATAATACTGTTCCAGATTATAAAGTAAAGAGCGGACAAAATCAAGCCTATCCACATAGGTACCAAGCTCATCACTTATGGTTGTGGAGCCATCCCGGATTTCCTCCGGCAACGTATCAGTATTAAAATTTAAGTTAATTCCCAGTCCCAGGACAATATATTCAACCCGATCTATTTCAGCTTCCATTTCGGTAAGAATTCCACAGATTTTTTTGCCGTTGACAAGCACATCGTTTGGCCATTTCAGAGACGGATTAAGGCCAATTGATTTCAGAGAATCAACTACAGCAAGTCCGCCCACAAGAGTCAGTCTTGAAGCATTAGCAGGAACTATGGATGGTTTAAGAATTATAGATATCCATACCCCCCCTTGAGGAGATACCCAATCAAACCCTTTTCTCCCACGTCCCTTTTTCTGGGCTTCTGCAACCACAACGGTACCTTCGTGTGCATCTCTTGCAATTGTTTTTGCATAATCGTTTGTGGACTCAAGTTCCATAAAATGCCGGATGTCCGTACCTAAAATATCTGTTGTAAGACCTGCTTGCACAAGTTCTGGCAAAAGAGAATCGGGAACCGAGTTTAAAATATAGCCTTTACCAGGGGATGAGATGATTGAATAACCCTGGCTTTGAAGCGACTGAATGTATTTCCAGACCATTGTCCTGGAAATTTCCAGTTTCCTGCCAATCTGTTCCCCGGAAATAGGCTTGCCCTCTGTCTGAGAAAGAAGACGTATCAATTCAATCTTTTTATTCTCCACAAAACTCCCCGTAATAAAGAAAGAACGACAGATAAAAAAAGTTATCTGTCGTTACTCATCTGAGCCTTTCATATCATGCCTTTTTGCAGCATTAATATACGAACCAACTGCAGTACTGATCGCAGCAATCTTCTTATTGCGGTCCTCAAGAGCAGAAGAAAGGGTTGCACATCTCTCACTATCAGATACAGCAACCTTCTCTAAAGCTGAAAGCACATTGTGGTCATCAATAAAGTGTGTTGTTAGATCCCCTTTTACAAATGCATCAATGGACAAAACCGTTCTGTGGAAGGGAATGTTGGTTTTAACTCCTACAACCACATACTCATAGAGGGCTCTTTTCATACGCGCAATGGCTTCCTCACGATCACTTCCCCATACACAGAGTTTGGAGATCATTGAATCATAAAAGGGAGGAATTACATAACCCATATGGACACCACTGTCCACCCTCACACCAGGGCCACCTGCCGAACGATACCTGCGTATCTTACCGGGTGATGGGGCGAAATCATTCAAAGGATCTTCGGCATTGATACGGCATTCAATAGCCGAGCCTCTGATCTCAATATCATCCTGTGTAAAGGGTAATTTTTTATCACAGGCAACACGCAATTGCTGCTTCACGATATCGATGCCAGTAACAAGTTCCGTAACTCCATGTTCTACCTGCAACCGTGTGTTTACTTCAAGGAAATAATAATCACCCTTTGAATACAGGAATTCAACAGTACCGGCATTTACATATCCAATTGTTTTGGCGGCTTTGACAGCAGCCTCACCCATATCCTTGAGAAGTTCAGGAGTCATTATAGGAGAGGGAGCCTCTTCAATCAGTTTCTGGTGTCTTCTCTGAATGGAACATTCACGGTCACCGAGATAGAGACAATTGCCATGAGAGTCAGCCAATATCTGTATCTCTATGTGGCGTGGTTCTTCAAGATATTTTTCAATGAAGACGGTTGAATCACCAAATGTAGAAGCTGCAACATTACGTATGGAGGAAAGTGCCCGGGTCAGCTCTTCTGGAGTATAAACAACTTTCATGCCTATACCACCACCACCGGCAGAAGCTTTTACCATCAAAGGATACCCGATGGATTCACCTATTTCAATTGCCGTGGCATCATCCTCAACAGCCCTACCATCGCCTGGAACCACCGGTACACCGGCCTCTATCATTGCCGAACGGGCAGTAATCTTACTACCCATCTTTTCTATAACTTCACTCGAGGGACCTATAAACTTAATGCCTGCTTTTTCACAGGCACTGGCAAATTTCGCATTCTCCGAAAGGAAACCATATCCCGGATGAATTGCTTCTGCACCGGCTTTTTTGGCCACATCGATAATTGCATCTATATTCAGATAACTTTTGGAAGAAGGAGGTGGACCTATACAGTACGCCTCGTCCGCATATTTGGCAAAAAGGGCATTGCTGTCGGCTTCGGAATACACCGCAACCGTGGACACATCAAGCTCTTTGCAGGCCCTCATTACCCTGATCGCGATCTCACCTCGGTTTGCAATCAGTATTTTCTTAAACATCGAAAACCTCCGGCTAAATCACTCAATGATCATAATCACATCATCCGTTGCTACTGCATCACCTACAGCAACAAGGATTTCCTTGACCACACCGCCATGCGGTGAATTGATGGCATTTTCCATTTTCATTGCTTCAATGACACCAATCTTATCCCCCTCTTCAACATTATCTCCAACGTTGACGTCAACTGAGAGAACCATACCCTGCATATGACAGGTTACAGCACCAGGAGAAGATGCTGAAGCAGAAGGAGTCTTTGGGCTGCTTTCCTCGACTGCAACAACACTACCATCCATTGGTTCTACCTGTACATCAAAGACTTCATTATCCACTTCCACCTTGAATCTGGTAGGTATGGAAACCTGAGACAGAGGTGGTGATGCAGTTTGTTTGGCAGGTGCAAGTTTTTCTTCCTTGGCCTCCCCAAGCAAGAATTTCGGAGCGATTGAAGGATACAGGATATAAGTCAATATGTCTTCTTCCTTTTTGACAATACCCATTTCTTCAGCTTCTTTTTTCCTTTTATCATACTCAGGTTCAAGCAGATCGGCCGGCCTTACATCGATTGGATCTTCTTCACCAATGATCATGGTAATAATATCATCGCTGATAGGTGATGGTGAACGGCCATAAAGACCTCTTACGTAATCTTTGACTTCCCTGGGAATAACTTTGTACCGTTCACCCATGAGAACATTAAGTACAGCCTGTGAGCCCACAATCTGGCTTGTAGGTGTTACAAGAGGCGGATATCCAAGTTCGGCCCTGACTTTTGGCATCTCTTCCAGTACATCATCATACCTGTCAAGGGCGTTCTGCTCCTTTAACTGGGATACAAGGTTGGAAAGCATACCCCCCGGAATCTGATACAAAAGTACATTGGTATCAATCTGCTCAGATATCGGATTGATTACCCCACTGTATTTGGATTTGATTTCCTTGAAATAACGGCTTACTTCAGCAAGTTGCCCAAGATCCAGACCTGTATCATAAGGTGTTCCTTTCAGTGCAGCTACCACGGATTCAGTGGGAGGCTGGGAAGTACCCCAGGCAAAGGGAGACAGTGCAGTATCCAATATATCTACACCTGCATCACATGCCGCCATATAAGTCATAGGAGCCATACCAGAAGTACAGTGACAGTGGAGATCTACAGGCAGTCCAACTTCCTTTTTTAGAGAAGTTACCAGTTCTTTGGCCTCATTTGGTGCCAGAAGCCCTGCCATGTCTTTGATACAAATAGAATCACAATCCATAGCAGCCAGCTCATTAGCAAAATCCACATATTTTTCAACGGTGTGAACCGGGCTTGTGGTGTAACAGATTGTACCCTGTACATGGGCCCCCAACCCTTTTGCAACGGTAATTGACTTTTCCATATTACGTATATCATTGACAGCATCGAATATACGGAAGATATCAATACCGTTTTCATAGGCCTTGGTAACAAACTTTTCGACCACATCATCGGAATAATGCCTGTATCCGACAAGATTCTGTCCTCTCAGAAGCATCTGGGCATATGTGTTATTCATATGGTTTTTAATTTCACGCAGCCTTTCCCAGGGGTCTTCATTGAGGTACCTGATGCAGGAATCAAAGGTTGCCCCTCCCCACATCTCGAGAGAGTAATATCCAACCTCGTCCAGTTCTTCAATAATAGGCAACATACTCCTCGTGCGCATCCTCGTCGCAAGAAGCGACTGGTGCGCATCCCTCAGAATTGTTTCCGTTATTTTAACTTTCATAGAATACCTCTTCATGTCCTCTTATTGATAAGTCTGATTGGCCACACCGGGCAAAAATATGCCAGTAATAGCATACATGCAATAAGTAGAATTGTAACTAATTATGCATGAACTTTTATGTAGTTTCTGGTAGAAAGGCCAGACAGTAATAATAAAAAAAGAAAACAGACAGGAAATTATATCAGTAAAAGCCCAGCCACTGGGACACTTTCAATACAAATTTCCCTACTGTGAGAGAGACTTGTTTTGTAAAGCTTGGAGAAGTTATCTCAATATCCCCTCTGTCATAAGCATCCAGAAAAACCTGTGCAGGAGAAGGAGAATCCATTATAGACCTTGCAGTATTTTCATTCGTGTTAACAATAAGAGTCGGCCCAAATTCTTCACCATCTTCCAATTCACCAAACTCAACTATAATGGCATCGCTTGTCACTACTTTGAGATCCAGGGTGGAACCATTGTTCATATCTACTATGACATGGATACGTTCACCCCCCAGCATGTCTTTCAGGGAAGAGGGGATGTTATCTGAATTGGCATTGTATTCATCCACCTCACTTTTCATGTCATCAACAATCGTGGCACCTGCAGACATGGAAAAGATAAATAGGGCCATTAGAATAGTTATAAATTTCTTCATAGTAGTCACCTCTCAATAAACATCAATATAAATTTGATTTTAATATTAGTTATATTTTTCCTGCAAAATAGGCCAAAGGACTGCTTTTTATTCATAAAACATCATCATAAAAACACTATTTAAATGCCGCAACCTTTTTAAAAGACGGAGATCAAATTTTGAAATATGCCTTTTAAGATAAACAGTGATGTCCTGAATATGAAGGATTACAATAACATATTCTTCTCAATCAACGAAGAAAGTGTTGTTTCATTACTTTCTCCCCTGCATACAAGGGATGAGATTTACGAAATTTCAGCTGTCCTTGTGTCTCCAAATTCCTTCAACGATGAGCTTTATGATATATATGGAAGAGTTGTGCTCGGGGAGCAAGCAAGTGCTGAAAAAACCATCGAATTATTAAAAAGAGAACTGCCGGGAGATAAATATTCAATCGAAGGCACAAAAAAAAGTTTACGCATATTCAGCACGGAAAACAAAAATCTCTACATACTCAGTTATACCAAAAATACATTCAAAATATCCTCAACCTCAATTCTTGATCCTGCCGAATTAAAAGAAAACATCCCCGCATTCCTGGAAATACTCGAGATACTTGTAAACTGTGGATATGAAGCAGGCGAGGGAGAAGGTGATCTATCCCTTGTGCCAATGCCCCAAAGAGAACCCGAATATAAACCCCATTCTTTTGAAGAAAAGGAAGGAGAAAAAACAGGAGAAGGTGGAAAATTCGAAGTCATACCACGCGAATTTCTGGACATTGATTTTGAAGATGTAGGAGGATGCAGGGAAGCAAAAGAGCAACTCATGCTAATCGACCTGGGAATACGTTTTCCTAAAATATATGAAGTTTACAAGGCAGAATTACCTCGTGGAATTCTGTTATATGGCCCGCCGGGTACCGGAAAGACCATGCTTTCAAAGGCTGCTGCAAAAGAACTCGATGCAAACTTCTATTCCATAAATGGTTCAGACATACTTTCCAAATGGTACGGAGAATCAGAGAAAAACTTAAACTCCCTTTTCGAAAAAGCAAAGGATAACAGCCCTTCAGTAATTTTTATTGATGAAATTGATGCATTAATGCCCCAGAGAGACACTTCCCATGAGGTTACAGTAAGGATAGTATCCCTTCTTTTGCAGGAAATGGATGGGATCGAAAGTACAAAAGGAGTGATCATAATGGGTGCTACAAACCGTCCCAACCATATAGATCCGGCATTCCTGCGCCCGGGAAGATTTGATTTGAAAATGGAGGTACCCCTCCCCGATGAAAAGGCCCTGCAGGATATCTACCATATACACTTAAATGGACGCAACCTTGAGGAAGGAATGGATTATGAAAAACTGGCAAAAGCCAGCAAAGGACTAACGGGTGCTGACGTTAAAGGGATAGTTAATGCCTGTGTATTTAATAAAATCGTCAAATTGCGCAAACAGATGCCTGATGTCATAACCCGCTCGGACTTAAAAGATATAGAAACCGAAACCCTGACCACCGATGATGTCCTCAAAAGCATTGAAAAATACAAAAAAGAGATCAATACACTTGTCATGTCTCCTGAGTCGGCAGGTATGTATGCCTGAATTTTCCTATGGCAGACTTTTTTTACTATACCACATATTGATTGTGAAAGGCAGATCATAATGGGAGACATTGTAGTAAGCGAAACCATGCAGAAATACTTCGACCTGATGGAAGGAGTGCTGCAGAATGAAATTGAAATAGCAAACAGGGCACGTTCCCAGGGAAAGGATCCAAAACCCGAAACAGAAATTCCCTTCGCCAAAGACCTTGCAGACCGGGTAGAAAATCTCATAGGGGTTGAAGGTGTAGCCGGGCGTATCCGGGAACTTGAAACCGATCTTTCGAGGGAAGAAGCAGCCCTGGCACTTGGAAAAGATATCGCTGCTGGCAATGTGGGAAATTTTGATACAAAACGTGAGGCAATAGAGAGCGCCATCCGGGTGGCGATTGCAATGCTTACAGAAGGTGTAGTTGCCGCACCAATAGAGGGGATCGACAGGGTAGACCTGGGCAAAAATGATGATGGTACGGAATACATCAAGATATACTACGCGGGACCTATACGCAGTGCCGGTGGTACGGCACAGGCCCTTTCTGTACTTGTTGGAGATTATGTAAGAAGAGGAATCGGTGTTGACAGATACAAGCCACGCAAGGAGGAAGTGGAAAGATATGTCGAAGAAATATTGCTATACAGACGAATTGCCACTCTCCAGTACATGCCCTCTGAAGATGAGATACGCCTGATCGTTGAAAATTGTCCTATCTGCATAGATGGAGAGCCCACTGAGCAGGAAGAAGTTGAAGGTTACAGAAACCTTGACAGGATCGAAACAAACAGGGTTCGCGGGGGGATGGCACTCGTACTTGCCGAGGGGTTGGCCCTAAAAGCTCCAAAGGTACAAAAACATGTGAACAAACTCAAAATAGACGAATGGGAATGGCTGGATACGTTCATTTCAGGAGGGAGTTCAGATGAGGAAGATAAAGATGAGAAAACCAAGGTCAAGCCCAAGGATAAATATATGCGGGACCTCATTGCAGGCAGACCTGTATTTTCCCACCCATCCAGGCCTGGTGGATTCAGGCTCCGCTATGGCAGGTCACGCAACACATCATTTGCAGCATCCGGCATAAATCCCGCCGGCATGGTCATAATGGATAATTTCATCGTTGCCGGCACCCAGCTAAAAATAGAAAGACCCGGAAAAGCTGCCGGAATGGCACCTGTGGACTCTATCGAAGGACCAACCGTGCGTCTCTACAACGGAGATGTGCTTCGGATAGATGATGAAAAAACTGCAATCGAGTTACATTCACAGGTGGAAGCCATTATCGATATTGGTGAAATACTTATCAATTATGGGGATTTCCTGGAAAATAATCATCCACTTATACCTGCATCTTACTGTGTGGAATGGTGGGTACAGGAATACGTAAAAAAAACTGGCTTAAATGCCCCTGAAAATCCAAACCAGCATGAAGTAATGGATATTTGTAACCGTTATAATCTCCCCCTGCACCCTGATTACACCTGTATATGGAACGACATTGACAGAGACGAATTCGTAAAAATTGCAGAATTCATTGCTGAAAATGGCATAAAAGAAGACCAGGGAAATCAACTGTTGCTACCTGAAGGAAAAGCAAAGGAGCAGGGAATAAAAACCATTCTGGAAAAACTTCTCTTATTACATCGGATTTATGATAGTAAAATTACAATAAACAATCCTTTGCCTTTTATACATTGCCTGGGGCTGGGAGAGGATCTGAAAAAGCAGTGGGAAGAATTACCTTGTGAAGATATACTTGAATGCGTCAATAAACTCTCAGGATGGACCGTCAGAGAGAAAGCACCAATGCGCATCGGGGCAAGGATGGGAAGGCCGGAAAAAGCTAATCGGCGTAAAATGTCCCCCGCCCCCCATGTATTGTTTCCGATAGGTGAAAGCGGAGGAAATACCCGCATGCTCTCAAGTGCCGCATCCTATAAAGCCAACAACAACAGCAAAGTGGGCGAAATAAAAATAGAGATAGGAAACCGGATTTGCCCCAACTGTGGAATGGAAACCCATGAATTCAGATGTGAGTGTGGCACCCATACAATTCCAAAACTTTTCTGCCCCCGTTGTGGCAGGGCTGTCAATAAGGACATATGTCCAAAATGTAAAGCCTCCACATCCTGTGTAACCGCCCACAATATAAATTTTAAAACTGTATACGACAGGGCATTTGAGAGGTTAGGGGAGAGAAATAAACTGGAATCCTTTAAAGGGGTAAAAAGGATGATGTCAAAACACATGACCCCTGAACCTCTCGAAAAAGGAATACTTCGAGCAAAACATGACCTTTTCACATTCAAGGATGGAACTGTCAGGTACGACATGTCGGACCTTCCCCTGACACACATCCGGGCCGATGAACTGGGAATCACGGCTGAAAAACTTCTTGAACTGGGATATGAGACAGATATTAATGGCGATAAACTGGAAAGGGATGATCAGGTTGTAACCCTTAAAGTACAGGACCTGGTGGTGTCCCGGGGTGCGGCAGAGTACATACTTCAAACTACAAAATACATTGATGACCTGCTTGTGAAGTATTACGGGCTTGAACCCCATTACAAAGCAGAATCTATAGAGGACATTATCGGGGTGATGCTAATCGGTCTGGCTCCACATACATCAGCGGGAGTTCTGGGCAGATTGGTAGGATTCACAAAATCATCCGTAGGATATGCACATCCTTTCTTCCATGCAGCAAAAAGACGTAATTGTGATGGTGATGAGGATTGCGTCATGTTGCTTATGGACGGTCTGATTAACTTTTCACATGAATACCTGCCTGATAAAAGGGGAGGAAAGATGGATGCCCCTCTTGTGCTTACAACCAGGATTGATCCCAGTGAAGTTGATAAGGAAGCACACAACATTGACGTTTGTTCCTCTTATCCACTGGAATTTTATGAAACCACCTTGAATTATATAAATCCCAAGGAACTGGAAGAAACAATGGACCTGGTCAGCAGCAGGTTAGGGACCCCGGCACAGTTTGACGGATTCATGTTTACACACGATACTTCGGATATTGCCGGCGGACCAATCAAAAGTGCATACAAGACACTGGGTTCTATGGTGGAAAAAATGGATGCCCAACTCTCTCTGGCGGAAAAAATACGTGCAGTTGATGTGGCAGATGTGGCTGAAAGAGTCCTCATATCACACTTCCTCCCCGATCTTTTCGGCAACCTCAGGGCATTTTCCAGACAGGGCACCAGATGTGTCAAATGTGGCGGGAAATTCAGAAGGGCACCCCTTACAGGTACATGCCCGCATTGTGGCGGGAGAGTCATACTAACTGTTCATGAGGGAGCGGTCAAGAAATATCTTGAAGTATCACTGAAGGTTGCAAAAAAGTATAATGTATCAAGTTATACGCAGCAGCGCATCGAACTTATCGGATACGATATCGAATCGTTGTTTAAGAACGATAAATCAAAGCAGATGGGACTTGCTGATTATATGTAATTATTCCACAGGAAGTCCAACTACATTTATGTGCTGGATAAGCTCGGTGAGATTCTCTATCTCAAAAGCAAGTACTTCATCCCTATCCAGACCAATGGACATTTCACCGTCATAGGTGAGCTGGTCCGGACCTCGTCTGATAAGTCTCTCCACACCGTCATTTGAAAGGATTGATTTTATCTCCGGATCATGAGCAAGCGTGCGTCCCGGAATCATTACAGTTTCCTTTATCTGTGAAAGGTCAAGTACCTGGAAATCCTCAATTGTAATCAGACATCCAATATCCTTGCCTGCCGCCACAACATTGACAGGTGCATCCAGCGCCTCGAAAACTTCCTGTAATCTCGGATGGGCAGCTTTACTGGTAACAATAGTTGCGGTCTTTGTAACTTTCGGGAGTTTGGACAGTGCTGCTTTGTCCTTTCTTATGGCAAAAGGACAGCCTATAAGGGGATCTTCAAGAGGTGTGCCGGTGATACGCAGATCAAATTTGTTTGCCGCATTTCTTACTATGGTCTCAAATTCCTCTATCGAATGTGTAGTGATATTTTCCAGGACAGGGGAATTGCGCAGGATCAAACCTTCTTCGCGACTGTTGGCAAAACGCATCAATATTGCTCCTTTTGCATCCATTTCCTGAAGATCTGAAAGGGTTTTTTCCAGGATATCACCATCATTTACACTGGGAATCAGGACGATAGCAGCATATACATCACATTTTTCACAGAAGCGGCGAAGAATTTCAATTGAAGCTTCCGGCTCAGGATCATTCATGTATTTGGCCCTGAGTTGAAGGTCGGTTGCAAAAACCGTAAAAGAAACCTCACTGACACCGTTTTCAATGTAAAAGGAAGCGTCATCGGGATCGTCAAAGCCTTTTCCGCTTGTGTATCCCAGATGAATGGGCTTTCCAAAACGAGAAAGCGAGCTGACAAGTTCCTTGAGGTCAGGATAGCAGCTGATATCGCCACCCCCACTGATTGTGAATTTATCCGGTTCAGAAGATGAAAAACGTAAATTCTGGGATACATCCCTCATTATAATCTGCAGAGGTTTAAAGCCGGGATAGGATTCCCTTATACTACGTGTACAGTAATCACAACCCTTTGCAAAAGGAAAACAGTGCTTGCAACCAAAAGGTGGTACTTCCTGTACCTTCTTAAAATAACAATATGAACAAAACCCGCGGCAGTCAATTCCAGGACTGCCTCCAATATCAGCAACAATCTCCATGTGTCCAAGTGGTAGAAAAAGATATTACTAAATCTTTGTGGTTAATTAAGTAAAAAATCAAATGCAATTGATTATACATCATGAATAATCGTTGCATATCCTACCTGGTCAAAAAACGAATGCAAAAGTTTTAAAGGCAAAAACTCCATTGCTGACATGAATAAATTAAAGAAAACCGACTGGAAGGCATTCTCACCCTGAAAGTGCTTACAGCATATCCTCGCTCAAGCGTGGTTGCTTTCCAAATGGGGATTTTCTTTCCATTAAAAAAACTTAAAGGAGGAAAATACGTGTCTGACAAAATAGACATCTACGACGACAGAGGAAAACTCTTAGAAAGCGGCGTTGCAATTGAAGAGCTCGCTCCTACAAGGAACGCAGCAATTCAGCGTATCATCGGAGACACAAAGAGGACTGTAGCAGTCAACCTGGGAGGTATTCAAAAATCTCTCGCAACCGGTAAGATGGGCGGAAAGGCTCGTCACATGCCGGGACGTGAAATGGAACTCGATATTGTCGAAAACGCTGGTGCAATTGCAGATTCCGTAAAGGATCTTGTACAGATAGACGGTGATGACGACACAAACATCGAGACTCTCGGTGGCGGCAAGCAACTTCTTGTTCAGCTTCCAACCGCAAGGCTCACCGCCGGTGCTGATTACTCTTCCGCACTTACCGTAAGTGCAGCAGCAACCGTCCAGACCATTGTTGACATGTTCAACATTGACATGTTCAACGCACCTGTGGTCAAAGGAGCAGTATGGGGTAACTACCCACAGACAATGGATATGGCCGGTGGAAACATCGCTTCAATCCTGAACATCCCACAGAAGAACGAAGGTCTGGGTTACTCCCTGAGGAACATCATGACCAACCACATTGCTGCAATTACAGAGAAAAAAGCAATGAACTCAGCAGCACTGTCTTCCATCTTTGAACAGGCAGGTATGTTCGAAATGGGTAACGCAGTCGGAGAATTCGAGAGACATCAGCTTCTTGGATTTGCATGCCAGGGCCTTAACGCCAACAACGTAGTATACGATCTTGTAAAAGACAATGGTAAAGACGGAACCGTCGGTACCGTAGTACAGTCTGTTGTAGAAAGAGCAATTGAGGACAATGTAATCGAAGTCGACAACACTGCTCCTTCAGGTTATAACTTCTACAAGGCAAACGATGTATCCATGTGGAATGCATACGCTGCAGCCGGTCAACTTGCCGCTACAATGATAAACTGTGGTGCAGGCAGGGCTGCCCAGAATGTGTCATCCACAATTCTGTATTACAACGATATCATTGAGAAAGAAACTGGCCTGCCTGGCTGTGACATGGGTAGGGCACAGGGTACTGCTGTCGGATTCTCTTTCTTCAGCCACTCTATCTATGGTGGCGGTGGCCCCGGTGTATTCAACGGTAACCACATTGTAACCAGACACTCAAGAGGATTCGCAATTCCATGTGTATCCGCTGGTGTATCACTTGATGCAGGTACACAGATGTTCTCCATCGAGAAAACATCCGGCCTCATAGGTGACGTATTCGGTTCAATCAAAGAATTCAGAGAACCAATAAAAGCAGTTGCTGAATCACTCTAAATGAGTCACAAAGATTGAAGGTACCAATAATGGAAACTTCTGCTTCAGACACAAAAAAACCCATACAGATCGAAATATTCCCAAAACGTATGATAAAACCCGATACCGTAGAGGGGCTGCTCAATAAAATTTGCAGTCTGGAAGGTATACAAAGGGCATTCATACAGGGACCGCGCCTACCTACAAAAGTACCATTCGGACCTGCTGTCGGAACACCCGTACATCATCCATTAAGGACAAATGTACATTTTGGTAAGACCGAAATGGGTCTGGAAGTACTTGTGGGAAGGATTACACTGGAACTTGCCGGAAAGGAAGTCATGGAAGATATAAATGCAATTTGTGAAGACACACTTCCCTGCGGTTATGACATTAGGGAAGGGCGTTTCATCCAGACAAGGCAAACGGTTTCAGATTATGCAAAAAGGGGTCCTACTGCCGATCCTGCCCTATATGGTCTTTATGACCCGAAAAGCAAGATCGAATCACAGGTAAACCTCCTGAGAACAAACGAAAAGGAATGATTCCAGATGTTTGACCGGGAAACCCAGGTTGTAGATTGCAGACACGGAATGGGCCTTGGCAAAGGAGGCGGACTTGCCCAGAGAGGTACACTCTCCGAAGCCGGCAGGACCGACGTAGTCGCAGTCGCTATGAGTCCCGGGAGACGCCATATCACCAAGCCTATTTGCGAACTGACTTACGGAATGCGCAAAGAAGACATACAGGTAAGTGTGCTTGTGCTCAATTCGGGATCAGGAGTTCCCGATGAACAAATGAAATCCGGTTCCTTCGGCATCAACCCGGAGGAGATCAAACAGATAAATAGACACAAGATGGCAGTCATTCATACAGGAAACATTCGTGATCACGTTGTCAGGAAAGTAAGGGAAATATTGGTCCATGCAGAAGTGCCGGCAGTGGTTGTCTGTCAGACAATCGTGGACTTTGAAGATTTTGCAAAGGCCGGTATCCATACTAGATTGGTAAAACCTCAAGATAAAAACATCCAGACAAAGGGAAAAGTGATGGAGATTGTGACTGGAGTGACGCGAGGAGAAACTTGTCCACGAGACAAGTTAAACGAACTCGTCAAAGCAGTGAAATCCACAATGAAATCAATTGATAACAAAGGAGTGTAATCATATGGCATATGAAGCACAGTTTTATCCCGGAGCAACAAGTGTTGCGGAAAATAGAAGGAAACACATGTCCGGTAAAGTCGAAAAACTCAGGGAAATCTCTGATGATGACTTAACCATTATTCTCGGACACCGTGTTCCCGGTACAGATTACCCAAGCACCCACCCACCACTGGCGGAAATGGGCGAACCAGAATGTTCCATCCGTGAAATGGTAGAACCTACAGATGGTGCAAAAGCAGGTGACAGGATCAGATACGTACAGTTTGTAGATTCAATGTACAATGCACCTTCCACCCCATACTTCAGGTCCTACAACGCTGCAATTAACTTCAGAGGCGTAGACCCAGGTACACTTTCCGGCCGTCAGGTCGTTGAAGCCCGTGAAAGGGATATGGAAGAACTTGCAAAATTCCAGCTTGAAACCGAAATGACCTGCCCTGCACTTGCATGCCTTCGTGGTGCCAGTGTACACGGTCACTCCCTCCGTCTTCAGGAAGATGGTGTAATGTTTGACATGCTCGAAAGAGTACGTCTGGAAAACGGAACCATCATCGTCCAGAAGGACCAGGTAGGAAGACCAATCGACAAGAAGGTCGATCTCGGAAAACCAATGTCCGACGAAGAAGCTGCAAAAAGGACCACAATCTACCGTGTAGACAATGTCCCATACAGGGAGGATAAGGAAGTCCTCGAATGGGTACACAGGGTCTTTGAACAGAGAACCATGTATGGATACAAGCCAGCTGTACAGGAGTGAGTAAAATGGCAGACGACAGAAAAAGAATGTTCCAGAAAGATTTAGAAACTAAATTCACAAAGGAGCACGGCACCAACAAGATGGAAGGCGGCGACATTACAGATATGAGAATTCCATATTACCGCCTCGGTGTCGACCAGAACCCCAGGAAACTGGAAATGAAGAAAGTCGGTAAGGATATTGCAGAAAAGAGGGGCCTTGCAGGATACAACCCAATGATGCACTGCGGTGGTATCCCTCTCGGTCAGAGAGCTCTGACACCATCCTTCATCTCCGGCAATGATGACATGATGGTCGAAAATGATGACCTTCACTATGTCAACAATGCTGCAATGCAGCAGATGTGGGACGACATACGCAGAACCTGTATTGTCGGTATGGATATGGCCCACGAAACCCTCGAGAAAAGACTGAGTATCGAGGTAACCCCTGAAACAATCAACCACTACCTCGAAGTGCTCAACCACGCACTCCCTGGCGGTGCAGTTGTTCAGGAACACATGGTAGAGAGCCACCCTGCACTAGTCGATGACTGTTACGTGAAAATATTCACAGGTGACGATGAACTTGCAGACGAGATCGATGACCAATTCCTCATCGACATCGACAAACAGTTCCCTGCAGAACAGGCAGAACAGCTCAAATCCGCAATCGGCAATACCACCTGGCAGGCAGCCCACATCCCAACCATCGTATCCAGAACAACAGACGGTGGTCAGACCACAAGGTGGACTGCAATGCAGATTGGTATGTCTTACATCGCAGCATACGGAATGTGTGCCGGTGAAGCAGCTGTAGCAGACCTTTCCTACGCAGCAAAGCACGCAGGTGTTGTCAACATGGGTGACATGCTCCCTGCAAGACGTGCACGTGCACCAAACGAACCTGGTGGTGTTACCTTTGGTAACCTCTCAGATATCATCCAGACCAGCCGTATAAACCCAGATGACCCTGCAAACGTAACCCTTGAGGTAGTCGGTGCAGGATGTATGCTCTACGACCAGATCTGGCTCGGATCCTACATGTCTGGTGGTGTCGGTTTTACCCAGTACTCCACTGCTGCATACACCAACAACATTCTGGATGACAACCTGTACTATGACGTTGAATACATCAACGACAAGTATGACGGTGCAGCTGACAAAGGTATCGACAACAAGGTCGCCCCAAGCATGGATGTTATCAAGGATATCGCAACAGAGTCCACACTCTACGGTCTCGAGAACTACGAGAAATACCCAGTTGCACTTGAAGACCACTTCGGTGGATCCCAGAGAGCAACCGTCCTGTCCGCAGCCGCCGGTAGTGCAGGATCCCTTGCAACCGGTAACGCAAACGCCGGTCTCTCCGCATGGTATCTCTGTATGTACCTGCACAAGGAAGGTCACGGACGTCTCGGATTCTTCGGATTCGACCTGCAGGACCAGTGTGGTGCAACCAACACCTTCTCCTACCAGTCCGATGAAGGTCTGCCCCACGAACTCCGTGGTCCAAACTATCCGAACTACGCAATGAACGTTGGTCACCAGGGTGGCTACGCTGCAATCGCAGCCGCAGCACACGCCGGTCGTGGAGATGCATACGCACTCAACCCACTGATCAAGGTCTGTTTCGCCGACGAAATGCTCCCATTCGACTTCTCCCAGCCAAGGAAGGAGTTCGGACGCGGTGCGCTTCGTGAGTTCGAGCCTTCTGGTGAGAGATCCCTCATCATCCCGGCCAAATAAGCACAATGTTGAAGCAGGGTCACCTGCTTCTTCAACTATTTTTTAAGTCCTCGATCAAATAGCTAAAAGCTTTTTTTATATGATGATCTTATTTGCTCTTGCCATAGTTACAACCATATAATCAGGTGTTCCCATGACCGATAATACAGAGAAAAAAGTCATACCAGCAAAAGATGCCTCCATCAAACTTGCCAGCATAAATACACTCCTAAAAAATAAAGGGCTTGAAGCAATGGCAGAGGCCCTTGATCAAAATAGAAATTCGATACTTAAGGCAAACCGCAAAGACCTCGAATATGCTGAGCAATTAAAAAACCAAGGGAAAATCTCACAGGCTCTTGTGGACAGGCTGAAAGTAAATGATAGCAAAATCGATGGAATGATCGCAGGTATAAGAGATGTCATGGAACTTGAAGACCCCACAGGCAAAACTCTCAGCTGCTTAGAGCTTGATGAGGGACTGGAACTGTACCAGGTAAGTTGTCCTATCGGCCTTATAGGGGTTATTTTCGAGTCACGTCCTGATGTTGTTCCGCAGATCATGTCCCTGTGCCTGAAAAGCGGTAATGCAACGATCTTTAAAGGTGGAAGTGAAGCCTTTAATTCAAATCGTACTATTTTCAACATACTTAAAGAAGCCATAGAAGAAATCGGGGATATTCCTGCAAAGGCCTTTCAACTGATGGAAACCCGGGAAGAGGTAATGGACATCCTGGCACTTGATTCCTATATAGACCTGCTCATACCTCGTGGTTCGAACGCTTTCGTGAAGTTCATACAGGATAATACCAGGATACCTGTATTAGGTCATGCAGACGGGATATGTCATGTCTATGTGGACAATGAAGCAGACATAGAAAAAGCGATTGATGTCTGTTATGATTCAAAGGTACAGTACCCGGCAGTGTGCAATGCAATGGAAACATTGCTTGTAAACAGTGATATTGCAAGCAAGTTCCTGCCCGAAATGATCGAAAAATTCGTCAAAGCAGGTGTAGAGGTCCGGTTGGATGAGAAAACATACACTATTGCAGAAGATAAAGGCATCCGGGGTTTGAAAAAAGCATCCGAGGAAGACTGGAGTACCGAATATAATGATTTGATACTGTCTGTGAAAATGGTTGATTCAATGAATGAAGCAATCGATCATATTAACAGGTACGGTTCCCATCATACAGATTGTATAGTTACTAAAAGCAAGGACAAGCGCCGTACATTTACCGAACTTGTGGATTCCTCAAGCGTCATGGTCAATGCCTCTACAAGATTTGCCGATGGCTTCAGGTATGGTAAAGGTGCAGAGGTTGGCATCAGCACAAACAAAATACATGCACGGGGGCCCGTAGGAATGGAAGGTCTTTTGATATACAAGTATATTCTTCTTGGAAATGGTGACAGAGTATCCGATTATACCGGGGATAAGGCAAAAAAATTTACCCACAGAAAGCTGGATAAACAGATTAGTGACATTATTTGAAATGATATCCGGGGATAGTGAGTTTGAGCAAAAGAAAAGTCATCCTTGACAACGCTAAAAAAGTTGTCATCAAAATAGGAACAACTTCCATAAGTAATGATTGTGGAGGATTGAATGAGGAATTCATGAAACATGTGGCCTCACAGATTGCATACCTCCACAGTCTGGAAAAAGAAGTCATTCTTGTTAGCTCTGGCTCCATTGGAGTGGGAATTGACCTGATGCAACTTGGCTGTAAGCCACGGGAAATTCCGGTTCGACAGGCAGCAGCAGCCGTTGGTCAAAATATTTTGATGCAAAAATGGATGGAGGCTTTTAGTACTTACGATCTCAATGTTGCCCAGATTCTTTTGACCTACGACTCCTTCACCAGCAGGTTAACCTATCTCAACCTGAGAAACAGCATATCCACGTTACTGGAATATGGGGTAATCCCAATTATCAATGAGAATGACAGTACCTGTGTGCACGAGATAGAAGCTACCCTTGGAGATAATGACAGGCTTTCCGCAATGGTTGCCAGTAAAATGGAAGCCGATTTGCTGATACTCCTATCGGATATTGATGGTTTATATGATAAAAATCCTAAAAGGCACAAGGATGCTGTATTACTGAAAACTGTGTCTGAGGTTACACCAACTATAGAAAGTTATGGCGGGAGCCCTTCAAGTACAAAGGGTACCGGTGGCATGAGAACAAAAATAGATGCTGCCAAGATATGCAATATCGCAGGCTGCCATATGGTAATTGCAAACAGTTCTATCCAAAACGCAATCCTCAAAATAATGGAAGGCGAAGAAATCGGCACCCTGTTTTTAGCTGAAGGAGAAGTACATAAGAACCGCATTCGATGGATTTTACTTGCTCATTCCTCAGGCACAATCGTGGTAGATGAAGGAGCCAGAGATGCGGTAAGAAACCGCATGAGTCTCCTGCCTTCGGGTGTAATTGGAGTGGATGGTGATTTTGATCGCGGAGATATAGTAAAGCTCGAGTGCAACGGGCAAGTATTCGGGAAAGGAATTACGGATTATACCTCAGATGAATTGCAGAAAATAAAGGGAAAACATACCAATATGATAGCAAATATCCTGGGATATAAAAATTATGATAATGTTCTAAATAAAGATAATATAGGGATTTTTAGAGAATGAATTAATATATAAGTATGAATATCTAATATAGTAATGGCATCTGGATGTGGTGACATGCTTGATGATATAATACCTACAATTGCCCTTATAAGCAGCAAAAATAACGATAAATTGCTAGGGTACCTGTCAGCATACAGGATACTACAAACAGAACCCAAAAAAGATACTATTTCTTTTATCAAAAAAAATACACCGACTATAGTTATAATTGACAATACTGTACCTGAAGAGGTTAACTACCGCATTTGCAGGGAGCTTAAGCAAAATACAGGTAATCGATATCTCCCCATAATTATGGTCACCAAAACAGACAAAGAAGAGATAAGGGCAGCTCTTACAGAGGGGGCAGATGATTTCATAACCGACCAGTCCGATGATCTGGAAATTCTCACAAGAATCAATTCCCTGTTACAAATAAAGAACCTCTATGATAAACTTTCAAAAGAAAGGGATCAGGCACAGACTTACATCGATGTTGCCCAAACAATAATAGGCGTAGTTGACAGGGACCTGAAAGTAGTACTTGCCAATAAAAAAGCTTCTGAAATTCTGGGGTATTCCCAGGAAGAAATTATAGGACAGAAATGGTTCGATGTCTTTTTGCCGGAACGAATAAGGGACATGATAAAGACCGGCTATAAAATGGTCCTGGAGGGGGAAATTGAACCTCCCGAATTCTCAGAAAAACCTATTCTTACACGTACAGGTGAAGAACGATTGGTTTTCTGGCATGATGTTGTGCTCAAAGACGATAAGGGGAAAATCATGGGTACCATCAGTTCCGGTGAAGATATTACTGAAAAAAAACAGGCAGAAATGGCCCTTTTAGAGGCAAATAAAGAACTTCAGGAACTGGACAGCATGAGAAATGAATTTCTCGCCAATATAAGCAAGGAATTACAAATACCTCTTGCATCCATCAAAGGTTTCAGCGATTTGCTCGCCAAAGGCGAGTTCGGGGAAATTAATAGCAAGCAAAAAGACGCCCTGCTTACAATAAATAGAAATTGTGATAGGCTACAGCAACATGTCAATGCTCTTCTCTATGCCAGTGAAGACTTTAGTCAAAATGTGATATACAATTTTGAAGATACAGATATAAATTCCCTTCTCAACAAGACCCTGAATGACCTGACAATTAATTTTACAAAATATAACCTGACACTTGAAAGAAACCTAGAAAATATTCCACATATAAATGCTGATGAAAGACACCTGGAAAATGCTATTTTCCATATACTCGATAATGCAATCAAGTTTACTCCTGCAAATGGTAACATAAAAGTTTCCACCAGTAGAACAGGCAAATACGTCGAGATAAAAATAAGGGATTCAGGAATTGGAATAGCCAAAGACAAGTTAGAAAATATTTTTAAAAGTTTTTATCAGGTAGACGGTTCCACAAGAAGAAAATATGGAGGAACTGGCATTGGCCTCTACATCTGCAAGAAAATCATTGAAGGTCACAATGGTCAAATCCTGGTGAAAAGCTTAGAAGGAAAGGGTAGTGAATTCACAATTCAACTCCCGGTTCGCACCCGACCTGATCATACCACTACTGAAAGCCTGGCTGTTGCCCGCTAAAAATAAAAAGCAAAGAACAGTTTCAATCCTGTTCTTCAAAATACCTTTTTGCAAGCAGCGATGTTCCCATAAGCGTAATTCCTGCAAGGAATATACCTATTAAGAGGCCTTCTGCATTGAAATCCTGCCAGGAATGGACAGAAGCCCACATACCACTTCTCGTAACAAAAGTTGCAAAAATTACAAGTATAAATGAGAAAATAGCCATTGCTGGCGCCAGGAACCTGAACTGTCCCTGCCTGCCGTATATTGTATGCAGATAAGCTGTCGCAGTTATCCAGGGAATTAATGAAGAGGTCTCAACCGGATCCCAGCTCCAGTACCATGCACCCCAGCCAAGTACCTCATAGGCCCAGAAACCACCCAGACCTATCCCTGCAGTCAGGAATAACCAGGAAACCCGCATCCAATTATTGGCTATTTTGCGCCAGCTGTTGTCATTAAGGAGCAAACCCGCAATAGCAGATGCAAAAGGAATAGTAAAAGCTGCATAGCCCAAAAAAAGGATGGGAGGATGGACGGCCATCCAGGGATTGCGAAGCAGCGGATTCATGCCCTGTCCATCTGTTAGGTGATAGGGATGGACAAACGGATTCCAGTTGCTTACCATAATGGAGCCGGCTTTTGAGTAATATACTGCAAACGGATTGTCAAGTACAAGCAGCATGAGGAATACCGAAAGAATACCCAGGGATAGTATCCTTGTGACCATGAATACATTTCCTTTGGAAAAGCGCAAGGAATACCTGAGAACCAGAAGCATAACCGAAATGGCCCAGGCCCACAACAAAAGAGAACCTTCCTGACCTGCCCAGAAAGCTGAAATACGATAGTATGTGGAAAGATCAAGACTGGAATGATTATAAACATACTCAAAGAATGCAGCTACATCATAAAGATAGTATATCAGCATGACAGAAGCAGCTGTGACCAAAACAGTACAGGCAATTTCAAGTCTTAATGAAAGTTTCCGGTAATTCTCATCTTCCCTGCGAAAACCCAGGTATGAATAGACCATAGCAAACAAACCAAACAGAAATGCCACCCATATAATAATCATTCCAAAATTCATGTGGCCACCTCATTTTCATTGTCTGGTAGCACTGTACTTCCAAGGAGCAGTATTAACATACCACCAAGCATTATGTAAATACCAGCCCACAGAAAACTGATAAATGGAACTACCCGCAGATACAGATCAACTTCTCCGGATTTTTCATCGAGGGCTTTTGGGGCAATAAAAACCTCTTCCATGATTGCGCGGTTAATATAGGTAGAAGTATAGGTCTGTCTCCATTTTATATCGGTTATATACCTAACTGTACCCCTGTCAAACTCATTCCCGTTTTTGGAAATTATAAGACCAACATCCGTTGCATACGATGAACCGGGATAATTGTCATAGGGAGTACCTTCAAAACTTGAATCCATACCCATCACACTCACAGAATAAGGAATCCCCTCAAATGATGTTTCTTCACCAATGCTAACTACAGCTGAATCTTCTACTTTCATTGCCGAACTGAAGATGGTGCCGAATATCACCAGCAAAATCCCAATATGGATAATGTGGGCACCTATTCCCTTGAAACGTGATTTGCCACTGCGTTTTCTGATAACATGAACCAAGCGGTACAGGGATGCCGCAAAAACAGCAAGCATGGGAATTATAGAAATGTCTACAAGCAGTTTCCCGGTAGGAGAAAACACTGCCATGAGTACAGACAATAAAACTATACTTCCAAGCAGGATACCAATATACCTGCTGGAGATATGGGTGACAAGCAGGCAGGCACATAGCAGGATTACAAGTAAACCGGCAATCGGTGCTGCCCTGTTATTGAAATATGTTGCATCCATACCTATTTGCATACCGCTTAAAAACTGAACCACAAGGGGTGTCAGCATTCCAATTGTTATCAAAGCTGCAAGTGCCCCGAATGCTGTCACTGTTACAAAGATAAGGTTTTTTCTGGAAATGAGGTTTTGTAGATCCATGTAAACAAGCCTGTCCTGTAAGAAATATATTAGCAGAAAGGAAGATTTTCATGTATAAAGGAGTTTGTACATTTTAGTTCACACTGTTAATTATTTAAACTGATAGTGATTCTTCTCAAAAGAATAATGTTCAGGGAATAGTTCAAATCCCACCGGCCACACAGGAATAAAAACAGCAAACCCTTATATAAAAACGAAAATAATTGAAGTCAAAAGGGGCTGATCAAGACGCTTGATACAATTATTATCGCTGTGTGGTTAATGTTGCCTGCCTACCTTCCAAGTCCTTTTGCAGCTCTTTTGGGAGGAGGAAGACCCATTGATGGCAAAAGAACCATGGGTGACGGAAGAAGGATACTTGGTGACGGAAAAACGATAAGGGGATTTGTCGCCGGAAGTTTAATTGGGATCGTTGCCGGGATTCTGCAAACATGGATTGCCTTTAGCAGAATCGAGTTTATGGGGATCAGATTACCACCTTTTGGTTATACAATCCCGGATGTAATAATTCCGATTGCTGCTCTTTCGATTGGCTCTCTTCTTGGTGATCTGGCAATGAGTTTTGTTAAAAGGAGGATAGATTTGAAAAGAGGAGCTCCTTTGCCTATTGCAGATCAGCTTGATTTTGTAGCAGGTGCCTGGATATTGACCTACCTGGTAGCTCCACAATGGTTTGTTGCAAATTTCACCCTGAATATCATTATAGTTTTACTGATACTAACACCCCTTTTACACATAGGGACCAATATAATAGGTTATGTACTTGGAATCAAGAAAGAACCCTGGTAACCTCAGGAGACCATTGCCATGCAGGAAAACAATGAGAAAGATGAACTCATAGAAGCTCTCAAGAAGTGTGAAGCCGTCAAGTTCGGCCAGTTTACCCTTGCCTCGGGAAAAAACAGCAAATATTACGTAGACATAAAAAAGGCAATTTCGGATCCTGTAACCCTCAAAAAAATATCAGATATTGCCTCAACCAGAATTGATCTTCCTACAACAAGTCGTATTGGCGGAGTGGCCCTTGGAGGAGTTCCTCTTGCAACAGCTGTCTCCCTGAAAACAGAGATTCCCCTTTTACTCATACGCAAGGATGCAAAGGCTTATGGAACCGGGGGAAGGTTTGTAGGTGATCTGGAACAAGGAGATAAAGTCATACTGATAGAAGACGTTACCACAAGTGGCGGATCTGTTCTTGAAGCGATCAATCTTCTCCGGGACTTCGGTGCCAATGTCGATGAAGTGATTACCGTTGTTGATAGGGAAGAAGGAGCAGAAGCAAATTTGTGGAATGAAAATGTGACATTGACTCCACTTGTTAAAGCATCCGATCTGCTCAAAGATAAATAAGCTGCAAAAGCGGAAAGTATTTATTTAATTATCCGGAATGCTCTATTCTAATAATAACTGTTTACAACACAAATTTGCATAATATAATGAATATTTAGTAACGTGTTTTATAGGATTTTTAATCAGAGAGGTCTACAGATGAATGTTTTGCTTATCGGTGGAGGTGGCAGAGAGCATGCCATTGCTGAAGCCATCGCCAGAAGTAAGAGAGAGCCTGAACTGTATGCAGTAATGAGCAAAAAAAATCCCGGTATAGCAAAGCTTTGCAGGGATTTCTTACTTGAAAAAGAAACAGATGTGGAAAAAGTGGTTGAATATGCCACTTCACAAAAAATAGACATTGCATTCATAGGTCCGGAAGCGCCTCTTGCAGCCGGTCTTGTAGATGCTCTTGAAAAAGTCAAAATCCCTTCAGTGGGTCCTAAAAAGGATGTTGCCCAGATTGAATTCGATAAATCATGGGCGAGGACTTTCATGAAGGAAGAAAATATCGAAGGATGCCCTGCTTTTAAAGTGTTCAAAGATGAAAAAGGATTGAAAGAATATATCGAGGAACTTGGTGATGTCGCCATAAAACCTGCCGGGCTTACCGGAGGTAAAGGCGTCAAGGTTATGGGCGACCAACTGCCAGATACTACAGATGCCTATGAATATGCACTTAGCATCCTCGAAAAAGATAGTGTGGTTGTTGAGGAGAAACTGAAAGGAGAGGAATTCACCCTGCAGGCATTTGTTGATGGTAGCACTCTTGCTTTTGCTCCCTGCGTACAGGATCACAAGAGAGCATTCGAAAATGACCTGGGACCAAATACCGGCGGAATGGGAGCCTACTCTAACACCGATGTAATCCTGCCTTTCATGATGGTAGATGACCTGGAAAAGGCCAAAGCCATAATGCAAAAAACCGTAGAGAAACTCTGTGAGATTACAGGAATCCCGTACCAGGGCATCCTTTACGGCCAGTTCATCCTTACCAGGAAAGGACCCAAGGTCATAGAGTTCAATGCGCGTTTCGGAGACCCCGAAGCTATGAACGTAATGCCCCTGCTTGAGACCGATATGCTTGATGTCATGGAAGCTATCGTGGAAGAGCGCCTGGAAGATCTCGATGTGGTGTTTAGCAAGAGGGCAACTGTGTGTAAGTACGTGGTTCCTGCAGGATATCCGGATAACCCTGATTCAGACAAAGAGATAGTGTTTGGGGATATGGGCGATGCAATTTTGTTCTATTCCAGTGTATATGAAAAAGATGGTAAAATCTATACCAGCACATCTCGATGTGCAGCAGTTGTCGGTATCGCTGATTCCATAAGCAAGGCTGAAAAAATAGCACAGGATGCACTTGAGAATATCATCGGCGATCTGCATTCACGCCGGGATATCGGTACCCGGGCTCTTGTACGAAAAAAAGTCACACATATGAATAAGATAAGAGAGCAAAAACAGAGCTGATATAATGAAACATGTCCTGTCAATGACGGACCTTTCCAAAGAAGATATACTGGATATATTGGAGACGGGAGAGGATCTGAAAGAAAAGAGAATTAAGGGCAAGGTCACCGATCTGCTGAAAAACAAAAGCCTTGCGATGATCTTTGAAAAGTCATCTACCAGAACCCGGGTTTCCTTTGAAGTGGCCATGAGTGATATGGGTGGCCATTCCCTGTATCTTAACCAGAGAGACATGCAGATAGGCAGAGGAGAAACTGTTGCAGACACCGCAAAGGTCCTTTCCCGGTACGTGACGGCTATTACTGCCAGGGTGAACAAACACTCTACCGTGCAAGAACTTGCCGAACATGCCACCGTGCCTGTTATCAATGCCCTCTCCGATAAGGAACACCCCTGCCAGATCCTGGCAGACCTGCTGACGATCAAGGAGTACAAAAGCACACTGGAAGGGCGGAAACTTACCTGGGTAGGCGATGGCAACAATGTGTGCAATTCAATGATACTTGGTTGTGTCATGGTAGGAATGGAGATTGCTGTGGCCTGTCCTGATGGCTATGACCCGGATTATGATATCGTAAGCATGGCACGCGAAATGGGTGGCAAGGTTGAGATTCTCAGAGATCCGATAGAGGCTTCTACTGATGCTGACGTTCTCTATACCGATGTATGGATATCCATGGGAGACGAAGAGGAAAGAGATAAAAGGCTGAGTGACCTGGCGGATTACCAGATTAACAGTAATTTGCTTGATGTCGCAAAGAATGATGTAATCATTATGCATTGTCTGCCGGCCCATAGGGGAGAGGAGATATCGGCCGAGGTAATGGATGGTACCCATTCAGTGGTTTTCGATCAGGCAGAAAACCGGTTGCATGCACAGAAAGCCCTGATATTGAAACTTATCGGATGAGAAGTAGCTCATCCATTTGTTCCTTTTTCATTTTAATAACCCTTTATATTTTTTAATGCCATACTCATAGTCACCTCTCGTTGGAAAAAACAGGCAAATGAGGCTATATACAGGCCATGCATTCTTTTGATAGGGGAGAAATACAAATTCTAACCCCTTGCCGGAGGTTAAAAACTTCCGGCTTACAACCTCCAAAAACAGACTCCTATATTTAGATGTCAGGGTGAAATATCCCTGACCTACTGTTTATTCAAGACCAAAACCCTTAAGAATCAAAAGCCCTATCTATAGCCAGAAATCGTGTGCGAGGGTTGCCCAGCCAGGCCAAAGGCGATAGGTTCAGGGCCTATTCTCGTAGGAGTTCGAGGGTTCGAATCCCTTCCCTCGCACCACAACCTTTTTTGCTGTGCCATTAAAAATAGTTATTTAGTTAATTCTACTGCCCTGAGACAACATCTTACTTACAGAACTGAATAGGCAAAATTAAAATATATAAGCACTATGCCAATTGCTGAAATAAGTAATACCTCCAAATTCAGGAAAGTTATGCCACAATCCCAATCTTACAAAGTTACTCCCATACATGCGGGTGCATCAAATGCTTACCTGATTACCGGAAATAGTATAACTATAATGGTTGATTCCGGAAGCAGGGGCAACACCCACAAATTTAAGACAGCGTTGGAGAACAAAGGATTGGATTTTCAGGATATCGATTATATCATCCTTACACATTCACATTACGATCATGTGGGATGCCTGGAAGAAATAAGGAAGAAAAGCACAGCAACGGTTATTGCCCACAGGGCAGAAGTTGAATATCTAAAAAGGGGTTATACTCCATTTCCGGAAGGCACCATGTTATTTTCCCGACTGATTTGCGGCTTTGCGAATAAATTCCTCCCGGACAGGGGCAGGTATACCCCTATAGACCCTGATATAGTCATTGATGGAGAGTGTGAAATACCACTATCAGATACCACAATTCAAATATTGCCTTTAGCCGGCCATACTTCAGGCTCCATCTGCGTTATAATCGGTAAAAATGCAATTGTAGGAGATACTCTTTTCAGTTTCATGCCAGGATCGGTTTATCCTCCATTTGCAAATGATGAGAAAGAATTGCTTAAAAGCTGGAAAAAACTACTTTCCACAGGATGTAATATCTTTTATCCCGGACACGGGAAGCCATTCTCACGTGCCAGATTTGAAAAATGTTATAGAAAAAAGAAAGATTAAGCATAAAGGAGTGGAATCTTGGTCAGGACACATAATAAAGCAGTCCGGGACAATATTGCAGACATCATTACAAAATCCGGCAAAAACTGCACTGTGCAACAATTGGATGACATGGATTTTCTGGTAGAGATGGAAAAGAAACTGTACGAGGAAATCGATGAATACATGGCTGACAGGGATATAGAAGAATTAGCAGACATTCTGGAAGTGATTTACAGGATCGCTGAACTCAAGGGGTACTCGGGCAAAGATCTGGAAAAAATAAGGATGGAAAAAAGAGCCAAAACTGGCTGTTTCTCCAGAAACCTGTATTTATTTGAAACTTCAGATTAAAAGGAATTGATACAAACAACTAATTTGCATCATTTTAAAATCCCATCGATTCACACATATTCAGACATCATTTGCATAAACTTACCTGTTTCCATTACAGGGAATGTCTCAATCTGACAAAGACCTTTCCAGGGTGCCGCAGCAGCGGCAAAACTTTTAGAATCCTCTACATCCACTACAGCTACATACCGACAGGCTGAAAGGTCTGTCCATTCATTGATCACTGTCACACCTTCAGGCCATTCCCATTCGACATACTTTTTGATTACTTCTTCGTTGTCCTTCGGATCCCAGGTTATTATATCCATGAATATCATATTCTACCACTCCCATTACTTAAGGGAAAAATAATAGCCCCATTTATTACCAGGGTTACAATGAGGCATATAGATTACGAAATAAGGTTACGTAGTTTATTTTCGAATCCATGGTAACCGAACGCACTAAATAATGCTATATAGAATAAATATCAGATTATTAATTAACTTAAAAAGTACAAATTAGGTAGGGTGATAAATTGAATATGAGAAAATTATTCGTGGTTTTGGCCATTGTCTCTCTGGTTTTGCTGGCGGGTTGTTCGGGGAATGACAGCGAGAATGACCAGACATACCAGTACAGTGATGAAGAAGGGGAAGTCGAAGTTCATACCACCGGCGGAGGGGACGGAGATTGCCCTATAGGCACAGTCATGACTGTAAATAATCCACAAACACGAGAATCCATGAAATTCGAAGTTGTGGGAACCGAAACAATTGATGGCATTGAAATGTGCAAAGCCGTCTATGAAACCAACGCCGCAGATACAGAAATAGCTTCAGGGGAATATTTGTGGTCAGAGGATGATAATGCCTTTATTATGAAGATGTATGACAGCAGCGGCAAAACTGTGTACGAAATGGCCAGCATCAATGGGGATACAACCATTATTGATGCAGAGGGTAATGAGATGCACTACAATACCGGTAGTGAATAAGTATCAATCTTTCACAAAGTACAGTATTCAAACTTGATGCTGTACATTAATCCTTTATGGATGATTTTTTGTAAAAAATATCATTCACAGGTATCCAGCAGATGTCGGCTTTGTCCTACCCGCTCATTTCCCGGATGCACCGGCTCCACATGTGCCACTTTCTTTTTCTTATCTTTGCCTTCAGTTTCTTTCTCCTTCTTATTCTCTTTTTCCACCATAATAGACCACCTATACATAATTAGCACTGATTAAAGATATTAGGGGCTGATAATTCATCCCCTAAAATCAGATGATGATACCACTATATCTACATTCCTCTTGCGCGGCCCATCCAGTTCCACAAGAAATATGCTCTGCCATGTACCAAGCTCAATATCTCCTTTTCTCACAGGCATCGTTTCACTGTTTCCCAGAAGAACAGATCTTAAATGGGCATCTGCATTGTTATCTATCCTATCATGATAGTAGCCTGCACTTGAAGGAACCAGTTTTTTCAGCAATTCCATTATATCAGAAACCAACCCCGACTCGTTTTCATTGACGATTATCGCGCAGGTTGTATGGGAAGTGCTAATCACACATATCCCTTCATCGATATTACTGCTTCTCACCACACTGGATACTTTATCTGTAATATCCATAATTTCAACACGTTTGCTGGTGGAAAATTGCATATAATCCCCTCCATAATCAAATCACAAATCATCACTGAATGCCTTTTCAACTACCCCGGCTGCTATATTTTCAGCAAGGTGGCGTCTATAGTAGGGATAGGTTACGAGACCTTTTGTAGTATCGTTTATGGTGAGTTGCCCATGTCGCAATAACTGATAACCATCCATAGAAGAAAAGACAACCGGCTTATCAAAATCATCAATCAGCATATCCAGGTATTCCATGTTGCCTGTATGGGAATAAACAAATTCTACATCCATAGTTGCAGTTGAGTAAAAGGGATTGTAGAAAATATCTGGTTCATTTACAACAACAGCAAGTGCAGTACTGTCATAAATAACTGGTTGCATTGAAACTGTTTCCACTTTAAATCCTTTTTCTTCAAGAAGGTCTGCAATCTCATCTTCAAGAATTACAGAAAATCCATTTTCGTCTTTCAAATCAAGGTAAACAACACCTGTTGGAGCCACAGCGGATGAATTCGGTTGGGAGAATGAATAGCCACTTATCTTTTGATCGACTCCTGTATTTGAATTAGAAGCGCCTGCATCCACAAATGCCAGAAATAGCGCAAATATTACAAAGACGACAATTGAAACTATCAGAATACGATTATTTTTTACATTCATAATTGATCACAAGGTCCCCTACCCACCTCTAATATCAAAATAAACAGCCGCAAATATATAAATTTTATCTGACAAAGTATCATTTGCGGGCAAGGGAATAATCTGCCATTATTTCCAGATATTCCTGATCATATTCAAGAAGTACAGATTGGAACATGGCAATATGAAGTTTTTCTTCCTTGGCAATATCCAGAAGTACTGCACGTAGATCATCATCATTTGTCAGGCCAGCCATCTGTTCATAAATATTGACCGCATCGAATTCTGCGATTATAGCTGCCCTTAATATCTCTTTATCGATGTCTTCTGAATCTATCTCTTCAAGTATTGCAGGAATTTGTGATAACAACTTTCAACCCCTATGAAAAGCATGTGTTCATTTTATAAATAATATAAGGAAACACAGGTAGCAGAACAACGGAAGCAGGAAAGTGGAAAACATAACACAAAATTCAATTGGCCTTATATTGATAAACGAGAAATTTGGGATTTGTAAACTAAAAGCAACTGAAAAGTTACCTGAATGGGTATTATCTTCCAGCATCTTTTCCCTAACCAGAACCAAAGAAGAACTTTCCGTCATCTGCCCGGAAAATATTGAATGCGAAAAAGACTGGAATTTCTTCAAAGTAAAGGGGCCGTTAGAGTTTGACCAGATAGGCATCCTGGCAAGGATCAGCAATACACTTTCTGAGAATGAAATCAGTATTTTTGTAATGTCAACCTATGATACGGATTATATTTTAGTAAAACAAAAAAATTGCAAGGCAGCTTTTTATGCACTGGAAGCTGCAGGTATGACAATAGAAAAATGACACCCCTTATAGGGTGTGTCAAATCTTAGTTCTGCTTGATGTATTCTATCATCCGGGGTGTCAAAAGCGGTGCAATCTGTGGAAGCATGTTGGGCATCAGATTCTCCATTGCTTTTGGCATCAGGTCCGGAAGCTGTTCTTCCATGTAGTCGGGCATCTGGACATGACGGGTAACTGCTTCAAGCATATCCGGCATGACCTTCGGCATTAAGGAGGGCAGGAGCATCGGCATCATTTTGGGCATCATCGGCGCCATTAGCTTATCCATACCCGGTACATATTTGACCGTTTTCATCATTCCCCTCATATACGAAGGCATCGCTTCCATCATCTGTGGCATCAGTTCCATCATCAGATTGGTCATGTTCTCAGGTTTCATAAGATAGATCATCTGCTCAAAGACAGCCCAGCCCGCCAGAGCATCATTGGTAGTATCCGCAATATCATACCCCATACTACGGGCCACGGTTGCACCCAGATCCTGTACATCCACAGGGATATTGCTCTTCTGTGCAGATACACGCAGCTGCACCTGACAACATGGGCAGGCAGCAAGCATAATATCCGCACCCACAGCTTCGGCTTCTTTCAGGCGCATACCACCGATTACATTGGCAACGTCAGGCTCGTCTACCAGGGTCAATACTGAACCACAACAGTGTCCGTTTTCCCTGTTGTGCTCCATTTCACGGAATTCAACACCAGGAATGGCTTTTGCAAGCTTTCTGGGAGGCTCATAGATACCTCCGGCACGTCCCATATGACAGGCATCATGGATTGTAACGGTCTTTTCCAGTGGAACCTTGAGTTTGGGTTCAAGTACATCCATCCTTTCAGCAAGTACTTCGGAATAGTGCTTGACTTCAAAATCATAATCAATTCCCAGTTTTTCGGCCCACTGGCGATAATAGGTATGCCATACAAACCAGCATGCAGGGCAGGAAGTAATTACGGTTTTGACACCCTTTTTCTTCATGTTGCCCACATTCATTTTCATGATGTTTTCGAAAACATCCCACTTTCCGGCTGCAAGCATAGGAATACCACAGCAGGATTCCTCCTTACCCAGAATCGTAAAATCAATTCCGGCATCAGAAAGCATCCTAGCAGACGCTTCTGCGATATCTTTTTCCACAAAAGAAGCCGTACAACCTGCAAAATAGGCATAATCGGCCTTTTCCTTGATTTTAGGTTTAAGGTCCTCAGGAACCCATTCGTCCCTGCCCTGACGGTATTCCGCCCAGATATTGCGTTCCTTGTTCAGACTCTGAGCCATGATCTCAAATGGTGGGAAAGTCATTTTGCCACGCTGCTGCACAAGGTTTTCCCTCAGGCGCAACCATGAATTCTCAATGGGAAGATCCAGCTGGCACCGCACATCACACAATTCACAGGTAGTACATGCAAGGAAAGTATCCGTTTGTTCCTGATTAATCTCATCCCTTCCGGCCAAGTATTCCTTGATAAAGAACCATTTACCCCGGGGGGATTGGGATTCCCATCCACGCCCGTAATACTGATCGCATTCATTTACACAATAGCCACACTGTGCACAGGTATAAGCATGGGAAATTATGTCACCCGGGATGTTTTTCTGATCTTTGAATTCAGTCTTATCCACCCCTGACATGTTACCCACAAAGCGCATCAGAGGTTCCATTTTACCTGCCATGGAAAGAGCAGAAGTGAATAATCCCCTGCCGGTAAATGTCTCAGGATTCATGATATCGGAAGGATCGAGCTCCTTTTTGACATCCATCAATTGCTTGAGCCTTTCACCGTAAACTTTCTCAGCTTGGTCAGCAAAGTAGAGACCAGAAGCATACATCCTGCCTCCGTTATCTTCAGCAATCTTGATAATACTAAGACCCAGCGAGAATGCCATATTGAACTTAAAAGACCTCTCCGAATGAGGAATAAAACAGAGGAGTACAACTTCGCCATCCCGGGAAACCATCCCTTCGATCAATACAGGCAGCGAAATTTTTTCATTAATCTCATCGATTACCTTACTGACCTTGTCCTGTGGCACTACTACCTCGGCTGGAATAAAAGAAGGCCCAAGCCTTTTGACTTTCATCGTCCTGAACCATTCACCTGTTTCATGTTTTGAAATTTGCTCAGGAAGGATGGAACCACCGGCTTCTTTGATGGTATCTTCAAGACCAGCTACATCCCTGTTATCCGGATAAAAAAAGTTGCATATATAAGCTACAGGTAAATCGGTATCCTCCAGTATGATGGGTTCACCGTGGTGCAATTTTTGAGGAGCACGATTTTTCATGTCAGCAAAACCTGGGTTTATAAATGATATGGACCAGAGCGCAATATTGCGTTCATCAATCAACTGCAGAGCTTTTTGTAAATCTGCAGGATTCCCAAAACTTGCAGAAACGGCTTTTGTTTGACTGTGTGGTCGGATCTTGACCGTGACCTGTGTAATGATACCAAGCGCCCCCAAATTACCTGCAATCTTTTGCAGATCATTCCCTTGGAACTCACGCACCTCACCTTCGGGAGTTACCAGTCTTGCGGAAAGCATTGTGTCCTGGGACCAACCGTACTCATAACTTCCGTAACCCAGACCGTTCTGCCCAAGCCAACCCCCAACTGTTGCTGCCGGTGCGCTTGAAGGCAGGGCACAGACGGAGAGATCAACATGATTCAGTTTGGATTCCAGTTTTTCCCAGACTATTCCAGCCCCGACTGTTGCTGTCAGATTTTCCCTGTCAATATCGTATATATGGTTTAACCGGCCAACATCAGCAATGATTCCTCCCTTTGTAGGAATCACACCACCATAGCCGGATGTAGCTCCAGCTCTGGGTACAACAGGTACTGAATAGCGGGAAGCAAAATCCATCAATTTGACAACGTCATCCTCATCCTTGAGTTTAACAATAGCAGCAGGTTCCGCTTTTCCAAGGAGTTTCTTTGCCATTGAAGGCAAAGCTCCTACATCATGGTTATAGAAATGACGTTCCCTGCGACTTACATTGACCCGTTCCCCGAAAAGATCGGAAAGTTCCTTTTTCTGCTGTTCTGAAAACTCAAAGATTTGTTGTGACATAAATACCCTCCATTGATAATTATGAACTAAATATTATATAAAGTGAACATGGTATATAATGGTTTTGGGCATACCGCGCAAAACCTATGTTTCGTTTTTTGTTTTATAGTGCTAAAAAATACAAAAACAATCATGAATAATACGCAACAAATATTTATAGAATTAACTGCTACGAAATTGAATAATAATAGCACTTGATATGACATTATGATCAATTATTGTATACTATTAATTTGAAGATGATCGTATGAATAGAACAAAAATATTACTCACACTGGCAATATTAGGAATTTTTCTAGCATCCTGTGGATGCATGGATTCCTCAGAACCAGAAAATAAAGGAAATGAGGGAGATAATGGAGTGTTAACCATAACCGATTCTTATGGAAGACAAGTAGTAGTTGCCAACGAGATTGAACATACTATCTGTATAGGGGCAGGCACACTACGTTATCTGTGTTATCTAGGGGAACAGGATACAATTGTCGGAGTTGAAGACATAGAACAATGGAAAGAATCTATTGAGTCTCCTGAAAGACCATACAGGATCGCAAATCCCCAGTTCGGAGATTCTGAAAAATATCCCTATATTGGTGCTTTCAGGGGTAAGTATGACGCAGAATCCATACTGACCCTCAACCCTGCCCCGGATGTCATATTCTATAGTTTCTCCAATGCCGAAGATGCAGAAAAGTTATCTTCTGATGTCGGAATACCGGTAGTTGGTCTGAATTATGGTAATACCGGGGATGGAAACATGAAGCAATCCCTCCAGATTATGGGCAAGGTAATGGACAGAGAACAAAGAGCAAACGAAGTAATAACTTTCTTTGAAGAAGAAATTGCCGAACTCAATGAAAGAACTAAGGATAAAGAAACTCCCACTGCATATATAGCAGGAATTAGTTACCGGGGCTCACACGGCATTCTTTCCACACAGCCGGATTATCCTCCTTTTGAATATGTTAATGTCAACAACGTAGCCTCGAAAATCGGAAAAACCGGAGAATGGCAAGGCTATCAGGTAGGAGATGATGCCCTTTTTAATTGGGATTCCAAGCCGGGCATAGATTATATGTTCGTTGATCTGGGCACCTATGATTTTTCGGAGAATGGGAACACTCATACCAACGAAAAATACGGCATTGATTCTTTTGCAGCCGGCGGGGTTTATGCTGAGCTGGATGCAGCAAAAGCCGGCAAACTATACGGAGTGATGCCTTACAACTGGTACACAACAAACCACGGAAATGTGCTTGCAGATGCATGGTATGTAGGAAAAGTTGTCTATCCTTCAGAATTCCAGGACGTGAACACTCAGGAAAAAGCAAATGAGATCTATTCATTCCTCTATGCCGAATCGCCTGTAAATGAGGATATCTACGAAACTATGACCGACAACTTCGGTCATGAGTTTGGACAGATTTCTTTTGAATAATACTATCAGGGGATTACATGGAATATTACTGCAAAAAATATGAGGATGAAGTGGAGACACTTCCTGAAAAGTACAGAAGTTACATTGGCAGAAAAGTTTCCTTTATCCTCATTTCAATATTGTTGACCGGCACAATATTCCTGTATTCCCTTTCAGTAGGCAATGCCGACCTTACAATCTTTGACATAACCCGCACGATACTTGGAATGCCAACTGAATTAACACATTCCAAATCAATTATCTGGAATCTGAGAATACCCCGTGCTATTGCTGCAATAATTGCAGGTGTCGCCCTTTCGATATCAGGGGTCGTATTGCAATCCATCCTGCGCAATCCTCTTGGATCTCCCTATACACTGGGAATATCCCATGCAGCCGCTTTTGGAGCCACACTTTCAATCCTGGCAGGTACACGCAACTGGCTGCCGATGCTCGATTTGCCTTACATGACAACGCTTTTCGCTTTTGCTTTTTCCCTGATATCAACTTTAACAATCCTGGCAATTGCAAAATACAAAAATGCAACCCCGGAAGTGCTTATACTTGTTGGAGTGGCATTGAGTTCATTACTTACAGCTGCCACTATGTTGTTACAGTTTTTTGCAGATGACTCGGAACTACCGGAAATAGTGTTCTGGACATTCGGAGATCTTGGAAGGGCTTACTGGGAGAGTATCTACATAATGGGGTTTATCACACTGCTATCTTCAGCCTATTTCCTCTATAACCGCTGGAATTATAATGCGATTGATGCAGGAGATGAGGTAGCCAGGGGACTGGGAGTGAATGTTGACAGAGTGCGTCTGACAGGAATGCTTGTGGCATCACTGACAACTGCAGCAGCTGTGTCTTTTCTTGGGATAATAGGATTTGTTGGACTGGTGTGCCCGCATATCGCCCGCCGGTTTGTAGGAGATGACCAGCGCTTCCTGATACCTTCTGCCTGTATTGTAGGTGCGGTTCTTCTGCTTGCTTCTGACGTTGCAGCACGCCTGATAATTGCACCCTATGTACTCCCCGTAGGAATAATTACTGCATTCATGGGGGCACCTTTATTCCTGTATCTGCTTATCCGGGGGTATAGCCACTAATGCTCAAAATAAGAGAACTTCAGTTTGACTATAAAAAAAGGGAAGTACTCAAGGAAATTGAATTTGATCTCAAACCCGGGGAAGTACTGACAATCCTGGGACCTAATGGTGTAGGGAAAACCACATTGCTTCGATGTATCAACACAATTCTTGCTCCAAAATCCGGAAGTATAATTGTAGAAGGGGAAAATGTTCTGGAACTTCCCCGTATAGAAATAGCAAAAAGGCTCGGCTATGTTCCCCAGAATACCGAACCCAGTCGTCTGACAGCATTTGATGCGATATTACTGGGGAGGAGACCTCACATCGAATGGGGCATGAAAGAAAAAGACATGAAAATTACCCGTCAGGTAATATCAGATATGGGGATGGAAGAGCTTGCATTGCGCTACATTGATGAAATGAGTGGTGGCGAACTGCAAAAAGTAAGCCTTGCACGTGCATTGGTGCAACAACCCCGAATACTCCTGCTGGATGAACCCACAAGCAGCCTGGACCTGAAAAACCAGCTGGGTATCCTGAATACTGTTGTAGAAGTTGCCAGAAAAGAACACGTTTCAGCAGTAATAACCATGCATGATATAAATCTGGCAATTAGATATTCCGATCGTTATGTCCTTATTAAAGATGGGGAAGTTTTTGCACACGGAAAGGAAGAAGTAATCACACCTGAAAATATCGAAGCAGTGTATGGGGTCAAAGTGACTATTGGAGAAGTCAATGGCTACAGGGTAATCGTGCCTGTTGAGTAAGATTCACATATATTTCTGAATACTATGTAAATTCTATATATAATAGTAGTAATATATAAGTAAAATGGATACTTATTTTTCATTTATAGATACATTACAGGTGGCTTATATTATCCCTTCAATGAGGTGTGGCTATCACTTTACAAATGACTCCCTACGCTCTAATATTATTAGTATCAACGATTATATCCGCGTTTGTAGCATTGACAGTGTGGTATAGACGTACCTCTGCCGGAGGGTTTACCCTTTTTTTTCTGATGCTTGCAATTATAGAATGGCAACTTTGCGGAGCCTTTGAATCAATTGTTACAAGCTTGCCTGCAAAAATCTTCTGGTCAAAGGTTTGTTACATAGGATCACTGGCTACACCTTTGTTGCTGTTTATTTTTGCAATCCAATATACAAAAATGGAAAAATGGCTTACCCGAAAAAACATTGCCTTGCTTTGCACGATACCAGCTGCCATATTCATCCTTACATTGACCAACGAATGGCATAGCTTGATATGGACAAGTTATACACCGGCATCTGCATTCAATACTATTATTTACGGTCATGGACCGGGATTCTGGATAATGATAGCATACAACTACCTGATATTGCTAGTTGCCACACTGATATTATTGTTTTCAGGAAAATCTTCCAGAAAAATATATCGTCAACAGTTAGAACTGATTATTGTTGCTCTTGCATTTCCATGGGCAGGAAATATCTTATACCTATTAGATATGGGACCTTTCCCCGGACAGGATCTTACAATCGTAGGATTCACCCTGACAGGACTTATTCTTTCATTCAACCTCCACCAATTCAAATTCCTTGACCTGGTCCCCATGGCTCGTGATCGGTTAATGGAAAAAATGAATGACGGAATCATAGTTGTTGACAATAAAGAACGTATAGTGGACGTAAACCCTGCAGCAAAAGAGATATTCAGCAACAAACCAGAAAAATTGCTCGGCAAAAATATAGGACAACTGTTTCCTGACCTGAACACTAAAATAGAGAGAAATGATCTGTTTGAGAATGTATCCAGGGAGCAGGAGATATGGAGAAATGGATTGAAAAGCACCTATAATATCAATATTACTCCACTTGACGATAAACAAGGAAATCCTTTCGGGAAACTTATTCTGTTACATAATATTTCGGAGCTGAAGAAAACTGAAGAAATACTGCGTGAAAGTGAGGAAAAATATCGTGCAATCGTAAACAATACCCATGAGATGGTCTACATCTATTGCGGAGAACGGTTTCTGTTTGTAAATGATAGGATCTGCGAAATTACAGGTTATACAAGAGAGGAAATCGACAATATGAAAGTGCTTGACCTGGTGCACCCTGAGGAAAAGGAAAAAATCAGGCAAATCATACAAAAAAGGGCTGACTGCGAGGATGCACCCGCAACTCTTGAAACCTGTATAGTTACCAAAAATAGGGAAAAAAGGCAGGTAGAAATTGCAATAAGCAATATTACATATGAAGGCCAGTATGCGGCACTTGGCTCAGCCAGGGATATTACTGAAAGGAAAGAAAACGAAAATGTGCTTGTACAGGCAAAAATGAAAGCAGAAGAAGCAGACCGCACTAAATCCGAGTTCATGACCACCATGAGCCATGAGCTCAGAACACCCCTGAATTCAATTATTGGTTTTTCTCAAATGCTTCTTGAAGTTCCCGATAGTGAACTTTCCAATGCCCAGAACAAATATGCTTCTAACATCCTGAAAAGTGGGGAAAATCTCTTACATCTCATCAACGACATATTGGATATTTCCAGAGTTGAAGCAGGAAAAAAAGAGGTTGAAGCGGAATATTTTGATATTCACCAAGCACTCGATGACGTGGAGATGCTAATACATCCCCTCGCCTTAAAGAAAAACATAGAAGTCATTATCGATTGTGAAAATGCAAATAATTTACTCTATGCGGACATGGTCATGTTCAAACAAGTCATGTACAATCTTCTCAACAATGCAATCAAGTTCACTGCAGAAAAAGGAAAAGTATCTGTCACAGCCAAGTCCGGAGAAAATGAGACAAGTATATCGATAATCGATAATGGAATCGGCATACCTGAAGATAAAAAGGAAATGATCTTTGAGCCATTCAAGCAAATTGATTCTGCAAAAAACAGAAGATATGAAGGTACAGGGCTGGGTTTGGCTCTTGTAAGAAATTATGTGGAAATGCATGGAGGTAACGTGCGGGTCGAAAGTGAAGAAGGAAAAGGCAGCACCTTTATTTTCACAATTCCACAACAGGATATTCCTGGTAAATAAAAATGTATATTCCAGATGGAATATGTGTTTACAGCATTATGTAGTCTGCACAGTACCGTTTTTACTCTTTGAATTCAAACCTTTTATGCCAATACCAAGTGCTACATAGTAACCTATGTATGAAATTACTTCCAGCAATGAAGGGTTTCCATTATACCCGAACAAGGACTTCAGCAATGACCCTGCAATTCCATCTTCACTCAATATGTGGTTAATATCCCACAGATGTTCATTGAATACCGGAATGAGAGCCGCTTCCTGAAGTTCATGGATACCATGGGCAGTGAGTCCTGCAGCAAAGAGTATCAGGAAAACACTGGTAAGATTGAAAAACATACCCAAATTCAGGTGATATGAGGATTTGAATACCAGATACGCTATGACCACAGAAACGGCCAGTCCCAGCAAACCGCCGTAAAGAACGGTACTTGTTTCTGTGTTCATTGCCGCAGCACCCATAAAGAGTACCGTTTCAATACCTTCTCTGAATACAGACACAAAAGCCAGACCCATCAAGCCATATTCTGTTTTGGAATCTACATTCTTGCGTATATTTGCAGATATATTACTGCTTTCTTTGAGCATCCATATGATCATTGACGTGAGCACAAGAGCTGCAAGCAACATCACTACTCCTTCAAAAAGTGCCTCATTCCTGCCTTCAAATTCAATTGCAAGTATATTGAAAGTCACTGCAGCCAGCAAACTGCTAAGAATACCAAGGCCCACACCGGCATATACATACTTATTCACATAATCTCTGTTTGTTTGTACTAGGTAACCCAGAATAACTCCCACAATCAAAAGGGCTTCCAGGCCTTCCCTGAATGTAATCATAAAGCTTTCCAACATGTTTGTTCTCCTGTAATATTTAGGTACCCCTAATTAACATTGTGAACTATATAAAAGTTAGGGTTCCCATAAATATAACCGGTATTAAAATCGAAACTGGGGATAATGGACCATAAATTCAGCCGTTTAAATTCCAGACCAATGTCAAAGAATTAATGTTACAAACCCAAACATAATTAATAATAAAAAGTATATTAATATAACTGGGAAAGACATGCTCATTATAAGGAAAAATGGAAACACTAAAAGAGGAAATGGGCGGCTTAAATCTGAAATTGAACATATAAAAGAACCATATCTCGAAAAAATAGAAGAAATAAAGAAAAAATACGATATTGAGGAGTGAGAACCTTATTTATTCAATGGTGTGAAATTGACATGGATATTGTTGAATACTTTCTTAAATAAGAAATAGTAATATTTATATAATGTATTGACACACCTTACTTTCATAAATGTTGCAAGGTGTTTTGATAAATGCTATCAGCTGATGATGCGATTGAAGCTATTGTATTAATTTTTGTTATTTTAGTAGGTGGATACGTAATATATTACGTGGCAAAAACACTAATTGGGTTCTGAATATGCAATCAACAGATTTATTAATATTTTTTGGAATTATTGTTCTTATTATTACAGTATCTCTTTTCAGTAAATCTGGTTCTAATTCATCAATCAATAAGAAACATAATAAACCAAAGTATGAAAATAAATCTCCAAACCTGAATACTAATACATCTTCAACATACACTTCTGATGAGATGTTTAATAATGTGGTTAATTTCCTTCAAAATGAAGTTGTATTAAGACGTGGTAAGACAAAGAATGAGAAGGACTATCAGGATGATTTATACCAACGTATGAGTGTCCTGACAGAACGATATGGATATGAAGTTGATTATGAATCCACAAATAATAGACATAGGGTTGATTTTTCCATTGATGATAGAATTGGAATTGAGCTAAAGGTTCATCATGGTGGCACATTAGTTAAAAAACAATTATTCAACCAAATTACTGATTACGCAAAATATTACGATATGATAATTGGACTTGTATTGAATAAAAATGATAAAGATACAAATGAAGAATTGAAAAATGATATTAAATCAAAACTATTGGAACAGAACGTAATATCAGAAGACAACTACAAAATTGTTGTAATAGATATTTGAATTCGGAGTGGAAAACATGGTTGATAAAAAATCAAAGAAACAACCGAAAACATCTAAAGGCAAGATGAATAAGATGATGACAGGGGATGGAAGAAAAAATCCAGCTAAAGAGTTTGCAAAACAAATGGGATTAGATACATCAAAGAAATCTAAAAAAGAACCCACAACTGCAAAAGGTATGTTAAGTAAAACACTTACCGGAAAAGGAAATCGGAATCCATGTAAACAGTATGCAGAACAGATGGGACTGGATACATCAAAGAAATCAAGAGGTAAGAAAAAGAAGAAATGAGTAATTACATACGAAGATTATAATAAATATCTTCTCGTTTCTTTTTAAAAACATTGTTTCTGAAGAAGTAATCTGCCCGATACTATTAGTCCATAAATCCATCCAATCAGATGAGATTCCCAACCTGTAGTTCTAGATGGAATAAATGATTCATAGGGTATAATAAAAATAATTATAAAGGCCAATGTATAAAATCCTATTTTAAAATTACCTAACATTTTTGTTTTTGAATTTTCCAACAGTATAGAAATCACATTTTCTATTTTTGATTTTTTAGAAAATCTTTGTTCTATATACAATAAAGGCAATATTATTAACATTGGCACTATAAATAGCAAAATGTATGAAGGAACTGATATATTAGATAGAGATAAAAATAAAAAAATGGATAGTATATTAATTGGAATGAAAATAAAAACATGATATACGTTTATTGGAAGATGGTATTTATCCTTAACATATCGATATGATGCAAAAAACAAGTAACCCTGTAAACATTTTACAATTCCTGATAGGCCCATACCGCTTTCGATGAAAGGTATTAGAAGGAAAGAATTTACAATCGGAAAGATTAGAAGACATCTAATCATAAGAGATTTGAACTTCTTTTTATCTTCAATATACTGAAAACTCATTATGAGAAATAATGAATACAATATAATATTTTCAAATAAATGAACAAAATTTATATGCGTATAACTTGACAGAAATATATTTGTATTTAAATTCGAAGTGTCTAAAATAAAATATCGCACAAAAATAGGTTTAATTTCTGGATGGGACGATGCTAAGTACTGATAGAATAAATAAATTGCCAAAACCAATGCAATAACAGAATATAAATAAAATATACGCTCTTTTTTTGGTAATAATTTATTTATAGATATCATCTTTACTAAAAGATAATTCTATATTATAAAAATCTTTTACATTTTTATATCTATAAATTACAATATTGGAAATTATATGAATAGAAAACAATGAATACACTTTCAAAAAATCTACGCATATTATATCCTAAATTCCCCATTTCATAATGCAGGTGTACTATGATAAATTATATGAATAAATAATATACGATTGCAATTAAGATTACAAGTATCATTAATAAAAGAATCTTATTGTTCAAAATCCAATTTCTTCGGGATGGATTATATATTTCATTTATTTGTGTACTGGGAGTAGGTGTTCTATAACTGATTCGAGCTTCATCTGATTTACTATTTACTGGATAATTTCTTCTCAAAATCGGTTGAACTACTTCATAAGGATCATAGTCAACTTTGGATTTCTGTCTAGACTTGAACTCCTCATATGAAACAGGGCATTCATGTTTTTCTGGCAATCGATGATTCACACAAAAAGAATGTCCACAACGTTTACATTTGAATAAGAACCCTTCCCTTTCTGTGTTGACTCTTTTTTCACCACCAGTTTCATAAGAATATTTCATATTTGTTGGTGATTCGCTACAATACCAACATTTATTCTTATCTTCTTTGTTATTACCTGAAGACATAATTGCCCCAATAAAATCAGCATGTTGTCAAACAATACTATATTCAATTTTTACCTTTAATGGATTTGAATATATCACCTACTTTGGAAGCTAATTTTTCAGATAGAGATTTTGGTTTCGATACCGATAGTGGTTGTTTGTAAAATGTTGTTTTATCAGAAGAATAATTGTATTCATTTGTAGAAGGATTTATCACATCTATGTTTGTTTCATACCCTAACGCTATCTTGATGTGCTTAATTTCAGCTTTCAATTTTCTTTTCAGTCTGATTTTTTCATCATTGGGTATCCCGTAATTGTTTTTCACAGATTCCAATTCTGCCGTCTTATTTTCTAAAGTAACGTGTGATATTTCATATTCACTAACAGGCCTTTCAATAGAAGGACTAGGATACTTTATTTTCCATCGTGGAGGTTCATTTATAGGTGATTTTTTTATGTTTTTACCATTTTGTTTCTCTTTCTGTTCTTGTATAACCCTATCAATTCCCATTATGATGCACCCCTGTTTCATATATTTTCAAAGTATTAAAAAATGTAGGTTATGCCAAAATATCACTTAAAACCAAATTGTATAATTGACTGATATTAAGAAAACTTACTTATGATAAATGTCTGTATGGGTATTAATCTACATATTATGTGGAAGATGAAATATAGTCTAAAATTGAGTGAAATAGAGGCATACGATTGAATTATAATTAAAATCGCAAAACCACAGGGTTAATACATAGGTAATTATAATTAAAAACAATCTGTATGCCATTGTAATTAACGCACTGATCCAATTCACAAAAGGAGAATATCAATGGCCATCCATCCCATAGAATATCGATACGGAACCGAGGAAATGAAACATGTCTGGAGTGAAGAGAACCGTCTGGCATGTATCATGAAAGCAGAGGCATCCCTTGCAAAAGCAGAAGCTGATGTGGGATTAATCCCAGAAGATGCTGCTAAGATAATAGAGCAAAGCATTGAAAATGTGGAACTCAAAAGGGTCAAAGAAATCGAAGATGAGATCCACCATGACATGATGGCAATTGTGCTTGCCATCTCCGAAAAATGTGGTGAAGATGCCAGTAAATGGGTACATTTCGGTGCAACATCAAATGATATGCTGGATACAGCCACCGGCCTCCAGATGAAAGACGCCATTGAAGTAATGGAACCCAAAATCAGACAACTACTGGAAGTGCTCCTGCGCCGGGCTGAAGAACACAAAGAAACTGTGTGTGCGGGCAGAACCCACGGACAGATCGGTGTACCAACAACCTATGGACTGCGTTTTGCAATCTGGGCTTCCGAGATTGGCAGGCATATAGAGAGACTTGAACAGCTCAAGCCCAGGGTAGAGGTAGGCCAGATGACCGGCGCTGTCGGCACCCAGGCTGCTTTTGGTGAAAAGGGTATTGAAATCCAGAAAAAAGCGATGGAATATCTTGGTATCACAGGTGTGGATGTCTCCAACCAGATTATCCAGAGGGACCGTCATGCTGAATTTGTCATGTGGATGGCAAATGTCGTAACAACACTGGATAAAATTGGTGTTGAATTACGAACACTGCAGAGAAGTGAACTTGCAGAAGTAGAGGAAAGTTTCGGCAAAAAACAGGTAGGTTCCTCTACAATGCCCCATAAACGCAACCCCATCAAATCCGAACAGATCTGCGGGCTTGCAAGAATTGTACGCTCCATGATTGAACCTGAACTTATGAATAATACATTATGGGACGAGAGGGATCTTACAAACTCTTCATGTGAAAGGGTTGTTTTCCCGGAAACGTGTGTATTAACCGACCACATCCTGAAACTCGGTATCCGTGTGACCGATAACCTGCGCTTCTACCCGGAAAACATCAAGCGTAATCTTGAATTGCTCAAAGGACTAAATATGGGCGAAGCTGTCATGATAGAACTTGCAAAAAGAGGTGTCGGCAGGCAGGAAGCCCATGAAATCGTACGTACAGCTGCCATGCAGGCCCATGAGAGCGGAAAACACCTGCGTGAAACCCTACTTGCAAATAAAGAGGTATCCGGCTATCTTAATGAGAAGGATATCGAAAAACTTGTTGATCCTTACAGATATACCGGTACTGCCGTCAAGCAAGTTGAAATTACAGTTGAAAAATTAAGAAAACAATACCTATGAGGAATTTAATGGAAATTGAAGACGCAATAAAGTTTCACGGCCATCTTTGTCCCGGCTTATCCCTGGGATTCAGGGCTGCAAAAACAGCAGAGGAACACTTCAAAAACATAAGGGCAGAAGACGAAGAGCTCGTTTGCATAGTTGAAAACAAGTCATGCTCTGTGGATGCCATACAGGTGGTTAATGGATGCACCTTCGGTAAAGGTAATCTGATATACCGTGATTTTGGAAAACATGCATACACTTTCTTCAATCGGGGAAATGATAAAGCTCTGCGACTTGTGGTAAAACCTGATGGGATGAAAAATGATGAAGAACATCAGAACCTGTTTCCAAAGATCAGAGAAGGCATTGCTACAGAAGAGGAAAAGAAACAATTCAAGCAAAAACATGAAGAAAAATCCCATGAAGTCCTGAACATGCCTCTTGAAGAGCTGTTCAAAATTGAGGAAATCGAAATAAAACCACCTGAAAAGGCAGTTATTTTCCAGACCCTCATCTGCAGCGAATGCGGCGAAGGAATGATGGAAAGCCGGGCAAGAGTTATGAACGGCAACTATTACTGCCTTCCCTGCTTTGAAAAATATGATATATGAAGGAATCAGCGATCAAGCTCTTCCTTCTCTTTTTCATCCCTTAGTATTTTGCATAGTGTCTTCTTATATTCTATCTGGGTTTTAAACCTGGCCACATCAGGAGTAGGCTCCCTGCCTTCCTGATGTGACATAATATCCCCAAGATATTCGAGGTCATTCTTGATATTCTTGCAACGGATTTTTCTTACCATACATACACCCCCGGTAAACCCGGTAACCAGTATTTTAGTCATGTAAATTTTTTCCTGAAAGAAAATAAACCTTGTGGCCGAATTTTCAGGAGAGAATATTTTTCAAAAATTCACCTGTATAGGAACCTTCGACCTTTGCCACATTTTCAGGCACTCCTTCTGCAACAACACGTCCTCCACCTTCTCCACCTTCAGGACCAAGGTCAATAATCCAATCTGCAACCTTTATAACATCCAGATTGTGCTCTATGACAATTACTGTATTGCCTCCCTCTACAAGGCGCTGGAGCACTTCAAGTAACTTCCTGACATCATCAAAATGCAATCCGGTGGTTGGTTCATCAAGAATATACACTGTTTGGCCGGTAGAGCGTTTACTCAGTTCAGTAGCAAGTTTGACACGCTGGGCTTCCCCTCCTGAAAGCGTAGTTGAAGACTGGCCTAGTTTGATGTAGCCCAGACCAACGTCAAAAAGCGTTTGTAACTTACGTTTTATTTTTGGAACATTCTCAAAAAAACCAAGAGCTTCTTCCACGGTCATATCCAGTACATCGGCTATGCTTTTATCCTTGTAAGTGACCTCAAGGGTTTCCCTGTTATACCGTTTGCCATGACAGACTTCACAGGGCACATAAACATCGGGCAAAAAGTGCATTTCAATAGTGATTATTCCCTCCCCGCCACAGGTCTCACAACGGCCTCCACGTACATTGAAACTGAAACGACCCGGTTTATAGCCGCGGGATTTGGAAAGTTTTGTCTGGGCAAATAATTCACGTATGGGTGTGAAGAGATTGGTATAGGTAGCCGGATTGGATCTGGGAGTCCTGCCAATGGGAGACTGGTCTATTGTAATTACCTTATCAACATTTTCAAGACCTTCGATAGCGGAATATTTTCCGGTTCTCTCCCTGGCACGATTGAGTTTGCGGGCTAACACTTTATTCAGGGTTTCATTGATAAGTGTACTTTTACCTGACCCTGAAACCCCGGTTACACATATCATTACAGAAAGAGGAAATTCCACATCAATTTCCTTGAGATTGTTTTCACCAGCTCCTATCAATTTTATGAAACCCTCAGGAGTACGCCTTTCCGACGGAACCGGAATCTTTAGTTTCCTCTCAAGGTATTTCCCTGTGAGAGAATCCGGGTTTTGCATAATTTCCAAAGGAGTTCCCTCCGCTACCAGACCACCTCCATGAATACCAGCTCCGGGCCCCATATCCACAACATGATCGGCGCTCATTATTGTTTCTTCATCATGCTCCACAACAATAACGGTGTTACCGATATCACGTAAGTGTTTGAGAGTGTTGATAAGCCTTAGATTATCCCGCTGATGCAAACCAATACTCGGTTCATCCAGAATGTACAGTACTCCCATCAGGCTGGAACCTATCTGGGTGGCAAGACGGATACGCTGGGCCTCCCCTCCCGAAAGAGTGGATGCTGAACGACTCAAAGTTAGATAATCAAGACCCACATCAACCAAAAAACCCAGTCTGGACTTAATTTCTTTCAATATCAGGCGGGCTATGGTAAATTCCCGCTGGTTCAGGTGAAGTTCCAGTTTTTCAAAGAAATGGAGACAATCCTCAATAGACATATGAGTTGTCTGGATTATATTGAACCCGTCTATGAAAACAGACAGATTGGCTGGCTTGAGCCTTTCACCTTCACAGGCCGGACATGGTTTGGTGCTTATATACCGTTTGAGCCGGTCCTTGGTATTCTCTGAATCTGTGCGATTGTATATCTTGGAAATGGCAGCAATTACACCTTTAAAGCGACTGTTGCGTTTCCAGATACCTCCACCTTTACCGGTATGGACCATCGGGACCTTGGTAGCCGTCCCATAGAGAATCATATTCTGATACTGTGGCTCCAGATCTTCAAACGGAGCATCCATAGAAAATCCGAAATGATCAGCAAGAGACTGGAGAGACTGCATGTAATAGCCATCTTTTCTCGTACCCCACGGTTCAACTGCTCCTTCATTGAGAGACAGGGAACTGTCAGGGATTATTAGGTCCGGATCGAATTCCATAGAAGTTCCCAGGCCGTGACATACATCACATGCTCCCTGGGGGCTGTTAAAGGAAAACATGGCAGGCTCCAGCTCCTCAAAACCGCTACCACAATGAGGACAGGCGAGTTTTTCGCTGAAGACAAATTCGTCACCATCGACAATATCAGCTATAACAATACCGCCACTTCTGGCAAGGGCCTGTTCCACTGAATCAGAGAGGCGCTCTTCTATTCCTTCTTTGATGGAAAGCCTGTCAACCACAATTTCGATATTATGTTTATTGTAGCGCCCCAATTCCAGGGAATCAGCTTCATCTAGCCGGGTTATCTCCCCATCCACACGTGCACGGGAATAACCGTCAGAACGGATGTCAGCGAGAAGTTTCCTGTATTCCCCTTTACGCTCCCGTACAACAGGCGCCAAGATGTGTAGTTTGGTTTTTGCAGGGAATTTCATTATGTTGTCCACAATCTGGTCAACACTCTGGGGCTCGATTGTACGTCCACAATCCGGGCAGTGGCGAACCCCTATACGGGCAAACAGCAATCTCAGGTAATCGTATATCTCGGTAACGGTACCCACGGTAGAGCGGGGATTCTTGCTGGTGGTTTTCTGTTCGATGGAAATAGCAGGAGATAGACCTTCAATGTATTCAACATCGGGTTTTTCCATCTGCCCCAGGAATTGCCGGGCATATGATGAAAGCGATTCAACATAGCGACGCTGGCCTTCGGCATAGATCGTATCAAAAGCAAGAGATGACTTGCCCGAGCCACTTAAACCCGTGATAACAATCAATTTATCCCTGGGCAACACTACATCAATATTCTTTAAATTGTGCTCTTTGGCACCCTTTATCATTATGTTTTTGAGAGACATGTGTCCTGTAAGTCTAAAAGGTCTTTGAAGATTAGATGTGAAAAGAGAATATTGTAGGGAAGAATTAAAGGTTTGCTATTGCAGAAACGGAGAAATACAAAAAAATAAGACCACCGAATTACTGGTGGTCTTTGCTTGCAAAGTATATCATATACAGGGCAGCCAATCCTACAAGGATATAGACAACACGCGCTATTGCACTATATCCAAAGATAAGTTCTACCAGGTTATAGTCCTGTGATATACCAAACAATCCCCAATTTAACCCCCCAATTACTACAAGAGCAATTGCTATCCAGTCTAATGCTGTTTTCTCAGTCATATTTTTCCCTCACTCAAAACCTATTTTGTATAGGCACATGAATATTACATTAAAAACTATTATAACTTTTGGTTACAGAAAACATAAAAGTTCTAATATAAAATCGAATTCAAAAATGCCTATATTATATTATATTATATTATATTATATATTTCATGAATAGCAACGAAAACTATAAACTATAAACTACAACCTTATTATCTCATGTAATAGAGTGGAAACAATAATTGATTCTGTAAATGCTAGAGTAACTTTAAATATATTGTCACACAATTATAGTGGAAGCAAAATATGGAAATCATAACCTGGGTTCTACTTTTATTTTTTGTCAGTCAATCGGCAATGTTTTCCGGCCTTACTATTGGACTTTTCGGATTGAGCAGGCTGGGATTGGAAACTGAAGCCGAATCAGGCAATAGGGATGCAAGAAAAATACTAAACATCCGAAGGGATTCCAACTATCTTTTAACAACTTTATTATGGGGAAACGTTGCCGTAAATGTTCTGATTGCCCTAATTACAGATTCAATAATGGGTGGTACTGCTGCCTTTGTATTCTCCACTGTCATAATAACCTGTTTTGGTGAGATTATGCCCCAGGCATATTTCACCAGAAAAGCCCTGAAAGCCGGAGCATATCTGACTCCATTAGTCAAGATGTATCAATTAATCCTTTATCCTTTTGCAAAACCTTCGGCAATAATGCTTGACTGGTGGTTGGGGAAAGAGGAAATAATGTTCTTCAAAGAGAGGTCCCTTAAAAAAGTCCTCCAGAGACACATACAGTCTGCAAGATCTGATATCGGTAGTGTAGAGGGCCAGGGTGCTCTTAATTTTTTGACAATGGATGACACAAAGATCACAAAAGAAGGCAACCCAATTGACCCCAAAAGTATTATTCCCCTTCCCACAAAAAACAGAAAACCGGTGTTCCCAGAATTTAAACAAAACCTTGAAGATCCTTTCCTCAAAAAAATCAGCGAATCCGGTAAAAAGTGGATTATCATCACAGATCCAGAGGGAAATCCCATACGTACACTTAACAGTGATGATCTTTTGAGAGATTTAGCCTATGGCAACATAACCATTGATCCTGAAGAGTATTGTCACAGGCCCGTTATCGTAATGTCACCAAAAACCAGGTTAGAGGAAGTAATTCCAAAACTAAGGATGTATCCTGAACACGATAAAGGAGATATTATTGACCAGGACGTGATAATCTACTGGACAGATGAAGATAAAAGAATAATGACGGGCTCGGACATTCTTTCCAGACTGCTCAGAGGAGTTGTAAGGAGAGTGGAGACAACATTCTGAGAAACTATCATATTTTAAAGGTTACAAGCAGGCTAAATTATGAATTCATCGGAAATTATGAAAAATGATAGGTCACACAAATACGACTACCAATCAAAAGAAAGACACATACCTTCTATTGAGGTTCTCAAAAATCATGGCAACAGCGGCAAGGATTACATCCATGTTGTAGTCGGGGAAAATTTGAAACATCCAAACTCGCTGCAGCATCAAATTCAATGGATTGAATTGTATGCACGCACTAAAATGCTGAATACGATCAAGATCGGAAGGGTCAACTTCGCCCCGGGAACTTCACCTGATGCATTATTCAGACTGGTATATTTTGGCAAATACAGAGAGTTCTGCGCCCTTGCATACTGCAATGTTCACGGATTATGGCAAAATTGCATTGAAATAAGAGAAGAACTTCGTTTAACAGCCGGATGCCGCAGAGAAAAATGTTTGCAGGAAGGATTCGGAGTCTAAAATTTAATAACAATGACACCAACAGTTTCATTCATTTGTATTTTCAAAAATCTGATCATATTTCCGGGTCCAGTGTAACTGCGAACCTCCGGCAATAAACATCGAGACTGCAATTGCTTCCGCAATCTCATCCTCGGTTGCACCATTATCTTTTGCGCGGGAAGCATGAATTTCTACACATTTTTCACATCTCATAAGGACCGATGAAGAAACAGCGATCAATTCTTTTGTCTTTGTGTCCAGAGCGCTGTCCTTGAAAAGCGATGCACGCATGTCTGCAAATGCGTTTGCAGTTTCCGGTAATTTATCGGTAAGAAATTTCATTAATTATCTCCTGATAGGTTATAACGAACAAGAATATAGATAATTATTGCTAACTCAAAACAATACAATTACGCTTCCAATTCTTTAAATTTCAATGTCCACTTCATAAACAGCTTCGATATTTTCCTTATGGACTTTCCAGAAAACTTCTTCCCCATAGGTTTCAACAAGTTTCAGGGTTCGCCGGGGAATTGTTTTTGGACCAAGTACTGCACCGGGACGTTGCGGATCATCAATATAATCTGTCTCCATCATGAAACGGCTACCCTGTTCAAGGGCCTTTTCAATTGCTCCTTTGCCGGCAAGTACACCTGGATACAGGCCTATTCTTTCACAGACATCCACAAGTGGAGGTGCATAATGCTTCACAACCTTCTCCAGAGGGATACCAACACTTTTGGCCCTGCTGGCAATATCCTCCAGCTCAGCTTCCCCCACACTTTCGGTATGCAGCTGGACAGCACATCCCAGATCTTTACCCAGGGAAAAAGCATGAGACATTATTGAGTTAGAAGCCTGCCACACCTCATCTGAGACAGGATAATGAGGACGTCCGCTTTTCAATCCCACAGCAAGGCCTTCGTTTACATATTCAGATGCAATCTCCAGACCCGCTTTCATAAGGGAGGTGGCATTTTCAAGTTCCATTCTTTCACATAGTTTGGTGATTTCTGCCGGATGTACACCAAGCACCGGGAAAGCACCAACCCCGATTTCATTGATCTGGCGGACAATATCCACAGTTTCATCAAATACAACACGATAGTCATCCGGTTTTACAACTTCGACCCCAAGAGTCCATGTCGGTTTGGAGACCACCATCATATGAGTCCCGCCTGCATTCTGGAATTGTTTTACAGCATCAATACCCTTTGCTCGTGGGTCAATATGTATATGCTCATCAGTAATAGGAATGTTAGGGGACATGAAAGAAAGTATGATCCCCTGCAATATAAAAATACTGAGGAAATGAAATTAGCTCAATTAATCTAATAAACCTCCCCATATCATCAAAAATATAAACTATAATTATTGCGGTCAACCGGGCAGATAGCATATATATGATGGAGACATTACAGGGGCACATCTAGCCTTATAAACATAAGTAATTATAGAAGTGATTAAAATGAGTAAAACTGCAGCAGTTATTAAAGGAGACGGAGTCGGGCCGGAACTTGTCGATGCCATGCTTAAAGTAGCAAAGGCAGCAGGCACGGATGTGGAGTTTGTACCCTGTGAAGCCGGTGCCGCCTGGTGGGAGGAAAACGGTGGAAATTCCCTAATTCCCGATGAGACATGGGGAATACTGGAAAGCTCCGATGCCTGTTTCAAAGGACCAACTACCACACCCGGAGGTGCAGGTTCTCCAAAAAGTGTCGCAGTATCAATCAGGCAGAAATACAATCTTTACGCAAATGTCCGTCCTACAAAAACATTCCCCAACACAAATACACCCCTTGGTGAGGTTGACTTTATCTGTGTACGTGAAGGAACGGAAGGAATGTACATAGGAGAAGAAGTTAAACTGACGGATGATGTGTATATCGCACTGCGTAAAGTTACCCGGCCGGCCTGCCGTAGCATTGCAAGGTATGCCTTTGAAGAAGCAAAAAAACGTGGATATGACACGGTCGTTCCAATCCACAAAAGCAACATTCTCAAACAAACATGCGGAACTTTCCTGGAAGAAGTCGAGAATATAGGTAAAGAATATCCCGATATTGACATCTGGGAATACCATATCGACAATATTGCCCAGCAACTTATCAAGAACCCGCAACTTTTCAACAAGAAAGTATTGCTTTCCACAAACCTGTTCATGGATGTTATCAGCGAGGAATGCTCCGCTCTTATAGGAAGTATCGGCCTAATATATTCCGCAAACATCGGGGACAATTATGCAATGTTCGAACCTGCACACGGCTCAGCACCGAAATATGCAGGAGAAGATAAAGTAAATCCTGTTGCAACAATTCTTGCAGGTGCCTGGATGCTTGACTACCTCGGAGAAAAAGACAATGCAAATGCTATTTTCAAAGCAACGGAAGAAGTCATTTCCGAAGGTAAGTATGTAACTTACGATATGGGCGGCAGTGCAAAACTCAGTGAAATGACAGATGCTATTGTCAGCAAAATTAAATAAAAACAGTAAATATGTATAAGGTTGATAATTACCTTATACATCTTTCTTCTTTCTTGAAAGGGGATCTGGTACAAATTCACCAGAATAGGCACTTTCCCTGCTCATGTTCTTTTCTACAACTGGTTCGAACAAGAAATATTTCTCGACATAACCCTGGATTTCCTCATCAGAGATACAGGATACACGCTTTTCATTGTCATAGAGTGCCTGGATATCCTTCTGTATGGATTTAAGCCTGGGGTCCTTTTTCTCCACAGTGATTTGTACATCAAGTAATTCCCTCAGGGTTTCCTGAATCTTATACCTTAAGACCTCGGTACCTGAGGAATCGCCTACAAGGAATATACGTTCTCCACCCACAACCTCCGGGGGATATGGTTCGTATGTGAAAGGATTCTTAATAGCACCGGCAGCATGTATACCTGACTCGTGAGAGAATACATTCTTACCAACCACGGCTTTATTACGTGGTACACGTATACCGATTTCTTTTTGCATGAATTCAGAGAATTCAGTTATGACATCAAGATTATATTTATCAAAGCCTTCTACCCTTTGGCCCAGGAACAAAAGCAATTTTTCCATTTCAGCATTTCCGGCCCTTTCACCTATACCCATAAATGTTACATTGGACCAGTTTGCACCATACCAGTAAGCTGCCATAGAATTTGCAAAAGCGAAACCAAAATCATCATGGCAGTGGCTTTCGATGTTTTTAACACCAATCTCATCTTTGAGATATTTGGTAATTGAGGGAATACCATAGGGTTCGTCCACTCCATCAAAAGGTATTCCATAGCCGATGGTGTCGCACACCCTTATGGTACATTCCGGGTCAATTTCCATTATCTTCTCAATCATTGGATAGACAAAACCATAATTATCGGCACGGGTCATATCTTCCACATGAGCACGGGTAGCAAGGCCATGGTCTACTGCATACTGAAGGGCTTCAAGGTACCTGTCCTCGGCAGCTTCTCTGCTGGGCAATCCCATCTTTTCCAGAATGTGAACATCGGAAACAGACATCAATATACCGGTTTCATTAAGACCGCCAATCTGCAAGACCTTATCTATGTCTTCTGTTTTTGCACGTGCCCAGCCCGTAACCTCAGGTACTTCATAGCCCCTGTCAAGCATGAGTTCGATGGCTTTGCGATCTCTTTCATTATAAACGAAAGTTTCCAGTTTTTCAATGCCTATCTCATGCAGATAGTCATAAATTCGAACCTTGTGGCCGCTTTTTAAGACAATACCCGGCATTTGGGCTCCATCCCTGATGGTACTATCACTGATACAAACCTCCTGATCAAGCGGAAGCTTGATTTTTGGCAGATCTCCATAATCTTTGTATACCTTCACAAAATACCTCCTTCCACACAAATATGATAATCCTAATCCCGTATTTTAATAATTAAACATTGTAAAATATTTGTGTATAACCCCTAAAAGGGATCTTTTATTCGTAAAAAGCACATTTAACCGATCAAATCAGGTTGTATTATGATGGATTTTATCCTTAAAATGTCTTTCTTCCTACATACAAAAACAAAATAAGAAGTGACCACCTAAACATTGCAAGAGATAACAAACTACAAAGAACTTAATTCTATTTATAATTTGAATGAATAGTGATTTGCATGTGGAAAATGTTACTTGAAAAGTTTGAAAAACATCCTGCCCAACAAAAGGTACTGAAAATTTTATTCGAAAGAGGTTTTCAGGTAAGTGAGGATGGGAAAGTGACCTCCGGTAAGATAGATATTGCACATACCCAACTCGCGAAAGAGGCAGGTGTGGACCGTCGGGTCGTAGATGCAACTACAGACACAATACTTGAAGATGAAACCCTTAGAAACATATTCCAGAATGTACGTTCAATTCCCTTCTTAAGGGATGTGGCTCCTGCATTGGGACTTGGAGTAATAATTATTACACCTGAAGATGCGGCAACAGTAGGCATTCTTTCAGAAGTATCAGGCGTAATCGCCGCTAATGGTATCAGTATAAGACAGGCAGTTTCAGATGATCCGTATTTTACCGATCAGGCTAAAATGACAATCATCACTGATTCAAAGGTCTCAGGGGACACTGTAAATGAAATCCTTAACATAAAAAGTGTAAAAGGGGTCAGTATATACTGAATTCACAGCAGGGTTTTCAAAAAAGCTATAAAAAAACCTTTTAGATGCCTGGAATTTAATGGGTTCATGAATTTACGCAATAATATGGAAGGATGATCCATATCCCCATACTTTTCAATTAATGAAAGTACATTCGGTTCTGCCAGGGATGAAAATAATTCATTGAGTTGTTCATCTGAAAGACTACCTACAAAGTCGTGCACTTTCATCCCCATATTTAACTCCTTTCCCAGAGACTGCTTCCAGCGAATTTCATATTCTCCCAGCCGGGATTTGGAAGTATCATTTTCAAATGCTGCTTTTGCAGCAACTTCACCTGCTATCTTTGCACAGACAGCTCCTGTATAAACACCACCCCCTGATGTTGGTTTTACCTGACCTGCTGCGTCACCGCAGATCAATACACCGTCAGAAAAAGTACTGGCTGCAACACCTATAGGAATGCCTCCCACTACAAAATCCAGCATACCATCTACTGCACGCCCTGTTTTTGAAAAATTTCTTTTAAGTTCACAGAGATATGATAAAGAATCACTACTGCCCATATTATCAGTTGCAAGTCCAAGCCTTGCAGTGCCGTCTGACAATGGAATTACCCATGCAAAAAAACCAGGCGCACAGGTACCTACGAAGAGCTCCACAAAGTCCTGGCGAATTGTTTCCATTTGAATTTCAAACTGGATTCCAGACATAATACGTGAAGGAGCCGGCAGGCCTACCATGGAAGCCACACCATGACGTACCCCATCTGCACCTATGACCACCGAGGCTTCGACCACCTCAGATTCCCCCGATCTTTGGACATGCAACCTGTTAAAACCTGAACTGTTATCTATTGCAACAACTTTTGAATTCAAAAAAATATCCACACCTTCGGAAGTTGCCAGGGATGCCAGTTTCCTGTCAAACATCTTGCGTGAGACCACAAAGGCACGGGTACGCCCACCATCTATAGGAAGACAGGTCCCCTCCGGGGAATGCACAAAAGCACCCCTGACACTGTTAATAACCGAAAGGTCATTGGGACTTATACCACATTCATCCATAGCACGTACACTCAAAAGGCCTGCACACTGGACCGGACTTCCGACAGTTGCATGTTCCTCAAAAAGAGCAACCTTTGCCCCTTGTAGAGCAGCATGTCTTGCGGCAACCGAACCCACAGGCCCGGCTCCCACAACGGCAACATCGTATCTCATGGATCACAATCACTGTTTATTCACAACAACATCAGCACCCAGGGACCTGACATCATCAAAGAAATTGGGATAGGAGATAAATATCGATTCTGCCGTATCCACGGTTGTATCACCCGCAACCATACCGGCAATCGTAAGTGCCATTACGATACGATGATCATGCCAGCCGTGCAGGTCACCACCTTTAAGTTTACCCCCTTTTATTGTCAGTTGGTCCTGGTCTTCTTTTACAGAAACACCCATCTTCTTGAGTTCTACAGCCATGGCATGTAGCCTGTCAGTTTCCTTGTACCTGACATGTTCGGCGTTCTCTATCACGGTTTGTCCTTCAGCAACAGCACCCAGGACTGCTATGGTTGGCACAAGGTCCGGCGTTGCTGCAGCATCCACCCGTACACCTTTAAGATCATGCCCATTAACCGTTACCACACCGTTTTCTTTATCCCAGGATACTCCCGCACCCATTTGCTTGAGTATGTCAATTATAGCCATATCACCCTGTTGGGAAGGGAACATGTTCTTCACAACTACCCTGGAGCTGGTCATTGCGGCAGCGGCCAGTAAATATGATGCAGATGAAAAGTCTCCTGGGACCAGATAATCCCTTAAATTGTAATTTTGATTGGGAGGAATTATGAATTTGATATTATGGTTACTATCTTCAAATATTTCAGCTCCGGCCTTACGCAGTATTTCGAGAGTGACATTGACATAGGGTTTTGAACGAAGCTCACCTTTTATTGAAAGAGTGGTACTCTGTCTTGTGAGGGGACATGCTATCAAAAGTGCGGAGATGAATTGGGAACTGATGGAGCCATCTATCTTGGCAATTGCTCCTTTCAATCCTCCTTTAACTACAAGGGGAGCACAACCGTTATTCAGAGTGGATATTACTTCCACACCCAGATCACGCAAAACTTCAATAAGGGGACCATTTGGCCTGGTTCGCAGGGAATTGTCACCCGTAAGAATCGATACACCGTCCACAAGGGATGCCACAGCAGTCATGAAACGCAGTGTTGTACCCGAATTACCAACGTCAATTACATCTTCAGGGATGTGAGGTTTCCCTTTTACCCCCTCAATAAAAAGGTCCCCTTTCTCCTCATTAATCTGTGCGCCAAGCATTTTACATGCACGGATCGTAGCCTTGGTGTCTTCCGAAATGAGAGGTCTGCGAACAACACATTTCTCAGAAAGGGAACCAATAGTGATTGCCCTGTGCGTGTAACTTTTTGAAGGAGGTGCAAAAACTTCACCCTCCACACTGGTACGACTGATTTTTACCCTCATTTAGCACACTCCTGTTACAATCTTTTCAATACGGTCCCAGTCATGTTCATAGATATGTGCAGATACACTGATCGTTGTAATAGTACCTGTTTCATAACCGGCATTCTGTGCCACATATTTTAGAAGCTGTGAAAGACCGTAAAGGTTTGCAGGATAGGCTCCTGCGAAATCATGACTGCGAAAAAGAGTGGTCATATGAACCCGATTGTTCCGGACTTTGAAATCATCGAGAATCATACATGGCACTTCATCAACTTCAGTATCAATGTATGGTATCCATGTTACAGCAGTTGCCCTGCGAGTGGTATTACTGTTTTTAAGTTTATCAATTATATAGGAGATCTGGTCCACCCGCTCATCCCAGTTGCGTAATCGCTGCCCATAAGTATATTCGAAGTCCTGAGGATTTTCCCCCGTAATCAGCTGTTTTGCATATTCATCCAGACGTTCCTGATTCCAGGAAATGTCAGCAGGTATCTCATTGGAATAAGGATCATCGATAACAATCATAAGATTCATGAATTCCTTGATTTTGCTGCCTCTTTCATCAGTTACATTTTCCCCGTGATTCCATATTATATTGAGTCCCCGATACCATGCATCGCTGATTGTATCGGCCTTAATTATTCGTCCTATGGGCGTATTGTGAACCATGTCAAATCCTCTCAAGCTGCAAGGGAATAGAATTTCATGAATATATAATCTTTACCTGAATAGACCCATATATAACAACCCATCGAAATCCTAATGAAACGGGGTATCAAATAGAGTGTTTATGGAAGACCAGCGAATATGCTATACTGTTGGTTATGGAAATAGCATTTTTAGTGAATTCCTGAATAGATTACTGGACAATGCCATAAAAATAGTTGTGGATGTACGCAGTTATCCACAATCACAGCGTCCGGAATTCAATGCAGAAAACCTGAAAATTAAACTCCCAGAGAATGAAATTGTCTATTGTCACTACCCTTTGCTTGGTGGGATGGGCAAGCGTTCTTATACAGAATATATGAAAAGTGCAGACTTCAGGAAAGGGTTTTCAGACCTATTATACCAGATAAACAGGAAATCAGACAACGATACAAAGATCGCTCTTATGTGTGCAGAAAAGAATCCACGCAACTGCCATCGCAGGCATATTGCAGATAGACTTGAAAAAGAGGGGATAAAGGTGATACACCTGACCGAACCCGGACAGGCATCCCTCACCTTTTAATGCATATTTTCCAGGCGTTTTATACGCTCTTCTGTTGTAGGGTGTGTGCGGAAAAGGTTTGCAAGCGTACTTTTCCTTATCGGATTTACGATAAACATGTGAGCCGTACTTTCAGATGCCTTCACATCTTTGGGACTTTGCCTGTAATTGCTTGCACCCTTCTCAAGTTTAGAAAGAGCACTTGCAAGAGCCCGTGGGTTTTTGGAAATACGAGCCCCTTCTGAATCCGCTGCAAATTCACGGGACCGGGAAATTGCAAGACGTATAATCGTAGCTGCAAGGGGAGCAACGATTACAAGAGCCAGAAAGCCTATGATATTATTGCCTTCACCGTCACGTCCGCCGAGTCCGCCAAATATTGCTGCCCACTGGGCCCATGTGGCAACGAGGGTGATCACACCTGCAATTGTTGCAGCTATTGCACTGATAAGTGTATCCCTGTTTCTGACATGGGCAAGTTCATGAGCCAGAACACCTTCGATCTCCTCTGAATTCAGGATATTCATAATACCTGTAGTCACTGCCACGGCAGCATGCTCAGGATTCCTGCCTGTAGCAAAAGCATTGGGCATGGATGTCTCCACAATATAAACCCGCGGCATTGGAAGGCCGGCATTATAAGCAAGATTATGCACTATCCGATACAGCTGTGGAGCTTCGGCTTCTGTAACTTCTTTTGCCTTGTACATTTTAAGCACAATCTTGTCACTATACCAGTAGGTACCGAAATTCATGAGGATAGCAAAAGCAAAAGCAACCAGCATTCCTCCTGTACCCCAGTATGAACCAACCATTACAAGCAGACCCGTGAGTGTTGCAAGTAATACTGTAGTTTTAAGCATGTTCTTCATGATATACCTCGAGCATACTTCGGATTATGTCAAAATAAGCTCATATTAGTAATATAAGAATGAATTGTAATTCTATAAAAGTATTGCGGACAACTCAGGTTACTCCTACAACACCCACCAAAAGCAGGGCTAACAGGAACATGATTACAAGAGCAAAGATAAGGAGTACATTACCTGGATTATATTGTGCACCTTCATCTCCATAAATTTTAGTGTTTTGCATAACCATCTCCTGATGTTAATCATATGTTAATATATAAACCATTCTATTAATACATGGCCCTTAAAAAAGAAAGAGGATATTCAAATATCCTCTACAGGGATACCCGATTCATTACCATCCTCTGCTTTCGTATTATTTCTTTCTTCAATAACACCTGAAGGACTGTCTGTATCCTCTGATATACCAGGAACTGCTAATCCTCTTTCTTCCAATTCAGATGTAGCAGCCTCTCTGCCCTTTTCTGATTGCTCTATTGCATCCTGTATCGATGCTCTGGCCTTTTCAGGAACTTTTTGCTTTACATCTTCGAGAACATTCAGGTGTACTGATGTTGCTTTCGCAACAATTTCGTTGGCTTTAGAGGGATCTTTACCAGCTTCCTGTGCAATAGCTGATATCTCTTGTCCAAACCGTGCATATTCCTGATACTCTTCAGATGCTTCAGCAACTCCTTCTGCATTCCCTTCTTGTGCAGATTCATTTGCCTCTTTCAACCGACTGTCCGCAATTTCCATTGCTATTTCAGCAGATCTCTCCGGGTTTTCTTGCGCCAATGCCTTTAATGCTTCCTGGTTTCCTCTTATGGACCTCTCCCTTGCATCAGCGATCTTTTCTTTTGCCTGATCTGGGACTCTTTCCTGTACACCATCAAGTACATTTATATGTTGAGAAGTTGCATTCGAAATACGTTCTGCTAATTGTTCTTTTTCATCACCAGGGGGTGATGAAGCTGCAATTTCGGTTGACTTATTGATATTCTCACCATATTCCCTGGTAAGATCGTTTATGTATTCAGGCTTTCCTTTATCAGCCATCGCCTCGGCTTCAGCCAACCTTAATTCTGCATGATCCAGTGCCCTCTCAACCTTGGCTTCTTCACTAAATGCAAAAACATCCCCGATACCTTCAATTACTTTCTTTGGCCCATAAAATGGACTATCAGGCAATATCCCTGGTTCAGGTAATTCTGGTTGTGCAGAAGCTGCACCACTCAACAAGAACATTATCAATATTGATACAATTATTTTCTTCATCTTTATTCCTCAATTATGTGAAAGTACTTACAACTCTTCTACAGTAATATTGGATTCATTATCAAAGCCTTCAAGCATCGATTCAAGTTCTGCGAGATCAGCATCCAATGATGAAATTTCCTCATCGGTAAGAGCTGCACCTTCCTGTGCAAGCAGATCTTGTGCAGCATCTTCGGATGCAGTTTCATTTTCCACTTCCGAATCACTCTGGTCTGTACACCCCGAAACCATCAGGGATGAAAACATAATCAAGACAAGCAACAAAGCCATGAGCCTTTTCATGCTATTCATTCCTCCAATGCCTCGTAATTCATTGTACCGTTCACTGAGTCTTCGCCCTCATCGATCTCCATATATTGATCGATTTGTTCATTTGTCAATGAGGTTCTGTTACCGATTTCGGTTATGATTTCATTTATATCGGTAGTATTGAGGGTAAACTCATCCTCGGTTTCATTGAACTTTATTTTTACTTCTGATTGCTCGTCCTCAATTTCTACTTCAATCTCGATTTCTTCCCCGCCATCAGAATCTCCGTCCTCCGCAGAATAGGTTCCGGCCCAGTCCATAGTTTCAGAACCTGTGGTGTAGGTACCTTCCCCGGTGAACACCGTACTGCCTGTACCCTCTGCATCAATGGAGATGTTCTCTCCTGAAACCATCATAGTAAGACGGCTGCCATTGACATGAGCATCTCCCGTGAAGTCAAGATATACTGCTGCAGGAGTACCACGTCCCATGGATTCTTCGGGAGTGATCCGTTCATATTCCCCATTCATCTCTATGGTTGAATCACCTGCAAGATCCTTCACAACAAGTTTTGCATCTGTTGCGGAGAGACTTATATCGAAATTACCTGACAGCACAGCTGTACCATTGCCTTGTGCACTGACATTTGTGTCTTCTGAAAGATTAGCAAAACCCTGCCTGTGATCCTTCAGGAATTCCAGGATGTCACGGAGCACATCATTGGCCTGACGCGTAGCATTCACTGACTGTTGCATGTAGGCGAGGGATTCACTGCTGCCTTGTTCTGCATCCAGAGCCATTTCACGGTATTCTGATGCATTTTCTATCAGCGTATTATAGCTCTCAAGCATTAGTTCGACTTCGGTTGTATTCACTCCACTTTCATTGAGACGCTCAATTTCGGACTCAAGACGCTCGGAAATGGAGTCGGCCCTATCAATATAATTTCCAACACCATTCAGGACATTGAGAGACCTGAATTTATACAGGTCCTTTGAAGCGTCATGCCAGATCTTACGCACATCCCGTGCAATTTCTGCAAGCTCTTTCCGGTCTTGAGCATCTTCGAGTTTTTCCTGCTGATCTTCAAGTTGACCGATGTATTCATCGATGCTTTCTATGGAATCCTCTGGTACACCTTTATCCTCGAAATCTTCCTTTGTATCGGACAGGCGGGTGACCATGTAATTTATTGTATCATTGAGATAAACACTGGATACATTGAATACGTCTTCGGAATTAGCGGCTATTTGTCCTTTTTGGACCCTGTCCTTAACATTCAGAAGGTGTTGTCTGGAATTCTCATAATTATTCTTCATCCGCTCCCTCTGCCCGGGGGCCATGTCACGAGCAGAAGCTTCAGGGTTTGGAGTATTGCCAGGGTTCATATTACCCCGATCTGCATTCATTTCCACATTCCTTCCCGGTACATCATCAGGGACGGAAGTATTGTTAGGGGTCATGTTTCCCCGGTCCATATTCATTCTATTATCTGGCTTTGCAACTGCAACGGCTGTAAACATACTTACACACATTGCAATGACCATAACAAAAGTCAATATCTTTCTGAAATCCATTCCAATCCTCCTTGTATTTAGCATCGTTATCAATTGCATATTATACAGATTAGAATATAAATATACTTTCAAAAAAGACAATTTTAAAGAAAAATAAAGCATTTTAAAACTTTATAGTGGTTTGATTTTCATAAATAAGGTTTAAATCTGGCTTAAATCTCAATTAAAGCCAATAAACCGGCTTAAAAAACAAAAAAAATCAAAAAATGAAAAATCATATTTTCAATAAACAATATATGCAATACTGTATTAAACTAGGGACGTGAGTAATAAACAACTTCGAATAGCCACAATTATTCTTCTGTGCACACTGATGTTGGGTAACTGTGCAGCCGCTGAAGAAACTGCAACCGTTCACGGCTCACTGTATAACTGGTACACTTTAGAACCACAGGAAAATGTTATACTCGAGATCAATACTACTCCTGCACAAACAGTTGTGGCCAGCAATGGAATATATGCATTCACACTGGAGTCTGGTTCATACCTCATAATAGCCAGAGGGTATGAAAACGGTACACTTACAGCTTACTCCGAAGAAGAAATTACAATTAAAAGGCAAGGAGATTACGTAATCGACATCCTCCTTTATCCGGCATATGAAGAAAACATTGGTGATCTCAACGATACTGAACTAAACAATTTGACAGAATCTGTAGAAGAAGGTACAAGGATAGTTGAAGAAACATCTGATGATAAGGATAACTCCTCCTACCTCTTAATATTCATAATTCCACTACTTATTATTGCAGTTTATTTTTACCGGCACAACAGGGAAGAATATAATCAAAACCCTGTTACAACCATTCCGGATATCCCCGATGCTGAACAGACCCCTGAGGTGGCACCAGCAAATGAAATTCCTCAAGAAATAAAGCCAGCAGAGAAGGACAAAAAAGAAGAGGAAGTGCCCGCAGACCTGAAAGAAATCCTAACAATAATAAAAAAAGCCGGAGGAAGAATCACCCAGAAAGACCTCAGGCAGAAACTTAATTGTTCAGAGGCAAAAGCAAGCCTGATGATCGCAGATCTGCAGAGAAGAGGACTCATTGACAAGTTCAAAAAGGGAAGAGGAAACATACTGATATTGAAAAATTAAAAAGTTCCCGCCCACCAAAACCTATAATTGTCTATTACCCGTTAGGAATAGAAAAACAGATAATCCGAATTATACCAAACGGAGGTTACCTATGAGAGTTTCAATGGATATAGAACTGAAAGACACACCAGGTCAGCTCCTTTGCGCTCTGACACCCATATCAGAATTACGCGGGAACCTGAAATCAATTGTCCATCACCATGAAGAAAGGACACCTAGAGGCACCATTCCAGTACAGCTCGTTTTTGAAGCCGAACCTGATAATCTCGATGCAATTATAGAAAAACTGAAAGAAAATGGTATCGGAATCAGCAGAGTAGATGAAAAAAGATTGATCGAAGAAGGAGCAGTCATCCTGATAGGCCACATTGTCCATACCGATATCCAGGATACTATCGACCGCATTGACAGGACCGGATACGCAGAAGTTGTGGATATTTCCCTTTCCATGCCCCACATAAACACCACTTCATCTGCTTCCCTGAAGATCTGTGCTGTTGGGATAAAGGAACTGCATGACGCAATTAGCATACTCAAAGATGTTGCAGAGAAAAAAGACCTGCTTGTTGTTGAGCCCATAAGGGCAGAATTTTCGTGAGGAGTTATACATATGAAAATTATTCGTGCATCAATAATCGGTTTTGGTTCTGTAGGACAGGGAGTAGCTCAGGTATTCCTCCAGAAAAAAGAGGAGATTCAAAAAAAGGGTTTTGACCTGAAAGTTGTTGCTGTGGCCGATTCCAGAAGTGCTGCTATCGATGAAAAAGGCCTTGATCTTGAAAAGGTTCTCAAGAGTAAAAAGGAAAATGGCCAGGTGGGAACAGAAACACTTAGCGGCCTGGAAGTTATCAGGAATGTAGAACATGAAGTTGTCATTGAAACCACCCCTACCGACATTGAAACCGGAGGAGTGGGCCTGGACAACATGTTGACAGCTTTTGGAAAGAGAATGGATGTGGTCACATCCAACAAAGGTCCCCTGGCCCTCAAATACGGGGAACTTGCAGAAGTTGCCCAAAAAAACAATGCTAAATTCAGGTTTGAAGCAACTGTCGGGGGTGCCATGCCAGCAATAAACCTGATACGTGATACCCTTGCCGGCAACTCAATTATCAGTATTGAAGGAATCCTGAATGGAACCTGTAATTACATCTTAACAAGGATGATGGAAGAGCACGCATCATATGAACAGATGCTTGCAGAATCCCAGGAGCTCGGCATTGCTGAAACCGATCCAACGTATGATGTGGAAGGAATCGATGCTGCCTGTAAACTTGTAATTCTTGCAAACTATGTATTCGGAATGAAAGCAACATACCATGACGTGGATGTAAAGGGTATTACCAGCATTACCCCCGAAGCTCTCTCCCTGGCTCAATCCGAAGGATATGTTATCAAGCAAATCGGAGAAGTGAAGGACGGATTTATCCAAACTTCACCACGTCTTGTTCCGGAAAGCCATCCACTTGCTGTTGGGGGAACCCTCAACGTTGTATCGGTGCAGACCGATCTTGCAGGCACAGTCACCTCAACTGGCAGAGGTGCAGGTTCTATCGAGACCGCAAGTGCAATCCTGAGTGACCTTATATCCATTTACAGGGAAGATTGAAAACAGGTGTTCATAAGTGACCTCTTTTGAATATTTTGCAAATACATGTGCAAGTATCGAACAGATCCCAGGTTCACTGGAAATGACCGATGTGATTGCAAAACTCCTAAAAAAGGTCACAATTGAAGAACTTCCTGTTGTGACCCATTTTATAATGGGTTCGGTTTTTCCTGCCTGGAGTGACAGGCAGATGGGTGTCGGGAACAGGCTCCTATATACCGCCCTGTCAAAATCATCAGGGGTTTCAGAGGAGGAAATAGAAAATATCATCCGTAAAACCGGGGATATAGGGGAAACAGCAGTACAGGCCCTGTCCTCCAATCCTGCCGGACAGTCCACATTCTCAGCATTTATTGAAGAAAGACCCGGCATGGAGATCAAAGAAGTTTATGAAAGGTTCACCCATATTGCAGATACTACAGGGAAACGTTCCCAAGGTACCAAAATAAAAAATCTACAGTACCTTTTCAATTCGGCAACCCCTATAGAGGCACGTTATCTGGCCCGGCTTGCTATCGAACAGCTACGTATTGGTGTGGGAGAAGGAATCGTCAGGGACGCGATATCCAAAGCTTTTGAAACTGATGTAGCCGCAGTCGAGCGGGCATTCATGCTGACAAACGACCTGGGACTTGTTGCCGTTGCAGCCTGCAATGGTGGCAATGAAGAAGTACAGAAACTTGACATCCAGCTGAATCGCCCGGTAAAAATGATGCTGGCACAGGTAACACCCAGTATCCAGTCAGCCCTGAATGACCTCGGAGAAGTTGCTGTAGAATGGAAGTTTGACGGGGCAAGGGTGCAGATACATAAAGAAGGAGATAACATACATATATTCTCCCGCAGGCTTGAGAATGTAACATCCTCCCTGCCCGATGTAGTAAAAGCAGTGCAGGAAAATGTGAATGCAGACACGGCCATTCTAGAAGGAGAAGCAGTGGCAATTGGAGAGGATGGCAAACCCCGGGCATTCCAGGACATACTTAAGCGGTTCAGAAGAAAATATGACGTTGAAGCAATTGCAAAAGCAATCCCTCTCAAACTAAACCTCTTTGACGTGCTCTACCTTAACGGGGAAAGCCTGATAGACAACCCTCTCAGGAAAAGAAGAGAGTTATTGTTCCAGAATGTCCAGGGCAGTGACATGATACTTGTAGACAGGCAGGTAATTACCGATAATGAGGAAGAAATAGAGGAAATCTATGCAGATGCCCTCAGGGGAGGGCATGAAGGAATAATGATTAAAAAGCCCGATGCACCTTATTCCCCTGGTAAAAGGGGCAAGAATTGGCTCAAGAAAAAACCACTCATGGAAACCCTGGACCTTGTAGTTATCGGTGCTGAGTGGGGATATGGACGGCGGGCAAACCTGATTGGTTCCTATGCACTTGGTTGTTATGATCCGGACACAGGGAAATTCCCTGCTATTGGTAAGGTTGCCACCGGGATTACAGACGAAAAACTGGCAGAACTTACCACTCTTTTTTCTGATTTGATTGTTTATGAATCGGGCAGAAAAATAGAATTAAAACCCGAAATTGTCTTTGAGATTGCTTTTGAAGAGATACAAAAGAGTCCCAATTATGAATCCGGATATGCCCTGCGTTTTCCCAGGCTTGTTAATGTGAGAGATGATAAATCCCCTGAAGAAGCAGAGAGCCTGGAAAGGATTGGGGAGATATACCACTCCCAGAGATCCTGATTATCTTCCCAGTTCAGCATGGGCACGTGCCAGATGACCGGCTGCCTGTGCACCTACAAGAGAGATTTCTCCTGCAAGTACCGCTGATGCTATTATTTCAGCCAGTTTTTTTGAATTGGCACCGGGCACATCACTTCCCCCGGCAACTCCCAGCAAACCCAGGCATTCTGCCTGCGTACCTATTTTAGTACCTCCACCTACAGTACCCAGTTGTAATGCCGGCAGGGTCACGGTACAATAAAGGGAGCCATATTTTGTGACATCCATTGTAGTTATCGCACTGCTACCCTCAACAACATGAGCAGGATCCTGGCCACAGGCAATATACATGGCAGCGATAATATTGGCCGCATGGGCATTGAATCCCAGGGACTGGGCACGTGCTGAACCCAGAAGATTTTTCCTGTAATTCACCTCTTCCATTGCTTGCGGAGTGGTCTTTAATTTCTTTTCTACAATTTCAGCAGTTAACTCAACTTCAACAACCACAGTTTTACCCCGGCCCTTGATGTTATTGATAGCTGCGGGTTTTTTGTCGGAGCACATGTTTCCGGAGAGCGACACCGGATACACACCAAACTCATCACTAATCAGGTCCACAATCGCCTGGGTAGCAATCGTTACCATATTCATTCCCATAGCATCCTTGGTGTCAAATTCAAAACGCAGATAAACATTGTTACCCAGGACATATGGTTCAACACCGGTAAGTTTACCAAATCGTGTTGTTTCAGAAGCTTTATTTTGAAGTTGTCCAAAAACGTCCCCGTCTTTTATCCAGTCAACAAATTCTTTTGCGTGATTAATATCATTCATCCTGAACACAGGCGCCCTGGTCATCACTTCATTGAAGACCCTCACTACAGTGCCACCTGAAACAGAAATCGCTGAACAACCACGATTCACACTAGCAACCAGAGCCCCTTCTGTCGTGGCAAGAGGAAGATAATAGTCCCCTTGCGCAAATTCTCCTCTTATTTTAACGGGACCTGCAATTCCCAGAGGAACCTGTACCGCTCCAATCATATTTTCAATATTGCGCTTACCTGCTTCATTTGCATTTATACTGAAACTACCAATATGTTCCAATTGTATATCTCTAATTCTTTCCAGAGCCATTCTGCGAAGGAGCACAGCCCTATCTTTTTCGACATGTTTGTCCAAACGATGCATTGAAAGATCGCCACTTACAAGTTGGCCCAATAATTTCTCTTCTTCCATAGAAAGTTGATTTTCCGGATTCATTGTGATCACTAATGATTTTGTGAATATGTATAATTATCACATATTGTTACAAGTATTCCACGCATAATAATCTTTAGAAATTAAAATCTTAAAACATACTTCCTCATACTAATGATTACTATACAAAACGATGTGGATAACGTTAAATAAGAATAAATATAATTTAAACTTGCTAGTGGTATAGCAGGTGGTACAACAAGAAAGCTTACATTAATAGCTATAGTTCAGGCTATCTGTTGTGCTTCTCTATCTTTATAGCAGACGTGGTGGTATGAGCTAATGAAGAGTGGGGATAGTCCAAACGAAGCCCCCGAGGCCAGCCAGAATCCCGATTCAGAATTCAATAAATGGAGAAGGGAATGGCTGGTCAAAAAGGCAAAGGAAAGAAGTAGCCATGGTACAAGGGAAAGTAATCCTGATATGGACAATGGCTTCTGGTACTGGTACATGGAAAAAAGTGCAAAATTGCATCAAAGGTACATGCATCTTTATGATGATATAACTGCAAAAGAATTCAGGGAAAACAAAGAGAGAATTGATGATGCAAGGGATGACATAGATTACATAAGGCAACAATTTTTGAAACAGGATCGAGAAACAGTGAAAGTACTGGCAGACAAGCTTGCTAAAGTGGGTTTGGAAAAAGAATCAAAGGAATTCCTATCTTTAAAGCCCATGCATAAGGAAACTATTCAAAAACTTGACCGTTTTTTTGAAGTGTTGCATAGCAAACACTACAATGATCTTGAAATAATCGATTTTTATTTATCCCTCTCACCAGAAGAAAGAGTGGAACTGGGTTGCAAACCCTAAAAATTCACAAATATATCTTTTCTTTTGCAACCTTTTCTGGTATGATTATCCGATAGTCTTAAATAAACAACTGTCCGTACAAAATAGTACTAAAGTGTACATTAAACATGAGGGACTTATCATGGAATATACAAAATATATACTCGATGAAAATGATATGCCAAAGAAATGGTATAATATTTTACCTGACATGCCCACCCCCCTTGATCCTCCATTGAATCCTGCAACAAATGAACCAATCAAACCGGAGGAACTCGAACCTCTTTTTGCCAAGGAACTTATCAAACAGGAAATGTCTGATAAGCGTTACATAGACATCCCTGATGAAATAAAAGATATCTATAAGCTCTGGAGACCATCACCCCTTTACCGTGCCTCAAGACTTGAAAAGGAACTCGACACACCTGCAAAAATCTACTACAAACACGAAGGTGTGAGCCCTGCTGGCAGCCACAAACCTAACACCTCAATTGCCCAGGCCTACTACAACATGAAAGAGGGAACCGAAAGGATTACTACTGAAACGGGAGCAGGACAGTGGGGAAGCGCTCTTTCTCTTGCATGCAACTATTTTGATATTGAATGTAAGGTATACATGGTACAATCAAGTTTCTACCAGAAACCTTACAGGAAATCCCTGATCAACCTCTGGGGAGCAAATGTAATTCCATCCCCGAGCAATGAGACCCAGTTTGGCAGGAAGATCCAGGAAGATTTCCCTGATACAAGCGGAAGTCTGGGTATAGCCATCAGTGAAGCTGTGGAAGATGCTGCTCTCAATGACAATACCCGGTATGCATTGGGAAGTGTGCTAAACCATGTGATGCATCACCAGACAATAATAGGACTGGAAACCCAGGAACAGATGAAAATGGCCGAGGATTACCCGGATGTCGTTATAGGTTGCTGTGGCGGCGGTAGTAACCTTGCAGGAATCGGACTTCCATTCATCAAAGATAAAATGGATGGCAATGACCTGAGAGTAATCGGTGTAGAACCATCCGCATGCCCTACCTTAAGCGCCGGGGAATTCAGGTATGATTACGGTGATACTGCCAAAATGACACCATTATTGAAAATGCATACTCTGGGATACGATTTCATACCGCCTGCAATCCATGCCGGTGGACTGCGTTATCACGGTTGTTCACCAATAATCAGTCAGCTTGCCAATGAAGGGCTCCTGGAAGCCACAAACTACCACCAGATCGAAGTATTCGAAGCAGGTGTTACTTTTGCCCGAACAGAAGGATTTGCCCCAGCTCCTGAATCATCCCATGCAATCAAATGTGCTATCGACGAGGCAATGAAGTGCAAGGAAACAGGGGAAGAAAAGACAATCCTGTTCAATCTGAGTGGCCATGGTCATTTTGATATGAGTTCCTATGATAAGTATTTCAACGGAGAACTTGGAAACGAATAAAAAAGAAGAGGATATTAAAAATCCTCTTTTCCTTCTTTTATCCCAACATAACTGTTTTCGTGTTCTGCAACCAGGTCTTTTTTGTACACAAGTGTCCTGTATGGGAACGGAATCTCGATTCCTTCTTTATCGAAACGTTTCTTGATGGCTTCCCTAATCTCACATCCTGTACCATAAGCAAAACTTCTGTCCCGTACCCAAACAAACAATTTTAGATTAACTGAAAAGTCCCCGAGTCCAGTTAAAAGGACAAGAACATCATCATCACTGAACTTTTCATCATATTTACGAAGTTCAGAGAAAGACATCGTATTTTTATTTTTGCGCCCTTCGTCGACCATTATCTTACGGGCCAGATCAATATCTGAATCATAACTTATACCGATATCAATAGGCCAGCATACCGTTGGGTCTTCTATAGTCCAATTTATGATCGCTTCATCACTGATTACATGGTTTGGTATGATAAGCCTGCGGTTATCCCACGTTTTAACGACAGTATGACGCAAAGTGATGTCTGTAATCTTGCCGTAATCATCCCTGATATTAACACGATCTCCTACCCTGAAGGGACGAAATATAGCAAGGGATACACCTGAAATAATATTTGACATTGTGCTCTGGGCAGCAAGACCAACGACTATACCCAAAAACCCTGCACCTGCAAAGATAGCAAAAGAAAGGTTTTGAAGCGTCGGAAAACGCATAATTATCAGAACTAAGCCAAATACATAAACAAGGGCTACGGATGTATGCCTGATAATTCGATAAGCAGTTTCATCTACAGCCATTTTACGGCTGGCCATTTCAAATTGATGATGAATTAGCCTGTCAACTAATTTTGATGCAACAAACGTAAGTACAATAATGAAAATTACGAATAGAACATCCAGTGCATGCCAGGAATTCCAGAAATGCCACGAAATGTCAGAAAGTACATCTGATGTGTTTGCCATTGGACCTACCATATTTACTCTTACTAAAACATCCAATAAATAATAGTGCTTATAATTTAATCTTTATCCATTGTTGTGTTCTTAAAAGAGCTGCTTCCAAAATAATCTGCAAGGTTTTCCATAAAAATAATGGTAGGTCTCCTTTAACAAAGGGCAACATCGTGTTGCTTATTAATCCAATTTTTTGCAAATACACAGTAATTATATTGTTACCCACATGATCATACAGAAATAGCAAGATTCTCTTTTATTCATCTCGTCATCCATATGAACTCAATATATCATTTCACATTACATACAACAGAATCCTTATTGTTTTGAACCTTTGGTACCTGTACGATAAGGCCTGGCATTTTCTTCGATAAAATCAATTATCATGGAAGCAACATTTTTTCCGGATGCCTTTTCGATTCCTTCAAGTCCGGGGGAAGAATTTACCTCCATTACAAGGGGACCCCTTGAAGATCTAAGCATATCAACTCCCGCCACATTCAGTCCTAGAGTTTTTGCTGCTTCAACAGCAGTTTTCCTTTCCGCCGGAGTAATTTTTACAGAACAAGCAGTTCCCCCACGATGGAGATTGGAGCGGAATTCTCCCTCTTTTGCCTGTCTTTTCATGGCAGCCACAACTTTATTTCCAATCACAAAACAACGGATATCCGATCCCTCTGCCTCTTTGATATATTCCTGCACCATTATATTGACTTCCATTCCTAAAAAGGCATCAATCAAACTTTCAGAAGCACTCCTTGTTTCGGCAAGAATTACACCTATTCCCTGGGTACCTTCAAGTAATTTCACCACCAATGGAGGACCTCCAATCATTCTAATGACATCATCGATATCATCGGGTGATCGAGCAAACCCTGTGATAGGCATACCCAATCCTTTTCTGGAAAGAATCTGCAAGGAGCGTAGTTTATCCCGGGACCTAGAAATGGATACTGATTCATTTACTGGAAATACGCCCATCATCTCAAATTGGCGTAAAACCGCAGTGCCGTAAAATGTAATGGAGGCAGCTATACGCGGTATAACAGCATCAAAATTATCAAGATCCTTACCCTTATAGTGGATGGAAGGCTTTGAAGATGTAATATTCATATAACAACGAAGAGTATTGACAACCATTGCAGAATGGCCTTTGATTTTTGCCTCTTCCACAAGCCGACGTGTTGAATATAAATTTCTACTTTGTGACATAATAGCTATTTTCAACCCACAATTCCCCTTTAATAATAAATGCTATTAATTGTATTTGTACCTTTCAACAGCAAAAGTGATATCCAAACTCACCTTTAGATGTGAAATTTCATGAAAATAGAAGAACTGGACCTACCTTCAGAAGCCATTAACCTATATCTTCAGGCCGGTATAGAAGAACTCTATCCGCCCCAAACAGATGCTGTAGAAAAAGGACTTCTGCAAGGAGAAAACCTACTTGCAGCAATCCCCACAGCATCAGGGAAGACCTTACTTGCAGAGATGGCGATGTTAAAGGCTATCAAAAAGGGAGGTAAGGCACTTTATATTGTACCACTGCGCGCACTGGCTTCTGAAAAATTCAGGGATTTTAAGCGATTCGAAAGTCTGGGTATAAAGACAGCCATATCAACCGGGGATTTTGATTCAAGGGATGAATGGCTCGGTTCTAATGACATAATCGTGGCTACCTCCGAGAAAACGGATTCCCTTTTGCGTAATTCCACACCATGGATGAAAGATATCACTGCTGTGATCGTTGATGAGGTCCATCTGCTGGATTCGGCAAACAGGGGACCCACACTGGAAGTAACCCTGGCAAAACTCAAAAGACTCAATCCGGAGGCACAGGTTGTTGCTCTTTCAGCTACAGTTGGTAATGCGATGGAAATTGCACAGTGGCTGGAAGCAAAACTAGTATTGAGCGAGTGGAGACCCACGGACTTACATGAGGGGATTTTTTTCGGGGATGCCATCAATTTCGATGAAGAGCAGAAGTTTATCGAAAGACGCCACAAGGAAGATTCTGTAAACCTTGTCCTGGATACTGTTATCGAGGGAGGACAATGTCTTGTTTTTGACAGCAGTCGTAGAAATTGTGTCGGATTTGCAAAGAAGTGTGCTCCTGTTGCAGGAGAACTTCTCGACAGGCAAAATCGCAATGAACTGGAAGAAATTGCAAAAGAGGTTCTGGAAAACGGGGAGACAAAACTTACTGAAACTCTTGCCTACTGCATAAAAAAAGGGGTTGCTTTTCATCATGCGGGACTGAATTCTGCCCATCGCAGGATAGTAGAAGATGCATTCCGGAACAATTTAATAAAGATGATCTGCAGCACACCAACACTTGCAGCCGGATTGAACCTGCCTGCCCGACGTGTGGTCATCCGCAGCTACAAACGCTATGATCCCAATGCAGGAATGCAACCCATTCCTGTGCTTGACTACAAACAGATGGCCGGCAGGGCAGGCAGGCCACATCTGGACCCTTACGGAGAAGCTGTAGTCATAGTGAAAACATATGAAGAACTAACCGATGTTTTGGAGAGATATATTAATGCTTCTGCAGAAGATATCTGGTCCAAACTGGGTACCGAGAATGCACTGCGAACCCATATCCTTTCAACTATTGCAAGTGGTTTTGCAAATTGCCACAAAGAGATACTTACCTTTTTGGGTTCAACCTTTTTTGCCCAACAACAACAGAGCTGGAATTTCGAAGAACTGCTGGATGATTGCATAACGTTCCTCAAAAATGAGGGAATGCTTGAACAGGACAATGAGGTCATCCGGGCAACAGCACTGGGAAAAATGATATCCTCACTATATATCGATCCCCTCTCGGCTTCAAAAATCATCCGGGGACTGGAAAAAACCACACATGTCACAGATATGACTTTGTTACAACTGATTTGCAGCACACCGGATATGCGCCTGCTTTACTTGCGCAACAGGGATTATGAAATAATAAATGATTATGTGATGAATCATACCGAAGATTTTATTGAAGTGCCCAGTCCTTTCAAACAGATAGAATATGAATGGTTTCTTTCAGAGGTCAAAACCGCTTTGTTACTCCAGGAATGGATCAATGAGAAAAGCCTGGAAAAAATTGTTGAGAACTATCAGGTCGGAGAAGGCGACGTTTATGCCAGCTCTGATATTGCCGAGTGGCTTATGCATGCCACTTCAAGAATTGCATCCAGAATAAATCCACAACTTGAAACCGAATGTGCAAAACTCGAAAAAAGGATACATTATGGCGCAGGCAGTGAACTAATGGAATTGGTGGAAATTCCCAATGTAGGCAGAGCAAGAGCACGCAAACTTTTCAAGAAAGGATATCTCAGCCGCCAGAAACTTGCAAAAGCAAATGAAAAGCAACTGGCAGGGATCGTCGGGCCAAAGATAGCACAAAAAATCCTTTCATATCTGGGCAGGGAAACTGACAGCAATGGTTATGTAGAGCCGGAAACATTGGAAAATAAAAAACAACAGAAAACATTCCAGGACTTCATCTGAAACAACGATCTAATACATAAACACAAAGACGGAGACTTACCCCATGCTTTATAAGAAAATTAAAGACCTCACCAATGGTGAATTGGATAATCTTATGGAAAGGGCATCAGATCTGATGGCTGTAAGGGATGCAGTTGAAACAATCCTTGAGGATGTAAAAAAGGATGGGGATAGTGCCCTGCGTCATTATACTGAAAAATTTGACAAAGCCCGGATTGGTGCCATCGAAGTAACTGAAGACGAGATTAATGAAGCAATGACAAAAATAGATCCGTCTTTGCTGAAACACCTGGATAAGGCTGCATCTAACATAAGGAAATTCCATGAAGCACAATTACCCCGGGACAAATGGTTTGTGGAAATTTCCCCGGGACTTAAAGCCGGACAGAAAACCGTGCCCTTAAGATCCGTAGGTGCCTATGTGCCCGGAGGAAGAGCATCGTACCCCTCAACAGCCCTTATGACTATAATCCCGGCAAAAGTTGCAGGAGTGAAGGATGTAGCAATGTGCACGCCTCCCGGGCCCGATGGAAAGGTAAATCCCCTGACACTTGCAGCTGCAAAGGTCGCTGGTGCTGACAGGATATACAGACTCGGCGGGGTTCAGGCTATTGCAGCTCTTGCCTATGGAACTGAAAGCGTTAAGCCCGTAGACAAGATTGTGGGCCCGGGAAATGTCTTTGTCACTACGGCAAAGATGCTTATCCGCACACATGCAGAGATAGATTTCCCGGCAGGACCCAGTGAGATCCTGATAATCGCAGATGAAACTGCAGACCCGGATTTCATCGCATCTGACATGCTGGCACAGGCTGAACATGACCCTAACGCAATCTGTGTATTAGCAACTACCTCTGAGAATATTGCAGCGAATACACAACAACGCTTAGGAGAACTTGCAGATACTACACCCAGGTCAGAAATAGTGAAAGAAGCCCTGCAAAATGCGGCCATCCTTATAGGCGATTCCCTTGATGAGTGTATTGGATTATCCAATAATTTCGGACCCGAACATCTTGAGATAGTGACAGCAGATGATGATGCAGTCCTGGACAGGATCGATAGTGCCGGATCGATTTTCATGGGAAAATATGCTCCCGTTTCAACCGGGGATTATGCGTCAGGAACAAATCATGTTCTCCCTACAGCCGGCTATACAAAACTCTACTCAGGATTAAACATCAATCATTTCCTGAAATATTCCACAATACAACAGCTGGACAGGAAAGGCTTGCAATCCCTGAGTGATACAATAATCACACTTGCAGAAGAAGAAGGGTTGTACGCCCATGCTGATGCCGTAAGGTTGCGTTTGAAGAAAAATGAATGATCCTCTCACTCGATAATTATTTAAGAGGTCAGACTTAATAATAATTTATTGAGTTGTACATCGAGCTTAATATCAGGAGTGGAATCATGAAAATCAGAGTTGTCAGCAAAAGGAAAGAAATTGAAACACTCGATGAAGGGGAAAGAGTGATTCATCTGGCTTTCCGTCCGTCCAACAAGGACATATTTGATCTCGTTAAAAGATGTAAGAATGTGGAAGTGATCCAGATACCTTCATCTTATAGGAAAACTGTATCAAAATCCATTGAAATGTTCCTTGAGATGGAAGGAATCAGACTTATAGAGGGAGATGTATGGGGACACCGGAAAGACATAAATGAATATTACAGCATCTCGCCTTCTGTTAATGAAAGGATAAAGGAATTGAAATCTGAGGGCATGTCAGACGAAGAAGTTGCCAGAAAGATAGAAAGAGAGGGAAAGCTCAACAAGGACATTTTATTATATATACTCGATAATCAATGAGTATATTTTTCACTTTTTCTTCCCTCCAATTTCTATCCAGTACATATAACCTTTTTAACCAATCAAATCCTTAGTTCCTCAAACACGTCAATAGAGGATTAATATCATGAATAGCGGATACGGGAAAGTATATCTTGTTGGGTCCGGCCCCGGAGATCCGGAACTGCTCACAATAAAAGCAAGAAAGTTGATAGACAACGCAGAGGTCATCGTCTATGACCAGTTGCCAGGAGAAGCAATCCTGCAGAGTATGCCTGAAACGGCAGAAAAAATAGATGCAGGAAAGTATGCAGGCAACCATAAACTAACCCAGACAGAAATCAACGATCTGATAGTGAAAAAGGCAGAAGAAGGAAAAAGTGTCGTTCGATTAAAGGGAGGGGACCCCTATATGTTCGGCAGGGGCGGCGAAGAGGCTGAAAAACTTGTGCAGGCAGGAATCGATTTTGAGGTTGTACCAGGTATCACCTCTGCAATTGCAGTACCTGCTTATGCCGGAATCCCTGTAACCCACAGGGACCATGCATCGATGGTTACATTCATTACCGGCCATGAAGACCCGACCAAAACAAAAACCGGCCTTGATTGGGAAAACCTGGCCCGCTTCCCGGGTACCCTGGTCATTTTTATGGGAGTGAAAAGGCTGGAGCAGAATATGAATGCACTGAAAAAATATGGCAAGCTGCCGACAACTCCGGTAGCAATTGTTGAAAAAGGAACCCGGCCCGATCAGAGGATCACCACAGGAAATATTGAGAACATAGCAGAAAAAGCAAAGGAAGCCGGTGTAAAGGCCCCTGCAATAACAGTTGTGGGTGATGTGGTTTCCGTACATGATATCCTGGGTATGCAAAAGGTCGTATGGGGATAATATGGACAAAAAGAGTAATACAATAGCAATAATGAGGCCACACAATTACCTCGCAAAATCCCGTGAGATGGCACAATCCATGGGATATGAGGTATTCGAGGCACCAATGATCGAGTTGAAGGACATGGAAGATGACATGTTCGACACATTCACAGACCATGTCCTTTCTGGAAAAAGTGACTATGTGATATTTACCAGTGCCAATGGTATAGACCATACCTTGGACAAGGTAGATGACAGGAATGAATTCACAAATTCCCTGAACAGGACAAAAGTAATAGCCATCGGACCAAATACCAAAAAAAGACTGGAAGAACTTGATATTGGAGTTCTTGGTATACCTGGTGTCTACAGCTCAGAAGGACTGGTTGAATATCTGTGTCCTGATGTGAAGGGAAAGATAGTGGATACCGCACGCAGTGCCTATGGTTCAATCCTGCTTATAGAAGGGCTTGAAAAGTGTGGTGCATCTGTTCTGGAAACACAGGTATATACACTCGTGCGACCCGAAGGAGACAAGCAGAGAGAACTTATTAAAAGGGCAGCATCCGGGGATATTGCCATTTTTGCCTTCACAAGTTCCATGATGGTACGCAATTTCTTCAGCCTGGCAGAAGAGATGGGAAAAACCGATGATATAAAGGAAGTAATGAAAAAGTCTATTGTGGCTGCAATTGGTACTCCTACAGCAAATACCATTCAGGAATATGGCGTGGAAACAACTATAAAACCCTGCAAGTACACCTTCGATGAAATGCTAAAAACCATTAAAGACGAATACTTTGACTGAAGAAGGTTTAGAAATGATCGGTATTTCAAAGCTCTATTGCGGAACTGTCGAACCATCGGATGCCCTGAGATATGGACGGCACTCCTCCAGATTACCTTCCCACCTACTCCAGTTCTCAAAGGACAAGAAACCTGTTGTGGTTTGGAATATCACCCGCAAATGTAACCTCAAATGCATTCACTGTTATGCCCAGGCAGACGATAAAGATTTTGAGGATGAACTATCCACAGAAGAAGGAAAAAGACTCATCGATGACCTTGCAGAGTTCAAAACACCTGTCATACTTTTTTCCGGAGGGGAACCTCTTGTCAGGAAAGATCTGCCAGAATTGGCCGAATATGCAGTCTCAAAGGGCCTAAGAGCAGTAATTTCCACAAATGGCACACTAATAGACATGGATATGGCAAAAAAACTAAAGGAAATCGGCCTGTCCTACGTTGGAATTTCTATTGACGGCACAGAAGAGACAAATGATAGGTTCCGGGGACAACAGGGAGCTTTCAAAAAGGCGCTTGAAGGTGTCCACAACTGCATGAAAGCAGGGATCAAGGTTGGCCTGCGTTTTACAATCAATAAAAGTAATTTCCGGGAAATTCCTGCAATATTCGACCTGCTGGAAGAAGAAGGAATTCCACGGATTTGTTTCTATCATCTTGTATATGCAGGCAGGGGCAGCGACCTCATAAAACAAGACCTGACACATGAAGAAAGCCGGGAAACATTAGACCTGATTATGGATCGTACAAAACAGCTTTATGAAAAAGGGATTAAACCAGAGGTACTTACAGTGGACAATCATTGTGATGCCCCCTACCTCTACATGAAATTAAAGGACGAAGAGCCCGAGCGTGCGGCCGAGGTCCTCGATCTTATGAAAATGAACGGAGGCAATTCCACCGGTGTAGGAATTGGTTGTGTGTCCTGGGATGGAACAGTGCACCCTGATCAGTTCTGGCGCCACTATACCATAGGGAATATCAGGGATAGGCCTTTCAGCGAGATATGGACAGATCTCAGCGACAATTTACTGGCGGGCCTGAAAGATCGCAAGCCTCTATTGAAGGAACATGCAAAAAGATGTGGCCAGTGCAAGTGGCTGGACATCTGTAACGGAAATTTCCGTGTACGTGCAGAAGCTGTTTATGGCAATGCCTGGGCAGATGACCCGGCCTGTTATCTTACAGATGAAGAGATCGGGCTGGAATAATTATTTTTTTGCGGTATTGATACCCAGATAATGGTAGGGCGTACAGTGCCTTGTCATTGCCGTAAATAATCCGGCCAAAGCCACAAGTGCAACCAGCCAGTTCCAGGGAGAGGTTTCCACAAGGTCCATGGCCAGGGCAATCGTTGCCACTGAACCAATGAGGGCCCTGAAAACCAGGTCAAACCCGCCAACATTTTCCTCGAGCAATATATCTTTGAAAGTCATTGTTCACCTAAAAAAAGCAGGTCAAGACCTGCTTACTCCTTACTTTTCTTGAAGCACATGAACCAGTCGAGACAATACTTATCGTCTTCTTTGGCCTCAACCCGTTCCTTTGCCATACCACATGAACCCGGTGGAGGAATAATTACGTCATCACCTGGTTGCCAGTTTGCCGGAGTGGCAATCTGTTCGGCATCCGATTTCTGCATGGCAATTACAAGTCTTTTGACCTCATCCATGTTCCGTCCGTTACTGAGGGGGTAATAGAGGATTGCACGTACCTTGTTCTTCGGGTCGATAATGAATACTGCACGTACGGCTTGAGTATCCGATGCACCCAGTTGGACCATACCGAATTTCTTTGCTACTTCCATCTTGATATCCGCAATTACAGGGAAATTAACCTCTACATCTTTCATACCCTTATATTCGATTTTCTCTTTAATGGTACGCAGCCAAGCAATATGTGCATGGATACCATCAATGGAAAGTCCGATGAGTTCGGTATTCAATTCCCTGAATTCATCCTCCATTGTAGCAAAGGTCATGAATTCGGTAGTACAGACCGGTGTAAAATCTGCCGGATGACTGAACAGAACTACCCATTTGCCTTTGTAATCTTTAGGGAAGTTTATTTCTCCCTGTGTAGTTGTTGCTTTAAAACTCGGTGCTTCATCGCCTATAAGAGGCATTCTTGTAGTTTCAGTTTCTTCCATAATTAATCCCCACTTTATTTCAAAATTCCAATTTATCCATCTGCTTTAATACCTGTCTGCTGAAATCAGTGAAATTCTGGATACCACCTGTCCAGGCAGCAATCATCATACAATCCGTGATCTCAGTACGGGTCGCTCCAAATTTCTTGAGTCTTTCAAGAATTTTCACAGCGCTTTCACTGTTATTATTTGAACAGGCAATGGAAAAGACAAGAAGGTGTTTCTCCTTCATGGAGAGACCATCTTCCCTGTCTTCCCACACAGCAGCATAAAATGATGCAAGAGCTTCAGAGAAGTCTTCATTTATGTCCTGGGCATACCTTATGGAGCGTGGCAGGAAACCTTTGACTTCCTTCACCTTATCTGCATTTGTGCTCATGAATTCACCAAATTTTAAAGTTCGATGATATTTTGCCAAAGGCCATGCACATTGCAATAGGATATAGCAAACACAGCTTTGAAATCGGCAACATTCACCTTAAACCTTGCAAGGGGTTCGGTAAATGAAGGACCGAATTCTGCACGTCCCAAGTCCACGATCTGGCCATATTTATCCCCACCGTAATTCGAGCCTGCAGCAGGTTCTCCCTTTTTCACACCATACAACTCAAGCCATACAATATGATGCTCAATAGTATTGGGGTGGGCAACTTCCTTTCCCACATGGACCGTCACCAGGTCATCCACATCTGAACCATGGGACTTGCCTATTGAAATGTCAGGTACATGTTTCTCTTTGCCTTCAGATACTTTTCCTTTAATTAATTCCTCAATATCCATACTAAATCCTCCTTTAACTGATTATTGTCCTTCCTGTGCCGGCGGGGTAAAAGCCCTTGCACCAAGTTCCTTGTCAATCATGAACAGGCCATTTCCCTCTTCACCTGCAAGCTGGAGTTTGCTGATTATCTCATTATCATTGCTCTCTTCTTCGATCTGTTCGGTGACAAACCATTGGAGGAAAATGTTTGTTGCATAATCCTTCTCCTCATTTGCAAGAGTTACCAGTTCATTGATTGATCTTGTGATAAACTGTTCATGTTCAAGGGTAGCTTTGAACATCTCAAGAGGAGTACCAAATTCCTTTGGTGGCTGCTCTATTGCCTTAAGCTGGATCTGTGCTCCCTGTTCATTCAAGTAATCATATATGCGCATAGCATGAGTCATTTCTTCCTGATACTGTACCATGAACCAGTTCGAAAAGCCGTCAAGTCCTTTATAGGAACTTGCAGCTGACATTGCCATATAAAGATAGGCAGAATACATCTCCCTGTTTATCTGCTCATTTAATGCTTCGGTCATCTTTTCACTTAACATATATTACCTCCAAATATTAAACCAAAAAAGACAACGACAGTTAAATCTGCACCCACCTGTTCTCCATCTGTCAAACTCCCGTTATCCATATAAGAGAAGATCGATAACTATAAATTTTTATCGTTAGACAGTTTTATGTTTATTTCTATTATAAAATAACGATAAAAGAAACAGTATATAGCTTCAAACAATATATAGCAAAAGACGACTGAAACCCCATACATAACAGAACATAACTAAAAACACAGAAATCAAAAGGATTTACATGCTGCCTCTTGAACAAAAAGTGCTGGAACGTATAAAGCCTTCATTGGAAGAGAAAGAAAAACTGGAACAAACTGCCAGTTATCTGATGAGAAGAGCGATTCAGATAGCCAAAAAAGAACATATTACCGATGTGAAGGTCCAGCTGGTAGGCTCAGCTGCTCGCAATACATGGATTACCGGCACACATGATCTTGATATATTCATAAGTTTTGACCCATCCCTCCCACGGGAAAAACTTGAAGAGTATGGTTTGTTCATAGGGCACGAACTTGCAAAAGAAGGCCGGTTCTGGGAAGAAGGTTATGCAGAACACCCTTACACCAAAATGAACTATGCGGGATTTGATGTAGATATTGTCCCCTGCTACCGTGTAACCGATGCTTCCAGAATAATCTCAGCTGTTGACAGGACACCTTTTCACAACCGCTTCATAAAAGAAAAAATCGAGGGTCTGGAGGATGAAGTGCTTTTACTCAAACAGTTCATGAAAGCCGGAGGGACATATGGCTCAGAACTGAAAACCCGGGGTTTCTCAGGATATCTCACCGAACTTCTCATAATCCATTACGGCTCTTTCAAAAACGTGCTTGAAGCCGCAGCAGTGTGGGAGCCGAATCAGAAAATAGAGTTCCTGAAACCCACAAAGGAATTTATCGAACCTCTTCAGGTGATTGATCCCACAGATGCAGGAAGAAACGTAGCCGCTGCTCTATCACTTGACAAGTTTTGTCTTTTCATTGATCTCTGCCGCCAATACCTGGAAGAGCCAAAGGAATCCTGCTTTTCAAAGAAAATCACAACCCCCCTATCTGATGGTGAAATAATCCAGAGAATGAATAAAAGAACAAGCTCCATAATTGCGCTGAAGTTCCAGACCCCCGAAGTTGTAGAAGATATACTGTATCCCCAGCTTTTCAAAATGCAAAAGTCAGTGGAAGCATTACTTGAAAAACAGGACTTCCGACCCATTAAAAGTGATATATGGGTAGGCAAGGACGTCGTACTTATCATTGAACTTGAAAATGCCCAAATTGCAACTGTAAAAAAACACAGAGGGCCTCCGGTATGGGTTAAACAACATGCTGAGATGTTCAGGAAGAAATACACCGACCGGAGAGATGTTTTTGCATTCTACATAGAAGACGGGAAATATGTAGTTGAAGTTCCACGCAAATATACAACTGCCTCTTCATTACTTGAAAATGAAATTCACAACTGTTCCCTGGGAAAACAGGTTTCAAAGAGCCTTAAAGACGAATATGAAATCCTGTCCGGAAAAAATATCCTGCAAATAAAGGATACCAACTACCGGGCTTTTCTCAATGAATTCCTTTAATCCATTCCACTGCCCAGTTTACCTTCAAGCCTGTGCTGATAGAAAAGATACTGCTGGGCATAACCACAGTAATGTCCAAAATAGGATCTTGCCCATTCAGCCATTTTGGGTTTGGTATAAGGTCCTTCAAAACTATCGGAATAATAATTTCTGATAACCTTGTCAACATGGGTATCCACAGGAAAAGCTTCCATTTTTCCATAGGAGAAAAGGAGGATACAATCAGCCACCTTATCCCCGATGCCTTCTATAGTCATCAATTGCTGTTTGGCCTGGAAATAATCCATATCATACAGCCCATACAGATCTAACTCTCCTGATTCTATCATCCGGGCAGCTTTGACAAGTCGGCGTGCCCTGAAACCCAGACTGCAGTCACAAAGATCCTCACCACAACAAGCTGCAAGGGCAGATATTTCAGGAAAGGCATAGATCCCATCAACAATTTCCTCCCCCAGCAGCCGGGAAAGTTTCTCGATGGATTTCATTATACGGGGGATATTCGAAGCGGTTGCTATCATATAAGATACAAGACATTCCCAGGGATCCTGCATAACCAGTCGCAAACCCCTGTATTTTGATATTGCTTCATGTAAGTATGAATCATGATCAATTGAGGAAAAGATATAGGGCAGGTCATCGTCCAGCCTGAAATATTTCACAAAAAACTCAACCGGGAGACGGGAATCAATGTAAAGGGTCCACGCCTCCTTTTCATAGAAGGCATGTACATAATCTCCCTGTACCACACCGTGCCACCAGTCATCTTCTTTTGACCAGCGAAATACCTGACCACAATCCAGAGTGTAGTCAAGATCAAAACATGAAGTCGGTATACTGTACATGCTAATGTTGTTACTGTCTTGTTGTTTCCCTGCCCAGCCGGAATGCACTCAGGTTGGTCTCGATGGTCTTTGGAGGTACCATATTCCTTATACATTCCACCAGTGTTTCCTCGGGGATCGGGAGATAAGAGGAAATTGCGCCCAGCATCACGACATTCAGGGTTTTCATATTCCCGGCCTGTCTGGCAAGGGCCACAGCATCAAAGGCCACAACCCTGTAATCCTTTTCAAGGCTGGCAACAATTTCCTGTGGGTCAGGGTAGGTGCATTGTCCTGATGTAACGGTTACCGGATAAATCGGGGAGGTATTCATCACCACAATTCCATCTTTTGCCACATCACTGATATAGCGCATTGCCTCTACCGGCTCCAGTGCCAGCATCCCCTGGGCACTGCCGCAGGGAATGAGGGAACCGAGATCGCAACCAACCCTTACATAATTCACAACAGAACCACCACGTTGGGCCATCCCGTGGGTCTCTGCTGCCCGGACATCCATTCCTTCAGAAACCGCTGCCTTGCCTATTATATCGGAAACCTTGACAGCACCCTGGCCTCCCACACCGGCTATCACAAGATCAAAATTTGATAAATTGGAAGTCATTTTTTCACCTCCATGATAGCATTGAAATTGCATATTTCAACACACAATCCACAACCACTGCACATTGTATTAATGGAGGCTTTTTTGGACACCTCATCAAATTCAATTGCAGGGCAGCCAAATTTCAAGCATTTCCGGCAACCTTTACAGAGATCTGTATCAACCATAAACGGAGTGTATCTTATGCCTTCCCTTGCTGCGGAAATTACACAGGCACGTTTGGCTATTACAACTGAAACCCCTTCATAGGCTTTTGCCCGCTCCAGTACATCCTCCGTGGCATCCATGTCGTAGGGGTCAACCACCTCCACGAATTCCGCACCCATTGCACTGCACAATTTATCAAATTCAACCTCTACTGTTGGTTCACGGGTTGCCGTCTTACCCATACCCGGATTGGGCTGGTGACCGGTCATTGCCGTAGTCCTGTTATCAAGTATCAGTACAGTAATATCAGATTTATTGTAGATAGCATTCATTAAACTGTTAATCCCAGTATGAAAAAAGGTAGAATCACCGATCGTACAACATATGGGTTTTTTCTCACCGGCGTCATAGATTCCCGAAGCAACACTGATACTTGCTCCCATACATAGAGTGGTATCCACCGTACCGTGCTGGATACCGAGAGTGTAACAACCGATATCACTGGGAAATACCGCATCTTCACCAAATACTTTTTTCATGACATGGAAAGTACCACGGTGGGAGCAACCCGGACACATTGCAGGCGGTCTGACAGGCAGTTCCATATCCTGCTTTGCAGGTTTACATTCACATGAATCAATTCCAAAAGCTTTAGCAATTCCATCCATGCAAATATCAACATTGAATTCACCTGTACGGGGAAGAAGCCCATCTGCTTTCCCAAAGATTTCAGTCTCAAAGCCTACATCTCTTGCAATTACCTTGCACTGATCCTCAATAACAGGTTCAAGTTCCTCTATCACAATTACCTGTTCTGTTTTAGCGAGAAGTTGACGAATACTGTCTTCTGGAATTGGATACGTCCCTATCTCCAAAAAAGAAGCGGTAATACCAAGCCTGTCAAGCGCTTCTTTTGTATAAACTGCAGCTGTTCCACAAGCAATGATACCAACAGTACTCTCTGCTTCTATGGTAAGTTCATTCCAGCCGGAAACTTCAAGCTCACCGCGAATGTCCTGCTGTATCGAAAGCAGATGAGGATGACGTATTCTCGCATTTTTAGGAACCATTACCCAGCGGTCAGGGTTCTTTTCAAATTTAATTTCACCTGTCTTCTGCCTGACTGGAGCCAGTTTTATATCCGATTTCCCGTGGGATATACGTGTTGTGGAGCGAAAGATTACCGGTATTTCATATTTTTCAGATAATTCAAAGGCATAAGGAATCATGTCCTTGGCCTGCTGGGGGGTTGATGGCTCAAGGCAGGGAATCTGTGAGAACACGGAATACCTGCGGGTATCCTGCTCGTTCTGGGAAGAATGGCAGGAAGGGTCATCGGCCACTATAATAACCATGCCTCCCTTGACACCCATGTATGCCAGAGTCATCAGGGGATCAGCAGCTACGTTCAGACCTACATGTTTCATGGTAACCACGGAACGGGCTCCTGCCATAGAGGCACCGGCAGCCACTTCCATTGCAACCTTTTCATTTACGGACCATTCAATATAGAAGTCCCTTTCTTTCATAGAAGCCAGAGTATCCACTATTTCAGAAGAAGGGGTCCCTGGGTAACCGGACACAACGTCCACAGCCCCTTCTACAATACCGCGGGCAATGGCAACGTTGCCTAGCATATATTCACGACCGCTCATGGTAATCGCCTGCTAATTCATAATATACATTATTGATAAATATATCTCGTAATATCATGAGTACTGCTATTTTTTGGCAACAGGTGACAGTTGTTAAAAGCATTTATATATGCTGTGAGTTATAGACAGTACTGCAATTTATAAGAGGTATTGGAATGATAGACTTTGCCTGCAAAGAATTCCGTTTAAACGATGTCATCAAATGTGCCCTGAACCTTACAAGAGCCGATATGAAGGTCATCGGGTTATTCTTTGATACTCCGGAAAAATGGGTAAATACTGAAGATATAGCAAATGATACCGGGCTTGACCTTTCAACTGTCCAGAGATCCGTTAAAAAATTACATGAAAAAGAAATCCTTACCAAATCCCAAACAAACCTGGATCGTGGAGGATACACCTATATCTATAAACTGAAGGAAAAAAACGAAATAAAGGAAATTATTATGCAAATTGTACATAAATGGGTAAACAAAGTCGATAATGAACTGGAGGCATGGTGAAAATGCTGAAGATTACACGTTATCTGTGGCTGCTTGTCCTGGTAGTCTCATTGGGTGGATTGTGGTATCCTTATCTTGGATATCTGATGGCAGTTGTAATGATCACCCTGTTGGCTACGTCTGTAGTAAGAGGACGCTGGTTCTGCGGCAACCTATGTCCGCGTGGAAGCCTCTATGATTTCGTGCTGAGCAAAGTCTCAAGAAAACAGGATATACCGGAGAGCCTCAAAAGTTTCTGGTTGCGAATACCTCTCCTGGTACTTATGATGACAGTAATGATATACAGGGTATCAGTGGTATTTGCCACACAGAATATGTTCGAAAAAATCGGAGTCGTACTAGTGTCAATGTGTATTGTTACAACTTCACTGGCAATCATGCTGGGAGGATTTTACAATTCCAGGACCTGGTGTACGGTATGCCCGATGGGAACTGCACAAAGAATAATCGGAGGAGACCGATACCAGCTTAAAATGGCACATGAACTTTGCATAGATTGCAAGAAATGTGAAAAAGTGTGCCCAATGGAACTTACGGTCAGGGACATAGGCAATAATCCCGACTGCATAAAATGTGGCCGCTGTGTGGAAGCCTGTCCAAAAGATGCCCTGTACTTTTAAATAATCAAAACAACAGGCTTTCCAATTCCCGGCGGTCGTTGACCGGAGGAGTGCAGCTCTGTCCTTTGCAGACATAAGCTGTAGTTCTCCCTTCTTTTACATCCATATCAAAAGTATAAGGGGCAATCCTGGACAGGTCTCTGGCAGATTCGGGATTTTTCAATAACAATATTGTTTGGGGAAGATAATTTTTCCTTACAACATCCATCATTTCCTTAAGCCCGATTTTTTCAGAATCTGTAACTATTACCACAAGGGTTGCCTCTACTCCAAGCATAAGACCGGTTAACATATAACTATAAGCCGGTGGAGAACGCTTCAGCATTCCACCAAAAGCCGACAGGGTTGTACGGGCTAAATCACGGTAACCCACATTACCGGTAATATGGAATAGGCAGAAGAGATCCCATACAGCCACTGAATTCCCGCTTGGATAAGGGCCATCAAAGACTTTTTTTGTCCTGTGGGGGATGTCAGATACATCCGATGCAGAGAAGAAAAAGCCACCTTGATCTTCATCATAGAACATATCAACCATTATATCCACAATTTCAATTGCTGTTTCCAGATATTTTGTCTCAAATGTAGCTTCATAAAGTTCGATCAAGCCCCATGCCAGAAAAGCATAGTCATCCAGAAAGCCATCAATTCCAGAATTGCCTTCATGGAAACGGTGATACAGCCTTCCATCATCTCTGCGCATGTAGGAGAGAATAAAAGAAGCAGCTTCTTTGCCTTTTTCAAGAGTGGAATTAACCCCGGATATTCTGGAAGCCATTGAAAGAGCAGCTATTGCAAGGCCGTTCCAGTCTGTAAGAATCTTATTATCAAGAGACGGCCTGATCCTTTCACTACGAAGGGAGAACAGGTGTGCTTTTATTTCTTTTAATTTTGCAGCTGAAGTGTCACTTATAGCATATTCATTACGGCGCAATACTCCTACATTTTCAGACCCCCCATCCAGGGGAATTATATCGTAGAACTGCAGAATAAAATCACTATCCTCTTTCCCGACAGAGTCCTCTATTTGACCTCTGGACCATAGATAGAATAAACCTTCCTGACCCTCACTGTCAGCATCTTCCCCACAATAGAATCCACCTTCTGGATGGCGTAGTACTGTACTCATATAGGAAATTGTTGAATCTGCCACGTCCCTGTAATGCACATTCCCTGTTGCCTGATAAGCCATGAGATAAACGACCACAAGCATTGCCTGGTCATAGAGCATTTTCTCGAAATGAGGAATATTCCAGCTGGCATCTGTAGAGTAGCGATGGAAACCTCCACCCAGATGATCGAATATTCCACCACTTGCCATTGAAGACAGAGTATTTTCGATCATCGTGAGGGACTGCGGTCGCTCATCCGTTTTCCACCGGTTGAGCAAAAATATAAGAATCGAAGGAGAAGGGAATTTGGGAGCCGGGCCAAACCCACCATTTTTCCAGTCAAACATACCGAAAAGTGCGGAAAAAGCATCCTCCAGAATGGACAGGTTTACCGGCTCCTTTTCGGCAGGTATATTATTGATTTCTGAAACCAATTGTGATGCCTGCTGCCTTATCTCAGCTCTTTTATTGTCCCAGATATTTGTAACCTGCATCAACAGGTCTGATAATCCCATCTGCCCCATTGCCGCTTCTTTTGGTATATAAGTGGCTGCAAAAAAAGGCTTTTTTTCAGGTGTCATAATTATGGTCAGCGGCCAGCCACCGCTGCCATTCATTGCCTGGCAGACTTCCATGTAGAACTCATCGACATCCGGCCTCTCTTCCCTGTCTACTTTTACAGGAATGAAATTAGAATTCAAAAGATTGGCAATGTGAGCATCTTCAAAAGATTCCTCTGCCATTACGTGACACCAGTGACAGGTTGAATACCCAATGGAAAGGAAGACTGGAAGATTTTTCCTTTTTGCCTGTTCAAAAGCTTCTTCTGACCATGGATACCAATCAACAGGATTTGTGGAATGCTGTCTCAGGTAGGGACTGTTTTCCCCGGCAAGCCTGTTGTTTTTGGAATTCATGATTACCCTCAGGAAAAATTCTCAAATACACTGTCCAACTTTGCTGAATCGTATTGTTTTGCTATAAGTGGCCCGCTTTTCAGTACATCCAGTTTAGACTCGAATGTCTCTGAATCCCTCTTATAGAACACACCCGTGGGAATCCGATCACCCCATTCAAGAGCTTTCTCAAAGGCTGCTGTCCTTTTTGCAGGATCATGCCCATTGTCTTCCATTTTGTAAACTCTGTCCCGGTACCATTTGTATGTATTGAGTTTATTGAAGGTAACGCATGGCTGGAGAATATCCACAAGGGAAAATCCCTGATGGGAAATAGCCTGTGAGATTAGTGATGAAAGGTGCTCGACATCTCCGGCAAAACCTCTTGCTACGAAGGGACAATCCAGGGATATGGCAACTGCCAGAGGATTGAAAGGAGTGTGGAGAACGCCGTGAGTCTGTACCTTGGTCTTCATTCCGATCTCACTTGTAGGTGATGCCTGACCCTTGGTCAAACCATATATCTGGTTATCATGTGCTATCAAGGTAATATCGGGATTGCGGCGTATGGCATGTATAAAATGGTTTCCTCCCTCACCATAGGAATCCCCGTCACCACCTACCGCAATCACAGTGAGTTCAGGATTGGCAACCTTTGCTCCCATAGCCGGAGGCAGGGTCCTGCCATGAAGACTGTTGAATGTATTGCATTTCAGGTAGTGTGGTAATTTACCCGACTGGCCGATTCCTGACACCATCAAAACTTCATGGGGCTCTTTACCAAGGTCCACAAGAGAGCGTTTCACAGCCTCAAGTATTTTGAAATTGCCACACCCGGGACACCATTCAGTTTCACCGTCTTTATAGTCGTCCATTGTTACCATTTCAGATCACCCCCATTCCTTCAAGCTCCCTTATTACCGATTGTGGTGTAAAGGGCAAGCCATCATATCTTAATATCTTTTTTGAAACTTCAAATCCTAATTCAGCCCGTAAAAGGCGTGCAAATTGACCTGTTGCATTATTTTCCACGCATATAGTGGTGTTCAACCCATCCAGTAAACTGAAAGTATCATGAGAAAACGGATAAATATCACTGAAATGAATCAAATTTATGGATACTTCGTCACGATTCAGGATGTCAACTGCCTCAGCAAGGGGACCATAGGTAGATCCCCAGCCTATCAGGGAAATATCTGCTCCGTCTATACCATGAATAGCTGGCATTTGCATTTCATCCGTAAGTCCATCTACTTTGCGCAAACGTTTTTCGTTCATACGGATGCGATTATCAGTAGTCTGGTCAATATGACCTTCTTCATTGTGTTCATCACTGTCTGCAACCACAAGTGCACCATTCTGCCCGGGTATAGCCCTCGGCGATATGCCGGATTCGGTGATTGCATATCTCTGGTAGTCACTGCTCACAGCCCGGTCTTCCAGAAGATGCCTGTTAATCTTCAGGCCGGATGTATCGAACCTCTCATAGGTAAAAAGACCATCTGCAAGATGCTGGTCACTCAATATCAGGACCGGAACCTGGTATTTTTCAGCTATGTCAAATGCCCGTCTTGTCTGGTTGAAGGCGTCCTTTGCCGTACGAGGGGCAAGCACACAACGGGGAAATTCCCCCTGTGCCGCATGAAGCACAAAATTAAGGTCCCCCTGTTCGGTCATTGTGGGAAGGCCGGTAGCAGGTCCGGGACGCTGGCCCAGAAAGATGACAACCGGTGTCTCAGTGATGCCGGAGAGCCCCAGTCCTTCTGTCATCAGGCAGAAACCTCCACCAGAGGTAGTGGTCATGGCACGCACCCCTGCAAAGGATGCTCCGATGGCCATATTTATGGCAGCGATCTCATCTTCGGCCTGCTCCACAACAGCATTGAAATCATCTGCATGTGCTGCCACACGAGTCATGACACCCGTTGAAGGGGTCATGGGATATGCCGAAAGGAATTGCACTCCTGCAGCAAGGGCACCCACCCCCACACTGTCATTACCATTTATCAAAATCCTCCTGTTAGTCGGTTGTGGGTTGAGATTATAGTTACAAACCCCCTCAAATTTACCATTTTTTACATAATCATAACCTGCTTGTGCTGCCTTTATGTTTTTTTCTACAACCTCATCACCTTTCCCTTTGAAAGTCTCAGAAAGGAATCTATTAAGTGTTGCAAGATCATAGCAAAGCAGGCCAAATACAGCTCCTACAGCAACGGTATTTGAAAATAATTTTTTACCACTTATATCCTTTGCAATTTCTGTGAAAGGAACAGATACTATATTCTCATTTACATTGTCCCCGACAATGGATTCATCGGCTAGCACGAATCCTTCTTTAACCTCTTCAATATGCTCAGGAATTGTCTGGTTGTCAAGAGCCACCAATATGTCTATCTTTTCATCCAGTGCATATATAGGATGATCACTCATCCTTATGTGGAAATAGTTGTGTCCGCCCCTTACTCTGGAAAGATAGAACTGGTTTCCATAAACATAGAAACCATCCCTTACAAATGTCCTTGAAAGAACCGATCCTATGGTTTGTATGCCCTGACCGGCTTCTCCACCTATTTTTATGTTTATATCGACGATAATGATTCCCCCTGAAATAGCACGATTTAACAAAAAGCCATTATAATAATGTTGAAACCTGAAATATAAATAATGATGGTTAAAGGAGACTTTCATCTATAGCAATGTTCAAATTACACAAAATCAATACCTAAATATCCTATATAGACACGTTTATTTTGAGATTCCCTAAAGACTTCCATTTAATCTTCTATATATATAATTAAAAGGAACCAAGCTACTAATCAGCTTAATTGTGTTTAAGTAGCCGGGATGAAATATGGATATATATTTAATTGTAGTAATAATTTTAACAATAATTGTCAGCATTCTTTGTACAAAAGTGATTTATGACACATACCGTATACTTAGACCTAAAAGTTACGCAGCTGATGAAGAATCAGATGAAAGTAAATAAATATATCCTTTATTAATAATACAATATATTATGCATTTATAATATGAACAACTAAAGTAAAAGGCAGATTTGTTACCCAGAAAGCAAATCGGGCTTCAAAACAGTAAGATTTATGTGCTTTTCCCTGATTGAGTTAAGAAATACTTATACTGCATAAAATACAAACCTCACATAAAGAAAAAAAAGAACGAGGTAACAATATGGAAGAAATTGACCTTTATCTGAATAAAATCAATGATTGCACAATAACTCCTTCTGATATAGATCTGGTTATCAAAATGCTCAAAGAAGATACCAAGAAGGGAAGGATAAAAGCCACCAAGGAAGATATTCAATGGTTTGAAATATACAAATTTGGCCTGGAAGAAATGGAACTTGAAAAAAGTGGCGAATCCAAGATGCAGGTTGGGGACTGGAGACAGGATCTCGATTACAGCAAAGCCAGATTCTTTGTAGATGAAATGGACGAGTTGGGACTGATTGAAAACGTATCATGGCATACTCAGGGAGTGGTCATATTTGACATCAAGAATATAGATGTCTACAGGATTCATCTTTTCAAGAAAATAAAAAATGCCCTCTGTGAACTGTACAGCCTGTAAAAAACAGGCAACTTTTTTTTAAGGACCTGCCGGGAATCGAACCCGGGTTCTAAGCTCCGGAGGCTAAAGTGATATCCTCTACACTACAGGTCCACAGGATTTGCTTTTATTGAATAAAGATGGATATAAAGTTTATCCTGATAAATAGATGGATTTATATGGAATCTGAATAATAATTCTAATATACAATATCTGGCAAGGAAGATAGAGTGAGGGGGTTCTTTTTGGTCGAAGTGATGACTAAAGGAGATGGTTTTTCCAGAACAAAGAGCAAAATAGAAGAATCTGGTGGAGAAAATATAGATTTATTAAAGCAGCGTATACTTGATCTGGAAAAAGAAGTCTCAAAAAAAGATGATCTATTCAATAAATTTGTCGAAAACCAGAACGAAGTCATCTTTTCCGTAAATACCAGGGGAGACTTCACATACCTGAACCCGGCAATCGAAAGAATGACCGGGTATAAAGTAGAGGAAGTCATCGGCAAATCCTATACACAATACATTTATCCCGAGGACCTGCCTGGCCTACAGAGAGATCTGGAAAAAACCATTCAAGGAATCCACAATCCCTACATGTTTCGTATAATTGACAAAGGGGGCAACATAAAATACGTACACACATCCTCAAAACCTATTTTCGAGAAAGGTGAACTTGTAGGTATAAGCGGAGTAATGGTCGACATCCAGAAACTCAAGCAGGTTGAGAAAAAACTAAAAAGTGAAAAAGACAAGGTCCGCCAGTATCTTGATGTCGCCGGAATAATTATACTTGTAGCAGACAGGGATCTCAAAATCAGTCTGGCTAACAAGAAAGCCTCCGAATGTACCGGGATTAAAAAGGATGAAATTAACGGCAGGAACCTGATAGAAACCTTTGTTCCCGAAAAGGAAAAAGATCATGTCAGGCAAATATGCAAAAACCTGCTTGACAGGAAGATAAATGAAAAACACTGTGAATTTAATCTTCTTGATTACCGGGGAAACCTGAGAAACTACATCTGGAATTTCTCATATTTCTCAGATGAAAATGAAAATATAGAGGGGATAATCCTTGCAGGTGAAGACATAACCAATCAGAAAAAGACAGAAGAAACCCTGATAAAAGCAAGACTCCTTGCAGAATCATCCAACCGTACAAAAAGTGAATTCATAGCCAACATGAGTCATGAACTCAGGACCCCATTAAATTCAGTGATTGGTTTTACAGATGTTGTTCTCACGGAAAGGCATGGACTTCTTAATGAAAAACAGAAAAGATATATGACAAACGTATCAAAAAACGGACATCACCTGCTTGATCTGATTAATAATTTACTTGATATTTCAAGAATCGAAACCTGCAAGATGGAAATGAAGGTTCAGAAGGTCGAATTTGTGCCCTTCATGAAAGAAATCCGGGAAAAAATCAAGCATATGGAAGCCAAAAGAGGGGCAATTATCAATTTCACCATCGAGAATGAAAAAGATATTATGTACGTAGATACGGATAAAATTGAGGAAATAATTTATAATCTCGTGGATAATGCTTTTAAGTTTACACCAAAAGGAAAAACAATCACTGTCAAATCCGCACTCAACCCGCTTGAACTTTAGATAGATGTCATCGACACAGGTATCGGTATCAATGAAAATGATATTGACAGGATTTTTGAACCCTTCACACAGGTGGATTCTTCAAGCACCAGAAAGTACCAGGGCACAGGACTTGGACTTGCGCTGGTTAAAAAATTCACAGAAATGCACAATGGAAAAGTGGCCGTGAAAAGTCACCCTTCAATGGGAAGTACTTTTATGGTAAGAATTCCGAGAAAAGAAATGCGTTGGGAAAGCTAATCATTCCTCAGACACAGCATAATAACACCTTTTTGGAGAACATACAAGTCCTTTTTTCTTAAGTTTGGTTATTGTATTGCTGACTACTTTCTTATCAATATCTGCAGCTTCGGCAACTTCACCGGATCGCATTGGTTTGCCGCTTTCTTTTAATGCATTATAGACCTTATCTTCAGTTTCATCCTCTATATCTTCTGGCATATAGATCACTCAGGATAAGAAGTAAATATAATTAACGGTGTGAAACATGCAGAAATAGAGAATTGACAATTAATTAAAAACAAAAGAAGGAGAGGGAAATTCCCTCAATTCTGAAGAACGATTTCAATATTGATGTCCTTGGGCACCTGAATGCGCATTAGCTGCCTGAGAGCACGCTCATCTGCAGCTATGTCGATCAGGCGTTTGTGTACACGCATTTCCCAGTGATCCCAGGAAGCGGTTCCGTCACCACTTGGGCTTTTGCGTGCTGGTACCACCATTTTTTTGGTGGGCAGCGGGACAGGCCCGGCTATACTTACACCTGTACGGTCAGCGATGGATTTTACCTGATCGCAGACACCATCCAGGTTCACCGGATCAATTCCCGACAGTCTTATTCTTGCTTTCTGTGCCATTATTCATTCCCCCTTAAAAAGGGTAAATTGAGTGTTTACTGTTTCTCTTTAACACTCATGCACATACCGGCAGCGATGGTCATACCCATATCACGGATAGCAAATCTTCCGAGTTGTGGGATTTCCTTGACAGGTTCAATGACCATGGGCCTTGTTGGCTTGACTGTTATGATTGCTGCGTCACCAGCCTTGATGAAGGTTGGATTTTCTTCTTTGACCTGCCCGGATTTTGGATCCAGTTTCTTGTCAATGGACATCAATGTACAGGCAGTCTGGGTTGTGTGGCAGTGGAATACAGGTGTGTAGCCGATTGTAACTGCGGATGGGTGCTGGAGCACAACAACCTGACCTGTGAATTCATCTGCAACTGTTGGTGGATTCTTGGCGTCACCACAGACATCTCCACGCCTGACGTCGGCTTTACCGACACCTCTGACGTTCCATCCGATATTGTCACCGGGTCTGGCTTCGTTTGCTTCTTCGTGGTGCATCTCAATGGACTTTACTTCACCGCTTGCTCCACTTGGCATGAATGTGACCATCTGGCCTTTCTTCATTACACCGGTTTCTACACGACCTACAGGTACTGTACCGATACCAGAAATTGTGTATGCGTCCTGTACAGGTACACGTAGAGGCAGATCGTCTGGTGCTTCTGGAAGTTTCAGACTATTCAGGCACTCGAGGATAGTTGGACCGTTGTACCATGGAGTGTTGGAACTGTTCTTGGATATATTGTCACCTTCAAAGGCAGAGGTTGGGATGAATGGAACATCTGCAGCCTTGAAACCAACCATACCCAGAAGTTCGGATACATCCTTTTTGACCTGGTTGTACTTGTCCTCACTGTAGTCAGTTGCATCCATCTTATTGACAGCGATAATGAGCTGGTTGATACCGAGGGTCCTGGAAAGGAATACGTGTTCCTTTGTCTGTGCCATTACGCCGTCTGGTGCTGCTACCACAAGAATTGCGGCATCTGCCTGGGATGCACCGGTGATCATGTTCTTAACGAAGTCACGGTGACCGGGGCAGTCAACGATCGTAAAGTAGTACTTGTCGGTGTCAAACCTTTTGTGGGCGATATCAATTGTGATACCCCTCTCACGTTCTTCTTTGAGAGAGTCCATTACCCATGCGAAGGCAAAGGATTCTTTTCCTTTCTCTTTTGCTTCTTCCCTGAATTTGTCGATAATGTGCTGTGGGATAGCACCGGTTTCGTACATAAGCCTACCGACAAGAGTGGACTTTCCGTGGTCGATGTGACCGATAACTGCTAAGTTCATATGTGGTTTGTCTGCCATATATCGATTCTCCTTCTAATTTGATGTTATTATAGGGTTTTTTTCTGTAATAGTCGTTAATAGGTTTAAATCTTTCTAACGACACTATAAAGTAAGAAGGAAATTCCCTTCTCACATACTTATGAAATCTTCAGGCTGCGGAACGCCTGCCTTGAGACCTTTCCTTTCTCTTATCTCATTTACTATCTCTGCAACCATATTGGCAGGCAGAGAGTCAAATCCTGCAAATTCAGTACTCCACATGGCACGACCTTCGGTTGCAGAACGTATGTCACCTGCAAAACCGAAAAGTTCTGATACCGGAGCCTTGGATTCGATCACTGTAGTGTCACCTTCAGATGTCATATTCAATATGATTCCACGGCGACCCTGTATTTCTTTGGTTCCGCCGCCCATCTGTTCCTGTGGCACCTGGATAAATACTTTCTGGTACGGTTCAAAGAGAACATCTTCTGCCAGAAGCATTGCCGCCTGGATAGCCTGTCTTGATGCAGGAATAACCTGTGCAGGACCACGGTGAACAGCATCTTCGTGGAGTTTGGCATCCATGAGTTTGACTTTTACACCCATGCATGGTTCCCTGGCAAGAGGACCTTCTTTCATAACCTCTGTGAAACCTTCAAGAATCAATTCCATTGTTTCGTTCAGGTACTGAATACCCTTGGTCATGTCAAGGAAGATATTGCTCTCATAAATATCTACAAGGCCTTTGGCCTCTTCCTTGCTCATACCGGCATTCATAAGCAGTTCCCTTCTTTCAAGCTCAGGCATCCTCATGTTGATTTCGCCATCCTTGATGAGCTTGATTATTTCAGGGTCAAGTGGCTCAATCTCGATATAGAACCTGTTATGCCTGTTAGGGGACTTTCCTTCAACCGGACCTGCATGAGATTTTACAGATTCACGGTAAACGACGATAGGAGGAGTGGTAGTGATTTCTACACCCTTATCACGTTCAATCCTGTGGCCTATGACTTCAAGGTGTAATTCACCCATTCCTGCCAGAAGATGCTCACCAGTTTCTTCATCAAGTTTGATTTGAAGGGTTGGGTCCTCTTTAGCTACCTGACGCAGGACTTCTACCAATTTTGGAAGATCCTTCATATGTTTGGCTTCAACAGCCACTGTTACCACAGGTTCACTTGCATGCTGGATGCTTTCAAAGGGCATCATATCTTCCAGGGTTGTGACAGTAGAACCTACGATAGCATCTTTGAGACCAGTGACAGCAGCGATGTTGCCGGCAGGAATCTTTTCCACTTCCAGCCTTTCAGGACCCATAAACACACCAACCTGCTGGATTCTGTTTTTGGTGGTTGTTCCTGAAACGTTAACTTCCATACCCCTGGTTAAGGAGCCACTGAAGAGTCTTCCTGTAGCAACTTCACCTGCATGTGGATCCATTGCAATATCGGTAACCATGAATGCAAGATCTCCCTTTGAATCGGCGTCTTTCATTGACTTACCGATTTCAGAGGTCTTATCCCCATGCCAGATGGCACCGACACGTCCTTCCTGTGCCTCGATTGGACTTGGAAGGTGCCTGATTACCATATCGTTGACTGCTTCATGGAGAGGACATTTTTCCGCAAGTGTCTTCATATCTTCATTGCGGCAGTATTCATAAACGTCATTGAAACTTACACCGGTCTTCTGCATCATTGGAACACTTATTGCCCAGTTATAAAGAGCTGAACCGAATGCAACAGTACCACCTGCAGCATCGACTTTCCAGCCGGCCTTATAACGTTCCTCATTCATACCTTTGATGAGTTTGTTAACAAGATCAATAAGTTTCCCGAGACGCATCTGCATTTCCTGTCCGCCTTCCTGAAGTTCATTAATCAGGCGATCAACTTTGTTAATGAAAAGTACAGGTCTTACGTGTTCCTTAAGTGCCTGTCTCAGAACAGTCTCAGTCTGTGGCATTGTGCCTTCAACAGCATCTATTACAACAACAGCACCATCCACTGCACGCATGGCACGTGTAACATCACCACCGAAGTCAACGTGGCCCGGGGTGTCTATGAGGTTAATGAGATATTCATTGCCATCATATTCGTGCACCATTGAAACGTTAGCTGAATCAATGGTAATACCTCTTTCCTGTTCTTCCTCATCAGAGTCCATGAAAAGTTGCCTTCCGGCAAGGTCCTGGGAAATCATCCCTGCACCTGCCAGAAGATTATCTGATAAAGTGGTTTTACCATGATCGATGTGTGCTACAATACCGATATTTCGGATCATATCGGGATTACTCATAAGCGCTTTAACACGCTCTACCATTTTTTTCCTTCGTCCCATAACTACAACCTACGCAGTAATTCACTATATTATAAGATTAACGTGCAGCCTTTGCGACCCTTTCTTTTGCATCTTTCCTGTTCACAGAGAAGCACTTTGCATCCCCGTTTGATGCTGCGATAAGTTCTGTCGCAAGGCAGCTGGCAAATGAACGTTTGGATTTGAAAGCTGTCTGCTTGGTACCCATAGCAATATACCTCAGTGCAGAGTCAACTCTTCTCTGAGGAGCGGTATCCACCGCTTTTGGTACAGAAATTCCACCGTATTTAAGACGTACTACCTCTTCCCTTGGGCCAGTATGAGAAATTGCCTCGACAAGTACCTGAACAGGATTTTTGTCAGTTTTGGAATGGATAATATCAAAAGCTTCCTTTACAGCAGTCATTGTGCACTGCTTCTGGCCTGTATTCTCTTCTCCGCGCATCAGATTGGTAATAAGCCTTTCAACAATAGAAAGATCGGACTTATTGAACTGCTGTCTTGCGTGCCTGCCACCTGTGTTAGGAATTGCAATTGGATCGACATTCACATATCTTCTGAGACCGGGATCGGCCACTTCAACATCAGTCATATCCCATTTACCGAATAATTTATTCATAAGAATTATCTCCTTGGCTTCTCCTTTTTGCCGATGACCATCTCATTCAAACTGACGTTATTAACAGCTGTGACCTTAAAGCGCACACCGGGAATATCACCCTTTGCACCACCCATGCGTCCACCAATCCTTTCCACTGTTATTTCGTCATGTTCATCAATGAAATTAATGGCACCGTCTCCGGGACAGAAAGCAGTTGCCTGCCTACCGTTCTTTATCAGTTGAATCCTTACACATTTCCTGATAGCAGAGTTGGGCTGTTTGGCCTCAATACCTACCTTTTCCAGCACGATACCGCGCCCCTGGGGAGCTCCTGATAAAGGATCGGACTTTACATTCAGTCCAAGGGTTCGCCTGCTGTAGCGAGTGTCTTTCCACCTTGCATTTTTACGTGCCGCTTTAAGTTTATGAGCTGCATATTTTCCATTTGTCATTTAGTATCCTCCAATAGATGAGTTAAATATTTGAAACCCGGATTATTGTAATATTAAATCTTCGATATCATGATGACGGTTTACAATCCTTTTTATCTTATCAATATTTCGACCGCTTTTCCCGATGGCCAGGCCCTTATTCATACTGGAAACCTCAACATAGGCAACCTTATTATCTTTTTTATCGCTAATTTCTACAGATTTTGTAGGAATCGTGCCAAATGCGTTCTTGATGAAGGTTACCGGATCATCGGAATACTCTATTAAATCCACGTGCTTGTCGACTGCTTTTTTGAAACGGTTAATATTGTCTCCATGCTTCCCGATTGCAGCACCCATATCGCCATTGTTGACCACGCATATAATTCGATCATCGTCTATAAGACAATCCTTAATGGGTGCCCCGGTCATACTTTCAAACAGGGCTATATATCTGATAGCATCTGTTGAAAGTTTGATATCACTCAAAAATAAAACACCCTCTATTTTAAACTAATCCTATAATATCAGATTCACCAGCATCAACAATTGCCATGGTGGTGATAGTGTACGGTTTACCACAAACAGTGCCAAGATCCATACTTGAACCTGCGTATTTAAGTATTGGTAAATCTGTTTCCTCGATCTTTTCCCTGATGTATGCCGGACAGTTTGCAGAAACTACTACCATTTTTGCATCTCCGTTTGTAGCTACATCAATGGTCCTGTTTGCCCCGACCACAACATCTCCTGTCCTAATGACTTTCAGCAATGCCTTATCAACATTAATATCCATATAGATCAACCCTTTTGAATTTAAGATTGGTACTTTAATACCTGATTCCTTATATCTAGTTTCTGGTTACAGTTTCATCCCTGTAGAGGATTTCTGGAAACGAGATGAACATCTCCTGTTCCGAGTTTGATTGGCTGCCCGACAATAATATTCTCAGTAACACCACTCAATTCATCAACCTCTCCACGCAAACCTGCATCAAGCAAATGATTTACGGTTACTTCGAAAGCCGCACGTGCAAACACACTGGCTTTTTCACCGGATATTCCATGACGACCTATCTGTTTTACTTCACCATCACAGGACATTATATCCGCCACCAGCATAATATGCCTCACATCAACTTCAAGACCCTGTTCACGCAGGGTATCTGTAGCCTCTTTGATTATTGCATTTCTGGCAGCTTCGATTCCAAAGACCTCATAGATTTCCCCGATATTATTGGTGCTTGTCCTTGTGGGATCTATACCATCAATTTCAAGGACTTTCTTGAGTTCGGAACCTTCTGTATAGAGCCTGTATTCACCATCCTCTTTTCTGACAACTACTCTCTTGATGCCATCAATACCCTTCAATGTAATGGTATTGATCTTCTTTGCAAGTTGTAATAGCTCACGATACGAGGGTTCTTTCAGTTTTATAAGAAGCTGGTTGGAAACTTCACTGGCCTGAACAACGGAAACACCAAGACCATGCTCAAGTTTCTCCATTACCGATTCAATACCTACTTCCCTTTTATTCATAGCCTTTTCATTCAAATCAATAACAAGTTGCATGTTAGGAAGATCAGTAGTGACATCGGCAAGATGCTCAACATGTGTAGCTTCAATCATCCAGGCAATCTTGTTTGCAAAATCCCTGTCTTCGAGATGTTCTTTGTCAAGATGGACGGTCATCATTGGTGTACTGGGACGTTTACGTGCATCAACAATCTCAATCAACCTGGGCAAACCCAGTGTAACATTGATCTCAGCCACACCAGCATAGTGGAAAGTACGCATTGTCATCTGTGTACCTGGCTCACCAATCGATTGTGCAGAAATAACACCTACAGCTTCACAGGGTTCCACGCAGGATTTATCATAAGTTTCCAGGAGTTTTTCAATAATCTCCTCCATCTGTTTCTTATTTACACTTGCTTTCACCGAATCACTAATAAGAGTCAACTTTACATCACTGGGAAGAGGTAAGTCTTTGACCATACCTTCAATTGTTGCTTCTTGAAGTACCATTTATTTCACCTCCTTACCAGTAACAGAACTTACTATGTTATGTACCGTATCCTCACTGTTGTAATCGCTCTTGGTGGAATCTATACCATCCTCTCCGTACTTGAATTGTACAATAACACCACGTGTTTCACGTACCGATCGATCATATTGTACTTCGAGATCCTGCAACGCATTTACAAGACGACGCTGCAGATAACCGGACTGGGATGTACGCACCGCAGTATCAACAAGACCTTCCCTACCTCCCACTGCATGGAAGAAGTATTCCGTAGGGTTTAAGCCGCTCTTATAGCTGGACTTTACGAAACCATGAGCATCAGCGCCAAGGTCACCTCTATCAAAGTGTGGCAGTGTACGACCTTCATAGCCTCTCCTGATACGTTCACCACGCACAGCCTGCTGGCCTACACAGGCTGCCATCTGTGTCAGGTTCAGCATAGACCCACGTGCACCGGATTTTGCCATAATCACAGCAGAATTTTCCAGACCCAGGTGGTTTCCTGCAATGGTACCGGTATGATCCCTTGCCTTACCCAGAGACTGCATGATCTTAAGCTCGATGGTTTCAGCAAGAGTTCGGCCCGGAAGGGGTTCAAGTTCTTTTGCTTCATAAGCTTGAATCAGTTCTGCAACTTCTTTTTCAGCACGCTCAAGTTCCTCATCGATATTCAGTCTTGCTTCACGAGGAATGTCCTCATCACTGATACCAAAGCTAAGGCCAGTACGCATCACACCACGAATCGCAAGCCTGGTCACATCGTCCACAAACTGAGCAGCCTCCGTTGCACCATATCTTTTCACAATGGAGTCAAGGATCTTGCCCTTAAAGGCACCGATTGCTTTCTCATCGATAGTCCCGGCTACCAATTCACCATTTTCAACCACCACATAAGAATCATACTCACAATCCCTACCCTTGCATACATCACACTTGAAACATACATTGGCTTTAAATTCAAGATTGAGATCGTTTGGAAGAATCTGGCTGAAAATCTGTTTACCCGTCCAGAAAGGATCCCCTGCATCATTATAACCTGCAGGCTCCGGAAGCTCACGTACTTCAGATTTACGTAAAAGTTCCAGAGCATCGTTCTTACTGATCGTCTTTTCATTACGCGTCAGCAGGAACATACCTGAAATATGGTCATGAATACCACCTATGATAGGACCGCCAAAACGAGGAGACAGGATGTTTTCCTGAACCTGCATCAAAATGCTTGCTTCTGCGCGGGATTCTTCCGTTTGCAGAACGTGCATATTCATTTCATCGCCGTCAAAGTCCGCATTGTAAGGAGGACAGACAGATGGATTAAGTTTGAAGGTCTTATTTGGCAAAACCTTGACCTTATGTGCCATTATACTCATTTTATGGAGAGAAGGCTGCCTGTTAAAGAGAACAATATCCCCATCCTGCATCTGCCTTTCAACTGTCCAGCCAGGTTCAAGCTTTTCAGCAAGTTCTTCCTTATTGGCTTCGGTGATCTTGAGCCTGCGCCCATCTTCACGGAATACATAATTAGCACCGGGATGAGTTTCTCCCCCTCTTGCAACATATGCACGCATCATTTCAAGGTTTCTGGAGATAATCCTTACAGGAATTGTCATTTGCTTGGCAATTGCATAGGGTACACCCACCTCATTGATACTAAGGTTGGGGTCCGGAGATACAACCGTACGTGCAGAGAAATTCACACGTTTCCCGGAAAGACTTCCCCTGAAACGACCTTCCTTTCCTTTAAGACGCTGTGTAAGAGTCTTTAGGGGACGACCAGACCTGTGTCTTGCCGGCGGGACACCTGAAACTTCGTTGTCAAAGAATGTAGTAAGGTGATACTGCAACAGTTCCCAGAGATCTTCTATAATAAGTTGTGGTGCACCTGCATCACGATTTTCCTGGAAACGCTGGTTTATACGAATAATATCCACAAGTTTGTGAGTTAAATCATCTTCACTGCGCTGACCTGATTCCAGAGTAATAGAAGGACGAACTGTTACAGGAGGAACTGCAAGCACTGTAAGAACCATCCATTCGGGTCTTGCAGAAACAGGATCCATACCCATGACCTTCAGGTCATCATCCGGGATATGTTCAAGACGATCACGGATTTCAGTCGGTGTCAACTTGTAATCATTCTCTATATAATCCGAGGGTTTTTCGAATTTTATCTCAAGTTGCTCTTCACCACAATAAGGGCATATCTTGGTCTTTCGTGCTTCTTTGAATACGTTATTAATCAGATCATCAGGCAGATGACTCATTACATCCAGTTTAGCAAACTGACCAAGATAGGCCTTCTTCTGTTTGTCCTCAAGAAGAAGATGACTGCAGTTACGACAGGTAGAACGTAGTACTTTTCTTATTATCTTATTAAATCCTACGTGAAGTACCGGTGCCACAAGTTCAATATGACCGAAGTGTCCCGGACACTCACCGGCTCTGCCTCCACAGGTCTTGCACCTCAGACCCGGGTCTATAACACCCAGTCTCAGGTCCATTAAACCCATGTCAATTGGATAACCATCGTCGTCATATGTGTCTGCAGTAATAATAGAAGTAACACTCATTTTACGGATTTCCCGTGGAGACAGGAGACCGAATCTGATTGCACCAATTCTCTGGGGAATAGAGGGTATAGTATTATCCATTAATATCACCATCACACAGCATCATCAAGTCTGAGCCTCGGAGCTACTCCAAGGGATTTGATTTCATCCAGCAAAAGCTTGAATGCATAGCTCATTTCTACACGGTGGATGTCCGTTTCCGATCCACAGTTTGAACAGTACCTCACATTACGCCTGCGGTCAAAGGTCGCAATCATGCCACAATTACTACAGACAAGCTCTTCAACTTTATCAGATTCATCAAGCAACCTTTCCTTAAGGGTCATCGCTGCACCATGGCCAATAAGTACATCCCTTTCCATTTCACCAAATCGCAGACCACCTTCACGTGCACGTCCTTCGGTTGGCTGGCGGGTGAGAACCTGAACTGGACCACGGGACCTTGCATGCATCTTGGATGCTACCATGTGGTGCAGTTTCTGATAAAGGATAACACCAACAAAAATATCGGCCTGAACCTTTTTACCGGTCACACCATCATAAAAGACTTCTTTACCGGTATGCGAAAATCCATGTTTCTGTAAACCTGCACGAAGGTCATCTTCCTTTTCTCCGGAAAAAGCAGTTGCATTGATACGTCTTCCTTCAACAGATCCTACTTTACCACCGATCATTTCCAGAACATGTGCAACTGTCATACGTGAAGGGATTGCATGAGGATTGATTACCAGATCCGGAACCATTCCGGATTCTGTGAAAGGCATATCGTGATATGGAACTATAAGTCCGATAACTCCTTTCTGGCCGTGTCTTGAAGCAAACTTGTCACCAATCTCAGGAATCCTCTGATCCCTGACCTTTACCTTGGTGAGTCTGGTACCATTAATGGATTCAGTGAGCAGGACAGTATCAACCACACCCCTTTCATTGGAACGCATGGTGATTGCACTTTCCCTTCTCTGTTCTACGGTGATACCGAAATCCGTTTGTTCTTCAAGGAAACGCGGAGGACTGGTCTTACCGATCAATACTGAATTAGGCCCAACTGTGGTCTCAGGATTGACAAGGCCGTCAACATCCAGGTTTGCATAAGCTTCCGCACTACGTGCACCCCTGTATTCCGAATCGGGAATTTCAAATTTATCTTCCTGCCCACCTGGATAACGACGTTCTTCGCCCTCAAAAGTCCTGAGGAAATGGCTTCTACCAAGACCTCTTTCAATGGATCCTTTGTTAAAAACCAGTGCGTCTTCAATATTGTAACCTTCATAGGACATTACAGCTACAACGAAGTTCTGACCCGCAGGCCTTTCATCAAAGTGAATTGATTCGCATGTCTGTGTGCGTGTGAGTGCTTTCTGTGGATAATGTAACACGTGTGCACGAGTATCAGGCCTGAGTTTAAGATTAGAAGTGGACACACCAATACATTGTTTGATCATAGCCGACCCCATGGTAATCCTGGGGGATGCATTATGTTCCGGATACGGCACCATGCCTGCACAGATACCCAGAATCAGAGAGGGATCTATTTCAAGATGTGTGTGTTTGGGAGTGATGTCACTCTCATAGAGTGCCACATATGAATTTTCTTCTTCTTCGGCATCCAAGTATTCAATACGGCCCTGCCTGATGAGGTCTGCACTCATCAAGTCTCCGCTTTTGAGTTTATCAATATGCTCTTCAGTAACAAGAGGTAAGCCGTTTTCCACTACTACAAGTGCCCTTCTTGCCCTCCCTATATCGGAATTGATTATTACTTCATGAATATCTTCATAAAGGGCTACATTTACCTGTCTGGAAAGCATACCGGCCCTTCTCTGCTTGCGAATATCTTCCACAAGATTGACAGGATCAGGATGTGTGCCTATTAATTCACCATTCAGGAATACTTTGGCATCAGTCACCAAGAATCACCCCCCCATTACCGGGAGATTTCTTACCACTATCATCAGTAATATCCTGATAACCAGGGGATTTGATTAAATCATCTACTGGCATTTCATGTTCCTCTGCATCAGTTCCTATCTCATTGGAATACTTAAGGATCTTTTCAGGCACATGAAGCTGCGCCGGTGCCACACCAAGACCATAAAGCACATTTTTCACTTTATCGAAATCATCCGCCCCTGTGGAAAGTTCCACCATCTGGGCAAAATTTTTCACCAAACCACAATTGGGACCTTCTGGTGTTTCTGAAGGACACAATCTGCCCCACTGAGTAGAGTGAAGGTCACGGGCTTCAAAGTGAGGTTGTGCCCTGGAGAGAGGAGATATTACTCGCCTCAGATGGGAAAGTGTAGAAATATAATCAGTACGATCAAGCAACTGAGATACTCCACTTCTTCCTCCAACCCAATTACCTGTTGCAAGTGGATGCTGGAGACGGTCTGTAAGGACATCTGCCCTGACCAATGTGGAAACATTCAATTCCCTGTTCCTCATGTTTGCTCTTTCAAGCTGGTATTTGACATCACGTGTCAGGCGGTTGAAAGCCACCCTGAAAAGATCTTCCAGCAAATCACCTGTTAGTTTCAGGCGCTTGTTGGAATAGTGATCCTTGTCATCAGCACTACGACGTTCAAGAGCCAGTTCAAAACATGATTCGGCCATGCGACCCAGGAAATGGGCTTTTGCCACCCTGTCCTCCGGTTCATTACCAAGATGAGGAAGCAGATACCTGTCAATAACATAATTTGCCCTCTTGATCTGATACTCGCTTGCCTGACCGGAGGCCACCCTCATACCGATCTTCTCAACCGCTTCCTCTACCGTATCGACTTCCGACTCTTCAAGGTTTTCGAACATGAACTTCATTATTTCCGGATCTGTTGAAACCGTCTTGACGACATCTTCATCAGTTTCAATACCAAGAGCCCTGAGAAGAGTTATGAAATTTATCCTTCCAGAGATAGAAGGGAAAGAAACTTCCAGCAGGGCTTTCCTGCCCCTTTCAACCACCACAAGTGCCCTGTAGCCTCTCCTCTGGGAGAAAACCTTTGCAACTTCTATGCGATCCCCGTAACGCTCTCCGATTTCGGCCAATATCTTGTTGGGTGCAAGATCCTCAAGGGTCATAACTACCCTTTCGGTACCATTAACGATAAAGTAGCCTCCCGGATCAAGCGGATCCTCGCCGTGTTCGATCATTTCCTCATCATCGATTCCAACAAGATTACATATCTCGGATTTGATCATAACCGGCAGTTGTCCAATTTTGGCTTCCCTTGGTTCGGATTCTTCTCCACCTTTGACCACGGACATTTCGAGGAAGAGAGGAGCAGAATAAGAAAGGTTTCGGAGTCTGGCCTCATTGGGGTAGAGGTTTTCAATTGCACCATCTGCCTCCTTGACAACCGGTTTTTCAACTCTGATGCGGCCTAACTTGACGTATATATCCTCAATGTCAGTCTCGATGAGATGTTGTTCATCGATAACTTTCTGAAGACCGCTGTTTAAGAACTTGTTATATGAATCGATATGGTGTTGTACGATTTTATCCCTTGTAAAATAGGCTTCCGACAGAAAATTGGTATCCAAAGCGATGCTAGCACCTTCTTTTAAGTTAATATAGAATATTCAGGCAAACAACGTAGCGCATGCGAATGTAAGCGTAAGAACAAAATCAATGAACGGGACAGAACCCGGCGAATATGAGTCATGCATGTCATTCAATTACATACCGGTAATAGGGGGCCTCTCCTGCAGTCTGGCTTTTGCGGGTAATTTTTACTACGTCTCCCACTTCTGCACCAATTTCTTTAATAACAGGATCTTCTATCTTGATTTTAGGTAGCTGTTCCCTACCAATATTATACTCTTTAAGAACAGATTTTATTTCATCCTCATCAATAATTTCATGGCGGGGAATGAATTCATGATCAAGCAGGCTGAACTTACTCAAATAATATCCTCCTATAAAATCTGCAGGTAAATATTTCCCATAAATTTGTGGCGGGCTCGTAGGGATTTGAACCCTAGACCGTCTGGTTAAAAGCCAGACGCTCTGCCTGACTAAGCTACGAGCCCACAATGTTTGCTGCATACACCATTCATGCCACCCTTAGGCAGCGGCAATACATGAGCGGCATTGTATATAAGGTTTGTTGTATAGGGCGCGTTTAACGAAAATCAAATGTTTCTAACGCATAAAAATGAACCCTAATTCCGGAAAATAAGGAAGCAGTAGAACACTACTACAAACAAGATATATATAGCATCATTTTCCGACTTTACAAAGTTATCTGTTTATGTGCCACATTTCCAGCCACCCATATATTCTGCCTGTTTGGGAGAATACGAATCTATTTCGACACCAAGGGTTTCCAGTTTGAGCCTTGCCACACGCACATCCAGATCTTGAGGTACCGCATGCACCCCTACATTGAGTTCATTCTCGGCAATATAACGCACACATTGGGCCTGGTTAGCAAAACTCATATCCATCACTTCAGCCGGATGACCATCACCTGCAGCAAGGTTTACCAATCTGCCATCGGCAAGAACATTAATGTGATTACCGCCTACCGTATATTCTTTGATATTTTTCCTGACATCCCTTACTGAAGAAGACAATGCAACAAGATCTTCCAGATTTATTTCCACATTGAAGTGTCCGGAATTGGCAAGTATTGCACCATCTTTCATCAACTCAAAATGGTCCCTGTTAAGTACATCAGTGTTTCCGGTAGTCATCACAAAGATGTCACCATAAAGAGCGGCCTTTTGCATAGGCATGACCCTGAAACCATCCATTTTTGCTTCAAGAGCACGTATTGGATCCACTTCTGTCACAATGAGATTTGCACCCAGACCTGAGGCCCGCATGGCAGCACCACGACCACACCAGCCATAGCCGCCAATGACAACGGTCTTACCCGCCACTAACAGGTTGGTAGTCCTCATGATCCCATCCCAGGAAGACTGCCCCGTACCATAACGATTATCGAAAAGGAATTTGGTCATAGCATCGTTTACGGCAATTACCGGCATCTTCAGGGCCCCTTCAGCTTCCATTGCCTTGAGACGATGGACCCCCGTAGTAGTTTCCTCACACCCTCCCAGGATTGAGTCCAGAAGTTCGGTCCTTTCCGTATGAATCTTAAAAATCAGGTCCGCACCGTCATCGATGGTTATATCCGGACCAATATCAAGTACTCTGTCAATAGAGCCGTAATATTCCTTGCTGGAACAATCATATTTTGCAAAACAATCGATATTATTTTTCTTGTCCAGAGCCACAGCCACATCATCCTGAGTACTCAGGGGATTGCAGCCAGTAATAGCAATCTCGGCACCTCCTGCGGCAAGAGTTTCTACCAATACGGCAGTCTTTGCCTCTACATGAAGTGCCATTGCTATCCTGTGACCTTTCAGAGGTTTTTCATCTTCGAATTCCTTCCTGATTATAGAAAGAACAGGCATATGATTCCTGGCCCACTCAATCTTTTGTTCACCAGATTCAATAAGTTCCTCATCGATCATACAATACCTCATTTGATAATGGCCCTATAGAAAAACTATTTACAACTTCTAATTCCCCATAATCCCACAAGAGGAAAGCACCTGTAATAGTTGAAAAAACACAGATTGATGAATAGACAAGGTTTGTCTTAAAATACTTAAACTTTGTTGATACAGCCACAGGAAATTATGAAAATCCAATCTGCACCTATAATATTCCAACCAAAAATATATGCAACACCCACATCTGACCTTAGTTCTATTGGAAAGACATTGGAATAAATATTAAACATGACTCCCAAATAAATAAAATAAGAAGAGGTTGCGGTGAGTTACCAGAACTTCTTCTTTGTTTAAAATCAGATATTACCACCTAATTTAAAAGACCGTACCAAAGGATTCCTTGAACCGCCTCTTGAAATCCGCTAGCTTAAAGTGATGGTTCTGTGTACCCTGGTGTTCAATTTTTATAGCACCCATCAAAGATGCAATACGCCCCGTAGTTTCCCAATCCAGGTCATTTGTTAGACCATAGAGCAAGCCAGCACGATATGCGTCCCCACAACCCGTAGGATCCTGCAAAGCAGCTGGTTTGGCAGCAGGAATCTGGATTACCTCACCGTCTTTATAGATCAATGAACCTTCCGGACCTTTTGTAACTATAAGAGCTTTGAGCTTTGCAGAGATCTCCTCCTGACTCTTGCCAGTGCGCTCTTGAATCAATTGCCACTCATAGTCGTTAACTGTCAACCATGTAGCTTGATCTATGAATTTCATTAATTCATCACCATCAAACATAGGCAGACCCTGGCCGGGATCAAATATGAAAGGTATACCCGCACTAGCAAATTCCCGGGCGTGCTGAATCATACCTTCTTTACCATCAGGTGCAACAATACCCACTGCATGATCACCTACATCAAGTACTGAATAATTATGGGAATAATCCATTGCACCGGGATGGAAGGCAGTTATCTGATTGTCATCCATATCTGTTGTAATAAAAGCCTGTGCTGTAAATGTGTCATCTACCACATTCACATGTTCCCGATTGATACCTTTCTCATCCATCCATTTTGCATAATGCTCAAAATCTGTACCAACCGTCCCCATCGGGAGGGGATCTCCACCAAGTAACTTGAGATTATAGGCTATATTTCCCGCACAGCCACCAAACTCACGACGCAATTGAGGGACAAGGAAAGATACATTCAATATATGCACCTTATCTGGAAGAATATGATTCTTAAACTTGTCATTAAATACCATGATATTGTCAAAGGCAAATGAGCCACAAATTAAAGCTTTGTCCATAATATATACTCCTAAGTTATGATTATAGTTTGAAATATAGATCATCTATCCGAAAAATAAATAAAAAGGGTAGTATCCCAATTATTCTTTACGTAAATGGAATATACCCCAGGTGAGATGTTCGTTATTACCACCGTTCACCCAGTGTTTGAGACCCTGTTTCATATTATTGATGTAGTTCTGACTGACTACCTTGGAGAGCTCATCTTCCTGCTTCTCAGTTTCTTTCAACACCCTTCCATAATGGGTCGGCAGCTGGGAAGCATGTTCTTCAAATTCAATTTCCTTCATACCATACTTTTTGGCAGATTCCCGATAAAACCCGGGTGAGCCGAGGGATTCCAAATGGATACGGTCCAGTATTGGTTGCAATACCCCTTCCGGACAATCATCAGTCTGCATCGGATCAGTAAATACAAAATCTCCGCCACTTTTCAGCACACGAGCAGCTTCTTTGATAACCTGTTCACGATTACCACTATGAAGGATTGCATCCTGGGACCACACCACATCAAAAGAGAAATCAGGATATGGAATTTCTTCAAAGCTACCATCCACAACTGTTATAAGATGGTCGAGACCCTGATCCTCATTCATTTTTCGGTCGCGTTCATTTTCTACTTCACTCAAATTAAGAGCAACTACCTGACACCCATATTTTTTGGCTAGATACCTGGCAGCGCCACCATAACCGGCTCCGATATCCAGAATTTTACTCTCCTTATCCAGATTGCTTATTTTTGACGCCATCCTTTCAATCGTACGTCGACTGGCGTCAAATATTGGTTCATCTTCTGAATTATAGAGACCGACATGGATATCCTCGCCGCCCCAGATGGTAAAGTAAAAATTGTCGGCGTCATCGCTATTGTAATATTCCTGTGCTTTATCTACTGCGGTTTTTTGGTTTTCAGACATGTTGATTTCATCTTCCCATATTTTTTAATTTTTTTCTGCAACATGGAGGAAGAAATCAGGCTCATCCTCTTTGTAGGTCTCTTTAAAGTCCCCCAGGGTATTTATTTCCTGGAAACCAACTTCATGCAGAAGTTGCCTGGTGTAATCTTTTCTCAAGGGGAACATATTGAGATTGTAGACTGAACCATCCGAGAATTCATATTTGAAGCGGGCAAGCCCCTCATCAACATGTTCCGGAAAGACTGATACAGTATCGCCACAGTAATAATGGGCATGCTTGCTGGAATAACCATCATCCAGTATGGCATCATAGTTACGCTGGTCAAGAAGCAATACACCATCATGTTTCAGCAACGCATAGAACTCAGCCAGAGCTTTTCTGCGGTCGCCTTCATCGAAAAGGTGTGTAAATGAATTACCCAGACATACAATAGCATCGAATTTGTCATGGATATCTTTATTCATCCATCTCCAATCAGCCTGAACGGTCCTCATCAAATATCCATGATCACGGGCATTATCAAAGGCTTTGACAAGCATTTCGGCACTGCCATCTGCACTTACGACATCAAAACCTGCCTGAAGTAAACGAACAGAATTAAAACCGGTACCTGTTGCCACATCGAGTACTTTCTTAACGCCCCTTTCTTTCAGGATGTTTATAATAGTATCCCCTTCGCTCTTGGCACGGCTTTCCCAATCGATGAGTTCGTCCCATTTATCAACAAATCCAGGAACATACTCTTCCTCATAATGGTCAGATTCCCTTACTTCTATTGGATTATCTCCAAAATCCTGTTTTTCATATTGGTTCATGTAGATCCTCCTATTGTTATTTAATGTAGTATATTTACAAATACAGTCGATTGTTGCTATTCGTCTGGCTCATGCTACCATGAATCCAGAATGGATTAAGTGAAATTAAATAAGGACTCCCACCCCGGGAGCCCTCCTCAGAACATCCATAACTTAATTGTTTAGTAACGGTAGTGTTCTGGTTTGTACGGCCCTTCAACAGGGAAACCGATGTATTCAGCCTGTTCCTGTGACATCTTGGTCAATTTAGCACCCAGTTTTTCGAGGTGCAATCTTGCGACCTCTTCATCCAGCACTTTTGACAATCGATAAACACCAACTTCCTTTGGACTCTCCCAGAGATCGATCTGTGCGAGTGTCTGGTTTGTGAAACTGTTTGACATGACAAAACTTGGGTGACCGGTTGCAAGACCCAGATTGACAAGTCTGCCTTCTGCCAGCACATATATAGAATGCCCATCAGGGAACTGGTATTCATCTACCTGTGGCTTGATGTTGACCTTTTTCACATTATCCATCTTGTTAAGTGCATCAACCTGAATCTCATTATCAAAATGACCTATGTTACAGACAATTGCCTGGTCTTTCATGTTAGACATGTGTTCGGTCGTAAGTACATCACAGTTTCCTGTTGTGGTCACATAAATATCCCCATAGGGCAGTGCATCCTCAACAGTCATAACATCATAGCCTTCCATCAATGCCTGCAGTGCGCAGATTGGATCGGTTTCTGTAATAATCACTCTTGCCTTGTGATTAGCCAGTGCTGCTGCTGAGCCTTTACCGACATCACCATAGCCACAAACCACTGCAACCTTACCTGCAATCATCACATCAGTACCACGCTTTATGGCATCTACAAGGGATTCCCTGCATCCGTAGACATTATCAAATTTACTCTTGGTTACAGAGTCATTGACATTTATAGCAGGTGTAAGAAGTTCTCCCTTCCTCTCCCAGTGATACAATCTGTGCACACCGGTGGTTGTCTCCTCGGACACACCCTTCCAATCAGCAACTGCTTTATGCCAGAATTGAGGGTCTTCCTTCAGGGATTTTTTAAGCACTTCGTTCTGGGCTATAAGTTCCTTGTTCTCTGTAGGTTCATCAAGGATGGAAGGGTCATCTTCTGCTGCATACCCGCGATGCATCATCAGGGTGGCATCTCCACCATCATCCACAATGAGATTTGGTCCTTTACCATCTGGCCAGGTCAATGCCTGTTTGGTGCACCACCAGTAATCATCAAGTGTTTCACCCTTCCATGCAAAAACCGGGACACCTGTATCTGCTATTGCGGCTGCTGCTTCATCCTGGGTCGAGAAAATATTACATGATGCCCAGCGCACATCTGCACCGAGTTCAACCAGTGTTTCAATAAGAACTGCAGTTTGAACAGTCATATGAAGACTGCCACTTATACGTGCTCCTTTAAGTGGTTTCATAGGCCCGTACTTTTCACGTGTGGCCATAAGACCCGGCATTTCCTGTTCAGCTATATTTAACTGCTTGCGACCGGAGTCAGCAAGTCCAATATCCTTAACTTTATAATCCTTATTTGTAACCATGTTTTCACCAATAATTAATCATCTTCTTAGCAACGCTAAGATTCCAAATATACTTCTAAATACCTAGTACCAATCTAAATAGTGACTATTGTGATTTAGACAAAAATCATTTCACTACGTTGAGATTGAATTTTCCTTTGAGGCTATCCACCTTGTCAAGTTGTTCCCAGGGGAAAATATTCCTTCCAAAATGACCATAAGAAGATGCCTGCCTGTATGACCAACCTTTAGGATGCAATAAATTCAGATCTTCTATCAGGGCTGCTGGTCTGAAATCAAATATTTCACCGGATTCCAATACATCCTGGATTTCCTGATCTTCTATTACACCTGTACCATAGGTATCAACATTGATACTGAGAGGCTTTGCGACACCAATGGCATAGGCCACCTGGATTTCACATTTATCGGCAAGACCTGCTGCAACTATGTTTTTGGCGACATATCTTGCATAGTATGCTGCTGAGCGATCAACCTTGGAAGGATCTTTACCCGAAAAAGCTCCTCCACCATGGCTGCCTACTCCTCCATAGGTATCCACGATGATCTTACGTCCGGTCAGTCCTGCATCTGCATAGGGACCTCCTAGAACGAATCCTCCTGTTGGGTTTATGAAATACTCGGTATCTGACCTCAACATACCGGTTGGTTCAAGGACTTCATTGATAAATCCTACCATGTCATTACGAACTGTTTCAAGGGGGATATCATCAGTCTGCTGGGATACCACTACAGCTGTTATGTGGTCAGGTTTTCCATTTACATATTTCACTGAAACCTGTGATTTGGCATCCGGTCTTAAGTAGGATACCTTACCTTCCTGACGGATAGAGTCCAGGTACCGGAGTAACCTGTGGCTAAATGCAATTGGAGCAGGCATGTATTCATCTGTTTCATTGGTAGCATAACCAAACATCATACCCTGATCCCCTGCACCCTGTTCTTCATATAATCCTGTGCCTTCGGTAACTCCCATAGATATGTCAGGGGATTGTTCATGGATTTTCGAGATATATTCAAAGGATTTATCCCAGAAAAGTAGGTCCTTATGATCATATCCTATATCACGGACTACTTCACGTGCTATATTCTCTGTATCAATCTGTTCCATACCTTTACAGGTAATTTCACCTGCATTTACCACAAGGTCATGGGCTACAAGTGTTTCACATGCCACACGACTGTTAGGATCAGCTTCCAGGCATGCATCCAGAACTGCATCAGATACCTGATCACATATCTTATCTGGATGTCCTGCACCGACCGCTTCTGAAGTAAATACGTGGTCATATTTGAGTTTGCTCATCTTCACACTCCTGTTTTATCTTAAAGGTCCGATTGAACGGATACGTTAAAGGTCCGATTGAACGGATACGTTAAAGGTCCGATTGAACGGATACGTTAAAGGTCCGATTGAACGGATACGTTAAAGGTCCGATTGAACGGATACGTTAAAGGCCCGGATGAACGGACATACATTTCGATTTGAATTCGCAATCAAATGTCAAGAATGGATAATTCCAAACTCTAACATCCCTATAGCATAATATAGTGGGAAGTTCTGGAATCAATGAAAATCATTGTTTCCCACGAACATAATAATTCCACCATAATTGTAATCGTTACTGATTGACATCACCTACTACGCCATACTATATATGTGTTTTCAAATTGAAGGTTTTTAAATTATTTTTGCAGTATATAAGAAAGCAAATATATATTTCACTTCAAAAATAATAAATAGAATCTATTTTTGTGTATTTATGGACAGATATTGCGAGTGGATACTGAAAGAGAGTTACATGGTTGTGGTTTCAGGCAGTCAATATTAAAACCAATATTGTAGATGAAATTATTGATCAGCTGAAGGATCATTCAAACCCAGAACATCAATCAGGTGTTGACTGTCAGTTTTTTTTGCAGCTTTAGAAGCTTCAACCATAATTTCATATTCATCCATACATAGAACCTGACCATTTTCCATGAGCACTTTTCCGTCCACCAACACTGTTGTGACATCACTACCACGAGCCGAATAGACAAGATGAGAATCAACATCATACAATGGCGTGAGATGCGGACGTTTCATATCCACAACAATTAAGTCGCCATAGTAGCCCTCCTTGATCATACCGGCCTCTATTCCAAGTGCCTTTGCCCCGTTTACAGTGGCCATCTCAAGTACTTTCCGGGCATCAATGACAGTTAAGTCCATACTGTTTACCTTATGGAGCAAAGCAGCCGTTTTCATTACCCCGAACATATCAAGATTATTGTTTGAAGCACATCCATCGGTACTCAGAGACACATTCACACCCTTTTCAAGCAGTTGTGGCACCGGTGCTATACCTGCTGCCGTTTTCATATTACTCACAGGATCATGGCTCACATGAACCCCGGTTTCAGCCAAAATATCCATATCACCCTCTGAAAGCCAGATACAATGAGCAGCAAGTACATCACTGTCAAAAAAACCAATGTCATGAAGCATGTTAACCGAACACTTGCCATATTTCTCTTTCATCTGGTTAAGTTCAGCTTCGGTTTCAAGAACATGGATGTGAACTTTTACATCATCCTTGCGAGCCTGCTCACGCACATCCTGCAGGAATTGCTGAGAGCAAGTATGAGGGGCATGAGGGCCATACATGACAGATATGCGCCCATTGGCTGCACCATTGAAATCCTTTACAAAATTCCTGCCTTTTAAAAGGGAAGATTCTGCCCTTTCTGGATCTCCAAAATCAATCATACCATAGGAAAGGGCTGCACGCATACCACAATCCTCAACTGCACGGGCAGCTGCCTGCTCATGAATATACATGTCAGCAAAGGTGGTTGTTCCTGATTTTATCATCTCCAGACATGCCAGCCTAACCCCTGCATAGATTTCTTCCGGACCCAATTTTGCTTCCACGGGCCAGATATAATCCTCAAGCCATTCTGCAAGGGGCAGATCATCGGCATAACCCCTTAAAAGTGTCATACCTGCATGATTATGGGTATTTACCAGTCCGGGCATGACAACCGAACCGCTTGCATCTATTATTTTGTCTGCCTTGCCATTATAAGAAAGACCCACATAGATGATTCTGCCATTTTCAATGGCAACCTCCCCTTTTTTGAGATCCCCTGTGTCAGGATCCATAGTAAGGATGTAACCGTTCTTGATCAAAATATCAGCCATAAAACCCCTCCAATATCAATAAACTTCCTTTTTGAGCTGTTCAAGGAAAGTTTCCATTATTCTCAGCCTATCTGTTGCAATATCCCTGGAAGTACGTGTGTTCAGACGATCCATGATCTTAAAAGGCTTCCTTTCCATATATTCTTCAAAACCTTCAAAAGGGTTTTGTGCATAGGCATTCATGGAACTTTCCTTCACAATACCATTGGCATGTTTTAAGCCTCGCAAAGCCCCCATTGAAACCAGTGACCTGAAAATACCTACCGCACCAAGGGCATCAATCCTATCCGCATCCTGTAAAATTTGCCCTTCGATTGATTCGGGAACCATACCCCGGCTGAATCTGTGAGTACGTATGCAGGATACAACATGTTCAATGGTTTTTTCATCAACTCCTTTATCAGCCAGAAAAGAATCTGCGATATCAGCACCATACAGTGCATGATCACCGCCTTCCTCATGTTCGCGAGCAACACCCACATCATGCAACAGGGCAGCAAGCCTCAATACATCAGGATTTCCCCCTTCCTTTTCCCCTATATACATGCAAATGGATTCGACCCTCTCCACGTGACCCATATCGTGACTACTGGGTTCATCGGAGAGTACACCTGACACGTAATTTCTTGTTATTTCAATAATGTCCAGAATGATCACCTTCACTGATTCTTAAGATTCTCCATAAGTTCTCCAACAGCTTCGCTGAGAAAGGTAGAGTTATCAAAATGATCTGCAATTTCCTCAAGCTCTTCCTGACTATATTTCTCAAACTGCTGTGAATAACTGATCATATTTGCCATCGCACGGCTCACATTGTCCACAATCGTAAGAGTGGCTGTCTTTGATGTGCGCGAGAAGGGATTCAAATCGATTGCAATAACAGTTTTACCCATCTCCACCAATTTCTGGCATCTATCCCCGTCCTCCAGGGGAACAAGAACCACATCTGCACTGTAGATTCCTTCCTGGTCCACAATAGCCCGGGCATGTTCAAGATCAAGCCTGCCATCCCCTCGTGCCCCAAGCACACGGGTCGCACCAAAGGATTCCAGATGAGAGATGATACGAGATACTCTCTCCTCAGTACGGTGAAAAAGATTGACTTCAAGAGATGCTCCTGTGACAGATGCAAGTTCAACCATTTTTTCAGGGACAAGGGCAGATGTATTGCCGTTTACCGAAATGACCGGCCTATCTGCCAGAAGAAGCAATGCAGAAGTTATCTTTTCTGCAAGTAAGGCCGAAGGGACAGTCCTTTCACCAAGCAGATAGTCAAAACATTCACCTCTGCCCTGAGCCACAAGACCCTGCATACTAGTAATACCTTTATTCACACCTTCAACAATATTTTCCCTTGCAATCAGGGAATGATAACGAGGATGTGTTTTTGGAATCCCGGTCAAATTTTTACACCTCAATAATCAGAACATACATAAATAGCTCAATAAATCGTTGTTTCAAAAGAAAAACAGGTATTTGTACCTTCTTATAACTCAGGATTTAAACCCTTATAGTACTCGTCCCTTGCTTCCACAAAAGCCTTCAGGTTTTCAAGCGAAGTATATGGAGCAAGTCCACAACCAGGGGCAAGAATATCCACACCGTCTTCAATACACATCTTAGCCTGTCTTTTAACTTCTTCTGCAGGACTCGAAAGGAGGATATCTACAGGCGAAACGTTGCCTATCAAACAAGCCCTGTCCCCAATTATCCTTTTGGCATATTTGGCATCCACTTTTTCTTCAATGCTCAACCCCTCAAATCCAGAACGTGCCATAGGTTCGAGGATTGCGGTGGCATCCCCGCATATGTGCAAAATCATTGGTCCATCAGTGCCGGAACAGATTTTGTCATATTCCGGAAGAACCAGAGATTCAAAATATTCAGGAGGTAACAGGTCCGGCCCTGCTTCGGAATCAGGTATACAGATTGCATCCACACCCCTTTCGAAAAGGGCATTGGAATATTCAACACATACTTCTACACCCATACCGAGCAGTTCACGCATAGTTTCCGGCTCAGTAAGGGACCACATAAGGTAATTCTTTGCACCCACAAGAGAAATTGCAATTGCAGCAGGACCAAGCATCCCTGCAACAACAGGAATATCTTCCCCAACCCTTTCCCGGACAATTTCCGTGGCATCCAGTATAGTGGATATACGTTCACTTTCCAGGAAATTATCCGGGAGATTGAACTTCCCGACATCCTCCTTATTGCTACATGGATTGTCAAGAACAGATGGCTGTGAATCAAAAGTTCCTTCCTTTATCGTGCACCCCAGAGTCTGGGCTATAGCCGTACCGTCAAAAGGATAACGTACGGCTTCCATGCCAGCGACCTCATACCCGCCTATAGCCAGTGTAGCCATTTTTTCAGCATCATAATGTGTCTCTGGCCAATAGCTGCCCGTGGCTTCCATCAGTTCAATTGTTCCTGTCTGGGTTACCGAACAGACCGGTACCTTGTCAACATCTTTTCCTGCAAGGGAATCCAAAAATCTTTGTTTAAGTGTGATGCCTGTCATTAAATGCCTCCGGATAAAAATATCAAATTGCAATCCTGCAAGGAAATCCAGATATGAGGTTCAGACGTGGTTATCTGCAGCTAATTTTATGAAATAATCTCACCTGAAGACTACTTCAATCTATCGACTAAAGCACAGATTTAACATCAAATACACCAATCAGCCAATGAGAATCACAAAATGAACCGGAGAATCCAAAATGATCCCTGTTGAGCTTATGGCAATCTTTTTTGGCCTTGCATCTGCCGTTTCCTGGGGAGCGGGTGATTTTACCGGCGGCTGTGCTTCAAGACGCACTAACGTATATTCAGTAGTTTTGGTAACCCAGATTGTAGGAGTTATACTTTTTCCAATACTCGCATTTGTTTTCTCAGAAAACCTGCCCCCATTAAGTAAATTGTTATGGGGATGTCTTGCAGGTTTTTTTGGAACATCCGGATTGTTAGCCCTTTATCAGGGATTGGTTGAAGGAAAAATGGGTATAGTTGCCCCGGTGGCTGCAGTTATATCGGCAATTGTCCCGGTAATTTACTCTGCGTTTTATGAAGGATTTCCGGAAATCCTGCGAATTGCAGGATTCATTTTTGCTTTTATAGCAGTGTGGCTTATTGTCAGTATGGATAATGGGCCAAAAATCAAAATAAATGACCTGAAGTATCCTTTTCTAGCGGGAATGGGCTTTGGACTCTTTTTTATATCCATAGATAATTTCAGTGAAACTGCCATATTCTGGCCACTGGCCTTTGCCAGAGGAACAGCCCTATTGATGTTTGTGGGTTTTGTCACACTAACAGGATCAGTGAAAGTGAAGCCCTCTTCCATTGACGTACTGCCCGTAATTGTTCTTGCAGGACTTTTCAATACCGGAGGAGGTACGTTCTTTACACTGGCTTCAGAAGCAGGCAGACTGGATATTACCACAATTCTATCCTCATTAAGCCCGGGAGTCACGGTACTGCTTGCATATTTTATACTAAAAGAAAAACTTGCCCCCAGACAGTGGTTAGGGGTGGGATGCGCCCTTTTTGCAATAATTCTTATGTCAATATGAAAGAGAAGATAGGTTTTGCAGAGATGTCAATCAGTACCTGCAACCGTGCTGCTAAATACCGTTCCGAATTCACTCATCACTTCCCTGAGGACAGTATCAGTACACTCCGGGCCAGCAATCGCAAAAACCGCATCCCCAAGCATAGCCTGTGAAGCAAATCCACCGACATTTTCCACAGCCTCTATAATGTCTTTTGTCCCCTTGCTCAAAAGGCCCAGTTCAAAACTAAAGCTGCGGGACTGAAGCATAAACTCTTCAATGGTCGGATTCAGTAGCAAGTTTTTCATTGCGGTTTTGCCTGCAATATTGATCTTTCCAGTCACAGAGGAATCGGAAAGGGTCTTTTTTGTAGACAACTTACCCAGAGCCACGCAGTGTACACTAAAAGAGGGAGAAACGATGCGATCCAGCAGGCCCCCTTTTGTTACCGGAGCAGGTCTTTTCCTGATAACTATGCCACCGTGTGCCTGGGCTTCCACATCACCCAGTCCACCTCCTCCTACAACTTCGGCAACATGGGCGGCTTCCACGAGTTCATTTTGAGTCAGGCCCAAGGAGAAAAGATCATTTAAGCAATAGGAAGTTGCCATTGCCCCTGCACCGGAAGCACCAAAACCACAGCCTACAGGAATATCAGCATGGGATTCTATCCTTACAGGTTCACAGGAGAGAGAGGCGACCAGATGGGAAGTTACTGGTGCTTGCTTCTTTGAACCATTCAGGAAAATTTCTGTCTCTGTAATATCGGGGCTTGAACATACTTTTACAGTGACACCCCTGTTAAGGACTAGGCCGCAACCTGTGGTGCCCTTTAAAGATGGATAATCGTTTTCATGGATTGTAAAAAAACCTGTGATATGGCCCGGAGCAAAGCATGTTACAAATTTTTGTTTTGTATCCATAGAAACCCTCACAACAGGATTTGCTCAAGCCGGTCCATTATAATAGATGCAAGATAACGTTTGGAACCACTATAATGAGATGGTGAAGGCCCCTCCTGCAGGATATATACGGAATTGTCAGATGTACCCATTCCGCCTGCCCCCACATCATTGGCAACAACCATGTCAAGCCCGTATTCCTCAAGCATACGGGTCGCACTTCCCACAAGCTCTTTTTCACCAACACCGGTTTCGGCTTTAAATCCCACAATAACTATTCCGGGATGCTTGCCCCTCACCTGTGGCAAAATTTTTTCAGTAGGATGCATCTCTAGAACAAGCTTTGCACCTGATTTGATTTTGGAACCCGAGGATTCAGGTGTATAATCCGAAATCGCAGCCGAACTTATGAATACATCGCATTCCCTGTCTATTTCTTCCATGCACCTATCCAGCATACTGGCTGCACTTTCTGCATAAACCTCATTTATACCATCCACATTCATTTCATTCCTGTGGATTATTGTAACATCCCCGCCCCGCCGGAAAGCCTCCTTTGCCAATTCCTGACCTGTTTTGCCGGAAGCCCGGTTTGTGAGTATACGTATAGGATCAATGATTTCAGCAGTTGCACCGGATGTCAGCACTATTTTCTTGCCTGCAAGTTTTTTTCCCATAAGTTCCCTTTCAACTGCCAGGACAATATCATCATTGGGAGATATCTTGGCAATCCCTTCCTCTACACGGGGGCCAACCAAACTGATACCATAACTCTCAAGTTTTTCGAGATTGGAATTCACTGCAGGATGATCATGCATGGATTGATGCATTGCAGGTACAATTATTGTGGGCATCCCGCTACCAATAGCGGTGGTTGCAAAAGTCGTTACAGGTGTATCATCAATTCCCATTGCGATTTTGCTTATCGTATTCGCAGTTGCCGGCGCTATCAATAAAAGGTCTGCCATACCCTGTATCCCGCACATCCCCACATGCTCCACCCCCCCGGTTATATCCGTAATCACTTCATGACCGGTAGCATAATGTAATGCATCAGGATGGAGAATACGCGTGGCCGCTTCACTCATGACAGCATAGACATTTGCACCGTTGCGTATTAATTCACGTGCCAGTTCCACAACCCTTACAGCTGCAATACTACCAGTAACTGCCAGCACAACGGTCTTACCCTCAAGGGATTTACTTTTAGTTCCTTTGATCCATAGTGTAGAATGCATGATTTTTCGCCTGTGTTATGGAAGAGTGTAAGCCTCTAATTATTTAAAAATAGTCGGATAAACACATTGAGTTTCGCGGGCATGACATTATTAAGCCATAAAATGATACAGAAATAATCATGATTTCAATCGAAGAACTTTCCGGGATAATTGATGTACTGGGAGCAGCCACCGTACATGAGATTACCTGCACTGCCCAGGAAATTACCTATGCAAGGGATGATGAACCTCCTACAGAAGAAGATATACTCAAGATGTGCGAAAAGGCCTGTTCCAGACATTTTCTGGAAAACGTAACCTGTGAAGAAATAATAGGGATGGAAAACACAGAGGAGACAGAATATTTTATTCTGGGACCAGACGCGTTTCCTGAATATCCACAGGAATTGAGTGATGCACTTGATATGCTAGGGTTAGAAAAAAGAGAACTGGACATGGGAAAAGTAGCAGCACGTTTTAAAAGAAGATTGAAGATGCGGACCACACATCTGGAGAACATGATCAATGAAGTTCAGACCCCTGCAGAACCTGAATACATACAGGATCTGGAGCAAAAATACATGGACCTTGTAAATATTTACTATGATTTTGATACATGGGTCCCTGATGCACTCACCGAGATAGAAGAAAATATATTCTCATTGAGTGCGCGGATAGAGGAACTTAAAGAGGCATAACCTTTTATACTTACATAATGAAGGAAGCAATCCAATGGCAAGGCATAGAAGAGATAGATATTACTGGCGTGCAAAAGCCGAAGGTTATCGCTCAAGAGCAGCGTACAAACTCCAGCAGATTAATAAGAAATTTAACGTAATCAGGGAAGACAGTGATGTCGTAGATCTCGGAGCCGCTCCCGGTGGGTGGCTTGAAGTCGCAAGAGAGTTGACAAAAAGGAAAGTTGTCGGTGTAGACATATTGCGTATCAAGCCAATGGACAGAATAACCATCATACGCGGTGATATAACCCGGGAAGAGACTGCAAATCAGATCAAGGAAGCAGTAGGAGAAGAAGGAGCTGATACTGTTATATGTGACGCTGCACCCAATCTTTCAGGAAACTGGAACCTGGATCATGCACGTTCCATCGCTTTGGCCGAATCAGCACTTGAATGTGCAACTCGTATCCTTAAACCCCAGGGAAATTTTGTTGTAAAAGTATTCCAGGGAGATATGTTCAAGGAATACCTGGATAGAGTAAGAGGCGAATTTACCTATGTCCGGGCCCATTCTCCAGAGGCTTCAAGGTCAGAAAGTGCCGAAATATACGTCGTAGGCAAAAAATTCCTTACCGCGCCAATCAGAAAAGGGGAGGAATACGACGTTGCCATCGAAAGAATGGGATCCGGCGGCGACGGTACTGCTTTTGTGGAAGGGTTTGTAGTATTCATCGGTGACACTGAAAAAGGAGAAAAAGTGCGCATAAAAGTAAGAGATGTAAAACCCAATTTTGCTTTTGCAGATGTTATACAGAGACTGGAAAGTCCTGAAGAAGAAAAATGAGAATCACCTGTCCTGGTGAGTCTCCACTTCTTCGATGATTTTTTTACCGGCTGCAATCTCATCTACGCTATGGACCACCGCACCCATGTTCTCTATTTCCTGGCGGATAAGTTCATAATCAAGATCCAGCCCTTCCAGGGTGATCTTTACATTTTCGGTTTTCTGATCCATTTCATAAAGACTAAGATTGACACCATCAACTCCTTCCACATCACCCAACACACCTGCAAGCTCAACTATGGAAGGATTATGTGGCTTCAGAACATCCAGAACCAACCTGCGAATCCCTGACTTATTATTCATCATTCATTATCTCCAATATGAAGAATTATTTAGATATCCATTCCATGCATATGATATAAAAATATGGACATCTATCACAGAAGATATTATCAATGCAAACAATAAATACTTTATACAAAACACAACAGGAATTATCATGATAGATCTGCATACACATACAATATTCAGCGATGGAGAACTTATTCCAAGTGAGCAGGTCCGCAGGGCAAAAACCCTCGGATATGAGGCAATCGGACTTACAGACCATGCCGATTTCACCAATGTAGAACACATCCTCAACTGTGTTACCAAAGCAAAATACCTGGAAGAGCTAATGGACATAAAGGTGCTTCCCGGAATTGAGATCACACATGTGCCCCCTGAAAAAATAGCATCCCTTGCAAAACTTGCAAGAGAACTGGGAGCCGAAATTGTGGTTGTACACGGAGAAAGTCCGGTTGAACCTGTTTTGCCCGGCACAAACCGTGCCGCTGTGGAATGTCAGGATGTGGATATCCTGGCACACCCCGGTTTTATCACCCTAGAGGAAGCCGAAATTGCAGCAGACAACAATGTATGTCTGGAAATTACAGCAAGAGGTGGACATAACAGCACCAATGGGCATGTTGCCAAAATCGCAAAACTTAGCGGTGCGACAATGGTCGTGGATACCGATTCACACCATCCTTCTGACCTGATTACAAAAAGCACTGCATTGAAAGTGGCAATGGGAGCAGGTCTTGAAAAGGATGAAGCAAAGCAGGTGCTGGAAAATTCAAGAGGCCTTATCTGAAAATGACATAGGAAATTATTGATATTACACGATCCATCGCTCCTGAAACCAGAGTTTATCCGGGAGATCCAAAAGTTACCGTTGAAAGGATTGCTTCTATAGAATCCTGCGGATACAGTGTCTCAAAACTTGAAATGGGAAGCCACACTGCCACCCATATCGATGCTCCCGCCCATATATTAGAGGGCGGGGCCACGGTGGATGAAGTGGACTTGTCCTCTCTTGTGGGCAGGGCTTATCTGATCGATCTTTCCGGGAAAAACGAAATCGGAAATGACGAAATAGAAAAAGCCTTTCCCTTCAAAGAAAAAGGCAGATGTGAAATCGTATTGCTGAAAACTGAATCATCAGACCAAAATTTTGCAAGAATACTTCCCGACACCGCAGAATGGATTGCCAAAAAAGGATACCTGACAGTTGGAATCGATTCAGAGTCGGTGGATTCCGGAGAAGAATTGGACAACCACATGATATTGCTTGGAAAAGGAATCAATATCATTGAGAACCTGGACCTTAAAAATGTTGAACCGGGTTATTATGGATTTGTCTGTCTGCCACTAAAAATAAAAGAATGTGATGGGGCACCGGCGCGGGCAATACTTCTCCAGTCATAAGTTTGAGTCAATCCATTCCACAAACTTGTCCACGGCACGTCTTCTGTGGGATACTTTATTCTTTTCCTCATCTCCCATCTCACCAAATGTCCGGCCACCATACAAAAATATAGGGTCATAGCCAAAGCCGCCTTCCCCTTTTTCTTCATAAGCGATGTTGCCTTCAACCGTACCGGTAAACGTCAGGGGTTCTTTTCCAGGCTCACAGTAGCCAATAACGGATTTAAAATAAGCACTGCGATTTTCTTCATCCTCCATCAATTTCAGGACTTTAGGATTGCCAAGATGATCCTCCACAAAGGCGGAATACGGACCAGGAAAACCATTCAGGGCATCGATGAAAAGCCCAGAATCATCAACTATCACGGGCAATCCCAGCTTTTCACAGACCCGACGAGCACCATCGGCTGCGATTGGTTCCAGGTCATCTTCCTGTAATTCAGGGTAACCATCGGTGTTCTGGAGGACCTCAATTCCCCTCTGTCCCAGGATTTCCTTTATTTCTCTGAATTTGCCACTGTTGCCGGTAACGAATATAATTTTGCGCATGATATCACACTATGAGTTGTTAATTGATTATATCTGGCTGTACAAGAACAAAAATGTATGATGAAAATTACTCAGGCGTACCTTCCCCTCGTTTCAATTTCAACAACCCTTTCCAGTACATCTTTCGCAGCTTCAAGGGTGCGATTATAACCCCTGCAGAAGGCATCTATGAGTGCCTCGTGGTTGGGATGTGAGCTTTGAAGGGTCTGGAAGAGCACATGAACATCTACACCGCGGGATTCAAGGTCCTCTGCACTGAAAGCAAGGCCGAAATCGATAAGCCACATCTTGCTTCCATCCCAGATGATATTCGAGGTTGTAAGGTCTCCGTGAATTATACCTGCAGCATGGAGCCTGCCCACAAGTTCCCCGAGTTTTTCACACAAATCTTCAGAAATGACGTGTTTCAATGGCTTACCTTCAATGTAATCCATCTCAATAGTGGAATTATAAATATCATAGATAACAGGTGTAGCCACACCGGCCCGGCGGGCTTGCGAGATCAAACGGGCCTCTGCACGGGTGCGTTCCCTGCGTATCCGCTCATCCAGTTCCCACACACGATAACGTTTAGGGATACGACTCTTGACCAGACGATTATTCCTCCGGATGACCTTTGCCTCTGCACCATCCCTGATCATTTCATTTACTCCTTCAGCCATGTCACATCCACCATGTCAGGACGGTAATTGGGATTTACATGAGAATCCTCGACCCTGATTGTATCGCCTGCCTTATACATAAGAAGACCGAGCCAGGCGATCATAGCACCATTATCCCCCATGAAACGTTTTTCAGGAACATAAAAGGATGCACCACGGTCATCACACATGATATCAAGCATCTCCCGCAGGCGCATGTTCGCACCGACACCACCACCGAGCAACACCTCATTTTTACCGGTATGTGCCAGAGCCCGTTCGGTTACCTCCACAAGCATTGCAAAAGCATTTTCCTGCAAGGAATAACAAACATCCTCCAGCGTATGTTTTTGCAGGGCATCGGTGGCTGCAGTTGAAAGCCCGGAGAAGGAGAAATCCATACCCTTCACCACATAGGGCAGGTTTACGTAGTTCACTGAGTCCTTCGCATACATCTCTATCTGCGGACCACCGGGATGAGACAGGTGGCCACTGCGGGCAAACTTATCAAGGGCATTTCCTACACCAATATCCAGGGTCTCCCCGAATACGCGATATTTACCACGCCTGTAGGCCAGTACCTGGGTATTGGCCCCACTTGCATAAAGCACCACAGGATCCTTTGCAGGTGTTTTCCACCTGCCGATCTCCACATGGGCTACGCAATGGTTCACCCCCACCAGAGGAATTTCAAGGGAAAGGGAAAGGGCCCTGGCAGCAGTTGCCACGGTCCTCAGACAGGCACCCAGACCCGGACCCTGTGAAAAAGAGATTGCATCAATATCACCGGGACTTATGTTTTTCTCTGCAATTTCGTCGAAAAGATTGGAAATTACCCAAAAAGCAAACTGGGCATGATGTTGAGCAGCTTCGCGGGGATGAATGCCCCCGGTTGCCGGTTTGTAGGTATGCGTCACCTCACAGACCACTTCATCTTCGTTAACAACAGCCGCACTCAGATTCCATGCGGTGCCCTCTATGCCAAGAACCAGCGTCACTTGCAATAACTCCTCTGCGGTAATGGGAAGTGGGGAATATTAAGTTTACTGATGCAAACTCAGGTAAGTTATATATTCAGGGAAATGCAAAAAGGGATTCCATGTCAGAAGAGAAAACCGAGCAAACAAAAACAGAGGCACAGGCATCCGTAAAAGAATGGAAGATAGGGGAAATGGGATTTTCCGACCGCTTGGCCACACCTGATGAAGGTATTAGTTATATCCCCCATAAAACAAGCGGCCTTCAGAGTGCAGCTGATATGTGGATTGACAGGGACAGGATGCTGGAAGGCCTCCAAACAAAAAAGAGTGTTGAGGACCTGCTGCAACGCACAAAATTCTTCAAATGACTATTTTAAATTATATCCATATCTGAAAGCCTGTCGGGCAGGTATGTCTTTGTGACAAAGTCCAGACCCTTGCCCGCAAAGGCCTGCTGTTCTGCCTTTTTCCCTATATCAAGCTGCAGGTTAATCTGTTCTTTCCAGTAATCGGTTTCAAACCTGGGGTCTGTAAGTTCACTGCGCAGGGCATCGACATCCTTATCAGTCAATTTATCGGTGGACAATTCATACTCCACGATATCCGAAGGCTGCACTCCGACAAACTTGGCCGCAGGAGTTGCCATGAACTCAGAAAGGTGGGCACTCTTGATGGCACCGTATGCAACTGAAGCATAGATACGATAGGACCATGGGTCACCGTCAGTAAAGACCACAACCGGGATACCCAGTTCTTCATTCATCCTTTTGATCATACGCCGGGTCGAGCGAGCAGGCTGGCCTTTGAGATGTACAAGTATAGCATCATTTAGTTCATCAAAACCATTCTCAATCAAACGGGCATACATACCACCGGTCTCAATCGCTATTATAAATTTGGCATCATGACCTATGAAATCGATATTCTCCACATTAAAAGGGATCTGATAGCCACTTTCACCTACGTCCTCCTGACAATGGATATCACGATCGCCTCTCTTGGTCTCTTCCCTAAGCTGCAGAGGACCAAAAAGTGTAGCACCGTCTTCTTCGGGGCGCATGTGGAAATATTCCCTCTGTAAACTGGAAATTATCTCAAGATCCTCAATCAGGCGATCACTTTCGGGTTGTTCCTTGAATTTGGCAATATTCCAGTTCTCTGAAATATAGTATAATTCCCTCAAAGTTGAACCACGATTATTCCCTATATGGTTATTTAAAAGAAAATCAAGCACATGAGAGGTTTTCAATAACTGGAATGCGCCTTTGACGGTCTTGGCACTCCTTTCACTCTCCCGGCCACCATACACCCATACATCACTGTTTTCATTAAACTCAATATTGTTCTTGGTTCTGCTGGGCATATTCACATAAGGGATCTTTCCATCCACAAAATGCGAATACAACTCCGATGCAAGACCCGTCAACCTTTGCTCTGCAAGCCTGTCATGCTCCTTACGGTGTTCATTCTTAGCCATTATACAACCCCTTTTATCGCTCTGGCACCTGTAACAATCTCTTCCTCAACCCCTTCTACAATAGGAGGTTCTTTTATAGAATCCAAATCCGATGGGTCAGGTAACTGGTAATTCACGGCAAAAGCCTCACCTGGCTTGAGAACAATTTTCCATATGTAATCATAATCATTGCCCATACTGACCACTTTGGGTGCTGGGGTTGCCTCGACCTGGAAAGGCAATATCTCATGTAATTTGAATTCTACTTTCTTACTCCCAAAATTCTTTGTCCTGAGGGATACACTGGCATTACCATCATCTAATTGCCTGTCAACAAGCAGGTTGCCCATCACCCTGGCAACAACAGGATTGATATCCGGTACTTCCCTATCAAGCGTTTCTGCCAGTTTTTCAGCCATCCTGGGCAATACCTTGTTAATAATAACTTCCTTTTCCTTGCGTTTTTTAAGGGAACCTTTCTTTTTAAGAAAGCGGTTTAGTTTCCTTCCCACTTCTTTGAGAGCCAGTTCCACCTCATCCTGAATCTCAGGGATATCCGCAATAGCGTCCTTGGATTCAGATGTAAAAGGTACATTTGTGGAGGCCACATGTATAAGCAATACCAAAGGACCAATAGGCAGCCCTCCGCCCGGCTGGTTAATGCCGTATTGTTTCCATTTGATACCTTCCACACCATGTGTGGTCACACAGCCGCCCTGCTGATAAAGAAGAGGGACCCTGTTGGCAAACCGCATTATATTGACCCTGTCATCCTTTTGCAGATTGCCGCCATATGCAATTCCAACTTCCACGACAAAGGGATTACCGGAATATACGGAGGGAGTACGCGTGGTAGTTGCAATAAAATCTACTTTGAATTCTTTCTCCAGACCTTTATAGATCAATTCTTCACCTATTGGGGACAGACAATCTGTCGGAGGGGACATGATTTTTACTTTCTGGAAGGCATCAAGAAGGCGTTTGGCATCTTCCCTTTCAATGGTGTGCGGGTCCATATCCACATCAAGTCCACTGGCACTACAGATTTCTTCTGCTGTGAGCAAACCTATCTTGGAAAAAGAATATCTCAGAAAGGGAGCAAGTCTTTGCCTTCCAGTATAACGCAGCATTTTCATAAGAGTACCCAGCTCGATACCATGAGGATGCGGCAAAATCTCGCTTGCAGGTTCGGGTATCTTATCAGTGGCCCTGTCAAATATTCTCTCATCACCTTCTGGATCAATGAGTTTTAGGCGGGCATGGGGGTTTACAATGGCTGTGGCTTTGAGATATTCCTCTACCGATTGGCGGCGCCCCTTTACATAGGTGGCCTCCATTTCCATCTCCACCCGGGTTCCATGGGGACGATCCCATTCGGTTATTTCATCTTTCAATATCTCAGGGTCATTGGTGCGGGTATTGATCATCAGTTCATAATAGTGAGCCGGGGACTGGGAGCCTATCTTTGAAATAATCCTGGTAGCATGGCCTGCTGTAAGCTGGGAATAGAGGACCGCTGCAGAGATACCGATGCCCTGCTGTCCCCTGCTCTGCTTGAGCGCATGAAAACGAGAACCATAAAGCAGTTTGGCAAAAACCCTCGGGATCTGATCTTTCACAATACCTGGACCATTGTCCTCAATAATCACAACAACTCCGCTTTTACCCGAGCGTTTAATATGAAGCATAATATCGGGTAGTATCCCCGATTCCTCACAGGCATCCAGAGAGTTATCCACAGCTTCCTTTATCGTAGTAATAAGACTTCTGGGGGCCGAATCAAAACCCAGTATCTGTCTGTTCTTTTCAAAAAATTCGGCGACACTTATTGACTGTTGTTTTTTTGCAAGTTCTTCTGCAATTGGTGCTGGCATTGAACCTTCATCCCCTTAAAAACAAATTTCCTGCAAAATTAAGACCACAGGAGACGCTACAATATAGTCAGCATATATTTATATATTTGTTAGTATGGCTCACTTTCTCCTATATCCTCATTCCAGAGCTCAGGGTATTCCCGAATGAATTCCTTCATCAACATTTTACATTCAGATATATCCAGATCAACCACCACAACTCCTTTGCTACGCAGGAAATCCTGTGCGCCTTCAAAAGTTTCTGATTCCCCGGCAACCACTTTCTTTATGCCAAATTGCACCACGGCACCGGCACACAGGTAGCAGGGCATAAGGGTGGAATACAACACCGTATCCGCATAACTTCCAATTCTGCCCGCATCCCTCATACAGGAAATTTCCGCATGTGCTAGCGGGTCGTCTTCCTGGACCCTGAGATTATGCCCCCTTCCAATAACTTTTCCATTCCTTACAAGGACAGAGCCTATGGGGATACCACCGCTATCGCGACCAGCCATAGCTTCATTTATCGCTTCTTTCATGAATTGATCCATTTCACTCACTCCCGGATGTGCCAGGATATACTATCCTGAATACCTTATCATTGGGCCTGACCCTACCATCTACGGCAAGTCCTACATCCATACCTTTTTCAGCTGATTTAATATTATTACCTTCCACCTGCATGGAAGATACCTGCTGTTCAAGATGAGTATTCTCCCCTTCAATCAGAATAGTATCACCTATATTAAGGCCAGAATCAGTCAGCCTCACATATGCAGCACTCTGGTTTTTATAATAATTTACAACCTCACCTACAAGTTCTTTGAGGATTTGCGATGCATTCATGTCTTTTTCCACAATGAAACCTTCCCGTGAAGGGATCCCGAAATAGAAACCTGTGGAAAAACCTCTGTTATAAACAGCATAAAGCTGTTGATTCCATTCAAGTATCCTGTTGTTTTCAAATTCCCCGCTTCTGCAGGCCTCCAGAGCCTCTGAATAACATCGGGATACAGTGGAAATATACCTTGAGTCACGTAATCGTCCCTCAATCTTGAAGGCATCTATCCCGACTTCTACGAGTTGGGGAATATGTTCAATCATGCACAGGTCCCTGGCACTTAGCAAGTATTTCCCCCCCACCTGCACCTTTGACCCATCATCCGCATTGAGTGTCCATTCCCATCTACAAGGCTGGGTACATTGACCGCAGTTGCCGGATTTACCCAGAAGATATGCCGACAGGTAGCACCTACCGGAAATCGCCTGACACATAGCCCCGTGAACGAAAACCTCCAGTTCCATATCAGTATGTTGCCTGATTTGTTTTATTTGATCAAGACTTAGCTCGCGCGATAGAATAATACGACTTGCACCAAGAGAACCATAAAATTCTGCCGTCGTTGCATTGGAAACATTAGCCTGTGTGGAAATATGTATATCAAGTCCCATAGAGGATGCCTGTGATATCACAGCGGGATCCCAGGCCACGATTGCATCCACTTTTGCTCCCCTGGCGGCTTTGAGGATAGCCGATAAATCAGCAGTGTCTTCAGGATATATGACAGAATTGACAACAAGATAAGCTTTCAACCCTTTTTCTCGTACCGATTTTACAAAATCTGAAAGATTATCCACAGTGATAGCCTTTGCGCGGGAACGCAGGCTCAGCCGATCTACGGAAAAATACACAGCATCTGCATACTGTGAACATGCGTACAGGGTACCTTCATCCCTTACACCTACTACAAGTTCAGGCAGCGGGTAATTAGAATCCATGGGTAGAAAAGGTATTAGGCATGATATAGAGATTTTGTCTTTATATCAGGGAGCCCGCAGGAAATTGTTATAACCGGTTGCTACAAAAACAAGAACCATTCCCATCATTACCTTTTCCATCCGTGGAATATAAAGTTGCGAGCCGGATGTTACAAGATAAAGGCCAAGTGCAACTGTGAAACTTGTGAGAAGTAGCCCGATAATCATATCCTCAATATCTGGCATGTTTTTCGCTCTGATTCAGTTTTGGTATGAATACAAAGTGAAAACGATATGACATGTATATGTATTTTTGCAGGGAGAATTAAATAAAAAATAGTGTATAAAAATGAACAAAAAATTAAAAGAATGGGATTTTAGACAGCTAGAAAATATAGGAGTGAGCATTTCCGGTTAGGAGAAACCCGGAAATGCTTTAGACAAATCCCACTCACTTCTTTTTACTGGAGGAGATACTTGAAACAAGGCTGACAGCACTGATTGTTTCTTTTTCCTTATGTGCCTCGTTTCTAGAGTAGAACCACATTGGCAGGTAAAGTGCCAGTACTATGAATCCTACCCAGGTTGAAGTCCATCCGACTTCAAGACTGTTAAGATAGACTACACCCACAAGACAGAGAGGAATGTTAAACACACCAAAGAGCAATGCAATGTTCTTCCAGCCTGTTGGTGCCTTGAATGGCCTGTCGAGTGCGGCCATTTCCGGGTCTAATTTGGCTTTTACATAGGCAAATAGACTGATACCGTTTGCACATGTGTAACCAATGGCAGATGCTGCAAGGATTGCAGTCGGTGTACCCATGGATATCAACAGGAGGTTGAAAAGACCGATCACTACCATTGCCACAACAGGGGTACCGGAGGAATTTAGTTTACCGAAAATTTTTGGCAGATTTCCTTCAGTAGCCATCGAGTGCATTGCCCTGGCAGAACCAAGGTAAGCAGTCTGGATGATAAGCACCATTGCTGCTATCAACATGACGATTGCAACCACTGCACCGGCAGACCCAAAAGCAGCCTGTGCTACAGGAATCATTGGGGATATTGGTTGTGCAATTGTACCTTCAACACCGAGAACTCCTATTACTGCTGCCTGTACAAGTACGAAAGAGAAGAAACATACTACACCACAGACAAACAGAGCTTTTGGTACGTCAGATCCCGGATTCTTGTATTCAGGACCATAGATAGCCGCTGTTTCCCAGGCACAGGCACTCCACTGAGCCATTGCAAACAGACCAAACAGTATCAAGATATGATGAGCATCCCACGCCCAATCTGCTGGAAGCCACTGGCTTGTGATATTAGACATTACTACATCACCGGTTGCAAAGGGTGCCAGAGTAATTACAATAAGGGGCAACAGCGAAATAGCCGCAAGTATATAGCCGGCAAGTGCACCACCTTCAAGACCACGGTAATTGACCAAGATAAGTCCACCGAATATTACAATTCCCGCAACCAGAGAAAGCTGGTATTCAGTAAATGTTTCTGCAAGTATGGGGAAGAGATTGTACATATAGCCACCGACAAGAATGGCAAATATCGCAAGTACAGGATTCCATGCAAACCAGTAACTCCAGGCACTGAAACCGCCTATCAGTTTACTTTTATCAAATTTTCCCGTGTAATCTTTTGTTTTAAACACATTTTGTGCAAATCCGGGAAGACCCGATGCATGGGGAAAGGCGGTTGCAAGTTCACCATAAGCAAGGTTTTGCATAAAACCCTGGAATACAGAAAGACCCCAAACGATTATTGCAGCTGATGATACCCAAAGAGGGAAATATCCCAGAGAAGGCAGGATCAACAGCGGGACACCAAGTGCGATGGCAAGTCCCTGTTTCCAGTCAATAGTACGTTCCAGTTCACTGGCATCGCACACGACTTTACTACATTGTTCCGCATGATGCAGATCGATTCCTGCATCACCTTTTTCTTCGCTCATAAGAAACACCACGCTCCTTTTTATTGAAATGTATTATAAAGATAATAAATTAAAACCGGGAAACCCCGGCCTTTAAATTTAGCCTGTGATTTCCCTGAATTTGTCACAGCAGTTGATGTCAATATCGAGAAGTTTCTCAATATTCATCTTGGATGCGATACCCTTGGCACATCCTGGAACGGATGTAAGTACGCCAATGTCAAGGTCTTCACGGATTTCCCTCATGACATGCTCGTCACCCAGGTCAAGTGCTTCAACCCCGAGTTTCTTGGCAACATAGTCCTTGGCTTCATTTATGCGCATGTCCTTGGAGAACTGCATCCTGGCAACAAGGTCACCGGCTGCACGCATACCTGTAAGACCGGATGCCATGATGTGTGAGATTGGCATACCTATTGGGTCGCCAACTCCGATCTATATACCATCGACACCTGCAACTTCAACCATTGCCTTGCTGGCACGGGTTACTGCATCGATCGGTGGAGTCTCGAACATTGGAATACCGCCGACACCCATACCCATATCAACATGACAGGGGATGTTTGAAGCTTCAACTGCAGCTTTGGTGAAGGTGACTGAGCGGGCAAGATTCCATGCGGAAGACTTGCTGGTATTGGTGTTACAAACCGGACCGAACACGTTTGCACCAGCCTTTTCTGCAAGTGGTGCCTGTTCATGTGGCCACAGACCAGCAAGAACATTACCTTCAAACTCAAGTTCGCCGTGCATACCAAGAGTCAATTCACCGGCCATACCTGCTTCGATGTAGATGTTGGGGAATTCTTCCCTGAGTGCCTTGATAGAATAAAGGGAAGCATAAAAATCACCATCTCCGGCTGCACCGATAGTATCGAAGTTGACACCGTCACAACCTACTTTCTGAAGGTGCTGCATGATCCAGGTCATGTCACGGGTTGCATGATCACCGGCATGCTCGATGGATTCACGGGCTTCTTTGATCTTGAAAGCCTTCATGAGGTCACCAGGGTTTTCGAATGGACCATCTGGTGTATAATAGAGACCAAGGTTTGGCATTGCACCGTAGAGAAGGGGGACAGTCATGTTCTGCTGACAGACTTCCATTGCCTGCTGTTCCTGGGCAATTACTGGTTTGACAGGTTTGAAACTGTAGTCGATATGACCCAATTCCATTGTGTCAGCACCGAAACCTCTCTCGTGCATCATACAGCCAGTAAGACGGCTGGATGGGATGCCTACTCCGCTGTTACCCTGGTCACCATCGATCCTGAGAGTTCCAATGTCGTGGGTAACCGGGATTTCCATACCTGGTTCGACACTGACAAGGCGGTTGGGATTCATTATGATGTCTGCGAGTTTGTCAATTTGGTCCCCGGAAAGTTCAGGAATGTTACCAAGGTCTGCTGCATCTGCACTACCTTCCTGCAGGTCTGCAATTATCTGCTCCTTGGTCATGGAGATTCTTTCACCGTCTCCCATTCTTAAGAAATATTCATTTGCCATAAATAATCACCTTATAAGAGAAGTTCCTTTGCTTTGTTGACAGCTTCAGTTGCATTTTCTGCATAGCAATCTGCACCGATCTTTTTGGCCCAGGAGTTGGTTGCAGGTGCGCCGCCTACCATGACTTTTACCTTGTCACGGAGACCTTCTTCTTCAAGGGCTTCGATTACTTCCTTTTGGCCCTGGAGAGTGGTAGTCATAAGTGCGGAAATACCGACCATGTTTGCACCAGTTTCCTTGATCTTGGCAATGAAATCTGATACAGGTGCATCACGGCCAATGTCATGGACTTCGAATCCTGATGTCTGGAGCATGGTTGATACAATCGATTTGCCAATGTCATGGACATCTCCCTCTACTGTACCGTTGACAATTACGCTGGCAGCTTTTTCGGATGATTCAGGCATATCATCTTTAAGTTCATCCACACCGGCCTGCATGGCTTCTGCAGCCATCATGACATGTGGAAGGAATAACTTACCCCTTTCAAAAAGGGTACCGACTTCGTTCATACCTGCTGCAAGACCATTCTCAATGATGTCGGGAGCCTCGAGTTCACCACGGGCTTTTTCGACAGCAGCAAGAACCTGGTCTTTCTTGCAACTTACAATTGCATCAGACAGTTCTTTGTATAATTCTTCTTTTGACGTAGTTACAACCTCCTTTCCATAGAGATTTGAGACCACCGATTTAATCGGCTTACTCTCAAGAAAAAGAGGATATGAATTGTATATAGCCTGAATTGCATCGAATTTGCGAAAGATAAAAGAATGATCAAACCCTAAGAGGTTTGTCAAGGGGTATGAGCAATTACCAGTGGTATGGGAAATTATAACGGTTTTAAAATAAATAACCTCGTTTTAATGGACCCTTTTCTGAAATGGTATAAATAATATAAAAAAAAGAAGTTTAACCCCCGTTACTAAAAGGTGAATGTATGCAATCATCATTGAGTGATACTATCTGGCTCTCTGAAAAAAGAAAAAGACTTCTTTTACTACTAATGGAAGGACCCAGAAATATAGACCAGATCAAAACATCCCTTAATGTTACATCCAAAGCAATGATGCCCCAGATAAAAATACTCAGGGAGCAAAACCTAATCATCGAAGAGGACAGGGTCTATCTGCTTTCGGATATAGGGGAAATTATAGTAAAAAATATGGTCCCACTGTTGAAAACCCTGGGGGTAATAGAGGAAAATAATGACTACTGGGCAACCCGGGATTTAAGTTCAATCCCGGAAGAACTTGATTCACGGCTGGGTGATATAGGGGAATGTATGGTAATCGAACCGGATATGAACCATCTTTTTGACCTGCCCGAAGAGTTCAGCAAGAATCTGATCAAATCTAATAAAGTAATGACAATAATGGCCTATTTCCATCCTCTTTATCCCGATCTATATTATGAACTGGCAAACGACGGGGTTCAAATAGACCTTATCCTTACTGAGCCAATTTACAAGCGGATGAAAGAAGAATACACTGATAGATTCCGCCACATTGTTGAACGGGAACATACAAATCTCTATATTTGCAACGAAGTCAATCTTACATCCGTTGTAACAGATAGGTTCATTTATCTCTGCCTCTTCAATAAGAATGATATGTACGATCACAAGAAAATAATGAGTTTTGATGCAAGTGCACTTCAATGGGGTACTGAATTATATGAACACTTTCGCCAGAAATCAACTCTGATAGAATGGGATTGACCCCGACTGAATGATTGAAATGACATGGAAAGATGTACCACTAAAATCCAAACTTGTATTTTTTATCCTGATGGGAATACTTGTGGTACTGATTACATCCACTGCAGTGATTATTTCAACAGTTACAACCCAGGAAGAGGATCTGGCATACCAGCAATCAATAGAGACGGCGAAAAACTATGCCAATAAGTTTGATATTGAAATGCGATCAAACCAGGCCATTGGACAAACGATAGCCCATTCCCTTACACAGTATCATTCAGAAAACCGTACAGAAGTAAACAATATATTACTAAAACTGCTGGAAGAAAACCCTGACTTACTGGGAACCTATGTCTGTTTTGAACCCAATGCATTTGATGGGATGGATAGTAGTTATGTAAATACGACCGGCCACGATGAAACCGGGAGATTCATTCCTTACTGGAACAGAATACCAGGAGAAATAACACTTGACCCACTGCTCGATTATGAAACATCCGGATACTACCAGCTGCCAAAAAAACTAAATCGGGATATCGTTACTGAACCTTATTACTATGAGGGTGTATTCATTGTAAGTTATGTCACACCCATTATGAGAGAGGGTGAATTTATTGGCATAGGGGGTGTAGATGTCTCCCTGAATCACCTTAATGCTGTAATAAACAAGGTAAAAACCTTTGATACCGGCTATGCGATTATGACCGGAAATACAGGGATTCTCATATCTCATCCTACAGATGAAGAACTTGTGGGAGCAAAAACCCTCTATGACTACGGTGTGCCGGAAATTACACAGATGGCTGATGAAATAAAACTCGGCAAAAGTGGCTATATTGAAACAATAGATCCCATTACCGGCAAAGATGTGGTCATGTTCTATGAACCAATAAGGACCTCAAATTTTGCATTTATCCTGGTGGTACCAAGGGATGAAATGCTTGCAGGAGTAACAGACCTCAGGAATAGATTACTTTTGATTTCCTCAATATCATTGATATTCATGGGAGCTGTTGCAATCTTGATTACCAGATCGGTGACAGGCCCGATAAATGAAATAGTGAACGACTTTAAGAATATATCTGATGCTGCGATAGGAGGGAAACTTGATGAAAGGGCCGAAACAGACGTAGATATTGATTTCCGGGAAATACCTGAAGGATTGAATGATATACTTAATGCTCTTGAGAATGCCAGTCAGTTACGAGAAGAGATGGAAAAAGTTGTCAACAACAGCCCCGTAATTGTTTTTAAATGGAAAGCAGAAAAGAACTGGCCTGTTGAAGTTGTATCAAAGAACATATCCCAGTTTGGATATTCTCCGGAAGATTTCGGACCAGATGGCCTTGATTATGGGGATATTGTACATCCGGATGACCTGCCCGAAGTTGAAACTAAACTTGGGGAAATATGCTCCGGTAAGGAAACCCAGTTCAATATAGAGTACAGGATACTGACAAAAGACGGTGAAACCCGATGGGTTGATGAGCGTACCTTTATCCAGAGAGAGCAGCGTGAAGTCATACATAATATTATTAATGAAGATAATGACATTTACAGCCAGGTTTCTGATCTGGAAGGCAAATGCCATGATGTGAAATATCTACAGGGCGTAATCGTGAATATCGATGAAAGGAAAAAAGCTGAAGAAGCCCTTCTCAAAATTGAAGATATACGAAAAAAAGAAATACACCACAGGATAAAGAATAATCTTCAGGTTATATCCACACTATTATACCTTGAATCTGAAAAATTCAGGGATGAGGATGTGCTGGATGCTTTCAACAATAGCAGGGACAGAGTTCGCACAATGGCTCTTGTACATGAGAAACTTTACCAGTCAAAGGACATGGAGAGTATTGATTTTGCAGACTACAGCAAAAATCTTATCAATTATCTGTCCCAATCCTATGTACTGGAAAAAAGTGAAGTCGATATAAAAATTAATGTAGAAAACATATTTTTGGGAATGGATACAGCCGTTCCACTCGGAATAATTATTAATGAACTTGTATCCAATTCATTGAAGTATGCTTTTGATAAGGGTAAAGGCACTATAATAATCGAGCTTCGAAAAATAAATGATCATCACAAACTGGTTGTCAGTGACAATGGTATCGGAATGAAAGGTGAAATTGATTTCGAAGATACAGATTCCCTTGGCCTCCTGCTTGTCCATACACTTGCAGAACAGATCAATGCAACAATAGAAATAGACACATCAAAAGGCACAAGATTTGAAATTACTTTCCAGGAAAAAAATCAAGAAATAACAGAGGGCGAAGATGTCAGGTGAAAAAATCCTCGTGGTAGAAGATGAAAATATAGTAGCCCTTGGCATAAAAAAAATGCTCAAAAGAATGGGGTTCAGGGTGCCCAGCATAGCAGCTTCTGGCGAAGAAGCCATAAAAAAAGCTGAAATCACTTTTCCGGATCTTGTACTTATGGATATAATGCTGAAAGGCAAAATTGATGGAATTGAAGCAGCTGAAAAGATATATGGCACCATGGACATCCCTGTTGTATACCTTACAGCTTATTCTGATGATAAAATACTTGAAAGGTCAAAAAAAACAAAACCCTACGGCTATCTTATAAAGCCCTTTGAGGAAAATTCCCTGCAAAATACTATAAAAGTAGCTCTGGGCAATTACAGGAAAGAAAAAGAAAAAAAAGAGTGAAAATATTTATTTGAATTCAGTATAGCCACATTTACCACAGGTCAACCTGTCCTTATGTTCGGCAAGGAATACACCTTCGCCACAACGGGGACAGAACTGTCTGGTACGTTCGATATTATCGCCGTCTATTTTATAATATTCTTTTACAGCCATGTAACCACCTTATTCTTCACTTGCTTCTTCTGCTTCAGTTTCTGGAAGCTCATTTCTTTTGAGGCTATATTCCTTTTCAACTTCTTTCATGCGGGACGCATCTTCATAGATCCTGGCATAACCGGATAATTCCTGTTTACCGAACATGTTTCTCATGTCCTGGACTATAATAAGTTCAATAGGCACATTCAGCATGGCTGCAAGTTTTGATTTGACATCATTTCTTGCAGGTGTTGGCCCCTCAAAAGTCACATTGAACTTCAGTTCCTTTCTGTTTAGAAGAGTATTGTTCTTCTCTTCAATTATGCTGATATCCATACAACTTCCTCCACATAGTGTATAATTGTTCTTTACAATGCTGTTTATCAATGATCTTGTCAATTAGTTCTGTCATCTCTTCCTTTTTGGAAGCAGTGATTCGGACAAACATCATACCTTCGCCAGGTTGTCCATAGAGAACGACGGATCCTACAGGGGCCATCATTATTGCAGGAAGAGATGCAAGATCTTCTTCTCCCTGCACAAATATCCTGACTCGCCGATTTGAACCTAGTGCTTCCGCAAGTGCATCCACCAGTTCTTCAGTAATTGAACCGGCGGGATTATTTACAACCAGTTCCTTGAAACCTGATTGTTTTGTACCTGTGATCATCTGCTCGCAAGCAGGTTGGCGATGAGTTTTTTCATCGATTACAAGTATATCTGGAATAATATTCGATTTGAGCAAGTGGAACGTAGTAACATCACCTACAGATATAAGTTTTATGGGGTCATCAAGATCCCTTGATACTTTTCCAATGTTATCTTCGCCGGACCCTTCATAAAGGACCCCAAATTTTTTACGTAACAGAGGACGCAGGGATGCGGGTATCGAAATCGTTCCACCCAAATTACCGCACCTTCAAAGCATATTTGTCAGGAATCGTAACCCCTATCTTTTTTGCGATTTCGGACTTTTCAGGGTCCACTATAACCAAAAGTCCGCTCCAATCGTTACTAAGGTTAGTGGTGCCACAAACAGGACATTCCTGACCTGCAACAAGCCTGTGACAGTCCATGCAAACAGATTCAACCATACTAAAACTCCTGATTATTTATTTGCTACAGTGGGTTTTCTCTGTTCATCGAGCCATTCCAGCTTACCCAGAGCAGGTTGTCGCATTGTCAGGCCGATCTTACTGTCACGTGGCTCCCTTTCATTAATACTAACAGCCACTATACGAGCCCTTACTCGATCGCCTTCAGAAAGAGCTTTATTTACGTTCTTACTGATCAGCCTTCCATTCTTTCCATCATAGGACATGAAATCGTCTGTGATCTGGCTAACATGCAGAAGACCGTCCATTGCACCTATGCTGACAAAAGCTCCAAATTCAACGGTTTCAACAACTTCACCTTCGATTACTTCCTGAAGCGTCGGTATGAACATGATCGCTTCAAAAGTAACATCATAATAGACTGCGCCATCTCCTACAAGAATATGACCTTCACCTATCTCATCAATATCAGTGATAGCTACAACAGAGCCGATCTTTTTGTCAACTCGCCCTTCAAGTTTATTCTTGAGAGCATTTTTGACACTGACCCTTACATCATCGGCAAGGAGACTGGGAGCGACCCGAACTGTATCAACAAGCTTCATCCTCTTGTACATATAATTATCTCCGCAATATCATTATATAAGAATACCAGAACTTCTCATCCCTTATAAACCATTGTGCTATTATCCAGATTACAGGAAATCAAGTTTGTTCTTTTGCCTCAGCCTTACAATTGGTATTTCCTTTTCTTTCAACCTTTGCTGTAATCCAATATCATTGGTCAACACAGCTGCATCATAAACGGGTGCAAGGCGGACAATCACATCATCCGCAAATCCCTCTCCTTCTATAATATCACATCTTTGGGATAATGAAATAGCTAATTTCGCAGCCATTTTATCCTTACCCCGACAACGTCTTACAAGGCCATCAAGTTCGTGCAGGATCGCTGTGGGAAGGAGGAATTGATCAAAACCCAATCTCCTGAGTTCCGCAAATATGTCCACACCAAATTGTGCTGGAAGCATTATCCCGTTTGTGTCAATGATAACCTTCAATCCTCAATTACCCCGATACCGATCAATCTCCATCGGGAACCAATCCTGCGGCTTATGGCAACCATTGAACCAATGTCTGCACAAACAGGTCTTTTAAGATTGACCTCGGCAACATCTTCCCTGGCACTTGTAACAATTCCCACAGTTGTGGCTGTGCCGGCGTTTAACATCAGGGGCTCACTTGTCTTGATCTGACCAATTTCCCCTTCATCATCCACTCCGACAACACGATCAAGAAGTTTTAACCTGAGGGTGAAAGAATGATTGGTACTGGGTAATGTCCCGGGTTTACCTGCTACCTGGCCGGTAAGAGAATCACTTTTTGTCAGGTCCGGGTCAAGCTCTGTACCCACTGCCAGAAGACCTCCGGGAGTAGCTTCATCAACGGGAGTCGTACCTGCTATAATACCAGTTACCCTGGTATGAATAGGATCCCAGTGGATGGCACCTTCACTTTCAACTTTCCTGCCTGGTTTTATTTCCAGCTCATCGCCAGCCTTCAATGTGCCCTCTGTAAGGGTACCACCGATAACACCACCTGATATCTGGTCAATAGGAAGACCTGGACGGTTTATATCAAAAGATCTTGCAATGAGCATTCGTGCATCCTTATCAAGTTTGTAGGTAGGAGCCGGAATCACTTTTTCCATTGCATCTATAAGTGCATCAATATTTATATCCTGCTGGGCAGAAATAGGGATTATGGGAGCATTCTCTGCAACCGTGCCTTTGACGAATTCCTTTATCTGTTTATAGTTCTCTATGACATCTTTCCTGTTTACAAGATCAATCTTGTTCTGGACTATGACAACGTTTTTGATACCAATGATGTCAAGAGCCATGAGATGTTCCTTTGTCTGGGGTTGGGGGCATTCCTCATTGGCAGCAATGACAAGAATAGCACCGTCCATAATGGCTGCACCCGAAAGCATTGTAGCCATCAGTGTTTCGTGCCCAGGAGAATCTACAAAGGATATGGTCCTGACTTGTTCTGTTTTTGCGCCACAGTGTGGACATTCTTTCTTTACTGAATAACACCGTGGTTCAGGGCAGGTGGGGCATTTCATCAAAGTTGTATCTGCATAACCCAGACGGATTGAGATACCTCTTTTCAGTTCTTCACTATGCTTATCAGTCCATACACCGGATAATGAACGTACAAGAGTGGTTTTTCCATGATCGACATGACCTACCATGCCAATATTAACACAAGGCTGACTCAATTTTTAATTTCCCTCCCTTTTGGGACTAAAGTAGAAATGTAGTTGATATAAGATGAATTGAACGTGAAACACTTAATAATTCTAATTACGTAAAAATGTTGCTGTCAAAACAGGATTGTACAAAAATAAGGAGAGGAGTGATAAAAACATCACTCTTCTGGTTTTTGACCTGGTTTACGCCTCATATACAACACAATAGCACCTATAACCAATGCTGCAATAGCAAAACCTACAGGTAACATCAATCCGCCTGTATAGGTGTTGGATGAAGCCGATACCTGTGTTTTTATTTTCACATTATCTGAAACCCTGTCATGACCTTTAGTGTCCTCATACTTGATTTCACTGTTTATGGCATATGGTTTTTCAATCGCAGTATCCCCTACTTTAATTTTAAATACCGCAACGGAACTTTCCCCGGCATCCAGATCCCCGAGATATGCCTGATCATCCGTGGTACTGAAAGGATTAGCTGCACTTATACGAACAATGGCATCCTTTACAGGTTCATTACCCGTATTGGTATAGGTAGCATGCAGCATTCCTTCCTCACCAACAGCCAGCTTCCCGGAAACATTGGTAACCTCAAATTGCGCTTCCTTTTTCACATTTACAGGGATGGTAACATTCTGGGAACCCACATCATACCAGAGTCCCACATCCATATTTGTAACTCCAAGACTTGTTTCATTATCCCCGGATACCTGGACATTCTTCTGGTAACCATAATAAAGACTGAGAATCAGGGGATAATCCCCTGATGGTGCATTCTTCGAAAACTCCACATTAAACATAACAGGAGATGAAGTCTGCTCACCGGAAGCCAGTGAACCGGCTTCCTGCGGACCGGATTTCACTTCTACATTGGGATCAGGGGAAGTGAGAATTGCCACAATCCCAATCGCAGTTGTCCTTTGGGATTCATAGGACATTTCCTGTTGCTGTAGTTTCTGATCAAGTACATCTATCGGGTCATCATCCTTTTCAGACCTGAAACCTGTAATCAGCCCCTTATTCATAAGATTGATATTCAAAGTGACGCTATCACCACGATAAAATTCATTATCCCCAACAATGTTTGCGCTTACATCGGGACCGCCATATACAGTGTAGTAGTTATCACTAAAATCAAAGTTATCAGGCAGGGCATTATTCTGCGGGGTAAAGCCCGCAGCAGAGCCCGGAATCAGGCACACCAGGGATATTCCCAGTGCAATTATTCCTATTATTAAATTTCTTTTGTTCATGTTCACTCCTCTCCTTTACAGAATTACTTTTTCTTTTTGCGGATACTGTCAACTACCAGATATATCGTTATCAAAAAAGTCAATAAAAGTGAAATCTGAGTAATACCAATCCATTCATCTGATGATTGCATTGGAACATTTATTTTCATGTTATCAGAAAATGCGTATTCCCCATCCTCATCCATATAGCGTATCTCACTATCTATTGCATATTCCTTGACAACAGCCATAACGTCTGAATTCACATTAAATGAAACTGTATGTTCTTCGCCCGGTTCAAGAGTACCCAGCAATTCAGTAGAACTGCCGGTACTTAAGGGGTCCATGATGACCACCCTGGCAAGAGCACCCTCCGCGGTCAATTCACCTACATTGCGATAAGTCACCTCTATTAGGCTTTCTTCACCGGCAACCAGATCTCCATCGACATTCACTACCTGGAATTTAGCTGCTTTTTCTATATGGATAGGTATTTGCAGAGTTGTATTCGAATTATTGTAGTAGGTAGCATGATCCATGTCAGGTAGCCCTAGCTGAATAGTCTTGCCACCTGTCATACGAACATCCTCCTGATACTCATAGCTTACAGGAAGAAACAGTATATAATCCCCTGCTGGAGCGTTATCCGAAATTTCAATCGTGAACGTCATAGGACGCGAGGGTAAATCTCCGGGAACCAATTTTTCCAGGGTCTGGCCATTGGTCGAAGAATCGATCTCTATATAATCAGTGGGGGAAACAAGACTGGTCTTTATACCGTAGGCAATTGTGCGTTTTGTTTCATATTCCAGCTCTTTCATGGCAAGGGCTTGTTCGGCCTTATCATCCTCCACATCTGTGACGGATTTAAAGCCGTGCAAAATACCCCTGTTAGATAGAATAACATTGACATTGGCTTTTTCGCCCCGATCAAAATGAGTGTCCCCTACTACTGAGGCATGAATATCCGGCATACCATAACCCCGGTAATAATTTGTAGTATATTCATAAGTTGGGGGAATGTACTCTTTCGACTGGGCCGTAGACACACCAATAAATAGAGTTGCAAGCAGTATTACTGAGATCAGGGACAGAAAGACCAGTTGTCTTCTGAAATTATTTGTATTGTGTTGGGTTCTACTCATGTGATATCAGCCCCTGTTTGAAGGTTATTTGCAGATAAATTCAGATTATGCCCTGCTTTTTTTGCTCTGTGTTTTTCCCTCCATTTGTCCAGGGTTACAATTACGGGAGGGAATATGACAAATGTAGCAATCATAGCAAGGGCAACATCGATTACAGTAATAATACCAAAACTGCTTATAATACCAAAAGCAGAAGCAACCAGTGCCAGGAAACCAAATAATGTGGTCAGTCCGGAAGTAACGATAGCCTTGCCGATCTTAACACTGGCTTCACACATAGCTGCTTCAGGTAGAGCACCCTTTTCCCTCTCCTCAAAGTAGCGCTCCATCATAAGTACCGCATATTCCGAACCAACACCCAATATCAGAGCTCCAAGGGTCGCGGTCATCGGCGTGTATTCCATATTCAGATAGTACATAAGCCCTCCAGTCCATCCAATTACCATAAACATGGTTATGACAGGTACAAAGGCTTTCAGGAAATCCCTGTATATTAAAAGCAAACCGGCGAAAACCATTCCAAGACCCAGGTATGTCATGAAAATCCTCCCAGAGGTAAGGGCACCTATTACCTCGATAAACACAAATGAATGACCCGTGATTGTCACACTTACATCTGGTGGAGGAGCAAGCCACTGAATATCGTTTTCAATGACATTAGCAAGAGTTTCAATACCTTCCAGTCCCAGACCGCTCATAGCATCACCAATGTTGAGGTTGACGACCATTATATTCTGGCCACTGATGTATCGTTCCTTTGCTGAATCAGGAATCGCTGAAAGAACATGCCTGACCCCTTCCTCTGAATCCGGAAGCACTCCATCATTGTTCGATTTGACAAGGGAAGCCAGACTTGTGGCTCCATAGATATTCTCACGATTATCAACTTCATGCCGGCTGAATTTATCGACCCAATGTAAAAGGTCAGGGTCTGCAATATTTGAAGTTTTTATGATTATGTTGAGCTCATCATCCCCACCTGTAATATCCCCGAGATGTTGAAGGTCTATCAGGGCAGGCATGTCTTCCGGCACAAAGGTTTCAGTGTCTGTCTGGATTGGCACAAAGGTATCTGTGTAGAGACCGTTTACACAGATCAAACCTGCAATGATGAGTACGGGAACGGGATGCTTCATTGTAAAAGTCGCAACCGAACGCAGGGTATTGTCAATAAAGCCGCCTGAATCATTGCTGGTTTGCTTTTTGCCAGATTTTTTGAACCTGCGTGTGATAAGCCTGTGACGGAGGGAATCGACATGGTGCTTCTTTGCCTTTTCCTGTCTTTTTTTTGCAAAGGTATCAAGCCCGTATATAACAGTCACACCTACAAAAAGAGAGGACAAGAAACACATAAACACACCAATAAGAAGAAGTTTTGCAAAATCCTGTACCATAGGTACTGTAGAAGTCGCAAGAGAAACAAAGCCAAGTGATGTGATTGTAAGCGCAATCATGACAGCCGGACCGGTATGTTTGATCGTGTCGATAACCGCCTCCCTGGGAGATTCACCCCTGTCCAGTTCTTCCTCAATACGGTTATGGAACTGTATGGCATAATCAATTCCCAAACCAATAAGTACCGGAAATGCTGCCATGGATACCATTGTCATGGGTATACCCAGATAACCCATTGCACCGAACGTATAGATTATTCCCAGAAGCACAATTGCAAGGGGCATCAATCTCCATCTTACGTGTCTGAATACAAGATAGAGAACAATGACCATCAAAAAGGCGGAGAGCAAGAGCAATACACCCATACTGGACATCATTTCCTCATTCATCCCTATCTCAAAGGCAGGATCACCGGTGACGATAAAATTGTACCCTGGAGGAAACTCTGCCAGGTCTACCGAAGATTCAACTTCACTAAGAATTTCCTGTTTTCGAATCTCACTGGTGTCCCCTGCCATTTCAATAAAAACAAGTGTATGGGTTTTATCCGGAGACAGGGACGACGGAATATAAGGAATTAATTCGGACAACTGTTCATCATTTTGCGGGATCTCAAATCTTCCGTTTTCCAGATTGTTGGCTTCCTTTACAACCGAAGAAGCACTTTGCGTACTCAGCACACCCGGTATCGAAGACGACATCCTATCCAGACGATCGATCGCTTCCAGTAAAGCCCTGTCCTGTACATCACCACCTTCCACCATAACAACGATGGCTTCCTTACTGAAAAGGCTCAGATAAAGATGATCATAATTCTGGTACAGCTGCGAATCTTTATCTACAAATGTTTCTGTACCCGATTCCATCTTGATCAGCTGAGCACCTTCAAATGAAACAAGAACAAGTAACATTGCAATTATCAGAATGGCAACCGCATGATCCTCTATGAAAATACCCAGTTTCTCAAAGATGTTTTTAATGGGGACCCGCTCCTTTTGATTTATAAATATTATAGATTTACTCAAATATGCTGGATTTCTTGTAGATTAGCATTTGACTATATATTGGCGGGTTTGACCATGCAATTCGTCTATATATAATTTCGCATTTATTAATAGAAAGAATTCATTTATACCAATTATATTAATTATCTGAAACATAGGCAGATATTTTTCGTTCCAGATTTACTACCGAACGCATGCTTTGCAGCATTTCTTCAATTTCATCCTCTACAAGCCCTTCAAGCATGACATTAACGAATTTTTCCACACAGCCTTCAAGAACATCCATATACCTATAACCAGAGGAGGTTAGAGAGATCCATATTTTTCTCCGGTCCATAGGATCAGCTGTCCTTTTTACCAGACCGTCCTTTTCAAGAGAATCAATAATGCTTGTCACACTGCTTTTTTTCAGGTTCAGGAACTTGGCCAGTGCGGAAGGCATCATCTCTTTTTCACGCCCAAGGATAAGGATTGCATGATTGCGATTTTTTAAATTTGGCAACGGCTCGGACTTGTTATCAAAAACTTTTTCCACAACATCATAAAGAACTTTCCTGGATAAAATATCATATTCCAGTTTCAGTTCTGCAAGTTCCTTTATAGATGAATGAAAATCTTCCAATTAGTAACAACTCCACAACATATTTCATATTCCAAATAGTCAATTTATCGAACAATTAGAATAATGAAATATAAATTTAACCCCTGAAACAATTAGCAGAATAGAAAATGCCTTGACAGCCTTAGAAAATGATAAAAAAATCCGTAAATGAACTGGAGAGGGATACAAGCAGAATCCCTCCCGTTTGGAGCGAGTGCTACAGATCAACTCTGATACATATACTTGTCGCTTATGAGGATGCTGGCGTAAAGTAATTAGAACTGAAAACAAAATAGAGCATACTGATAGATTAAAAAATAGACAATTATGAGAAATATATAAATATTATAGATCATAGGTGCCAGCTAACTGACACCATATAACCTGAAGAAACAGTTCCCTTTTACTCAGGTACATTCGGAATTTCCGTTAATTCACCCCGATGATTCCTGAGAACATATTTTTCCTCATCTTTATCTACCATATAATAGTCCGGCATCAAAGGAATTTTACCAACATTGGTTGCAATTACATACATTGGCTGAGCAAGTCCTGTTGTGTGCCCCCGCAGACCATCGCGTATCAATTCCGCGCCTTTTTCTACAGGAGTACGGAAATGATCGATGCCCGGTGCAGGTTCACAGTAGAACAGATAATATGGTCTGATTCTTGCAGTCAATAATTTCTGATGCAAATCCCTTATGGTTTGCACATCATCATTTATGCCTTTCAACAAAACGGCCTGATTACCTACATTAACACCTGCAGATACAAGATCATAGACAGCCCTTTTTGTTTTATCAGTTATCTCTTTGGGATGATTGCACTGGGTGTTCAGCCAAATTGGCACATCATGATACCCACCCAGTATCCTTTTCAGATTATCAGTAATCCTGTGAGGCAAAACAATAGGCAAACGTGAGCCAATACGAATCATCTCAACATGAGGAATATCCCGAAGACTTCCAATAATATATTCAATCTTTTCATCCGATAAAAGAAGCGGATCACCACCCGTTATCAGAACGTCCCGGACCTCAGGATGCTGGCGAATCCATTCAATCCCATCGTCCACATTAAAGTCCAGTTTCAGATCATGATTCACAACCAGTTCTTTCCTGAAACAATGGCGACAATAGATACCGCATTCCTGGAAAACCGTGAATGCGACCCTGTCCTTATACTGCCTGGCTATACTATCAGGCCGTACTTCTTCGGTTGCCCTGTTTTCTTTCCAGACAAGGTAATCTTTCATCCCATACCTGTTATGAGTTTCCTGAAGGGATGGGACAACCTGTTTCCTGATTGGACACTCCGGATCATCCTTGTCCATAAGGGAAGCAAAATAAGGTGTAGTACCCCAGTGTGTATCAAGGGTTTTTATGGCTTCCCTTTCAGATTCAGTTAGATTGATTATTTCTTCGAGCTTTTCAAGAGAATTAATTTGATTAGTAATTTGATCTTTCCATTCTTCACTCATTATAGTGAATACTCCTTAGCAAGAGATAAAAGTCATAAAATATATTGTTTATGGTAGATATTTGTAAATAGAACAAGTTGCTTTGCTCAAATCCAGACAAAAAAAACATATTCAAACAAGCCAAAAAAGGCGTCTAATTAAAAACTGATTGCGTGAATGGATGGAAAAAACGCTCCATCCCTGCAACACATTAAGTGAAAATTATTTCAGATAACCTTTTTTCTGAAGCCAGGCGACTTCCTGTCTTCTGTATTTCCAGACGACATCGGCTTTTGAATCCTGAATATCCCACGGTACTGCAAGAACCACGTCACCTTCCCGTATCCTCATACGTCTTTTACGGGAACCGGGAATTCTTCCCATTCTTACAACACCATCCATACATTGAAGGTCAAGCCTTTTGCCTCCAAGCATTCTGGATACTGTAGCAACAATTTCATTCCTGTCCTTACGCGGAGTCCGGACTTTAGTAAATTGTGCACCCTCACTCTGCTGTTTATTCTTATTCTTTTTTTTGTTATAGTTGTTATAAGCCAGATTGATACCTCATTTAGATTTTATGAAGGATTTCTATTTTAGTAATCAGAAGACGGAATAATACAAATTATCCTCAAAACAAAACCAATTCCTGATAATAAATTATGCAATCACAACGTTGCTCTATATGCATTCAACATATTTAAACCCAATTGAACAGAGTAAAATAAAGATGAAACATATTAATTTGTTGCAATTGTAAATGAGTTACAAAGCAAGTATCATAAAGCCACATTCGATGTACAGTTGCAATATATTCTTTGCATTTGGATCACTGTTTAATGGTAACAGAAAGTACAGGTAAACATCATCATATTTTCCACCATCCTGTCTAATATGCTCCAATATAATACATATCTGTACATACTAAAGCCACCATCTGTTATTAACCAGAAGTACAATATTATTTGATGGGAGGGATTTCCATGAACAACGACAGGGAAGATTTCTGGGAAAAACAATCCTTTGTAGTAATAACTGACAATACCAAGCCGGCAATGAAGTACACCATAGACGAACTAAATGAAAGAGGTAAAGAAGTGTACGTTTTTGATTTATCAGCTAACCCCGGTAAAGGAGATATAAAAAGTGTTGAAGACATACCAGACAATGTAGAAAATACTGTACTGGGAATCACAACATCTAATCCGGCAGACTTTGTGCAGGCTCTCAAAAACAGAGGATGTTCTAATTTCTGGATACACTGGCGTACTGAAACCCCAGAAATCGAGGAGATGGAGGATCCTCATATACAGATAATAAAGGGAAAATGTCCCATGATGTACCTGGGAAAGGATTTCAGCATCCATGGTCTGCATAGATCAATTGCTAAACTTACAGGGAAGTACTGAATAAAACATATACATTATTTTGCAATAATTATTTAAGCTATTCAGGACAAAAGTCTATGCAAGGGGAATGTTAATGGATAAAGGCGACAAAACCATTATAAAAGTATCAAAAGACGGGCCATACATTGTAAGCAATCTAAACAGCCTGCGTAATTCAAAAGGGGTATTCATTGAAACAAAGCCCACCATTGCAATGTGCAGATGTGGAGGATCCGGGAACAAGCCTTTTTGCGATGGCACACACATGAAGAACGGTTTTTCAGGGGAAAAGAAAGAAGATCGCGTTCCCGACAATATGGATACTTACAAAGGAAAAGCAATTACAATCCATGACAACCGTGGGGTATGTTCCCATATGGGCCACTGTACCGACAATTTACCTTCGGTTTTCAGGAAGGGTGTTGAACCCTGGATCGACCCTGACGGCGCTGACCCGGAAGAAATAGCAAGGATTATCAGGATGTGTCCCTCCGGAGCATTGAGCTACACTATGGATGGACAATTGCACAAAGATTATCCGCATGATGCGGAAGTATTTGTCGGGAAGGACCGTCCCTATAATGTTGTGGGAAATATTGAACTTGAGGACCCGGATGGCTCTAGGCCTGAAACCCAGGACCACTATTGCCTGTGCAGATGCGGTGGCTCCAAAAACAAACCATTCTGCGATGGCAGCCACTGGTACGTTGAATTCAAGGATGAGAAAAACTGAACTCATGTACATCTGGTAAAAAGGCATAATATGAGATTGGTTGGCCTTACAGGAAAGCACTTATTATAATTTCTTATTTTTTTTTTGGAAAATAGCACGATCGATGTGACCCAATTATAACACATAAATTATTGGTTTGGACACCGTGTATACAAAACATACGACCCAGAGCCAGAGTTTACGAACAGCTTGCACGTAAGATTGCCGGGAAAATATAGAAGGTCGCATATGAAGGATGTGTGCAAAATGGGGGTAAACCTATATATCCGAATGTAGATTTTATTCCGGTGTCGTCTACAAATATCTTGACATCCCTCCCAAACTTGCAACGGCAGTTTTTGCCATTGGAAGGATATCGGGCTGGATTGCACATTGTCTTGAACAATATTCAGATAACAAATTGATAAGACCACGTGCAAAATTCGTTTAACGAATTTATAATTACAGGTGCCAATTATGGATAATAATTCAGTTTCTTTTAAAGCAAGAGATACTCTTAATACCAGGGGTAAGAAGAGTACCATATACCGTCTGGATAAACTTGAGGAAAATGGCCTTTGCAAAATATCTTCTCTTCCCTATTCCATCCGGGTATTGCTGGAAAATCTGGTAAGGAATACAGATGGCAAGGTTGTAACAGAAGAGGATGTAAAAAACCTTGCAGGCTGGAAACCCGGCAATGTACCGAAAACGGATATCCCATATATCCCTTCAAGGGTTATCCTGCAGGATTTTACAGGCGTACCTGCGGTTGTGGATATTGCCGCAATCAGGTCTGCAATGAAAAGACTTGGGGGAAATCCAGAGGAAATTAACCCCGTAATTCCTGCAGATCTTATTATAGACCACTCAGTACAGGTCGATTGTTACGGCACTTCCTATGCAAGAAACTGTAATGAGAAATATGAGTTCCAGAGAAACGGGGAGCGTTATGAACTGCTGCATTGGGCCCAGAACGCTTTTGACAATTTCAACGTGGTACCCCCGGGAAGCGGCATAATCCACCAGGTAAACCTTGAACACCTGGCAAATGTGGTACATCTGCGGGAAGAAAACGGCGAAATGGTCGCATATCCCGATACTCTTGTAGGAACCGATTCCCATACAACCATGATCAATGGCCTGGGTGTGCTGGGGTGGGGAGTCGGTGGAATTGAGGCCGAAGCGGTCATGCTTGGCCAGCCCTACTATATGCCAATACCTGAAGTTGTGGGTTTTGAACTAAGAGGAGAACTGAAAGATGGTATCACAGCCACAGATCTTGTACTCACAGTAACCCAGATGCTCAGGGAACATGGGGTTGTAGGTAAATTCGTGGAATTCTATGGTCCCGGTTACAGGAAACTTTCCCTGCCTGACAGGGCAATCCTTGCCAACATGGGTCCAGAATACGGCGCAACGATGGGATTTTGTCCTGTTGACGAAGTTACACTGGATTACATGCGCATGACCGGACGCAGTGAAGAACATGTTAACATGGTTCGCCAATATTGTAAGGAGCAGGGCCTGTTTGCAGAAAGTGATGCACCGGTTCCGGAATATACCTCTACCCTTGGACTTGATATGGGTACGGTGCAGCCCTCCCTTGCAGGTCCGAAAAGACCACAGGACCGCATTGTGCTCAGTGATATGTCCGCAGCTTTCCACAGGACAATGAAAGATGTATACTCCCTGAAGAAAGGAAGTGAAGACTTCGAGAGTGATCCGGATTACAGTCGCTGGCTTGAAGAGGGCGGTTATAATGTTGTGGAAAAAACACATCCCGACCACAGCGGGATCATGAAGATCAAATGTGAAGGGGAAGAGGTCGACTTAAACCACGGTTCCGTCGCCATTGCTTCCATTACATCCTGTACCAATACCTCAAATCCTTCAGTACTTATCGGTGCCGGACTGGTTGCGAAAAAGGCAGTTGAAAGAGGGCTTAAGGTTCAGCCCTTTGTGAAAACAAGTCTTGGGCCCGGATCAAAGGCGGTAATGGACTATCTGGAAGCAGCCGGACTTGTACCTTATCTGGAAGCCCTGGGATTCCACCTTGTGGGCTACGGCTGTCTCACATGCATCGGGAACAGTGGCCCCCTGCACGAAGCGGTAGTGAAGGAAATTGAGGACCGTGATCTGACTGTCGCATCGGTACTCAGCGGAAACAGGAATTTCGAAGGCAGGATCAGCCCTCATGTAAAAGCTAATTATCTGGCATCCCCTATGCTAGTTGTTGCCTTTGCCCTGACGGGCACAGTAGATATTGACCTCACAAAAGAGCCTATTGCATGTGACCCGAACGGTGAACCGGTCTACCTGAAGGATATCTGGCCTGCAAACGGTGAGATAGAGCAGTATTGTGATAAATATGTACAGCCCGAAATGTTTGAAAAAGAATATGCCAATGTATTCCAGGGAACTGAACGCTGGCAGGAACTTGACGCTCCGGAAGGATTACTTTACGACTGGAACAATGAATCCACCTATATCCAGGAACCTCCATTTTTCCAGGACTTCCCGCTTGATATCGAAAATATGGATGATATAAAGCAAGCAAGGGCGCTTGTAGTTGTGGATGACAGTATAACCACCGACCATATATCTCCGGCAGGTTCGATTCATGCCGATTATCCTGCAGGCAGGTACCTTATTGAACACGGCGTGGCGGAAGAAGAATTCAATTCCTATGGTTCCAGAAGGGGCAACCACGAAGTAATGATGCGTGGAACCTTCGGTAACGTGCGCCTGAAAAACAAACTTGTGCCTGGTAAGGAAGGTTCATGGACAGTTTACCTCCCCGAGGGAGAGGAGATGCCAATCTATGATGCTGCCATGAAATACATGGAAAATAACATTCCATTGGTTGTAATTGCAGGCAAGGAATATGGAACAGGCAGCTCCCGTGACTGGGCGGCCAAGGGTACACAACTGCTCGGTGTGAAGGCTGTGATCGCACAGTCCTATGAAAGGATTCACCGCAGTAATCTTGTAGGAATGGGAGTGATCCCCCTACAGTTCAGGGAAGGTGAAAATAAAGAAAGCCTGGGGCTTAAAGGTAATGAAAACTACACCATCAAGGGCATCTCAGAAATGAAACCCGGTGGCGAACTCGAGGTTGTAGCCCGTGACCCAGATGGAAATGAATTCACATTCAATGTAACTGTAAACCTCAATTCCGATATAGAGGTGGACTACTGCAAAAACGGTGGAATTCTACACAAGTTCCTGAGGGACAAGGCAAAGGGGGAATAATTCCCCACCTCTTTTTTCATATTTTCCAGAAAAGTAGGCCTATATTTGATTCATATACTATTTTGCTACCTAAAAGATAGATTTCCAGAGCTTATGCTGGTTAAAATATATTGGGAAAAGTTAGTCAGGCAGCCGTAATTTCAGTAAAGGAATTAGGAAATTAGATGAAAAAGAGATATCAGGATGATATCTCTTTGACCTGTATATTAAAATTCAATGCTTTACCGGCAAGGGGATGATTCATATCGAGTATGACTTCCTCATCGCCCACTTCGGCAATCTTTGCAGGAAGTTCCTGGCCATCTGGTGTTTTTACCAGCAACATCATTCCAACTTCAACGTCAATATCTGACTGAATGTTGTCTTTAGGTACTGGTTGGGAAAGCCCATCATTGTATTCACCATAGGCTTCAGAAGGCTCAAGTCTGAACTCTTTTTCTTCACCTTCTTCCATATCTCTGACAGCATCGTCAAATCCCTGAATAACCTGACCTTCCCCTACAGTAAATTCAAGAGGCTCCTCATGGTTTTCGGAACTGTCGAAAACTGTGCCATCATCCAGAGTACCTTTATAATCAATCTTTATTGTGTCGCCTTCTTTTATTGACAATATATCAACTCAGTGTTGTATAAAAACGAGTTTTCACTCATCTCATAGCCAACCGAGGTATTCTACATTACTTAGGTGTTTTGGGTGAATTCCCAGTAGCGAGATTATAAGTATATAGCCTTCACTATTATAAATCAGGGAATTAACCAGTATAGAGGGGAGTAAAAGTTGAAAGATTTGACAGTAAAATCGTGCATGCAAACCGATGACTCACTTGGAAAGGAGTCGCTTCAACTACACGAAAAAAATCATGGGGTCCTTGAAGTGGCAAGCAAAATCCGCCTGGATAATATCCGGGACTTAAGCATTGCCTATACTCCCGGTGTTGCCGAGCCCTGCAAAAAAATCGCTGAAAATAAGGATGATGTATATAAATATACGCTGAAACAGAACACCGTCGCAATCATAACAGACGGCTCAGCCATCCTAGGGCTGGGAAATATCGGTGCATCTGCAGGTTTACCTGTAATGGAAGGTAAAGCTATCATATTCAAGGAACTTGCAGGAATTAATGCATTCCCGGTATGTCTTGATACCCAGGATACCGAAGAAATCATTAAAACTGTCAAAAATATCGCCCCGGTTTTCGGAGGAATTAACCTCGAAGACATAAGTGCACCCCGCTGCTTTGAGATTGAAGAGCGACTCAAAAAGGAATTGCCAATACCCGTGACACATGACGACCAGCATGGAACCGCGATTGTTACAATCGCAGGCCTACTGAATTCACTTAAACTTACCGGCAAAAAAATCAACGAGATAAAGGTAGTTATAGCCGGCGCCGGTGCTGCCGGCATGGCAATTGCCAAAAAACTCCTTCATACAGGAGTGAGACCTGAAAACCTGCTTGTATGTGACAGACATGGAATTATCAGCAGAAAACGTACAGAAGGGATGAATCCTAAAAAGGAAGAGATCGCTGGATTTTCAAATCCTGAAGAAGTAAAAGGCAGTCTTGATGACGCTGTATCCGGATCTGACGTGTTTATAGGCGTATCTGTTCCCGAAATCCTTACAGAAAAAATGGTCGCTTCCATGAACAATGACGCCATTATCTTTGCTATGGCAAATCCCATACCTGAAATCATGCCCCTCAAAGCCTTTGAAGCAGGTGCTCGTATAGTGGCAACCGGAAGATCTGATTGTCCCAACCAGATCAACAATTGTTTGGGATTTCCGGGGATTTTCAAAGGTGCACTGGACACCAGGGCCACCCAGATAAACCTGGAGATGGAACTTGCAGCCGCCAATGCCCTTGCTGCAATTGTGGATGAGGACGGCATTGAAGAAGATTACATAATACCCAATCCTCTTGACAGAAGAGTAGTGCCTGCTGTGGCAAAGGCCGTTGCAGATGCGGCTATTAAGAGTGGTGTTGTCCGTAAATAATGATGGAATTAAAGGGCTGCATCTTTGTAATCATCAAAACCCCGCCTGTCAAGCAGGTCGCCAAAGCGTTCTCCTTTATGTCCGTATTTCCTGTAATAGGCAAGCGTCTTTTCGAGAATAGAAAATAGCTGTTGTTCATCGGCCAATTCAATTAGCTTGTCACAGGAGCGGGGGAAGCGTCCAACCTTACCTCCTACAAATATAGTATAACCGGATTCTGCACCATAGATTGCATCTTTTTTGCAGGACGTGATGCATTCACCACAAAATATGCAGCTGTTACTGTCGATGTCTAACTGGCCGTTATCGATGGTTATGGCGTCAGTCTTACAAACCTTTTCACAAAGGCCACAGGCCACACAATTGTTTTGGATCCATTCAGGTCGCACCACTCCCATAATACCGAAATCATTTTCCTGAGGTTTCATGCAGGATGCAGGACAGCCGGTTATTGCAATCTTGAATTTTTTGGGAGCATAGGTTCCAAAATATAGCTCATCGATACTTGCAGCCAGTTCAGGACAGTTAATGAGACCGTGGTTGCAGACGGTGTTACCCTGACATGACACTACACCCCGTACCTTCTGACCACTTGCCCCGCCAAAGAGACCTGCATTTTTCATATCTTCACTTATATTTTCGACATCATCCAGATCCACAAAAGGGATCTCCGCACCCTGCCGCGAGGTGATATGGACATGTCCTTTTCCATATTTTTCTGCAGCATCGGCAAGGGCACGCAACTGGTTTGCCTCTACACATCCGCCAACAAGATGTGTACGCATTGAAAATTTTTCATCCTGTCTCTGGGGCAGAAAACCATTATCTTTCAGCGATTTCAGGTTGTTTTTTTACTCATAATGGTCACTTATTAATCGAGTGATGAAAAAGGAGTATATAAATATGAGTGACAGGATTTAAAAACCGATATCATTTGTATATGTAGCGAATTATTTTTCAGATAAATATACAGACCTGCAACATTTCGAATTCACTAAATAAAACTGAAGACCAGACGAAATGATAGCAAAAAAGAGGCATCCGGGAAGATCCCGGAAACCATACTTCATCCTTTAATCAAACCAAGCAACTCACGGCCAAAGGCGAAAAGGTCACCCGGGTGACGTGAAGTTACAAGATTGTCATCAACTACCACTTCATTATCCCGATAATCTGCACCTGCCACGATCAGGTCATCCCTGATACCGGGCCAACAAGTGGCTTTGCGACCATCCAGCACCCGGGAGGATATCAGAAGCTGCGGGCCGTGACAGATAGCAGCCACGGGTTTTTCTTCATTCATGAAATGTTTCACTATATCAAGCGCATATTCATTCAGCCGCATTGTCTCAGGTCCCTTGCCACCGGAAATTACCAATGCATCGTATTCTTCTGGATCAATCTCATCAAAGGACAGGTCCGCTTCAACATGATAGCCATGTTTACCTTCAATGGTACCACGGGAAACAGATGCCACCCTCGCATCAATACCTTCCTCTTTCAACCTGTGCAAAGGATAAAACAATTCGAGATCTTCAAAACCATCAGCTCCAAAAACCAAAACTTTCATTCAAATGTACCCCCATAAAAATTAAAAACCGGAATATAATCCGGGATTATTCCTTAAGAAGTTTCAACGCATCCCTGCAGGCAGCTACCGCGGGTGCACCAGAGGTTATGGATATGACCTCCATGGTTTCCATAATCTCTTCAGCCGTAGCCCCGTTTTTCAAGGCACTCTGCATCTGTACAACCGTGCATCGTTCACATTGCTTGGATGCCACCACTGCAAGTGCCATAAGAATCTTCATTTTTGCAGGCAGCGCACCGTCTGATAGGAGTTTCTGATTGCAATGATTGTATTTTTTCAGGAAATGCGGATCGATCTCACCCAATGTTTTCAGAATCTGCGGAGTGAAACCCAGTTTGTTACTCATACTATCCAGTAATTCTTCATGTTCAAGTTCTTCATGTTTAGACATGTAATACCCCCATTTGGTACATGCGTTTTTGGTTGCATGCTATATAAATACATTTGGTGAAGAATATTTCTCCACAGAAGCAGTTTACACCTCGATTAATATTATAATTTTTTGTGACTTCATTTTGGTTAGCAAAAATCTAAAAGTTAATTAGTCGATTATATTGTAATTAAAATTTTTAATTGCTTAAAAAAAAACCTCACACTACAGAAATTCTATCCCCATTTAGGTTATATGGGAAAATATCCTATTAGGAATTGCACCCGGGAACTTTTGCAGCAAGTTCCTGACCTGGATACAGCCGAAAGGGGTTTGGCTTTAAAAATGGGAGTGGGTGGTACGATTGAGAGCAGTGGATGGGGGTCCTATGCTCTCAATTCTCCTGTGTTTTAAAATGAGAAATGAACACATAAGCTGCATATTTGATTTAACAACAAAACAGATATGATCAATGTGGGAAAGGGTGGTTTGTATGATTAGATTTTGGGAATTATTCATGATATCTGGAATTTATGTATTGGTTACAAGCGCTGGATTTTATTTATTCGACTTTTTGCGTAAGATGGAATTCTAAATTTTTTTGAAATCAAGCCTGGTTAAACTTGCCTTAACCTGAAAACTATCTGGATATTACAGGTAATTTACACATAATCATAGTGTCAAGGGTTTTACTATTTTCAATATCCTGTTCTGCTGGCCATATGGCTGCAACGGCCCTTACATTTCAATAATTAATGGAATATAATGGATGCAAAGGTGCGTCCTGTATCCAATTGTACCATCGGCAACAATATTTTTGATATGAATGGAAATACATTAATCGGACCACTTATATACTGACATATATAGATTTTATTCAGGGGGGAGGAGCTTGCCATTTGATGCGCCGGATAAATCCAAAAATCCAGATTATAAAGATAAAATCCAGATCTCAAAACAATGTACGAATAAAGCGATCACTGAAATTATGACTATGGAAGTAGTAGGAATCGATGAGAGCACTTCTATTGAAGACACACTCGAATTAATAGGAAAATATCGGTTTCACAATTTTCCTGTTGTTGATAAGGACTACAGGCTCAAAGGTGAGATCGATCAGAACATTATCCTGGAATTGCTTTTCCATAACAGGTTACCCAGTTCCAGCCATACCCATCTGACTGCGGTAAGGTCACTGGGAGAAGATGCAAAAAGTATCATGATCCCACATCCCCTGACAGTATCTCATGACACCAGCTTATGTGAAGCTGTGGATATGATACTAAAGCACAATATAAATCATGTGTGGGTAATCGACAATAAAGATAAATTGATAGGAGTTGTCACAAAACACGATATCATTAATGAGGCGTACAGGACAGGGAAAAAAGACTGATGGAAGAAATCATTCAGAATTGATGCTTACTTCATCTATATCCAACAACCCCATAGGGTCTTCTAATAGACATTATAGTCAATATGGCAACCTATGACAGGTGGTATTCGGTGATCTATTATTTTTGTCAAATAAAGTCTATATGCTAAAGGAACATACCATGGATCGGGGATAAATCCATGAAGCCGAAAATAGACAATACAAAATTCGGTTCGATTACAATAGAAGGGGAAGAGTACGAAAAAGATGTCCTTATTCGACTGAGCGGAAATATCAAGAAAAGGAAAAAGAAACTGTCAAAAGCGATATACGGTACATCCCACAAGATATCGCTCGATGAAGCAGAACATGTTTATGAAAATGGTGCAGAGAAAATCATAATCGGCTCCGGTCAGAACGGGATGGTGGAATTATCAGATGAGGCACGTGATTTTTTCAAAGCCAAAGGTTGCAAGGTCAAACTCTGTCCTACCCCAGAGGCCATTGATAAGTGGAATTGTGCAAAAGGAAAGGTTATTGGTTTGTTCCATCTCACCTGCTAAAGCAAACGGATTTTTGAGGGACAAATCTATACAGACTGTCCTATGGAGAGGAAGTAAAAATTTCCATTGGGTAAATGAACCATTTATCGATTATCAGACAGGAAAGGTTAGGCAAAACTCCCACTATTTCAAGCCATTAGTAATACGATTCTTGAATATATCAATCATCTATAAACCAAGTTTGATGGGAATATTGGTATTCTTGAGAGGAAGCATATTGATGCTAATGAGCTTGAATCAGGATATAGATTTTAGAGAGGGGATAGATATGTATCAGTTATTACTTTATCGAGATAACTAAAAATAACTATATGTATAAAACTATGCCAATTTTTCCAATCAAATTTTACAAATTAGAACAGGCACTTTTCAAGAGGAGATAAAATGACAGAGAACAATATTACAGAAGATTTGAGAAACATGGCCCTTGAGTTAGGTGTTGATTTTATCAGTATAACTAATAAGTCCTGTTTTGAAGATTCAGATTATACTGGAAACAGGCCCCAGGATGTGATGGATAATGTACAATCAGTAATAATCCTGGGGGTTTCTTTACCACGAGGAACTTTTGAAACGTTACCAAAGGGCAGAGGTGAATATACGAATACACTTATGGCAGCTACAACCACATTGAGGTTGATTGCATTCAAGATAGCTAAACTTATTGAGAAAGAAGGTTATATGGCAACGATTGCCCCAAGTGAAGGAAGTGAGTATGGCTACTGGTATGCCAATCGTGAGACGCTTAAAGCAGATTTATCTTTCAAATATGCTGCTTATCGTGCAGGAGTGGGAAATTTTGGCATGAATCATCTTCTGATCACAAAGGATTTCGGGCCTAAAGTACGTATGACTGCCATACTGACGGATGCACCATTAGATACAGAAGAAAAAACCGAGTTGCCATTTATCAATGATGCATGCAGTGAATGCATGAAGTGTATCGAAGTATGCCCGGTTGATGCTCTTACATCAGAAGGGGTCATTCATAGAGAAAAATGCGCTGAGTATATGTTTAATGTTCTTGGCGGACTTCGATGTGGACTATGCGTTAAAGTGTGCCCTTTGAGCAATTTTTAATTAATTCAAGTGTGGAATTTCTCTGAAAAGATTAAAGATTAAATGAACTCAACCTGAGTTCCAATTAACCTTTGTTAATAGCACGTAAACCCCCTACATGAATTGCATGAAATCAGAGAGATCCAATCACTGAACCTTAGCCTGGATCTCTTTTGCAAATTCCCTTGCCTTCTGTACACGAGATTCGTCAGGCTGTCCCTTAGTAGAAGGACCCATCTCACCAAACTCTTTCATTTGTGGATCATCGGATTCCATCAACATGTCGATGACAGGTTGTGCCAACTCACCCTGACATTCGAATGTACCAAGATAATTTCCACCGGCTGCAATATCCTTGCAGGAGCCGGTCCATGAGTGAATGGCTTCGAACCCTTCAGGAACAGCATGGGTCATGAAAAATGCTATGTTCTTACCAGCTACATTCTCTTTTACAAATTCTGAAACCTTCTCAGGTATATTGAATTGCAATACCGGAAAACCCACAAACACAAGATCATAACCTTCAAAGTTGCTTACATCTGTGATGTCTTTGATATCCTTCTCACCGGTAATTTCCTCATAAATTGCTTCAGCTATCTTCTTTGTATTTCCAGTCTGTGTCATATATGTTACTAATGTTTTCATATAATCCCCCTATAATCATTAAAAAATTACTTACTACTAGTTTATATAGATACGGGATTAGTAAAATGTCTCTTTCTTTTCGGTACAGAATAGCAACTTTTTTGAGAATATCTTGATCTGGCTGTATTTTCACTGGTTGAGAAAGAAGCAATGGATAAACAGGATTTTATCAGAACTGAGAACTATGGTTTAAGGTTTAAACCGACTGCTTCTAGACGTTTAACCTCTGAGTTTAACGTTATTTTAAGAGGGGTTTAAAGTATAAAGGTAAAAACTCCTCGTGGAGTTCCATATTGTTGTTGAAAACAAGAGAACTGGCTTTTTATCTTACTGGTAGAAGGAAGAATTTGGAGTTTGTCGATCCTGTGTATAAAGTTGAAAGGGATGATTCAGGGCAATAAAGTCAGAAGATCATTGATATATCTTATTCTAAATGGAAGAAGATGGGATTCTCTAAAGGTACTTTGCATTACATGAAGCAAAATGCTAAGTCTGGTAAGCCTTTTAGTTTGAATGCTCATGTTAGGGAGAGATTGGAGATGTAGAATACTATTTCTAAATTCTAATAACACCTCCAATCTGGTTACAGTAGTTATTTTCAGCTAATTTTTTTCAATGATTTCTTTGCAGCATCCTGTACTTTTTTGTGTTTATCATACCGGCATGCTTTAAGCGGCTCAACGGATATAGGATCACCTAATTCTCCTAGTGCAAGACAAGCAGATTCTTTAACATACATATCATTAATTGAAAGGGCTTTTATGAGTGGATACACAATTTTTGGGCTTTTGATGAAACCTAAAGCCTTTACAGTTGCTCTTATTAATCTTTTTTTCTTGAAATTATTTTCATCATCCAAAATTTGAACTAAGGGCTCTATGGCATCTTCTCCAACGTTTCCTAGTGCTTGAGCTGCATAATTTCGAACACGAATATCGTCATCATCCAAAACGTGAATAAGTGGTTTTATTGCCCTTTCATCTGCAATCAGGACAAGACCCATGCTTGCATATTTTCGAACTGTAACATCTTCATTTTCTAGAGCTTCTATAACAAAATCAATGTTTTGTTGATCGTATAAGCGATTCGAAAACAAAAGGGCATTCGCTGCAGACAATCGAACATTTTTGTCTTCATCATTCAATGTTTGAAAAATTATTTTAGTTACAGATTCACTTTTAGATTCATGTAATCCCCAAACGGCGCTTTTTCTGATTTCGGCATTTCCACTTTTTAAACTTTTGAATAAACCTTCTAATGCATTTTGAGTGTCTATCTTTCCAAGTGAACATGCAGCGTTTTTCTGAACAATACTAGAGGTGTCATTAAGTGATTGAATAAGGGCATCTACAGAACGTTCATCATTTAGCTCATTAAAACATTTTGAAGCATATTCCCTTACTTCAACATCATCATTATTCAAATATTCTAAAAAGGGTTCTATAGGGGTTGATTTTTCGAATTTTCTGAATGCTTTAGTAACATTTTTAAGGTTTCTTGGAATTTGGGCATCATAATATTTGTTTAATTCTTCTACCGCTTTGTCATCATCAAATTCTTTAAGAGCTTCTTCCGCATAAGATCTAACTTCTTCATTTTTATCATTCAAAAGTTCTAATAATGGATCAATTGCTTTTGAATCACCGATACATCCAAGAGACGATGCTGCTGAAGTGCGAGCTGCCCAATATTTATGCGATAATACTTCTATAAGTGGGTCAACAGCTCTTTTATCATTTAATCCTGCAAGGGACGATGCAGCATAATCTACCACACATTCATCTTCATCATTTAAAGATTGAATAAGAGGTTCCACCGCCCGTAAATCTCCACATTCACCAAGCACCCTTGAAACAAATCTTCTTATCCTCTTATCTTCATTACTCAGGTTTTTTATAAGATATTCAATTTCATTAAAATTCGCCACTTCAAAAATTGTTTCTTCTGCTTGATGTCTAATTTTTGCATTACGATGAGTTATAGCATTGAGTATTCCTTTGAGATCTTTATTATCTATTAAAGATTGCACATTAGGGTCTGCAATTTTATCAATTGAATCCATGTTTGATTCCTATCTATTTATTAGATATTAAAATTTATGATTGAGCCAAAAAAGAACAAAAATACAAATGAAGGTAATTAAAAAAGACAAAATTGTAATGTCTACTTTTTATAGCGTTACAAAAGTTTCAATTTATTGATAGATAGGTTTTAATTAATTTATTAATAGTATTTTAAAATTAATTGTGTATATACTTTACATAAGCGTAGTGTTTTTTAGAGATAACTATAACCCAAAAAAAAGATGCGGGGAGTGGGATTCGAACCCACGAACTTCTACAAGACAGGGTCCTAAGCCCTATTTACAGGGTTACGTAATATTCGAAACCTTTATGAGTATTTAACACTGTATATATTAGTATGAAATACCCACCAGAATTTACCGGCACAAATGCAGATACACTGCAGGACTATAAAAGGCACTTAGACTTGAACAATTTTAAACCAGCAACCATAAATACAAAATTATGGAAAGTCTATGCCTTCTTGAAATTCCACAACAATATGGACGTAAAGAAAGTTACTAAACGGGAAGTAGAAGACTATATCCTACATAGACGCAAAAATAACAAACCTAAAACCGTCCATAATGACATTATTGACCTGAGGTTGTTTTTTAAATGGCTAAAACCTGAAAATAATTTTTTTGAAGACATCCGAAAAGTCAGAGAAAAAAGAAGGTTGCCTACAAATGACCCTATTACCCCAGCAGATGTTAGAAAGCTCCTACGGGCGTGCCAATCACAACGAGATCGGGCCATAACAGCTCTTACCTATGACAGTGGAGCCAGGATTAGTGAAGTGTTGGGGCTTAATGTAGGCGATGTTGTATTTGACCAATATGGAGCAGTGGTTACAGTTGATGGCAAGACCGGAATGAGACGCATAAGACTTGTTGATTCAGTACCAGAAATCCAGCTATGGATTAATCAGCACCCCTATAAAGATGATTCTAAATCGCCACTGTTCACAACAAGCAGAAAGAAAAATGAAAAATTCCAGCGTCTCAATGTAAGGACTGTCCAAAACCTATTCAAAAAACTGGCCGAGGAAGCCGGTATAAACAAAGGCGTACACCCACACGCCTTAAGACACGGTCGATTAACAGAGTTGGTAAAATTAGGCATGAAGGAGATGGAACTCAGGATATTTGCAGGATGGGAACCCGGATCAGACATGCCAGCCACATATCTACACCTTTCAGGAGAAGATGTGGATAAGAGAGTGCTTTCAATACATGGGATTGTGCCGGATGAGGACAAGCCTGAGAAGGATGAAACACTCAAACCTCGTGAATGCCCAAGATGTGGGAAGAAAAATCCCGCGGATGCAAAATACTGCAGCCAATGTTCTCTCGTATTAGATGCAAAAACAGCTATGAATCTAAAAGAGGACCGGACACAGGCTTCAAACGCCTTTAAAAATGCATTAAATAATCCTGAATTTGTAGCCAAAGTCGCCCAAATGATGCAGAAAGAGCAAGAGAGATGAAATGCATTATGTGTTCTGAGACCATCAAATTAGTTCATAAATTCCCTCATTCCAATTTGATGATGTTAAGTCACACATAATTTGCAAATGAATTCGTTTGTTTGACCTTATTTTGCAAATTTGCAGTTACAAGTAATTGATTGCACCTAAAAAACAATATATCAAATATTTTAGAATTATCACCAATAAAATTTTTTGTGGCACCTATTATTGTTTTTCGGTAATGTAGATAGAGAGTGTGATTCTATAGAAATTATCTATCAAATCAATACAACAAGAAACAAGCACTTAGGTGGAAGTAAGGGGGGGTCTGACTTTCATTTATATAAAAAGAAATACAAAGGGAAATACAACAATAAAAACGATATAAAGAGGCCCAAAATGCCACTTACAAGAACGTTAAATAAAGTAGGCAATTCTTTGAAGGTGACAATTCCTTCACAATTTGCCGAATACCTTGACCTCATAGAAGGGTCCAAGGTTAGTATAGCTTTGAAGAACAACAAAATTGTATTCGCTCCGGTCACTGCAGGCCGCCAAACCAACACAGAGACCGGAGAGGCACAAACAGCTATGGAGGGCTGCGGCAATGACTAATATTACTTCTGATGATATAAATGCTTTTGAATTTGCGCAAAATCACCGCGATATATTGTGGAATCTGGCAAAACATGGAACCCTCATTGAGAAAGCGATGGCAAAAGCTTATCTCGAACTCTATGGAGGTCAAAAATGAATCAATATTATACATTTTCCTCAAAGCATTTTGTCTTCTATTTCAGAAAGCAAAATGATATTGAAAATATCTCCAGGTCTTTCATTTCATTTGGCACAAGGAGGGTGGAGTAATGTCTACTGATACTACCCTCCAAAATCCTTTTTCAGAACCTAGTAAACATACGTTGAGGGTAATCATTGACAATATTCAGAAAGTCATAAAAACACCACCAATAAAACCTGATGATACATGGACTTACCATATCCATATAGAAGGTAAAGTCTTAATTCTGACAGGTGCACAATTATCCAAAGGTCCCGGAAGATTCAAAACTTTGTATTTGGATAACTTTGGCAAATACCTCCATATACAGAAAACAGATGATTGGTACAAATTTGTGGAGTATATTTGGGGCATTGCAGAAGAAGGGAGGCTCGAAGAAACAAGTGCTGTTATAGCAGCAGACCTAATTTTTGAGCAAATATGTGTTGATTTTGATGTAACTGACGACAAGACAAGACTGCTCGAAGGGGAAGCATGTTACTGTTTAGTTTTGCATAAACCAAATGATCAACTCTATATGGTTGTACCTTCAGCAGCTGTAATTGAACTATCAAAAGAATGTGGTGCAAGGGCACCTATAGAGGAGGTTAGTGCAGCTATGAGAGCCAGAGGCTACAAAACAGCTAATACTGCCCTTGTGAAAGCAAATGGCACCCCTGTAAGATGTTGGTGGTTATTGCCAAAGGCAATTGAGGAATATGGAGTAGACTTGTCCAATTTTGAGGTGGAATTGTGAGATGGGTAACACCTCTATTACCCTTATTTTTCCTTAAAAGGGGGTGTTACCCCTGTTACCCTGTTACCATAGTAGTGTACGGTAGCGTTTTTTTGGTAACATCCCCTCTAAAAAAGGTGTTACCCTTGTTACATTGGGGTGATGCACATGTCTAATTTGGCAATATGGGGGGCACCAGGAACAGGCAAGACATCAGCTTTGATTGAAAAATACCTACAGAAATCAGGTAAGAAACTGATTGTCACATTTTCTAGATCAACAGCTGACGATATACGTAAAAGGCTCAGTGATCTAAATGGAGAAGAGGTTACAAAGGACGAGGTAAATACCATACATGGAACTTGTAATTGTTTGTTAGCTGAAAAGAAAAATGTGAAATTGATGAAACCAAATGATTACAAACGTTTTGAGAATGATACGGGAAATAAACTATCAAAACCAACACATGATGAAACGGAACCTTCCAAAAGTCGAGGTCTGGTTGATTGTTGGGGGTGGATGCAGAACACAGGCACACCTTATAAAAAAATAACAAAATTTCCGGGTTGGAAGGAACTAAAAATACCCCCATCACAAGCAAGAAAAGTCATAAAAGACTTCCAACAATGGAAACTAGATAATGATAAAATAAATTTCACAGATATGCTCGTAGAAGTGCTTAGGCATCAATTGATACCAGACTGTGATGTTTTATTGGTGGACGAATTTCAAGACCTGACTGCACTCCAATTTAAAATTATAAAACTATGGAGTGAAAATATAGATACAGTAATAATAGCAGGTGACCCGTTACAATCCATATATGGGTTTTGGGGTGGTAGCCCAGAATATTTCAAGCAATTTGATAGTGAACAAACTGTTCTCGACAAAAGTTACAGGTTACCAGCAGCAATATGGGAATATGCATGTGGGCTGGCTAATAGATATAATATGGATATTCCAAAAATAGATACAACAGCACAAGAAGGAAAAATCGATCACTTAAATTACAAACAGTATTTGGCTCATAAATCCTTCTGGAAGGGAAATAAAAATTTCAAAGTATTCCATCTTGTGAGATCTAACTATCAGGCTGCACGCATTGCCCATGAAATGGCTCGTGAAGGAATTCTATGGGCAGGTATTAGTGGATGGACCAAACAGGAAATTATCGTGCTCAATATACTTATAATGGCAAAACATGGAATTGAGAAACTAGTTCTATCGAAGTCTGATATTCTTGCAATGCTGGACCAATTTCCAGTTAACTATTTTTCATATGGTGGTTCAAAGAAAAGTATTAAGGCAGCCATCGAGGAAGAACAATATCGTGATGATTATGGACCACTTTTCGTTGGAGATTCATTGTACAAAATATTGGAATCACCAAATCCTGTAAATTACATGTCTAACCCTTCAGATCTAAAATACGAGAAGTTCCAAGCTGCATTAGAAAAATATGCCGAAGAAGTTACATGGAGCGAAGCAGAAGCAACTGTTCTCACAACTATACATGGAAGTAAGGGACTTGAAGCAGATAGAGTTTTTTTGCATACTGGAATAAGCAATAAAATAAAGAAAGAAATGCGTAAAGATCCTGCTGAAGAAGCTAGAGTATTCTATGTAGGTATAACTAGATCCAAAGAGGAACTAATCGTTGTGAAAGATAAAGGCAAAAATTTCCCTCTGACAAGGAGGCAATAAAGTGCCTACAAATGCAGAAAAGATAGAGGCACAAAGACGATATCTGGATATGTTACAGGACAAATATAACAAAACTCCTGTATCAATCAAAATAAAGGAAGGGAAAAATCCAGACCCTCAGAATATAGACATGAAACTGTATAAATGGTTACCATATAAGGATGTATGGCACCTTGTAGAGGAGCCCATATATACACGATCAATAATGCCTAATGAAGTGTTTATAGACCCTGACACTGACGATTGGTGGACCATGCAGGCATCTATATCTCGACTTCTGGAATACTGCATGAAAAACTATATCCCATTTAATGAATGCGCTTTTAGTGGTGGCAAAGGAATACACGTTTCCTTTTTATTATCTCCTTTTAATCTTCCTGAAAAACTGGAAAGATCTATTAAGTCATTTAACATAGATTATATGCGAATAATTAGACAGATATTAGTTACCCAACTGTTACAGGAAGCAGCTATTCATCCAGATAAAATCGGCCTTGATTGGGGCAAAATCAAGTTCAGTAAAGATAGAAAAGGGACACAAGTTCGCTGCTTTGGCACCACTCGTAAAGATGGTAATTTTAAGACCCAGATTGAGTTGGATAAAATACCAGTTGAGCCTCCAAAACCAGGGAGTTTGCCCCTGAAAATACCAGATAGAATTCAAGAATGGGATATTACAGACACACATTATCACACCATAATAATTGAAGCACTAAAAGCAGAATGTGACAGGGTAAAGAAAGCCAATAGGAATCCAACAAAGGATGTTGAAATCAACGATGAACTTCAAAACTTCCCTTGTATGCGTTACATTATGGCTAATATTGCCGAAATGAAACATGGACGATATGAAGCAGCTAAGGCGATTGTTCTATTATGCGAAAAACTGGGAAAGTCAGAAGATGAAACATACGAAGCAGTACATGAAATCATAAAGAAATGTAAACACTTTACACCTTCGGAACCTGAACTGTATATACATAATGCCATGACTGTCTACGGGGGAAAATATCACTTTAGCTGCATTAAAACTCGTGATCTTGTGGGTTCCGTTGGATGCGATAAGGATAACTGCCCGATCTCTCAGGCATACAGGCAGGCACAGAAACTAACAAAGGCAGACATATCACCCAATACGGTATCGGTTGAGAGGTGGCCAGGATGTATTCATAACGTCCTTGAAGCAAGGGACCCAACCGAAGACATGCTTATTTTATTGTCTGCTTTTTTAGGACAGATGGGAATACCTAAAGAATCTGCACAGGCGATATACAAATAGGAAACCGACAACATGCAGCCTTTTAATATTGCTTATCAAAGGTTAAAAACTTCCAGTTGTGACAAAATCCGGGAAATGGGAATATGTAAACCGGGTCCAAGTTGTATAAATGTTCCAAGTCCTAGATATGCAGCTGATAAAAAAGCAAATGCAGAGAGATTAAAAAGGCAACTTCAGAAGTAAATAAGATCATATTTATTAAATTATTATTGCCTTACCATTTGTCGCCTTGTATGGATGAGTTTATATAAAATAGCGACCTTCAACCTCCCTCAAAATACGCATATAGTAGAAAATATATAATATACTGTGTGTTTTGGATGTTGATTTAGGACATATCATAAATGAACATAATCATATGACATCTGCATTAATCTCCTGATTATTTCTTCATTATCTACAAGATCTTTTTTTACCAAACGGATTCTTTGAAGCCCACTTCTACGGTTGTAATCCATAAGGTCTAAGCCTGATTCAAGAAGCTCGTTTTGGATATCTTCTGAGTCTTCTAGTTTTAATCGCATAATCAGGTAACTTTTCCTTGCCTTAAAACTTACAAAATTATCTGCTGAACCGTCTTTTGCCAAACCAATATAATATTTGTTATATTTGAGTTCAAAGGTGGGATCGATCTCTTTGATTAATTGAAGTAAATTATCCGTCAGTTCCACTGTTTCTTTAGATCCTTTATTTTCCCAATAATACCTATCTACAACTTCAGTTACTTCCTCATCTTCATCGATGAGACCAAGTTCAAATTCATCCAGTATCTTTGTGAAAGTCAGAGCAAGGCCGGAAGTATTTTCCACTTCATAAGCATTCATTTGGATGGCAACAATAGGTATGTTGCCGTTAAAGAGCTGGATTACATTAAAAAATCGACTTGTAATATCCTCGGCTATAATCACAGCACAATGGTCATATTGTGGATATTTCTTTCTTTCATTATCCCAGTATTCTATAGTCCTTATTATGTGAGATTCATCTGTTTTACCTAATTGAATTTCAACTTCATATCTTTTTAAAGAATCAGGGTCCTGAAGTAATAAATCAAGCCGACCAGCACCTCGATGATTGCGTTCTATATCTTTCAGAATCAAATCTCCAAACCCTAGTATTGAAGGATCAGAAGATATTTGCTCCTGTATCCATTTTTCATTTATACCAGAATTTCGTTTCAAAGAAATCTTTTTAAGGTTTATTAAATGCACACCGACCACACCCCAATACATTACTATAGAATAGATATGTGGAAGTCAAGATATAAAAATTATTTTTACCAAAATTCTGAACATGTCTAACAAAAACAGCATAAAATCATTAAACTTTTAATTAACAAACATATTATAGATAAATACAATGATCCAGACCTATCCACAATTAATCTCCATATCCTAAAAAAATAAGTTTACTTCAGCGAGATCAAACGCATGAGCCACAATCAAAAACCCGAACAAGTAGCCAGAGATCTTATAGATAAAAAGTTGGATGATTCGGGCTGGGCTGTGCAGGATAAGAATCGGCTCGACTGGAACGCTTCGACCGGTGTTGCGATAAAGGAATACCAGACCGAGGTGGGACCTGCAGACTATGTACTTTTTGTGAATCAGAAGCCTGTCGGAGTTATTGAAGCCAAAAGGGAAGAGGAAGGTCACCACCTTACTGTTGTTGAAGAGCAGTCAGCTGAATATGCTACGAGCAAGTTGAAGTACCTCAATAATGAACCACTTCCTTTTGTGTATGAAAGTACGGGGAAAGTTACAAGATATACTGATTATCGGGACCCAAAGCCAAGATCCAGGCCTGCTTTCTCATTTCATCGTCCGGAAACATTTCTGCATTATCTCAAACAGGAGAAGAGTTTAAGGGAAAGACTCCTTGAAATGCCCGATTTTAAAACAGATGGATTACGTGATTGCCAGATTCGGGCCATTTACAATCTTGAAGAATCTTTTAAAGAAAACCGTCCCCGTGCTCTGGTGCAGATGGCTACAGGATCGGGAAAAACCTATACTGCCATCACGTTCATTTACAGATTGCTGAAGTTTGCCGATGCTAAGAAAATACTTTTCCTTGTGGATACACGTAACCTGGGAGAACAGGCTGAACAGGAATTCATGGCCTATGTACCCAATGATGATAACCGCAAATTTACCGAACTCTATAATGTCCAGCGCCTGACTTCCAATTATATTTCCTCGGATAGCCAGGTGTGCATCTCCACTATACAGAGACTTTATTCCATACTGAAAGGTGAAGAACTGGACGAGGAATCAGAAGAGGAAAATCCGGCTGAAAAAGAGTGGAAACCAAAAGAACCCCTGCCGGTTGTATATAATGAGAATGTTCCCATAGAAGAATTTGACTTCGTGGTTATCGATGAGTGTCATCGCTCCATCTACAATCTGTGGCAGCAGGTGCTTGATTACTTTGATGCTTTCCTGATCGGCCTGACGGCTACACCAGATAAACGTACCTTTGCTTTTTTCAATGAGAATGTGGTGAGCGAGTACAGTCATGAGGAAGCCGTGGCAGACGGGGTGAATGTGGGTTATGAGGTTTATACGATTGAGACCGAGATCACCAAAAACGGAGCAGAGATCAAGGCCGAGGAGTTTGTCGATAAACGTGAGAAACTGTCCCGCAAAAAACGCTGGGAGCAGCTTGATGAAGATTTCACATATACTTCAAATAAACTGGATCGTGATGTGGTTAATCCCAGCCAGATAAGAAATGTGATTCGCACTTTCAAGAATAAACTTCCCGAGATTTTCCCGGGCAGAAAAGAGTTACCCAAGACCCTGATCTTTGCCAAGACGGACAGCCATGCGGATGATATTATCCAGATCGTGCGAGAAGAGTTCGGAGAGGGGAATGCTTTCTGCAAGAAGGTGACGTACAAGGTGGATGAAGACCCGAAATCCGTCCTGTCCCAGTTCAGGAATGATTACAATCCCAGAATAGCGGTTACTGTGGACATGATTGCTACCGGCACGGATGTCAAGCCGCTGGAATGCCTTATGTTCATGAGGGATGTGAAGAGCCGCAATTACTTCGAGCAGATGAAGGGACGCGGTACACGCACCCTGGATTTTGATGATTTGCAGAAGGTGACTCCCTCGTCAATCTCGGCCAAGACGCATTTTGTGATCGTGGATGCTGTGGGTGTTACCAAATCCATGAAGACCGACAGCCGGCCTCTGGAGCGCAAGAAGGGCATTCCTATGAAGGATCTGCTTGGAGCGGTCACCTTCGGAGCAGAGGATGAGGACGTTTATGTTTCTTTGGCCAACCGGCTGGCAAGATTGGAAAAACAGATTACACCACAGGAGCGGGAAACCTTTGCCGAGAAGACTGGCGGGAAAGAAATCAATGAGGCCATTAAGGATTTGCTCAATGCCCACAACCCGGATGTAATCGAGGCAAAGACGCAAATGATTCAGACAGAAGAGCCGGAAATGTCTGAAAATGAGGCCAGAAGGAAGGCACGGGAGAATTTATTCAGCACTGCAAGGGCTACCTTTACCGGCCAGTTGAATGAGTATCTGGAAAATGTGCGCAAGGTCCATGAACAGATTATCGATACGGTAAATACGGATACAATCCTGAGAGCGGAATGGGACGAGGATGCTGTTATCAGGGCTGATGAGGTGGTAAGTGATTTCAAAACCTATCTGGAGGCAAACCGGGAGGAGATCACGGCCCTGAAGATTTTCTATAACCAGCCCTATCAGCGCAGGGATGTCACTTTCAGGATGATCAAGGATGTGCTGGAAAAACTAAAAGCTGAGAAGCCCTATCTGGCTCCGTTGAGGGTCTGGCAGGCCTACGAGCAGCTGGAGGAGGTCAACGGGAATTCCCCGAAGAACGAACTCACAGCCCTGATCTCCCTGATCCGCAGGGTTACCGAGATAGACCCGGTACTGACTTCCTATGACTTAACCGTAAGCAGGAATTTCCAGAACTGGGTATTCGATAAGCAGGCCGGTACCCTGAAATTCAATGAAGACCAGATGGGCTGGCTGCGAATGATCAGGGATTACGTGGCTACCAGTTTCCATCTGGAAATCGATGACCTGGATTATCCTCCGTTCGATGCACTGGGAGGACGTGGCCGGATGTACCAGCTCTTCGGAAATGAGATGAACACGATGATTGATGAATTGAATGAGGCACTGGCGGTTTGAACTCTTATGGTCTTTCAATAAATGAAGTTGTGTGATGGCATGAAAATTCTATATGATACTAATATTTTGATTCACATACAGGACCCGAAAATTCTTTCTCCAGATCTTCAAGAGTTACTTGCACTAATCAGAGAACATAGTCATCAAGAGGTTATTCATCCTGCTTCTCTCAAGGATATAGAAAATGATAATGACGCTGAAAGAAGAGAGATGATTCTATCAAAACTTCATGGTTATCCAATACTACCATCACCACCTCAACCAAATGATTCATTTGTGTCTTTGGTAGGCACACCTTCAAATTCACATGACATAAATGATAACGAAATACTGTATTCACTTTATAAAGATCTCGTAGATTTTATTATTACAGAAGATAAAGGAATACGGAGAAAAGCATTCCGACTGGATGTTGACGATCGCGTTTTTTCTATCTCTTCAGCACTTGACTATTTCAAAAGATTATATAAAAGGTACGAACCCAAACATACATTGTTAAAGCAATTATATGCTCATGAAATTGACATTGATCAACCCTTTTTTGATTCTCTAAAAAGAGATTATACCAATTTTCAGCAGTGGTGGACGGAAAAATGTGTGAAACAAAGTCGTAAATGTTGGATATATGAAGAGGAAGGGGAAATAAAGGGATTTCTGATGCTCAAAGAGGAAACTGAAGCAATAGACACATATCCTCCTCAACCTATTAAATCTCGGGTCAAAATAACAACTTTAAAAGTAGATTTGTCCGGTTCTAAAATGGGAGAACTGTTTCTAAAAATAGCATTTCAATACTGCATAAATAACAATTTCTTTGAGATATACCTCACCCATTTTGAAACAAACGATGATTCTCTAGTATATGTAATTGGAAATTATGGTTTTGAGAACATTGGAAAGAGAACCTCCAATGGTGAAGATGTATATTTAAAAAAATTCAAAGTGGAAGACACAGGGTTAGAACCTCTTACGATTGCCAATCGATATTATCCATGTTTTAAAGATGATGAAAACATCAAAAAATTTATCATTCCAATCCAACCAGACTATCACGATACTCTTTTTCCTGATTGTTCCAGAAGACAGTTGACTTTTGATGACTATACAAAAATAAACGTTCCTGGAAACGCAATTAAAAAAGCCTATTTGTCGTCCTCAAGAATAACAAAAATAACTCCGGGAAGTATAGTTCTGTTCTATCGCTCTAGAGATCAAAAAGCAATTACAGCTGTAGGTGTGGTCGATCAAGATCCAATTAGAACAACAGACCCCGCAGAACTGAAAAGAATTGTGGGAAAAAGAAGTGTGTATTCCGATGAAGAACTCATGGGATGGACAAAGAAAAACGTATTTGTGATTCCATTTAAACACCATTTATATTTACCAAATCCCTTAAACTTAAACTATTTGAAGGAAAAAGGTATTCTTAAGAGCCACCCCCAATCAATAACAGAAATAAACCATGAACGATATGTAGCCCTAAAAAGTGGTGGCAAACTCGATGAACGTTTTACTGTCAATTAAACCAGAATATGTTGATGAAATCCTAAAAGGAAAAAAGAAATTCGAGTTCAGGAAGTCCATTTTTAAAAGAAGAGATATCACCAAAGTCTTCATTTATTCAAGTTCACCAGTCAAAAAAATTGTTGCATCATTTGAAATTGCCGGCATCATCGAAGATTATCCCGAAAATATATGGGATCAATGCCATGAATATGGAGGTATTACCAAAAACGATTTTTTTGACTATTTCAGTAATACTCAAATTGGTTATGCAATCAAGATTTGCAATCTCCATGAGTTCTCCAAACCAATCGATCCCTATCTGCTAAAAAAAGACTTCAGGCCACCTCAATCTTATTATTATCTGCCTTTAGATTATTTCAGAGATTATGAACCAGTATTAATGGAATCTGGTAACGAGTATCGTACTGAAATGGACAGCAAATTAGATACGCAAAAAAACATGCTGAATAAGAATATTTTAAAATTTGAGGAGAAGTACGGGTGGAAAACAGTTCGTTTAGGTGATTTTGCCATATATAAAAAAGGAAAAAAACCAAAAAAACAACAATCAGAAGGGTCTGATGTATTCAAATATCCATATATCAATATCAGAGCTTTTGATAAAGGGGAAATAAAATATTATACTGATGGAGAGAATTGTGTAATATGTGAAGAAGATGACCTAGTAATGGTTTGGGATGGGTCTCGTAGTGGTTATGTTGGAAAGGCAATAAAAGGTGCATTAGGTAGCACCTTAATGCGTCTCAAGATCCAAGCTACAGAAAATAAATTTGCTTATTATTTTCTGAAATCTAAATATCTTGAAATTAATACAAGAACAAAGGGAACAGGCACACCTCATGTTGACCCTGCTATCCTGTGGAATTATCAATTTCCCTTACCACCCCTCCCCGAACAACGCGCCATCGTTTCCAAAATCGAGCAACTCTTCAGCGAACTGGACAACGGCATAGCCAACCTCAAAAAGGCACAGGAGCAACTCAAAGTGTACCGGCAGGCGGTGCTGAAGAAGGCATTTGAGGGAGAACTTACGCGAGAGTGGCGACAGCAGCAGACTGACCTGCCGGATGCGGAGGAATTGTTGGAGCAGATTCGAAAGGAGAGGGAAGAAAGCTACAACAGGAAACTGGATGAATGGAAAGCGGCGGTTAAAGAGTGGGAAGATGGTGGAAAGAAAGAGAAGAAGCCTTCCAAACCAAAAATGAGCAAAGAAAACAATCTCCTATCTGAAAGTAAAATAAGTAACTTATCCAATTTACCAAAAAAATGGACATGGACAAAGATAAAGGAAATTTCAATTGTAGGAACTGGAATCACACCTCTAAAAAAAAGACGGGATTTCTACGAAAATGGAACAATTCCTTGGATTACTAGTGGAGCACTAAACAAATCCTATGTGAATCTACCATCTGGATACGTTACTGAAACTGCTTTAAATGAAACAAATCTGAAAATTTATCCTAAGCATACTCTACTTGTAGCTCTTTATGGAGAAGGAAAAACACGCGGTAAGTGCTCTGAATTGCTAATTGAAGCAACAACAAATCAAGCTATTGCTGCAATTGTTCAAGAAGGAACTGAAGAAAAAATAAGACCATATTTAAGATGGTTTTTGATGAAAAATTATGATGAAATTAGATTAAAATCTTCTGGCGGAGTGCAACCAAATCTAAATTTAGGAATTATAGAAAATACATTCGTACCTCTTTGCCACTTAAATGAACAACAAGCCATCGTCTCCGAAATCGAAACCCGCCTTTCAGTTTGCGATAAAGTTGAGCAGGACATCGAGGAAAATCTGGAAAAGGCAGAAGCGCTGCGCCAGAGCATCCTGAAAAAGGCCTTTGAGGGGAAACTGCTCAACCAGCAGGAACTGGAAGAGGTACACAATGCACCGGACTGGGAACCTGCAGAGGTGCTGCTGGAGAAGGTACAGGCGGAGATAGCCGGTGCGAAATAAAACGTTACAACTAAAAACATTATCAAAGGTCCAACAATGTCAGAAAACACATCATCCATAGTATCCAAGGTATGGAGCTTCTGCAACGTCCTGCGTGACGGCGGGGTCAGTTACGGAGATTATCTGGAGCAGCTGACCTATCTTATTTTCCTGAAGATGGCCAGTGAGTATAACAAGCCGCCCTATAACCGGGATATCGGGATTCCTGAAGAATACTCATGGGAGGAATTGAAACAGAAACGGGGTGCAGAACTGGACACTCATTACAGGAAGCTGCTTGAGGAAATGGGGAAAAAGCCCGGTATGCTCGGCCAGATCTTCCTTAAAGCCCAGAACAAGATCAGTGACCCGGCAATGCTGTACAAGGTCATTGATATGATCGATAAGGAAAGCTGGGTCATGATGGGTGTGGACACCAAGGGAGAGATCTACGAAGGGCTCTTGCAGAAGAATGCGGAAGATACCAAAAGCGGTGCAGGCCAGTATTTCACACCCCGGCCTCTCATCAAGGTCATGGTGGAATGCCTGCAGCCCGAACCCCTCAAAACCATCGGAGATCCCTGCTGTGGTACCGGTGGGTTCTTCCTGGCAGCCTATGACTTCCTCAAAAACCGGGAAGGAGGATTGAACCGGGAACAGAGCCGCTTTTTGAAAGACAAAACGTTTTCAGGCAACGAAATCGTGGCCGGGACACGCAGGCTGGCACTGATGAATCTCTTTTTGCACAACATCGGTGAGATCGACGGAGAACCGATGATCGACAACACCGATGCACTGATTGCCGACGCAGGTAAACGCTACGACTACGTCCTCACCAATCCCCCTTTTGGAAAGAAGAGCAGCATGACCTTCACAAACGAAGTCGGGGAAATCGAAAAGCAGGATCTCACCTATAACAGGCAGGATTTCTGGGTCACTACAAGTAACAAACAGCTCAACTTCTTGCAACACATCCGCACCATGTTAAAAGCCGCAGGTCAGGCAGCAGTGGTCCTTCCTGACAATGTTTTGTTTGAAGGCGGAGTTGGTGAAACTGTACGCAAAAAACTTCTTGAAACCAGCGATCTGCATACCATACTGAGATTGCCTACAGGCATCTTCTATGCAAACGGTGTGAAAGCAAACGTGCTTTTCTTTGAAGCAAAAAAGGCTGCTAAAGACCCCTGGACAAAAGAAGTCTGGATTTATGATTATCGTACCAATGTACATCATACCCTGAAAAAGAATCCGATGAAATACTCCGATCTTGACGACTTCATCAGGTGCTATAATCCGGAAAACCGTTTCAACCGGGAAGAAACCTGGGGTGAAGACAATCCAGAGGGACGTTTCCGTAGATTCACCTACGATGAAATTGTAGCACGGGACAAAACCAATCTGGATATATTCTGGCTCAAGGACGAAAGCCTCGCTGACCTTGACAACCTGCCTGAGCCTGACATTCTGGCAAATGAAATTGTGGAGAATCTTGAATCAGCTCTTGAAAGCTTTCAGGAGATTATAACTACGGTTAATGTGCAGGATGAAAAACCAGATGAAGAGGGTTAACCAGATAAACTCCTATGAAGCCTTGAACGCCCTCTGTGCCAATCCTCGGCGATATTGTGATTATGCTCTAGGCCCGCCTGCCCCAGTGGATACAGGATTATCGCAGTCAGATATATGCCACTACACCGGATACCCCATAGGAAGCCCACAGAAGGCCGTGACAAAGAGCAACCCTCAATCAATGTGTAGGCCCTGTCTACCCCTCTGCGCCTTGTGAGCGGGCTCTGTGTTAAGCCTCGTGGATATTTGGGCCTAACTCCCTTCTAGACTGTCAACCTATGCAGTTATGCGCACATATCCGCCAGCCCCCATGAATGACACCACTCATCCGTCAAAGAATTTCAACCCACAACCTGCTAAAAAATAACCAAAAAAGCCGCCTGTTGGTGGTTTGTACATCGCCGGTTATGCAATGACGGCACAAAACCGTTCCCTTGCTAGCGATAAGTCACAAAACCCTGTCAAAAGCCCTATTGTTTTATTACACGTATTTTTATTATTTCACGTATTAGGCCACCCTAATTTTAAATTTAAGTGTGTCGTATAGAGTTTTTTACCCTATAGAGGGGGGTTTGTGACGTATCGCTATATAGCGCCTTGTTTTAGTATGACATTAGTTTACCATCTAAATTTTTTTATGTCTAAAACACTAGCAGGCGGGCCCTAGGTTTTCGACAGTAAATTTTGGAGTTTGACGTCTTTAAAAACCAGTTAAGCCTAGAAGTAAATAATCATATATCAGCAGGCGGGTTATAATAATAAAGGATAATAAAACACAAAAAGTAAACAACAAGTTTATAAGGTAAAATAGTTTAAAATGTTAAAGTTTGACGGATTTGTGACGGCACTGTAAAAATTTATTTGAAAAATATGGTAGTGGTGAACACGGGCTTAGAATCATATTGTCTGGAGTGACAGACCCGTGCTCATGGTAGTGGTGTGCCAGTGGAATTTGAAATCATTTAACAAAGGAAACAAAATCTTCAGATTATAACAATATAATGGAAGTTGAAAAAAGTCTTTTAAATCTGAGTCAGAAACTGTTCATGTATGTCAGATCCAAAAAGATAAAAACGCATTAACAGTAATAGTTTTGTTGGGTTTAATAAAGAAGAAATATTGAAACATATTTTCACAAAAACAACCATTGATGGAAATACATCGCCTCCATTTATTTAATTTTTGTATCTCTAGCAGTTAAATTGAATCATCAGAGACAGTGAATTGGTGGATAATTTTTCCGTAATGGAAAATATGATTGAATAGCTCATTCATAATCAAAACTATAATAAATATATTCACCATAGGGTTCGTCTCCATCTGAATTACCTTCTTCATCTTTTATTTCAATCGGTGTTAATTGCTTATCTTCATCATAAAACGAGATATCATTCTCCTTCAGAACACTGAAATAATCATCATTATCTAAAAGACCTGAATCATTTGGCGTAATCCATCCTTTCATTGTTGCTTCATAAGTCAACAACCACTTATTTTCGTATAGTGATTCTGATGTTAGTTCATCAGCTAAAAAAGATGTATCTAAATCTGAATCAAGTAAATTTTTGTTTATCAGATCCAACACCAAAACCTGTGGAATAACATCATTAGAACGAAGAATCGTATTCGCAAAATTTGCTGGGATTTTTATTTCAAATGTCTTAGCCATCCATAAAATCCATGAAAGTTCATAAGAATGCTTTTTGTAAAGATGTTGACCAAGTAATGTATGAATCAGATCTTTTATTTTGTTTTGGTTTTTAAATTCCTTATAATACAATAAAATTTCTATAATTGGTTTTATTGTTTTTGCATCCAATAAAGTGCATTTAAATAATAGCGATTCAAACAAATCCCAATTTGATTCATAAATTTCATATTCTTTTATTCTTCTGATCGCATACTTAAGTACATGTTCACTTCTGTGTTCATCGAACAAATCAAAGGCCAAATTAAAATATTTCCAAATATCTTTTTCTTGCATGGATTCGTTTTTCCTTAAAGAAAAAGTACTTAGAGATAAAACCCATGGATCATCATAAGCCATTGGATAATGATTAATAATTGTTTTTTGTTCGTTTAAGACTAATTGATACTCATTTAAAATAGATTGTAAATAGACAATAAGGTTGTCAACATGATCTCTGTTTGACAAATAGAAGCAATAATCATCATAGTACCTATAACCCTTAAGATCAGGGAATTCTTCTTTAAGTTTTTGATCTATTGCACAAAGTATAATTTCAGCAATAATGTGAGAATTATCAGGCCCGGTAGGAATTCCATTTGTTTGGCCTGACTGACACGCTCTCATATATTTATCTAGTACATTGCCATAATATCTTTGGTAATCATTACGATTGTTTTTTGCTTCCTCTTTGGTATGCAATGCCCACGGAATTGAATGTGTGTAAATAGAAGGGTAAAACCAGGAAATATCTGTTTTTAGTTCAAACATTCTATCATAAGAACAAGTAATACATTTCTTCTTATATTGCTGAAATGAGTTTAGAGTTTGTATCGAACGTTTATTTTTTGGATTTTCAAAACAATTTTCGACGGGCCTGCTTGTAGAAAGTTCTGATTTACTACAATGAGCTTTTATTTCTGCCCAATTATCAATTATGAATTTTGATAAATAAAATTGAGATATGGGGTTCACAATACTTAGTTTTCTTCTAATATGATTCTTTTTAGGAATCAAGTAATCCGTAAGTTGTGTATTTGGTATTTTAGGAACATCATTTCTAGATGTCGGATTCCATTGTGAATCAATTATTTGATGTTTGCTTGCAAAAGATTCTGTTGAAAATGCAGGAGGTAGTTCTTTTGGAAAATATCCATTTTCAAGTAAATTTTTAAGATTCATTGTGAAGTTTATACTATCGTATCAACATTTAAATTTTTGTATTCATTTCAAAAAATTTTGCCGAATTCTAGTGTACTTATAACTAAAAAGAATAGGGCAGTATATAGTTAATAATAAAAAAAGCAAACACTTAGAAATTGTTTATATGACTTTACATTATGAGATAATTGCCGAAGAAAACATGTTGAAAATATTCCAGCCTTTATGCAATAACAAGATTGACTGCCACTACTTCCAATGTACTGGATAAATGCAAAGGTATTAATTATAACAAAGAACGGGAAGGACAGACCAAGCCATTAAGCAATACGATTCTTGAGTATGTGAATCATCCATAACATAAGTTTGAGGATTATATTGGTGTTCTTGAAAGGAAGCATATTGATATTGATGGTTTCGTGTATATTGGCAAAGAGGCCAATGAGATTGATGAGCAAACTATGGACGTTTCAAGGCCACAGAAATTCTTGAATAAGGGATATGTTATGCAGAAGATACTTGATTAATCTCAAAAACAGGATGAGGAATGGGGAGTAGATAGAAAGACGTTTCAGAGAATCAAGAAGAGGATAATTGAGAATAGTGACATTAAATTGAATACTGTTGCTGTAAAAAACTAACTTCATCTTTACTTAGTTAAAGTTAGTAATAAGAAAACGTTTTCTAATGTTAGAGATAATAAAAAAACTATGACGCGGCTCAAAGAAAACACTATTAACCAATTATCACGCTTGATTTGTGGTGAGGATTTTGATTTTTTACCGTATCGCAAATCATCTCAATTAACTGATTTTTTTCAAGAGCTTGGTTTTGACTATACTCATGATGGATCTACCCGAAGATATTGGGTAAGAGACGTGTTAAGCGAAATAAACACCGAAACACCTTCAGATTCCGTATTTCCGTCTCCAGAAATAATTGCTGTAATTGAACACATATTAAATCCAGTGAATTTTCTTGATCTTCCTGATTCTGAAGAAAAACAAAATTTAGGCATTGAACGTGTAAATAAGCTGTTATCTTTACAAGACTTGTTTGTTGAAAAAGAAGAAAACGGTGCTGTTCAACTTCATTCTAGAAAAGGTGACTTTGTATCTACATCAGTAAATAGGGATGAGAAAAAAAGAGTGATGACTTTTTCTCCTTCTGTTTTTGAATTGCCTAAAGGTTCCACAATGAAAAACTGCGTTTCCATAATGATGCCTTTTTCGAAAGAATTTGATAATGTATATTCCGCAATAAAAGCAGCCTGTGTTAGCGAAGGAATACCCTTTCACAGAGCTGATGATTTCTGGAAAAATAGTGTCATAATTCAAGATATTTTTGAACTAATATGCCGTTCATCAATTGTTATTGTTGATTTTTCAAATAGAAATGAAAATGTATTTTATGAAGCTGGTATTGCCCATACTTTAGGAAAACATGTTATACCAATAACTCAAAGTATCGACAGTATACCTTTTGATTTGAGACATCATCGGCATATAGTATATCTAAACAATGGCGAGGGTTTGAGAGGGTTAGAAAAAAAGTTGATTGACCGGCTAGCTTCTCTAAAAGAATAAGTTTTGGAGAGGCGATGTTATGAAAAAAGACAATTTCGTCTATAAAGGGGAGTAATAGATGAGTCATGAAGAACATTCTAAAATAACAAACGGTATCTATGTGTCTTTTGGAGAATTTGTAATTAATTCTGAATTAGTTGTAGAAAATATGAAACTATGTATTTATGAAATGTTTAGTAAAAGAGTGCTTAGTAATACCTTTGAAGGGCAGCAGTACTTAAATCTACTTTTAGCAGATTTTACATCCGCCCCTGTCAGGATGAAAATGAGAGTACTCATGGTTGAATCCTATATTAAGTTATCCAGAGACAAAATTCTCTGGTTGTTTTTTATTATTCTGTATGAGAAATCAAAACAAAAAAATATACAAAATATTCTCAAATGCAACCTTTCATAATACTCAATAATCTTCAGGCAATATAATTGTGAATTTTCCTATTTCGTTTATTGCAATATAGATATTCTGCCGTATTCCACTGGGCAATTCTATCTCTCCTGCTGAAGCTAAAGAAATCGGGATTAATAGTAGGAGTACATTGAATAAATTGAAAAAATAGGGCGAAAGAAGGGCATTTTAATTTGAATACGAAGGAGATGAGGAAGATATCCTTAAGTTTAATTTAATTATTCTCTAATCTATTTACTCAAATATGCTTATAAAGACCCATTTTAATCTTCCCACCTTCACCGAATTCAAGCTCTGAAAAACTAACTCCTTCAAGAAAGGTCATATCTGAATCTTCATAGCGGATTATATCTGAAATCGGGAGCTTTTTTAGTTCCTTCCACAAATGAACTTCAGCAGTAAAACCTTTTAACTGATACATTTCAGTTTCAGAAATCTCCATTTTATAGATTTGGTCTTTATCAGCAAATGCAACTTTCTTTTGAATTCGAATTCCATCTTCTGGAATATCTTTGAATATTTCACTTTGTTTTACAATTACTTCTTGATAGAACAGTTCGTTCAAAGATAACTTTTCATTATTGGACATGAATTTTTCTTCATCACTTTCAAATTTAATATTATTACCATTATAATCAACTAATTCAAAAGTAAGTATTTTTATAATTTCATATTGCTTATGTATTACTGGTAGACAATCACCTAAAAACCAAGAATGGATATCTTCTTTGCCGATTTGACTTAACACTCGTGTTTCAATTCCATAATGTTTTGCCGTTGTTTTTGCTGGTTCTGTAAAATCGTTAGATGAAACAGCTATTACTTTTTGAACGTTGAGATTTTGACACTTTGTTGCTAATTGCTCAATCCACATTGAATCCTGTTTAGTATTTCGATCTCTGCATTCTATGATTATTGTTAAAGGTATGGAGCCAATGTTTGCTTTAATTGAGATATCAACTTCTCTTTGCTGCCCAGTAATTTTGTCGATTAGAAAATCTGGAGAGGTAATTTCATATTCGTCTTTTGTTAATATTTTATGTAGCAGAGAAACCGTTTCTTCTAATTCTTTCCCTTTTCGTGCCATTAAAAATTAAATTAATTGTCATGGTTAAAAAAGTATCTGATAATGATTTCTTTTTAATGATAAATGTGGTTATTTGAGTTTTTTATTTTTGGGTAAAGGTGTACATTTTTTCTTAGGAAATTAAAAAAATGGTTGTGCGTACAGAGTGCAAAACGCCGTACACTTTTTTCGCGTTGTATATATCCCAGAAAAATAGTGCGGGGATATAGTTATCTTAGATTTTTTGTACGGTATCTGTATTCTTTGTTCTTACTTAAAATAGAATGATTTATTTTAATAGTGGTTTTATATATTTGACAATATATTAATTCAAAATATGTTTTGGTTTAAGAGAAATTATTTTGTACAAGTATATTTAATGATTGGGTATGAAGAAAGATGAACTTTTTATTAGAGAGTTTATTGTTGGATTAGGCTTTGTAAGTGGTTTATGGATTGCTGTTGGAATAAATCCAGAATCCCTAATAATTGAACAACTAGTAAAAATTGGGAATACATTAACACCAAAACATAATTTTGGGTTTCTATTAATACTACCAAGCATAACTACTTTAATATCAATTATAAGTGCGTGGTTTTATGGTGGAGTTTTGGGTATGATTGCTATATTACTTGCTTTTATTAGTGGCATACTAATAATTCATTTTACCATGATAGCATCTGTTTTTTTGATGCTTTCTTTATTATTGGCTTCATTATCTGTAGATAATAATTATACTTATTGAATTGATTCATGGCCTTAATAAACATAATTAATAAGATAGTTATTGAGATTAGATATGGTTTTGTATTGTAATTCTATTAAGTCAGGTAATTTTTTAACAATTGGTAGTTCTTGGCTATAAATACTTGTGGGATATATGACATTTCTAAGCCTTGATTTGCTATTACTTTTTGTTCTTATCGGATAACGTGATAATATTGAATGAGTTAGTGGGATTTTTGCTAAAACATAAAGTGGTCCCAATACACTTATGAATTTAAGGGCCTGCAATATTATTTTTTTTATATCAATCGAAAGTTGCAGTAATTGTGAGTCATTCAATTCAGATTAAATATTAACAGATCCCAATTGTTCTTTATCTATATATTCACATTTCTCAAAATTACTAACTAATTGATTTATATTGTCTTTCCATTGTTTTAGATCTATCGAAGATTGATCTAAGGATTCAATACTTTTTTTAATAGAAATTTCTAATTCAGAGACACTCTGAAAAATATCATTTATCTCGCGGGTTGATAAGAAATAAGGATTACGCTTAGATTTTTGCATCTTGCCAATTTCCCGCAAGCCATTTTCACAGTGTACTATATTTTCTTCAGGTGATATTTCAATCAAAGAAAATATTTCATTAATTTCTGGAATATGATTAAGTAATTTAGCAGATCTTTGATATTTTTCTTTTTGGTCAATAAGCATTCTTTTATATATTTCCATAGGATCGTGTCTGATTTCTAGCATGGATTCTTCATCGAATTTTCCAGAAGATAAAGCAAGTGCTTTGTTTGCCTTTTCCACACTTTGGGCAAAGAAAAAGATTGATTGTGGATAACATTTATTTTCATATAATACAACTGAAGATTTTAAATCAGATTTTGCGAGTTTTACAAATTCTTTTACATATTTCATACTCATTCTCTCGTATATAATTATGCCATATTTATACCTTCACTCAAAAAACACAACAAATTTATAATTCATCATATAAATCTTACTGCATAATAATTGTGTGATAAATTATAAATTTGTTGTGTTTTATTAAGTGTGGGGAACAGATTTCTATAGAAATTACTACCTCTGGATAAACAACACAGATAGATATTATAATGATAGATTTAAATGAAAAATGCTTAATAAAGACCTACAAAATATATAATATGAAGAAGAATGAAATTTTAATTATGGAATATCAGATACAATTTACTTGGATTGAATAGCATGGGCACATATAAAAAAGAGACGCATAGCAAAGACTTATATGAGCTATATAAGCATGCAGAGAAAAACACAAAATCCGATTTCATTTCTATTTTTCGATGGTTGCGTAATCAGAATCAAATACTTGGCATAAACGATTTACTCAAACTTCAACAGTATAATTCTCCTAACTATGGACATTGGGAAGTACCACTTTCAGTTATCCAATTATACAATATATTGCTTAATTCGAGAAAGTCTAAAAATATTCTTGATCCAGTAGGGAAATTAGGTTTGTTAGGGGGCATAATCTCAGAAAATGAAAATGTTCAAAATGTCGACATTGTAAGCAGTTTGCATGAATCTGAAGAAATAATACAATCAGTAAATATGCCAAAAGTTTCGCTTACTATTGGAAATATTATTGATCTCAAAGATAATTTAAAAGATAACTACGATGCAATAATAGGCATACCACCAATAAATAACAAGGGGGATGTCAATAATAATTTAGTGGAAACTGCAAAAATGTTGTCCAAGGAAGGAATAATTGCTTTTGTAGTACCACCTCGCATTGCTTGGGATAAAAGCAAAAAATCAATAAAAGTGTCTCTAGAAAACAACGGATTATACCTGTCAGCATTATTGCAATTCCGTCCGGGAACATTTACTACAACAAATATACCTTTTTATCTTGCAATTTTTGAAAAAGTCAATCATGATACTTTGTTCGTAGGGGAAGTTCCTGAAAAATATGATGAATATGATGAATTGATAAAATGCTTTTCAAAAAGAAAAGAGGGAGAAACTATAAATCAAGGAAGATTGGTAGACCCCAATAATTTTAATGGGATCAAATCTCTCAAAGCAAAAGAAAGAGCAAAAAAACTTGCTTCAGAAAGAGGACTTAAACCCATTCCTTTTGATAAGGTAGTTCACACAATAAATACTCCTAAAAAGAGAGGAAAAGATTTTGAAAGATTTGATGAACACCCAGATGCGGTTTATTTGCCTCAAATGGCAACAACAGAAGCAAAAACTCATCAAAACGATCTATCTCCGAAATTGAAATCATATTTGCAACTGATAGTCAATCATGATGTTGTTTTACCTGAATATTTAGCTGAATGGCTTAATACAACATTGGGTATTGCCTTTCGGGAATCAGCAATGCAAGGAATAACTATACCCAGAATAAATAAGAGCAATCTTCTATTAAGTAACCTTTACTTGCCTTCTGTTATAGATCAGCGTAAGGCATTAGATGCTCTTCTTTCAATTCAAGAAATGAAGTCTGATCTAGATGAGCTTGGGTCCAAAATATGGTATCAACCTTTAAATGTGTCAGAGGTCATAACATCTTTAGAAAAAATTAATAGAGAGGAAGTATTTGGCGATTGGATAGAATCTCTTCCATACCCCCTCGCTTCAATTCTTAGATCATATGATACAGTAGACCAAACAGACAAAGACAAATATGAACGGCTCTTGCTTTTTTATGAAGGATTTGCTGAATTTTGCGCAACGGTGCATATTAGTGCATTTAAGAAACAGCCAGCTATTTGGGAGCCATTGAAAAATAAAATAAAACAAGTAATGGCTGAGAATAATTTTTCATTTGAAAAACCAACTTTTGGTTTGTGGGCCTCTATAACAAGTATATTGGCGAAAGAATTACGTTCAATGATTAATGGAAAACAAGATGATAAAGATGCTACAAATGCACTTTATGAAACAGCTGATTTAGAACCATTAGAAATATTGTCATCCAAATCTTTAGTTAATTTAATAAACGAAACTAATAAAAAACGCAATGATTGGAGTGGTCACACAGGGGCTGTTTCCCAAAAAGAAGCTCGTGAAAGACATGACCACCTGAAAAACCAACTATCAAATTTGCATAAAATAATAGGTGATCTCTTCCAACAATATAAGCTTGTGGAGGCCGAGCCATCAGGAATTGATGCTTTGACAGAGTCAAAGTTTAAGTGTAAAGTTAAATTAGTAATGGGTTCAAATCCTCTTCTTGAACGTCAAACATTGCAATTGAGTATGACGTTAATTACAGGGTCATTATATATGTATAACATTGGAAATGATAGGGTTCTTGAACTGGTCCCATTTATTCAGGTCACTGAATCTCCACAATCTGCTAGTTACTTCTATAATAGAGTGGAAAAAGAAGGGTTACGCCTTGTTTCTTATCAAGTTATTAATGAATCAGAAATATTTAGAAAAAATCAGTACCTAGAGGATTTGATAAAAAGTTTTACTTAATGAAAGAAGGGAGTTATGAAGATTCTAACTATTACCAAATATAATATAAAAAGTACTCTTAGACAGTTTCCAAAAAAACAATCATTAATGATGAAAATATATTCTTTTCATCAGCATTTCGAGTATCCATGCACAAAGTGATAAATGTATTTTGAGTAGTAGGTCCTTTCAAAAATAGATTAATGCAGTTTGGTCAAATGTTGCTTTTTATTAGTTAGTAAGTATAAAATACGAATTAATATAATTTTTTGGTGGTTGTATTTTTCAATTCTACCTATAACCCCGATTTTATGTGTGAGTGATAAAATTCGAACCAAAACTTTCTAAAATTCTGAGTATCTTATTTTCAGGATACCTATATCCCAGAAAAATAGTGCGGGGATATAGTTATCTCTAATTTTTTGTACGCTAAGTATTTACAGACTTATTTAAATTAACTACTGGGTTAATCTTTTAAATTGAAACCCAGATAAATGTACAGAACGTTCAATTCACATCTTCTTTTAAAAGAGTGTCACTTTTTCGCAAAAGGAACATTTTTATAATAAACGGTTTATGATCCATTATCATTATACTTTTTTATAAAATGATGTAATATATCATGTTAAATATAGTTTGATTATTGGGTGGTATTATGTATTGCCATAATTGTGGTTCAGAAATAGATGATAATGATGCTGCATTTTGCTCAAAATGTGGAACTAAAATCAAAAAAATAGAAAAAGAAATATTGTCCTCTACACTTGATGTAAAAAATGAAGAAAGTAGGAAGGATGAATCATATATTGAGTTAGATACAGCCAACCAAAATAACACATCTATTAAAAAAGAAAATCCAGATTCGTGGGTTTTTATAAAAATATGTGCATATATAATTTGTGCTGTGGTTATTTCTTCCTTATTTATAGGCCTGTATAATATTGGTAGTGATTTTTATGGGGGTGAGGGAGCGTTTGTACAAGGTGAAGGTGGAGAAGGATTCGTTGCTTCAAATTCTGATATTACCCATAGCTTAACACAAGAACAAAAAAACACTCAAATTTGTGAAGAAATTGTACAAAACTACTATGAAACCCATACATACGTATCGGATGATGTTTTTGATTGCGATAACATGGCAATGGATGTTTGGAATTTAGTAGAAAGTAAAGGAATAAATGCTGAAATTGCCGTGGGTAATGTAGATATGAAGGATGCAAATTTAGAAGATATCAATCATGCTTGGGTAATAGCAGAAGTTTCACCACAAAATTGGGTAGCTATAGAATGTACCAGTGGTTATCTTACATATGATGATGTGTATTATTCGGGTTGGTTCTTTGACAACCCTAAAAACTATCAAAGTTTTTTAAATGTATATACCACTTGGGAATATAAATATCAAGAATATGAAAATTATAGATTATATTATAATGAATTGGTTGAACAGTTTAATGAGGCTGATGCCTATGAGCAAGCCTCACTAAGAAGTGGTCTTGAAATTGCAAGAGAAAATCTTCATCAAAAAGAAAGAGATTTTTTACAGGCTAAAACCGAATTAAATGCATTATTAGAATATGGGTAAATATCATTATGAAATTGAATATATTTCAAAAACATCTTTCCAGAAAACTTCAAGGACTGCAACAATTAAAATTACAGTTTCATCGCGAAAAGCTTTATTGTTTAAATTATTGATTTTTTCAAAATTTATTTCAAATGCTTTGTTAATATCTTGTATTCATGGATTTTATCATTTTGAGACATAAACAAAATAATGTATGTCAACACTTATTGTTTTATTGATTCAGAGCTTTACATAAAAGCATCCATAATTCTCTCCATATTCCTACTCTTAAAATTCAACTCTCCTTCCTTTGCTTTTTTCTTCAAGTAAGCCAAAGCACTCCTATGTTTAATTCCAATCCTTCTGGCATCTTCAGGAGTTAAACCAAGAATAAACTTCTCCACTGCTTTTCCATCAATGAACTTTTGAGGTCTTACAACATCCAACTCCTGCTCATCAATATCATTGGCCTCTTTACCAATATACACAAACCCATCAATATCAATATGTTTTCTTGCAAGAGTGCCAGTATCACCCCCAAACTTATGCTCTGGATGATCTATATACTCAAGAATCGTATTGCTTAATGGCTTGAAATAGTAAGATCCTTGCCTGACTTCTCCAGTCTGATAATCAATAAAAGACTCATAAACTATCTTCTGATAATCCTTAGTAAAAGGTGCTAAAGGCTTGACAACCTTGTCATTTTCTTCTGTTGTCTGAAACCCAACCAGAAAGAAATTGAATGGTTTGATCTGTTCTCTCCATTCCTTGACAGCATTAAGATCCTTGAATCTATCCAATACATTGGAAGTACTGACAGTAAGCTGAGAGATTGCATACAGGCTAGAATATTTCTCAACAATATCTTCCTCAGAAATAATCCCATAATGTAACTTGAGTATATCTTGCCAAATTTCAGCCTGCCAATCTTCAACATCCTTTGGAAACGGATTTGTTAAATGACCAAGCCCATGAAGTTTGTAAGATCTCTCTCCTTCCATGAACTCAATTTTATCCTTGTTTAAGTTGTAGAGTGCATATCTCTTGGAAGAGATCCCATAAAACCACATATCCTCTTTCTCAGGCTTCAATAAAGGAATATCCAGAGCATAAGGATTCAATGGCTGGAAATAATCAACTATCTCCTGTGCATTTTCAGGAGGAACAAAGATTGAATCTGTATCCATATAAGCATGAGTTCCACCAAGTTCTTTGAGTCTGGCTTCAGCCATAGCCAGAAAAAGCCTTGAACCTGCTGTAATCATGACTGCCACAAAAGGATGATAGAAATTACCTGGCTTTTCAAACCTATTCTCTGAAGTACTGAAATCATCAAGCCCATAAACCTGAATATCACTTTTCTTATCTTCTGGATTAAGTTCAATAAAGATCCCATAACTCATTGCGTTAACAAGAATCTTGATGGCCTGTGCTCTGCTCTTTAGATGTTGATATTCAGGATCTTTTTTATCAAGACTTTTCATATCCTGTTTTATCTTTTGCCTTTCCTCAACCATTATCTTGGTTAGGCTTTCTTTGGATGGATCAATATTTATTCCAAGTATCTCCTGAATGTTCAAGTCATCCTGAATCCCAACAGGAACAAACTTGACAGCCTCTATGATCTCAGGGGTCTTTCCAGTTAATAGGACAGAACCGATAACATCAGGCAAAGCATACCATAAACCATCTTTAGAACTTACATGATTTAATCCAACATTATAACTCTCATTCTTGCCTTTGTAATCCATCCTTACAGGCAATATATCCTCATCTGGTTTCAATTTAACAAGGATATTGAAATGAGGCCAGTTATCTGGATTTTGTAAATAATCAAGATCTATATTGGAAAGAATCTTTTTTGCTTCCTCTGTTGCATCTTCAGTCTCAATCCTGTCAGCAATCAAAAATGGCCAGAGATCCAACATTAAAGTAATAGTAGGATACATACTGGTAAAATCAAGAACTGTAACTTGGGTTGGTGTTTTCCTGATCTTGCATTCACACCTGCCACCAAAATAAGCAGTCATTATATTTCCTAACATCTCAGGAGAGAAATCAGGATTCTTTTCTAAAAATGGGTTTATTCCAATTTGTTTCATGGCATGTTTACCAAGAGAAGCAGCACTAAACACTCTGGTTATGGGTATATCAATACCATAAAGATCCAGTTCTTTCACAAGTTCCCTGTAAACTTCAAAAGTAGTTTTGACATCAGTTACAAGATAGTCAATATACTTCTCAGTAACTCGGCCATGTTTTATATTCTTCTTTTTCTTAATGTTGGTATTGAGCCTCTCTCCTACCTTATCAAGTGAAATATGATTCTTTGATTGAAGGAGTACTTCAGCCAGTTTTTGAGCATCTAAAAAGTATCCCCCAAAATACTCTTTACCCTTGTTTTGCTTGGTTGTTGTGAATTTGAAGGAATAAGCAGTACCAAGTTTTTTGATAACAATTGGGGGTTTAACTCTATCATCTGACAGAGTAAGAGTAAACCCACCTTTGTTTTTCCCTCTGGAATTTCCAGATCTCTTGGCTATCCTGCTTATATCAAAGGCCAGATTGAATCCAACACATAAAGTTTGGAAATCATATACCTCTGTATAGAACACATTATCTACAAAATCAGATAGAGTATAGATAGATATAGTATGTCTAGATGCATAGATATTCAAGGCTCTTGTTTCCCTTACATCCAGCATTGAAGGATCATAAAATAACCCTTCATGCTGAATATAGCCATCCTGATATATCTGGAAATATCCAATTTTCATGTTTTGGTACTGGTCTGTTGTAGTCTCAGTATCAAAGACCAATACTCTATCATGTCTCAAAGGTGTGGTTGGAGTTTCACCCTTCCATGCTTTCTTTTCTTTGTGGGTGTATCCCCTCACAGCAACCTTAGTCATGTTTCATCAACTCATGTCCATAACTGAGCAACTGATCCCCTATACCCCTGAGTAATGCACCAACTGAGATAAACCAAAATCCCCTCTGTTCAATAGGTTTGGCCTTTTTTGACCTTTTTTTAGGACTTACCTTGTTCTGTTCTGCTGTAGTTTTGAAATGGCAGCTCTTGCATAGAGGAATTGTTTCATCAGAATTGCATCTACCATAAACATGATGCATCTCTATGACAGAAAGATCATCCTCTCCACATTCAACACAACAAAGAGATGTTTGCTTGTTTCTCTTCTGCTTCCTTGTAGCCTTTAGATATGTTTCTTTATCCATCTGTATCACCTCCTTTAGCTCTTGTAAATCTCCAGAAATTCAGGTTCTTCAATAGTTTCTCCAATTTCATACAGTCTCTCAAGGCTGGTCTCAAGTCTGTACTCGTTACCATCAGCATCCTTTATCTTCATATCCTTGAACTTCTCAAGACCTGAAGGATCTCCTGTTTTCAAGGCCTTCTGTACAGCAGCAAAATATTTTCCAATCCTTGATCTATCTCTGGAATTGGTGACAACAATACTGGTTACTCCTTCATCTTCAGAGTAGATCAGCATTTCAGACTGAATAGAATCAGTTTTTGTGACCTGCCATCTGCCACCCTCTTTTTCCAGATGTGTTCCAAGATGCTTGAGAGCAAACTGTTTGTTTACTCCAAGTTTACTGGTGGCCTCACTCAGAGTTTTACCATGTCTCATTTTCCTCAAAATTTCAAGGGATAGGTTTCTATCCCTTTTCTGACTTGAAGACAGGTTTTGCCATACTGTATTGCTGAGGTCATAATCACTTATCTTCAGATTCCTTAATTGCTTCAGACTTTTATCAGGGGAATACTGATGTTTCCTGATTATCCCCTTTGCATACCTGGAAGTCCTTGATTGAGCATTGAGCCACTCACCATAGGTTCTGTGCTTTCTGGAGAAACGTGGTCTTCCCATTATTTCTCAGCCTCCCAGAGTTTCAGTAATGCTATCCTGATAACTTCAGCCTGAGAGCATCCAAACTTATCTGACAACTGTACAAGTGTCTCCTTGAGATAAGGAGAAAGTGTTGTTATTATTCTTTCACTTTCATTCATTGGTTTTCACCAATAGACTGTATGTACAGCCATACTGATATTAACAATGATATTGATTTTAATACTAAAATGAGCATTAATGATATAAACCATAACAAATATGATATTATATTAGATAGTGAGAGGTAGAAATATTGATACAAAATGAGGCTGATTTTGAGGAGGAAGTTGTTCAGTATTTAAACAAGAATGGCAAGATGCGAAGAGAGCAGTTGATTAAAGTACTTATTGAGGCGCATACACAAACAAACGAAAAAGGAGACAAATTTGTAGATGGTGGATATAGTAAACCCACAATTAATAGAAAACTTGGAGATATGCTTGGATCTGGTAAAATCATAAGATTGAATTACCACCAGCTTAAAAACTATGGCTTTTCTGAAGATGATGGGAGGGCAACATATCTGTTTACTGAGGAAGGGCTACGATTGAAGACACATATTGATGAGGTACTCAAGCTTCTTGCTTCAGATGATGAAATTGATAAACAGATTGCTTTGAAAGAATTAAACCGATACAGTGAAATTTACTCTTTTGATGAAACTCAGCTAGATTTAATCGTGCAAAATCTAGCCTCCAAGAACGCAGAATTGACAAACAAGTTTCTTACTACTCTCAAAAATTACATCATCAACAGAGGAAAAGAGCCGACGGATAAAAAAGCCTTGTTGAACGCTCTAAAGATCGTGCTGGAGAAGCATGGAGAACCAGCCGGAAAAAACAAGGTCACTAGAGAAGTGGCCATCCTTTTACTTAGCCACTATAAAGACGAATATGTACTTGACCAGCTCATCAAAGATGCAAATGCCTTGGATAATCCTCTAGAAGTAGAAGAGGATTATGCCCATGACCCTTCGATGATTGCTGATATTATCATAAAAAATCCTTCAAGACTATTTGAGGCTGAAAGGCAATTGACAAAAGAAGGAAAATATGATGCTTCTCAGTTCATTTCAAATATAAGGGGTCGGTGCATGAGGGCATTTCGAATGAATGATGCTGAAAAAGCAGAGATTCAGAAAAAACTAGAAGAGGAGTTATAATGAAACTCCTTTTATTGAATGGTCATGGAATCGATATGCGGGTGAGCGGGGCAAAACTGCATATCAAGGATGGTAGGTTCACTACTGCTGAAGATCCTCAGAAGTATGTATTCCATCCCAAAAGGGTAGATGTGGATAATGTTGTTATCTATGGGCAGAGTGGCAATCTTACAATTGAGGCTATCAGATGGTTGATCAAACATAATGTTCAAATTACAGTTCTGGATTGGAATGGAAAACTCCTTACTACAATGTTACCTTCTGAAAGTACCAATGTCAAAACCAAGTTTGCTCAGTATCATGCTTTTGAAGATGAACAAACCAGAGTTAAACTGGCAAGGAAGTTTATTGAGGCCAAGATCTCCAAATCTGAGAGTGTTCTTGAGTATTTAAAACAGAGATATCCTGAGATTGAGTTTGATTTTTCAGAAGATCTTGATAAACTTAAAAAGACAAAATCTGTCAGGGAAATTCTTGGTATTGAGGGTGGAGTTGCATGGAAGTACTGGAAAGAGTATGCTAAAGCAATTCCTGAAAAATATGAGTTTAATTCAAGGGTTGATGAATACAGGAGGCCTGTGGCAGCAGGAGATAAGGTTAATGTAATGCTGAATTATGGTTACTCACTCCTTGAGGCTGAATGTTTAAGAGCCATTAATACTGCTGGTCTTGATGGACATGTAGGCTTCTTGCATGAAATGAATCCAAGTAAATACAGTTTAGCCTATGACCTTCAAGAGCCTTTCAGATTCCTTGTTGAACTTACAGTTCTGAATTTGATTGAAAGAGATGTGATGGATAAACAGGATTTTATCAGAACTGAGAACTATGGTTTAAGGTTTAAACCGACTGGTGCTAGAAAATTAACCTCTGAGTTTAACGTTATGTTAAACAGGAGTTTAACGTATAAAGGTAAAAACTCATCATGGAGTTATATCTTGTTGTTGAAAACAAGAGAACTGGCTTTTTATCTTACGGGTAGAAGGAAGACTTTGGAGTTTGTCGATCCAGTCTATAAGGTTGAAAGGGATGATTCTGAGGAGTTGAGGCAGAAGATCCTCTATATGCCTTACTCTGAGTGGAAGAAGATGGGTTTTTCTAAGGGTACTCTTCATTACATGAAGCAGAATGCTAAGTCTGGTAAGCCTTTTAGTTTAAATGCCCATGTGAGGGAGAGGTTGGAGATGTGGGAAGTACATTAATTAAGTATATTTTTTTACACAAAAAGGTGAATATAAGCAACTATATTTTTTATATAATTTTATATCTTATAGACTACAAAAATGATTTATAGAATTTTGTTTCATTTATACATATGCATAGTTTGGAAGTAGTCACTCTTTTTTTACAAGCAATTGTAACTCTGTATGCATTTTTCTTTGCAGTATATGCGCTTGGGATAAAAAAATATGCTAAAAATATTACTTATCATTCTTATTTTGACGCAATATCATTAGCAGTTTTAAGTTCTATATTTATATATACTTTAATGCTGTTCATTTATTCACAAGATTTAAATTTATTATCTTTTTATATTCATATCAATATATTAGAAATTATATTGAGTTTTATAGAACGTTCAAATATTAATTATTTTAATGTTGCATATAGTATATTCATTTTTATAATCGGATTGATGTTTATATATGCAAAGATTTTACTGGATTTGAATAAGTCAGAAGAAAGATTTTCCCAAAAAATAAGTAATATTCAGCTAGAAAAGGGGAAGGTAAAACCATTATTTAAAATAACTTATTACATCTTTAAATATTACTTGTCTAACATGGGGATCTATGGAAATTTAGTATTTATTTTAATGTTAATTTTTCTTGTTTTACAATTTCCAGAGATATCCTTTTTCGGATTAATTACATTTATTATTGGAGTTTATTTGTTTTTAGGGGCTTTTATTTTTATAACAACATTAATCATATTTTGTGTTTCATTTTGTAAAGTAAGACTACTCCAAAATAGACTGAAGCATCTCTGAGGCCACATAAACATAAAAAGAACTTACATAGTATAATTATTTTTAATTATGCAGATGCTTTGAAAACGTATTATTCTTGTTCAATTACTTAAATAATATTTGAGATAATATTACAAAATCTAGTGCTTTTAAAGATAACTTTAAGTAAAATATTATTTCTAAAAATATTACAAAAGATTCAAATAAATTCTTATAAAAATATATTAGATATTATTCTGCTCGAACTTTATCAATTTTTAGGTTGATTTTTCCATTTTTACTTTTTAATTCATGCCATTCGCTGTTTGTTAAAGTTACAGAATGAGTTCTTTTCTTTTGCACATTCGCCCCATCCCTAACTGTACCAAAATATATTGTATTCGTTTCTAAGATTCTATTATCGAAAAGAAGTGAATAATCAACCTGGACATTATCAGCATCCATTGTGCCAATATTTGTAGTATCGAAATAACATTCCACAATTATATTGTCATTTGATAATGTGTTATATTCATAAGTGTTTTGTCCATCAACAATAACTTCATAATTACCTGTACAACCTGATATAAATACTATGCAAATAATGGATAGAATGAGTGTCGTTTTATTACAAAACATATATTTTTAATATGTACTCCTAATATATATATTTTTTATATGCCCTAGATTTTACATAAAATAGCGTACAAAAAATTGGAGATAACTATATCCCAGAAAAATAGTGCGAGGGGTGGGATTCGAACCCACGGACTCCTACGAGAATGGGTCCTAAGCCCATCGCCTTTGGCCTGGCTGGGCAACCCTCGCCCGATTGATGTTGGTTAAATACATACCTTACATATTAAATTGACGGATTATTGAAAGCAAATTTGTGGAAAACAATATGCAGCCCTATGAATATAGTCCTAAGCCCTGCGCCTTTGGCCTGGCTGGGCAACCCCCGCAAGAAGATTGAAAATTGTTCTGCATACTTCCGGCATCACAACCCGTACCTGATGATACGGCTGTGCGGGAAGTGGTCTTACATGGGCGCACACAGATATTAATGTTGCGCAAAAATGTCATTCAATCCTGATACCAATCTCATGGCGTTTCAAAAAATTCGGAACCCAGGGCGGGTCATAACTTAGCCGGAAAAATTTGCCTGTGCGGATGTACTCATGGGAATCCAGGAACTGTTCAAGGTAACTGCGTTTATGGGAGATGATGGCATCGGATATGCTGCCCCTGAACTTAACCACCGCAATCCTGCGAGGGGACAGTGTTTGCAGGGCCACTTCCTTTGAAAAAGGAGCAGGCGGTTTTGTGGAAGTAAATTCGCCAGGTAGCACAAAAGCCATCTCCACTTCCTTCTCCTGAGGATAACATGTTATCACAGGAGTGGTCATTGAAATCTTCAGCCGATTTTCATTGGAGCCGAAGATGTATGCAGCTATTTTCCTGAAAGCCTCATTAGAACTCGATGCATTAGTCCTGGCGACTATCATTTCCGGATAATAACGAATTTCGATATCATCAGCCGGCTTCTCCAATATATCATATTCAGCAGTAGGAACCCCCATAATCAAACCCCATTATACATGGGCAGCAAACATTGATCACTGTTTCGAACCAATCAAGGATTCTTAGCAGCCTTGCGGTTAAGTCTTTCCAGAACCTTTTCACTGCGAAGTTGCCGCAGAGCATCCGAAGCAATCCAGCCGGCACTTTTCGAATCAATATCTCCTACACGTTCAGCACATTCTATGGCCCTGTTATTAAGGTACAGACTGCGTTTTCCTATCTGACGCAGAGCCCAGTTTACAGCCTTTTTCACCATATTGCGCCCGTCGACAGCTTCACGTTCAATTACAGGGAAAAAAGCAAGAAAGTTTTCATCAGTAGCCTGTTTATCGCTTACAGCCAGCCGGGCCATCATAACAAACCCGGCCCTTTTGACAAACTCCTCATGTTTGCCACTCCACTCGAAAGCCTTCTTCCAGGCAAGAGAGGTCTTTTCAAACAGGTTCATGCAACACTGATCGCAGATCTCCCAGTAATCAAAATCCCTTGCCCACCGATCCATCTGTTCTGTCGTGACCTTTGAAGGTTCATCCATCATACTGGCAAGAATACGAGTCTCCCTCAAATCGATATTCCAAAGCTCAAGGGCCAGTTCATGATTTGTTCCTATCTCCTTTGCAATGCTGCGCAGAATCGGTATTGAAATTCCCAATGCCTCAGATGGCGTGATACCATAATTTTTCATACCATCCACAGCAGTGGGATTGGCATTCTCATACAATTTTTCAAGAATAGTATCTGTTGTTGTCATGAAAAGACATCAAATACTTAAACATAAATATCTTTGTCCAAAAAAAGATTGTAAGAAAAAGAGAATGCGTCGACCGGGATTCGAACCCGGGTTTAGGGCTTGGAAGGCCCCAGTCATAGCCACTAGACCATCAACGCTCACTGCAACCTCTTGATAGTATTTTTCAGATATAACCCTTTCGGCCATGCCATTTATGAATACACGGTATTGCCACCAGCAAAATACAATTAGAGAGAATAGGTTTCCCTCATTTCCCTGATAGCATCCCTCAGACGAGCTGCTTCCTCGAATTCCAGGTTGCGGGCAGCCTCATGCATCTCCGCCTCCATATCAATGAGCATGCTGTTGGCCTCCATTTTGGAAAGACCCATGTCAACTCCGGTAGCAGGAGTGGATACTTCTTCAGCCTCCACGATTTCACGCTGAATTTCCTTCATGATACTGGTCGGTGTAATGTTATGCTTGCGATTGAATTCCAGTTGCAGATTACGTCTCCTTTCCATCTCACCCATTGCACGGGACATTGAACCGGTAATCCTGTCCGCATACATAATAGCATAAGCATCCACATTCCGCGAAGCCCGGCCAATCGTCTGGATGAGAGAGCGTTCCGAACGCAGGAAACCTTCCTTATCTGCATCAAGTATTGCCACAAGAGCGACCTCGGGAATGTCCAATCCCTCACGTAACAGGTTGATCCCCACAAGCACATCAAAGGTACCCTTACGCAATTCCCGCACGATCTCGGCCCGCTCCAGGGTATCGATGTCCGAATGCATATACCGCACCCTGATACCCATCTCCAACAGGTAGTCGGTCAGGTCCTCAGCCATTTTCTTAGTCAGAGTTGTCACAAGAGTCCTGTAACCTCTTTCCGATATCTTCCGGACTTCTTCCATCAGGTCATCGATTTGATTGGCCACAGGCCTGACCTGGACCGGTGGATCAACCAGCCCTGTAGGACGAATGATCTGCTCCACTACCTGATCACTCAATCCCAGCTCATAATCCGCAGGTGTGGCGGAAACATAAACCGCCTGATTGATCCTCTCCTCGAATTCCCTGTAATTCAGAGGCCGGTTATCGAAAGCCGAAGGCAGACGGAACCCATATTCAATGAGGGATTTTTTGCGTGCCCGATCCCCGTTATGCATCCCCCCTATCTGCGGGATAGTCACATGGGATTCATCGATGATGAGTAAATAATCATCCGGAAAGAAATCCAGCAGTGAAGAAGGAGCCTCGCCTGGTTTGCGCCCGTCAAAATGACGGGAATAATTTTCAATACCACTGCAGTACCCAAGCTCTTCTATCATTTCAATATCAAACCTTGTGCGTTGCATTATACGCTGGGCTTCCAGTAATTGACCCTGTTTTTCAAATTCGGAAACTGTATCCTTCAATTCCTCTTCAATAGCTACAAGGGCACGATCAATCTGTGACTGGGGCATAACAAAATGTTTGGCAGGATAAATCACAACCTGCATATCATCTTCCACTTCACGTACAACCTTTCCGGTCAGGGGTTCAAAATAAGAAATCCTGTCAATCTCATCACCGAACATTTCTACCCGCACTGCTACATTATCCTGCGCCGGGAAGATCTCAACAGTGTCCCCACGGGCACGAAAAGTACCCTGGGTGAATTCCACATCATTCCTTTCATACTGGATATCTACAAGTTTACCGAATATCCAGCTCCTGTCAACCTCATCTCCCGGTTTCAGGAAAAGGGACATTTCCTGCCATTCCTTGGGTGAACCCAGGTTGTAGATGCATGAAACACTGGATACAACAATTACGTCCCTGCGTTCCATAAGCGACTTGGTGGCAGACAATCTCAGCCTGTCTATCTCTTCATTTATGGAAGAATCCTTTTCAATGTAGGTATCCGTTGTGGGGAGATAGGCCTCTGGCTGGTAATAATCGTAATAACTAACAAAATATTCCACCGCGTTGTCCGGGAAAAAGTCGCGGAATTCTGAAAACAACTGGGCTGCAAGGGTTTTGTTATGAGCAATTACAAGGGTCGGTCTCTGCACATTTTGAATGACATTTGCCATTGTGAAAGTCTTACCTGATCCGGTCACACCCAGCAGTGTCTGGTGCCTAAAATCACCGATTATACCATTCGAGAGGTTTTCGATCGCCTGTGGCTGGTCACCACGAGGACTGTAGTTTGATACAAGTTCAAACTCCGGCATATTACATCCTATCTGTTGTGAAAACGTATATAATTATACCAATATTACCATCAAAAGGTAAATCAGCATCAGAATGAGGGCAAGCAACATCGCCTTTTTAGAAGTGTTGCTATCTGAGCCAAAAATTATCGGCAGGGGACCGATCATTATCACTCCTCCACTATTCACATCGGAGCGAAAATAATCTCCCTCATCACCTGTTTGAACTCCATTCACAGTACCATGTGTATGTGATGACGGCTGTTTTTTGTGAAATGCGTGTTGTTCACGGACACCCCGTATTATCAGGAAAAGGCCAAGCCCGATAAGGGTCATTCCTCCGTAAACGAGTAAATTCCCGATCAACGGTTGGTCCTCCATAACAAAATGTAAATCGCAAATATTAAAAGTCCTAATAAAAGCATTGAATAGGAAACACCTTCAGAAGAACCTATAACAATTGGAATAGGACCTATCAGCACAAGCCCGCCAAATTCTGACTGGGTTCCATTTTCATCAATCACTTTTGTAATAAGACCTAAAAACAATAAAAAAAAGCCGATTGCAGTCAGCACGAAACCCTTTGTTATAGAATTCTCTGCTGAGCTCATGAGAAAAGATAGGGATTCAGATTTTAAATATCATGTCCTCTGGATATAACCTGGAGAAAAGGACTGATGAACTGAAGATTGCTCTTCCATATCGCCCACATAAAGATACTCCCGGTTGGTGCGATTGCCCCGTCTCTGGAGGAGGTCTTTACGATACATCCGGGAAAGGTATGTGGATACAGTGCTCAGTTTGATTGGGCCATATACCTGCTCATACTGATGCTGTATTTCCTGTGAAGTACCCCACATACGTGGGAACTCGTATTTCAGGAACAATTCAAGTCTTTCACTTATTGTCAACGAGGGATCTGGTTTTGATTTATTCACCTGTTGAGAAGGAAAAGACCGGTTTACGCTACCACCTTGCTTTCCTTGCTGGACATGAGGTGGCTGGGACATCGATGGTGCTTGGGTGGTGGGTTGCATGGGAGGTAAGGGTTGTGGCATCATCGACGGGTAGTAAACCGGTGGGTAATACATTGGATTATAGTAATGTTGTGCTGGCATAGGCGGATAATTTGGAGGAACCATCTGTGGCGGAACCTGTTGCTGCTGTGGTGTATATTGAACACCGGCATGTGAAGGCGTGTTTACTTCATGACTGTTTTGTGATTGTGAAGAAAGGTTAAAAGATGAAGATTCTTCCGATTGAGGTTGCGCCTCACCGAACATGTTGATAAACTGGATCGAGCGATTTTGCCAAGTATCTCCTTCAAATTGGACTCTGGCAACCTCGTTATCATCATCATCGAATAACTCGAGTCGAATTTTCATCCTTTAGCCTCTGCATAAGTCCATTCATCCCCTCAGATGCAATGGAGTGCAAAGCCATTCATCCCCTCAGATTTATGGTTTGCATTGTTTAGATTGATTTGTGAAGTGTTATCACAGTTTCACACACATCCATTATATGCAATATTTGATATGATAAGATCATATATAAGTCTTTTGTTATATATTTGTTTTAAACTGTTTTTTACTTGTGAAAAACAATAAAATAAAAGTAAACAATTTAAAAATCCATATTCTCCCCCTATTCACAACAAAGAAAGAGAACAAAGTGATATAAATATTACCATAACTTGCCTATTGTTCCAGCGGAAACAAGGGGGTTGTTTTTATCTGTATAGAAGTGTGAAACAAGACATATAACAAGATAATATGCGTAAAAACACAGATAAGAGTCATAAAAACATAGGTAAAAATACATATAACACGCCCAGATAATACCCGAAAACAGGAGTGGATTTATATTCGATGATATGCATAGGGACGCATTATGTCCGATGCAACTGCAAATACTCCTATTGAAAATACCAATAATAATGTCGATACTGCGGAGGAGATGGACTCTGAGATCGAATCACTCAAAAAGGAAAATGAGGAACTCCGAGTCCAGAGTGAATCAATGAGAGCAAAGCTTCTTGAAGCCAATATGCTGGCAAACAACTACCTCGAGGAAATGGAAAAACTCAAGGAGCAACTCGAGCGTATTACATCACCCCCCCTTTTCATTGCAACTGTCATGGAAACAGAAGATGACATGGCACTTATCCGCCAGCATGGTAACAATCAGGAAGTAGTTACACAGATTCCCGCGGAGTTCAAGGAAGAAATCGAACCAGGAGTGCGTGTATCAATCAATGCTGCATTTTCTATTGTATCAATAATGCGAAAAGCAACCGACATGCGCGCCCAGATTATGGAAGTAATCAACTCCCCTGATGTAGATTATGATATGATAGGCGGCCTGGATGACGTACTCAACGAGGTAATCGAATCCGTAGAGATGCCCCTTACCGAACCCGAACTATTCGATAAGATCGGTATCGAACCCCCATCCGGCGTCCTTATGTATGGCGACCCTGGCACAGGAAAAACACTGATTGCCAAAGCAGTGGCATCCCGTGCGCATGCAAGTTTCATACGCATGTCTGGTTCGGACCTGGTCCAGAAATTCATCGGAGAAGGAGCAAGGCTTGTGAAAGATGTATTCCAGATGGCCCGGGATAAATCCCCATGCATCCTGTTTATTGATGAGATTGATGCCGTGGGCGGAATGCGTACCCACGACGGCACCACAGGTTCTGCAGAAGTAAATCGTACAATGCTGCAACTGTTGTCCGAAATGGATGGATTCGAGCCACGCGGCCAGGTCAAGATCATAGCGGCCACAAATCGTATTGACCTGCTTGACCCGGCACTTCTCCGCCCGGGAAGGTTTGACAGGGTAATCGAGGTACCAATACCCGATGAGAAAGCGCGCGAGGACATCCTCAGGATCCACACCCGCCATATGAATCTTGCAGATGATGTGGACATGACCAAACTCGCCAAGATGGCAAACGGACTGAGTGGAGCAGACCTCAAGATCATTGTCAAGGAGGCAGGGATGTTTGTCCTGCGTCGCAGGGGCGAACAAATCACCATGAAGGATCTGACTGAAGCCTTCAACAAGGTCACAACTGAAGAAGAACAGAGCACAGCAAGCGGGATGTTTGCCTAACCCCGCTTCTTGTTTTTACAAAAGCTTAATATAACATAAATTGCTTTAGAATTGTGCCCTCATGGCAATGCGCTCCGATAGTGTAGCACGGCCAATCATACAGGACTCTCACTCCTGTGACTCGGGTTCGAATCCCGATCGGAGCACCTATTTTTCACCACCAAAATAAAAATACAGCAAAATGCATCAGTAGTTAAAATTAATCGAACCAACTTTTTCCAGAGTGTCAACTTCAGGAGAATAATGCACATTATCCCCTGTTACAACCCTTTTCGAGATCTCAATCTCCATTTGCCTCATGAACTCATCCACGGTATTACCCATAAGGATAACAGGCAATCCTATCCCGACCATTTCATCAAGCACTTCTGCCGGATCAGCCTCGGCGCTGAATTGGCGGGTAGGCGCCCTGATATTCCTGGCAAAAGCCTTTGTGGTGCGGCCACCCATGAAAACCTCATCAATGTAATCTTTTTCAAAAAGGTGGTTCAGATATTTCACAAAAGAATATGACCTACCCCTTCTTTCATCCCGCAAGTAAACAAAGGGCAGAATCTTCTCTTTACCTGCAAGCTGCTGACGTATCATTTCCGTGCTTTCCACATCATTCACTTCAGCAGCATTAAAAAGTACACCCGATTCAAGCTCCAGCCACCGAGGTTGCATTGACTGCAGATAGGAATCCAACTCTTCATCAGGGATAGGGTCACTGCCAATTTCAGCAAGCACATAATTTAACCCATAAACGGTTTCAGCACCAAGTAAACCCCTGTGCGTTTCCGGTATTTCTACATTTATTGCAGTAGCCCCACGTTTTTCAATTTCTTTTTTAATATAATCCTGCAACACAGGATTCTGTTCACAGTTAATAACCACAGTATTTCTGGGAACTGAACGTGCAAAGGACCTCGCAATCTCACGCTTATCCCTGCCCAGGGTGGAAAGATGGTCCTGTCGCACATTGGTGATCACGATAATACGTGGTTTCACAAAAATCTCATTAACCATTCTTGTGGTATATTCAGTTATCGCCTGATTTTCAATGATGACAACGTCCTGCCTTTCATCAGGAGTATAGGACTCTATTACAGGTACAAATTCCTTGTATCCATGGATGTTTTCATACAACATGACATTTGGACCCAAACGTTCAATCGGTATTGCATAACCATTAATTATAAGGTGGGGACGATTGCCGGTAACCTTGGCCAATGTATTATAACCACGCCTTATTAGTATCTCAGAAAGACGACTAACTGTAGAAGATTTACCACGAATCCCGACAACATCAATACGTATGTCCGTCATTTCCAGCAGGTCACGATGCTTAATACCTCTTTTAAGAAAACATTTGAAACATTTCAGGGGACTGCGTTCTCCTACTTTGATAGTCAGCAGGTCATCACTTTCATCCATTACAAAGCTTTTTTCTGCACCCATCATGTCCATTAACAATGATTGGCGCATTTTCTCCGCTTCTTCAGATAACTCGAAGTGTTTGGCGCTACATGCAAGCGTATTTCCGGAACAGAAGCTCAATTGCCAGTCCTCTGCATCGGCATGGGCAACTTCCATGGAAGGCACTTCATTCAGAGGTACTTCCCTGTATGCATCCACCCCGGCAAGTTTTGATGCCATGGCACGCACCCGGTCCACTTCCCCCCAGGCTTCCGAGGATAATGAAAACATTTTCCCACTGTAAGCAAGAATGTCTTCATCACTGCGCAATCTCCAGGTCCATTTCCCATTTTTGTTATATATTTCATAAATAGCCCGCCTCATTCATCACCCTCCGAGAACAGAGAAGCATCCCATACATTTTTTTCCATGGGTTTGCCTACCCAGTTAATTTTTACAAAAGCTATCGATATAACAGCGGCCAGCAAAGCCAGAAGTATCTGATAAATACCCACTTCATGGAACAAACCCGTCGATTGTCCCTCCCCCAGGATCCCGGCCAGTATTATGAGAGGGGCCAGAATGGATATCTGTAGAGGAATGAACAATTTCCTCTCAGCAGGAGGAGTGACATGTAGATTATAAGCATTTAGACCGGCAATCAAACCCAGGAAAAAGATGGACAAACCACGAGATACCGGGAAAATGAATACAAAGGGAATTGTTAACGCAAGAGAGATAGAAGTTCCAAGCCCAATGAGATTCCTTCCATAAAGCAGAGTTGCTTTCTGGATTATGGTTATGCCTATGAAGGAAGCAAGCAGGTTGAAAAAGTAAAGCATCAGGAACCACTTGTTTTCCAGACTGAAGATAGCCAGGATGGCCATTGAAACAACACCTACACGAATTCCATAGGACTGCCTGACAATTTCGGAAAATGCCAGAGAAACGATGAACAGGACAAAAGCAGAAAAACGGTTCATAATGGAAGAGGCAGGATAAACGTCCACTGCAACCTGTTTTAGTAAAGCTATATCTGACTTCGGGCTGAAAAGAATTGGCGGGGTGAGACTGCCAATTGTTTCAGCTATAAAAGGATTGATCAACAACCAGGCTGCTGCGATCAGCCCCAGAAAAATACCCACAGAAGTCAATATATCCGCTACCCTGTATTGAGGCTTTAGACGGGAATAATTATAAGCCGCCAGCCCGGGAAGAATACTACCAAAGAATACAACTTCAGTGAAATCGTAACCAAGTCCCTTCAGGGAAAAAAGACCCACCACAGGAAATACCGAACCTATCAGTAATGTGGCAACAAGTTCATTTCTTCCATATATCATTGTATTCTTCTGCAAGTAGAGAAGGCCCATGTAAGCAATAATAACACCTACAATGAATAATGGCAACATTAAGAAATTTTTGCAGGTGTAGATGGCAAGCACAGGAACAACAATCACACCTCCCAGACGGTAACCAAATAACTGGGTCAATATGATTACTTCCAGAATTCCAATTATAGCCAGGATTACCGCAATGAGCATAGATAATATATTGCGTTAAATATATATTAGTCTTTCCAAACGATTAATGCAGACAGTTACCTGCATTACCATATACACATTTACCCATAGTGGAACACAACCGCCATAAAATAAATAAAATATATATTACAAAAATTATATATGCATATAAGGCTTACTAATAAATAGATAGGGAGCAAGAAGACATCCATCCATTAAAAGGGAAAAGGTACTGAATGCTACTTACATATAAAATCCGACACAAAAAGGACTTTTCAGAAGAGATTCGGAAAGCCCGCAAAATTGCCGAATTATGCATCAGGGATCAGATTTCCTCCCGAAATGCTTCATCTCCCGTGCAAAATGAAAATTCTATACCTTCCTTCCCTCTAACTTCTCAAGAACCCCTCTTTTTTACCCCTATTCCTTCTTTGACCCATCCCCAATCTTTTTCCAAAACTGGAAATAAACCGATTATGACCTATGATGACGTGAAACACATTGGCCTAAAATCCATTATTTCCAACCAGATACTGAAAAAATATTCGAAAAATAAAGGGATGAAGAATGTAAAAAATGTCAAACTGGTGATACCAGAACAGGGCATAAAACTAGATAAAAAGCAAAAGGTCCTTTGGATACCATCCATTAAATTCAAACTGGAATACCACTTTGATAATAGTTTCAAAAGAATTACCCAGATTGAAGTAGACAATGAATTTGCCCATATCGCGATTGTTTACCCCGAAAAAGAAACGGAATACCCTGATTCCTACATAGGCGTGGATCGCAACACCCGTGGACATATTGCAGTGGTAGCCCATCCTGAAACAGGAAAAGTGTGGAAATTCGGTAAAAACCGGATGCACACACACAAGAAATATGAAAATATGAAAAGACAAGTTGAAAAAAAGGGTAAATTCAAGAAACTCAAAGCACTCAAAGTTCGTGAAAAGCGAAAGATAAAGGACATGAACCACAAGATCAGTCACAAGATCGTGGATATTGCAATCAGAAATAATAGTGGCATTAAACTGGAAAACCTGAGTGGCAATAAGAAAAAACCCAGGATTACTAAAGAATACTCCCTGAACAGCTGGTCCTTCCATCAATTACAGCAATTCATAGAATATAAGGCCAGGCTGCATGGAGTAAAAATTGCCTATATTGATCCACATTCAACGAGCAAGAATTGCAGCCTTTGTGGACTTACAGGCAAGCGCCACAGTAAAAATTTTGAATGCCCACATTGTGGACATGTTGACCATGCTGATGTCAATGCTTCCTTTAATATCGCATTGAAGAAAAATAGCATAGGTCAATTCACTGCAGAAAGAGATGCAGTGAAAGGGAGCACTGATGCCCCTCGAATGGCCCTGGCAAGGAACCTCAAAAGGACCCGCAAAGCCAACCATAAAACACCCATACAATATGCATGGGAAGTATGTCAGTTTTTACCCTAACAACTTATCAGACAAAATTAGAATACATTTGATCGAAATCTTTGCCTGAAATCGATTCAATTATTGAAATATGATCAGAAGTATCCACATTACCGGAGGCCAGCAACTTCCTGTTGGCAATTTGCATTCTTTCAAAGCCAACTTTTTCATAAATATCCGATACGAAAACAAAAGATTTACTGTAACCATAGCCAATCATTTCTGAACCGGAAGTGCTATATTCATCCGGAATAGACCAGCCATCAAGAGCCTGTGCAAAATGTTGTTCTTTTTTGTCATAATCCTCCTCAAGTTCGGATTTCATAGCCAGGGCCTTTTTCGGATTTATTTGTTTTAATACCAGGAAAGTATAAAGGTTGGCATAACCTTCATGCATCCAGAGTTGCTCAAAATTGCATGCATGGGTCCAGCTGTGGGAAAGTTCATGTATCAGCACACGATCCCCTGCTGAGTGTAAAAGGGATATTGTACCATTCCCATAATTGAAACCATGGTAACCCTTTGTTTCTGCGACTGAAGATTCCCTTATTATGAGATCTGAATTGCCCGGAAAAGGGACCCCCCAGACATCCTCCAGCAAGGGAAGATATGTAACTGTTTTGTCCAGCACCTCCTGTGCCCATTCATCATTTCCTTTTCGGTATTCAACACTGATGTTGACATTCCTGCCTCCCAGGGAAATAACCTCACTGGCAACCACGCGGTCCACTGTTTTTACACAATCAATCCGCAAAGGAAATTCCTGGAAACTTTCATTTCCAAACGTATAAACTACACGATCATTTAGATTTTCTTTTGCATAACTCACATCTGCCAGGCATGCCTCATAGTTATCAGGAACAATGAGTTTTACATTTCCAGAATCTGATTGTTCCCCTATTGTGAAAGTAGCATAGATAGGATCCGTCTGGACATCATATTCCAGTGTGAAAGTGTAACTATCCCCATACCAGACATTCTCATTGAATGCGAACATGTAATAGTTGCCACCATTTTCAGCTCTTTTGAGCCTCACTTCAGAAGAATCATCATAGGAACTTAGATTCGAATGATCCTGAAAAAGAGGATAATTCAATGAAGAGTAAAATCCCTGCCAGTAACGAGTATTTGCATCCTTATTGGTAAAAGTGATCTCTTTTGTGACATGGACAACTTCTGGGCCGACTTCATATACAGAATTCACTTCCACTTCATTCTGTTCCCATTCAGCGCAAGCCGTAGAAGTTGCCAGCACAAAAAACAAAACTAGCGCAATAATAGAACAAAATACAATGCTGATAAAAGAATAATGTCCAGATTCCATTACCCGTAATGTTCCATGACCATAGGGATAATAAATATGGCAATGAATATACAATTAATGTACATAAAAAGCCGTATATTAATTAACACAAATAAAAATGTAAAATCTAAACCAACAGGTATCAGCAATAAATAAAAAATAAGAGAATATGCCCTAATCAACAGAACACTTTAATCAATTTTCTTGAACTTAGAAGCTGGGGCACCACAAATTGGACATACATCCGGTGCACCATTTTCTACAGTATTGCCACAAACTTCACATACGTAATACTCAACCTCTTCATTGTTGCCTACATTATCAAGGGCTTTTTTGTAGAGTTCGGCATGAATTGCTTCTACCTGGTTGGCCACATCAAAACTCCAGACAGCCTTACCGTTACCTTCCTCTTTTGCTTGTTTTATGAATTCTGGATACATTTCCTCAAACTCATAGGTTTCCCCTTCAATGGCCTCATTGAGGTTTTCCTTTGTGCTTTTTATGCCATTCATTATGCCGAGGTGATTGTGGGCATGAATAGTCTCAGCTTCTGCGGCGGCCCTGAACAGTTTTGCTATTTGAGGATAGCCTTCTTCATCAGCTTTTTTTGCAAAGGCCAGATACTTCCTGTTTGCCATGGATTCACCGGCAAATGCTCCTTCAAGGTTTTCAAGCGTACTCATAGAATATACTCCTTATTTTGTAACCGTACCACCTTAGACCTGATACTATGTAAAAATGTGCCTCATCCACAAATATAAATAGCACCCTGCCATCCCACTAATCATGGAAAAGAGACCTGATGATACGCAGATGGCCGCTTTTGAGGCAGGGATCAAACTGGGAGCCCTCTATCACCAGTTCACGGGTTCACCACTTAACCTGGAAAATGTGGAAAGCCTGGAAAAAGCCATTGCTGAAAGCATTTCTGTACAGCCTTTTGTTGAAGAGATCAACGTAACTATAAACAGGGACATGATATCCGAAAAATTAAATGGTGAATTCGGATACTGCGAACTTGAAGGGAAAATGTTGACCGTAGGGCTGAAAGTAATTCACGGAGATACCAGAATCCGGGCATCTATGACATACAATAGAGAACTGGATTACCCACTTATGGAAATAAATGAAATTGAAAGCCTCTCATAAATAGGTCGAAAAGCCTTCCACAACTCTTTCATTTTGCTTTCTTGTGCCCACAGTGACCCTGATAAAGGAATTTCCTGCATCACGGAAAGAAGTGCAATCCCTGACAATTACTCCCCTGCGCAACAGGTGGTCGCATACATCCTTTGCACCATAGGGGGCAACATCCACAAGTATAAAATTAGCCTGTGACTCATATACTTTGAAAGGCAGATTTGCCTGCAAATATTTACGACCCTCGATTACCATCTGTTGGCTGGCCTCCAGATGCTCTTTGTTCGAAAGGGCAGCAATACCTGCTGCAACAGCCGGTGCACTTACATTGAAGGGAGTAGCAGCTTTCATATATTCGACCTTAAGCCAGGCAGGCATTATACCGTAGCCAAGTCTTAAACCTGCAAGCCCGAAGGCTTTGGAAAAGGTCCTTCCAACAATAAGATTATCATATTCCCCTACAAGAGATACAATATCTGAGCCTGCAAATTCCACATAAGCCTCGTCCACAAAAACCAGGCACCCAACCGAATCCAGCAATCTGCGCAGTTCCTTTTCAGCAGTGATATTGCCCGTGGGGTTGTTTGGGGAACAAATGAAGACTACTTTTGTATTCTCAGTTACAGCAGCAATGACCCTGTCAATATCCACGTCAAATTTTTCGTTCCGTTTCACAAATACCGGTGTGGCACCACATGCAGTTGCAGAAATCTCGTAATACGAAAAAGTGGGAGTTGTAATCACAACTTCAGAATCTGCAGATATGAGCATTCTCATCAGGCCGTCAAGCAAACCATCCATACCCGGACCGGATGCCACTACATTGTCCCGGGGCATACCAACATAAGCGGAGACCGCATCCACAAGTTCCCTAGCATCCGCTGAAGGATAAATATTCACATTACCGGCAGCTTCCTGCAGGGCACTGACTGCTGCCGGAGAAGGACCCAGGGGATTTTCATTTGAGCCGAGTTTGATAATCGAATCAGGTTCCAGATTATATTTTTCAGCGATCTCGGCAATCGATTTGCCCGGCACATAGGGAGCTATCGACCTGATCTCAGGTTTTACCAGTTCATAAATTGCCAATTATATCCACCACCGAATCTACCTGTTCTTCGGTTATGACAAGGGGAGGCACCATACGCAGGATGTTACCTGCTGTGCAATTGAGCAGTACACCTTTCTCAAGGCCCGCAGTTACCATTTCCGCACATGAGTCCTCCATACGTACGCCCATCATCAATCCTTTACCCCGGATTTCCAAGAAATCCTCACGGTTTAAACCCTCCAGTTTCTTCACGAAATACTCGCCCATAATACGGGAGCGTTCTAAGAGTCCTTCTTTTTCAATTGCATTGATGGATGCCAGGGCTGCTGCAGAGGCAAGAGGACCTCCGCCAAAGGTTGCTGCATGCTGGCCCTTCTGGAAAACAATACCTTCCCTGCTTGCAATGGCGCCCATGGGGAATCCACCCCCCAGTGCTTTGGCCATTGTCATTATGTCCGGGGTCACATTGAAATAATCCTTGCAGAACCACTTGCCAGTACGCCCGAAACCAGTCTGCACCTCATCGAATATCAAGAGGGTATCGGTCTCATCACAGATTTCCCTGACCTCTTTAAGGTAATTTGAGGAAGGAACATTGACACCACCCTCACCCTGGATGGGCTCCACAATTACCGCTGCTGTATCCGAATCAATAGTATTTGCAATTGCCGGGGAATTATCATAAGGTACAAAATCAACCCTGCCGGGAAGGGGTTCAAAGGGTTTCCTGTAGGCCTCTTTGGAAGTTACTGCAAGGGCACCCATTGTCCTGCCGTGGAATGAGCCTTCTGCAGCCACGAAATTCTTTTTCCCAGAATGGGCCCGGGCCAGTTTCATGGCAGCTTCTACGGCCTCGGTACCCGAATTGCAGAAGAACAGGCGATCCATGCCGGTAACCTGTGACAACTTTTCTGCAAGGTCGGCCTGTACATCAGTATAATAGAGATTGGATACATGGATGAGTTTGCTTGCCTGCTCCTGTATTGCTTTAACAACTTTAGGGTGACAATGTCCCACATTGTTTACGGCTATTCCTGCCACGCAATCGATATACTGTTTGCCGGCAGTATCCCACACAAGAGCACCTGCTCCTTTATCCAGTGCGATAGGATAACGACCGTAGTTTTGCATAACGTATTTTGAATCTTTCTCTACAATAGAGTTATAAATCTCAGTAGTTTCACTCAAAAAAGAACACCTTTTTATTGTGGTTGGTCTGCTATGTCCAGTTTTATCAGTTCCCTGCTCCGGGAGACCTCGTCTTTTTCACGTATGAATGTGGTGCCGCCGGTGGCTCGCATCACACCATCAACCCTTGAATCCTCATGAATCCGGATAGAATAAGCATTGATCTCTCCCAGTATATGGGTACCTTTACCCACTACAACCCTGCCACGGGAGACAATGTTACCATGAATAGCATTATTTTCACCGATCTCAATATCACTGGCTGTCCGGATACTTCCATACAAAGTAGTAGCACCGCCCATTTTCAAAGATTCAGCCCTTATATTGCCTACGAGCCTGCAGCTATCTCCTATGGTGGCCGCCCCTGGTACCCTTATAGAGTCTGCAGATATGCGAGACCCGTTGGGAACTACCATAGCGCCATAACTGATCTCTTTTGCTTCCTCTTCAAAGAATTCACTCATAGCCTTCTCTACTTCTTCACCCTTACCCATACGTAAAAGTTCGGAGATATATAGGAAAATATAAGTGATTACAGGCACAGGATTACGAACAACTATCCAGCCATGAGCTTCAAACCCTCTGTTGATCTTCACATCATTACCAACATCAAGATCTCCATTAACGAAAAGTTTGCCATCTATATTCACAAACTCGCCAATATAGCCATTTTCGCCACAGCGCACATTGCCACCGATTTTTGACCAGATGTCTATACGAATATCAGACCTGGCAAGTACATCACCTGATACAGATACCCTTTCTCCGATTATCACCGAATCAGCAATTATACCGTAGCGTATATCGGAATGGTTTCCTACTATAATATCCTCATCCAGAACAATATTATGTTCTTCCATTTTGGTATTTGGAGGAATTACAAAGGTTTTCAGGAGCTGGTCTTCTTCGATAGTTTCACCTTCTGAGGAAGTACAATATAACTTGCATAGTTATTTGTTGAATATATATTTAGATTTTGATTGCGACGTCCATTTCAGCTGCTATCCACCCCAACCCTGACATCAACAGCCGGGCCGTTGTCCATGGCAAGAACTTCTTCAGGAGCAAGTAATAACTGCCCTGTAGCAATAAGATTGTCCTGTTTATCCACAAGCAAAACTTCATCTCCAGCCCTCAGATCAGGGTCTATGTTTTCCACATGCTTGGCAAAGGCAGTTTTCCCTTTTGAGACAAAGGGAATTGCATCGTCACACATCATCACGCGATAGCCTGGTATTGGAAGATGGGAATGAATCAATGAGGCCCCCTCAATACTCAAAGTGAACATCCCGTCCCTTGCACGTACTGTGGCCATACGTTTTCCTTCGGAAAATACCTGCCTGATCCTTTTTGTACGGGATAACTTAAATGTGATTTCACCGGAAAAGAGAATGTTCCCACATCCCTTCCCAAACTGGTAATCAGCCATGGTGCGGACCTGTTTAATACGTGATTCCTCTTTTGTCATAGCCATAAAAAAGCATTAGGACATTAAATGAGTAGCGGTGAATACATGGGGATTAATCAAACATTTTAAATATTATAGTCACCCATTGGAAGGTGAGGAAGCGGAACCTGTCATATGGTTTAATACAGAATTACTGTAACCAAGCAAAACCATTCATCCCCTCAAACAATGTGTTCCCTTCCTCATATTCTCTCAATCTTAACCTTTTACAACACCCAGAGGCATGAGTTTTGCGACCTTACCTGCAATACCAAGCCTGTGTACAACATCCACAACCTCACTGCTGGATTTGTAAACTCCAGGTGCTTCTTCGGCAATGACCGAAGGGTGGGCTGCCTTGACAGAAATGCCCTGACCACTGAGGTCTTTTTGGATCTCTTCTCCCCTGAAAGTGTGTTTCGCACCGGAGCGACTCATTACCCTGCCAGCACCATGACAGGCGCTTCCAAAGGATACATCCATTGCTGACTGCTTACCGCAGAGCACATAGGAGGGGGTGCCCATACTGCCGGGAATAAGCACCGGCTGACCTACATCCCTATAAGCCTGAGGGACATCGGGATGGCCTGCAGGGAAAGCACGGGTGGCACCCTTGCGATGTACATAGACCTGTTTTTTTCCACCGTTTACATCATGTTCTTCCAGTTTGGCGACGTTGTGGGCTACATCATAGACCAGATCCAAACCCAATTCATCCACATCCATATTCATTTGTTGTTCAAAAACTTCGCGACAGTGGTGCATTATGATCTGACGATTGGTCCAGGCATAGTTGGCTGCTGAGGCCATTGCACCGAAATAAGCCTGTGCTTCTTCTGATTGTGCCGGTGCACAGGCAAGCTGCTTGTCAGGCAGATCGATTTTGTATTTTTCCACTGCACGGGTGAGATTGCGCAAGTGGTCGGTGCATACCTGATGACCCGCACCTCGCGATCCACAATGGACCATGAAAGTAAGCTGGCCCTGTTTGAGATTAAAGGCTTCAGCTGCGACCGGATCATATATCTCATCCACATACTGCAATTCCAGGAAATGATTGCCGCTTCCCAGGGTTCCAAGCTGTGGCCTGCCTCTTTTGTGGGCTTTGGCACTAACCTGTGCAGGGTCGCTTCCTTCAATGCACCCTTCACCTTCACAGTGGGTAAGATCAGCTTCTACACCATAACCCTGCTCCACAGCCCAGCGGGAGCCATTAGTGAATATGGCTTCAAGTTCACTTTCCGATGCACGTATGCGGCTTTTGGAACCCACACCCGAAGGTACAGCCTTGAAAAGGGAATCCAGCAAGTCATTGACTTTACCGTCCACATCGGATTTTTCCAGGTTGGACCTGATCAGGCGTACACCGCAATTGATGTCAAATCCCACGCCTCCGGGACTGATGACACCTTCCTCGGCATCAAAAGCGGCAACTCCCCCTATGGGGAAACCATATCCTACATGGGCATCGGGCATTGCCATTGAGAATTTCTGTATTCCTGGCAGGGTGGCCACATTGGCTACTTGGTCAACTGCTTCCTTTTCCAGATTGGTGAACAATTTATCTGAAAGATATATCCTGCCCGGTACCCTCATCCCGGGTTTGTAGCCGATGGGAACTTGCCATATATCATTATCTATCCGTTCAAGTCCTTCTATTTCAGGTCCTTCTGTATCCATCCTATCAAATCCCCTTTTCATGTATCCACTGTAATACGTACCGTAACTCCTTGTGATGTAATTTGTACACCAAGGTCATTATATGTTACCGCTTTAACTTCGGTGTCAAATACGTGCTTTTCAAGATTCAGGGGCTCCCCCTCTGCTTTTGCTGAAAGTAGGTATTCATCACCTTCCTTTTCAATAGCAAACACTTCAAAGCTACTGAACACAACCATATTAACTTCAAAGAGGTAAAGTAGTTCAGAAAGCCAGTCCACAAGGAGGTTTTCCATATCAGGTGCCTGTAATTCAATATACTCAGTAATCTGTGGATTAATGTCAGAAGTATCGATCATAACATTGAACATAGCCTCGGCAGCATTTGCGAAGGCTTCTTCTGCGGTTCTACCAAAGGCTTTGAACCTCGCATCTGCGGTATGTTCGATATATTCGTATTTTTTCATTAGGACAACCAATTACAGGGAGTAATTTAAATCATGCGTCTGTTTCAGCCCAGACGTGTGCGAATAAATCGTATACGTTGCAGGGCAGTTACATGGGAAGCAATGCCCATAAGGATAAGGGACCAACCAAGCAGGGTGTAACCAAATATAGCCTGCGGATAGATTATGTGTAACAGCGATGCGGCCATGATCAGTACAAGACGGTCCGCCCTGCCCATAATTCCACCGTAGAAACGACCTATGGATAATGCCTGGGCTTGGGTACCGAGATAACTTGTGAGAAGAATGCCCACCATTGTGAACAGGCCGATACCCCAGCCTGCATATTCACCGAAGATCAGGCCCCCGACGATAAAGACATCTGCATAGCGATCGACCACATGGTCAAGGAAATCACCGGCTTTGTCGTTTGTGAGAAGATAGCGGGCCATGCTGCCGTCCAGCGCATCAAACAGGGAGTTGAGGACCACAAATATGAGTGCCGCACCTATCAGAAAAATGTTGGCCGCCCCCAGGGCATAGCACAATCCTGCGGCTGCGGAAAAAAGCAGGGAAGCAAGTGTTACCTGGTTGGGGGTTATGCCCGTGTCTGCAAATATCTTTGCGAGTCTTGATATGGGGCCTGCAAAAACAGGCCTGAAGCGGTCCAGGGTCATTGTATAATCCCCTTAGTTGTCCTTCCATGATTTAATCTTTTACTTTCACAACGAACTTTTAGCAAGATCGTAGTAATAGCGTATCTTGCAGGTGTGCTCGATCTGTGTGGTATTGATGTAGGCATGATCCAGGGTTTTTCCTGTAGAGATGGTGCCGTGGCTTTTGACGATAAGCCCGTCGCATTCTGTCAGGGCCGCAGCGGAGTTTGCGGCGAGTTCTTCACTGCCGATAGCCCCTTCCACAACCGGAACCGGCCCGAGGAAACATACACCTTCACTATCCAGTGGTTCGATACTACCTGATTCATCCAGCAGTGACATGACTACGGCAAAGGGGCAGTGCCCGTGCACGATGCATCCGGCATCAGTCTCCTGATAGATACGCCGATGCACCCGGGTTTCCGAAGACGCAAGACTGTCAAATTCGCAGGTGGTCTGAATGGGCACCTCCACCACATTTTCCTCACAAATCTCATCCAGCGGGCATCCGCTGCGGGTTATCACCATGCTGTTGCCCCGACGTACACTTATATTTCCAAAATGAGACTCAACCAGCCCGTGATCCACGAGTTTTTTCCCGATTCTTGCCATTTCCTGCCACATAAGTGTTAGATATAGTCCAACCAGCCATAAAATTTATGTGCCATTATGCTATCTATGGGTTGCATTCGATACCATAAGCGCCTCGGTGGCTCAGCCTGGCAGAGCGAGTGACTTGTAATCACTAGGTCGCGTGTTCAAATCACGCCCGGGGCTTTCTACTCCCAGTATGAATCCTAATGTTTTCATATGTTTTTTTGTTTATTTATCCAAATAAAAGAAGATATTAAGTATAGCATTTTAGAATCATAAAAGACAAGTGAAAACTGCCTTAGTTTAAAAGGCTAATCCAAATTACTAATTCAATATTGATGGCTATATTTCTTTAGAAATAATTATATTGAGGATTTTTACAAAGCCACCTTTTCTTTCTCTTAATAATTAACATCGATATTTTAAAGCAAACATGTTATATCGATGCTATTCCAATTACTAATAGTCTAATTTGGGAGTAGAAAGGGTAAACATGATCAATCATGATGAAATATTTGATACAGTTATAAAGTATGTTACTTTTTCCGTCCTTTATATACTAATAGTAGCAATAATTGTTGGGTTACTAAAAATTATATATAATGTCGGATATATTATATATGAACTTCTTGGCGGCAATTTCATCCATATAAATTTCATCGACGTAGTTGTTGGCGTTCTTACAATTTTTATTCTTATTGACCTTTTCAAAACTTTCGTTGATTATCGTGAGCATAAACGAATCAGAATTGTCTATATAACGGATGCTACTATTTTGATAGTTATGCGTGAACTAGCAGCTGGAATTTATGTAAATCGAATCCAATATGAATTTATTTTAAGTTTATCAATCTTACTACTCGTATTGGGCCTGATAAGAATTCTAGTTATAAAATATCCTGCTGATAAAGTATAAGCTTCTGTCCTTGTTATTTGCAGTCCATTAACAAGTATAGGCCTTTTGATATAATGTTTCACAGAATAGCAAATAATAAATTCTAAGAAGGTTTTTAAATTTCTTTACCTAATAAGAGTGGCCATTTTGCTTAAAACGATTCTCTTGAAAGGACCATTAACAATTAAGTACTGTATGTCAATTACACCCACCTGACAAAGGTGCCTTTAAGCAAGAAAAACATAAAATTAATTGCCACGACAATTATAATATAACATTTACCCCCATGAGCAGGATTGAAACTCTGGGAAGAGGAACCACTCATGGATGTGCTTTTGGTCAAAATTCAATATCCACCAAAACAAGGACTTAAAGCACATTAAACCAATTCAGGAAATAACCATGACCAACGCTGATGAAATCATAAAATATCTTGATATGAATGAACACCCCGAAGGTGGGTATTTTAAAGAAACTTACAGATCCGGAGAAACGATCAAACACAAATACCTACCAGACAGATTTACTCTGGATCATGTGTTTTCCACGGCAATCTACTTTTTATTAAAGCAAGGTGAATTTTCAGCACTTCACACAATAAAACAGGAAGAAATCTGGCATTTTTACAGCGGGGCGCCTATTGACATACATATGATACTTCCAGATGGTGTTTATGAATCGATCCATCTTGGAAACGACATATTAAACGGTGAAGTACCACAGGGTGTTGTCCCTGCAGGTTCAGTCTTTGGTGCAACAGTGTGTGACAGTACCAAACATGACTATTCACTTGTGGGATGTACGGTCGCACCGGGTTTTGAATTTGAGGACTTTGCACTCCATAAGAAAGATGAATTACTTGAAAGATTTCCCCATCACAGGGAGTTAATTGAATCATTGACAAGAGAATAATATTCTTAAAATGATCAAATAAACATACTCAACTTCCCACTACCTACATATAAATGAGAATACAGACATAAACATGGACACGATGAAAAAGATCAATTACCAGGAGCAGCCTGTTGAAGAATACGTCATCAGGGAAGAGCCTTATTACGTTCCTGTAAAAGATGAAGTTGAAATATTCACCGCTGCTTACGAAAACAATCTGCCTGTCAACCTGAAAGGACCTACAGGTTGCGGGAAAACCCGGTTCATGGAATATATGGCATACAAATTAGAATGCCCACTTATTACAATAGCCTGCCATGAAGACCTTACAGCCAGTGACCTTATAGGGCGATTCCTCATAAAAGGCGAATCTACCGAATGGAATGATGGACCCCTTACAAAAGCGGTAAGAAACGGTGCCATCTGTTACCTGGATGAATTCGTGGAAGCCAGGATGGACACAAGGGTTGTCATACACCCCCTCACTGACGACAGGCGGGTAATGCCAATTGATAAACTGGGAATAATACTTCATGCCCCTCCGGAGTTCATGTTAACTATTTCCTACAATCCTGGCTACCAGAGTGTCTTGAAAGACCTCAAACAGAGCACCCGGCAGAGATTTGTTGCCATAGATTTCGATTACCCGCCTGCAGACATTGAGTATGAAATCGTGGCACATGAGAGCGGAATTGATATGGAAGACGCCCGGACTCTTGTGGAAATCGGTCAGAAAATCAGGAACTTCAAGCAACACGGGCTTGAAGAGGGAGTCAGTACACGCCTCTTAATCTATGCAGGCATGCTTATGCGCTCTGGCATTGAACAAAAAGAGGCTTGCAGGGCGGCAATGATCAAGCCTATAACTGATGATCATGAGCTCCAGAAAAGCATTGATGAAATAATATCCGCTATTGTGGAGTGAGGGACTATTGCCTGCAGATAAGGAAAATATTGCAATCCGGAATAAGAGGGTCGCAAATACATACGAGGGAGCAAAAAAAGAATTAATACCCCTGATGGATGAAGAAATTTTTCATTTATGGCAATCAGTGATAAATATTGTAGCTGAAAAGGAAACAAAATGTGCCATCAAATTCATCCGGAAAACAAAAAAAGTCTTCCCGGTAATTCCCCCCTCTCAACGTCTACAACTACTTCTCGCAACACAAAGGTTTGCTGCTAAATATCCCCGCACATCCCTCGTCTTCTTTAGTGATGCTCCTCTTGCAATAGCCAGTCTTGATAAAGCAGGTTTTGAGAAATGGGAAACTACAGCATCAAAACTGGTCGAAAAGGAAGAGGATATCGCAATAATATTTATCCAAAAGACATCCAGATTACTAAATGATTTCGAGCTGGATGAGATACTGGATTGGATCGAGAGAGGTTGCCAACTTTTCTCGACAAGGCCAGAAGCTGTGCAATTGTTTTTTGAAGGAATATTCACCGGACTTGCAAATCACACGAGGAAAACCAGCAGAAAACAGAGAAACTGTTTGCTTGAAAAGGGTTTCAAACTTGCACTTACAAATCATAGGTGTGTGCAAAGCTATTTTGAAAATGCCCCTCCTGTTATCATAGAACTTACAAAGGATGATTTTAAAAAATGGACCAGCACCGGCGAGAAAATAGCGGAAAGAAGTACATTTTATGGCAGGGAATATTACAATAATTCCTATACCACTCTGAAAAGAATAAAACCTGTATTCTATGATTTAATCTTTGATAATGCACAATCCCTGCTGGAAAAAGAGCAATTGATTGCAGGAATTTATTTTTCAAAACTTCGGGAAATCCTGCTCAATATCCATCCTGAAGAACTAAAACCCTGGGTAAGCACCGGTATTAAATTATTTGAAAGAGACCGGGAAATAGCAATACAGTATTTCCGCAATTCACCCATCCTGCTTCAGGACCTGGAAATAACCGAACTTGAAGAATGGGCAATGAAAGGCCTGGAGATTTTTGAAAATGATTCTGCTGGCGCAGGATTGTATTTCTCCCTTAAATCGGGAAATTCCAGAGAATTCATAGAATATTTGATGAGCGGAGTTGCTCTTAAAAGGGTTACCAAAGTCCTGACATATTATGCATTAGGCATCTCAGGAATAAATTTTAACATCCGTTCCAGGAATCTCCTGCCAAAAGACCATGTAAATTCCATACAACCTGTAGTTTCCGGAAAAACCATCTACCTTGTACCAACAATGAAAGGGTACGGGGATTTTGAAGATAACTTCATGATCTACAAGTTAAGTGTTATGCATGAAGTAGGGCATCAGAAATTTGGCACCACAGAATATGCAACAAAAGCAATCCTGTCACTATTAAACAAAACATCAATAAACATTAATTCTACACCTCTGGAAAAAATTATTGGTTCTGTAGATGACAGGGAAAACACGGTCAGTCTTCAAGATGTAATCAGCCTGTTTCCGGAACCATCTATTGCAACAGATATCATGGGAATTGTAGAAGATGCCAGAATAGAATATATGACAACACATGTTTACAGGGGTCTGCGCCGGGATTTTGAAAAAGTCAGGGAAAAGATGGTCAAAAACAGGAAAGTACCACAAAATGGGAGTGGAAAATTCATGGAAGCCTTTCTTTTATCATCTGTGGGCCATGAGCCATCATTCGTAGTTGATGAATTCCTAAAAATTCTTCTGGAAAAAGCCAGGATTCTCCTGGACTTGAGAATCTTCCAGCCAAAATCTTCCACTCTTGACTCTCTGGAAGTTACATTTGAAATATACGAAATGCTTGAAAAAAATAACCTTACTGAAAATTCCCAACAGTATACTAGCGTGCAAAACCTTGAGTACCGGGGTGTCGGGGCCGGGTTACATTCTGGAAAAGAGATAGATGGGGATACAGGGAAAACATTAGAACGGTTTATACCCCTGACAGAATTAGAACTTGATGAAAAGGAGATTACACAAGAAAACACTCAGGCAGGACCAAAGTGTGCCCTGGCAAAAAAATGGGAGGTACTTAGCAGTTTTACCTACGATGAGTGGGACAGCAGGTTGAGGGATTACAAATCCAGATGGAGTACCGTCTATGAAGTCTGTCCGGCGGGTAGACCGACCGATTTTTATCGGGACACCCTACAAAACTACATCCATGAAATTTCACTAATAAAACGTATATTCAGGATGATGAAACCGGTTTCCTTTCGTAAATTAAGAAGACAAAACGAGGGGGATGAAATCGATTTTGATGCGATTACCGAAGCTTTCACAGATAGAAAATGTGGTATAAATCCCACTGAACGCCTCTATATACGCCGGGATAAGCGCGAGAGGGATGTTGCCACCCTTTTTCTTGTTGACATAAGTGCATCCACCAGCAAAAAACTGGATAATAACAAAAGCATACTGGATGTAGAAAAAGAGGCACTTGTACTGATGGTAGAGGCCCTGGAAAGCATTGGGGATAAATATGCAATCTATGCTTTTTCCGGCGATACCAGAAATGATGTGGAATACTATACCATAAAAGATTTCAGGGAAGTTTTTTCAGAAAATATTGAATGTAAAATCGATGCACTGGAACCTGCAGATAACACCCGTCTGGGCCCTGTAATCAGGCATTCCATAACAAAGCTGAAAGGAATCGATGCGAAAATTAAACTTTTGATATTATTGTCTGACGGGGAACCATATGATTTTGGGGTTGGCGACGGGAAATACGATGGAGAAGTAGCAATTGAAGATACGAAAATGGCAATTCAGGAAGGAAAAGCCCTTGGAATGCACTTTTTCTGTATAACTGTCGATTCAAAAGCAAGCGATTATATGCATTCAATATTTTCCGATGTGGGATATACCATCATTGATAATGCAACTACACTTCCAGAAAAACTTCCTATGCTCTATAACAGGCTTACGACCTGATCAATTCAAAGACGGTTTTCTTTTTCAGAAATAATTTTCCTCAACATCTTCACAACTTGTGGTTCATCTTTTTGCGGTCTCAAAAATACAGCCAACAATGCAATTAATATCAAAGCGTAGTCTGACAATCCGTATAACAGTTCAGGAGGGTTGGCATAATCGTAAGTGCAATCAGACACATGAGCTGCATTGACATCCAGTCCATAATACATATGTTCCTCATCCGAGCCAATCATGCAAAAACCACACGATACATAGAACCGGCCAGCAGCGTAATGGTGTGGAGATCTATAGGAGGTAGTCACATAAACACGGCTGTATCCCTTATGGCGGGCATGCTCAATGATGCAATTGACCAATCTGTGGCCGTGCCCCCTGTTCTGCTGGCGGGAAAAAAGAAGCAATATATAGATAGCATCCCTGGCATCATATGCATAAGCAACAGCACTTCCCCATGAAAAACGGCGGGAATGCATTGCAAATTCGCAGTCATGGAAATAATCCAGCAGTGAGAAACTGTCATAGATTGCCCGGGAAGCATCGATGGCCTCCTTGCAACAGGCCACTCGGCCTAGGTCCCTCTCTTCGTCTGAACGCATAAAACACCTTAAAGGAAATCAGGAAGGTCGCAAGTATAAATGTTATGGTGGAAAAGCAAAATTGAAGTGAAAAAAGAAAGAAGGAAAACAGGAAAGTGCGGGAAATTATTCCCCTATATCCTCCGAAGCCCTGCCAAGAGCTTTCAGGAATTCAATGGCTATCCCCAGCCCTTTCTGGAAATCCTCATCCCCCATCTCACGAAGTGCGCCATACATCCCCACCTTTGGAGGGTTCATCAAAGCCCTATCCAGACCCGGATCCTGCATACTCCTTTCCATTACATCCACAAGATCGGTACTGGCAACCCCGTTGAGCAGTTTTAACATGGGAGTCATCACATTCGCAACGCCGTGGATCGTCTCATCATTTAAGTAACTCTGCATGATACGGGCAGTCCTGACAATATCCAGGAAGGCGTCGATGTCTGCCTGTGTCATTCCTATATTAACATTCTCTATATCTTCAGCCATACCAATCACCTCACATCAATGCCTTAATACTCATGTCCCAGTGCAGGTAGTAATACATCCGGTACAGATACCAGCCAAGCTGGGTGGTATCGAACGACTGGGGTGGGTTCTTGTAACTCCAGGTTGCAATGTATGCCCTACCGGTATGGGCATCAGAGGCCATGTCCGTAATTATCGGGCAACCGGTCTCACCCTTGTACTTCGATTTGATATTGTTGCCATTGATCGTATTGATCAGATTATGAGATACAACCTGCGCCTGATAGTGTGCACCAATTCCTGTTTTAAGGATGTCAGCCGGACCATTGTCCCCCACAATATACACATTATCCTTGTCCCCTACCGGACCGCGATATTGTAATGTTGTTTTATCCGCGGGGATCCACCCTTTCTCATCTGTAATACCCGAATCCAGTACAGCCTGTTGTGGCTTATGGGGAGGAACTGTGATAAGCAGGTCATAGTTTTCCTGCCTGCCGTCGGTAGATTCAACCGTCTTGTTTGAAGCATCAACCTTGCCAAGCTGGAATTGCCTGATGGCCTCAATTCCTTTTTCTTCAAGGCGACCGGTAACCAGTTTGTTAAACTCCGGCGGACCTATTGGTTCCATGGGCCAGAGAAGCGTCAGTTGCACATCATCCCTGATATTGCGTATATCTCTCAGGTAACTCTCCAGCAAAAAGGAGAATTTTACCGGCGCACCGGGACAGGGTATAGGCATCCTGGAAACTGAAACCACTATCCTGCCACCTTTGAAATTGCGGATAAGCTCCCCGACTTCCAGGGCATCTTCCATAGATGTATAGAATGTATTTAGATCATCTTCAAGACCCTCCACACCGGAAGCATCCGGTCTTGCCCCCATTGCAATCACAAGATGATCATAGGAATACTTTGTACCGGATTTGACCGTTATCTGCTGTCTGTTCAGGTCAATACCCATGACTTCACCCCGGTCACCAAAACGACTCTTAATCCTGGGACTCAGTGATTCTTTCCTGGGCCTGACCAGGTCTTCAGGAGTGTATAAGCCAAAGGGCAGAAAAGTAAAACCACCCTGGTTGATCCCCATATCGTTCCTGTCAAGCACTGTAATTTCAAGTTCATCCTTTGCAATTTTGTGCCTGAACTCACGGGCCAGTGTGTTTGCAATCACCGCACCCGCATAACCGGCTCCAAGTATCAGTACTCTCTCTTTCATGACAATCGCCTGTTGCAATATTATTACAGTACTGATATTGGATGCCAGTCCTATATAAATCAAATTAAGTACGGCTACTGTAACAAGAATATTAGAAGTACTGCAACCTGAATAGGAAAAAGTCCGTAACGGCGTTAATCGCCCCTTTTCGGGAAAACACCCATAAGCAGATAGCACCGCAAATAATGAATAGGCAGGTTCCAAATATTAATATAGTGAACAATATGCCACCTGAAAAAGGAATATTCCAGATAATAGTGTTAATCACTACAGTAATAATATATGTTGCAACAGTTAACCTGATTTTTCAAATGGCGGGTGGAACTATTCCTATTTATGCACCCGGGACCCTGGTTGTAGCATTGCTGGGTTATGTACTTGGAACGTACCTTTACTCGAAAATATATGAATGAGAAGCCTTTCCAAATGTTAATATAATCTATCTTCATTATTATGTAGTGGGGAATTTAATGAATAATGTAAAAAAGATTTTAATTGCAACAGATGGCTCTGAACATTCCAAAAAGGCAGCATCCGAAGGAATAGGTCTGGCAAAAACCTATGGAGCAAAGGTATTTGCAGTATACGTAATGAAAGAACTTTCATCAAAAACCCTTCCTTATGGAGCAAAAATCACAAATTTTGACATCCCCCACGAAGACATAAAGAGGGAAGGACAGGAAGCCCTTCAGTATGTGGAAGAACTGGGAGACCCTCAAGGAGTAGCGGTTGATACAGCTCTTTTGACAGGGAATCCTGCAGAGGAAATACTGGATTTTGCAAAAGAAAATGAAATAGACATAATCGTTATGGGCTCACTGGGACGCACAGGCCTGGAGCGCTATCTGATGGGAAGCGTTTCTGAAAAGGTCCTAAGACATGCAAAAACTGCGGTAATGGTAATCCCTTGAAATTATTCAAGGGATTCCAGTGCTTTTCTCAACATATCTGTTGATTGTTCCATTTCAGAAGAGGCTGCAGAAACGTATTCTGCAGCCTGCTGGAATCCCGCATCCTCAAGCTGGGGAATCCATTTTTCAAAACTATCACAATGATTTTCGTTGTGCTCTATCCAATGCCCAAGCAAATGTTTCAGTTTATCCCTGTTTATTTCTTCCATTGTACCATCTCATACCTTACGCGGATCGGTAATCTCACCTTTTATAGCCGAAGCAGCAACCGTTGCGGGGGAAGCAAGATAGATATAGCCACCTGTACCCATACGACCCCGGAAGTTGCGGTTTGCAGTAGAAATACATACTTCACCCTCACCAATTACTCCCATGTGACCACCCAGACATGGACCGCATCCCGGGGTACCCATAGTTGCACCTGCATCTAGGAAAATCTCTATTAATCCTTGTCTTGCGGCTTCCTTCATAATCTGCCTGGAAGCCGGTATTATAATCGTCCTCACAGCAACTTCATTTCCTTCCAGAACTTCTGCCGCAGCTTCGAGATCCTCCAGCCGGCCATTGGTACAGGTACCAATAAATGCCTGATCGAGTTTTTTGCCTGCAATCCCGGAAACACCACAAACGTTATCCACTTCATGGGGACAGGCAACCTGCGGTTCAAGGGAGTTCACATCGATGTGATATTGGGCTACGTAATCTGCATCCTCATCCGAATAAACAGGTTCATAATCACTAACTGCCCTGTCTTTCAGGTATTCAAAGGTCGTGGCATCGGGAGGTACTATACCCGCCTTGGCACCCATTTCGATAGCCATATTGGAAAGGGTCATCCTGCCTGCCATGGAAAGGTCCTCTATGGCATCCCCATAGAATTCAACTGCCTTGTAGGTCGCCCCGGAAGCGGTCACCTCCCCGATGATCTTGAGGGTAAGGTCCTTGGCATAAACCCTCTCTCCCAGTTTTCCTTCAGCTGTAACCCTGATGGATTCCGGTACACGGAACCAGAGTTTGCCGGATGCGAATATTTCGGCCATGTCCGTTGCCCCTACACCAGTACCGAAGGTACCGAAGGCACCATATGTACAGGAATGAGAGTCAGCACCCACGATCAACTTACCTGGCATTGCAAAACCCTTCTCAGGCAACACCTGATGGCAGATACCGTTACCAATGTCATAGAAATTGCGTATGCCCTGCTGACGCACCCAGCCCCTGATATCCTTCTGCAAACCTGCAGTAGTATCGGAATTCGCTGGTGCCAGATGGTCAAAGGGGATCACTATACGTGAAGGATCCCAGACATTTTCAACTTCCATCTGACGGAAAGAACGGACGGCCAGAATGCTGGTACCGTCGTGGGCCATTGCATAATCAATATCAGCTATCACAAAATCATTGGCCTTTGCCTCTTTGCCGGCTGCCCGGCTGAATATCTTCTCGCTGATAGTACTCAAAATTAAACACCTGTGAGATTCATGGGGAAAATACGCTTTTACCCTGTATAGATGTTATGCACCATAATCTTTTCCAATACTCAGAGATTCTCCAGGAAACCAGTCAGGTCAACCGAATGGGTTTGGAAGCCACAAATATTCATAGGATCACCGCCCAATGCCAGAGCAGTGAACTGGGCAACGTTCATGTGAACCATATCATACTCCTGGCCAAACTCCTTTTCTATAACAGGCTGATAACGGTCATACTGTACCTGACAGTTGGGGCACATATGGAGTACAAGTTGCACACCTGCTCTTTTCAGGCTTTCCAGTTTGGCATGGGTGGCTTTCAGGGACATTTCACGGTTTACATAACGCTGGGAAAATCCCGCACCGCATGTCAGGGTCCTGTCCTCATACCATTCCACCACATCACCACCGCAGGCTTTTGCAATACGGTCGATGAGCTCTGGATGTTCCGGGTTGCCGGCTACGTCTTCATAATCTATCTTGTAGTAATGACAGGCATGATGGGTAGCTATTTTAACATTGGAAAAATCGATTGTCGATAGTTCTGCGATCCTATCGGCCATTTTTGCCAATACTTCCACAACATGATAGAAGTTTCCAACCTCATCGAAGCTGTCCACTTCATATTTCAGGTCATCAAGCCCTGCAGCCTCTGCATTGTCATTGACAAGGTTGATGACCTGCCTGTTATTATTAAGCAGGGAGCAGGATTTCTTATTGATGGCATAACATGTGGCACACATTGTTGTGATATTGGTGTAGCCTTCTTTTCTGGCCACGGCAAAGTTGCGGGCTGCAATCGCCGTGGTGGTCATCTGGTCAAACAGGTCAAAATAATGTCCCAGACCGGTACAGCAGGACTGCTTCCCGCTGACAAGGTAATCCACCCCAAGCCTGTCGAATACGTATTTGGTGGAACTTTCAATACCGGGGTACTCCGCACTCACAAGACAGGATTTAAACAACAACAATCCCTTTACAGGTACATCCGCAAGTTCCTTCATTCATCCTCACCTTCTTCTGCAGCCATCTCCTTAAGCATGGCAAAGCGGCCCTCAAATCCGATTCCCTTAAGTAGCGCTTTAATCTCACCCCTTTCGTCTTCTATGGACAGGGGACCCAGACCGAGTTCCTTCCGGATATCCTCCAGATTGTCCCTGAAATACTGCCAGTGTTTACCCAGATCCTCCTCCATTTGTCCGATATAGGGTGCAGGTATCTGGCTGATACCCAATTTGGCAAAAGATTCGGGATATTCGAAAAGCACACTCAACCTCTCCATACCAATGCCTTTGTTAATTGCCATCTGACGTAATACCTGCACAGCCTGTGAAGGACTATTGTTGCGCGGACAGCGCAGGTTACATGTATAGCAATAAAAGCAATTCCATATCGTCTTATCTTCAATTACACTCCAATCGTTCTCTTTGACCCTTTTCATTACATCGCGGGGATTGTAATCACTGTATCGTGCCGCAGGACACGAAGAGGTACATGCACCACACTGCATACAGCGTTCGATACCGATAGAATCCGAGGTCCGGAGGCTTTTCTTAACGGTTTCTACAAGTGATTCACATTTTGGAGTATCATAATTTTCATTCATTCTTCCACCTCTTCCAGGGAAGAGAACATGTCACTGAGCCCCTTTGCATGAGGAATATAAGCCTTCTTGAGATGCAATCGATCCCCATATTCTGCCTTATATTCAAGGAAGCGTGTCTCAGCCAGTGGATAAATTATTTCACCAATCTGGTTATCCGGTGGTTCTTCCACAAAAATGACATGGCAGATGCCTCTACTGAATGCCATGTCAAGCACCTCCGCTGTCACAATGGTTGTTGTCGGCACCCTTATGATCTTTGTAGAAGCGGGATAATCCTGCGCACTACTTCCTATATTATCAATAGTTGAATATGCGATGTTGCGACTGGCAAAGACAATCGTATCCCCTGCTTCAGCCAGACCTTCTATCTCGGCCACAAGTTCTTCCCTGCTGTAGCCCTTAACATGGATTGCACCTTCATCACAGAGGGAGGTGCAATAGCCACATCCATTACACACAAGCGGATCGATTTTTACCTCATCTTCGATGGAAATAGCCCCAAAAGGACATGATACACACTTGCCGCATAAAGTGCACACATCTGGGTCTGCAACTGCAATATGCGAATCCAGGTATATCTCGCCTGCCGCCAGGAAAGCATGAGCACGGGATGCAGCAAGGCCGGATTGGGCGATTGAATCTGTTATATCCTTGGGAGACTGGGCACTCCCACAGACAAATATACCTTCCTTTGATGTATCAACCGGCCTGAGCTTGGAGTGTCGCTCCTTGATGAAACCGTCTTCACTGAGATTGGCATCCATTATCCTTGCAATCTGCTGTGTACCCTCTGAAGGTTCCATGGCAGCAGAGAGTACCACCATATCCGCAGGCAATTCCATAAGTTGCTGGTTCAGGGTATCTTCTACCTTCACCACAAGATCGGAATTATCTCTTTCTGCAATCTCTGCGGGTCTTCCACGCACAAATTGTACACCCATTTCCTGTACGGCACGGTAGTAGTTTTCATACAGTCCAAAAGCACGCATATCAATGTAACAGATGGTAACATTCACATCCGGATATTTTTTCTTTATAAGGCTGGCATGCTTAAGAGCTGCCATACAACAGTAACGGGAGCAGTAACGGTTTCCCGAAGATTTCTCATCCCTGGAACCCACACACTGGATCATAACAACGTTTTTTGGTTTTTTTGCATCAGAAGGGCGCAGTAATTTACCTTGAGTGGGGCCATTAACACCAAGTATGCGGGCAAGTTCCATCTGGGTTGTGACATTGGGAAAGCGACCGTAACCGTATTGGGGTTTAGCGGAAGGATCATATTCATCAAAACCGGTCGCAGCAATAATGGCCCCCACCTGTATTCCGATATGTTTGTCCTGTTGGGAGAAATCAATAGCATCTACATTACAAACCTCCCTGCACCTGCCACAGTTGCCTCCCTTAAGTTCTATGCAATGCTCAGGATTGATGGAATATATCTGGGGTACTGCCTGGGCAAATTTTATTGATATGGCTTTTTTGTCCTTTGACCCACAGTTGAAGTCATTTTCAGTAACTACAGGGCATACTTCAGCGCATTTACCACAACATACACATTTATCAGTTACATATCCGGGATTCTGAGTGATGCTTACCTGAAAATTACCGGTAGTGGAATTTATATTCCTGATCTCACAACCAGTCAGCAGTTCTATGTTGGGATGAGATGCAATCTCATTCATCAGGGGACTGAGAGAACACATGGCGCATTCCTCAACCAGTTTCTCCGGGGAAAATATTTTACCAATCTTTGCGGCATTGCCACCTATTGTCGTTTCTTTTTCCACAAGATAAGTGTGCACTCCACTATTGGCAAGATTCAGGGCGGCATTTATACCGGAGATTCCACCACCAATTACAAGGCCATCCGGGTTTATAGGTAAACTTTCCTGTTCAATAGGTTGTGCCCGAAAAAGGCGAAACATACCGGAATTAAGCATAGAAAACGCTTTTTGGGTGGCCCTGTCGGAATCGGTATGCACCCAGGAGCATTGTTCCCTTAAGTTGACAACTTTGAGAAATTCCTGATTTATTCCGCATTGGGAAGCACATTTTTTGAAAAGGTTTTCATGCTTGGCGGGTGTACAGGCCCCCACAACCACCCTTTCAAGACCGCTATTTTCAATCTCGTCCTTAAGGTACTGTTGACCCCGATTGGAGCACAGGTACTCATAATCGAATACTTTACTGTCCGGAAAAGATTTCTTAAGCTGGTTAATATCAATATTGTCTGAAATATTGCCCCCACAATGGCAAATAAAAATACCTGAGGGTTTTTTCGTATAATTCATTAAATGAGGTCTTCAGAAAGCAATATATAAAATTAGCCCGAAAGGGTACATTTGTTGCCTGAAACAGACAATACTAATGTATAAATCTCCAATCGGGCAAGAGGGTGAGATAAATATTTAATCTGTATTTAAAAAAGGGAAATTAACAAGGAATCAGATGAAAAAAGAAATGCCAATCAGGAGAATTCCTTGAGACGATTGATATTTTCCAGTAGAATCTGATTCTCTGAAAGAATTTCATGTTCTATACTTTCAATAATGGAATCCATGGGCACTGCAAGTTTATAGACTTTGATAGGCCTTCCCTTTCCTTCATTGCGTTTTATTTCCTCAAACTTAACCCAGCCTTTTTTCTTCAAGAGGAAATTCATAGCAATGCTCACTTCCGGTTGCCTTAACTGTGACATTGATTCTATTTTCCGAGAAGATACTTCTTCGCCACATGAAAGACAAGCAAGTGTCCTTGCAATCGGTTTTGAAAGGTGTAGCCTTCTTAGCAGCTTTGCAATTTCTCTTTGATTTTCATTCATTGAAAGTAGTTCATCTTCTTCCATGGAAACACCGATAAATAATTTGAATGGGATGTTCATCAGAATATATAATATTCATATATGTACTTAATATTTATATTATACATTCAATATATAAAGTTATGGAAGTACGGACGTTATCAGTTGTTCAATCGAAAAAATTGTACAAAAACAGATATGATGGTGGGCCCGCTGCGATTCGAACGCAGGACCTCACGGTTATCAGCCGTGCGCTCCACCAAGCTAAGCTACGGGCCCATTGGAACACGATTTGACATCGCGCAACCACTCAAATACACACCCTTATACTTTAAGGTTTCGGCTAATTAGCTTCATTATAAACCAGATTTACTGAACAAAACAAAAATCCCGATATATCCAGGAAAAATGTAACAACGAGATACCGAAGATACTTTTTTAAACCAATAACCCAAATTTAAATTGTGTACAATAAAAATATATTAAGATCAATTGTATTCCTCACATACGGAATCTTTACTGTACTAATAATAATTATATTTGCAATCTTATATTACAATGTGAACATGTCCCTGTATAATTTCATTGTTACCATTACATCTATTTTAATATACCTATTTATATTTACAATTTTAACATTTAAATTATTAATTAATTCCAGCAAAATGGAAAAAGACATTTTAATAAAAGAAAACGCTGTCGAAAAAGCAATCAATCCTATAGGCTTTATAAATATGGATTATAAATTTATTGATGTAAATAATGCTTTTCTAAATTTATGGGGATACGACAACAAAGTGGACGTTTCTGGAAAAACTATCTTTGATTTTTTCAGGAGAGAAAAAAGGACCAGAGAAATAGTACAAACTTTGATTTCAGAAGGAAGGTGGGAGGGAGAAGTAGTATGTGTCAAAAAGGATGGGACAGAATTCCCTTCATTGCTGTCAGCAAACTTATTACTGGACAAAGATGGCAAACCCCTTGGCATTATGGGATCTGCTATGGACGTCACCAAATACAAAGAAGCAGAAAATGCAATAATAGAAGGCAAAATTGCTGCAGAAAACGCAAATAAAGCAAAAACTGAGTTTTTAAGAAATGCAAGTCATGAACTCAGAACACCCTTAAATTCGATCATAGGCTTTTCCAGTATACTGATTGATAAGCGTGATTCAGAGCCATTAACTAAAAATCAGTTGAAATATATCAAAATTGTACTGAAAAATGGTGATCATTTATTGAAGGTATTTAATGACATTCTGAGTATCGCAGACATTGACCTGCGAAAAACAGAGATTTATGCCCGTCCATTCAATATATTGGAAGCGATAAAGAATATTGAAGAGGGCCTAAGGCCTTTTGCTGACTCCAAGAAAATAAAATTGACATTTGATGTAGATCCAAATTTAGAAATAATAAATGGAGACAAGGAAAAGCTGAAACAAACATTATATAATCTTACTGAAAACGCCATTACTTTCACACCCCAAAATGGTTTTGTATCTCTAACAGCAAGAAAAATAAATGGTTATATTGAGATTAGCATAAAGGATACAGGTATCGGCATATCCCAAGAAGATAAGAGCAGACTGTTTCTACCCTTTGTACAACTTGATGGTTCAACAACTCGCAAATATGATGGTTTGGGACTTGGCCTCACTATTGCCCAAAACTTCATAGAAGCCCATAATGGCGATATCTGGGTTGAAAGTGAAATTGATAAAGGCAGTACCTTTACTTGCAAAATTCCAACTAATCTCCAAATTCCTGAAAATTGATCTTTAATTATTATTATAAAAAATATAACTATGGAATTCATCCTAAAAAATGAATTCATACATAGGTGAATTATCAAACTTTTGCTTTTTCAAGGCAAACGCATCACTTTCTTTTCAATTTCCCGGCCAGGTCTTTGCCAAGCCTGTTGCATTCCAGAAGGTCCTTTTCATTTGGAGAATACTGGATTCTCAGTACAGGGTCTATAACTTCCATACCTGCTTTACGTAGTTTATTTGCTATCTGGACAGGAGCTTCCCCACTCCAGCCATAGGAACCAAAAGCAGCACCGGTTTTACCCTCCACTCCAGCATGCACCATTTTATCAATGAACTTCGAAATTGGTGGATGCATTGCATAGTCAAATGTGGATGAACCCACAGCAATCGCATCGGCAGAAGCGGCTTCTGCGGGATCCCATTCGAAGAAACTGTCCACCTTTACTTCAACATGTCTTGTCCTTGCACCTTCAGCTATGGCCTCAGCCATCTTTTTGGTGTTCCCCTGAGTACTCAGGTATACTACTGCCAGTTCTGCCATCTTTTCCACTCCTCCCTGTTGATTATAAAAATATGTGATGTTTGCTACTTTAAGTGTTTCCCATAAAAATCCAAAACCGGTATTAAAGTAAGAAAATAATAGTTATGCAAAGCAAAATTGGCGATAGGTTTATTAGTAATGATTGCAACTGTGGATTGCAAATGTGGGCCGGTAGATCAGCTCGGAAGATCGCTACCTTGGCATGGTAGAGGCCTCGGGTTCGAATCCCGACCGGTCCACCACAATTTTGATTCCTTTCTATAATTTAATGCTCAAAGGACAAGAGCAATCTATACCTATTTGGTTACAATTTTTTAGATATACAATTTTTGTAATAAATTAATATTACACCAATTTCCCATGCTACACCCAATATTGATAAATATCAGTGGATCAAATTTGGAATGGGTACATTACAGATTGCTAATAGGGGAGTAATATAAATGGCAGACAAAGCAAACAAAGTTCCGCTGAACGTTGAAGGTCCATACTATGTGGATGACCAGTGCATAACATGTCGTCTTTGTACAACCGATGCACCGGCTAATTTCAAGATGGCTGATGACGAATCAACAGCATATGTCTATAAACAGCCTGAAAATGACGCCGAAAAGGAAGCCTGCGAAGAAGCACTGGACACATGCCCTGTAGATGCTATTGGCAATGATGGATAAACATTGCCCGGAGTAATAAAATAACTTTTTTTACATTGTTCAAATCTGCGTAGATTTAAAGGAGTTGTAGATAGTGGATAGCTATTTTGTACCAGAGATTTCCGATAATGTGTACTGGGTGGGAACAAAGGACTGGAACCGGCGCATGTTCGATGCGCTGATACCCCTTCCACAGGGAACTTCATACAATGCCTACCTTGTGAAAGGTGATGAAAAAACGGCCCTGATAGATTCCGTAAACCCGGGGTTTGAGAAGGAACTTGAACAGAAGATCAACCAGATCCATAAGATAAAGGATATCGATTATGTAGTCATGAACCATGCCGAACCGGATCATTCGTATTCCATACCCCTGATAATGGAAATGGCCCCTGATGCCATGCTCGTGACAACAGAGAAAGGGGCCGGGATGGCGCAGACCTATTACAACATTCCGCAAGACAGGATAATGCCAGTAAAGGATGGGGATACCCTGAATCTCGGTAACCGGAAACTGAAGTTTATCAGTGCACCCTGGCTTCACTGGCCTGAGACAATGTTCACTTATCTCGAAGAGAACAAGGTCCTGTTCCCCTGTGACTTTTTTGGTGCACATACTGCCTTTGGCATATATGACGGGGACGTTGATGACCTGATGAGCCTGGCAAAAAGGTATTTTGGTGAAATCATGATGCCTTTCAGGAAAATGGGAAAGAAAGGACTGGAGAAGGCACAGGAACTATCCCCGGCAATGATCGCACCCAGCCATGGGCCCATATACAAAAACCCGGAGAGGATTTTTAAAGCATACTCCGACTGGACTGCGGGGAATACCAGGGAAAAGGCAATCGTTGTTTATGTCAGCATGTGGCAATCCACCCAGGACATGGTTATGCAGATGGTGGAGACACTCCAGTCAGAGGGTATCGAGGTATGCCTGTATAACCTCGAAAATGCGGATATCGGAGACATCGCCATGGACCTTGTGGATTCCAGGGCGGTTGTGCTTGGCACACCTACGGTACTTGGCGGGATGCACCCACTTGCACTGCATGCAGCAAATCTTGTAAAGACCCTTCGCCCACCTCTCAAATACGGGGCCGCCCTGAGTTCCTATGGGTGGGGTGGAGGTGCTCTGTCCCAGCTACAGGACGTGCTGGGCTCGACAAAGATAGAACTTGTGGGGGCAATGGGCGTGAAAGGACCCTGCACTAAGGACGACACCGGCAAAATAATAGAGCTAGGCAGGGAACTTGCAGGGAAAATAAGAGAAGGATGAAGCAAGAGCCTCGAGATTCCGGGGAACAAAGGCTACCGAATATAGTTACCGCTGATACTTAATTGAACTTTTCTTCCAGACTGGCAACCTTTTCCACGTAGCCGTCAGCATCAAATTTACGCTTGAGGCCATTGGCGTTCATATACCGCACCTTCCCGAAAATATCCCGTTCCTTCCAGGCCCGGTCATGTTTACCAAAACACCAGGCAATACCCGCATAACCATTAGGGTCCCTGCCGTCCAGTTCATATTTGTTGTTAAGGTACAGGGCGATCTTATATGCCTGCTCGGGGGAATCCGTCCATTCCAGTATCTTCTTGCCCCAGTACATGCGCATGTAGCCGTGCATTTTTCCTGTCAGGACCATTTCTTTCTGGGCTGCGTTCCAGTATGGATCATGAGTCCGGGCCTGTTCAAACTCTTCCAGAGTATATATGTACTGCCTGAAATCATCCCTGTGTTCTGCAAGAGTCTTTTTTGCCCAATCGGGAATACAGTGAAGGGAATCGTAATATTGATCATAATACACAAAGTTCATTGCCAGTTCCCTGCGAACAACAAGTTCTTCCATATATGCTGTTGATCCACCCTTTTTGGCATCCTGCACCTTTAATGCAATCTCAAGAGGTGAAATTTGACCGAAATGCAGGTAGGGACTCATCCCCGAAAGGAAATCAAGGTTTGGATCATTACGTTTTTCAGCATAATCTTCAAGTTTGTCTGCTATAAAATCTGACAGCTTCTTTCTGGTCTGATGAATACCCCCTTTATATGTTGGAGAGGGTTTTACATTCCTGTCAATATCCATATTTTTCAGAATGCGTTCAAAATCATTCGGATCCAGAGAATCCAAATCAATTGCCAGAGATGAATTGGCCAAAGTGGATAATTCAAAAGGATGCATGAATTCATCAAGATGTTTATGGATTTTCTTGCGCAGGGTGGCTGCCGACCATTCCTCCTTGCCGGAAACATTCTCCACCGGCACTATAACATTGCTTTCCACCTGCGCAAAAGGACAGGAAACCGATGCAGCAAGATTCCCACGCCAGCTGCGTTGTAATTTCTGGTAATCCTGATCGGTAATCAACAGGCGTGCATCCCGGGCAAATTCATGGACAACATCAACTGGGTTTCCCTTTAAAATTGCAAATTGTATTCCCAATTTTTCCAGGGATTTTTTTGTTTGGACCAGACCTTCAAACATGAATGTATAATGCCGCAAATTAGCTTCAGGATATTCTGTCAGGCAGAATAAAACCAACAAAGGCAAATCCCTTTCATTGGCCCGCTGTATAGCAAATTCCAGTGCATGGTTGTATTCCACGCGTTGGGAAGATTGCATCCAGTAAAGTACGTATGTCTCCCTTCCAATGGGTTTCTCATTGAGCCAGTGGATCCTTCCAGCATTTGCCATCACAAGGAATTTTATCTTCTATCACATAAAAGACTAGTCATCGATACAAAAATATTTCTAGGTCACACACATTGGTCGAGGAAAGTAAGATTAAGGGGAAATTAAGCATGGAAAAGGAAGAAAAGGTAATTGCAATTTTGCTGACAATGGCGATATTATCCCTGGCTGTAGCATATGTCACCTATTTTCCCAACTCTTTTAACAAAACAGGTGAACAGCCCTTAACAGATTCTACAGAAGTAGGAAAAACTGTGACAATCGAAGGAACCCTCTACAGTAAAGAAACTACATTCAACGGAAATCACCTTATTCTTCAGATAGATTATAATTCCGATTTGCTGACTGTATTTATACCGGAAGATAACGGTGCAATGCACATAGATTCACGGATAACTGTAGGGGATAAATTAAGGATAAGAGGAGAAGTGGATGAATATAAGGGTGAGCCGGAGATCATAGTGGAAAATGAAAACGATATCAAGAAAATGTAAATCGGTACAATTTTAAGTCATTAAAAATATCATTTCTATACATGAAAGCCTGTATTATGTGTGGAGGAAAGGGTACCCGACTTAGGCCTTTAACTTTTGACAGACCAAAACCAAATATTCCAATCATCAACAAAGCATCAGTTGTACACCTTGTGGAGCATCTTGCAAAAGAAGGATTCACTGAGATAATAATCACCCTGGGCTACATGGGTGATAAGATCCTGGAGGAGCTGGGCGACGGCAGCATGTTCGGAGTCCATGTGGAATATGTGTACGAGGAGACAAAACTGGGTACTGCTGGAGGTGTGAAGAATGCTGAGAAGTACCTCTGTGATGAACCTTTCCTGGTAGTTGGGGGAGACCATATAATGGACCTTAAACTCCGTACTATGTACAGGTTCCATGAACGCAATGACGCAATCATTACAATAGGTCTGCTATCCATAGATGATCCCAGGGAATTCGGTATCGCGGATATGGATGTGAACAACCGTATAAATCGATTCCTTGAAAAACCAGGACCCGGCGAAATATTCAGCAATCTTGCAAGCACGGGTATATACATGTGTGACCCGGAGATATTCAAATGGATCCCGGAAAACCAGCCCTACGATTTTGCCAAAGACCTATTCCCATCACTGATGGCAGAAGACAGAAGAATCAATGGTTTGCTTGTGCGAGGACACTGGACTGATGTAGGCAATCCGGCAGCCTATCGCCAGGCACAGCGCTGGATGCTTGAATCAATGCCTGGAACGACCATTGAAGGTCACTTCAACACCAAGGATTCCCGTATAAACGGACCCCTCAAAATAGGCAACAATGTGGTGATCGGTTCCAACACCGCAGTTGTGGGACCAGTGGTGCTCGGTGAGAACACAACCATCGGGGATAATGTCCTGATCGGCCCGTATACGACGATCGGTTCGAACTGTGTCATCAAGGATGGCTGCAGGATCCTTTCATCCTACATATTCAATGATGTGACCATAGGAAGTAATTGTAACACTTCGGGTACTGTGATTGATAACACTACAGTGGTTGGCCAAAACTGCAGTCTGGAAAACGGAACCGTAATTGGCCCCAGGGTACATATAGGGAAAAATTCGACTATTCATTCCAATGTAAAGGTCTGGCCGGACCTGACAATCAAAAATGGATCCATAATAAAGGATAACTTGCTTAATCCTGATTATGATTAATTAAAAAAGGGATTGAGTATCCTGAGCGGATATTCAATCATTTAATGTTTCTTTTTATTCTTCTATGGACACCAGCGTAATATTGAATTTCAGTGTTTCCCCTGCCATAGGATGATTGAAATCAATCATTGCAGCGGTGTCATTAACATCGACAATAACTACCTGCTGGCCATAAGCGGTTGAAAGCCGGTCACCTATTTGATATGGTGTTGTTTTATTGGGCAAATCATCAAGGGGTACTGGCCTGACAAGTTCTTCTTTGTAGGGGCCATATGCTTGTTCAGGTGAAAGTTGCACTGTCTTTTCTTCCCCGACAGCCATTCCCTGCACTGCGCTGTCAAAACCTTTGATCATCCCTTCCCCTCCCAGAGTAAAGCCCAGGGGTTCATATGGTCTGGCAGGGTTGTGTATGCCCTCTTCCAGGGCAACTTCTTCTATGGAAGTGTCAAATACCGTACCGTTTTCGAACTCACCAACATAATCCACGGTGACATTGTCTCCTTCCTCTGCAACTTCAGCAGGGGTCGAGCAGCCACTTATGAGAAGAATTGCGGCAAGTGCTAAAATAAATAGTAGTTTTCTCATGCTCCGACTAATTTACTATTCATGATAAAACTTGTCATTCACGAACTACTGTGGCTGAAATAGACCTGAAACCGTGACCTGTTACCCTCACATCAACAAATTCACCCAGGGGAAGTTTTTCTGAGATACCTACAAGTATCGGATAGGACCCCATCTGCCTGCCAAAGGTACCCACAGAACCCTCACTCCATACCTCACAAAGCACATCCTTAAGTACAGTCCCCTCGGGTACTACCTTCCTCAACATGGGTAAATCAATATCCTTGCGGACTTTTTCCTTGTATTTCAAAAACATTTTCCGGTTTTTGGCCAGAGGCAGCTGCTGTTCTGCTACAGGAGTACCGCTAAAAGGCATAACCTGGCGAATGTTAATCCTGCGCAACAAAAAACCAGCATCCAGGATATTTTTCAAAAAATCATAATTCAATCCGAAGGTTTTCTTTGTTTCTCCTCCAAGACCGTGTACAAAATTAAGCCCGGGAAGCAGATGTGAAAGACCATTGGAGCCTCTTATGCTTCCAATATCATTCATCAATTTTACAGCTTCAAATACATCATCTGGCATTGCTTTGAGATTGTTGGCCCTGATTACAGCAGGATCAGCACTTTCCATGCCCATAGCCGCTACATCCCCGGGTGTGTGATATTTCAAAATGGACTTCATTATTTTACTGCATTCATCAGGATAGGTAGCTATAGTTGCCGGATTGGCATTGTCCATATGCAATACCTCCAGCCCGGGAGCCACTTTCCGAATCCCCGAGTACAGGGATTCAAGCGCCTGCGGATTTGGCCTTGGGAGAGAATCCCCTAAATCCACTGAATGATAGGTGAAAAGATCAGGTTGGCGACCCAGGCGGAAATACAGGGCACCTTCCTTATAAAGACTGGAGGCTTCGGCAACGACATCCTTCACAGGACGGTAGGTTGACGGACCATAGAAAAATTCAGTACAAAAAGAACAGTGGGTATCCCTGCCACATCCGCGGTAAGTTTCCATCTCACACATTATATTCGGGAAATCCGGATGCCTCCTGATTATAAATGCCCCCTTGTCGGCCCATCTGCCAATCTCCCCAACCGTACGCATCCGGTGTTCAACGTTATCAGGGTCCTCGATACAAGGACCGGGGCCAATTATATCATGCACAAATGCCTCAATGTCCTGCCGTGCAACAAATACATCATCACCAGCCATTTCAAGGGTTGACGCTGCCATGCCGCCTTCACTACTGTAACCCAGGCGTATAGGACCACCGATCACCTTCACACCCGAAGTGGCCCTGCAAAGGTATTCGATTTCCTTCAGGGTGATAGGTGAGGAGCGCAGGTACTTACCGGGAACGGTCATACCCGACAGAATTACCACAAGATCAGCCCGGGCAAGCAGGGTAAGGTCTTCCCGTTTACTGTTCCTTATACCGTCTATTGTGAAATAGGATACATCATCCCGACCTATACCACGCTCAACCAGGGCTCCCGCTATATAGCGTATGTAGGGAGAAATATAGGGAGGAACTCCGAAACATGCGGGTTCGTCAACATAACCGTCTATGATTGCAACTTTCATGAATACCGTGGACCTTGCTATAAGGACAAACAGAAAGCTTACTTATATTTAATGATTCATAAATATGAAGTAATTACCCAGAGGTTTCCAAATGAGAAGTGACAGTATCAAAAAAGGGACAGAGAGGGCACCCAACCGTTCCCTCCTCAGAGCTACAGGAGTTACCGATTCTGAAATGGAAAAACCGTTTATCGCGGTGGTCAATTCCTGGACTGAAGTTGTTCCCGGCCATATTCATCTTGATAAAGTATCCGAAGCCGTCAAGGCAGGTATCCGCAACGCAGGAGGAGTGCCCTTTGAATTCAATACTATAGGCATATGTGATGGTATTGCGATGGGGCATGAAGGAATGAGATATTCCCTCCCCAGCAGGGAAGTTATCGAGGATTCGATCGAGCTCATGCTCGAAGGCCACCAACTGGATGGCATGGTCATGATCACCTCATGTGACAAAATCACACCCGGCCATCTCATGGCTGCCGGCCGGCTGGATATTCCGACTATTGTGGTCACCGGAGGACCTATGCTACCCGGTTTTTCAGGAGATGAGCCAAGGGACCTGGTCTCCGTATTCGAGGGGATCGGGGAACACCGCACCGGCAAAGCTACAGCCGAACAACTGAAGGTACTGGAAAATGTATCATGTGCAGGTGCCGGGTCATGTGCCGGAATGTTTACTGCCAATACAATGGCGTGTATGACTGAAGCACTGGGACTGAGCCTGCCCGGCTGTGCCACAGCCCATGCGGTAGATGCCAAAAAGATCCACATCGCCAAGGAATCCGGAGAACGTATCGTTACAATGGTGGATGAAGGGTTGTCAGCACGCAAGGTGGTCAGCCAGAAATCTTTCGAGAATGCGATCATGGTAGACATGGCAGTGGGCGGAAGTACCAACACAGCCCTGCACCTGCCGGCTATTGCCCATGCATTCGATATGGAACTGCCCCTGGATACATTTGACCGCCTGGGTCGCTCAATCCCGCATCTAATCGGATTGAGACCTGGTGGCAAATATCACATGATCGACTTTGAAAGAGCCGGTGGCGTGCATGCAATAATGCAGAGATTGAAATCAAAACTCAACCTCGGGGAAAAAACTGTCACCGGAAAGGCAGTTGGAGAAAATATCGACGAATACGTGATAATAAATCCTGCCATAAATAAGAAGATTATCCATACCCTTGAGAAGCCCCTCCATCAGGAAGGAGGCCTGGCAATACTGAAAGGAAACCTAGCCCCGGAAGGAGGAGTGGTCAAACAGGCAGCTGTTGAGCCCGGAATGATGCAGCACAAGGGCCCTGCAAGGGTCTTTGAAAGCGAGGAGGAGGCCATGCATGCAATCCTTGATAATAACATCAAACCCGGAGATGTTGTGGTAATCCGTTATGAAGGTCCCAAGGGTGGCCCTGGAATGAGGGAAATGCTTTCCCCAACCTCAGCAATTGCAGGCATGGGACTTGCCGATTCAGTTGCCCTTATCACAGATGGCAGATTCTCCGGTGGAACCAGGGGACCCTGCATAGGCCATATTTCCCCGGAAGCCATGGAAGGCGGGCCAATCGGCCTTATCGAGGAAGGGGATATGATAGATATCGATATCCCTGCAAGGAAACTGGAGCTTCTCATCGATGAAGAAGAAATGCAAAAGAGAAAAGAAAACTTCAAACCTCTTGTTAAAGAAGTAAAAGGATATCTTGCCCGTTACAGGAAATCCGTAAGTTCTGCCAACAAGGGCGCTATCAGAGAATAAATCAACAACGTTGAATGCAGGTGCCGTCTCCTTTCTCCACAGTGGAGACGGTGCCTTCCCCTATCATATCTTCGATATTTCTTTCAACTTCATCCTTTGGATAGCGGACCGAAAGCAGGCTTATAAGAACTTGCTTTTTAATTATCATGCCATCAGGAAGGTACTGAAGTATACTCTGTTTAATAGGAGAAGGCGCTTCGTCTGCTGAACTTGTTTTTTCATTGTCCTTTATCCGTTTCATTTTAGTATAGAATGGATCATCCTCTTGTTCGGCAACTTCCTCGGGTGCAGGATTTGCAGCCACTACAGGTTTTTCATCCGGAGATAATGTATCGGTCACAGGAGAAGGTGGGACTGGATCTGTCGAGGAAGTGCCTGCTATGTGATTTTCAATAGATTTCAATCTGTTTTCAATTGACATGAGTTTTTGGGCCAGCAATACTGAATCATCCCTTGTCTTTCCAGGATCAAGGGCTTCTTCGAGCAAACTGCATATAAAGTTGTCACTGTCCGGCATCAATTCCAGTTTCGCAAAGAGAGTATCAGGAATGTCTATTTGCAATTGTCTCATCTGAATCACTTCATTACTATAGACCATTGACTTATGTACAAAACCATATAATCAGACCAACCTGTTAAACGGATGGGAAGAAGCAGGTTCTATTTCAAATTCTTCGGCAGATTCATAAATCATGATATCTGACATCGCAGCTACCGGGAAAATGTAGGGTGCATTCTCAATGGGGCCGTAAAGCACAAAATTCCCGGCTGCAGACTGCTGCATTACGGCAGATGCGATATCACACATCTTAAACACAAGTGGATCATGTTTCTTTTTATCCCTGAGCCATTCCCATGAAGAAGGAGCGTTGTGAATTCCCGAACCTACCGGAAATCCCCATTTTGCCTTGGATGCAAGCGTAATCCTCAGGCAGACCCCGGAACCATTGCCCATAGGAGTTACACCCGGATCAATCAATATATTACACATCCCGCATTCCAGAGCAATATCAATCAGGCCTTTGTCCATTGAAGAGATACCGGACTCCAGAAGTTGCATTCTGCCTTTGAAACCTGAATCCATGGCATTGAAACCCAGGACTATGGAGCTGTCTATATCTGAATCTTTTAACACCTTGCGCTCCTTTTCACCGATGGTCATATTTATGGAGTTATAAACTGCCCTGTCCCCGAGGCCGATCTCGCTCACATATTCTGCCGCAGCCATCCGGGCCAGCGGGTCGGGTGAATCAATAAGGAAAGGAGAGTCCGTAATCTCACTGACAAAGTCAATATAGTTGCGGAGGGCTTGTTCGGTATTGCCGAATATGTGCACCAGGCAGGGATTACCGGTTTCATCGGATGAGGCTCGCTGGGAAATGAGCAGCTCCTCTGCAATTTTGTGATCAAACAACCCTTCATTAGCATTCTCCACTATATCGTGTCCTTCATAGAATATTGTGCCTGCAAGGGCCGTGGGCAGTTCACCGGGATTGCCTCCAATCTTCACACCGGCAATATTGGCAATTTTTTGATCTTTTTGGAACCTGAACATCTGAATACCTCAAGCAATCTCGTAAATTAAGCCGGAAAAAGCATCCATAACCACTTTTTCACTGATAAGTATATCAGCACCGATGGATTCAGGGGCCTGATATTTCCTGACAGCTTTTTTAAAAGATACAGGAGAAACGTCAAAGGGCTCCTCCTGATCATGATAACTGTCAACAATAGAACATATTTCATCAAGATCAGTAAGTCCGATACGGTCTATAAGTTCCACCTGTTTACGGAAACGCTGAATGGTTTCAATTTCCAGATTCTCAATAAAGGGAATCGCCCCCTCTGAACCCAGAATCCTCCCATCTTCATCAATACCGTTTTCGTAAAGGGCTTTCAGGGTCTGCCCGGCAAGATGTCCCCGGGATTCGCCACCACAGAGAAGCACGTACCTGATATTGCAGTTGGAAACGACATTCATTACAACTTTCTCAGCTCCCAGGTTTTCCGTTTTGCAACTACCCCAGATTGCTGCTTTTTCGAACAGAGGCATCGAACTTGCAAGAGTTACCACGGCAATACAGGATTTGGGATTGCCTGCACTGAAATCTCCTTTTGTAACGGGCCATTTCTCTGAAACTGTATCCAATTTATACTACCTCCCTTTTGTTGGAAACAAGAGCTGCAGCAAGCATTATTGCCAGGGTATAATGGCCGCCCACCCGGGATGTGTCAATAAACACATGCCTGTCCATAAGGACGGGGGCCCCAATTCCATTGCCCCCACCCAGAAATACAAGTGAACGGAAGATAAGATTGCCTGATATGCCATCCGGAGCAAGGATGAAGTTAGATTCCCTGATGGCATCCTCTATAAGAATCGTGTAATGTTTCGCATCAATTCCTGCATCATTTAAACGGTTTGCCAGAAAATCCGCATCTGCCAGGGTACGATCCACGCGTTCGTCCCGACCAAGGTCCCCCATACGCCCTCCAGACAGGATACCAACCACGGGTTCAATACCAAACCTGCGGATATAGGCAGCACTTCTTTTTACAAGCTCGATTTTATCGGAAAGGGAGTGCCCTTCATCAATACCCACAGGTGCAAGGAAAAAAGGATTATTGTCATGAGTGAGCAGGAAAGCAACCCTGTATAATTTCTCGATGCCGAGTACCTCTTTGAGGTGAGACAGGGTGCCCGAGGCTTTTGCAGTGCCTCTTACAGCAGCCTCAACGTCCCCGGATGCAAGCAGACTGCCGAGAACTTCTTCCGGTTGTGGGGTATCGATCACTTCAAGGTTTGTCCCGATTGCCGATATATCACGCTGGTCGCCTACAAGAACCACCCTGGCATAACCCTCAACCTGGGCTTTTTCTGCACTCTGGATCAGTTTGGGAGTGGGATTGCGCACACCCAGTGCAACCCGGGGACAATTATCAAGAGCCCTTGTACGTATGATATCCAGCAATCCGTCTGTCTTTTTCTGCATGGGCAGCCTCATTAATATGCGAAGTTAAACAATCAACAAACAACACAATTATTAATTAGTTTTCGCTTTAATATAGGTGAGGTCACAGATGACAATAGAGCAAGATTGGGCAGAAAAATACCGTCCTACAAAACTGGCAGATGTTGTGGGGAACAATAAACCCCTGCAGGCTCTCCGTGACTGGGAAGAAGAATGGGAACACGGAGTTCCTGAGAAAAAAGCAGCCATATTGAGTGGACCTGCCGGTGTTGGAAAGACATCAGCTGCCCATGCCCTGGGAAATGAGATGGGCTGGGAAATAATAGAGATGAATGCAAGTGACCAGCGGACTGCCGGGATTATCGAGAGGGTGGCAGGTTCTGCTTCACGCATGAGTACACTTACAGGGATACAAAAGCGCCTCATAATACTGGATGAAGCAGATAATATGCACGGATCGGCCGACAGGGGTGGAACCCGGGCCATTACGAATGTGATCAAGAAATCCGATCAACCCATTATACTCATTGCCAATGACCTGTATGCCCTCTCATCAACCCTGCGTTCTCATTGTGCGAACATAAAATTCAATTCCATTCCCCAGCGTTCCATCCTGCCTGCATTGAAAAAGATATGCAAGATGGAAGGGATAACATGTGGCACAGGCGTGCTGGAGAAAATCGCTGAAAATACAGGCGGTGATCTTAGAAGTGCCATAAAAGATTTGCAGGCAACAGCAACAGATAAAAAAGAGATAGAAGTTGTGGATGTTACCACTGCAGAAAGGGATACAAAGGAATCTATTTTCAAAGTACTTACCAAAGTTTTCAAGGGCAAGGACCCTCTTGAAGCCTACAGGGCAACCTTTTCCCTTGACGAAACACCTGAAGACCTTATCCAATGGGTTGATGAGAACCTTCCCAACCAGTACCTGGACAAGGACGAAACACTAAGTGAAGACATGACAGCCGCCTATCACAATCTTTCAAGGGCTGATATATATCTTGGCAGGGTACGATTGCGGCAGAACTACGGACTCTGGAGATATGCCGGATTCCTGTTAAGCGGAGGAACGGCAATGGCAAAGAAACACTCCCATTCCGGTTTCCGCAAGTTACAGCCCCCCTCCATGTGGAGACGTATGGGCCAACTGCGCTCCAAACGAAACATGAGGGATAACATAGCTGCAAAAGTGGGATTACACTGCAATGAACCAATCCGGGATTGCCGTATAGATCTGCTTCGGATGTATGGGCTTTTGCTCAAAAGCGAGGACTATGCAGTTGATACAGCATATTCTCTTGAACTCGATGTAGATGAGATTGCTTACCTGACTGAAAGCAAAAAGGTAACCAAGAAAATCCAGAAGATCTATGATGCTTCCCGGGAAATGATGCATGAAAAGGAAGATGAAGATATCGATGTATTCATGCATGTTGCTGAAAAAGACAGGGGACAGTCAACCCTTGATTCCATGTTTTCAGCAGAAAAAGACCCTGCAGAAGAAAATAAAATGGACGGAAAGGAAAAGGATGATCCAAAACCTGCCAAATCCCAGAAGACTCTTTTTGATTTTTAAACTATATTTGCGATATACATTTATCTTCCAGACGCCTAATTTTCCCCGGAGGGTTGAAGGAAATGGCCAGAGAGTATGACATTATTATCATTGGGACAGGCGTAGCAGGCACCGTTTGTGCGAACAAGGCAGCTGCGGCAGGAATGAAGATCGCGATTACAGATATCAGGGAATATGGCGGGACATGTGCACTTCGGGGATGTGTGCCAAAAAAAGTACTTGTGGGTGTTGCCGAAACTGTTGAACAGGTTAATCGTTTCAACAAACTGGGAATCATGCCACAATCTTCCATGAACTGGAGTAAGTTAATGGACTTTAAACAAACTTTTGTGGAAAAATTCCCTCAGAACAAGGAAGAAAAGTTCAAAAATATGGATATTGATACCTATCATGGCGGGGCAAAGTTTGTTTCCCAAAACGAAGTCAAGATAGCAGATACAGTCCTGAAGGGCAAACACATTCTGATTGCACCCGGCTCGTTGCCCCGAAAAATAGGAATCAAGGGCGAAGAAAACCTGATTACAAGTGAGCAATTTCTCAATCTCGATGAATTGCCCGGTAGAATTGTTCTTGTGGGTGGTGGCTATATTTCGTTTGAATTTGCCCATATCGCTGCACGTGCCAAAAGTCAGGTAACTATTTTGCAAAGAAGTGAAGTGCTCAAACACTTTGACAGGGATATGGTCAAATTGCTGGTAAAGGCTTCCCAAGAAGCCGGCATAAATGTAAATACCGGTGTCTCGGTCAGCTCTGTTGAAAGTACTTCAGCAGGATATATTGTGAAGACCAGAGATGGTGAGGGCAAAGAATCGCAGATTGAATGTGACCTGGTTGTAAACGGTTCCGGCAGGATTGCAGCCCTTGAAGGAATGGAACTTGAAAAAGGGAATGTTGAGACAAAAGAAGGATTCGTGGAGACGAATGATTACATGCAAAGTATCTCCAACCCTTACGTATATGCAGCCGGAGATTGTGTAAAGTCTGGAGCTCCTTTAACCCCTGTTGCAAGTTTGCAGGGAACGACTGCAGCAGACAATATGATAAAAGGAAATGTCAAGACAGTGGATTATACCGGCATTCCTTCCACGGTATTTACCCTGCCTCCTCTCTCAAGCGTAGGAATCACCCTGCCTCAATCTACTGACAGGTATGAAGTCCTGATTCATGATCGCAGCCATTGGTATAACAGTAGGCGCCTGTCGGAAAACTATGCGGCCTCAAAAGTCATCATAGAAAAAGAAAGCCAAAAAGTTGCAGGCGCCCACATACTGGGATCCCATTCAGAAGAAGTGATTAATCTCTTTGCAATGGCAATAAGACTTGGACTGACACTTTCCGAATTCAAGAGAGTGGTTTATGTGTTCCCCACGGTCAGTTCAGAAATCCAGTCCATGATACGTGGATAATCACCAGGCGTGATAGTAACCATCTTTAGAGAAAACCTGTACCTGTATTCCAAATATATCAGACAGGTTTTCTGCAGTTAATATTTCATCCGTTGGCCCGTCCCTGTATACACTTCCCTCACTTAGCAGGACCACCCTGTCAATTTCAGGGACCAGGTCTTCGAGATTATGTGTCACAAGAATTATGTTTTTACCTTTGGAAGCAATCGTGCGCATGGACTGCCTGAAAATATGCTGTGCCCTGAGATCTAAACTGTTTGTAGGTTCATCCAGTATCAGTACATCGGGGTCATGCACAAGTGCCCTGGCAACCAATAGTCTGCGGGCCTGTCCAGTTGACATTTCGTTTATGGGGCGTGAGGCAAGATTTTCAATGCCAAGAAAGCCGAGCACCTCATGAGCCCGCCTCTTCATATCCCCGGTAATAGAATGGTTGCGATAGAGGCCTATGCTGCTAAAAAACCCGGACACTACCACCTCGATACCCGGAATATTACGCATATATTCATCCTGCAAATCACCACTGATGATACCCATTTTGTTGCGCAACCCGAAAATGTCCCGGCGCTCCTTTCCAAATAAGCGGACAATTGTCTTTTCAGAGTGAAGGGGACGTAGGTCTCCTGTGACCGTTTTGATAAAAGAGGATTTGCCCGCTCCATTTGGACCGATAATCGCAACATTTTCTCCATTTTTAATATTAAGAGAGAAATTGTCCAGTAATATGTTACCCTTTTTGCAAACTGTGACATTTTCCATTTCAATAATCATAGGCTTCGCATTTTTCGTTTCCATGTGTTACACAACAACAGTTAAATAATTTATAAATTTTTTTAGACATAACATATCCTGCTATACACAGATATCCTAAGATATATATCCATATAAAAATATACTAACATATGGAGGAAATGACATGGGGATTGAAGACAGTAATTTCTCAACGCATCAACAAGGAATGATTCCTAGTGGAATCGAGGGGCTTGATATCTATCTGGAAGGTGGGATAACAGAAGGAACTACAGTACTTCTGATGGCAGAACCCGGGGCAGGATCATCCATTTTTGTCCAGCAATTTGCATACGGTGGCATCGAAAACAATGAGTAGGTCCTGTTTTTTGACAGTGAACAAAGGCCGGAAATGATAAATTCAAATATGGCCCGTTTCGGGATGAATATATATCCACATATCGGCAAAAATATCAATATTATTGATGTCCACAAATATCGTGAGCAAGGACGCGAAGATGAACTTTATAATAAATACCTGAAGGATACGGACATAAACCCTATACTTGAAGAAATGTTGTCGGAAATCACCGAAAACGAGTCTGATAAAAAATGTCGTACCATTGTGTATTCACTGTCATATTTTATACGCCTGGTAGGCCTGGATCCTGTAGTTGAAGCTATTGAATCGCTATCAAAGAAAGGGGACATAAATAAATCGGTCAATTTCCTCCACATTACAAAAGGAATGCACGGGACAACTGTGGAAAACACATTAAAACAGGTTTGCGATACTGTAATTGAACTTCAGGTGGAAGAGAGAAGTTTCAATGTACAAAGAACAATATTTATCAGAAAACTCTACGGCTCCATTGCACCGGATAATTTCCTGCCCTTTTATATAGGAAAAGAAGGAATAAAACTGGATACGATAAAACGTATTCTTTAACGGTTCCTGATACCTTTTTGTCTGTCAATTTCTGAAGCAATGGCTTCCAATTCATCAAACATGCGTTCGGAGTCTTTACGCATTTCATGTACTGCTGCCTTCAGGCTTCCCCCCCTTAGATAAAGCAGGCGTTTTTCACGATAAACAAGTCCTGCCTTTACCAAATTCCTTACATGGTGATTAACACGGGAGAGATTTATGCCAAGAGCCTCAGCTATCATTTCCGATGAAACACGCTCATTCTCGGCAATGTTATCAAGCAAAGTCATTACGACCTGGTTTGCCGTGTTTTCTATATCCCTTCCCGAAGACAGGCCAAAGCTATCACATAACCAGTGTAAATCCTTTTCAGGGTCCTTTTCCCTTGGTTTTTCCAGATTTACCAATATAATCTGCCGACTCATAGGAGATGAATTAAAGAATAATAGTATATAAAAATAACTGTATTACGTAGATATGATATCTACATAATACATATAAAATACACAAAAAACAAAAAGTTTAAATAATAGATTCCCCATTAAGATTCCATACTGACCGAGTCAGTCTGAAAAGGTCAGGAGGACAAAGCATGAATATAAAACCAGTTGGAGAAAGAGTTCTTATCAAACCCATAAAGGAAGAGGAGGTCACTTCGGGAGGAATATACATCCCGGAAAGTGCCCAGAAAGAAAAAAAAGAAGGAAATATTGTAGCCGCAGGCACATATGAAGACGGTAAAGAATTACCGGTCAAAAAAGGTGATCATGTCATCTATGGTGGATTCCAGAGTGATGAAATGGAAATGAACGGGGAGAAATATCTATTCATAGATTTCAAAGATGTACTTGCAATTGTTGAAGAATAAATTATAGGGGGATATAAATGACTACTAAACAGATCACTTTCGACGAAAATGCCAGACAGGCTTTACTGAGAGGTATCGACAAAGTATCCAACACCGTTAAAGTAACCCTTGGGCCCAAGGGAAGAAATGTCGTGCTTGATAAATCAGGCAACCCTACAGTTACCAATGACGGCGTCACAATTGCCAAAGAAATCGAACTAAAGGACAAGTTTGAGAATATGGGAGCAAAGCTTGTCAAGGAAGTTGCTTCACGCACACAGGATAATACAGGGGACGGGACAACTACAGCAACATTACTGGCACAGGCAATGATCAGTGAAGGTATACGTAATATTACAGCGGGAGCCAATCCGATCGAAATCAAAAGGGGAATCGATAAAGCAACCGCTAAAGTAGTTGAATACCTGCAGACCCAGAGCAAGGAAGTCAAGGATAAGGAAAGGATCATACAGGTAGGAACAATTTCTGCCAACAATGATGAGGAAATAGGCAAACTGATATCCGATGCTATGGACAGGGTCGGGTACAACGGAGTAATAACCGTAGATGACTCCAAAACAATGGAGACATCCCTGGAAGTTGTTGAAGGTATGCAGTTTGACAGAGGATATGTCTCACCGTATATGGCAACCGACCAGGAAAAAATGGTTTGTGAACTTGAGAATCCGTACATACTCCTTACAGACAAGAAAATCAATAACGTAAACCAGATTGTACCGGTGCTCGAAAAAGTCGCACAGGAAGGAAAACCTCTCCTGATAGTCGCACAGGATGTAGAAGGGGATGCACAGGCAGCACTTATTCTCAATATTATGAGAGGATCCCTCAAAGTAGGTGCAGTCAAGGCACCCGGATTTGGTAACGACCAGAAGGATATGCTGGAAGACCTGGCCGCCCTGACAGGTGGAACTGTTGTCAGTGAAGACAAGGGAATGAAACTCGAGGATGTTACCGACGATATGCTCGGAAGTGCCCACAAGGTCAGTGTGGACAAGCAGAAGACCACCATCATCGAAGGCAAAGGGGACAAAAATGCCATCGAACGCCGTATGGAAATGATAGAGTCCCAGATCAATATCACTGATGCCGAATACAAGAAAAAGGAACTGCAGAAAAGACTGGCCAAACTCGGAGGCGGTGTGGCAGTCATCAAAGTTGGTGCTGCAACAGAAACCGAACTCGAAGAAAAGAAGATGAGAATAGACGATGCTCTCAATGCCACAAAAGCAGCCGTTGAAGAGGGAGTAGTTGCCGGGGGCGGTGTGACCCTGTTCCATGCAATCCCACATCTGGAAAAATTGGAACTCGAAGAAGACCAGATGGTAGGTGCCAACATCGTGAAAATGGCTCTTGAAGCACCCCTGCGCCAGATCGCACACAACGCAGGCAAGGAAGGTGCCGAGGTAATAGCACTGATCAAAGCCGAAGCTGATGAAGAAGTGGGCTACAATGCCAAGAAGGATACTGTAGAAAATCTTTACAATGCCGGTGTAATAGACCCGACAAAAGTGGTCAGGAGCGGCTTACAGAATGCATCTTCAATTGCAGGAATGGTACTTTCCACTGAGGCCCTTGTCGCTGAATACGACGAGGAAAAGGATGAAAACGCACCTGCAATCATAATCTGATGGCACCAGGCAAGCCCTGCTATCTTGCAGGGCTTTTTTTTTTGAGGCATTACACCCGGGGGAGAATGTCTTCAGAAAAACACTCCAAAAGTATAAAGCCCTGAAATATTGAATTAAATAATGGAGGATCATTATGGACCTGAATAATTTCACACAGAAAGCCCAGGAGGCAATACAAAATTCCCGCACCATTGCTGCAAGATATTATCATCAGCAGATTGATGCGGAGCATCTATTCCTTTCTCTTTTGGAACAAAGGGAAGGGCTTGTGCCTTCTCTGCTTGACAAGATGAACATTTCCAGTGCAATGGTTAAAGAACAACTCGAAAAACACATGTCAGGGCTTCCGCAAGTTTCAGGTCCTGGGAGTGAGAATGTTTACTTCACACAGAAAGCCATCCGGGTACTGGATAATGCTGCATCCCTGGCAGGCAAGATGGGTGACGAGTATACCAGTGTAGAGCACATACTGGTATCCCTGGTCCGGGAAAAGGACAGTTACAGCAAGGAACTGCTCGAGGAATTCGGGGCAGATGAAGAGCGCCTGAATCAGGCGATCAAGGAAATCAGGGGGAATCGCAGAGTGACATCAGAAAACCCGGAGGATACATATGAACCTCTGGAAAAATACGGCATAGATTTTACAGAACTTGCCAATCAGGGGAAACTTGACCCGGTAATAGGCAGGGACCATGAGATCAGGCATACGATAGAAATACTGTCCCGGCGCAGGAAGAATAACCCGGTACTCATCGGAGAGGCAGGTGTGGGCAAGACCGCCATTGTAGAAGGACTGGCGCAGCGTATTGCAAAAAAGGATGTCCCCGATGCAATGAAGAACAAACGTATTGTGGCCCTGGACATGGGTTCCCTGGTCGCAGGAGCCAAGTTCCGGGGAGAATTTGAGGAAAGGCTCAAGGCAGTCCTGAAGGAAGTAGCCGAATCTGAAGGCCAGATTATACTGTTCATCGATGAGTTGCACACCATTGTAGGAGCAGGAGCCACTGAAGGTGCAATGGATGCAGGCAATCTGCTCAAACCTATGCTAGCCAGGGGAGAACTGCACTGTATAGGTGCAACCACCCTTGATGAATACCGGAAATACATCGAGAAAGATGCAGCCCTGGAACGCAGGTTCATGCCAGTGATGGTGAACGCTCCGGATGTCGAGAACACCATCTCTATTTTGAGGGGTCTGAAAGAAAAATATGAGGTTCATCACGGGGTTCGTCTCAAGGACAGTGCCCTTGTGGCAGCTGCTGTCCTGAGTGATCGGTATATCTCGGACAGGTTTTTGCCCGACAAAGCCATTGACTTGCTGGACGAGGCAGCATCGAAGGTTAAGACTGCCATCGACAGCAAACCGGCCAGTCTGGATGAAGCTGACAGGAAACTTATGCAACTTGAGATCGAGAAGGAAGCCCTGAAAAAGGAAAAGGATGCTGCTTCAAAAGAAAGGCTGCAGAGCCTGGAGAAAGAGATCTCAGAAATCCGGGCCGAATCCGATGCAATGCGCACTCGCTGGGAAAACGAGAAGGCCACTATTGCAAAACTGAACAGCCTCAAAGAGCAGATTGATGATACCAAGACCCAGCTGGAACTGGCAGAGACAGAAGGCGATTTTGAAAAAGCATCCCGCCTGAAATATGGTACCCTGGTCCCCCTGCAACATGAATACGAGGAAGAGGAAAACCGCCTGAAGGAAAAGCAAACCAATATGCTGCTCAAGGAAGAGGTGGATGAAGAAGATATCGCATATGTAGTCAGTGAGTGGACCAGAATCCCGGTTACCAGACTCATGGAGGGAGAACGGGAAAAACTGGTGTATCTGGAAGATCGCCTGCATGAAAGAGTGATAGGCCAGAACGAGGCAGTAAAAGCCGTTTCAGATGCTGTGATCCGTGCCCATGCAGGTATCAAGGACCCCCGCCGGCCAATAGGCAGTTTCATCTTCCTGGGACCTACCGGCGTGGGTAAGACCGAACTCGCCAAAGCTCTTGCCAATGAACTTTTCGATAGCGAAGATCATATGATCCGCATTGATATGTCCGAGTACATGGAAAAACACACAGTTGCAAGGCTTATCGGTGCGCCGCCGGGCTACATCGGTCATGAGGAAGGGGGCCAGCTTACCGAAGCCGTACGCAGGAATCCCTATTCAGTCGTCCTGTTTGATGAGATCGAAAAAGCCCATCACGATGTATTCAATATCATGCTCCAGTTGCTCGATGACGGCAGACTGACCGATTCAAAGGGCAGGACTGTGGATTTCAAGAATACGATAGTGATCATGACCTCCAACATCTGTGTGGATTACGCCATCTCCAAACTGGAAGAGGGAGTTGCCTACAGCAAGATGCAGGAGACGGCCATGAACGAACTTACCAAACACTTCAGGCCGGAATTCCTCAACCGTATCGACGAGATCGCCATATTCCGCGCCCTTACCAAGGACCAGCTGACATACATCGTGGATATCAAGATAGAGGACCTCGTGCAGAGGCTCAAAGAGCGCAGGATCGATCTTGAAATCACCGCCCGGGCGAAGAAATACCTGGGGGATGCTGGCTACAGTGAGACATATGGTGCGAGACCACTGAAAAGGGTCATCCAAAACGAACTAGAAACCGAAATCGGCAAACGTATTGTCAGCGCAGAGGTTATGGAATCCGATACTGTTGTTGTCGATGCCGATGAGCGTGGCCTTAGCTTTGAGGTCAGAAAGGGAGAAGAACATACATAAGCTCCCTTTTCTTTTTTTTAATTAATTAAACCACTTAACTCATTTTTCATAATACTGCCTGGGAATCCTCATTATCGGAGATTCCAGGTACAGCATCAGGGATAAAAACAGGATAGTGGAGAATATCCACATATAGGAATTAAGCAGGAAATAGGACAGTATTGTTGAGAAAAAGAGTATTGATACAGCACCCATGGCCCTGGGACCGCGAAGTTTGGGATAAGGATGATCACTGATCATTAGATAGCACAACAGCACGACCAGACCGAAGATAACCCAGGTATAGATATATTGAGGGGCAAGCAGGACATAGGATGATAAAACCACAGCAGAAGCCGTGATTGGCAAACCTTCAAAATCCGGGATTGTTTTTTTCTTAGTGTTGAAACGGGCAAGCCGCAATATTCCACAAACCAGATACATGCAGGCAAAAAAACCCGCTGCGTATCGCAGGGGACCTGATATACTTAAAAAGATCAGACATGCAGGAGCCACTCCGAAAGAAACAGCATCTGCAAGGGAATCAAGGTATTCCCCCATTGGACCCTGACTTATGGTGCGTGCCAGATAACCATCCATCCCATCGGCTACCGCTGCAACCAGTACAAAAATAAAACCCAGCTTAATCTGTCCGCTGAAGGCCGCGAAAATAGCCAAAAGTCCGAAAACAGCATTTGTCAACGTCATTATGTCCGGCAGGACCAGATCCTTGAAGATATCCATCCATTACCTCTCATGATGTGGAGTTTTTGCAATTTTTGTATCACCTGCATATACCTTATCCCCTTTACTGACACAAATATCAAATCCTTCAGGGATAGTAACATCCACCCGGGACCCCAGCCGTATCATTCCAATTTTTTCTCCCTGCAGGATTTCATCCCCTTCCTCCACATAAGTAACTATCCTGCGTGCCAGGAAACCGGCTATCTGGGTTACTTCTATTTTTCCTACGGATGTCTGCAGCTGAATATTTGTTCTCTCGTTGCGTGAGGAATCCTTGGTAAATGCCGGTAGATAACTTCCTTTGAAGTGTTTTACAGATAAAACTTTACCGCAAAAAGGAGCGCGATTGACATGAACATTGTTAAGGTTCATGAAAATGCAAACCTTACGACCCCTGATATCCGAAATTTTACCATCAGCCGGGGCAAGGATACAGCTTTTACAGAGAGTAGAATCCCGCTTAGGATCACGGAAAAAGAAAACAAAAAATACTGTCAGCAACCCAAACCCAAAAGTGGAGTAGAGGAATATTTGCCAGCCGGAAAACAGGCTCAAAAAGAAAGTGTTTCCCCCCAGCAGAGGGACATCCAGCATTGATTGAACGGTAAATATCTGCAATCGCGAAGTTACATACATAAATCCCATTGCAATTGTGAGCAATGAGGCCGTAAAGACCCAGCTATGAGAACCTTTTGCAAGCATTTACCTGTTTCCTGCAATTTTATCAATAATGTCCTTTAACCTGAATCTTGAAAGGGACACAAGCCCATCAATCAGGTCGAAGAGCTGGGGAAGAATCTTCAGGACAGCATAGCCAATTACAAAGAGGGCTACCGCCGAACCCATCTTGGCAATCATATGGTGGGCGATCTCAAAACTTTCTGCACCAAACCATTGCTCTCCATAAGCTATAATTACAAAAACATCACGAAAAATATTCAGTATATAGATAACCGGTACTGAAACCATAAATGCCTGGAACAACTTAGAAGCAGGAGCCCTGACAGAAGCAATCAGGCCGCAAAAGAGGGCAATACTTTCAATGGCAGTACAGGCAAGGATAATCTCCACTGTATAGCCATTATAGGAAATCAGGTTCCAGGAATCCTGAGTAACTTCATAGCCCAGAGAACCGAGAAGCCAGGTTATGTTATCTGTAACGCCAGCAATGATCCAGTAATTAAGTGAAGGCAACTGAGCAAAAGGAAAATAGAAAAAAGAACCTATTGCAGTCGCGCTGGTCACCATTGAAGTAATATCCAGATTCGCAACCGGCAGGGTGTTTGACCTGTATTCGTCTATCATTGAGTAGGCCATCATAAGACAGAAACAGGCAATCATTATTGTAAGGAATACATTGAAATAATCGTAAATTTCCATGTAATGGATTGGCTGGTAAGCCCAGTGTGCACCAAAAGTAATCCATCCAAAAGCGCCTATCATTTTACGATAGGATAATTTACCGGGAAGAATAGCTGAAAGAATCATTAATCCTATTGCTATCAATAAAATGTAGTCTGTCATTTTGGAAGCACCTTAATAAGTATCCAATCTTAATATAGTATCTATCCTATTAAGGTTTTGTCAGAATGAGACCAAAAACACCCCTACTGACAGTCGATGGCGTAATCATATTAAACGGGAAGATAGTACTTATTAAAAGGAAAAATGAACCTTACAGGGGATCGTTTGCCCTGCCGGGTGGTTTTGTAGAGATTGGCGAAACCACAGAAGAAGCGGTAAAGAGAGAAGTAATGGAAGAAACGGGCCTTCTAATCGAAATACTCAAATTAGTTGGTGTATATTCAGACCCTTCCCGTGATCCCAGGGGTCACACAGTATCCGTGGCCTACCTTGCAGTAGGCAAAGGCGAACCAAGGGCAGATACAGATGCTGCAGAAGTTGGATGTTTTGATCCCGACAGTCTGCCAGGACTCGCTTTTGACCACCAGCGGATTCTAAATGATGCAGGAGATGATATTGATGGAATTTTGTCCAAAATGTAAGAGTATGATGTTTCCCAGCGACGGGGACCTTAAGTGTCGCAAATGTGGATATGAGAAAAGCAGGGAAGAAGGCGCAGAAACCATGGTTTCAAAAACCAAGCGTGATGAACGTGAGGTTACAGTGCTTGAGGAAAATGTCGATGAAGGGTTACCTACAACACTTGTCCAGTGTCCGGAATGTGGAAATAACAAAGCATACTGGTGGATGCGACAACTACGTTCAGCAGATGAATCGGAGACCAGATTCTTTAAGTGCACAAAATGCAGTTATACCTGGAGAGAATATGACTGATATCCTCCGACAAAATAAAAACTTATATAACCTGTCGCGTATAATGATTTTCAGATTTTAAAATAATCAGGCGGAGCGACAAAATGTTAGAGGCAACAATTGATGCATCACTTCTGAAAGATTCCATTGAATCATTATCTGTATTGGTTGACGAAGCCCGAGTACACATCTCACCCGAAGGTATAGGCGTGAAAGCTGTGGACCCGGCCAACGTTGCCATGGTCAGCTTTGAACTTCAGGCTGATGCCTTTGATGAATACCAGGCAGAGGAAAGCGAGATCGGATTGGACCTTACAAGAGTACTGGACATATTGGGTGTCGCAGAAAAAACGGACAAAGTGAAGATGAAGCTGGAAGAGGATTCCAGGAAACTCTCCATAAGCATTGGCGGAATATCATATACACTTACATTGCTTGACCCGTCTACAATCCGTGCAGAACCCAGGATCCCACAGCTCGAACTGCCTGCAGAGATCGTTGTGAACGGTAAAGGATTCAGCAGGACCGTTAAAGCAGCCGAAAAAATAAGTGACCATATGTCAATGGGAGTTGAAGGAGAAACCTTCTTCCTGGAAGCAGAAGGCGACACAGATCGTATGCGTCAGGAAATGCCCCGTGATGAACTGATAAGCATCACACCGGGACCTGCACGATCATTGTTTTCCCTGGATTATCTTTCAGACATCGTTAAACCTGCCTCCAAATCCAATGAGGTAACCCTCCAGATAGGAAATGATTTCCCTATCAAGATAAATTTTGAAATTGCAGGTGGAAGGGGTAAGGTCGGATACCTGCTGGCCCCCAGAATAGAGTCTGAGTAAATTATGGAAAGGGCAGAACTTGCGCTGTACCCCTTTACATCCGCCGCTTCGCAATATGTCGGAGAACTGGATTTTGATCTGGATCGCCTTATAAATTCAAGAGCGTTCCAATCAGCCAGACTCAGGGGTGAGGAAAGATTAATCCAGTCTCTGACCTCGGGCATCAGTAAACCCTCCCTCACAAATACAGATGAGGGACGGGTACTCACAGAACTTCTTTCCTACCCTTATGCAAGGATACTCGTATCCTGCCTGAACGATCCCTACCTTAACCGAAAATATTCTCACGCTGAAGCCGAAGCTGCATATTCCCTGCTGTTAGAGAGAGAAGATTTTTTTCTCAGGGAAATAGGAGAAGAATTCGGAATCCATGCCAAACAGCATGAAAGAGGCTTCCATCTACACTTTGCGGATTTTTTGAAATATTCCACAACCCTCAAAGCAATTGAGTGGAAACTGATAAACCAGAGAATGGTACATGGCAAAGTTTTTGTTGAAAGAAAAGATTTTGCCCGATTGCTGCAGGAAGCAATCAAAAAAAGTATTCATGACAGCCTTCCCCTCAAAGTTCCCGAGAAGACCTGCACAGATTGCTCAGGTGCACTGTCAAGATTGAAGGAACTACTCCAGCAAAAGAAAGGTGATATTGAAAGTGGACAGATCGGAGAAGTAGACAGTAAACTGTTTCCTCCCTGCATCAATTATGCCATCAATAATGTTCGTACAGGGGTAAACCTTGCTCATTCAATGCGTTTTGCAATGACTTCCTTTTTGACAGGTATTGGCATGACAGTGGATGATATAATCAACATGTTCAATGTATCCCCGGATTTTGATGAAGAAAAAACAAGATACCAGATTGAACATATTGCTGGTTCCTCAGGTACAAAATATACTCCTCCCTCATGCAGCACCATGAAGACTTACGGCAATTGCCATGGAGCTGATGAGCTTTGCAAGAGAATCAACCATCCCCTGAACTATTACCGCAGGAAAATGTGGTATAAAAATAAATTTAAAAAGCCTGCAAATACAAAAGAAAAGAAAGAGACAGAGTAACTGGCATAAATCATATCACTCGTCTCACTTTGCACCCCTTCCCACCATTGCACTGATAGTATCACTGGAAAGAATACCTACAAGACAACCTCTGTCATCAACCACAGGAAGAGCCGAGATTGCATGGTCTTCCATTATAAGAGCTGCACTGGAAAGGTTTTCATCGGGATGGGATGTCAAAATATCCCGTGACAGTATTTTTTCGATGGAAGTTATATTGTTGGCAACAGCCCTTGTGATATCCCAGGAAGTCACTATACCCGTAATACGGCCACTTGCTGCCAGAATCGGAATATGTGTTGCATTTTTCAAAATCATTAATTGTGCCGCCTCTTCCAGCGTACACCCTTCATGGAGAGTCGATACGTTCTCCGACATGACATCTCCCACAGTGAGATGGCCCAGGAAAGTGGATAAAAGATAATTTAATTGCCCCTTTTCCAACAAAAAGGCATCATGACCAAAATGTGAAATGAGTTTACGATACTGCACACTTATATCGTTGGAGCCCAGCGCCTGGACTATTTCCTCGGACTGGTAGGAAGGATAAAGCCAATCCGAAGATACAGAAATAACCATAAATTCTGATTCTATATTGCTGAAACTTTTTGAGAGGGAAAACCCATTGCTTAAATCAAAATTGTCAACTGCACCGGTAAGATAAAGATAGGAATTAGGGTCAAAACGGCTGGTAAAAGTATCACCCTGATGGTGTAGATAACTCTCCACCTGGAACATTTCGTTTTCCCTGATATCCCTTCCAAACTTATCATGCATGGAATCATCGCTCAGGTAAGTGATGTGTCCGATCATGCGTGCAAGGGAAAGACCCTGTCTGGGTAATTCTCTCCCATAATAATCCCCATCATTCCAATAAGGATCCCGTATTATTGCCTGTCTTGCAACCTCATTAAAGGCAATCTGCTGGGGCGAGGAGATTGCTGTGGATGCAAGCACAATGGCCCTTTTCATGAAGCCTGGATAGGATACTGCCCATTGCAGAACCTGCATACCGCCCATGGAACCTCCTGCTATTGCATAAAGGCCGGAAATACCAAGATTGTTAAGTAATGTGTGTTGCAGGTTCACCATATCTTCAATAGTAATACGGGGAAAAGACAAACCATAAGGCAAACCGGATTGGGGATTGGTGGAGGCCGGACCTGTGGTGCCCTTACACCCCCCCAGGACGTTAGAGCAGATTACAAAATACTTATTGGTATCAAAAGCTTTCCCGGGCCCAATTACAATATCCCACCAGCCCGGTTTTTTATCGCCTTCATGCCAGCCGGCAGCATGGGCATCCCCAGTGAGGGCATGACATATAAGAATTACATTGGATTTGTCAGAATTCAGTTTGCCATAGGTCTCATAAGCTATGGAAACCTCTGCCATTTCATCACCATTCACAAGCCTGAAGGGTTCTTTTAGATGATGATATTTTGTTTCCACATAACCTACGGACCTCTCGGTCATACATTCACCTCGTTCAAGGCCTGGTCAAGATCTGTGATCAGGTCTTTTGCATTCTCAATACCAATGGATAAACGGATGTAATCGGGCGTAACACTGGTACTTGCCTGTTCCTCGGGGGTAAGCTGCTGATGAGTAGTGGAAGCGGGGTGGACAACAAGGCTCTTTGCATCCCCGATATTGGCAAGATGGGAAAACAGCTCAAGATTTTCAATGAATTGTTTACCGGCTTCAAGCCCTCCCTTAATACCAAATCCAACTATCGGGCCAAACCCTCCATCGAGATACTTTTGAGCCCTATTATGGCTGATATGGTCTTCAAATCCCGGATAATTCACCCATGCAACTTTCGGATGGTCTTTTAGGAAACGGGCGATCTCAAATGCATTTTCAGAATGTTTTTTCACACGCAAGAAAAGGGTCTCCAGTCCTTGCAGGAAAAGGAACGAATTAAAAGGACTTACTGCCGCTCCCAAATCCCTTAACCACTGGACCCGGGCCTTCAGGACAAAAGCAATGTTACCCATTCCAGGAACGTCCTTGAACGCATCCCAGTATACAAGGCCGTGGTAACTCGGATCGGGTTCTGTGAACTCAGGGAATTTTCCGCTACCCCAGTCGAAATTACCTGAATCGATGATGACACCTCCCAGCGAAGTACCGTGGCCACAAACATACTTGGTGGCGGACAGGACAACGATATCAGCACCGTGTTCAATGGGTTTTACAAGTCCGACACCCACTGTATTGTCCACTACCAGCGGTACACCTGCCGCATGGGCAATGTCTGCAATTGCTTCGAAATCTGGGACATCGAGTTTGGGATTTCCTATAGATTCGATATACACAGCCCGTGTATTCTCATTTATAGCCTGCCTGAAAGCTTCCGGGTTAGTGGAGTCCACAAAGGTTGTGTTCCGTCCCAATTTTGGAAAGGTGTGATTGAATAACTGGTATGTCCCACCATAAAGGTTATCGGCAGCCACAATCTCATCACCCAGTCGGGTAATTGTCAGCAGGGCAAGGGAGATGGCAGACATTCCCGAAGAAACAGCCAGGGAACCAGTACCACCTTCAATAGCAGCCATCCTTTTTTCAAAGACATCGGTGGTAGGATTCATCAGGCGGGTGTAAATATTGCCAAATTCCTTCAGGGCAAAAAGATTTGCCGCATGTTCTGTATCGTCAAAAACATAGGCCGTGGTCTGGTAGATGGGAACGGCCCTTGAACCCGTAGTTGGATCCGGTTCCTGTCCTGCATGTATGGAAAGGGTTTCCGGATTATAATTATTTGATCTGCTCATTGTTTATACCTCAATTGACATTAAGGTTATATTTTACTGCTATTTCCTTAAATGCATCTGAAAGATAGTCTATCTTTTCCCTGCTGAGACCATAGGTGTTAAGTTTCCATGCCCTGGTGGCGCCCGGGAACATCCCTACAACCCCTAGTTGTGAAAGTTCATCACTCAGGAAGAATCCACGGCGTTTGTGCTCCTTTGCCACTTTATCGAAGGTCTGTGTTGTATCCACTTTGGTCAGTGTGTGTCTTCGCGGGTACTCAGAAATCACCTTATTGCCTTCTATTTTCAAGAACTCTTCCATGAAACGGTTGGAATTGCGGACTTGCTCATCCCATTTCTGTGTACGTTTTTTCACATGTGGGAATGAGGCCATCATGGCAAGCAAGGTACCTCCCATAAGAGTACATCCCATCATCTCCACTTCCTTGATGCCAAATTTGCGTCCCGTGACATCTCCTTTCATCCGGGTTGTGCGAAAAACCAGGTCCGAATATTCATCAGTGGTGGCCAGTATTCCAGAAGGGGCGGGAGAAGCCATACTTTTGTGACCGGAACCGACTACAAAATCTGCACCCAGTTTCTTGCCATCGACGGGCATAACACCCACAGTGTATGCACCGTTATAGAGCACCGGTATGTCATAATCATGTGCAATACTGGCGATGGATTTGATATCATGCTCATTTGCATACTGGTAATCATAGTGGTCTATCATCATCAGCGAGGGATTTTTCCCATCTTCTCCGATAACATCCTCTATCTTTTCAGCCATTGAGTTAACATCTACCTTGTTTTCACCATCCAGTGGTATTTCCCTGACCTTGCCTCCTGCAGCTTCAACTGCCAGGAATTCCGTGTAGTGAGCCAGGGATGAAACGATTACCGAATCATCTTTTCCCACAAGAGACGATGTAACTGCCTGGAAACCTCTTCTGGCTCCGGGAACCACCCTGGCGGTATCCATATTCACAAAGCTTGCCAGTTCTTCGTGGAAATCAGCAATTGGAGGGCGACTAATTTTGTCTAGACGAAAAGGCTTGCGGCATGAGTCACAGGTAGAATATCCATCCCCGTAGGATATGAGAGCCTTCCGGGCCTCAGGTGTAAGCCTGCCTGCAGCCTGGATAGGCTGGATGTTTATATTTCCCTCTTCCCTGTACCTCAATCCTATACGGTCAACTATTTGGGGAAAATTGGCCTGTTTTTCAGAAGTGCCTTTTTCGAGGTCCTCAATCACCGATTTAAGGTTAGCAGTAGATTTCATGAATGCATCCTCTTCTCCGGCAGACATACCGTTGGGAAGGGATCGACGAATAATCTCCCGCATATCCTCCAGCTCAAAAAGGGCCTCAAAGGTCTTCTCTATCAAATGGTCTTTGGCGCCTTTCATTTTCTTCCTCCTAAAGGCCGGGGTGAGAATCGAACTCACCTACACCGATCTGCAGTCGGTTGCATAACCGCTCTGCCACCCGGCCGGTACGCATCATATATTAATCCACATCATTGCTTTTCCCGATAAGAACCTATGAATAGTTGATGAAGACATCTGTCGCCTTCATCACGTTTTTTGTGGTGGTTGGTGGTGGCAGGCATCTATCACCTGCATTTCACAATAGTGAATTAACAATTGTGAATTGTGCTTCCTTATAGATATAGTTTGTGGATGGGAAAGTAAAAAGAAAAAGTAGAACCATTACTTATCGGCGGGACAGGCATCATCCGACCTGAGCTGGCGGCAAATGTCACAGAACCTGTGAGAGAGATCATCAACCGTCCCATTCTGGATATCGACCGCTAGATTGGCTATGGAAGCTTTTATTTCGTCATCAAATTCTATCCTGTAACCTCTTTTTTTAGTAAGATACTGGGAAACCGCTGAAGGAGCCATCCCGAAAAGCTTAGCCACTTCCTGTTGGGTTACACCGTTATCCACCAATTCTTTTGCAAGGGCAGCCCTGATAGCAGGCAGAACATCCCATACCACAACCTGACACGGAGTTTCAGTTTTCATATTCTCACGCTTCATTTTCTATAGATACTGATCTACAAGTATATCACTATTGTGAATGGTAGTTGATACCTTCCATCGAATATACGTGCAAAAACTTAAAAGGCATTAAAAAAACAATATATTCACAATTGTGACACAAACATATTAAGAATTGAAGAACGATAAGATCTCACAATAAATAAAGGAGGTCACAATGAAAAACAATATGGACAGTACAAGCAAGACCGTCTATCTGGACCATGCAGCCACAACGTTTACTGATACCGAGGTGCTGGAGAAGATGTTGCCATATTTCACCGAAAAATTTGCCAATCCCTCTTCACCTTACAATATTGCACATGTGTCCAGGGATGCAATAGACCGCGCCCGAAAGCAGGTAGCCGATGCCATCAATGCAGAAATCAATGAGATATATTTCACAAGTGGCGGGACTGAATCCGACAACTGGGCCATCAAGGGTGTTGCCTTTGCCAACAGGAAAAAAAGCAACCACATAATTACCTCCGCCATTGAACACCATGCTGTACTGCATACATGCCAGTGGCTGGAAAAGCAGGGTTTTGAGGTTACCTATCTTCCAGTAGACAAATTCGGGCAGGTCAGAATAGAGGATGTAAAAAAAGCCATCAGAGAAGACACAATCCTTATATCTGTAATGCTGGCAAACAACGAGATCGGCACAATTCAGCCAATTTCGGAGATCGGCAGGATTGCACGGGAGAAGGGCATATATTTCCATACGGATGCCGTGCAGGGGATCGGCCAGATACCCTTGGATGTGGAAGGCCTGAATGTGGATTTACTCTCCCTCTCCTCCCATAAGTTCTACGGACCAAAGGGAGTAGGTGCCCTGTATATCAAAAAAGGTACCCGGATCGACAGCTATAGTCATGGGGGTGCCCAGGAAAAGAAAAAAAGGGCAGGCACAGAAAACGTACCCGGTATCGTGGGACTGGGCGCAGCTATCGAACAGGCAACATCTCAACTAGAAGAACATGCTACTCACATGAAAAACCTGAGAACACGCTTGTTAGAAGGCCTTCTGCAGATCCCGGCCACCCACCTTGCAGGACATCCGGAAAAACGCTTGCCGAACAATGCAAATGTGATATTTGAGTACATAGAAGGTGAATCGATCCTGTTGATGCTGAATTCTTTCTCTATTGCAGCCTCTACGGGAAGTGCCTGTACCTCGGCTTCCCTTGAACCATCTCATGTGCTCATTGCCTGCGGATTCCCCCATGAGATCGCACATGGGTCCCTACGCCTGACCCTGGGCAAGGAAAATACGGAAGAGGACGTGGATTACCTGTTGCAAACGCTGGAGCCAATTATCAAGAGGCTCAGGGCGATGTCACCTATGACACCAAAGGAACTGAGGGAATGATATTAATGATGTACAGTGAAAAAGTAATGGAACATTTCATGAATCCCCACAACGTAGGCGAGATGGAAAATCCCGACGGAGTCGGAGAGGTAGGCAATCCCCAGTGCGGGGATATCATGCGGATATACCTGCGCATTGAGAATGATGTGATAACGGATGCAAAGTTTATGACCTTCGGGTGCGGTGCCGCCATTGCTTCCAGTAGCATGGCAACCGATCTGATCAAGGGCAAAACGCTGGAGGAAGCCTGGAAGATCACAAACAAGGCAGTGGCAGAAGCCCTCAACGGCCTGCCTCCGGTGAAAATGCACTGCTCGGTGCTTGCGGAAGAAGGCATCCACAAGGCAATCAATGACTACAGGGAAAAACAGGGCCTGGAGCCCCTGGAGGAAAAGCCGGATGCTGACTGCTGCGGATAAGGAACTGTACGGCCGGCAGGTCATGATGATCGGGGAAGACGGGCAGGAAAAGCTTAAAGGAGCAACCGTACTTGTGGCCGGCTGCGGAGGGTTAGGTTCCCCTGTTTTGCATTACCTGGCCGTTGCCGGTATCGGCCATATCCGGCTTATCGATAAGGATACCGTTGAACTGAGCAACCTCAACCGACAGATACTGCACTGGCACCGGGATATAGGAAAAGCCAAAAGTCAGTCTGCTGAAGAAAAACTTGCAGAACTCAATCCTAATATCAGGCTGGAAGCTTTCAATACAGAAATCAATGCTGAAAACGTAGATGAATTGATACAGGGAGCAGATATAATCGTAGATGCACTGGATAACTATGAAACACGAATGTTGCTCAACAGGGCCGCAATCCGGCAATCAGTACCCCTGGTCCACGGTGCCGTTCACGGGTTCCACGGGCAACTCACCACAGTCATTCCGGGAAAAACACCCTGCATCGAATGCCTGATCCCTGAAAAACCCCCGAAAGAAGTATTTCCAATCATCGGTTGCACTGCGGGTGTTGTGGGAACCATGCAGGCAAACGAGGTCATAAAGTACCTCCTTGGTGAGGAAGGATTGCATACCGGACACATTGTTATGTGGGACGGTAAAAATGGGACACTGGAGAAAATGAGAATCTGTCGCAGGCCAGACTGTCCTGAATGCGGCCATCTTTAAGAAAAATATGCCTGATAATAAGTTAAGGAAACTGGAAGATATCATAAAAGACACCGGCCCCATGGCAATTCTTTTTTCCGGCGGCGTGGACAGCAGCCTGCTTGCAGTTGTAAGCAGGAAAGTGCTGGGAAAAGATCACATCTGCATCCTTCTGGATTCACCCCTTATCCCCGGGAGTGCAGTTGATAATGCCAGAAAAATTGCAGATGAAAATAATTTGGAACTTCACGTACTGAACTTCAATCCCCTGGAAATCCGTGACATACGTAAAAATCCAAAGGATAGATGTTATCATTGCAAAAAACAGATCATAAAAACTGCAAAAGAATATGCCTCTTCCCTTGGGTTTGCAATTATTGCCGACGGAACCAACGTCTCGGATACACAGACATTGCGACCTGGGCTTGCTGCTTGCAGGGAAGAAGGGATATTTCATCCATTCATCTCTGCAGGCATCAGTAAAGCGGATATCAGACAAATTGCCAGACAGGAAAAATATGATTTCTGGGGGCTGCCTTCTTCTGCCTGTCTGGCCTCACGTATACCCTATGGCGAAATGCTGGACAGCGGGAAACTCAGAAAAATCGAACAGGGAGAAGACATTCTGCACAGAATGGGATTTTTACAATGCCGTATGAGGTTGCATGATGAAGGAAACCTTGCACGTATAGAGGTCCCCGCAGAACAAATCCCAACGGCTGTCCTGAAAAAAGATGAACTGGTCAGGCACCTGAAAACAACAGGTATCACCCATGTCTGCCTGGACCTCAAAGGCTACAGAAGCGCCAGCATGGATGAGACCTGAGATCAGCGTTGTTTGTACTTGCGACAGCTTTCCACGAAATCATCCACCGGAAATGAGCCCGGATGAGCATGCATATAACTTGCCACCGAATTGTGTTCATAGATACCATCCATACCATCAACAATTCCTTTGCCCCGCTCCATAGTGTAAGCCAGACGGCTGTCAGACGCACAATCTGTTACAGAGTAATGGAATTCATGGCCACGTACTTCTCCCCTGAATATGGGGGAATCGGCGTGCCCTTTGGTGTAGCCCAGTGCCTGCAATTTTTTCGTCATGACGGTTTCAGCGGGGAAAAGGTCAGCCAGTTTATAGACCCTGTCCTCTATTTCATAGGAAGTACAGAGATATTGCAGACCGCCACATTCACCATAGATTGGCATCCCGTCTGCTGAAAGGTCCTTTAGTTTGTGAGTGGTCTGTGACTTTTCAAGTTCTGCTATGTGGAGCTCAGGATAGCCACCTCCGAAATACATACCATCCACATCAGGAATTTCACCTTCAAGCGGACTGAAGAATTTAATTTCAGCCCCTGACCTGCGAAAAGAGTCCAGCATGTCCTGATAGTAGAAACAGAAAGCACTGTCCATTGCCACACCTATTGTCACATCAGCCTCCCTGCTGGCAACGCATTTCCCAGGTGCAGCCGGGAGAGGTTCGTTTGCCAGGGATAGCACACTATCCAGATCAATGTTCTCTTCAATGAAGTTACCCAGTTTTTCCAGATCATAATCCCGTTCATCAGCCATGTGCAAACCAAGATGACGGGAAGGGACGGTCAGGTCCTGGTTACGAGGCAGGGCACCAACTACCGGCACATCTCCCAGGGCATCCCTGATCATTTGAGCATGTCTGGGACTTCCCACGCGGTTAAGAACCACACCATCAATATGTACATCACTGTCAAATTCAGAATAGCCTTTGATGAGGGCCGCAGCACTTCTGGACATGCCGTGCACATTGACTACAAGAATCACAGGAGCACCCAGGGATTTGGCCACATGAGCCGAACTTGCAAGATCAGAGGAATTCATTCCGTCAAAAAGCCCCATGACACCTTCAACGACCCCTATATCCGCATCATTATAACTGCAATGAAAACTCTGCCTGACACCTTCTTCACCCATCATGAACGTATCAAGGTTCCTTGAAGGCCTCCCGCAAATTGCTGTATGATGAGTGGGATCGATGTAATCCGGCCCCACCTTATAGGGCTGGACGTGCATTCCCCGACGGGTCAGGGCCGCCATGATACCCATGGAAACGGTTGTTTTACCGACTCCACTGTGTGTGCCTGCAATAACTATTGATTTTTTCATGGCACAAGTTGGGTTGATTTGATATTTAAAATATGGGGCAGTAAGCTTCACTGTTACCGGATAAACTTAAGTTTATATACCCCCTTCACCATCCCAAATTAAACACCAATTCCCGATATAGCATGATTCCCGGAAAACAGCTCACAGATTCCTACGGACGCACTATAAAAAGCCTCAGAATATCGATTACTGACAGGTGTAATCTCAATTGTATTTATTGCCACAATGAAGGGAATATGAAAGTGGCAGATGAAATGTCAGCCCAGAAAATATCTGATATCATCAAGGCAGCCAGCCTGTATGGAGTGGACAGGGTGAAATTCTCCGGCGGAGAGCCACTTGTCCGCAGGGATTTCGAGGATATACTGAAAAGCCTGCCCCCCTTAAAGGATGTATCTGCAACTACCAACGGTATACTGCTGGAAGAAAGGGCCCAGAGTCTCAAGGAAGCAGGACTGGACCGGATAAATGTAAGTTTGGATAGTGTTGATGACAAAAACTACAGTTTGATTACTGCAGCAAATCCGGGTGATGTATATAAAGTGCTCAGGGGAATAGAAAAAGCAATCGAGGTTGGCCTTACTCCTGTAAAACTGAACATGGTAATGCTCAAAGGGATCAATGAAGACAAAATCGACCAGATGCTTGAATTTGTCCGTAAGCACAAAGGCAACATCATACTACAACTCATACAGCTAATGGATTTCCAGGATGTTGTAAAATATCAGGTTGACGTGGAAGGAATTGAAAAACAACTTGAAGAAAGGGCCGATGAAGTCCGGGTACGTAAAATGCACCGCCGCAAAAAGTACATCATCGGCGGTGCTGAAGTTGAAGTAGTAAGACCCATCGACAATACTGAATTCTGTGCCAATTGCAACCGGCTGCGTGTGACAGCCAACGGGAAACTCAAACCATGCCTGTTGGTTAATGATAATCTTGTGGATACAAAAGGCTCAAATGCAGAAGATATTCCACGATTGCTGGAGGCAGTTGTGAAAAAAAGGGTGCCTTATTACAGAGGAAACGTAACTGAAGGGTAACAGGTAAATTATTACCTGAAATTTATCTCGATATCCTCCTCAAATGCATCATTCACATGTGAACTCAACTTCGATTTTGTATTTACCAGCTGCTCTTCCAGGGATTGCAGGCGTTCTGTTTCATCTTCCAATTTATCCTCTGTGGAAAACAGGGCCTCTTGCTTTTTTGAAATATCCTTTTCCATGGAGGTTTTCTGGCGATACACATCCATCTGGTCCAATTGATCCCTTAACTGCCTGAGCCTGTTATCGTATTTCTTTTTATCCTCATATAAGGATTTGAGAGAAGAAGAGGTTTTTATTGAATGCACCTGTTCAAGAGTTTTATCTTTCTTTTTATCCTTCAGACCAAGTGAATCACTTTGAAGTCTCAAAATCAACTCATCATAGAGCGGATCCAGGTTGTTATCCAGTGCCGAGACAGGATCTTGCATGACAGTATCAAGTATATTGCGCACTTGTGGCGACAGGGTATGAATTCCGTTTTCATCCTGTTTTTTCATTCTGGATAAGGCCTTGGACAATGGGGTGAACATCCTTTTGATATCAGCTTCTACATCCTGGGCCTGTTGCCTTACGTCGTCAATTTCACTGTTAATTGCTTCTGCCCGCGGATATTCAGAACCGTTAACCAACTCTTCAAGATCTGATTTTGCACCCTGCAAAATTTCATCCAGGGAGGTATACTTATTCTCCAATTCCTGGATATTATCCCGACACTCCATTATTTCAGATTCCAGATTATGGATAGCTTCAATATCTGCAAATATATTGCTGATCATACCCAGTTTATGCCGGGGGCCCTCAATTGTCGAAAATAAATCACTTAAAGCATGGTTCAGGTGTGCAAGATCGCCGCTTATTTTGTTATATTCAGTTGGATAGAGTTTTTTTGCATAAAGCATGCTTTTTCGGGTATTGTCCAGAAAAGTATCCATATGGGAAACCGCTTCAGTATAGAAGGTATAAGCCCCCTCTATAGAGTTATCATGTGGGACCGTGATTTTCTCATCAAGTATTTCCAGGTTATCAACAATAACATCCCGGTTTGAATCTCCGATCTTACCCATTTTCTTATCAGCTGATTCAATCGGCGTGGCAGCCAGAAAGGCCTTTTTGTCGACCCTGAGCTGCTCAAGTTTATTGCCAATTACGGAATAAAGATCGCTTATAAGGGGTTTTGCAGCGTTAACTTCCCTTTCATATCTGGTTTTACTCCATTCACGGAGATTTTCAAATTCCAGATGTAATTCTTCAGGCTCATCCTTGCCCTTACCAAAGAGTTTCTTGAGGAAATCCATGTATTCAGATGAAAAAACATGGTGATTTGTTAAAAAGATTCTGCATGAAGAAGAATTGAAACATAAATATTAAATCAACTCCCGGCCATCAGGTTCAAATTAGAATCTCTAATACAGAAAGAGAAGGATACAAAGAAAAATAAATATTGGAATCCATTCTATATGCACAAAAGGGAAGTGTCAAAAATGAAAGTCGAACTCAGTGTTGATGGTAAAAATATAGAAATAAACGATTTTGTTCAGAAATTCCTGGGAAAGACTGCAGCTGCTTCTGCAGAAAGTCTGCATGGTGTCGACCCGACATGGGAAGAGATCGACATCCATATCAAAAAATAATCAAAGTAATTTTTCTATTTCCGAGTTATCCACGCGGGAAGTTGAATCCAGACTGAGAGGTGTTATAGATATGTGCCCTTTCTGGGTAACTACATGCACATCGGTACCTTCTTCACCCTGTGGCATAAGGTCACCTGCCAGCCAGTAATATGGCCTGCCCCTGGGATCATGACGCTCCTCCACTTCCATATTGAAAAACTTCCTTGCAAGACGGGTGATCTCAATCTCGGTATCTTCTTCCACATCATGCGGCAGGTTCACATTCAAAACATCCACGTTTTCAGGCAGTCCATGTTCCAGAACTTTTTTTGCAATCCGGTTTACTACCTTGATACCAACCTCAAAATCGTGTTCATAGTCCCGTAAATCATCGAATTTAAGTCCCTGTTCTATGACCTGAATAGAAACAGCAATTGCCGGGATACCATAACTTGCACCTTCCAGAGCTGCACCCACGGTTCCTGAGGTAGTGGCGGTATCCGTACTGATATTTTCCCCGATATTGAATCCTGATAAAATCAGGTCGGGTTTTTCCTTCATAACCGAAAATATCCCCAATATCACCGAATCAGTGGGAGTGCCTCCTATTGCATGAGCCTCCACACCATTTATCTTTGTACGATTCATCCGCAGAGGCTCAAAAATAGAAATTGACCGCCCTACACCGCTTTGCTGGAAAGCCGGTGCAGCAATCGTCACATCGCCCAGTGAATCCACACTTTTGTAAGCGGCACGTATACCAGCTGAATAAACACCATCATCGTTGGTAAGCAGAATTTTTTTCGACATGAAAAGCCAGATTAACCTTAAGGGTTTTAAAGGTAATGAATTGGATAAATCAGTAATTGATCCACTTGGAATATTCAGCGACAAAGCATTCGATGATATTTTCCCGTGTCAGATCCTCTATATCATATTCATCGACAGTACCGTTGCGAAGTAATATTTCCACCTTACGGATACGTGGCTGCTCTTCATCTGCATGTTGCGGAAAAGCAAAGCCGCCCCTTTGGTAGGCCCTCCCCCGTATCTCAAAATAGAACTCCTCAACCTGTTCATGGGGTTTTGTGCCAGAGGAAACATAAACAGTTAGAGAGGCAGAATTCATTCCGGTGTCATCCACATTAACCTCAACAGTTCTGCCATATTTTTCAATTTCCTTTTTCAGGTCGTCATAGGCAGGAAATACCACATGTCTGAAAAAATCCCTCATATTGAGTTCTGCAAACCTGACATTCATTTCCTGCGTAGTCTTTTCCCCGGAATTTTTCTTTTCCGTCTGGAAAATATCCCGCAATTTTTGTTCCCACCTGTTCATTTGGACCCACCTTTGAAAAGTTCTCCTACCAGTTGTTTAGCTTTATTATTTGATGTATTTTCCGGCGGTTTTTTTTTCGTATCTATGACCTTATAACCATCAGACTCAGCTTTTAATCCCTTGGATATGCTGTAACACATCAGAATTAAAACAACACAGAAAGGCAGAGCCGTAGTAAGGGCAGCTGTCTGCAATCCCACAAGCCCCCCGGTCAACAGGAGAACAGCTGCAACAGCACCCTGAAGCAGGGACCAGAATAGCCTCAGGGGGATTGCCGGTTTGGGATCTCCTCCAGATGAAAGGATGGAAATCACAAGAGAACCCGAATCAGAAGATGTGACAAAGAAAGTCATTACTACAATGGTTGCAAGAGCGGAAGTCAGCAATGAACCGGGTAATTTATCCAACAGGACATAAAGGGCAGTCGGAATACTTGTCTGGACAACATTCACAATACCACCATTGCCAAATATTTCCATATGAATTGCCGTGTTACCAAAGACGATAATCCAGATGAAAGTTACAATCGCAGGAGCAAGCAGTACTCCCCTGATAAATTCCCTGATTGTACGCCCCCGGGATATACGTGCAATGAACATGCCAACAAAGGGTGACCAGGAGATCCACCAACCCCAGTAGAACATGGTCCACATTTTCTGCCATTCCAGGCCAGTGAACGCATCAGTCTGGAATGTAAGATAAACAATATTTTGCAAATAATAACCAATACTTTGTACATATGAACTCAAAAGAAAAACAGAGGGGCCTACGATAAAGACGAATATCACAAGGGTAAGACCCAGCAGGATATTAACCTGACTCAATATACGTATTCCCCTGTTCAGACCCGACATCACAGAAGTAGTGGCTGCAAGAGTTATGAATACAATCAGCAATATCTGGTTATTTATAGACACCGACATCAGGCCAAGATAATCCATTCCTGCATTAATCTGCATCACACCCAGACCCAGTGAAGTGGCAACACCAAACAATGTGCCAAAGATGGCCAGCACTTCCACAATGTTTCCACGTATTCCATATATCCTGTCACCAAACAATGGATACATTGTAGAGCGAATGGTCAACGGCATATCATGCCTGTAGGAAAAATATGCAAGAGAAAGCCCTACCACAATATATATTGCCCAGGCATGAAGCCCCCAGTGGAAAAAAGTGAGATTCATCGCTTCAACTGCCGACTCAATTGTACCCGGTGCAGCATCCCTCGGAGAAGCGAGATGAAGAATCGGTTCTGCAACACTATAGAAAAGCAGCCCTATGCCCATACCCGCACTGAAAAGCATTGCAAACCAGGTGGTGTCCTTATAAACCGGCCTATCCGAATCTTTGCCCAGCCTGACAGAACCATAGGGGCTGAAATATAGCCAGATAACAAATAGAAGGAAAAAAGCAACTGAGAGAATGTAGAACCAGCCAAAATTGACCACAATTATATTCTGTAACGTTCCAAAAATTTCAGATAAGCTTTCTGTAAAAAAGACTCCCAAAGACACAAAAAATAATACCAGAACTGCCGATACATAAAAAACATGAGGATTTACCTGAAAGCCGGGACTTGCCTTTATCTGCATGTTGCCTCCTATCTATAAGACACTGGCACAGAGACAAATTACAAAAGAGTTTTGATTATATCTTTACTGTTTCGTATAAAAAGGAGGAAAGGAAAGTAAGAAGGAGTTCAATCATCCATAGAGAAGGGAGTTACTAACTTTGCATAATTCACTTCGTGAATATTCTCATTTTCGGAAATGTCACTCACAAACTGGGCTCCGTTAACTTCATAGTCACCCATTCCATAAGTAGTTTCAAATTCTTCTTCCGCTGCAACTGGATCACAGAGATATATTTGGAGTTCGCCATTTGAATCAAGGAATACCGAAGGATGAACACCGGTTTTTTCATAATCTTCTACTGCACCCCTGAAAACCATTGACATGTAATTAATAGTCTGCATTAATATCATCTCCTCAATAAAAAGAACTACTTATGGACATTCATATAATCTAAATGTACACAAATTGCTCATAAATGAGCTTATTAATGGATGCTTGTGTTCAAAAAATATAATACAATAAATATAAATATAAAATAATAACTGATTGAGAAGGTGTATATATGAGAAATATTTTTAAACATGGGGGCATTAGGCATAAGAATCTAAGGCTCTATTGTTACAATTAACTATTCAATTTGGGATTATTATGCTTGAAGAGGAATACGATATAAATTTCTTCTACGAAAACGGTTTTATCAGAAAACAGTGCCAAAAGTGTGGCAGTTATTTCTGGACCCGTGACAGAGACAGGGATACATGCGGAGATGCACCCTGTGACCCATATTCATTCATCGGCAACCCCGTCTTCAAGAAAAAATTTAATCTTGCACAGATGAGGGAGTTTTATCTTAGTTACTTTGAGAAAAATGGACACACACGTATTGAAAGATACCCTGTGATAGCACGCTGGAGAAATGATATCTATCTTACTATCGCCTCCATAGCAGATTTCCAGCCCTTTGTAACTTCCGGACAGGTTGCCCCACCTGCAAACCCACTCACCATATCACAACCATGCATTCGTCTTTCTGACCTGGATGCAGTAGGAAGAAGTGGCCGCCATCTGACTACCTTTGAGATGATGGCACATCACGCATTCAACAAAAAGGATAATGAGATCTACTGGAAAGACCAGACAGTACAGCTCTGTGACGGCCTGCTCAACGAGCTTGGAGTAGACCCCTTTGCTGTAACCTATAAAGAAGAACCCTGGGCAGGTGGCGGAAACGCCGGTGCCTGTGTTGAAGTTCTCATAGGTGGCCTGGAAGTGGCAACCCTTGTGTTTATGAATCTCCAGCAATCCAAAGACGGAGATATTGTGATTAAAGGTGATACTTACAGGAAAATGGATAACTACATAGTGGACACAGGCTACGGATTGGAAAGGTTGGTATGGGCATCCCAGGGAACCCCTACTGTATACGATGCTATATTCCCGGAAGTTGTTGGGGAACTTATGGAACTGGCAGGAGTGGAGCATCGGCTGGAAGACAAAGACTATGCAAACATTTTATCCCAGAACGCCCGGCTTGCAGGCCTGATGGACGTAAGTGAAAAAGCAAACCTGCTGGAATTGCGCAAACAGGTAGCTTCAAACATAGGAATTACTGCTGACAAACTTGGCACCATAATGGAGCCCGTGGAAACGGCATATGCAATTGCAGACCACGCCCGTTGTATAACATTTATGCTGGGTGACGGAATAATACCTTCAAATGTCAAAGCCGGATATCTTGCAAGACTTGTGATCAGGCGCACAATGAAGATGATGCAGGACCTTGGTATCAAAATCCCGTTATCAGACATTATACAGATGCATATCAACCATCTCCCTGAATATCCTGAGTTCGCCGACAGATTTGATGTAATAAACGACATACTGGATAACGAAGAAAAGAAATTCCAGGAAACCCTGCAGCGTGGGAAGAAACTCATACAAAAATCTGCAAAGCACTACAAGAAAAAGGGAGAAAAAATGCCTCTTGACACTGTTATAGATATGTATGACAGTCATGGCATACCGGCTGAAATATCCAAAGAAGCTGCTTCTGAAGTTGGAGTGGAAGTCGAACTACCCGATAATTTTTACTCCCTTGTCGCTGAGCGTCACAGCAAATCCGTGCAGGAAGAGGAAAAAGAAATCCCCTATGCAGATCGTCTCAAGAAACTCCCCCCTACAAAACGGCTTTTCTACGATGAACCAAACAGAATGGAATTCGAAGCTGTTGTTCTTGATGTTTTTGACAATAATATAGTGCTTGACAGCACGCTTCTCTATCCGGAAGGAGGGGGACAACCACCAGACCATGGCACATTCATGGTAGATGATGCCTTACTCAAAGTGATCGATGTCCAGATATTTGACGGCGTGGTCATCCATACCATAGAAAGGATCGAAGATGAACTCCATATTCGAAAAGGAGATATGGTAACGGGTAAAGTGGATGAAAAGCGTCGCATGGCCCATGCAAGAAATCATACTGCAACCCATATAATAAACGATGCAGCCCGGCAGGTGCTGGGAGAACATATATGGCAGGCAGGTGCACAGAAATTCACCGACCGCGCCAGACTTGATATTTCCCATTACAAAAGAATTGTTCCTGAGGAAATCAATGAGATTGAGATGATTGCAAACCAGATGGTAATGGAGAACAAGCGAGTAATAAGCGAATGGATGGATCGCAGTACCGCCGAAAAAAGATATGGTTTTAGCCTTTACCAGGGCGGAGTACCACCAGGCGATCGCATTCGTGTATTGCATGTAGGAAGCGATATTGAAGCCTGTGCAGGGACCCACTGCACCTTTACCGGACAGGTCGGCCCCATCAAGATTCTGAAGACAGAACGGATACAGGATGGAGTAGAACGTATTGAATATGCAGCAGGCGAATCTGCTGTTGTAGCTTTCCAGGAAAGGGATAAGCTTCTCAGAAGTTCTGCAGAAACATTGAGGGTATCTACCGAGCAACTACCGTCAACCATTGAACGTTTCTTCACTGAATGGAAAGAATTTAAGAAAGAAAACACCCGACTCAAGAAAGAACTGGCAGAATCCCATGTAAACCAATTAGTTGAAAATGCTGAACTGATAAAGGAGATTCGCCTTATAAATTCAAGAATCGATGGTGCAGATGCCGATGAACTTACCCGAATTGCAGGAGAACTTGCTTCAAGTGACGATATTGTTGCATTACTCATAAGTGATCATGAAGGTGTCAAAATCGCATCTGCTGCCGGTGACAGTGCAGTTTCAAAAGGGGTTAACGTAGGAAACATCGTACGTGAAATAGCAAGTCTAACCGGCGGAGGCGGAGGAGGTAAACCTTCAATGGCACGTGGTGGAGGCCAGGATAGTTCAAGGATTGATGAAGGTCTTGCATTGGGTCGCCGGATGTTAGAAGAGCAACTCGGGGATTAATCAAAAACGTTTGGGACTAATTGTAATGTGAACAGAAGTCCCAAACATTAATATTCTAATACACCAAATAGAGATATCAGGAGGAGTAGAGGGAAATGTCCGGCGAAGATACCGCAGAGATTATGGATACTTTTCGTGAAGGACTTGCCGACAAAACCACTGTTTTTCTGGCTCCTGCAAGTATATCCAGTGAAAGGTTAATCTACTTTTATATTCAGTCCATACTGGAAAATGATGATCAAAAGAATATAATATGGCTCTGTCTGAAAAACTCAAGAGACAAGGTAATAGATAATTTTAGGGATTATGGGATGGGGATTGAAGACTATCTGGATAGAATATGGTTTATAGATATCGAAGACCCTTCAAAAGAGAAAAAAGAAAATACCCTTTACTATTCTTCCCAGACCGATTATATGAAAATCGGGTCACATACCTCAAAACTATTTTCTGAAATGCCCGGATCAACAATGGTCATTGATGACATGAATACCCTTTCAAAGGATAATCTCCAGGTTGTTGAAAATTTCCTGAAATACGTTATGTCAAATGTCCACCAGCATGAAGGAAGCGCTGTGTCAATGCTCAACAAAGGTTCTGCTGGTGAAAAAGAAGGAACTTTGGTATCCTTTTTCGATGTTGTAATAGATGCCTCGGATACCGGAGAGATGCATGTTGAAATGGGACTGAAAAGTCTTGATGTGAAATACGTAGTCGAAAAGGGAAAAATAAATCTATACTACATCCAGAAAAAGATCAAAAAAGAAAGACTAAAAATACTTATTGTAGATGATGAACCCGATATTCCCGATCTTTTGAAATTGTCCCTGAAAGATGAACCCTACGATTTTTTAGTTGCATATAACGGGAAAGATGCCATCAAAATTGCAAGAGAAGAATTCCCGGACCTTATATTACTGGACATAATGATGCCGGATATGGACGGTTATGAGGTCGTTGAGACCCTGAAAAAGGAAAGGGACACAAGAGACATTGCGATTATCATGATTACAGCCAAAACAAAAGTAGATGACAAACTAAAGGGAATGGAACTGGGTATTGATGATTATATTTCAAAACCCTTTGACAAAAGAGAAGTTAATGCCCGTATAAAAATGGTTATGAAACGTTTTGGCTGGAAACCCCCAGAAGAAAGTGAATAATTTACTCAACTACCTTTTTGCCGGGTTTTGTGACCTGGAATATTATAATTACAACCATCAAGAACTTTAATTATAAAAGATCTGGTAACCGGCACCCCATTGCAGGTTATAACCGATAAAAGTACCCAGGTGACAGGATGAAAAAAGAAAAATCATTATATCACAACCCCTATCTTATAGCAGTACTCTACATCATTGCAATTCTTTTTCTATACACGGCATACCGTGATCTGATAGCTATAGCTGTTGGCGGGATATTTATAACCATTTTTGGCCTGATGTACGGAGTACAGGAACATGACAGGGATCTTATATTTTACTCCGGTCTTTTTTTATCCGCCTCAATTGTGGCAATAATCATAGCAGGCACCTTTGTTTCACTCATTATATAACTTAAATTGAGTTCACCAAATCATACTCTGTGGTCAGGCTATTCTATAGAAGCCATTGTTGGACATAAGCAAACCTTTAATATAAGATTAGACAAGATGTTGTTCGAGATTTGCCGGATATACATATATTATGCCATCCGGTACTGAATATCAAACTTATTCATCATAATTATCGGAGTGTCCTGATGACGATCCCTAAAGAATATAACCCCCAAGAAGTGGAAAAAAGATGGCAGAATGCCTGGGACATGTCAATGTACCATTTTGATTGGGAAGATGAGAATAAACCCCAGTATATAATAGATACCCCTCCTCCCTATCCTACAGGGAATTTCCATATCGGAAATTCCCTTAACTGGTGTTACATCGATTTTGTTGCACGATATAAACGCATGCAGGGATTCAATGTTATGTTCCCACAGGGATGGGACTGTCATGGCCTTCCCACTGAAGTGAAGGTAGAAGAGATACATGGCATTACTAAAAATCAGGTTCCAAGAGCTGAATTCAGGGAGCTCTGTGAAGAGCTTACAATCGGAAATATAGAGAAAATGCGCCAGACAATGCGCATGTTGGGTTTTTCGGTGGATTGGAGTAACGAATTCATCACGATGAAACCCGAATACTTCGTAAAAACACAGCGCTCCTTTGTCCAGATGCAAAAACAGGGACGTATCTATCAGGCCGACCATCCCGTAAACTGGTGCCCGCGCTGTGAAACAGCTATTGCCTTTGCGGAAGTCGAATATGAAGCAAGGGACACAAAACTGAATTATCTGAACTTTGATAAAGTCAGGATCGCTACCACAAGACCTGAATTGTTGGCTGCCTGTGTTGCTGTGGCAATCAACCCCGATGATGAAAGGTATAAAGAAAATATTGGTGAAAATGTAAAAGTACCTTTATTTGACCATGAAGTGCCTGTAATAGCAGACAAAGAGGTCGATCCAGAATTCGGTACAGGCGTGGTAATGATATGTACCTTCGGTGACAAACAGGATGTACGCTGGTGGATCGAGCACAACCTACCCCTGCGTAAGGCTATTGATCGTAATGGCTTTATGACAGGTATTGCCGGCAAATATGAAGGAATGAAATCTTCAGAATGCAAGGAAGCAATCGTTCGGGATCTCAAAGACCAGGGTTACCTGTACGATCAGGACAGCCTTGACCAGAATGTGGGAATGTGCTGGCGTTGCAACACACCGATAGAGATTCTTTCTGAAAGGCAATGGTTTGTCAAAATTGAAAATGATAAAATCCTTGAAACAGCAAATGAGATCAACTGGATCCCTGACTACATGAAGATACGCCTGGAAAACTGGACAAACACCATGGAATGGGATTGGTGCATATCCAGACAGCGTATTTTTGCCACCCCTATACCGGTGTGGTACTGCAAACAATGTGGGAAATCCCTGATTGCAGAAGAGGAGTGGTTGCCTCTTGACCCCACACAGACAAAACCTCCAATACCCTGTGAATGTGGTTCGATTGATTTTGAAGCTGAAGAAGATGTACTGGATACCTGGATGGACTCATCCCTGACAGCCCTGCATGTTACAGGTTGGCTTACAGATCATGAAATGAGATCACCTGCACAGCTGCGACCCCAGGGCCACGACATTATCCGCACGTGGGCATTTTACAGCATACTCCGTGCCAAAGCTCTTCAGGATTCCAAACCGTGGGAATCTATCATGATAAATGGTATGGTACTCGGAGAAGACGGACACAAGATGAGCAAATCCCGGGGCAACATCATTTCTCCGGAAGAGGTCGTCGACCAGTACAGCTCTGATGCGTTCCGCCAGTGGGCTGCAATCGGAGGTTCTACGGGTTCTGATGTAATGTTTAGATGGAAAGACGTGGTATCAGGATCCAGATACTTTAACAAAATGTGGAGCATCTTCCGCTTTTCAATGTCCCATCTGGAAGAAGTACTACCCGACATCCCTGAAGTTGCCATATCCAGCCTAGGCACAGTAGATCGCTGGTTGCTCAGCAAACTCAACAGGCTGATAATTTCAGTAACCGAGAATATGGATAACTACCAGTTCGACGAAGCCTACAAATCCATACGAGGATTTGCCTGGGAAACCCTTGCGGACAACTATATCGAACTTGTCAAAGCCAGACTTTATGGAGAGGAGGAAACTTCAAAGAAAGCAGCCCGTTATACCCTCTACACAACCCTGGAAACCCTGACCCGCATGCTTGCACCCTTTGCACCTTTCTTTGCAGAGGAAGTTTATTCCCATATTTCTACAGACAGTGTTCACCAAACAAACTGGCCTTCTGCACACAGGGAAATGATCGATGAAACTTATGAGAAGCAGGGTGAAATAATAAAAGACCTCGCAAGCAGTATCCGCAGGTATAAATCCGATTCAGGGATGGCCCTGAATGCCCCTCTCAAGAAGATCGAGATCTATTCTGTAATGGATGATGTTACAGACCTTGAGGGAGCTACAAATTCTGCAGTGGAAGTTATAGAAGGAATACCCGAATTTGAACATGTACCCGTGGATGTTAAACCCAACATGGGAATTATCGGACCAAAATTCCGCAAACAGGCTGGCAGTATCATCGCTACCCTGAAAAAAATGGATGCATCCAGGGTTGCACAGATGAAGGAATCTGGATCCATTGATATTGAAGTTGATGGAGAAAAAATAAGTCTGGAACCTGAAAGTGTGGAAATAATAAAAGAAGTAACGTCTGCAGGCAGAACAGTGGATGTCCTTGAGGTCAGCGATGTAATGGCCGTAATATTGCGCTGATTTCGCTATTTATTTATTGGAGTACTCCCCTTGTTTCTATGGGGGAGTACCAATGGTATATAATACTATATTAATAACTACCGACGGTTCCGAAAATGCACGAAAAGCAGTGCAATCGGGAATAGATTTAGCAAGTGCATGTGGTTCAAAGGTCTATGCACTCTATGTAATGGAAATGAATCCTGTAGGCATGACCAGGGAAGCAATACACAGGGATTGGAAAACGGCAATGCAGGTGTCGCTTCCCGAACATATATCTCCGGCCCAGTGGCGTGAATTTGCAAAGATTGCCGACGAAAACTGGAAAATAGAACGCAAGAAGCATCTCGAGGAAAAAGCAGAAAATATTCTTTCCTACGTCGAGGATCTCGGGAAAAATAAGGGCGTCGATGTCGAAAAAGTACACATCGAAGGCAAACCGGCAAATGAAATCCTTGATTTTGCCTCCGATAAGAACGTAGATCTGATTGTTATGGGCACATTAGGCATGGGCTCAGACGGGACATTCCGGCTGGGACGTGTAGCAGAAAGAGTAATCCATAATGCCGGCTGTGATGTAATGTCGGTCAGGTGAATCCTGCAAGGTTACTATATATATTCCACACACCATGAGTTACAAAATCCACCGCAAGAGCTGCAAGGAAAAGACCGAGAAGCCTGGTGATAACATGTGCTCCGGTGTATCCTATTAATTTATAGAGACGCCGGGAATAATATAGAGTCACAAAGCATATACCGAATGTCAGCAGGATTGCCAGCAATACCACCAGTTTATGAGAAATTAAAGGGGATGTACCCGAAAGCACGACTACGGTTGTGATTGTGGCAGGCCCTGTCATCAAAGGAAGGGCTATGGGGAATATCCAGACATCATCACGGCTGAGGGATTCATGAATTTCCTCTTCCGTTACACTTTCCCCGGATACTTTTGAGAGCAGCATATCAAAAGCTACCTTGAACAACAATATTCCACCAGCCACCCTCAGCGAATCTACACTAATCCCGAAAACATTGAGGATGCTGTGACCGGTAAGTGCAAAGAAAATGCATATAGCACAGGCAAGAAGGGTTGCACGGGTTGCTATACTGTTTTTTTCTTCCTGGGTCATGCTGCTTGTTAGTGAGATGAACGTCACGACTACTCCGATCGGACTCACGATAACGAAGATGCTAACAAAAGAGTAAATAAAGAATGATACAACGTCCATATCTGGCCACTATAGCAATCTGGTATTTAAAAGTGATCCTAAATAAGTCAGTTAATTAACATCGTTTTCACTGACAGATTCTTCACTATCTGATAACCCATCAGATTTTTTGTCCTCAATCTCACAGGAGCCAGATTCCATTATTTCCACCATTTGGTTATAATCCTCAAGAATGCTGTCCATGATGGAACTGAGGTGTTCAAGCACCTTGGAGTGAAGCAGACCTTCGGGCGATGATTCCATTTCTCCCGGTTCCGGAGCTTTTTCCAGTGCCTCAACAATCTGCTCTATGTTTTTCAAGCGATCCTGTATAGAAGACCAATTATTCTGCTGGATTTTGGCAGATTTTTCAGGAAGGCAGGAAATTTGTTTTTCCACTTTTGCCTTTTTATTATCAAAATATTCCAGGGTATTACGAGCTTTTTCCAGCATTTCAGCCTCTATAGCCTTATCAAAAATGATTTCTTCGGTGGATACCTCGGGAATGTAGTTCCTGTCAGGCCGATATTCCTCCTCATCCTCCTTATTTTCCCGCAGAGGAGGAATGAATCGTTTGCCATTCTTCATGACCCTCTGGTTCATGAATGTAGGAGATACAATTTCAATATCCATTTTATGAAGCGAATCCAGCACTTCCTTCTTAAAATTAGAACGGTCAGTTAGCAAAGCTTTAGTCTCTTTCAGCAGACCACCCACTTTGTAGGTGACAGAGAAGTCCCCCAGCTCAAGAACATGTACGAAAGGATCCTCCAGGCCTGCCTGACCAGCCGCCTCGAGTAAAGCTGTTTCAATATCCTGCCGGCATACATCATAACCCAGTGAAACATTAGTAGAGATTATGGTTCCCGAAGAGCGTATGGTAATCAGAGGATTGGACATTAGTTTCAAATTTGGTACGATGATCAGGTCACGATCTTCTGACTGAATTCGTGTATAGAGTATAGTTTTGTCAGTCACCCTGCCAAAGATTTCACCACTTCTGATATAATCACCCACATTGAATGGCTTAATGAGCCGAACCATTATACCAGACATTCCATTTGAAACAAAGGTGGTAGAAGAAAGAGCTACAGTAGCACCAACAATAATACCTATCGCACTTACTATGATCTGTTTTGAATCACTGGATATCGGCAGGGAAAATATAACCAACATCATGCCCAGGAATGTAATAAGGGTAAAGAAAAGATTCCTTATGAAGTTGTCACCTTTGAAAATCAAAGATTTCTTAAAAAGATACTGGAACAGAAGGACTACCAGCAATGTCAATATAACTATTACAATCGTTGAATAAAAATCATCGACCCCAACTGCGATACAATATTCCTCCATTAATAATGGAAATTACCAGTATAAGGTATAAGTCTGTATTTACTTATACCTATACCCAAAACCGATCAATTAATTCGTTCGACAATCCGCAGGGCCATCTCCACAACATCTGTCGCATTCTTGCCAAGCAGCCTTATCATAGGTTCTTTTCCAAAATCGCCTTCATCATATATGACTTCCGGGACCTTGCCGTATTTTTCTATTGCATAAGCCGTTCCCCAATCCATTGTACTCACATCGGAAGGCTCGTCTTTGCGTTCAAAAGAAGCAATTCCAAGGCCCATCTGGCTGCAGGCAGCAAGTACCGCCTTGCTGTACTTAACATTCAGGCATGCCCTGATTTCAGGATTGGAATGTATAGCAGCAAGTACCACACTTCCAACATGTTTACTGGCACCAAACCCAACACATCCTGATGCCACAGGCCTGCCTTTTGAACGGGTTATACGACCGTGTACACCGGCTACATCGGATATTGTTTCCGCCTCAGGAGTTGCCATGGCAATATTGCATCCTACCTCGGGGATAAGTTTTGAAAAAGCCTTTTCTGAAAGCAGGATATCCAGGGCCTCGGTAGTATTCACAAAAGTATGGTGTTTTGCAGCTGAATTACGCAGAAAAGCAAGCGGATCTACCGGCGAGACACCCATTCCAGCATCGGTACTTTTTGAAATGGCATTTTCTACAAATCTTTTGGCACACCTTGCAGCCTCGGGCACTCTCAATTCATTTGAGAGATAAACAAGCAGAGCCGCCGAATAGGTGCACCCTGAGCCATGAGTTCCCCCTTCAACAAATCGACTTGATATTGTTGTAAATGTGTCATTGTGGGATTCATAGACAAGATCCGAAGCATCAAAATGACCTCCTGTAATTATTACATTATCCACACCGAGTTTTGCTATCCTGCGAGCTGCTTTCTGCCCATCTTCCCAGGTGTTTATCGTAACTCCTGACAGGGCTTTTGCCTCATATATGTTGGGAGTTACAACAAAAGCCAGAGGGAACAATTTTTCTTTCAGGATACTAAGCGCAGATTCTGCAAGCAAGGTGCCTCCGGCCTCGGCAGTCATTACCGGATCCACAACAAGTTTAAGACGATGCTTCTTTACCTCAGATGCAACCGTGGCGATAATTTCAGGAGAAGAAAGCATTCCTGTTTTTGCCCATTTTACATCCATATCCGTACACACCGCATCAATCTGAGAGGATATATGGGGCAAGGGCACCTCCATTGAATCCTGTACACCCATTGTATTCTGGGAGGTAATGCATGTGACGGCGCATGTGGGATGCATCCCAAGTGCCGAAAAGGTACGAATGTCTGCTTCTATGCCGGCACCTCCGCCGGAATCCGAACCTGCTATCGTAAGGGCTACCTTTGTATTGCTCATATAATTTCACCTGATGATAATTTATTTGACTGATGCAGAATATCTGCGATAACTTTATATATAGTATTTGCAACATGTGAGGTTTACATTATTACATGCAAACACCCAATTAAATTCGTTTGGGTAAATTAGATTTAAATATTATACCTACGGGGTAATTCAATATGGGAAACAGACCTCTGGACATACTGAACAACGCATTAAACACAGCCGTAATCGTAAGATTGAAAGGTGCAAGAGAATTTCGTGGAACACTTCAGGGATATGACGTTCACATGAACCTGGTGCTGGATGAAGCTGAAGAGATCAAGGAAGGAGAAATCGTCCGCAAGATTGGAAGCGTTGTTGTCCGTGGAGATAATGTTGTATATGTATCTCCGTAACCTATAAGAATAATCAGGGCAATCAATGGTACCCTTCAGAATACTGATTACTACTATCCATATTACAAGGTGATAAATAATGTCAAAAGGTACTCCCTCAAGAGGAAAAAGGCAGAAACGTACACATGCTAAATGCAGACGTTGCGGTAGCGTATCTCTTAATATCCACACCAAACAGTGCACATCCTGCGGATTTGGTAAGACCTCGCGTATGAGAAGTTACAAGTGGCAGCGCAAGTGCAAATACTGATTACTCTTATTCTTTTGCTGAGGTGCAAATGAAGGAAGAATGCGGTGTTGTAGGGGTTTTACTGGATGATACAAAATCCCAATCAAAAACCGCCGCACTTCAGATTTACTATTCTCTCTATGCACTACAGCACAGGGGTCAGGAATCCACTGGCATTACTGTTTACAATGGTGGGTCAACCCATTCGCTGAAAGGGATGGGCCTTGTCCCGGAAGTTTATGCAAGAGAAGACATTGCAAAACTTGTAGGTCATGTAGGCATTGGCCACGTCCGTTATTCCACAACGGGTCAGTCACGAATAGAAAATTGCCAGCCCCTTATTGTGAATTATAAAAGTGGTACTGTAGCTATTGCCCATAATGGCAACCTGGTGAACGGCAGTGACCTGCGGGACGAACTGGAATCAGAAGGCAGGATTTTTATTACCGATTCTGACACCGAAGTCGTTGCCCACCTTCTGGTCAAGGAACTGCTAAAACACGGACCTGTAGAGTCTATCAAGAACGTGATGAACAGGCTTGAAGGGTCATATTCCCTGGCCATAATGATCGATGACCTCCTGATAGCCGCCAGGGACCCGCTTGGGATCAAACCTCTATGTATAGGAAAAACGGACCTTGGACTGGTAGTGGCATCCGAAAGTGTGGCCATTGATACATTAAACGGCAAACTTATCAGGGACGTAAAACCTGGCGAGGTTGTTGTATTAAAAGATGGTGAAGTGGAAAGTCATCAGGTATACAATACCACACATGCAGCACATTGTGTTTTTGAATATATCTATTTTGCAAGGCCTGACTCTGTAATCGATGGCCAGCTTGTCTACAAAGTCAGGGAACGTATTGGCAGGGAACTTGCAAAAGAACATCCTGTTGAAGCGGATATTATTTCTCCGGTACCTGATTCGGGTATTACTTCTGCTGTCGGATATACCAGGGAATCAGGCATCAAGTATCAGGAAGGTTTGATGAAAAACCGTTATATTGGCAGGACCTTTATTCTTCCGGGCCAGGAAATGAGAGAAACCGCTGTCAGGCTCAAGATGAACACTATTGCAGAAAACATAGAAGAAAAAAGGGTAGTACTCATCGATGACAGTGTTGTAAGGGGAACCACTTCCCGGAAAATCATCAAAATGATAAAAGACGCTGGTGCCAGAGAAATACACGCAAGAATCGGGAGCCCTGCTATAATTGCCCCCTGTTATATGGGAATTGATATGGCTACCCGTGAGGAATTAATTGCGGCAAACAACAAAGTGGAGAATATTTGTAATACCATAAACGCAGATTCCCTTGGATACTTAAGTATCGATGGACTGGTCAGAGCCATAGGTCTTGACAAAGAGGACCTGTGCATGGGATGTCTGACAGAAGTATATCCTCTGGAGATTCCCGGGGAAAAATGCCAGTGCAGGCAAACCCGGCTTAATCAATTCTAAACCTATTTACTTTTCTTACAAATGCAGGATAAAAAAGCAAACCTGCATAACCCAGAATAATGCCTGCTATTGCACCTGCTATAACATCCGTAGGGTAATGTACACCTACTGTAATCCGGCTGATACCCATCATTATGGCAAATAGCCAGAATAAATAACTTGATTTGCCTGAAACTGGATGCAAAAACGTGGCAGTTCCAAAAGCCAGTGCTGTGTGACTGCTGGGAAAAGAATAGCCGGCTGCATCCACAAGGATACGTCCAGTTTCTGGCCTGGGAAACATGAATAATGATTTCATCCCATAAACAGCCAGCCATATTATTAACAAAAGTGACAAGTAATAGACTGCATAAGATTTACCTTTAAATATATATAGAAATGCAGCGATTAACAACCATATAAACAGGTTTCCCGCTATTGTCAGGGGAACCATGATAAAATCAAGAGCCTGAATGGAATTTATGTAATGAAATAATTGCAAATCAAATTCCTAAAATGACATTGACATAATATTGTAAGCCAGATATAAACAATTTTGCAGGATAATCGCTGTGAAAACATGCAAAATAATTCAAATTCCTAGGACTTCTGGATTGACAGAGGAGGTACCTTCACTGATATAGTGGCCCTAAAACCGGACGGGAAACTCCAGACACACAAACTCCTATCCGACAATCCCGAACAATACGAAGATGCTGCCATAGAAGGGATCCGACAGGTCCTGAATCTCGGAAAAGATGAATCCCTTCCTGCAGAAAAAATTACATCTATCCGTATGGGGACCACTGTAGGAACGAATGCACTGCTTGAGCGCAGGGGAGAGCCTACAGTACTTGTAATAACGGAAGGATTCCGGGACATCCTGAAAATCGGATACCAGAACCGCCCCTGTATATTTGCACTTGATATCAAAAAACCCGAAGTACTCTATGAGGAAGTTATTGAAGCCAGACAAAGATACAGCTCTGACGGAACAATAGTAACTCCTCTGGACTGTGAGGATATCAAAGAAAAACTTATGGAATATTACAATAAGGGTTACCGCTCTGTCGCAGTTGCTCTTATGCATTCGTTTCGCTATCCTGCTCACGAAGAGCAAATAGAAAAGATTGCACATAATGTAGGATATACCAATATATCCCTCTCCCATCGCACAAGCCCTTTAAGCAAACTGGTTGCCCGGGCAGAAACAACAGTTGTGGATGCATACCTGTCCCCTGTGCTGGAAAATTATGTTAATCTGGTCCGCAACAAACTCAATGACCAGAAAAACTCTACTGATCTTTTCTTCATGCAATCCAGCGGCGGACTTGTAAATGGAGACAGTTTTCGGGGCAAAGACAGTATTCTTTCGGGTCCTGCCGGCGGCATTGTAGGATCGGCAGAAGTCTGCAGGATGGCAGGGTTTGACCGGGTAATCAGTTTTGATATGGGGGGAACATCCACCGATGTAGCCCATTACAGGGGAGAAATGGAACGAACCCTCGAATCAACTATCTCAGGAACACATCTGCACACTCCCATGCTGAACATACATACTGTTGCTGCAGGCGGCGGATCAATCCTGCACTTTGAAGATGGCAGGTTCCAGGCAGGACCCGATTCTGCGGGCGCCGACCCCGGACCCGCCTCCTACAGGAAAGGAGGTCCACTTACAGTTACTGACTGTAACGTAATGCTGGGCAAGATAAACCCACAGAATTTTCCCCGGATTTTCGGTGAAAATGCGGATTTACCCCTTGACAGGGAAATTGTTGTGGAAAAATTCAGTGAACTTGCAGAAGAAATAAAGCTGCAAACCGGTAAAAGCATGAATCCGGAGGAAGTCGCCGAAGGTTTCCTGAAGGTGGCAGTGGAAAATATGGCTAATGCCATCAAGCATATTTCGGTGAAACGGGGGTATCACCTGGAAGATTATATCCTATGTTGTTTCGGAGGTGCGGGAGCACAACATGCAGGCCTTGTAGCTGATTCTCTGGGAATTGGAAAAATACTGATCCATCCTTTTGCAGGAGTACTGTCAGCGTACGGAATGGGACTTGCAGACAGACGGGTAATCGAGGAGAAGGCCCTGGAGACGTACCTTGAGGAAGGAGTTGAAAAGGAACTGGCAGGTATCACAAAAAACCTTTCTGAAAAAGGAATGGAACGCATGCTTGCAACAGGTGACAGGAATATTGAAATCGAAACCTTGGAAAGGGTACGCCTGAAATACGAAAGTACTGAAACCACTTTTGATTTGCCATGTGGCCCAATAGACGAAATGACAAAAATGTTTCACACCCTGCACATCGAACGTTTTGGTTTCGTAAGTGAAAATAGAAAACTGGTAGTGGATTCTGCCTATGTGGAAATTATTGGCAAGAACCAGACACCTGTAGAAACCACCCATTTATTAACAGATAAAAACCCGAAGCCTGCATCTTCAAAGGAAGTTTACATGGAAGGGAGATGGCACAGGATACCTTTGTTCACAAGAGATGTCCTCAAACCCGGCAATCGGATTACAGGGCCTGCCCTAATCATGGAAAATACAACTACCATTGTACTGGAAAGTAAATGGCAGGCTTCCATAACAGAACACAATCATTTGCTGCTGGAAAAAAAGGTGACGAAGTCCAGACCGGATATTGGTACTGAAGTCGATCCCATCATGCTTGAGATATTCAATAATCGTTTCATGTCAGTAGCCGAACAAATGGGATACAGATTACGCAATGCAGCCCATTCGGTGAATATAAAAGAGAGATTGGATTTCTCCTGTGCAATCTTTGATAGCAGCGGTAATCTTGTTGCAAATGCACCCCACATCCCGGTACACCTGGGATCAATGGAAGACGCAGTAAAAGAGGTAATCTGCAACCATGAAAATGATTTCAGCGAAGGTGACACCTACATTCTCAATTCCCCCTATCATGGAGGGACCCATCTCCCTGATATAACTGCAGTATCCCCGCTTATTAGCAATGGAAAACCACAATTTTATGTAGCATCCAGAGGCCACCATGCGGATATCGGCGGGATAACTCCGGGTTCCATGCCACCATTAAGCAAGAGGATCGAGGAAGAAGGAGTCCTTATTGAAGAATTCAAACTTACAGAGCAAGGAAAATTCCGGGAACAAAAATTGCTTGAACTTTTCAACCAGGCAACATATCCCCCCCGAGACCCCGACCAGAACATCGCAGATCTCAAAGCACAGATTGCTGCCAACCATAAAGGAATAGAAGAACTCCGCAAACTTGTTGATACATATTCCCTGAAAACCATTACTGCATACATGCAACACGTACAGGATAATGCCGAAATGGCGGTGGAAAGAGTAATTGATGTTTTAGAAAATGGAGACTTTGAGTACAGACTGGATGATGACAGTAAAATTGCAGTAAGGGTAAGAATTGACAGGGAGAACACAAAAGCAATCATCGATTTTACACACACTTCACCCCAAACGGAAAGCAATTTCAATGCACCCTCAGCAGTATGCAAAGCTGCGGTACTTTATGTATTCAGGACACTTGTGCAGGATGACATTCCGCTCAACTCTGGCTGTCTCAGGCCAATTACGATAATTATTCCCGAAAATTCGATGCTTAATCCTTCATATCCTGCAGCTGTTGTGGCAGGGAATGTCGAAACTTCCCAATATATTGTGGATTGCCTCTACGGAGCCCTCGGTACACTTGCACCTTCCCAGGGAACAATGAATAATTTCACATTCGGCAATGACAGATTCCAGTATTATGAGACAATCTGTGGGGGGGCAGGAGCAGGCAATGGTTTTGATGGAGAAGATGCAGTTCAGACACACATGACTAATTCCCTGATTACAGACCCCGAAATCATGGAATTACGCTTTCCTGTGAGAATAGAGGAATTCAGTATTAGGAGTGGTAGCGGAGGAAAGGGACAATTCCAGGGAGGCAACGGTGTACTCAGAAAGGTACGTTTTCTCAAAAAAATGAATGCAGCAATTCTTTCAAGCCACAGGAAATATCCACCAAAGGGAATGGCAGGCGGAAAAAATGCAAGCACCGGGGAAAACACCTTAAAAAGGAAAAGTGGGGAAACTATTGAACTTTCAGCAGCTGATGAAATAGAAGTGGAAGAAGGAGATGTATTCATAATTAAAACTCCCGGAGGAGGAGGCTATGGAAACAGGGAATGAAAAAAACTGGCCCCTTCCAGTACCGGTACATATACCTGCTGATGGTGAACGGGGTTGTTTCTGGGAAGACAGAAAAGACCGCCACCACTGTGGCATTGACCTTTATGCAAAAAAAGGAACCCCGGTTTTTGCCATAGAGGAAGGGGAAGTTGTAGAAATTGAAATCATGACTTCCCCTTCAATGATAAAGTACTGGAATGAAACCTACCATCTAATAGTTAGGGGGAATTCCGGAACATATTACAAATACGGGGAAATGGCCATGACCATTCCGCAGAAAGGTACATGGATCAAAAAACATGACCAGATTGGAGAAGTCGGGCTGGTACTCAACCCTGCGATTATAGATAGCACATCACCCCGATATATCCAGGCACTAAAAGAAAAAAATCCTGCCATGTTGCATCTTGAAATATGGGAAGAATACCCTGTTACAGATCATAAATTGTATCTGGGAGGAAATTGGTTCGGGTCCAAAAAACCACCGGGCCTCTTGAACCCCCTGCATTATTTGCATAAATAAAAATCAATTGATAAGATATTAATATTATTGAATTTCATGATAAAGGCATGCCAGAGGAAGACGAAACCTGCCAGGTAAATATAAAGGGAGTTTACCTCATGAAAATGGAAGAGGGAATAGCACCAACTGTCATCCTGGAAGGTGCGGCCGGAAAAATAATGCCGATTTATATAGGGCATCTGGAAGCCCTGTCCATAAATAATGCATTAAACAGTGAGACAACACCACGCCCAATGACCCATGACCTTTTGATGTCCATCCTCTCAAGAATGGAAGGCAAAGTTGAAAGCGTATTCATTGATGAAAAGGCAGAAGGAGTATTTTACGCCCGTCTGACTTTGAGCAAAAACGGTGTTAAAATGGAATTCGATGCAAGACCCAGTGATTGCATCGCCCTTGCCCTGCGAGCAGATGTTCCAATCAATATTAAGGATGAAATTCTGGAAAACGATGTCATAAGTCCCGAAGAACTGGACGGCGCGAAATCATTCGAATCCCTGTTGTAATCGCCTCAAAAGTAAGAAGCAAGTGTTGTCTGAGACGATACTTCCTGTAACCCGGCAACCCTAACTCCAATTCGGCGAATGGTCGATTTGTTTTCCCCAAGGAAGTTTGTTAGCAATTTATCCAGATTTGTCCTCAGAATTTCTTTTCCAGCAACCGCTCTCTGGAGCGTATGGTTACGAGTTTGGGTTTTGAAATCAGATGTGATCACGATCAGTGTAACCTGACGAAAAGAAACGCCTCTTTCGATTGTCTTTCTGATCACATCATCGGCAAGGTTATCCAGAACAGGCATTATCAAATCGTGATCCGATGAATTTTCCGGCAAAGTGGCTATCCTGCCAATCTGTTCAGTACCTTCCCGTTGCCTGACAGGAGAATCATCAATTCCCTGTGCAGCCTTTTTGAGCCATGAGCCTTTCTTTTTACCAAAAGCATCTATAAGAGACACAATATCCGAAGAAGCAAGTTGCCCCACTGTATTTATATCCATCTGTTCAAGGCTGCCGGCTGTGACATCCCCCACACCCCAGAGCTGGGAAGGGGACCGGTCCTTCAGGAATGAACTGATATCATTTTTCGAAATTACCGTAAGCCCATCGGGTTTATTTTCTGAGGAGGCCATTTTGGCAATGAGTTTGTTGGGCCCAATCCCCACAGAACATGTTAGCTGTTCTTTTTCGAGAATCGTTTGCTTAATATCTTCACCCATTTTCCGGGCACATTCAAAGTCACCGTTACAATTTTCTGTAACTTCGATGAATGCCTCGTCTATACTGATCTGCTCAAAGGATTCATCACTATCCGCATGCGAGCGCAGTATTTCCATGATACTGTCAGAAACTTCAGTGTAAAATTCTTTCCTTACGGGAAGAAAAACCGCATCCGGATTCAGTTTAATGGCCCTGGAACAAGGAATTCCGGATTTGATACCATATTTGCGGGCTGTATAATTGGAAGTGCTTACCGAGCCTCCGTGCTCCCCTCTCCCCGAATACATGCAGACCACTACAGGCCTGCCTCTAAGGGAAGGGTCTTCACGCTCCTCGACAGCAGCATAAAAATAGTCCATGTCCACATGGACAACAATACGTAACATAATAAAAAGAGAGGTTTTTTAGATTTGTATAGTTTGTGGAAAAAGATTCACATTCTTTTTGTTACAGATAGCAAAATAAAATGAACTATAAAGAGATATCAAACCAAACTCGATGGACATAGGTGATTTACAACACATTTCTCACAGGCGGGCTTGCGGGCAAAACATACATTCCTGCCATGTAATATCAGGGTCAGGGAAAAATCATCCCATTCATTCCTGTCAGCAAGCTCCATCAGATCTTTTTCAATTTTGACAGGATCTTTATTTTCAGTAAAACCCAGCCTTGTAGCAAGACGTTTGACATGGGTGTCCACCGCAATTCCCGCTTTTACACCAAAACCCCTTGCAAGCACTATATTAGCAGTTTTGCGAGCCACGCCGGGAAGTCTTAACAGATCTTCCATCGTAGAAGGAACTTCACCATCAAACTCCTCGATGATAACTTTGGCACTCTGTTGGAGATGTTTGGCCTTGTTGCGATAGAACCCGGTAGAATAGATATCCTTTTCCAGTTCACTGATGTCCGCATCCGCATAATCAAAGACCGAACGGTATTTCTTGAACAACTCATGTGTCACTTTATTGATCTGCACATCCGTACTCTGGGCAGATAGGATAGTGGCTACAAGTAATTCCAGCGGGGTTTTGAAATGAAGAGCAGGCTGTGGATCAGGATACTCCTTTTTAAGAATTTCCCATATTTGAGGGAAATTAGAAAGATTACTTGGTGTCATAGAAAAAGAGAATAAGATTCAGGCTTATTCAAGCCCGAAATCTTCAATGTTTTTATCTGCAAGTGCCTGGATCAGTTTGAGCTGTTCCTCTCCGCCTTCCATTTTGAAAAGATGTTTAAACCTTTTCTGCATCTTAAGATAATCCTCTACAGGTTTTTTCTGTTTGCCTATCTTGCGCACCTTTGTAACTTCACCATTCTCCATTTCATACAGCGGCCACAGGCCGGTCTGTACTGCCAGTTTTGCAACTTCCACAGTTTTGGAAGTGTCAAAACCCCATCCTGTGGTACAGGGAGCATGGGCATGAATGTAGGTTGGGCCTTCAATCTCGGTTGCTTTCTTGATCTTCTTGATCATATCCTTGGGATAACCCAGGGAAGTTGTAGCAATGTATGGAGAACCATGAGCTGCCATTATTGCAGGCATGTTCTTTTTAGGCAGGGGGTTCCCATAGGAAACCTTTCCGGCAGGGCTTGTTGTGGTAGACGCATCAAAGGGTGTAGCACCACTTCTCTGCACTCCGGTATTCATGTATGCCTCGTTATCCATACATACATAGGTTATATCGTGGCCCCTCTCAAAAGCACCGGAAATGGATCTCATCCCTATATCAAGAGTAGCACCATCTCCTGCCAGTGCGATTACCTTGGTGTCGCCTTTCTTACCCATTGCTTTAAGGGCAGCCTCCACACCGGAAGCCACAGCACCTGCATTCTCGAAAAGGGAATGTATCCAGGGAACCTCCCAGGAAGTTTCAGGGTAAGGTGTACTCATAACTTCCAGACAGCCGGTAGGAGATATAACGATACAGTCTTCCCCTGCGGCCATAAGGGTGAACTTGGCCACCATTGCATCACAGCAACCTGCGCAACCCCGGTGTCCTGATGTAAACAATGATTTCACAACAAATCCTCCTTCAGATCAGCATATTTGCTCTCAGTATTGATACCCGAAGAGATAATGCCTTTGGCTTCCTCCACGATATCCTCAATGGTTTTTACAGGTATGTCACGACCACCGTGTCCGATCATACGGCCCACTATCGGGACATCAATCTTAGTATTATACAGGCTTGCCTTGGTTTCTGTAAACAGGGCTCCTTCATTGAGTCCTAATGAGATATTCTTGTCAAGTGCGACAACGACTCTGGCACCCTTGATAGCATTCCTTATTGCTTCTGCCGGGAATGGCCTGAAAGTCCTTACTTTAAGCAAACCGACCTTGATTCCCTTTGCACGGAGTTTATCCACGACATCCCTGATGGTTCCCACAAGTGAACCCATCGCCATGAGTATGATGTCAGCATCTTCTGTTTCGTATTCATCTATCAGGCCACCGTAGTACCTGCCGAATATCTCATAGAACTCATTGGCAGCTTCTTCTATCTTGGGCAGGGCATTATCCATTGCCTGTTGCTGCAGATATCTGAATTCAGTATAGGCAGTAGGGTCTGCAAAAGCACCGAATGTCAGCGGGTTTTTGGGATCAAGGGTATATTCCGGTTCATAGGGTGGCAGATATTCATCCACAAGGTCCTGTTCCAGCAAGACCAGGGGCTCGTAGACGTGAGACAGGATGAAGCCGTCCATACAGGTCATTGCAGGCATCATTACATCCTTATCTTCTGCTACCTTGTAAGCCTGGGCGGTCATATCAGAACTTTCCTGTAGATCTTCGGCATACATCTGGATCCAGCCGGTATCACGCTGGGAAATTGAATCCTGATGATCATTCCAGATGTTGATAGGGGCACTGACCGCACGGTTTGCTATGGTCATTACAACTGGCAGGCGCATCCCTGACATGTTGAAAAGAACTTCGTGCATCAGTTCCAGACCCTGGGAGGTTGTGGCCGAATAACACCTCGCACCTGCTGCAGCGGATCCCACAAGGGCCGAAAGGGCGGAAAACTCGGATTCCACTGTTATATATTCACAGTTGGAAATCTCACCATCGGCCATAAACTGGGAAAGGTCTTCAACAATATGGGTCTGTGGTGTGATAGGATATGCGGAAATAACATTTGGCCTGCATATTTTCACCGCATGTGCAACGGCATATGAACCCTCTGCCACACTCATTTTATCCTTATCAAGGGTACGTATAACAGTCATTTATTTTTCCTCCAATACCATATCGATGGCTTCTGTGGGACATTCATTGGCACAGATTCCGCAACCTTTGCAGTAATCATAGTCAAATTCAAAGAATCCGTCATCCCTGGGAAACACCGCCATGTCAGGACAGAGCAGTTCACATAATTTGCACTTAATACATTTGTCATAATCAAAGACTGGTCTGAAGGTTCTCCAGCCACCGGTCTTGTTTACCCTCGTGGTACCGGGTTCACAGACTCCTCCAAGTGATATGCTCATTATTTTTCCTCCGCCATCAAATCATAGGCTTTCTGTACAGCCTCTGCGTTTTTCTCTCCGATCTTACCTGAGAAACGCTCCTTTACGGCATTGACAATTGAACTGGCCCTGACCTCTCCGGTAGCACCGGCAAAGGCTCCTAAAAGAACAGTATTTACAATCGGCCTGCCAATGATATCAAGAGCGATTTTTGTTGCATTCACGGTCATTATACGGGCATTTGTGTCAAGATCAAAATCTTCCGGAGCAAAATCAGAATTAATAATTATAATACCATCGTCCTTTGCCCCACTTGCAACATCCACTACCTCAAGAAGCGTGGGATCCTGAACGATTATGTAATCTGGTTCATAAATCTGGCTCCTGAGCCTGATTGGGGCATCACTGATCCTTGTGAAAGCCTGAACCGGTGCTCCACGTCTTTCGACACCAAAGGCCGGGAATGCCTGACTGAACTGGCCATCCTCAAAAGCGGCTCCTGCTAGCAGTTCGGCTGCTGTAACCGAACCCTGTCCGCCTCGACCATGTACTCTTATTTCTTTCATCTGTATTCTCCGTAACAAACGTAATGGACATATAATTGTAGATAGCGGATACAAACCCGCATGCATCAACAATTACCGGTTGGATGGTAATTGGAATAAATGCAATGTTTAATTGTGTAGAATAGCTAATTCCTATTTAGTTTTTCGGTGATAACAAATGACAGAAATTTATTTTAAAAATCCCAAAAGAACAATTAGGTCTCCCTGCATAGCATTTCCATCCTGGATATAATGCCCTCACTACTCTTTACGTTCTGGATGGATTTGCGAAAAGCCCTGGAACCTGCAAGACCCCTGGTAAACCATGCAGAATGTGCTGCCAGGTTTACTTTTTTGTCCAATCCATAGGTTTCCAGTAGTTTCAGATATTCCTCCAGACTGCTTTTTCGCTGATCACAACCGGCAGGAGGAAACTCCGTGCCGCTTTCAAGGGATGCCGCTATCCTTGAGAAGATATCAGGATTCCCCATGGCTGCCCTCCCTATCATAAGACCGTCACATCCTGTATATTCAAGTACCCGGGCAGCAAAAGCACCGTCCCGGATATCCCCGTTTGCAATAACAGGAATTGATAACTTTTCTTTAATCCTGCGAGCGTACAAATGATTCGCCACCCCCGAATATTGTTGCATGGCAGTCCTTCCATGGACTGTTACGGCTGAGACACCGGCATTTTCAAGCCTTGATGCGAGCTCTACAGTCTGTGATACATCCCTGAATACTCGTATCTTTACAGTAACCGGCACAGTTACTGATTCCACTACACACTGTATAATATTTTCCAGCACATCAGGGTTTTCCATAAGCATTGAACCTGCACCCGTTTTTCGGATCCTGGGGGACGGGCAACCCGCATTGATATCAATAATTGAGGGAGATGTTTCACTTTCAATTAGGCAGGCAGCTTTTGCCATAGAAACCGGGGAACTGCCAAATATCTGGACACCAAATATACCCTCGTCCGGACAACTTAACGCCATCTGATGTGATTTTGCATTGTCATGCAGTATCGCCTCGGAATTTATCATCTCGGTAAAAGCAAAAGATGCACCCCTGCGCCTGCAAATTACCCGATAGGCAAGATTGGTCACCTCTGCCATTGGAGCAAGCAGAAGGTTTCCTCCAAGCCTTATCTTTCCGATTTGCATGATATGTTCTATGGGATAACGATATATAAATAATAACATATCATAGGGCAGGAAAGGAGAAGCAACTCATGAAAATAATAGCCTTTGTAGGAATGCCCGCCTCCGGGAAATCCGAAGCCTCAAAAGTAATTCGTAATATGGGACTTAACGTAATCAATATGGGAGATGTGATCCGGGAAGAGGTCAAGCACCGCCAGCTCGATCCAACAGACAGCAACACGGGAATGGTAGCCAATGACCTGAGGGATAAAGAAGGCATGGATGCCGTTGCCAGGAGATGTATCCCGAAAATCAAACAGAAAGATAACGATGTTGTTGTGATAGATGGCGTCCGCGGGATTGCAGAGGTGGAAACTTTCAAGAAAGAATTTGGAAATGAATTTTCATTAATAGCTATAAGCAGCCCTCTTGAAAACCGGTTTAAACGTGTGTGTAAAAGATGCAGAAGCGATGATATGCAAAAAATCGAAGATTTGAAACTAAGGGACGAAAGGGAAATGAAATGGGGAATGGGACAGGCAATGGAAAATGCCGATGTAACCATTGACAACACCGCCAGTCTCAAGGAATTCAGACAACACGTAAAAGACACGGTGGAAAGGATAAATGGCCAGTGTTAAGTTATGGGCTCCTGTAAATCCAACAGAGGATGCCTCAAAGGTCTGTGGGGCACTTACAAGAATTAGTGGTCTTACACCCCGTTTAGATGATAATGTCGCAGTTATAGATTGCGACCATCGTGACCTGCAAATATTCCACCGCCTGCTGCGGGATGAAGAAATTCTCGATACCGCAAGATCCGTTCTCGAAAAAGGAACACAAAGCCCGGAAGAAAAAATAAGTTTCATGCTCAATAAACAGGTTGCTTTTGTGGGACGCATCAGTTTTCCTGCAGGAGAAGAAGAGCTCGGGTCGATCCATGTGGAAATTAAATGCAATGAAGGGGAACTGGAAGATATAATTAACTGGTTAGCACCTCCCACAGAAGAAGGAAAACCTGTTTATGAAAAGGAAATGCCTCCATTAAGAGAAGGTGAATAAGTTGCCACCGGCAATCGGGTTTTCTGCAAGGGCAAGCGGGGAAATGCCTCTAGAATGGGCTTATGAACTGGAAGAGATGGGATTTTCAGCAATCGAACTTGTGCAGGAAGGAAAGCAGAAAATTACTGCTGAAAACATTGACAGGGTACAACAGATAAAGGATACAACAAACCTGACCTTCACAATACACATGCCATTTTCTGACATAAACCTTGCAACCCTCAATCCCGGTATACATAAAGAAATTATAAGGCAGATGGGACATTGCCTGCACATGGCATCAGGTCTTGCTGAAATCGCAGTAATCCATCCTGGTTATCTCTCCCCTGAAGGAGCATTATATCCCGAAAAAGCCTGGGATAATACGATAGGATCCCTGAAAGAGATAAGCACGATTGCAGTGGAAGAAGGAATTATGCTCGCACTGGAGAATATGCCAGCTATGCCCCACATATTCGGAAAATATCCTGCTGAAATACTGGAAATTATAGAAAAGGTTGATTCGGATAATATAGGCATGACACTGGATATCGGCCATGCCAATACAATGGGCCTGCTTGATGAGTTTCTGGATTCCTGCAGAGAAGTAATGGTCCATTCCCACATACATGACAACCATGAAAAACGAGATGAACACCTCCCTCTTGGCAAGGGTTGTATAGATTGGAAAAAAGTATTTGACAGGGTTGACGGTTATGAAGGGTTGTTCATTACAGAAATGAAAAATCTGGAAAATGGTACAGAATGTATGGAATATTTAAAATCAAATCTTATTCTTTAACTCTTCCATGCCTTGTATCCACATCATCCATCCTGTCCAGTAATTTACGTATTGCAGTCCGAATAGCATCCGACTGGCTCACGAATTTCCTATCTTCCCCTACGTGACAATTAAGATCATCCAGCAATTGCTGGGGGATATCCACACTAACCTTGGGCATAAATCTCACTCTCCTGTGAATTTTATATAAGATAATAACTGATAATACATATAAACGACTCGTTGAAAACGGGCCTAAGAAAATAAATCGGCATCCTTTCAATTATTCTTATAAAAATAAGGGGGATTTTCTATTTCAACAACAGGATATAACATATTTTTGGGGTTTTACAAAATAATAAGCTCTATATTTAAACCTATAGAAAAAAAGCCAGACACAAAGGACTCCGATATTGAGTGGGATGTATCACACAAGAGGCTCAAACCCGGGGAAAACATCACAATAAAGGGCAATACTAAGCCTGACACCCGCATAAACATGATCGTGAGGTTCAATTTGGCAGTTGAGGTACATGATGGCAGGTACAGTCATGATTTCCGGAAAGTGCAAATTCCAGAAGGGCCTAATGAATTTAAAGTCCAAACAAGGCCTGTAAAGAACATGACATTTACCGTTAAAATGTTGATGCCTTTCCGACAACACAGGGATGCTGAAGAGTCAGTTGCCACATATATAGACACAAATGTGCCTTCTGGCACCTTCAATATAAACATAAGCGGGGATGCTCAGGAAAATACAGAAACGGTCCAGATGGATGTAAAAGCCTCACAGGTCATTCGAGCCGATCCTGAAGGTAATATTAGTTATACTTATGATACAACCCCATTTAATCCAGGAATTGTTGAGATAGAAATCGGCAACGATAAAAAAGAAGTAGAACTTATAAGGGAAGATTGAAACTTCCCTTATAAATTATTGCTTTGACATTAGTTTTATGAAATCAGTTGATTCCATAACAGGAACACTGTCTATTTCGCAGATATCAGACCATGGAAGGTTGAAAGCCGCATAGGCTTCTGCATCATCACATTCGTAGAGGATGAAATAACGTCCTCCTGTAAGGTCAACCCACTGTTTTATTATATTGATACCTGTAGGTGGTTTTAGTTCCTTAAAGTGTTCAATTACCTTGTCACTGAGAGTAGGTTCCCATGTACTAACATCCATATATAACATATTTTCAAATCCTCCATTTATACCAGGGAATGAGATAGATGGTTTAATATCACCCCACGGAACCCCATTCCTTATCAATAAATATTAAGAAAGTAGTATATAGGTTTTGTTGTTTAGCCTATTTTTATCCAGAATCGAAGAAAGAAAAATATTGAATATGATTTGAAAAATTGTAAAGAATAACAAAATAGGCGGGCCGGAAGGGATTTGAACCCTCGGCCTATGGATTAAGAGTCCATCGCTCTGCCTGACTAAGCTACCGGCCCATTTGTGCGGCCCTTCATAGGTATTACCTGAATATATACGTTTCGGCAAAAAGATAAAACAAAAACAGTACATAGCACTATTAGGAACTAATTTATCGCTAAAAGAAATGGGGAGTAATTGTGGGAGAAATGGACAAATCAAAACAATATCCTACGGATATGTATTCCACCCTGGTCAAAAAAAGTAATGACGGGATAATAATAATTCAGGACGAGGCCATAATATTTGCAAATCCTAAGTTCAGAGAGATTATCGGATATACACCCGCAGAACTTAAGGGAATGAATTTCAAAAACATCTTTCCTCCTGAAAACATCAATATGATCAGCGAACGATATCATCGCAGGCTCAAAAAAGACCCCGACATCCCTGAAAGATATGAAACAGAAATGCTCAGCAAACAAGGAGTAAGGGTTCCTGTAGAGATCAGTGCATCTTACATAGATTACGACAACAGGCCAGCTGACATGGCAATAATCAGAGATATAACAGAGAGGAGGGATGCAGAAAAAAGATTCGAACAATATACCAACACTCTTGAAAAAAATTATCATGTCAAAGAGCTATTCGGTGATATCGTAAGTCACGATCTGAAAAATCCTGCAGGAATAATTAAGGGTTACTCACAGTTGCTGGTAGATAGGGAAGAGGATACAGAAAAAAAGAAGATGGCCATTACTATCAACAGGAACATAGACAGAATACTGGAACTTATTGAAAATGCATCTGTTTTCGTAAAACTTGATACCCTCACAGACATCAAATTCGAAAAAGCAGACCTTGCCATGATGTTGAAAAAGGTCGCAAACGAATATGCAGAAGAAATTCAAGAAAAAGAGATTGACCTGAAAATAAATGTCAGCGGCGAATATCCTGCAAACATCCACAAATCAATCCAGGAAGCATTTTCCAACCTGCTTTCAAATGCAATAAAATACGGGCCTGAAAAAAGTCACATTACCATAGATATAATTAAAGACAATGATATGTGGAAAATACTTTTCATCGATGAGGGTGAGGGAGTACCCGATGATAAAAAAGAACTCATATTCGAGAGGTTCGAAAGAGCAGGATCATCTGTCAGTATAAAAGGGACCGGACTTGGACTTGCAATTGTAAAAAAGATAATGGAGCTACATGGCGGCCAGACAGGTGTTGAAGACAGGGAAGATAGAAAGGGAAGTATTTTCTGGGCCACTATCCCCCGTGCCTGATCAGGCGTGTTTTACCACACATTTATGCAGACCGGTTACCTCCACAATATCACTGTTATCCGGACTCTGAATTATCATCTGCCCCTTGCGAAGATAAGGAATCCTTTTTTCAAATTCCAGTGGAACATTTAATGCATTTATGGCATTGTCGTTTGAGAGATTGAGAATAATCCGGCTATTTATCTGCTTGAGCACCGTGTCATCGATATCCTGTGGGTCCTGGGTAATCAGGAAAAGTCCAAGTGTTTCTTTGCGCCCCTGCCTGGCTGCATCTGCGAATCTGGAAACGATACGTCTTGAATGGGCCGACATCGCACCGGAAAGATACCTGTGTGCTTCATCCAGAGCCAGTAATACAGGGGTTTTCTTAACAGAATCGTTGCCTGATGTGCTGAGTTTATTATCCACTACAATTGTCATCAAGGTGAGAGTAATGAGATCCCTGATACGGCTATTGTTTATATATTCAGTCGGGAAAACACTAACCCTGCCCGGCTTGAAAACTTCATCAAGTATTTCGGTTATCGGTTTTGCCGGCTGGTCAAATACCCTGCTGAAAGAGCGGTTTTTGACCTTACGCACAATAGCATCATAGGAGGATTCATGGATTTTCCCACTATCAACATAAACAGAACGTGTGCCTTCATCCGCAATGAAGCCTGTAAATCCCTGATAGGTATGATTTGCAGGAGTCTTGAAATAATCCTCAATCAACAGCTCAAGGCCTATATACTGGTTTTCAGTCAATTCAGCTGCTGATATCAACCAGGAATTATTCCTTACAAGTTCGAAAGGAATTGTAAATTCCATTTGTTGTGCACGGGATTTGCCCGGATAAGACTGACCGTCCACACTTGCCAGGAATGTTCTTGTATCCTGATGGCCCCCATGCAAGACGTCCTCTTCTGCAAAGGTTACTTCATCGGAATATCCTATATCCGCATTATCCTCAAACAACTGGGAATATTCATCCTGTGGATCCATTATCACAAGACACGGGTTTTTCTTTCTGCCCTGTTCACCCCTTACAAGATACTGGTTATCCGATGCCAGGAATTGGCGCAGAATATTCTTTGTAAGAAAAGTTTTGCCCGTACCGGTACTTCCGCACACCAGCATATGACGGAACATTAGCGGATCCCCCATTGAATAATCATTGCGCAGATAGTAGGCAACTGTTGGAGGTGAAGCATGTGTCCTGACAAGTTCACCCCCCACACTCAAATGTCCCAGAAAAATACCTTCGGTAGGAATGTTGAGACCTGTCTGGATCTTGAGTTTTTCAGAAACCGGTAGTATCGGAGTATTGGGACGGGGAAGCCTGTCGGCCATGCGACGCATTAGTCCTGTCTTTGCAGGAGACAGGATACATAGAGGGTCAAGATATGCAAGGAATTTGTAATCTATCTCATTGGTATTATTGGCCTTTAACATCCTCCTGGAATGCAACTCTGTCGCATCATCCACTTCAAATTCCTGAAGGTACTGCAGCTTCCAGACCCTTGCAAACAGATCTTCATCTCCGTAGGGAACCAGTACATATGTACCAAGCCTGACATTCGGCCTGTGAGAAGAAGTAATATAACCAGTAAGTCGTGCACCAGCTTCAGTTATTTCCAGGGGGTCAATACCTGTTGTAATTGTACCCAGCGCATCATCAAAGGATGATTCATCCGGATTATCCACCTTATCAGGAACATATTCCTCAAAATCTTCAACCGGTTCTTTCGAGGATACACTGTCCCCCTTATCACCTGTGGCATAAGCAAGTATATCGTCATCATTATCCATCTGTATCACTCCAGCGTATATCGTTGTATTTCGTATCAACCCTGAGTTTATTGAATTGTCCAAGAACCTGTTTCCTTTCTTTTTTGCGTATCTTTGCTATTGAATCCACCTTGGAGAGTGTCGGTGGAATACCGCCTACTGAAATATCATATAATACTTTGCGGGTGATCAGGTGCCTCATATCATCATCTTTTGTCAAGCCATAAGGAGATTCTACTTTAAAAAGAACATTCATAGCAGGAACATAGATTACAAAAAATGTCAATGCATAATCCTCTGCATCATACTTGTGGGAAAGAGAACTATCCATCAAAGGACTCGTGGTCTGGAGCATATTCTCATAGAACTGGTTGGGTTGCATGAACCAGTTTGTATACGTAATACAATTACGTGAATCTTCAGCAGAAGGATGGAGGACGTTTTTGAAAAATTGGGCATCTACCAGCCAGGGTATATCCAGCTCCATTTCCTGCTTTTTAAGCGTTTGTACGATCTGCATATCTTCAGGATTTTTCACAAATCCTACCAGTGGGAGACTATTATCCATTGCATGATCCATGATGTCAATATAATTTTGCAAGATTTTCAATGCTGTAGGGTCATATCTTATTCTGACTTCTTCAGAAGGCACAACCATCCAGTACATTAACTGTTTAGGATATATGGGACCATCCATTATGAAAAAATCCCTCTTTGTGAAAATATCTTTCATCCAGAGAATATGTTCGGACTCGGAAAGGTAAAGAGCAATATTGTGAACAAGGCGTTTTTCCCTGGTCTCCAGCAGACCTGCCTCAATTTTTACCAGGCGACTTCTGCCATTGCCCCTATCAAATAATTTCCAGTCCTGTGAGGTGTTGATAGTAACATTTGCAGAAGAGGAATAAGTAGCAGCAACAATTGTTCTTTTTGAATGGATATCAAGATCGCTTGGCGAGGAAGCCATTGCACAATGACAGAAATCCAGTGCAAGTCCCGAATCAAAGAGAAAAGTGTTGGTACTTCCACTATCAGAAGAAAGAGTTCTTTCAACAGGGTCTTTTGATTGTGACATTCGGGCCATATCTACCTTTCCCCTGTATAACCTCCCGATGGATTTCAAAACAATTCTGGAGCCGTATTTTAGTTCTTTCAAAAAATCAAGAAGATCAGTGGCATCGTTATCTTCATCTTCTTGCTCTACATCCATTTCAATACCGGATGCGATTTCTTGTATGGCTTTTATGTGAATCGGTTCAAGTGACATTTAATACTAAATGAGGTTTCTGACAATATATAATTATTCACATAGACTGGATTTTTCAGCAGATGGCGCCACTTTTTCATAGAAAATGTATCACCATAAAGTATAAAAAGAATTAAGCCATTTATAGTTTGAATTCCAAACGATTATTCCCTGTTTAATATTGAAAGTATATTTACAAAAAAAGATTGTTATAATCTTTTACTAAATAACCTATTAAAAAAAAAGGGGTTATTTTTATTTCTGAAGAAAGAACGAAGAAAATTGTAGTCAGCAACTTAACGAAGATCTTTGGTAAGCATCCAAAGAAAGCTTTGTCTTATGTTGAAGAAGGTCTTTCAAAAGATGAAATCTTCAACAAGACTGGTCAGACCGTAGGACTGTATAATGTGAGTTTTGATGTGTATGAAGGAGAAATTTTTGTACTTATGGGCCTTTCCGGGTCCGGTAAATCAACCCTTCTGCGTTGCCTAAACCGACTCATTGAACCCACATCCGGGTCGATACAGGTTGGTGAGGAAGATATTACAAAGGCGTCCAAGGAAAGACTTCGGTTGATCAGGGAAAAACAGATCAGCATGGTCTTCCAGAATTTCGCCCTTTTACCACACAGAACCATCATTGATAATGTTGCTTATGGTCTTGAAATACAGGATTTCTCAAAGGATGAAAGACATGAAAAGGCAGCAGTTGCAATCGAAACTGTTGGCCTGAAAGGTCATGAGTTCAGTAAACCATCCCAGTTGAGTGGAGGTATGCAGCAGAGGGTCGGACTTGCCAGAGCCCTTGCAACAGACCCGGAGATCCTCTTAATGGATGAAGCATTCAGTGCCCTTGACCCGCTTATCCGCAGTGAGATGCAGGATGAGTTGCTTGAACTTGAGGAAAAGATGCAGAAAACGATTGTTTTCGTATCACATGACCTGGATGAGGCCCTCAAGCTCGGTGACCGTATTGCCTTGATGAAAGATGGAGAAATTGCCCAGATCGGGACTGCCGAAGAAATCCTCACAAATCCTGCGAACGATTATGTCTCCAAATTCGTTGCCGGCGTGGATAAGACAAAGATCCTTACTGCTGAGAATGTAATGAAGAGGCCTGATCCAGTTGTTTCAATGAAATCTGGCCTACAAGTTGCCCTGAAACTCATGGAAAAGCACGGCATATCCTCCATATACGTGGTGGATAAAGCCAAGCGTCTCCAGGGATTCCTGAAAGTCGATGATGCGGTCCGAGCACAGAAAGCCGGAAAAACCATGGAAGATGTAATCATAAAGGAGTTCCCGAAAACTACAGTCGACACTCCACTACAAGACCTCATATCAATCCGGGCAGAAACTGACCAGCCAATTGCGATTGTTAACGAAAATGATAAACTTGTAGGCGTGGTCGTCAGAGGTAGTATTCTTGCTGCACTTAAGACCACTGAAGATGAAGAACAAGTTGAGGAGGTAGCACAATGATAGTACCACAACTCCCTATAGGAAGCGTTGTCGAATCTGCAGTCTATTGGATTAGTGATACTTTAGGCTTCATCCTTGATGCATTCAGTGCCCTTTTTGGATTTGTCATTGATATTTTCAAAGATGTACTAATGGCAATGCCACCTCTGTTGTTTGTTGTGTTGCTTGCAGCCCTTGCATACGTAATCGGTCGCAAGGACTGGAAACTTGCTTTAGGTACTGCCCTTGGATTCATAGTGATACTGAGTATGGACCTCTGGGAATATTCCATGGAAACAATCGCTCTTGTAATTTCGTCTGCTGCACTGGCTCTAATAATAGGTATTCCTTTGGGCATTCTTGCGGCAAAGAGTGAGACTCTTCACAGGGTATTGAGACCGATTCTGGATCTTATGCAGACTATGCCTTCGTTTGTTTACCTTATCCCAGCAGTTATTTTCTTTGGACTTGGTAACGTGCCGGGTATGATCGCAACAGTTGTGTTCTCCATGCCCCCTGCAATCAGGCTTACAACCCTTGGAATAACCCAGGTTCCTAAAGAACTGGTAGAAGTTGCCGATGCTTTTGGGTCAACCTCATGGCAAAAACTTATCAAGGTGGAAATACCTGTAGCTTTAAAAACAATAATGGCCGGAGTTAACCAGTGTATAATGCTTGCCCTTTCAATGGTCGTTATTGCCTCAATGATTGGTGCCCGAGGCCTTGGATATCAGGTATTGATAGGAATCCAGAGGGTTGATATAGGAGTCGGATTCGAAGCAGGGCTTGGAATTGTCATAATCGCTATTGTACTTGACAGGCTTACACAGCACCTTACACCAAAATAAGTGCTAAAGCCTTCATTCTTTTTATCCAATTAACACAGGAGGAATAATAGAAAATGGATAATAAATATAAAGCAGTAATAGTAGGAATTCTTTTAGTGCTTTCTCTCTTTGCTGCTGGTTGCGCCCAGCAGGGAGAAGAAGGCGATGATGGTGCAGATGAACAAAAAACCACGAGCATCGGCTATGTTATGTGGGACGGTGAAATTGCCAGTACCAACGTAATGAAAGAGGTCCTTGAACAGGCCGGTTACGACGTCGATATTATCGCTGTTGATGCAGGCCCACTATACCAGGGACTTGCAGACGGCCAGTTTGACTTTACAACATCCGCATGGCTTCCACAAACCCAGGCAAATTACTGGGAGCAGTATGGAGACCAGGTTGACAGCGTTGCTGTAAATCTTGAAGACTGCAGACTCGGTCTTGCAGTACCAACCTACATGGAAGATATTAATTCCATCGAAGACCTGAATGCAAACAAGGAGAAGTTCGATGGAAAGATCACCGGTATTGACCCCGGTGCAGGTATCATGCAGAACACAGAAGATGCAATCGACATGTATGGTCTGGAATATGACCTTGAAGCCAGCAGCAGTGCTGGAATGGCCTCTGCACTTGACGGTGCTTACAGGGACGAGGAACCAATCGTTGTCACCCTCTGGACACCTCACTGGGCATTCGGCAGATATGACCTGAAGATTCTGGATGATCCACAACAGGCCTACGGTGAAGCAGATCATGTAGAAACCCTTGCAAGACAGGGACTCGAGGAAGAAAAACCGGAACTCTATGCAATCATCAGCAGGTTCCACTGGACCCATGATGAGATTCAGACCGTAATGGCTGATATGGAAGACGGCATGGATGCCGAAGATGCTGCTGCAAAGTGGGTCGAAAACAATCCAGATAGAGTTAACGAATGGCTTGGAACTGAATAAGGGTAATTAACCCTTATTCCTGTTTTTTTATCGTTCCATCTATTTAATTTTTGGAAAAAAGAGGTGATTAGTTTGAGACATAATGTTTTGAAAGTTTTAGCATGCTTAGTGATAGCAATAGCCCTGATTGGTGCAGGTTGCACATCACAGGAAGAAAGCCCGACAGAAGAGCCAGTACGAATTGGAGTAGTCCAGTGGGATGACTCACGTGCAACTGGAAATGTATTTTTGCATATCCTTGATGAAGGAGGCCATGAATATGAGATTGTATCCGCAGATTTAGGAGGTCTATACCAGGCAACCTCACAGGGAGACATCGATGTCCTTATCCAAGCATGGTTACCTGCAACCCAGGCTTCCTACTGGGATCAATACGGAGACAGTCTGAACAAGGCACAGGTTGTGTCATCAGGTGCTAAAATTGGACTTGCTGTTCCAGACTACGTATATGATTCCGGAATTACCACCGTGGAAGACCTGAAGGGCAATGCCAGCAAATTCGATGGCAGAATAACTGGTATTGAGCCCGGTGCAGGAATAATGGTCACCACAGAGAAGGCCCTTGAAGAATACAACCTTGAAGAATATGAATTATATTCCAGCAGTACTGTGGGAATGGCAACCGAGCTTCAGGACAAAATGGACAATGAGGAATGGATCGTAGCTACCCTCTGGAGGCCACACTGGACATTCGCACGTATGGAAGGCCTGAAATTCCTTGAAGATCCAAAAGGAGTATATGGAGGAAGTGACAACCTTGTCATCCTCACAAGACCTGGTTTTGAAGAAGACAGACCAGAATTCTACCAGCTTATCCAGAACTATGAAATGGATCTTTCTGATATCGAATCAATAATGATTGATATCGATGAAGGACAATCTCCTGAAGAGGCTGCATCCAATTGGCTTGCCGAGAATCCTGAAAAGTACGATGAGGTACTTGGCACCCAGTGAGGATGACAATCCTCACTTACTTTTTTTATCCACAACCTTTAATAACTAGCATTCCCTTTAGAGTAACCGTATATCTAAGAAGGAATGGATACTTAATTTAGGTACCAGCATTGGATATATTTTAATTGTAACAATGGACCTGTGGAAGAATCAAACCCACTGCGCTTGTAATATAATCTGCTGCACTGGTCCTGCAATCCTGCTTATAAACCTGAGTATTACACAGGCACCAACAGAATTTGTCGATGTTGCCAATATTTTCGGCTCAACCCTGACAGAAACTTATAAAGGTAGATATCCCGGTTGCTCTTAAGACTATAATGGCCGGTGTTACCAGTATTTTATGCTGGCCTTTTCAATGTTTGTTATTGCTTCCATGATCGAAAACCTTTGCCTGACTTAGAAGGTGTTGATAGGAATCCAGCGAGTAGATTCGAGTTGGATTCGAAGCAGGACTCAGTATTGTGATTATAGCGATTGTCCTTGTCAGACTGACCCAGCACCTTACACCCAAATAAGGCCTGAAAAAGTCTTTTTACTTTTATCCAATAATAAAGGAGGAATAGAAAATATGGATAATAAATTAAAAATGATAATAATAGGAATAGTGTTAGTGCTTTCCCTCTTTGCTGCCGGATGTACGCAGCAAGAAAACGAAGATGCAGGCACTGAAGAAAAATCAGCAACCATCGGATATGTAATGTGGGATGACGCAATTGCAAATACCAATGTAATAATGAAAGTTCTCGAACAGGAAGGTTATGAAGTAGAAATAATAGCTGTCGATGCAGGCCCACTATACCAGGGACTTGCAGATGACCAGTTTGACTTTACCACATGTGCATGGCTTCCACAAACCCAGGCAAATTACTGGGAGCAGTATGGAGACCAGGTTGACAGAGTTGGTCCAAATCTTGAAGACTGCAAACTCGGTCTTGCAGTACCAACTTACATGAAAGACATTAATTCCATCGAAGACCTGAATGCAAACAAGGAGAAATTCGATGGTGAAATCACCGGTATTGATCCCGGTGCAGGAATAATGCAGAACACAGAAAATGCAATCGATATGTATGGTCTGGAATATGACCTTGAAGCCAGCAGCAGTGCCGGAATGGCATCTGCACTTGACGGTGCCTACAGGGACGAGAAACCAATCGTTGTCACCCTCTGGACACCTCACTGGGCATTCGGCAGATATGACCTGAAGATCCTGGACGATCCACAAAAGGCCTATGGAGATGGCGATAACATAGAAACACTTGCAAGACAGGGACTCAAGGAAGAAAAACCTGAACTCTATGCAATCATAAGCAATTTACATTATAACCACGAAGAGATTCAGACCGTAATGACCGACATTGAAGCAGGAATGAGTGCTGAAGAAGCCGCTGCAAAATGGGTCGAAAACAATCCAGACAGAGTTAATGAATGGATTGGAACTGAATAAGGGTAATTTAACCCTTATTCCTGTTTTTTATTAATAGTGGATATGAAATATATCTCAGCAGTATTGTAGAAATGACGACTGTACTGCAGGGTTCAATTGAAGGACAGGCCACTTTTTTCCGCAACCTTTAATAACTAGCATTCCCTCTAAAGTAATCCACATATTCAAATAATCAATATCATAGAGAGTGATAATTATGGGCAAAACAGGAAGTATTGAATGGGTAAAAATAAAGGGACGTAAAGGCAACACAATCAAAGTTAAAAAAGCCAGAGCTAACAAGGCACATACTGCACCTGCACAGAGGTATTCTTCTGCAGGTACAAAGAGGAGATTCAAAAGAAGATCCCAAAAAGCCATTGTTGGCTGATTTTCTTTTTTTATTATACTAATTTTTAGAATACAATTTTCAATAGGCTAACCGATATTCCCATTACAGCAATGTTTATATAGAACCACAAACATGTACAAACGACCTGTATGATGCAGGGAATATCAACTTGATGTATATAATACGGAGGTAAAAGTAATGGCAGGACAGATGGCTGGTGGACAGCCAATTTTTATTTTAAGAGACGGAAATCAGAGAACCAGGGGCAGAGATGCCCAGAGCAACAACATAATGGCTGCAAAAGCTGTGGCTGAAGCTGTCAGGACCACACTCGGACCAAAGGGAATGGACAAGATGCTTGTAGACTCCCTTGGTGACGTAGTAATCACAAATGACGGCGCAACCATACTCAAGGAAATGGACATTGAGCACCCTGCTGCCAAGATGATCGTAGAAGTTTCCAAGACCCAGGACGATGAAGTAGGAGACGGAACAACCACTGCTGCTGTGATCACCGGAGAACTGCTCAAAAAGGCAGAAGACATGATCGAGCAGGATGTACATCCAACAATCATCGCATCCGGATACAGGATGGCAGCTGAGAAAGCTGGCGAATTGCTCAAAGGACTTGCAAAGGATGTTACGATCGATAACAAGGACACCCTGATAAACATCTCCAATACTGCCATGACAGGAAAGGGTGCAGAGGCTTCCAAAGAAGTACTCAGCGAAATAGCTGTATCCGCTGTCGCAAGCATTGCAGACAAGACTGATGGCGAAAGCATCGACATCGACAATATAAAGGTAGAAAAGAAGGTCGGTGGCAGTATCGAGGATTCAGAACTCATTGAAGGAATGATCCTTGACAAAGAGCGTGTACATTCCAACATGCCAAAGAAAGTCACCGATGCAAAGATTGCACTTATCAACAGTGCCATCGAACTTAAGGAAACTGAAGTCGACGCGGAAATCTCCATCACCTCACCTGACCAGCTCCAGTCCTTCCTTGACCAGGAAGAAAAGATGCTCAAAGGTCTTGTAGATAAAGTCGTCGCAAGCGGTGCGAACGTTGTCTTCTGCCAGAAAGGTATTGATGACATGGCACAGCACTTCCTTGCAAAGGAAGGAATCTTTGCAGTCAGACGTGTCAAAAAGAGTGACATGGAAAAACTCGTACGTTCCACCGGTGGTAAACTGATTACCAACATCGAGGAAATGACCGCAGATGATCTTGGAAAGACCGAAACAGTGGAAGAAAGAAAGATTGCTGGCGACAACATGGTCTTTATTACCGGCTGTGTCAATCCAAGATCCGTATCTATCCTCCTGCGCGGCGGAACCGAACATGTAGTCGACAATATTGAAAGGGCACTCCATGATGCTCTGCGCGTAGTCGGCGTAGCCATCGAGGATGAAAAACTCGTAGCCGGCGGCGGCGGTCCAGAAGTTGAAGTGGCATTCCAGCTGCAGGATTACGCATCATCCCTCAGCGGCAGGGAACAGCTGGCAGTCAAAGCATTCGCAGAATCCCTTGAAGTTATCCCAAGGACTCTTGCAGAAAACGCAGGCCTGGATCCAATCGACATGCTTGTAGAACTTCGCTCCCACCATGAGAAGGGCGCCAAGACCGCCGGTCTTGATGTCTTCAGTGGAAAAGTCATTGACATGTGGGAAGCAGGTGTCGTTGAACCCCTGAGAATCAAGACACAGGCAATCAACGCTGCAGCAGAAGCATCTGTCATGATCCTGAGGATCGACGATGTAATTGCGTCCTCCAACCCATCCCCATCAGGCGGCGGTGGCGAAGGCGGCATGCCACCAGGCATGGGCGGCGGAATGCCACCAGGTATGGGTGGAATGCCTCCAGGCATGGGCGGAATGTAAAATAATTTGATACAACAGAGCGCTTTTGCGCTCTGCTTTTTTTATATTTTATTCAGGAATCCAGTTCCAATCCTACAGGACAGTGATCTGAACCGGTCACTTCACTTAAAATAAAAGCTTCTTTTACACACTGTTTTAGATCAGTACTTACAAAAAAGTAGTCCAGCCTCCAGCCCACATTACGTTCCCGTGATCTGGTTTTCAAATCCCACCAAGTATAATTACCGTCATTTGAATTGAAAAGCCTGAAAGTGTCAAGGAAACCACGGGAGAGAAATTTGTCAATCCATTTCCTTTCCACAGGAAGAAAGCCTGAACGTTTCTCATTTTGTTTTGGTCTTGCAATATCAATAGGTTTGTGAGCGGTGTTCAAGTCTCCACATATGACTACAGAATAACCCTCATGTATTAATCCCTGTATATATTCCAGAAAAGCCTCATAGAAATCCATTTTATACTGAAGTCGCTCATCCGAAGAATTACCATTGGGAAAATAAATGTTAAAAAGTACGAAGTGCTCGTAAAAAGCAATCAGGATACGTCCTTCATGATCAAATCGGTTTATACCAAAACCATAACGTACCTCTAGTGGTTGGACCTTACTGTAAAAGGCAACACCGCTATAACCCTTCCTTTCAGCAGCACTGAAATAGCTATAATAACCATCTATGCGCCTGATCTTCGAAGGGAGCTGGGAAGGGCGGGCTTTTGTCTCCTGCAAGCACAGGACATCAGGTGATTCAGAATCCATCCATTCCAGAAAACCTTTTTTAGCAACTGCCCGCAAACCATTGACATTCCAGGAAAACAGTCGCAGATTTATTCCTCCTCATTTATCGCAGGAGAAATACCTATATCGACAGCCCTAATAGTAGCAATTACTTCATCCTCCTCATCGATATCCAGATTTCCCAAATCCTTTTCTCCCATTATAGAAGTTAATACTGCAGAATCAAATTCAAGCTGAATTCTGGAGATTCCATCAGAAGATTCTACTTTCCTGACCTTACAGGCAATATTGTTGATCTCACCCACATTTTCAGAGGATAATTCCTCCTCCACCATCCTGTCAACATAATCCCGATTCAGTTCATATTGATTAATCAGGTCCCTTCCATACTCTGTAAGAAAAGTACCCTGCTCTTTACCTCCCCTTACAGTCCTTACAACATCGTGTCCGATTCTCAAATTCATCTTCTTCAATATATTCCAGGCATGTTTATAGGAAATCTGGAGTTTTTCGCAGGCTTTTTTCAGGGATTTCTCTTCATCTATAGCCTTCAATAGACGCACTTTGCCGGCACCAATCACAGGTTTGCCCTCATGTGTCAGCCAGACCTTTGTACGGGTTTCCAGAATATCAACCCCCAATACATTTAATTACATCATCTGCAGGATAGTTCAGACGAATAATACGGGTTCTGCCCCGCATACCTTCACCCGAAAATGAAACATCCAGGTAATGCGAATCTTTTAATTTGTTCACCAATCCATAAAACCGGGTGTATCCCAATTCATTATTCTCATTGAAAAGTTCGTAAAGTTTGCCTGCTTTGATTTCATCATTTTCAGCAACAAGCCGCAGAATCTTTTTTTCATAATCTGTAAGGGATGATATGTTACGCCTCAGATGCAAAAGACGTGATGATTCATAGGCACGGGACACGTCGTCCTCTGAAATGTTTTTGCTTGCCCTTTTTTCTGCATTCAGGCCTGATCTCTTGAGTAGATCGATACCAACACGCAGATCACCGGTCACATCTACATAATTGACTATTTTTTCCCTGACTTCCTCCGGCACTACCTCCGGATAAAAAGCCAGCTGGATTCGGGAAGAAATGATGTCTCCTACTTCGTCATAAGAATAAGGAGGAAATTCAATCTCTTCAGGCAGGAATACAGAACTCACCTTTGGATCAAACCTGTAAAGTTTTCCCGTATCACTTACAATCGCAATCACACCCATTTTCACACCGGGATACTGTTCATGGGCTCGTAGTATGGAATACATGATCTCATCGGCATGTCCGCCGTGGAATAAATAATTGATATCATCCAGACACACCACCATTACCTTGTCCTTTTCGATAAGTTTCAGGACTATCTTTTCAAAAAGTTTCCTGAAGGCTACCCCGGAAGACGGAGGATCTATATTGAAAAGTTTGCGATATATGCGTGAAACAACAGCAAAGCGAGTGGAATCCATCTGGCAATTGATCTTAACCAGCACCACATCCGAGGTATGTGCTTCTATTTCTTCGAAAACCTTCAATACAGCACTGGTTTTACCAGTGCCGGGTGGACCATAAACAAGACAATTAATAGGCCTCATACCTTTTACTGCAGGTTTTAAGCTATAGATGAGAGATTGTAGCTGAGAATCCCGGTGCATAAATTGTTCGGGAAGATAATCCAGCTCCAGTACGATGGGATCTCTGAAAATTGTCTCATCCCAGAGAAGCATATTATTTTTCATATACCTGACTCCTAAACCTAGTATAAAATTCCCCTGTAAATATAATAGCTTTTTTGCAGGGCTATTTGGAATCCTTTATATATTTGCTCACCTATGGGTGATTGGTTAACGTATGAAATGCAGGAGAGGAAGACCAAAATGCCCCCGCAGGATACGGGCAGAGCCCAATGTTATGTGCTTTAAACCCTGCGGAATACCAAGGTCTGAAGTTGAGGTAGTAGACCTCGCATTTGAGGAACTGGAGGCCATCCGACTTGTGGATGTGGATGAGCTGACACAGGAAGAAGCCGCCCTTGAGATGGGAATTTCCAGAAGGGCTTTCTGGGAAGAACTGAAAAATGCGAGAAAAAAAGTCGCCAGAGCTCTTGTTGAAGGGCAGGCCATAGATATCAAAGGCGGAAATTACACTACTGAATAAATGGAGTCATTAAAATGAGTCAAAACATACAGTCAGCTGAAAGTCTGGTAAATTCCAAAGTTGAAGAGCCAAAACTCGTATCGAATCTGCGTGGAATAAGAAACAAGCTCATGGTAATGAGTGGCAAAGGCGGTGTAGGAAAGAGTACCGTTTCAGCAAATCTCGCTGCAGCCCTTGCCAGGCGCGGGAAAAAAGTAGGACTGCTTGACAGTGATATTCATGGACCAAGCATTCCCACAATGTTTGGAATCACTGACCAGAGACCCGAAGTAGGAGAAAAGGGCATTCTTCCCGTACAGGTTGCCGATAACCTCAAGGTCATGTCCATAGGTTTATTGCTGGACGATCAGGATTCCCCCGTGGTCTGGAGAGGGCCTGCCAAGATGGGAGCCATAAAACAGTTCCTTGAAGAAGTTGACTGGGGAGTACTGGACTACCTTATCATAGACCTGCCTCCGGGCACAGGAGATGAACCATTGAGCATAGTACAGTTGCTGGGCAAGGTCGATGGTGCCATCGTTGTCACAACTCCCCAGGATGTAGCACTTACAAGTGTAAGGAAATCCCTGAAATTTGCAGAAATGCTGGAAGTACCCGTAATTGGAATGGTCGAAAACATGAGCGGTGTAATCTGCCCCCACTGCAATGAAGAAATACAGGTCTTTGGCGGAGAATCTGTAGAAAAGGCTGCAAAAGATTTCAACACCCCCATACTTGCCACATTGCCTATCGAACCCGATGTTTCATCATCAGGGGATAAAGGAGATGTATATGTCAATGATGATAAATCCATCTGGAAAGAAAAGTTCGATTCAATTGTTAATTCTGTGGAAGAAAAGTTCAACTAATCTTCCTTTCTATTTTTAAGGGCAAGGGGATTTTTATGGAAAATAAAGAGATAAGTGACAAACTCAAGGAAATACTGCAACTAAAATACGAACCGGTAGCCGTGAAATTGGTTAAAAAGGGCGAAGATATTCCTGCAGACTTTAACCAACCCGAGAAAAAAACCCGCCATTGTCAGTCTATTATGAAAGCAAGGACCGGCGAATGTCTTGTGATACCGGCAGATAAACATGCATGCGTGGTAGGTGGTTCCAGTCTGGGACTTTTAGAAACACCTGACAATGTAAGAAGCGGGGAATTCCACTCCAAAATCGGCATGTTCGATACACCTCAAGCAGCTGCTAAGATGATAGAGGAGAGGGCAGAATTCGAGGAATGCAGCATGCAGGCAACAGTAGTTTGTCCTCTTGAAAAGGCTGACTTTAAGCCCGATGTAGTGGTTCTGGTCGATCTCCCGGAAACCCTTTACTGGATTGTACCAGCATTTACTTTTGAAAAGGGAGGAAGGGTTACCCTGAGCACAGCACCGTTCCAGGCCACCTGCGTGGATTCAACGATAATTCCCATCCAGACCGGCGATGTAAATTTTTCCATGGGATGTTTCGGCTGTCGCAGGACAACTGATATAGGCAGGGATGAAATGCTTGTGGGAATTCCGGGCCCAATTCTTGAAAATATAGTAGAGCATCTTGAAAAACTCTATGAAAAGCCTATCAGAAAAGCCAGGGGATTGTAAGATTCAGGCAAAGGAAATTAAATATAACGATGCGGTAAGCAGAGGGCTTGATTGGCTGGATGAAAGTCAGCCTGGCACCCTCAAGGAATATGCCAGAAGCACAACAGCCAGCTACCTCTGGGGAAGGGGATATACCCTTACAGCCACCCTCATAAAAGAGATTCACAGGCCACAATCTTTCAGGGAAATTTGCAGAGGTGTATCAGCCCTTGCCACAATGGGGATTTACTATCCTGCAGTTACCCATTCTATCAAAACCAAACAGAAAGATGGCAATTTAAAAGATATATATGATAGAACATATGCCCTGATTGCTCTTGCAGATCTCGAAGTGTCCTGTCCAGACGAATGCCAGAAAATCATAAAGGATTTTGATAGTACATGGGAACATCCCGGTACAATTGCATTGATAATAATTTGCCTCATAAAACAATCCAAACTGACAGGAACAGACCACACTGATTTTACACGGGAAAAAACCGATTGGTTATTGTCCCGGATACAGGATAACGGTGGCTGGAAATTCACAACAACCAGCAATCTTGTTATGCAGGCACTGATAATTGCCGGTCGCTCAGGCGAAATAGACCAATCTATCAAGTGGTTACTTAAAAAACAAAATGATAACGGTAGTTGGGGCAAAAATAACGGAGATATTACGGCTACTGCACAGTCATTGATTACTCTTGCTCTGTATATCAATGCTTAAAACAGAAGGGCTAAAATACAAGCCATTTATAATATTGGAAACATGAATGAAGACAATGAGAACAACATGAAATTCCATCCACAGAGCAATACCTATATTCTCCGGAAAAAATCCTATTTTGAGCAAAATGTAAGCCTGGATGGAAATCTCATTACAGGACCAGATACTAATTTCTGGAAAAACCTGAAGGTTGCCGGCAACGTAGAACTGGGTAAGGGTACAGTTGTGAGGGGCAGCCTCCATGCAGAGGAAGTTATACTGGGCCCTGGTTGCAGGATTGACGGGGATATTCACGCCAGCAGGAATGCGACCCTGCTTGATCGTTGCACAATCAATGGCCACGCCACTACAGATGGCTGGATGAAAGTACGGCCTGGTTGCAATATAAAGTTTGTAAGAGCTAAAAAAGAACTGGAACTTGTGGGTAAAGTCAATGTTGAAAGTATAGAATCAGGTACCAAAGTAATCGTACATTCTGAATGAATTATTTATTTTCTTCAGCCAGCATATTCAGCAGACTGTTACGCAGTTTATTTGCAGAGGTACTTGTCCTATCCCTGGGCCGGGGCAGATCGACATCAACCATTTCCTTTATTCGCCCGGGCCGGGAAGTCATAACAGCAATCCTGTCGGAGAGATAGACTGCTTCATCCACACTGTGTGTTACAAAAAGAATTGTTATCTTTTTAGCTTCCCATATCTGTAACAGTTCCTGCTGGAGTTTATTGCGTGTCTGGGCATCAAGGGATCCAAAAGGCTCATCCATAAGTAAAACTGCAGGATCATTTGCAAGGGCCCTGACAATAGCAATCCTTTGTCTCATTCCTCCTGAAAGTTCGTAAGGATAACTGTCCCTGAAATGCTCAAGTCCTACAAGCCTCAGATATTCTTCAGCAATCTTCCTGGATTCTTTCCTATCCATACCACTCATGTCCAGACCAAATGTCACATTATCCATGACTGTTCGCCAGGGGAACAGGGAATATTCCTGAAAGACCATACCCCTGCGAGGATCGGGAGAGGTTATCGTTTCGCCATCCAGTAGAATCCGGCCCGAATCCGCCCTGTCAAGTCCGGCAACAATTCTCAAAAGGGTAGTTTTTCCGCAACCTGATGGACCGATGATACAGACAAACTCACCATCTTTCACCTCAAAATTCACATCTTTAAGGGCATCGGTAGCCTCACCTTTATCCTTTTCAAAACTCTGTCCCACATTCTCAATCACAAGCCGGCCCATTTAAACAACGACTCCTTTTCTCCATTTGAGCAATTTCCCGTCCACATACCAGCGGAAAACACGATCTATCAAAAGTCCCAAAAAGCCCAGAATGAGCATGTAGACCAGCACAAAATCCATCTGGTGCAGATAATAATGCCACCATATCTTGTATCCCAGACCGTTTTTACTGACACCGAACATCTCAGCTGCTACCAGACACATCCAGCCAACACCCATCGCAATTCTTATGCCTGCGGCTATAGAGGGCAGTGAATAGGGTAGTGCAATATAACGAATAAGAGAGGTGCTTTTCATACAACCCAGCACCTTACCGGCTTCTACATAAACTTTTGAAACACTCTTGAAACCGGTCAATGTATTGATAATAATTGGGAAAACGGCCCCTACAAAAACTACAAATCCGGCAGATATGTGAGTCAGACCAAACCACACAATTGCAAAGGGAATCCATGCAAGAGGAGGAATCGGACGCACAATCTCAATCAGAGGATCTGCTACCCTGTCTGCATTATGGAACCATCCCATTGCAACCCCTATTGGGATGCCTATAACCAGAGCCGAAATGATACCTATTCCAAAGTGCAGCAGACTTATCATAAGATCGGTGAACAGAACTCCCCTTTCGATTATTGTGATGAAAGCATAAACTACATCGGTAAAACTTGGAAGAATGAAGGTATTCCCGATAACAAAATCAGCTATAAGTTGCCATATAATAATGGCTGTTACCAGAGAAATGATTTCTATGCCTTTTTTTGAAACCGGTTTGGTTTTCATGATACCTCCGGAAATGTGTGGAGGAATTGCCTCCACTTCCGGCGACCTATAATCAACAGGTCTTTAAAAAGGTTGCTGTTTATTTTACTCAGTTATGGCCAGTTCATAGAAACTCATGTCGAATATATCTTCCTGGGTGAATTCCTCATCGACATAACCAAGTTCATACTGGACCTGTGCATAATCCACAGTGGAATCTGCAATTATGGCAGGATCGGCAATCCACTGGCCATCCCATTCATCTATGGAAGTACGGACTACATTAACATCCCAGCCCTGCTTATCTGCAAATATCTGTGCAGCTTCGTCCTGGTTTTCAAGATTATAATCTGTGGCTTTTATATGGGTTTTTACAATCTCGGCCACCATGTCCGGATGATTGCGTATAAGGTCGCCACTTACAACAAGCACACAGCATGCATGGTTGGGAAGCATTTCCCCTGAAGGTACAACTGACCTGCCGTTGCCTTCCTGTTCAATCAGGGTTGGAGCAGGATGGGGCAGGAATGCAGCATCAATCTGGCCTGCAGAAATTGCAGAAATAGCATCACCGGGACCCATTGCCTTTATGTCAACATCGTTGTCCGGATCAATACCATTATCTTTCAACCAATCACGCAGAATTGTATCCTGAATTGTACCTGGCGGGAACGTTGCGATGCTCAATCCCTTGAGATCTTCGGGACCTTCATAGGGATGTTCAGGACGCAGGATAAGATCGGAACCCTGGGAATTCACGCCTGCAACTACTTTGGCATCAAGACCGTTACTCAAGGCTGATACGAATGGTGCAGCGCCTACATAGGCCACATCCAGGTCGCCTGCAAGCATTGCCTGCATTTCGGGAGCACCGGTTGGGAATTCATATTCTTTCACTTCTTCCACACCATAGGAAGCAAGATCCTCTTCCCACCATCCTTTTTCCCTTGCTGTCATATAGGAAAGCTGATGGGTACTGGGTTGATAACCTATGTTAAGAGTAGTCACGTCGGCAGTCTCTTCTGTGCCATCTCCATCCTGAGAAGCACAGCCTGCAAGGAAGACAGAGGCTGCCACAACAAGTATGAGGATTAGTATTTTACTGATTTTTTTCATTACGATCCACCTTTTTATATTTATCACTATAGTCTACTATATAGTCAATTTTGTAAATGTCACCGAGACATTATTTAAAACTTGCCTTTTATCGTCATATTATGTCCTAAAAGTATTAATACACCATCCATCATTCCCTTTTAATGCTATAAATAAATGGAGATAGGAAAATGAGTATTGCAGACAAAGTTATCGAATCAGCATTTGAATCCGATGAAGCGTTCCAGCATACTTTATTGAAGGTCATAAAGGAAGACCTGGGTCTTACAGCTATAGAATTTTCCGAGCATTCCTCCATTCCACCAAGTACCCTTTACAAACTTATGTCCGGAAACCGGGAACCCAATTTACGTACGATGCGCCAGATCGTGAAAACCATAAAGAAACTTGAAGGATATGAGGGCGGAGAATTCATAGCCGTTATAGCCTCCCGGCCGGTACTGGATAATATTAAAGAGACAAAAAGGAAAATTCACGGGAACCTGTGCACCATACGAGAATATGCGGCTACGTCCATGGAAGAAGCTATCATTGCAGCTGTGCGGGCTGAAAGGGAAGGAGCAAGGGCTCTTGTTTGCGCACCTATTGTAAGCCCTACAGTGGAAAAAATTATCAAAATACCTGTATCCACCATTATGCCAAAGGATAGTCTTCTCGAAGCAATCGAGAATGTGGCACGAAAAATGGAAATGGAATAAAAAAAGAAGACAAGAGCGCTTTTGTAAGCGCTCATATTCTGGTTTTACCTGCCCAGCATGGAACGCAGGGATTCTGCGATCTCAGCGAATTTGGCAGTTCCGCCTGTGGCAAATACGTAGGCTGCACCTCCACCAACTACAAGGAGAATGCCTCCGAGCACATACCATACAATACTGGTTCCCTCTTCCACATCCATTGTTGTTGACAGGCCGCCTGCCTTTACAAGATAGGTACCCGGTTCACCTGCAGTAGAGGTGAATTCTATGGTTGTGGAATTGTTCTGTCCAAGGGTGATTTCCTGACTGTCTGTCACATTGTCGTTGATCGATAACTCGACAGTGTAACTGCCTTCTGCATTACCTGTATTGATGGAATCAAGCATTACAGTGAATTCCTCACCGGCAGTGGCAGGAAGCGGATCAATCCTCAGATTACTGAATTCGAAATTTGCTGCCAGTTCATTGACCTTGATGTTCAATTCTGCATCAAGGTAGCCATCCGCCTTGGCTTCCAGCTTGTGGGTACCGGGCTCTTTTGGATTGTAGGTTATCGTGCCGTCCTCGTCGGTTTCACCCAGGGATTGGCCGTCAAAGAATACCTCGGCATCCTCCAGTGGTTCAGAACCGATCGCCTTGACCACAGAGATGGTTATCGGCGTACCCTCAAAAACTTCCTCAGGGGAAACTTCGATACTGATCTTTTTGCTTTCATCATCAGGAGATATTACTTCAAAGTTGCCTTTTGATGAAACATAACCTTCCTTTTGCGCAGTTGCAGTAAACTTACCGGCGTCATCAGCATCATACTCGAACACACCTTCATTTGAAGTGGTTCCTACCCTGTCACCATCAATAAGTATTGATGCATCCCTGATAGAAGCCCCACGGGATGTTACTGTGAAAGTGATTTCCTCACCTTCAACAACCGTGGTTGGTTCGATGTCAATGTCCAGAGATTCAGCGGGTTCTGTTTCCACTTCAACGAATGGGTAGTAACGGACTTCATTACTGTCAGCAACCTTGAACTTGATCTCACCCATGATGTCGATGGTGTCTCCTTCATCAAGATCGATGTCATCTTCATTTTCAAGGACAATGCTGTCACTTGTACTTTCAACTGTCATTACACCAAAGTCGTCTCCATCTTCAACTTCCAGGTAATCCTCGGATATCTGGAAGATACCTTCGACAAATACAGCACTGGTTTCGGTACCACTGAATATTTCATCAAAATGAACGACGATTATTGGTACATCATCTTCACTACCAAGATCCTTTTCATAGACATATTCATCATCGGAAGATACTATAGCTGACTCAATATTATCGCCATCCTGGGTCAGCTGAATCATTACCCTGTCACCGTTGACATCAATTTCCCGGATGCTGAGGGCATAACCTTCTTCCAGAATCAGGGAAGAGCCTGTATAGACCGATTTTTCATCGTCATCGTCTATAAGAACTTTCGATAGCTGGCCGTTTGACATGAGATCGGAATCATAGGTTTCATCTCCGAAATCACTGTCATCATATCCAGCGAAATATTTCTCGGCCATGAAACCTATCACATTATATTTACCCCAGTTATTGTATTCGAAATCTACAGATACAGGAGTGGCTTCATAGGTAAGATTACCTTCATCAATTGAACGTCCATCGTATTTCACAGTAAGGGATTCACTGCTCAGCCCCTCATCTATGTCATAATAGAAACCCTCAAAGTTCAATGGAGTCCAGATGAATCCTTCATCTTCAGCAATGGTACCCCTGAGTTCATAGGTACCGGGTTCGGACATGTCAACAAAGGGTGCAAATCTCAATACATCATCGTCTGCTACTATGAATTTGAGTTTGCCCATGATGTCAATTATGTCACCTTCGTCAAGATTGATATCGTCTTCATTTAACATCTTGATTTCATTAGCACCAACGTTGTCAATTTCCATTTCACCGAATTCATCTCCTTCATCGATTTCCACATAGTCATCGGAAATCTGGAAAATACCGTCTATGAAAACAGCGTTTGTCTCGGTACCACTGAATACATCATCAATGTGTACTACAATTATGGGCACATCATCCACGCCTCCAAGGTCCTTTTCATAAACATAGGTTTCATCGGAGGAAAGGATTGCATCATCCACTTCGTCCCCATCCTGAGTAAGGCTTATCCATACACTGTCTCCATTAACATCCACCTGTTTGATGTTGAGAGAATAGCCCTCTTCAAGAGTGAGAGATGATCCGGAGTAGATGGATTCGTCATCGTCCGTATCCAAAAGAACCTTCGAGAGGATGCCATCTGACATCAGGCTGAGAGTATAGGCACCATCGCCGAAATTACTGGAATCATAACCGGCGAAATAACGCTCTGCCATGAAGCCTATTATCTGATAACCTCCCCAAGCATCTTGTTCAAAATCTTTGGGGATAGGTTTTGTGATATAATTAAGCTTACCTTCCTTTATTTCACGATTAGAAGCATCAATAGTTATTTCCATGGTCTCTGAAGTGTCACCTGTGTCAAGATCATAGTAGAAACCGGAGAAACTGCGACCATCCCATGTGTAAGTAGTTGACTGATTTCCTTCTTCCCATATGCGGTTACCCCATTCGTAAGTGGCAGAATGAGTCGTGGTAGTATTTGATACCTCATTTTCGTTAACGTTACCACTTGTGTCAACGGTCTTTACTTCAATAGTATATTCTGTATCAAAGTCTAAATCCGTTGCATTGTATTCGGAATTGGAACTATTTATCTCAAAAACACCATCAAAATATATTTCTGTGTGATTGAAATCGCCATCTGAGGGGTTATCCCAGGTCCATTTTATCCAAGTAGTTCCTACTTCAGCAGCTGATAGAGAAGATACAGGAGAAGGAGGGGTTGTGTCAGAATTTGTTGTAGATGTTTGATTTACCCAAGTGGAATTTACGTTGCCACTTGTATCAACAGTACGTATGCTTATGTCGTAAGAAGTATCTGAATCCAATCCTGTTGCATTGTATTCAGGATTGGAACTATTTATCTCAAAAACACCATCAAAATATATTTCTGTGTGATTGAAATCAGAATCAGATGGATTAGTCCAGGACCATCTTATCCAGTGTTCAGAAGTTGTATTGTCTAAATCCTTAATACTAGCCGGAGGGGTGGAATCCGGCGATAGTGTAGTAGCTGTATCATTAACCCATGTAGAATTTATATTTCCACTTGTATCAACAGTATGTGTACTTATTTCATAATCACTTCCAGGATCCAGAGAACTATTTGTATAGGACTCTGAGGAAGTATTTGTTTGCCAAGTATCATTAAGATAAATCATGACATAATCAAAATCAGAATCTAGAGGATTATCCCAAGACCATGTAATTTCCTCCAAACCAACGTTGCTTTCATTCAAATTATTAATGCTAGCTGGTGGAATTATATCATCAGTAGTTGCAGTATCATTATTCCATTCAGACAGATTTCCTCCATTATCAACAGCACGTGTTGAAATCTCATATTCCTTGTCTGAGTCTAAACCAGTAGCATTATAAAATTGATCTGTCACACTATCTTCAAAAGTACCATCAATATACACAGAAACATTACTGAAATTAGTTTCAGCAGGATTATCCCATGTCCAGTTTATCCAAGTAGTTCCTGTATCAGATTCATTAAGATTACTAACACTTGAAATTGCGGATGCACTCCCACAAACAACTCCAAATATCAGTAAACTAGCTATAATTAATTTAAATCCGGTTTTCATACCATAATCTCCTTTGTAATCATATCTGATCAGATGTTCCTATATGTAAATAACCTTTTCGATTAATAGCAAAGTTTGCCCCATCTTTGCCAACCAAGCTAATACCCGCGTCAATGTCAACAATTTCTCCTACAACAGTTAAATAAGATTCGGCCTGTAACGCCTCGAACATATCTTTGGAAACCGTTACCAATAACTCGAAATCTCCTCCTGAATACAGAGCCATTTCCAGGGCCTCTTTCTCACTTGAAGCAATCTCAGAAACACGCCTGTCTACTGGCAGCAACTCTTCCCTCAGGACAAATCCCACTTCATTGACCGAGGCAAGATCATACAGCGACAGTGCCAGCCCGTCACTGGTATCCATGGCAGAGGTCACAGCACCGCTTTTTGCAAGCATCCTGCCCTCGGCAATCCGGGGCACGGGTTCCAGAAGGGGTTTCATGAAATCATAATCAACATCCATATTTTTCAGGTACGCCTCCAGGGCTGCCCCTGCTCCTCCAAGGGTGCCGGTAACACAAACCAGATCTCCCGGTTTTGCCCCTTTGCGGGTGAGAAGTTCTTCTTTGGAAACCCTGCCCAGAGCAGTTCCCGTGATGGTAAGTTCCTCATGGGAATCCACATCCCCTCCGATTACAGAAGTTTCGCAGAATTCTGCACAATCCCGCATTCCCCGGGCGATTTCCCCGGCGTCTTCCAGAGACATGTTTTGGGGGTAGCCCACCGCAGCAAGCAAACCCAGAGGCTGGCCACCCATTGCAGCAATATCACTGAAATTCACCGCAGCAGCCATCCAGCCGATCTGCCAGGGAGTCATCGTATCGGGAAAATCGGTTTTTTGGTGCAACATGTCCGTAGTAACTACAAGGTACTCCCCGCCAAATTCAAGGACCGCACAATCATCATCTCCGGCAGGCACACTCAATTCCCTGTTACCCCTGCCAAAGATCGAAGACAGCTGTGCAATAAACGCACGTTCATCAATATCCTTTATCGTTGATACCATCGAAACCTCCGGAGATATCCAATGCCCGTCCTCGTATGAATATCAGCAATACGAATGTTCTGGTTTATCAAATCAGAAGGCATCGGAAAAAGCCAGAAACACGCCTGCAAATCAAGTACCTGCAGGACAGGCAATGATTCAGCAGGTACGCTTCTCAGAAACATACCTTATAAAAGGTACTGCCGGCACATATAAAGAACTTACTTAAACTACAGACTGGTTTGAAGTTATTTTTTCACAGCCGTTTTTGCCTGTACGTATAAAGACATTATTCAGGAAAGGAGTTGCAGCATGACCCAGGGATAAAAGTTCATCCCGATTCAAGGGTGACAGATCCCTCAGCTTCCCGTCCATTGAATGTTCCGTTTCACCCTGCTGGATAAAATAAGGGACATCGCTGCCAGCACATTTTACAATAGAAGAAGCAATCGATTCAATATCTTCAGGTTTATCCATAAAACCCGGCAGCACGGTTGTCCTTAATTCCTGCAGGAGTTTGTTCTCTGCAGCCAGTTTTATGGAACGTTGTACATTATTCACAGCATCTGCCGGTGAAATTGTCACAGAAGGATAGGAACCATAACCAATCATCCTGCCATAATCCCCGGCATTTTCAAGAGAGGCTTTAACATCGATGAAAACACCATCAACCAATTCATTTTCAATAAGATCTTCCAGAACATCAACGTGTACACCATTGGTATGTAACCCGACCAGAAGTCCCATATCCCGGGCCATTTGAGCGATTCCGGAAACTGCCTGCTCCTGCTGCAGGGGTTCACCACCGGAGATTACCACAGAACTCACAAAAGGACGGGAAGTTTCCATTAACTGTTTTATCTGGGAACTTTCAACCAGCTCATAACCATTCAAAATAGAATAGTTCTGGCAGTAGGGACACCTGAAAGGACAGTCCCTTAAAAAGAAAACTACGGAAGCCTTGCCCGGCCAATCGAGGGTAGAAAGGGGGACATAGTCCCCAAAATTTACCTCGAAATCTTTAACGCATGTCAGGGGAGCCATATCTCATCCTATCCGCAAGTTCTTGTTTCTTGGCAGCATTCCATCCGCCTACAGACTGGATATAACCGGTAACCCTGGAAAGGTGCTCCACATTATCGGAATTACAATTTTCACAACTGTCCTGTAACCCGGACATCATATGGAAATCATTCATACAGACGGTCATATCTTTTGTAAAAGCAAAGTAGCCGGTCTGGGTGTTGCGTGCAAGATGCATTGTAAAGTCTTTCAGTCCCTTTGCATCGGGAGAACCTTCACCTAGCCAGATGTGCATGATATTACCTCCATCAACAATAGGGAAGAACACATGCTCTACATTGATCCGCTCCATCAGGGACAAGTCTGCGCCCGGTGGTGCATGTGTACCGTTGGTGTAATAGACAGGCAAATCGTGTGTTTCCTTGAGTCTGGCAACCGAGGATTCCACATCTCCCTTGAGGACCGAAGCAGCCTTTTCCCTGTATTCATCATGAAGCAGGTCTGAAACACCAAATCTCTGACAGGTGGTTTCAGCGGGCGTCCGTGCAAGAGCTATCTCAACCCCATGCTCCTCTGAAATCTTGCGGGCATGCATTTCCATTTCTGTCATTGCCCTGACTGCAACCTTGAAAGCCTCTTTTGACTCATGCATCTGGGAACCTGTATGATACTGGACCATCTCATTGATACCCACCACACCGATGGTAAACACAAGACTATCCATATCAACAGCAACAGCGCCTTTCTTGCCGGTAACCGGATCCTTGGGCTGCTGGGTGGCAAAGGGCATCCTGCCGGATTCGATAATAGGGGTCATCCATTTAAGTTTGGTATGGAACACTTCAATTGCCCTGTCCATCAAACCCTTAAGCTTTGCGAATAGTTCCTCATCATCGCCCTGTGCCTCGTAGGCAGCCCTTGGGCAATTCAGGGAAACAACCTGCCAGGAACCCATGGAAAAGTGTTTTCCGTCCTTGAAGTTGAGCTTTTCTTCAAATTCATCATCATCTTCTGCATTTGCAGAAAACTGATAGGCACAGCACTGGTAACAGGAGATCCCTTCACCTGCTCCCCTGTAAGGAGGAAGCTGGTTATCAAAGTAAGGAGTGCCAAACTTGGCGGTAAGTTCGAACGTCAGGTTATAAAGATCATCATAGGTCGGAAGTTCTGGATGAGCACGATTGAACATCTCGTCCTCTTCCATGAAATCAGGCTCAATGGAAATCTCCGGTTTGGGGAAATTAAAGGGTTTACCCCAGTAGTCACCTTCAAGCATGACATTCATAAGCGCCTGGAAGCCAAGACGGACCTCCCTTTCATACTCACCATAGACCCTAACGTCACTACCATCCGAGCCATCCCAGACATGTCCGCGATAGACTACAGGTTTATCTCTCCAGAGTTTTGGAACCCCGGGAGAAAGCTGTACGGAGGAAAAGACAAGCTGTCCTCCCCGGGCCACCATCATCTGAGTCATCTCATAAACGAACATCTGCATCAGCTGTTCGATCTCCTTGTATGACTTACCCTCTAAAAAGGGCGCAAGGAATGTAAGGAAATTATAAAATCCCTGACCTCCGGCAAAATTCGTCTGGGCACTACCCAGAGCTTTTACCGCATGAAGAACTGCAACTTCAGCTTTCATTGCAGGACCTGCAACACTGGCCTTGGCACCGGAACCATCCGGCATGAGTCCATAATAGAAGAAATATCTCAAATCCCAGTCCTGACAGAAAGCCCGGGTTCCCATGTATTCCAGGTCATGGATATGCAGATCACCATTAAGGTGAAGGTCGGAAAGTTTGGGTGGCAGAAGTAAAAGATACTGTTCCTTGGAGATCTTGTCGGCCTTTTTCTTGTGAGAGGTTTCCGCATTCTCCTGGAGATTGGCATTTTCCTTGGCTTCAAAGCCGGTACCCATATCGATCTCGCAGGCATCATAAACAGGAGTACCTACCCTGGTGGAAATATTACGCCATTCCACATCATTGCGCTCAATCAGGACCATATTAACAACTTCCCTGATAAGCGGGCCGGAGAGGAACCTTAGATTCATACTACGAATCCTTTTTTCCGTTTCCTTTGCTATACCAAGGGCCTCATCCCGGGTGATAGCCGGTATACCATGGAAACGTTCACTGAGAGAGGTTTCTTTTAGCAGCTGGTTTACAACGATATTGCGATCCCATTCAACCATGTGTCCGTCAGTGGTCCTGACTTTAGGCATTATTGAAACAAAACTCCCGTCAAGAGTCTGCTGTCTTGGAGATGATTCGGAAGTCGTGTCAACAATATTGGACGAAGGGATGGTGTCCTCAGGGACACCGCTTATATCGGTATTTTTTACTTTCTTATCAATTTCTTCTGCCATAGAATCCATATTAAGCCCCCATTTAATTTAGTAAATCCTGAAGGACATCCATATCCACATCACTACCTTTGAATATATTGTCAGATGTGAGGAAATCATCCCCTATCTGCAATACAGGTGCTTCACTTGTAAAGACACCATTTATGCGCAGTTCTGTAAGTGCTTCCGCAGATGTCATATCTGCTTCTTCAAACTGTACATTATTCTCTTTTAGCGTCGCTTTCAGACGGGCACATTTCGGGCAGACATCGGTGGTATAGATAATAATTTCAGACATGATACTCCATCCTTGTAACAATAAACACCATCAGGAGAGCCAAAGAAGATAGAACGGAATCAACAATCATAAATCCAGTTCCGATTTCCCCTAAACAACTGACTTCCCGCAGTAAGTAGATACGAAATAGGATTCATTCATTTATAATGCTTTTTCACCCTATGTCTGGATACACTGAAATGTGATTGATAACAAATATGATATACAATAAAATAGTCTAAATATTCTGAATTTAGTTTATTATCCGACCTGGTAACAAACAAAAAAAAGGAAGTTTCCAAAAGATGTATAACCTAAACACTGATAATAGCAGTAACTCAAACCAATTGAGGTGTACACTATAACCGACTTACTTACATCAGGATGCAAGCCTATAGATGAACTTCTTGGAGGAGGGTTCGAACAGGGAGTTGTGACCCAGATATATGGAGAATCAGGAAGCGGAAAGACAAACCTCTGCCTCCAGCTTGCAGTCCATTGCGTAAAGGGTGAAAAAAAAGCAATTCTTGTTGATACTGAGGCAATCTCGCCGGAAAGGTTCAGGCAGATAGCAGGTGAAAATGCCAGGGAAATTGCCCAGAACATAATTATCTACGAACCCCACAGTTTCGAGGAACAGTATTCTGCAATCCACGAGATAGAAAAAATAAGTGCCCAGAACATCGGACTTATAATTGTGGATTCAGCAACTGCTTATTACCGGTTTGGCCTTGAAGACGAAGAGAAAAGTATCCGCACTCGCAGGGAACTTGCCAACCAGATAGGCTATCTCCACGGCCTGGCCCGCAAGAGAGGAATTGTAGTTGTTATCACAAACCAGGTCTATTCAGACATAGGAACGGGCAAACTGAAACCTGTGGGTGGCAGTACGGTCGAGCACATGTCAAAAACCATAATTCAGCTTGAGCGTACAGGTGAAAATAAAAGAAAAGCCAACCTGCTCAAACATCGCTCCCGTCCGGAAGGATTGAGCAGGGAATTCATAATTACCGAAGAAGGGCTGAAGTAAATAAGAACATTCACTCCAGATACGGAGACTGGGCAAGCACCGACATCCCATTATCCGAAATATTGAGCACACGCACCTCATTGATTGTGCTCGAGCCCCTCAGTTTCATAACAAAGATGGTACGCTGGAGATTATTACCTACCCTGACACGTTCCAGTTTGATAACTGAATCCGCACCATATTCCACCATCTCATCAAGACCAAACATCTTGCCAACTGAAATCACAGAAGTTACATCGCGGCTGCGCAGGACACCAAACACATCATCTATCAGGGTTCTCAGTTTGTAATTTGAATCTATAGCAAGGAAAAGGGCTTCAATTGAATCAATGAATACCCTCTGAGGCTGCACATCATCTATTTTGCTTTCAATTAGCTTTTTGAAACTCTTGATAAGCTCTGAGGGTGCGATCTCCACACTTTTCTGGAGACGAAGCCCCGGATCGGTTATATCGACAAAAGAAAGTAAACCATCATCCTCAAGTTTCTTGAAATCCCAGTCAAAGGATGCTTTCATTTCCCGAACAATGGATTTGGATTCTTCCGATGTGATTATACACATCACCTTTTCCCCGTTCTTTGCCCCTTCATAAATGAACTGGGATCCAAAAATTGTTTTACCGGTACCTGATTTCCCGGAAACAACGTTTGCAGTACCTTTAAAGTACCCGCCCTTGAGCATCTCATCCAGTCCCTTAATACCAGTACTAACCCTTTCAGGAATTGTCGTCTCCTCCATTTGAAACACCTTATAAATATCTCACAATGTAATTAGAACATAATAGCAAAAATATCCACCTGTGATAAACAGCGATGGAATTTATTTACGTATAAAAAAAGGGATTCCTGATATAAAAATTCATGTATCTTCCCGGGAGTTAACAAAAACCGCTTTCATCAGACGTATCCGGTTCTTCGACAACTTCAAGCAGCACCTCACTGAAAAGCAATTTTTCCAGTGTGCGCGTAACATAACTACGTTGCTGATGTTTACTTATGTCCTCCCCAAGACGCAAGTCAGAATCAACCTGTACCCTCCACAGTGCCAAACGGAAATTTTCAGGGTCCTTTATGTCCATAGTATAGAATTTCTCAAGGAAAAAAGGAAGAATAAAAGGATTATCCACAACTTCACACAATAAGAGATATTCTTCAGCGAAAGAATTTGTAATCTTCAGGTCCTGTCTACCCACAATAAGCCTTAATGTATCCAGAGAATAATCCTTGCCCTTAATATTGACACAATTTGTCATAGAAGAACCCCGAATTATTTATTCTGTCTTTTTTCCAGAATATCAGTGCAGCGCTGCAGGTCCTCTGCAGTATTGACATTCAGGGCTACTTCCGGATCTTCCAGAAGATAATTATAATATTCCTGTTCCTCCCGGATTTTGCTTCCGTCAAGGATATTTATTCCAGTGGGGACTATGAGGTTTCCACTCCAGTTGAAAACGGTATCCGGACGCAAACCCACTTTTTTACACAGGGAAAGGGGTATAAATACCGACATTGAAGGTTTTCCACACCTGTAGTATTCCTCCACAATGGAATCGAGAAGACCGGCTGTTATCAGGGGGAGATCGGACATAATTACCATCAGGGGCTCTGCAACTTTAGCCTGCTCCACAGCATAAACCATGTCACCAACATAATTATCACCGGCAGTATCAATGGTTTTAACATTGCCCCCATAACAATTCTGTACAACTTTTTCGGTATGAGGGGTAAAAGGGGACACTGTCACATAAACATCACCAATACTCTCTGACTCCTCCAGGGCATCCACAACATAACATATCATGGGCTTACCCAGAAGATCTACACAGGGTTTCTCACCCATACCCAGGCGCAAACCCTGTCCACCAGCCATTATAAAAGCATCCATGAAAGCCCTCCGTATCCTGCATTGATGGCAAATAGCACCAGGGTAATGGCAATCAAAGAAGTAAGCCTGGCAATTTCATTGGCGGTACCTATACAATCCCCGTTGACACCACCAAAATGCCTGTTGGAAACATTGAGAACTCCGAAAGCCCCCAATATGGCTGCCACAAAACCTATCAGGCCAATTATACCCAACCCAAGAACAGATACAATACCACCCATTACCAGGCCAGCCAGATATTTACCGCCGTGCGTTGTGTCGATCACCATGGAACCCAGGCCTTCATGGATCGATTTGCCAAAAGCTGCTATTGTGAGCATACCCTGTTTGGCACCGACCTCTGCCACAAGCAGGGACAGGGGCAAAATTGTCCACTGTGGTAGCGATGAGATTGTTCCGGTCATGTATACCTGCTGCTGAAGAGAGGAAATACTGGCATAGAGCAAAATCAGGCCTATGACACAATATGCCACCCCTCCTATACCCAGAGACATATCCTTAAGGGCCTTGATCTTCTTTTCAAGAGAGCCGTGAGCCGTACAACCGTCACCAAAATCAGAAAGCCCGTCCAGGTGATTGAGACCTGTTAGATAGTAAATAAAAACAATAACCAGGGCTGCGGAAATATTTGCGGGGAACACATATTCCACAATTCCTGTAAATATGCCAATCAAAAGACCCAGTATAATACCCGTAAAGACAAACAGGTAACTTCTTTTTACCAGTTCATCAAGGCCTTCCATGGTAATTCCCACGGGAATTGTCGATAAGAAACCAAAACCCGTCCTGACTGCGAGTAGAAATCCGCTCATCCGGCTATCACACCACCGCCGGGTTTTTCATCATCTTCTTTTTTAGAGTTGTCAATCTCTGCCATTCCCCTGGTATACATATTGGCAGAAACTCCTCCGATAAGTCCACCGATGACATCATCCATGAAAGGACCGAGTTCTGCAAGTATACCCGGTTTTTGTTTGTCGAACCTGACAAACTCAAACATGCCCTTGTCACCACTGATATATTTGGAAATGCTCATCCCCAGTACCTCATCGGCTATCAGGAAGGTCAGGTCCCTTTCATAGGAATCACGACTTATGTTGGGCAGTGTCCCATTGCGACCCTCTCTTTCAAGCAGGATACCGGAATAGATCAGCATGCAAAGATTGGGATCGGAAAGCGCAAGACGAAGCTCCCTTATAAAAAGGGCTTCTGCCTTTTCGCGAGTCTCGATTCCCGGATGAGGTGTGTAAAGTCCCATTGAAGCCTCCACAAGTACCTCTTCAGTAATACCCTCTTCCTTCAGGATATCCATAATATCATAAGTATAACCGGTATCAGCTTCTTCGGGCTGTTCTCCTTTTGTATTCCTGGATTCTACATCAGATAGTTTCATAGTATCACTTTGATCAGATTATGTAAATTTCCATATAAAGTTTGACAAAACATAAATTACAAGCGAAAAACACGCTATAGATATAAGAGCTGCTCCTTCTACAAGCCGGTTTGCCCTTTTAATAGATTCCGCACCCGGGGATGCAAGTCCCTGCCCCAGTACATAGACTCCTGGTTTTTCCAGTTTGACACCTACAGCCCCGGCCACTGCTGCCATGGGATATCCTGAATTTGGAGAATCCGGCAACTTGCAATCATTAGTTGAGCAGGAGCATGCACCTGAAGGATCAAAAGACATCGTTTTTGGCAGAATGTTCAGGAAAAGTGCAGCTATCCAGATGAAAAACAGGGAGATCCGGGCAGGAATCCAATTAAGTACATCATCCAGTTTTGCCGAGAAGAACCCAACTTCCCTGTGTGCCTCGTCCCGGTAGCCAACCATGGAATCAAGGGTACTTACAGCTTTAAAGGCATAAGCTGCTATCAGACCGAAGGGGCCTGCTACCGAATAATAGAGCAGGGGAGAGAGAATAGAATCTACATAATTCTCGGACACGGTTTCTATGGCAGCAGAAGATACATGGGAGCCACTAAGTTTTGAGGTATCCCTGCTTACATACATAGAAAGTTGTCTCCTGGCCTCTTCCAGGGCGCCCACTTCCAGAGATGATGCAACTTCTTCTCCGGCAAATAATAATCTGCGGATAGCAAAAGTACTTTTGAGGAAATAGGCTTCAATAACTATACCCACAAGTTCGGGCACCAGGGATTGACTCGACACTAAAAGTACAATATAGGCAATAAGGGATGCAAAAAAAATGCATGAAAGAGCCATGAAGACACCATAGGCTTTTCTTCCCGATGAAGGAATGTGCCTTTTGAAAATACCAATCAGTGTCCCGATCCAAACAACCGGGTGCAGGCGAGCCGGTGGCTCCCCTACTGCAAGATCAATTAACACAGCGAATAAAAGCACATAAATCATATGCATATAACCGGTAAAAATAAAATCCATCATAATAGAGGCTCCATTACCTCATCCCAGGCCTTTTTGAGTTTGCCTTCAATTTCCCCTTCACCTTTGAGGACATCAAGGAGATTCTGGACATTTTGTTTTCGGTGAACCAGGCCACATTTTTCACAACTCCACACCTTGCCTCCGCTTGAGCGACATATCCATCTGCCTCCTGTGCGCTCATCCTTGCAGGGATAAAAGGGGCAGAAGCAGAAAGTGCAATCCTGACCTTTGAAATGGCAGGGATAATAGGGACAAGCCCTGTTCGCACCAAGGGGCCTGACAGGTTCTTCATCCAGTATTTGGTTAAGATTCTCCATGGCACTATCCCGTGCACTGTCAACTACAACTGTCCCTATAGCTTCCACAAGCCTATCAGTATCCTCTTTCGGCCTCACCGAGACCCTGATAAAATTACGGTCCATGGAATAAAAGTCGGAACAATCCCTTACAAGAAGACCCTTTTCAGCGAGCCTGTGAGTCAATTCAACCGAATCCAGACTTGCAGCACTTATATCAACAAGGACAAAAGATGTGTTACTTTCATGCGTTTTGAACCTGCGCACCTTGCCCAGGCGTTCCATAAGGTAGCGGCGATTTTCCCGGACAAATTGCCTTGAAGCAGTTAGATAACCATTAGCAATATCAGAAGGCATATCTAACAAGGACATCGCGACTGCTTCATCCATTGGCCCTATATTACAGCAGTTGCGAACCCTGTTCAGAATCGTTGCAAAATCCACACCAGTAATACCGCAAGCAATTCCTGCTGCGGGAAGTGAAAAAGTGTCTTTCAGGAAACGTATCACTAAAAGATTGGTAACAGAAGGAACTTCATCCACCAAAGTAGCAGATACATCTGTTAAGTCTAACAGACTTTCATCGACCACCAGCAGAGTAGAATGGTCATTACAGCGTTGCATAAGGGAAATTAAATCCGTTTTTGAGTAAAGCTGGCCGGAAAGATTGTCCGGATTGGTGAGCAGGAATATTTTTGCCTTGCTAAGCAAAACTGAAGATATATTTTTTAAATCTTCTTCAAAAACATAGTTCACTTCCCCACCACTGATTATACAATGTTTTTCATTGGCCGGATTCTGAGACCTGTTCAGAAGAACGGTATCCCCTGTTTCAATTACCGAGGAAAATACCATACGTATTAAATCTTCAACTCCCAGAGCAGGAACAATATTATCTCCAGAAATATTATTTCCAAAATATTTGGCAGCACTGGTCCTTAATTCTGAATATTCATTATCAGGGAATTGGGAATACATGGATTCCACCCGGGAAAAAATGTCCTCCAGACAGAGGTTGCAATCAGGGCGATCAAAGGGACTGCCCAGAGGATTGGATGTTGAACTAAAGTCAATTATAGCTGTTTCACTAATACCTTTTTCCAGAGCAATTTTGTGCCCATCTTCTAAAGGTTTCCTGATTGATTCAGCATCCTTTTTCCATAATCCATTACCAGACACGTTAATCGAAATGAACTAATGAATAGAACCTATATTAAATTAATCAAATTGAGTTTCCTATGCTCCAGAGTAATCTGCCTGTGGAAAACATCATCTAAAAATGTAAAGATAAAAATCTACCCTCGGTCATTTTCTGGCAAAGGTCAGATAACCGGTGTGGCCTACTCTTGCAGGTGCGGGCCTTGTGCCTCTTTCGGATACAGATAGCTCCCTTTCCAGGCATTCAAGGGTATGTACACTGTAAAATCCTGCTTCCACGGCTTCCAGGTATGCGGCTTTTGCCTGTTCAATGAAAGGTGAATAAACAACAAGGAAACCTCCGGCAAGCAGGCTAGAACAGGCATATTTGACAGATTCTGCCGAATCTTTAATGTCAAGTACTATAACATCGAAAAAATCACTGCCCTGTCTCATCACATCCACAATATCCCCGCAGCGGACTTCCACATTGGAAAGGCCGGCCATGGACAAATTGGTCCGGGCGTTCTTCACAAAATCCTCACGTATCTCATAGCTGATCACTTCCTTTGCTACAGAACCCAGATAAATGGCAAGCACACCGCTTCCTGTACCGGCTTCGAGGATCCTGTCAGAAGAATTTATACCTGCATGGGAAATAATCTGGCCCACATCCTTGGGCATGATAGGTGCCCCGGTGCGTTTTGCAAGCCTGAACATATCCGGGGCCCGGGGCCTGATGACAGAGAATTGCTGACCCATATGGGACACAATGGTACCACCGGGTTTTATACTCAGCAACTCGGCCGTTTCAACAATACCAAATTCGCAGTGGAACTGTTTACCCGAGACTGTGGTCAGGTATTCCCGGAATTTGTCTTTATGACGGGTGCGTAAAAGCACCGTTTCATTTTCTTTCACATATACACCTCAGGACTGTTGATAACGACGGGCAGGAATTGTTACGATATCCCGGGGAATAGAGTGTTTATCCTGCCGGAGTACCTTTGAAAGTTCCCTGAATTCACGGCCGTAGGCTTCTGAAAGTTGTTTTCCGTATTTAACTCCGTGCATCGTCAGGACATATTCATAGCGCTGGTGGAACCTGTTATACTTTTCATAATAACGCAGGTCTTCGTCCACTATACCCATTGCCACGAGCAGCTGGATGTCCTCAAAAACCCGGTTGCTATAAGGAAAACCATAGTCCCGATGGAATTTATAGTCAAAGAGATTACGAAGGCTTACATCTTCACTGAACCGCTGGACCATGCGATATATCCAGGTTATATTACGTAAACGGGGAATTGAGATAAAACCATCTTCCTCTTTCCAGAAGATGGAATTAACGGTATAGAACAACAAAATCAGCCCCTCTATGGGCAGGTAATTTTCCTGGCGTATGAATCTCAGCAACTGAGGAGACAGGGTGTCAACAGTATGGCCTACAACATCCTTAAGCTGTGCGGATTCTGGGCATCCGACACCATCAACAGGAGAAAAAACAACCAGTGAAAGTTGCCTGGAAATTGCCCTGACCAGACCGTTTGCAAGGGCAGATTCATCATAAAAGAAACTATCCTCACCGTTCACAACAACCCTTGTACTGCGAGGCACTCCGCTGGCAACACTCAAGTCTACAAAAACATCCCCTATTCTCTTTTCAAGCTGTTCCTCGAACATCTTCTTTGCCACACCATGCCTGGCGATTGTAGACAGGGCCATGCGGGTTGCCGGATTGAGGGTTTTCTGGTTAAATCGCACAATCGGGTCACAGATATTTCCCGCCAGGACTGAACTGATAAGCTGTTGTGCCTGATTGCTGCCATATGTTTTAATGAAATAGAGCAAGTCCGCATCATTATATTCAGTGAAAAACAAACCCACCTGGTTATTCACAGATTCTGCATCCTTCTTTTCCCCGAATATAGCCAGAGCATTTTCAAGAGCTCGCAATAACATAATCCTGGCAGACTGGGTATGAGGATGATGGACTATAGCATTATAGTGATGTGCACGTGCTATGAGCATTGATTCAGCAACCGTCAATGTCATATCTTCATCGTAACTGCAACCCTCCTTTCTACCCAGTACGATATTGCCATTACGGATGCTCAGGTTCTGTATAATCTGATCCACGTCTATTAATCCCAGGGATATGCCGGTGTGATAGGAATCACGAAGCAAAAAATCTATTCGATCCGCATCTATATCACCGGATATTAACTGTCCCAGATAGGGTTTCTCCAGAAAGGAGGATTTACCTGTTGCCATGAGGGCAATTTGATCGAAAAAATCAACAGGATCCTGACCCAGCTCATCCTCAACTTTTCTTGCAATATTTCCGTTGTTTGCAAAACAATTTCTTATGACATATTCACTGAAAGCTTCGTGGTTTTCCCTAATTATACCACCGTATTGTGGCTTGATATCAGGATTGCGTTTTAGGACATCTTCCACGGCATGAGAATATGCAGAGTGGCCTACATCATGCAAAAGACCTGCAACCTCTACTTTCACTTTATCCTCTTGCGGCAGAGACAGGGCATCGGCTATCAGGGACGCCATATGCATGGTACCCAGGCTATGTTCAAACCTGCTGTGCTTTGCACCCGGATAAACGATATCAACAAGGCCTAGCTGCTGGATGGAACGTAACCTCTGCACCTGAGGAGTTTCTACCAGTTCCTTTTGGAGAGGAGTCAACAGGATGGTTTTATGCACAGGATCATGAATAGCCCTTGAACTGACCATGGATGTGTATTTAGGTGGAAGATATATATAAAGGTGTAAAATATCTCAATCAGACCTAATTAATTATCACCAGAGTGAAACATAATGAGAACAATTCAATGGAATGCTGAGAATTCTACCGTGAGAATGATCGACCAGACCCTGTTGCCTGTCGAATACAGGGAAATCGAATGTGAAAATCTTGCCCAGCTGTGTGAAGCAATCAAATCATTACGGGTCAGGGGAGCACCCGCATTGGCAGCAGCAGGTGCCTATGGTATTGCCCTTGCCAGCAAACTCAGCAGTGCAAATGATATGGAAAGCCTCCTGGAAGATCTCAAAAATGCCGCACGGATCATCCTGGCAACCCGACCCACAGCTATAAACCTGGGATGGGGAATACACCGGGTTATCAAAGCGGTCTCAGAGGCCTACGACACCGAGGGTATAAGGGACATAGCTCTCAACGAAGCCCAGGCTATTGCCGATGAAGATGTACAGATCAACAAAACTCTCGGCAAACATGGTGCTGCCCTGCTGGAAGACGGGGACACCGTGATGACCCACTGCAATGCCGGCAGACTGGCCTGTGTGGACTGGGGCACAGCCCTGGGAGTGGTACGCTCCGCTGTGGAACAGGGAAAAGATATCAATGTTATCGCATGTGAGACCCGGCCTTTGAACCAGGGAGGCCGGCTTACGACCTGGGAGCTGATGCAGGACAACATCCCGGTCAAACTGATCTCGGACTCCATGAGTGGTTATGTAATGCGCCACGAGCTTGTGGACAAGGTGATAGTCGGGGCAGACCGCATTACAGAAGATGCTGTATTCAACAAGATCGGAACCTACAGCCATGCGATAGTGGCCATGGAACATGAAATTCCCTTTTATGTAGCAGCTCCTGCCTCAACCTTTGATTTCAAGGGCTGGGAAGGCAGCGTGAAGATAGAGGAGCGAAGTCCTGATGAATTGCGCTACATGCAGGGAGTACAGATAGCACCTGAAGATGTACCGGTTATCAATCCTGCTTTTGACAGCACACCGATGGAATATATTGAAGCGATAATTACAGAAAAAGGAATCTTCAGGCCACCATTCCTGATAGATGAAGTAAGAACCTGAGGGCGCAAACTTTTAAAGTATAAAATACAATCAGGGTACAAGTAAACAAAAGGAAAGAGCTGGAAGAATATGGGAAAAAAGAAACAGAGTAACAACGGATTGATGTCTTCTGCTGGTCTTATGAGATATTATGAAGAGGACAAAAGGGCAATCCACCTGGACCCAAAAGCAGTTATAGTCTTTGGATTGCTTTGTGGATTTGCTGTTCTTCTATTAAGCGCCAGTTATGGCACCTGGCCATAAAATAATATCCATTATAAAGAAAAAAAGGGCATTCAGCCCTGTCTGACTTTTTTAATCGTTTTAGAGATCTGTCTTGCCGTGGTAGTTCTGGATTCGTTCTTATCCACTAAGATGCGTCCGCTTTTCTCCCACCAGGAACGTGGATAAGCTTTGTCTTTTTGAACCTCTGGATTTAGGTCCAGAGACGCAGCTGCCTTTTCCATCTCTTCCAGGTTCGGCTCCTTTACTGAACTTTTGCGAGATATAATTCTTCCCTCATTCCTGCTTTTGGAACGATCTATGGAAGCCGGCCAGATTACAAGCCTGCCTTCATCTTTCATTAGCATGGTCCATAGATTGGAATTCATTAAATATAATTCTTGGTGATAAACAACCTCCAGATAAACCTAAAATAGTAAAGTGGCATCTAGTATAGCAAGTAGGAGAGTTTACAAATGGGCCTGTTCGGAACCAACGGAGTACGTGGTATAGCTAACGAATTCATTACACCTAAATTTGCAATAGACCTTGCCAGGAGTCTGGGGACCTATCTGGGAGAAGGTAAGACCGTAGCAATCGGAAGGGATACACGCATCTCAGGAGAGATGCTAAAAGCAGCTGCAATGTCCGGTTTACTTTCAGCAGGCATAAAAGTTATCGACATTGGAACCTGCCCAACCCCCTCTGTCCAGTATTATGTGCGCGACCATGCAGATGCAGGGATTGTTATTACTGCGTCCCACAACCCCCGGGAATACAACGGCATAAAACTTATAGACGCAGATGGTACCGAGTTTTCCAGAGAAGGAGAGAAAAAGGTCGAAAATATCTACAATACCGGCGAATTCCACACTGCTAACTGGAACCTGACAGGTGAACTGAACAGGGATTATAATGCCAATGATTACTACATCAACGGAATAATTTCATCGGTCAATTCCACAGAAATCAGCGCAAAACAATTCCGGGTGGCCATAGATACAGGATGTGGTGCAGGTTCTCTCACACTACCCCTATTATTGCGTAAACTGGGATGTGAGGTCATCACGATCAACGCCCAGCCGGATGGTACTTTCCCCTGGAGAAATCCCGAGCCAACACCCGATGTACTGGGAGAACTCAGGGATATTGTCAAAAACTACGATGCTGACCTGGGAGTTGCCCAGGACGGTGATGCAGACAGGGCAGTCTTCTTTGATGAAAATGGTACATTCATTGATGAAGAAATACTGCTTTCCATGATGGCAAAATATGTGCTAGCCTGTAAAAAAGGCCCAATAGTGACACCGGTAAGTTCATCCCGACGCATGCTGGACATTGCAGAAAAAGCAGGTGTAAAACTTCACTGGACAGCTGTAGGATCCATTAATGTAGCACGCAGGATGATGGAAATAGACGCTGTTTTTGGAGGAGAAGGTAATGGAGGCCTTATTTTCCCCGAACACCAGTATTGCAGGGATGGCGCAATGGCCTGTGCCAAATTACTTGACATAATGGCAGCTGGCGTGAAACCTTCACAGATGGCTGCAAATGTTCCAGAATACCACAACGCCAAAACAAAGTTGAAATGTGGTGATCTGGATAAGACACTTGAAAACGTAGCCAGCCGTGTACAGGGAGAGGGAATTGAGATTGATGCCACTGATGGTTTCAAGATATGGTATGAAGACGGGTGGTTACTGATACGCCCTTCCGGCACCGAACCAATTGTAAGGGTATTTGCCGAAGCTAAAACGGATCAAAAGGCAAAAGAACTGCTGGAAAGAGGAGAAAAAATAGTACTGGCTTCAATCCAGGATTAAACCATCAGGGTTTACCGCAGGATTCCCCGCAAATAATACCGGTGGCAATGAGATGTGCAACCCTCAAAGGTTCAGGGATATTGCTATGGGTGGCACTTAACTGGACTATCCTGGTGGCGGACATTTCATCGATGCCTGCACACTGGATGTAAACCGGTGTATGGGAATGAGAAGTTACCACCCTGGATATTCTGCCTGCTTTTTTTATTATCTCAAACCTTTCATCCGGGTATTCCAGATGATATAGAGCATTTTTTATATTCTCAAAATCGGGCATCGAGCGCATCAGCACAATCACACCCATCCCTGTAGATTCATTTAAGCGCACGATGTCAATCGGATTGAACCCACCGTATGTGACTCCATCCAGCATTATCACACGAGCCTGATTCCTGTGTTTGCTGGCTGATATCATCCTTATTAATGAATCGGTAGCATCCATACCATCCCTGGTAATGTAGGTGGATAACACTCCGTCAAGCCACATTCCCCCTCTGAAAAAAGTCCCTACCACAAGTATACGTTCACTTACCAGCGCCGAATCATCAATACCCAGGATCCTTATTTCCGGTTTTATATGAAAAAGAGAAAAGGGTATACCCCCTTTTAAGCAAACATTGCGCCCGGATGCTCATTAACTTGAGGTTGCCGGGGCTTTAGGACCTTATCGATGGCATCCATAAAGTCAGCCATTGTAACACTGTCACGATCATTGCGTACAGCAAACATACCGGCCTCGGTAGTCAGTGCATGCAGGTCCGCACCACTTGTATTTTCTGTAAGGGTGGCAAGTTTGTCAAAGTCAACATCCCGGGCAAGGGAAAGCCCTCTGGAATGAATCCTGAGGATCAAACTACGTGCTTCTTTATCCGGCATCGGAACCTCCACCATCCTATCAAAGCGACCCGGACGGATTATGGCAGGATCCAGGATGTCCACCCTGTTGGTGGCTGCAATTATACGAATATCACCCCGGTTCTCAAATCCATCCATCTCCGCAAGAAGTTGCATGAGAGTGCGCTGCACTTCCCTGTCAGCACCGTTGGTGTCACTCAGCCTGGTTGCTGCAATGGCATCGAGCTCATCTATGAAAATAATGCTGGGAGCTTTCTTTCTTGCCATATCGAAAACTTCCCTGACCAGCCGGGAACCTTCACCAATGTACTTTTGTACAAGTTCCGAACCCACAACACGGATAAAAGTTGCGTCAGTACGATGGGCTACCGCTTTTGCCATCATTGTTTTACCGGTGCCAGGCGGGCCGTGCAGAAGCACACCTTTAGGTGGTTCCACACCCACCCGTTCAAAAGACTCGGGTTTAATGAGCGGTAGTTCGACACATTCAATAATATCCTGGATCTGATGATCCAATCCACCGATATCTTCATAGCTCATATCCTGGGATTCCAGGACTTCCATTGCCGAAACTTCCGGTTCTTCTGTCGAGGGAAGAACATCCACTATGGAAAGGGTCTGCTGGTTCAGGGCAACCCTGACACCGGCAACCAATCTGGACTCATCTATGTACTGGGAAACCCCTACCATAAACTGGGGTCCCGAACTACTGCGTATCAATACTTTATTGGAATCAATGACATCAATGATATTTGCCACGATCAAAGGAACAGTCTTCAGTTTATTAATCTCAGAGCGAAGCTTGCGAACTTCTCGTTCATACTTCACTTTCTGGGATTCGACATACTTTTTTTCAGATTCGATCTGGTCGCACTGCTCTTTAAGTTTACTGTTGCGGGATTCGAGTTGTTTCATTCTGTCCAGAAGGTACTTTGAAAAGTCTTCGTCTCCTTCAGAACCCATATAATCATATTCAACATCGGACATATTTTTAAATCCGTAATTCCCCTGATTTATCGTATCATCACTAGTTTCGTTCATATAGCTCCGAATAATATTTAAGTCCATAGGTATATAGCACTTTCGAAAAGATGCATGGCAGCTTCCATGTAAGAGATGATTTTTTATGCAGTGTGAAATATGTGGTGCAGAGATAAAAGGGGAGCCTTTTAAGATAAATGTCGAGGGAAGCGAACTCAACGCCTGCAACCGATGTTCACAATACGGAACATCAGTAAGCACCCGGAAACCGGTATCCAGAAAGAACGCCCCTGTGCGGCAGGGGATTAAAAAGAGTTCAAAGCCCAAAAAGAACCCGGTAACTGCTCCTACAGAAGAACTCATAGACGAATACGAACAAACCATAAGAGAAGCAAGGGAAGCAAAGGGTCTTACCCAGGAAGAACTTGCTTCCAAGATAAAGGAAAAAGCATCCCTTATAAAAAAGATTGAGAAGGGAGACATCGTACCCGAGGATTCGGTACGTACAAAGCTTGAACATGCCCTTGATATCGAACTCACCGAGAAAGTGGGAGAAGACGACTGGGATACAAATACCCTGAACCGGGGTACTACTCTTGGGGATATAGTAACCATCAAGAAAAAATGAAGTGATATGATGCACCTCGAAAACAAGAAAGTCGGCATAATAGGGACTGGCAAGATGGGGCAAAGCCTGCTAAGAGGCATAATACGTGCAGGAAAAGCAAAACCTGCAAATATCTATGCCAGCGATGTTTATGAACCTGCACTGCAGGCGCTTAAAGATGAACTTGGAATAAACGTATCAACAAATAACTTTGATACAGTGGATAATTCAGACCTCATCATCCTTGCGGTCAAGCCCCAGATACTGCGCAATGTACTGAGAGGTTTTGCAGACCATATCAACGAAAACAAACTCATAATTTCAATTGCAGCAGGAGTTCCTGCAGCCACTATTGAAGAGGAGTTGCATGAAGATACAAGAGTAATTCGTGTGATGCCAAACATTGCCGCAACCGTAGGTGAAGCGGCCTCTGCAGTCAGTGCGGGGAAGAATGCATCCGCAGAAGATGCGGAAGTTGCAATGGAAATCTTTTCAAGCATGGGTTCTGCCGCCCTTGTGCCCGAACATCTAATGGATGCAGTTACAGGTGTTTCCGGAAGCGGGCCCGCATATATTTTCCCCGTAATCGAGGCTATGGCGGACGGTGGTGTGCTTGAGGGACTTGACAGGGAAAGTGCACAAAAACTGGCAGCCCAGACAGTACTAGGCGCAGCAAAGATGGTCCTTGAAACAAAAAAACATCCAGCAGAACTAAAGGACATGGTGACCTCTCCTGCAGGGACAACCATACACGGCGTTCATGCACTTGAGAAAAACGGAATAAGGGCAGCTTTCACAGATGCAGTGATGGCTTCTGCAAAACGCTCCCGTGAAATGGGGAAATAATTCCCCTACCTTTCCTGAAACGATACAAAAATTGATATAGTTTTATGATTTAATTAATTACAAAGCCTTCAACGGGGGGTTTGTATGAAATCCTTTGCGGTAATCAGGGGAGAAGACAAAAACAAAGTCAGGATTGCGCTGCACGATTTGCAGCAATACGGGAGCATGAAGTTCAGCTCCTGTCCAAAACGTATCGAACCAAACTATGCAGACACTCTTCTTGTAAAGGTCGTGGGAGTACCCTTGCGTTCAAATTGTAAGTTTGCAGCACTTGTGGGCCTGGAAAATAATGCCGGCTCTGCGATAAACAAACTGAGGAAAATACATCCACCAGCCCATATTGTAATAATAAGCCCCAGGCACGATGCTTACGAAGAATTAATGGATAATTCTGAAATCTATCCTGAATTCGAAATAAACAATTAATGCTTTTAAAAAACATTAAAAAATAAGTTTTCCTGCGAAAATTAAAGAAAATGGGGCCGGGACCGAGAATCGAACTCAGATCGTAGCCTCCACAGGGCTACAGGATAACCGCTACCCTACCCCGGCATTTTGAGAATACCCTACGCGAGGGTATCCTATACATGTATTTCTCTTAAATAAACTTTTCTCTGGATCAATCTTTCAGACGGGAAATTGCAAGCTGTGCGGCCTTTTCACCTGAGAGAAGCATCCCTCCAAAAACAGGACCCATCCGTGGAGAACCTGCAACGGCATTGGCAGCCATACCTGTAACTATCAAACCAGGATAAACCTCCCGGGTATTTTCCATTACAAGACGCTCACCAGTATCAGCCCACATTGGTTTTTCACCCACTACCCCCTTGCCACCAAAAGCTCCGGGAATCTTGCGCTGCACAGTATTGCATACAGTAGCCTCATGGCCGGTTCCATCAAGTACCAGGCGAGAGCGGATTGTGAGAGGATCAACATGAAGACGACCTATTTCAACTGCTGTCCAGTTAATAACAAGCCCGCATACCTCATCGTTATCCCGTATCATAACATCTTCAAAACTTACCAGATTGAATATCTCAACTCCTGCAGAAACTGCTGCACTTATGAGTTTACCCACGGTACCAACCGAGTTTGCCACATAGTAACCTTCTTCATACTCATGATAAGGCACATCAAAGTCATCAAGTATCCTGCGCGCTTCTTCCTGGACCACAATACGCGGGAACATCATGCCACCGCCCCACATACCGCCTCCTACAGATAGTTTCTTCTCAAAAAGTACAGTCTTTAATCCTGCTTCTGCAAGATAACGTGCAGCAACAAGGTTTGCCGGACCTCCGCCCACAAGGGCCACGTCAACATCAGTATAGTCCAGGAAAACATTGGTAAATTCTTCAACTATCGCTCGGGTAATAATTCTCTCATCAAGTTCCATGATCCTGCCTCAAATGCTGCTAATTCTCTCATTTGATAGGCCACATAGATATTAAAACTATTGGGATACAGGAAAAACAAGACCCCTGTCTATGAAATATATTGAAATATCCCTGGCAAAAAGTGCCAGATATTTATCGAAAAGAGATTAGATGCAGAAGTTGTATTGTAATGAATGCAAGAATGAAGCCCTTGAATAAGTATTTTTATTTCATCGCTGAAATCCCGGAATAATCACAATCAATTCTCGACATAAGATGAGACGGTTTGTTGGAAATCATGTATGTCTATTGGTTTGGATATATAACCCGCACATCCTGCATTAATAAATTTCTTATCATCGCCCCTCATTGCATGTGCTGTCAATGCAACTACAGGCGTATCTTTTGTATTTTCAATCTCTTTGAATTTTTCCAGAACTTCAAGGCCGTCCATTTTGGGCAGCTGCATATCAAGCAAGATGAGATCAAAAGCATTTTTCTCTACAACTTCAAGAGCCTGTGAACCGTCTTCTGCCTGCATTACTTCATATCCGTAAGACTCAAGCAAGTCCACTGTAAGTTCCATGTTCATTGGATTGTCTTCAACTACAAGAATTGTGGTCATTCTTAATACCTCTAAATATGATTTGATAATTATCGATAGCTCCCTTTTCCCGGAAAATACCTGACTGATTTGATCACAACTTAAATTACAAAGCTGTTGTAGAGTATGTTTTCATATATATATAGTAATAGGCATACAATTTATAAATCTGAACATTTTATGCAAAATCAGACATAAGAATTACCAAAATTAATTCTTATGGCCTCATAAATCAAATTAACCGTTGCTAGCAGAATCACCATGACTTCTCTTTGAATCAAGATGTTTTATTATTTCAATCAGATGATTGCGAGTAAAAGTTCCTTTCTGGAGAATTGAAACTACATTACTTTCAAAAACAGCTTTATTTTCCAGATCCTTGGCCGTATGGATAATTATAGGGATGCCTGCAGTATTACTGTTTTCCCTCAAAGCTGCCATAACATCAAACCCACTTGTAATTGGCATCATCAAATCCAGGATAATGAGGTCCGGAGAATAGGAAAATGTTTTATCGATGGCCTCCTGGCCACCATAGGCAGGTATAACATTATACCCCTCAATATCAAGGAAAGATTTGAGCATTTCTACTGCAGATGGATCATCGTCCACAACAAGTATTGAGGAAGGAGAACCGCAAGGGGCCTCGAGACCATCCAATACAGTCAATAACCTTTCCCTATCAATGGGTTTGGAAATATAAGCGGATATGTCATACTCTCTTTTAATTGCGTTGGCATTAAGGACAGAAACAATAATTACAGGAATACCGGTAGTATCAGAACTTTTTTTCAATTTGCCTAAAACATCCCACCCATTAACCCCGGGCATCATGATATCAAGCAATATCGCGAAAGGTTTTACGACATTCACATAGCGGGATACAAGATACCCACGAGAAAGGGGCAATGCCCTGTAGCCGGCATTGACAACAGTTGAAACAAGCAAATTACGTGACGAGTAGTCATCCTCAACTACCATTACAATAGGTTCCTTATTGCTGGAATTCAGAGGTTTTTCCAAAAGGGGAAAAGGATCAATATCAGTGTTTTCAGGAGTCCTGGGTGTAGAACCAATAAAATATTGACCATCTTCGGTTTCACCGGTTTTTTCATGATCAGCTTCACAGGAAACCTGGCTTAAAGGAATCGTAAAAGTAAAGGTACTGCCTTCTCCCTTTTTGCTTGTCACCCATACATCACCACCATGCATATTCACAAACCTTTTTACAAGGGACAAACCAAGACCTGTCCCTTCATAATTGCGTGAAGAAGATGTATCTTCCTGGGTAAAAGCATCGAATAAAGTATCCTGAGCTTTTTCAGAGATTCCTACCCCGGTATCTGATACCGAAACGTACAATACATCGTTTTCCACATGGGAAAGTAAACACACGTTTCCCCCCTCGGGTGTAAATTTTATTGCATTGCTGAGGAGATTGTAAAGTACCTGCTTGAATTTGCCCTTATCGGCACATATCTCTTCCGAATAATTATGTTCAACTGAAAGAGAAAGAGATTTCTTATTTCCAAGAGGCATAACAAGTTCCACTACTTCTCTGGAAGCCTCATTTAAAGAGAAAGTCTCACATTCAAGCTCCATCTTACCGGCTTCCACTTTTGACAGGTCAAGAATATCATTAATCAGGTTTAAGAGATGTTTGCCGCTTTTGGCAATGTTGGACACATATTTCTTCTGAGGATCATTGAGTTCACCCCTTACTTCTTCCAGCAGGATATCCGAAAATCCAATCACCGAATTCAAGGGTGTTCTCAATTCATGACTCATGTTTGCCAGAAATTCACTCTTGGACCGATTTGCCTGTTCTGCAGCCATTTTTGCATTGTAGAGAGCTTCTTCAATATTTTTTCGCTCTGTCATATTATAGACTACACCCACGATTACAAGATCCCCATTGGATTTTTCAAGTGGGAGAAGGGTTTCTTCGACCTGGTAGCCTTCTATAGTGAATTCAAAATTGCGAGTTTGCCCATCCAGTGCAGCATATAAATGAGGAAGGAGGGTTTCAACCATATCTGCAGGCAATACATCTTCAGGCAGCTTACCTACGAAATCATTTTTATCGAACTTAAATCTATCAAGCATTTTACCCCCTATTGAAATATATCTCAAATCACTGTCATGCAGGACAACTATTCCATTGGGAAAATTAGATATGATCAATTCAAGCTGTTTATCACGTTCCTGTTTTTCTTTTTCTGCACGGTCCCTCTGATAGATTTCCACCTGTAAATTACGGTTCTTACTGTTAATAGCCTGACTGGCCCCACCAAGAGTAACTATTGTGATACCCATCAAAAGAAAGACATACCAATACTGATTAATCACATCGGAAAGAGCGACTTGCCCATAGTTTTCATATGGCCCTATTTTTAATTCTTTCATGGAGTCATGGACTGTGCCATAATCCAGAGGAACAGTCCAGCCTGCATATCCACCTTTTATGGTGGCTTCCGAAAAACGAGGCAATTGAAGCAGGTTCGCAAGCATTTTTTCGGCTACATCCTCAGATACATGAGGACTGCGGGAAAAAGCCCACTGTGGATATAGACGGGTGCTGTGCTTCTGTAAGAAAGGAGAAGCAAAATGATCTCCCTCATATAAACCAGTAGAATGATCCACATTCAAGCACTTGATATCAACAAAAGATATCTTGCCTTCCTTTTTCATAGATTCAAGGATCCCGGTACTAACAATCCCCACATCAACATCCCCGCAAAGCACTGCTTCTACCACTTTGTCCTCTGTACCCCCATAAGTGACATCCATGGCATCTATATCCAATCCTGCATCATTAAATTCTCTCGCAGCTATCCACCATCCCCCAAAGGAATGTTCGTTAACTGCCATTACCGATAAACTTTCAACATCATTAAGAGAATTCACATCTATCCTGTCGTTTTTCGTGAATATGACTGAACCAAAGACAGTGTATGAGCGGCCTCCCCAGGATTCTTTCAAAGTTGCTATCCTCTGGACATTGTGATCGACTTCCAGCTCAACATATACCAGTGGGTTTGTGATAAGGAAATCAATTTGTTCATTAGCTATTTCAGAAGGCATCTGTTCAAAATCCATGGGGACAAGCACCACATCCCTTTCCGGGAAACCAGCATCCAGATAATCTATAGTAGGCCCCCATCTCTCCATTGCAGCTTCATCTCCCCTATTTGCAAGCACCCCAATCCTGAGCTGATCATCGGAAGCAGAAACTACAATAATGCAAGTCAAAATAAGAAATAATAAGGTGATAGACATACATAAGTACCTGGATATTGGTTTCATGGGTTAATATATAGAAAAATTATCTCATATAAATATAACCAACTGAATTTGTATTCAAAGACGGAGAATACATATAAAAGTCTCAATATTATCAATATAAAGCAGCAATAATGAAAAACCGAAAGAGTTAGAAGAAGATAACTATCTTTAACAGAGCATCTAAAATTTAAGTTTACAGGAAAAGCTATGGACAAACTTTTAATACTCCAACACGACCCATATGAACTAAAGGAGAAAATATGGCAAGATCCGCACAACGTTCCAGTCTGAAAAAAATACCCCAGGAATCAATCGAGGCAAAAGAAGCTACTGCAGAGATTGTAATTTTGCAACCTATTGGTTATCCCCTCTGTGGAATTATTGAAGAATACCCACGCATCGAAGAACCCGAACTTTTCGAATGTTATGCAAGAATGCAATGGAATGGTTACATTGCCCGAAAAAACGATTACCTCTTTGATCACCGAATGTTCCCTGATTTTGCATACAGGATCCAGGAAGTAAGACCCGAAGCTACAATAATAGGCCAATCCACAACAATTGTAGTAAATCAGGAAGAGAAAGAAAAAACGGATATCGAATACCCCGTGGAAATTGCATTTGATGATATCGTCGGACAGGTTAAAGCAAAACGCAAATGTAAACTCATCGAGCGATATCTGGAAGAGCCCGAAAGGTTTGGCAAATGGGCACCCCGCAATATCCTTTTTCATGGACCATCAGGTACAGGAAAGACCATGGTCGCAAAAGCCCTTGCAAATAAAACTGAGGTGGCATTCCTCCCGATCAAGGCCACACAACTTATAGGAGAGTTTGTAGGTGAAGGATCCCGGCAGATACACCAGTTGTATGAAAGAGCTGCTGAAATTGCACCCAGCATTATTTTCATAGACGAACTGGATGCCATTGCCCTTGACAGGCGATACCAGGAACTCAGAGGCGATGTCGCCGAGATCGTCAACGCCCTGCTCACTGAAATGGACGGCATCAACCAAAGAGAAGGAGTATGCACCATCTGTGCCACAAACAGGACAGCAGTACTCGACGGCGCAGTGAGGAGCCGTTTTGAAGAAGAGATAGAATTTGTACTCCCCGACAAAGAGGAAAGAAAAGAAATAATAGAGCTCAATCTACAGACATTTCCCATAAAAGCTGAAGCTAACGTGGGCGAACTTGCAAAATTGACCAACGGTCTTTCGGGAAGGGACATTGTGGAAAAAGTCCTCAAAAGTGCTCTCCACCATGCAATAATGGATGATATGGAAAAAGTTGAAGCACATTATTTTGAAAAAGCTGCATCCGGGTTGCAGAAAAAGGAAACAAATACCCATCTTTACGCCTGAGAAGAGGTGAAAAAATGACAGAAATAGAAGAATCAGACAGGTTCGAGTGCAAAGTTGTCAACATAATAAACAACCTGAAGTGGAAAGGAGTAATGGTTAAAGAGATAAAAAGTGGAGGGAATGTTTATTTTGCCCGCACTGATCCGAAGAGGGATTTGAAAGCCGGAGATACCCTATACCTGGGAGTCAGAGAATTACCAAGCCAGATGGAAGAGATGCAGGCCGAAGTTACCCTTTACGACAAAAATGATGAGAAAATCGATTGGACCTTCATTTAAAGGCCCAGGAAAACTGCCCTATTATTCCCCATAGAGAACTTCAAATTCCATCAGGTCATCTGCCACACAGGTATTTTCGAAAACTTCTTTTGCCTCCTCCAGAAGTACTGAGGAATCGTCAGTATACCTCGAGCTGATATGAGTCAGGATGAGCCGCTTTACCTTTGCTTTTTGTGCCGCCTCGGCAGCCTCTTTTGCTGTCGAATGCAATGATTCATGGGCCCAATCCGCTTTTTCCTGTGCAAGTGTCCCATCATGAATTAATACATCAGCGTTTTTACTTGCCCTAATAATTGCCTCACATGGACGAGTATCACCAGTATAGATAAGTTTACGCCCTTTGCGGCAGGGACCTATCACTTCATTCGGTTGGACTAGCCTGCCATTTACTTCTACCGGTTCCCCTTTTTGGAGACGGGAAAATAGTGGGCCTATGGGTACACCCAGCTCTTCAGCACGACGACGGTCAAATCTGCCCGGGCGCTCATTTTCTACAAGAGCATAGGCAAGGGAAGGGACACTGTGCTCACTTGCAATGGCATTTATCGCATAACCCTCCCGAAAGACAGTATCCCCGGCTTTGAGAGGTACTGCCTTGACCTCAAAATTCAATCTGCTGTAGCCAAGCAATGATACCAATTTTACAAATTGTTCCACCCAGGCAGGACCGTATATAGTCAGTGGAGCATCCCTGCCGTGGAAAGAAAGAGTTTGCAAAAGGCCCGGGATTCCCAGAACATGGTCTGCATGAAAATGTGTAATGAATATAGAGGAAAGGGACATCATGCCCGTCCTGGCACGCATCATTTGTTGCTGAGTACCCTCCCCACAGTCAAAAAGGAGCAACTCCCCATCCCTGTTAACCAGAATAGAAGAGGGATTCCTGTTCACAGTTGGGAGAGCTCCCCCAGTACCAAGGAACACTACACGAAGCATAATAAATATCATAAGTAAAAGCATTATTTATGATTATCCAAACTCGTGAGAAGTCTATATTCGAAAGGTTCATATACAATATTACAATTAATGAACTCTCCTAATAGCAAAGCTTAGTATTATACTTAAATCACAAAACAGAGGTTCCAATCATGATATCCCAGGGAAGATCAAAGAGAACGGCCACATCTGCCAAGAGAAAAACAGCACGCGGAAAAAGGAAATATGAAATCGGCAGTGAACCTGCAGAAACACATGTCGCGGAAACAAGAAGGAAATCTGTAAAGACCAGGGGCGGCTCCCACAAAATAAAGCTTCTCCAGGAAAAAATTGCCAATGTCACAGATCCCTCTACCGGCAAGACAGTAGCCACAACAATCGAGAATGTTACCGACAACGAAGCCAACGAGCACTATGTCAGGCGTAACATACTCACAAAGGGAAGCATCATCAAGACCGAACTTGGAGATGCCAGGATCACCAGTCGTCCGGGCCAGGATGGCGTTGTCAACGCAATACTTACACAATAAATAAAAAATACAGGTGGTTCAAAGAGCATGGACAGGAAAACAAGGGACATATTGGAGATTCTGGAAAATGATGCCAGATCAAGCTATGAGGACATCTCCGCCCTTGTTGACATGACCCCGGAAGAAGTCCAGAAGCGAATCCATCAGCTTGAAAAAGCAAAGATAATCCGCAAATATAAAACAGTGATTGACTGGGAACTTGCCGGGGAAGATTATGTCTATGCGATCATTGAACTGAAGGTAACACTGGAACGCAAGCAGGGATACCAGGGTATCGCAGAAAGACTGTACCGATTCCCAGAAGTGCGTTCTGTCAGACTGCTTTCAGGAGAACATGACATAGCCCTTACGGTCCGTGGCAAATCCATGAAGCAGGTCGCTTTTTTTGTTGCAGAGAAAATAGCCACCCTGGAACAGGTGCATAATACTGCCACCCATTTCGTACTCAAGACATACAAAGAAGACGGGTTGATTATGGAAGAGCCCGAACATGTAAAACGTCTGCCAGTTTCCCCCTAAAGGAGGTATGAAAACTGACAGAAACTTCACGCTTTGTAGCCAGTTATCTGGACAGGGTTCCCCCTTCGGGAATCCGCCGCTTTTTTGACATGGTCTCCGACAATGAGGACGTAATATCCCTCGGAGTTGGAGAACCTGATTATATTACTCCCTGGCACATCCGGGAAGCCTGCATTCATTCACTGGAACAGGGAGAAACATCCTATACATCCAACTATGGACTTGTAGAACTCAGAGACGAAATATCCAGGACCTATACCCAGAAGCAAGGACTGTACTATGACCCCACATCCGAAATACTGGTGACATCTGGGGTAAGTGAGGCACTGGACCTGGCGGTACGTGCTATCACCGATCCGGGTGACGAGATAATAATTGTGGAACCCTCTTACGTTGCCTATGCACCGGCAATCATTTTTGCGGGAGGATACCCGGTTTCTGTACAAACATGCAGGGAAGACAAATTCAAACTTACTTCCGAAAACCTGAAAAAGGCGATCACTCCTAAAACCAAAGCCATCCTGCTCAATTATCCAAACAATCCCACCGGGGCCGTGATGGATAAAAAGGAACTGGAACCCATCGCAGACATTGTGGAAGAGCATGATATAATGGTCATCTCAGATGAAGTCTATGAGAGAATGACCTATGACACACAGCATACATGTTTTGCCTCCCTTGATGGTATGAGGGAACGCACCATAGTCCTCAACGGATTTTCCAAGGCATATTCGATGACCGGTTTTAGAATGGCCTATGCACTCGCCCCGGCACCGGTGTTATCAGCCATGATGCGCATACACCAGTATAGCATGCTTTGTGCCCCTATAACTGCACAGGTAGGAGCGATCGAGGCCCTCAAGAATGGTGAGGAAGAAGTGGAGAAAATGGTCAATGAATATAACCGGCGCCGCAGACTTATTGTCAAAGGATTCAATAATATAGGCCTGGACTGCTTCAACCCGGGCGGAGCTTTTTACGCATTCCCATCTGTTGCATCCACAGGCCTGACATCGGAACAATTTGCCGAAAGGCTGCTTGAACAGCAACAGGTTGTTACCATACCAGGAGATGTATTCGGCAGGGCAGGAAATGGATACCTCAGATGTGCCTATGCGGCCTCCAGGGAAGACATCAAGGAAGCTCTTGAGAGAATCGAGACTTTCATATCAAACATCTAAAAACGGGCCCGCAAAGTGATTATGAAGGGAAATCACTTCCCATCACTTTTCTTATCTTTCACGTAAATCAACCGGTTATTGCTGGAATTATCCGCCCGGACTTCATCGATATCAAAAAGATCTATTGCCCGGAAAATGTCCCACATTTTTTTGTAACCATAATTACGAGGATCAAAATCCGGCTGTTTCTGCACAAGATTGCTTCCCACATTGCCCAGGAAGGCCCATCCACTTTCTTCAGCTGAATCTTCTACAGCATCCCTTAGCATTTTAACTAGCTTGCTGTCACCTTTGAGGCGGTTAGTATCCCATTTTCCCGGGGCCTGCATTGGTGACTCAGATACTGTGCCTACTACATCTTCCTCTTTACGCAGGTTTTCCGTATATATGAACTTGTCACAAGCCGCAATAAAGGGTTTTGGAGTCTTGATTTCTCCGAAACCATAGACCTTGCGACCTGATTCCCTGATCCGGGATGAAAGACGTGTGAAATCACTGTCACTTGAAACAATACAGAAACCATCCAGGGGCTCGGAATAAAGCAGGTCCATCGCATCGATAATAAGGGAGCTATCGGTAGCATTTTTGCCGTAAGTATAGCTGAATTGCTGTATCGGCTGGATGGAATGTTCCAGGAGGCTGTCCTTCCAGTTTTTCAGATTGGGACGCGTCCAGTCACCGTAAATCCGTTTTACGCTTGCGATCCCGTATTTGGCTATTTCCGAAAAAAGTCCCTCCACTATGGAAGGTTGTGCATTGTCAGCATCGATAAGTACTGCCAGTTTCTTCTGTACTGCATCGGTCTCCATTAATATTCCCCAAAAACATAGTGTGAAATCCAGAGCACATCAATCTAATAAATAACCTACTGGGTTAATAAATATAACGAGTTCATATCGGTTTGTACTGTCGAACCTAACTAAATTCAGACATCAACAAACCATTCCCTAACCATATAAACAGAAATCCCGGCAAACAAAGCCAATAAACCCGCAAGCAAGAAAACAGTTTGCAGCCCAAAATAAAAGTAAACCATCCCCATCAGGGCAGGAGACAAACTCATTCCCACATATTTTGTGGAATTGTGAATGGAAAGTACACCCCCTCGCACCTGAGGCGGGGATATGTGAACTATCATCCCGTCTATGACCGTCTGGGAAAGGCCATACCCACAGCCAAAAATGAACATAAGGGCAAAGACAGGGAGCACAGAGTCCACCTGTGTCAGCAACAATATAGCAACACTTACAAGGAAAAAGCCAATACCTATCATTGAAATCATCTCAAACTTTGCGGCTATTTTACGTACATTTGAAGCGACAATAATAACGGCAATCCCCTGGAAAGCAAGCACAATTCCGGATTTATCTGCAGTATATCCGAAATAATCCTTAAGCATAAACGGAACATAAACTACTACTGAATACAGCAGGAAAAATGTCACAAAAACCAGAAATATTGTGTAGGCTACACGGAAATCCCGCATTGCAACAAATGCATCCAGTAACCCCCTTTTATTGATTTCCAGATTTTGGGGTCTTGTTTCGGGCAGATGGAAAAACATAATTACTGCAAAGGGCAGGGAAAGAGCATAGAACAGGAATGGATAATTCCAGCCGGCAATTGCCAGGCCACCTCCAATAAGAGGAGCCGCGATTACGCCAATCGCTATCGTCGTACTGACCCGACCCATTGCTTGTAAACGTTCACTACCATCATAAGCTTCTCCGATAATCAACATTGCAAGAGACATCATTCCGGCCACTCCCGTACCCTGCAAAAGTCTCAGAACCAGAAGGGTTTGCAAATTAGTGGCAAAAAAACTTGCCAGCCCCATTAAGCCATATATCAAAAGGCAGGGCACCAGTACTTTTTTCCGATTCAGCCGGTCCACAAAATGACCAATGATGAGAGTGAAAATTGCGGTGGAGATGGTATAGACCGAAATAACAAGCCCTATCTCATGAGATGTTGTATCAAGAGGAGACACCATATCAGGCAAAACAGGCGCAAGAATTGCACCGCCTGCCATGGCAAAAAAAGCAGTGATACAAAGCAACAAGAGATGACTTTTCCCGAACTTCATAGTTCACACCAAATACCAGAGCCAACCGACACAGTTGCGAAAGGATTCTTCATATAAATAAATGAGTGAGGAATCAGACAAAACACAGGAATTAAAAATCAGAAAACAGGGGAATTATTCCATACATATGCGGATGTTTATGGCATTTCTTCCCTTACAAGTTCCGTATCAATTTTATTAATAAGATAACTTACTTTATCATACCACTGGTCAACACTTTCCTGAAGCATTCGCCTGACCTCGGCGGGGTTTACGGCCACATATTCATAAAAATAACCACCTACATCTATGGTATGGGTTTCCCTGTAAACGAGTCCACAGGAGATCAGGTTCTGGAGAGAACGATAAGCTGTACTGCGCTCACGGCCCAGATACTTGCCAAGTTTTTCGGCTGTCAGAGGGCCATTGGAAAGCAGTATCTTATAAGCCTTTAGATCCAGGTCTTTTAAACCCAGAATACACTTGGCAACATCATCACATTCACAATTCGCTTTCAGCATTTCCGAAATTGAACCCGTCATTTTAAAATTCACCTGAAGCCCTATAAACAAAGTTGCACAGATTGTACAAAACCATACTAACAAAATCGTTAATTATATATATAGTTTTTTAGCAACGGTAGTCCAGTGCCCCCAATAATACCAGAAAATGAAAGGTCCGATGAACCGCTTGATACAGAGCGATTAATCTATCATCCGGACATGATACGTGCCAATGAGTGGGTACTCAATGAATATGAGGCACCTACGCGCAAATTCTGCATATTCGTCCCCTGTTCGATGAGGAAGCCCTACCATACGAGTCCATCCCACAGGATGTATGACAGGATCATTTTTGATCTGCTAAAGCCCGAAGATGTCCATATCGTAGTTTTCGGGACATGTGGTGTAACTCCACGGGAAATCGATAATGAGTATCCTTTTACAGATTATAAATTCATGATGGGAAAATGCAACGTGGCAAAGATCAAGCGGGATTTTATAAATATGGAAAGCAAAAGAATTGCAACATATCTCGAGAAGACCCGTGATAATTATAGCCACAGGATAGCCTACTGCACGGGAGACTTCAGGAAGGCAATGCTCAAAGGTCTTGAGAAGACGGATATCGAAGTAGATATCGCACCCCGACAGAAAACAATGGAAGAGCACATCCGCCCCAACAAGAGATTCATTTACGGCAGCCTGAGCCAGAAAGGATATCTTCAGGACCTCTCCGATGCAATCACCGCTAAATTGGACATCGAAAAAAGAGTCGTGGGAATTGACCCCGGGTGTTCAGAAAACGATAATGACTGGTATCTTTTATAAACCTGAGCAAACGTGCAGAGTCAATTGCTGGATCACATTAATAAAATATACACAAAGAATAAATAAAAAGAGATACTTTGTCCATCCTAATTGAAATACCTATACATAAATTTTGTAAAAATATTATACATCATATAATATATAATGTGATTGATGTGCATACTTTAGAACTTAATGAACCCGCGAGCAAATCAAAAATATTTGCGGATATGATCCAGCAGTCCACAGATGCCATGATATATACTACTCCTGATTTTACCATCAATTTTGTAAACCGAACTGCAGAAGAAATGTTCGGATGGACCCTGCCTGAAATAAAAGGCAAACCAATAAGCATCTTCCATGAGAACGATATGACTTGGGAACAGAAAAAAGAAATGTTTTCAAACCTTTATTCAGGAAAGGCTCATGAGGTTGAAGGCATCAGTAAACGCAAGGATGGAAGTACGTTTTACTGCCAGATTAAAATATCACCTCTTTTTACAGAAAAATCCAGAATATACGGATACCTGGGAATAATAAGGGACATCACTGAAGAAAAACAGAATGAAGACAGTTTGATTAAAGAAATAGACCTTTTAACCGGCCTAATCGGCACTGCTAGAGTGATTGTGGCTGTTCTTGACAGGCAGGGAAAGATAGTATATTATAATCCCCATATGGAAAAACTCTCCGGCTACGAACTAAAGGAAGTAAAAGGAGAAAATTGGTTTTCCAGATTCATACCTGGCATAGAAAAGGAAAAAATCAAATCTGCATTCAAAAAGGCGATTGCCGGTCATCCTACTGAAGGCAATATCAACCCTATTGTCACAAAAGAAGGCAATGAAGTCATTGTCGAGTGGTATGACACGGCCTTAAAAGATGATAATGGAGAAGTCACCGGCCTTCTTGCCATCGGAAATGACATTACACAAAGAGTCGAAGCTGAAGAAAAATTAAAGACGATATATGAAAACATGCCCGGTGGCATCCTGATGATAGGTCATGATTACATCATAAAAGATGTAAACTACCGTACATGTGAGATTACAGGCTATAAAAGGGAAGAACTTGTTGGACAACTATGTGACATCGTTTGCCCCAAGGGATCCGCCTCAAAAAAATGCCCCATATGGGAGGAAGGAGAGGAAGGATTCAGGGGAATGGATACCACAATAAAGTGCAAAAACGGAAGAAAAAAACCTATATTAAAAAATGCACAGGAAATTACCATAAATGGAGATAAATACATCCTGGAATTGTTTCAGGATATCTCAGAACGTAAGAATGCCGAAGAAAATGCCATCGAAGCAAAAAAGGCTGCAGAACAGGCAAATCGGTCCAAGAGTGAATTTCTGGCAAACATGAGTCATGAATTGAGAACACCTTTGAATTCGGTGATTGGATTTTCGGATATTCTGTCAAAAGAAGTAAGAGGAGAACTCAATGATCCTCAGAAGAAATATGTGTCCAACATTGCCAAAAGCGGCAATCACCTGCTAAGTCTGATTAATGATATTCTTGACCTGTCAAAAGTGGAAGCCGGCAAGATGGAGCTTGAATACAGTAGTTTTGACCTGCATGAAGTATTGGATGAAATCAGCATATTGACCAAACCTCTTACCTCCAAAAAGAGTATAGACCTGCAAATGGATTTACCTCCTGAAGATATCAGGGTTTATGCTGACAGGAAAAAATTCAAACAGATTATGTATAACCTGCTGAGCAATGCATCCAAGTTCACCCCGGATAAAGGAACAATTACAATTATTGCCAATCAAGAAAAGGACGAATTGAAAGTTGCAGTCTCGGACACTGGCATAGGCATACCAGAGGCTGATCGGGCTACAATTTTCGAACCTTTCCAGCAGGTCAAATCCTCCAAATCCAGTGAACATAAGGGCACCGGACTCGGGCTTTCCCTTGTCAGGGAACTCGTGGAAATGCACGGCGGACAGGTCGGACTTAAAAGTGAAGTAGGAAAGGGAAGTACATTTACCTTCACAATACCGGATAAACCGACTACGAATTGATAATTAGAGATTATATAAATTATAAACTGAAACCTATCACTTCATCCCAGGCTTTTTTGAGGCTGATTTCAGTACCACCATCCTCCATGAGAATATTAAGCATCTTGTGTACAACATCCGAATCATGGACAAGCACACAATCTTCACAGCTCCAAACCCTGCTACCTGTAGTGCTATCTATCCATTTACCCCCCGTGCGCATATCCTCGCATGGATAGAAGGGGCAGAAACAGAAAGTACAGTCCTGACCTTCGAAATGACAGGGATAGTATTCACAGGTATTGCGGCTTGAAGAACACCCGGATGAAACGCCTTTTATGGTTTCTTTCAGTTTTTCCTCGGCATAATCCTTACCGGATTCTGTAAGGACCTCACCAATTGCGTGAATCAGTATATCCGTTTCTTCAGGAGGCCGAACGGCAAGACGGATAAAATCGTTTTCCATCAGCGGGAAAGAACTGCAATCCCTTATAAGTACACCATGTCTTGCAAGCCTTTTCGTGAGTTCTACAGAATCCATAAGGAGCTCGGAGATATCCACAAGTATATAATTTACAGAACTTGAATGAGGATGGAAACCGTAGATGTCGATCAGCCGATCTATAAGATAATCCCTGTATTCTGTTATCTTCTGGCGGGACACATCAAGGTATGTTGATTCCATACCGCCCTCCATCCCCATCAGGGCACATCCCACCTCTTCAGCAAGAGATCCCATATTCCAGGGCAGACGGGCAGTATTCAATTTTTCAGCCATTGCCCCAGATGCAACACCAAATCCCATACGTATACCCGGCAGTGCAAATGATTTGGTAAGGGACCTCATTACGAAAACATGATCATTAGAGATGGCAACGTCAACGACAGTGCTTGATACATCGGACAGTTCAATAAAAGCTTCATCAACAAAAAGCAGGGTACCTGTTTCTGCACAAAGTCCTGCAAGGCGCAGGATATCTTCCCTTGCCAGCAACTTACCTGTAGGATTATTTGGATTGCACACAAAAAGGATACGTGCCGATTCCAGGGCATCCTCAGAGATGGAAAGCAGGGATTCTATCGGGTAATACACAATCTTTGCCCCTGCAACCCTGCATTGCTGCTCATATTCAGCAAAAGTGGGCTGAGGAATCATTACCTCATCCCCTTCGTTGAGAATGCAGCCGGCGACAAGCCTGATGATTTCCGATGAACCATTACCGGGGACAATGTTAACAGCACCTGCGCCCCCACCCACAAAAAAGGCAGCTTCAGTCCTGTATTCAAGATAGCGATTATCAGGATATTGCCCCATTCTTTCAAAGGAAGTGGCAAACAAATCCTGCAGGTCCATACCCCATTCAGGATTATCAAAGGGGCTGCCCAGAGGATTCAAACTAGCACTAAAATCCACTATATCGGACAGGGGAATGGAATACTGCTGTGAGGTCTTCCGGATAAGTCCGCCATGGGTGGAAGGAATTAACTCAAGTATATTTTCTTTGAAGGGGAGCATATGTTTATCATCTGCCGGCTTTAATTGGTGTTTTTCAAGATGCATGAAGTTATATAAAGCAATTTTTAGCAGCGAACTTATAATTAATATAATTTATGATAGGAAACTGTTATTTCCCGTTACACACCCATAAAGTTAAATACAAATTCAAAGAAATAAAGCAGACTATCCTGTGGAAACCTGATCAGGTAGATCAAATGGACTCTAGATCCATTCAGCCGGGTTAGATTCCCGGGGTTTCCGCCAGTAAAATAGAAAGTGACGGTCTGGATATGTTGCAAAATTAGACGCCTCAGCAAATGTAGATATCAGAAGTCGCCCCTATAGCCGGAGCAATCCCCTATGGAAAGGAAACCACTAGATTTACTTATAGACACCAACGGAGTGTGGCTCTCAAGGAACGGGTTACTCCATGGTGTAAAGAACTTCGAGGTGTCGAGGAACCATATTCATATCACTACTGACTGCGGAAGCCGTTTTACAGTACGCAATTCCAGAAAAAGTCGCTCCGCAAGGGCGCTACGCAACAATAAATATCGCAAAGCATGCAAAAACTGCAAACTTTCCGATGAGCGTATTAATCGTTTTGTCACAAAAGATTTCGGCAGGGGAAGCCAGGCACGTGTCATCACAGCTTCAAAAACAAAAAAGAGCAAACCTCCAAAGGCAACAGTGGTAAAAGCTGTTTCCAGCAAGTCAAATGAAATGCCTCCTGTTGCAAAAGAGGCAAAAAAAGAAAAGGTTGTAAAACCGGATTACACGCCTGCCCAGAAAAAAAGAATTACAACGCTGCTTAGCCCTGCAGACGACCTTAGTTCGGTAAAAGAACTCCCCCCCTTCAAGGAGCTGGAGACAGAACTTGTCAAAAAGAGAAAGCAAGACCTGCGTCATATGTATGAGAAGGACCGCAGACATCAGCTGGCCCAGCTTGAAAGGGACATTTCCCTCTTTTTAATAGAAAAGGGATTCATGGAAGTACGTACTTCAGTCCTGATCCCGGCTAAATTCATTGAAAGAATGGGAATCACTGAAGAAGATCCCCTCTACAAGCAGATATTCCGGGTGGATGAGAATACATGCCTGCGGCCCATGCTTGCCCCGGGATTATACAATTATCTGCACAATTTTGATAATATAATGCCCGATCCTCTCAAGATATTCGAAATCGGGACCTGCTATAGGAAGGAGTCCGACGGCAAGGAGCATCTTGAAGAGTTTACAATGATTAATTTTTGCCAGATGGGCTCGGGATGCACAAGAGAAAACCTGCTGAATGTTATCGATGACCTGCTCAAATATCTGAACATCGATTACGAGGTAATCTCGGATAATTGCATGGTGTATGGAGATACCATTGACATAATGCATGGAGATATGGAAATATCTTCAGCCGTTGTGGGACCCATTCCACAGGACCTCGACTGGGGAGTAAACAAACCCTGGATGGGCGCAGGAATGGGACTTGAGAGATTACTCAAGGTAAAGCACAAATACACAAACATCAAGCGTTCAAGCAGGTCTATATCATACTATAACGGAATTACAACCAATCTCAGGTGAATAATTTGTTTGAAAACATGGACAATGAACAGCTGGACAAATTTGCATCCTCAATAAATAAAGGATACCAGCTCAGGGACCAGGAAATAAGAGACCTGCTGGCCATAGAGGATGAAGAAGAGATGCAGAAGTTGTTCCATGTGGCACGCATGGTGCGGGATGGCTTTTTTGGAAATAAGGTCTTCCTGTACAGTTTTGTGTATTTTTCAACATACTGTAAGAATCAGTGTTCGTTTTGCTACTATAACTGTAAGAACAATATCCCCCGCTACAGGCTCACCCCTGATGAGATCGAAAAGGTCTGCGAGGCACTTGAAAATGATCCCATCCACATGGTAGACCTGACAATGGGAGAGGACCCTTATTATCACGACCATCCTGAGAGACTGGCCAGTGCTGTACAAAAAGTTAAGGACAAACTTGGCCTTCCAATAATGATTTCCCCGGGAGTAGTGGGAAAAGATACCCTCAAGCAGATGTATGATAACGGGGCCGATTTCCTGGCACTATACCAGGAAACATATGACCAGGAATTATACAACAAGCTCAGGGTAGGTCAGGTATACGACCAGAGAATAAACTGCCGCCAGAATGCAAAGGAAATTGGTTACTGTGTAGAGGACGGAATCCTTACCGAAATAGAACCTGAAAACGAATCAACTCTGATATCCCTCAAGGGCCTGCGTAAATCAAATCCAAATATGGTACGTGTAATGACATTCGTACCCCAGGAAGGCACACCTCTGGCAAGCCGAGAACCCGGAAGCAGCAAATCAGAACTAAAAATAATATCGATCCTAAGACTCATGTTCCCGGACAGGTTGATCCCTGCTTCCCTTGACCTTGAAGGCATGGAAGGTATGGTTTACCGGCTGGATGCGGGAGCAAACGTTGTGACATCCATCATTCCTTCCGGATCTGCACTGGAAGGCGTAGTTAACTATGACAGGGAACTGACAGAACGCAACCGTGATGCATGGAGCGTGGTGGAAAAGCTTCAGAGCATGGGAATGGAACCGGGAAAGCAGGAAGATTTCAATCAGATACTGGGAAGGTAGAATGAAAACAATATGTCTGATTGGGGGCAAGCTACAGGGCTTCGAAGTGGCTTATCTTGCCAGGAAATCCGGGATACAGGTACATCTGATCGACAGGAAAAACAAACCTCTGATACGTAATATGGCGGATGAGCATTTCTGCTTTGATATTACAGAAAGACCAGAAAGGCTCATAGAATTATCCTGCCACTCAGATGCTATAATCCCGACAAATGAAAACCTTGATACCCTTCTCTTTTTGAAAAAAATAGAACCAGAACTACATTGCCCTCTTCTTTTCGATTTTACCGCCTATCATACCAGCATGGACAAAAAGCGTTCAAGAAAATATTTCAAATCGAACGATATACCCATCCCTTCAGAAAAACCCCAATCTCCTCCTTATTTTGTGAAACCCCCATGCATGAGCAGCAGTAAGGGGGCGCGCATAATTGACAACGAAAGTGAACTGGCAAACATTGATGAGTCGATGGTCATTGAAGAATATGTACCCGGACCAGTTGTTTCACTGGAAGTGGTGGGTGACGGGAACAATTTCATGATAGGCCAGCAGACACAGGTCCATATTGACCAGGAATATGATTGCCACAGGGTCACCCCAATGGAGACAGATGCAAATTTCAGGGAAATAGCACACCTGCTGGCCAGCAATCTGTGCCTTAAAGGAATCATGGATGTGGAGGCAATACTCTCCCCTGAAGGAATCCGGGTTATTGAGATTGATGCACGATTCCCCAGCCAGACACCTACCGTAGTATATCACAGTAGTGGTGTAAACCTGCTCGAATGGCTAATGGGAAGTTTTGCAGGAAAAACAAGGGAAAACAAACCTCTTCCTGTTGGCAAACAATGTAACTATGAGCACCTGATGGCATCCGATGGAAAACTTATCCCTGTTGGAGAACATGTACTTTCAGGCGGTGATGACTACCGGCTATTCCATGAGTCAAACGGGTTGGAAATATTCAAATGCAGGTGTGAAAGGCCAACCTATACCCTTATATGCAGCGCCACGACCCGGCAAGAGATGTGTGGTAAAAGAAAAAAAGCAATTCAACTCATCAAATCCGATATGAAGCAATAAAAGGAGGATCAATATGGCACTACTTACACCACAAGATCTGGAAGGACTTACAAAGCAACTTGAGTGCAATAACAATACTATCAAAAAAGCAACCGGAATGGACATTGCTGACATATGCAAACAAATATATGGCACCACTCTTGACGGAGAAAAGGTAGGTATTGTGCCTATAACTTCCGGTAACGGTATCATTACCAATTTTTCATCATCCCTGCTTACGATAACCGAATATTTCGGCCTTGATGGTGCTGTAACCGAGCATCCTGACGTTACCGGTTACTATGAAGCTGTTTCCAGTGATGCCGATATAATACTGATGGCAGATGACCACATTTTTATTGCACATAATATGAGAAACGGCAAAATTGCAACCAATCATGTATGCACAGGCGTGGTTTACGCTGAAATCGCCTCCCGTTACAGATATGCCGACTCAAAAGATATACTTGTAATCGGCCTGGGAAGAGTGGGTTATGCCGGAGCACAACATCTTGTAAAAAGGGATTTCGATGTGTATGCCTATGACCCCGACCGGGAAACTATGGAAAAAGCCCGCAAAGAACTGGGCATCATACCCTACGAACCCGAAGAAGAACACAAGTTCTCCATGGTCCTGGAGGCTACACCAAACCCCAATACGATCTCTGAAGGCATGGTGGCAGAAAGATGCCTCGTATCCACACCGGGAATCCCCTGTGGCTTACCTGAAGACATTGGGGAAAGGAACGAAATCGATCTGGTAATGGAACCTCTGATGATCGGCGTGGCTTCAATGCTTTATGCTGTAATGTAAAGTAGAGAGCCCTCAAGATCAAAACAAGTGTATTGATAGCGCTTTTTTCATGAAAAATTAGACATGAAAAGATATATATATGCTAAATGCGTAGCCAGATTACCTTTTAGAATAAAAATAAGTTTTAAGGAGTAAAGGTTATGGTTGAATATACACCCAAAGAGAGATTAGCACGCGTATTTGCAGGTGAAAAAGTAGACAGGATGCCTGCTATCTGTGCCACCCAGACAGGAACAGTAGAACAGATGGATGCAGTAGACGCTTACTGGCCAGAAGCTCACGAAGATCCTGTAAAAATGGCAGCATTGGCAGAAGCAGGGCACACAGTCGTAGGATTTGAAGCAGTGCGTGTTCCTTTCGACATCACAGCAGAAGCAGAATTTTTCGGATGCGGAATCAAGCCAAGTACCAAGGAACAGCAGCCATCCGTAATCAGCCACGTTGTCAGCAAGATCGAAGACGTCGAGCAATTCGAAGGATATAACGTTGAAGATGGCAGGATCGGAAACGTATGTAAGGCAGTCAAGATCCTCTCAGACAAATACGGCGACGAACTTCCAATCATCGGCAGTATGATCGGACCATTCTCCCTCGCACAGCATCTTAACGGTGACTCCTGGTTCATGAACATCATGACAGATCAGGAATTTGGCCTCAAGCTCATGGAATTCACCACTGAATTCTGCACACAGTACGCCCTCAAGCAGGTCGAGAACGGTGCCGACACCTTTGCAATCATTGATCCAACAGCCAGCTACCAGCTTATTGGTGCTGACTTCTACAAGACTTTCGTAGTCCCATTCCACCAGAAGATTGTTGAAGCACTTCACGAGAAGGGAGTACCATCCATCCTCCACATCTGCGGAGACACAACAAACGGACTTGCGATCATGGAAACCTGCGGCGTAGACGCAATCAGTGTAGACCAGAATGTCGACCCTGCAGCAGCAGTTGAGAATGTGGACAAGGCCCTCATCTTAGGTAACCTCGACCCTGTAAGTGTCCTATGGAACCAGGGTGAAGACAATGTCGAAGGCGTAAAGGAAGAAGCCAAGAACGTCCTCGATGCAGGAGTACAGCTTCTCGCACCGGGTTGCGGTATTGTGAGCAAGACTCCTACCCAGAACCTTCAGGCAATGATCGAAGCAGCAAAGAACTGGACATACTAAGTCCAGTTTTTTATCTCTTTTTTTATAAATTCTAAATTTGTTTGATTTTTACAAGCTTTAGATGCTTACTGCAGTATTTATATTTGCATTATCCTACTGGCATCATTAGCTTAATATATGCAGCATAAGAGATTTTCTATAATATCATTTTGAGAAAGTTATATATACTTCCTCCTTTATGTGTCAAATATAGTACATTAGAGGAATAACAATGAAAATCTGCATAACATCAAAAGGCAATGAACCTGATTCAGATATTGAGCCCCGTTTTGGCAGAGCTCCTTATTTCATAATTGCCGACACCGAGAACGGAGAATTTGAAACAAAGGAGAACCCCGCAGTGAGTGCTACCGGTGGTGCCGGCATACAGGCTGCCCAAGAAGTCGCAAAAATGAAGGCAGATGTTTTGATCACCGGTAATGTGGGACCTAATGCCTACGAAGTCCTTTCCACAGCAGGGATAGAAGTCGTAACCACTTCCGGTGTATCAGTAAAAGAAGCAATTGAACAGTATAATAAAGGAACCCTGGAAAAAGTATCCGGTCCAACTGCCAAAGCACATGCAGGCATGGGTCGCGGACAGGGCAGAGGAGGAAGAAAATGAAAGTATGCATACCGGCAACCGAAAACAGTGGAATAGATTCACCCGTAGGGCAGCACTTTGGTAAAGTCCCTTATTACGCAATATACGACAGTGAGACCGGCAAGATAAATGTTCTGGAAAATACCAGTGAGCATATGGGCGGCGTCGGATTGCCCCCCGAATTACTTGCAAATGAAGGCGTTGAAACCATGCTCTGTGGAGGCCTGGGGTGGAAAGCTGTCCAGATGTTCGACCAGTTTGGCATCAAAGTTTTCGTGGGAGCACAGGGAAAAGTTAGTGATGCCATAGAGGACTGGAAAAATGAAAGGCTCGAACAAGCTGGTGCAAACAACTCCTGCAGTGGACATGATCACGAACACTGATGTGATCGTATGCTAGAAAAAAAATGGTTCCTGAAAGATGCTATTGTAGATACGGGCATGTGCACCCTTTGTGGTGCATGTGCTGCTGTTTGTCCTTATGATCTTATACGTTTTGATGAAAACGGACCATATCTTAAAGATGAATGCTACAGGAATGGAGAGGGAGCATGCAAAGATGTATGTCAGCGGGTAATGACCGATGCTTCCCGGATAGCGCTTAACACTTTCAATTTCAAGGCAAAGCCTCCAAGCTTGTTGGGACAATACGAAAAGATAGTGTCCGCAAGAGCAACAAATGAGACTCTTGCAGAGAAAGGACAGGATGGAGGAGCTGTCTCATCCCTTATTGCATACTGTATGAACAAGGGACTTATAGACGGTGCCATAACAACAGCTGGTTTTGCCAAACCTGCAGCAAACATAATTGGAAAAGGGGAAGATATAACAACATCTCAGGGAGCAAAATATTCAACCGTTCCATTATTATCCACCCTCAGAAATGAAAAAGATAATTTCAACAAAGTAGCACTCGTAGGAACTCCATGTCAAACCTATGGTGTCCGTAGAATGCAATATTTCAACGGCCTTAACGTGCACCCTGTAGAAATAGGAATGGATGGAGAATTTGCCAATAATCCTACTATTGAATACACGATTGGTCTCTTTTGCATGGAAAATTTCAATTATCACAAGCTATCCGATTTCCTGGAAAATCAGGGAATCAAACTTAACGATATTAAAAAATATTCCATCCAACTTGATGAAATGATTATAACCACGGATAATAAAAATATTGAGATCTCTCTGAAGGACCTTCAAGATTGTGTATGGGATGGCTGTAAGATATGCAGGGACGCAGTATCAAAGGTCGCTGATATTTCTGCAGGAAGTTCCGGGTCTTCAAAAGGGTGGACTACATTGATAGCCCGCAATGCCAAAGGATTGAAATTGCTTAATGATGCAAATGAAGCGGGCTATATTGAGATTTCAAATGAAGTAGATATTGAAATGACAAAAGAACTGGCAGAATTCAAAATGAGAAAGTTCCGTCATGAACTTGACAAACGTCTCAATTCAGAAAAAAAAGTCAGCTGCTACTGGGTTCGTGACTATCCGGGCGTAAGGCCTGAAGTAAATGGAACCAATTTTGTCAAAATAAAAACCGATTCAGGGATTACCACCCATGAATACCTGGGAAAAGTTGCCGAACTTGCCAAAAAATATGGTGACGGTACACTGGAAATGACCACAAGAAAAAGCATAGAAATACAGGGCGTGCCTGGAAGAAACATCGATGATCTTATGGCAGAGATCTATGACAAAGGGTTAAAAACAATTGGAATGGGGTATGCTACAGCATGCCCGGGAATGGATTATTGCCCCGAAGGCCTGGTAAGTACAAAAGAAATTGCCAACAAACTTACAATGCATTTTGCCCAGAAATTGACTCCACATAAAATGAAAGTAGGTGTCGCCGGTTGTCCAAATAGTTGTGTCCGCGTAAGAGACCATGACATAGGTATAATGGGCCAGCTCAGGCCTGTCATTGATGAAATAAAGTGCACAGGCTGTGGAAGATGTACCGAACTATGCAAATTTAATGCCATATCAATAAAGGGAAGAAAAGCAGTTATAAACCGGGATCTTTGTGGAAATTGTGGATGGTGTGTCCGAGGATGCCCCCATGAAGCTGCTCTGGAAGATAAACGCGGTTACTCTTTATGGATAGGAGGTAATGGTGCACGCCGTCCTACAGAGGGAGTATTGATCAAATCATTCTGTGACGAGGAAGAAATCATAGAAACGATCAATGATATAGCTAGAGCATTCATAAAATATCGCACAAACCCCGGTAAAGAAAGGTTAGGCAATATTATGGACAAAATCGGCCAGGGAACTTTTATCAAAGAAATCCTGAAAAACTGAAGTGAATAACTATGAAAATAACTGTGGCAAGCGGAAAGGGAGGAACCGGGAAAACAACAGTTGCTGTAAATTTCTTCCTTTCCGTTCCAAAAATCAGCCTCCTTGACTGTGATGTGGAGGAGCCAAATTCCAATCTGTTTTTACACAATGACCTTGAAAAAGTAAAAGATGTTACGATACCAGTTCCTGTAATCGATGAGCAAAAATGCGAACATTGCGGCAAATGTGCTGATTTTTGTAATTACAATGCACTTGCAGCACTACCACAAAAGGTGATGGTCTTTTCCGATCTATGTCACGGTTGTGGAGGCTGTAGCCTCGTCTGTCCCAATGATGCTATCAGTGAAACAGGACGCAGCATAGGGGACATAGAGCGATCCTTTTCAGGAAAATTCCATACAGGACTCCTGAATATAGGAGAAGCAATGGCATCACCCCTGATAAAAGAACTCAAGACCTATGCAGGCGAAAATACAGTAATAATGGACGCCCCCCCTGGTACCGCATGCCCGATGATCACAACAGTTGAAGATACTGACTATTGCATCCTTGTTACCGAACCCACACCATTTGGACTCAATGACCTGAAACTAGCAGCGGAAGTTGTCCGGGAGATGAAAATTCCTGCGGGAGTGATAATCAACCGTGCAGGAGTAGGGGATGGAGGTGTTGAAGAATATTGCCATCAAACCGGTCTACCAATAATAATGGAAATTCCCTACGACCGCAGAATAGCTGTAGCTTATTCAGAAGGCATACCTTTTGTTGAAACAATGCCGCAGTGGAAAGAAAAATTCCTGCAGATGTTTGAAACTATAAAGGAGGCAGTTAGATGAGACAACTCACAGTAATCAGTGGCAAAGGTGGCACCGGCAAAACCACCCTCACTTCTTCCTTTGCAGCTCTTGCAGAAAATGCCACCATTGCAGACTGTGATGTCGATGCTGCAAACATGCACCTGCTGTTGCAACCTGAAATAATAAAAACCTATGATTTTACCGCGTTACCTACAGCAGTCATACACCCTGAACAATGTACAGGATGCGGAATATGTGTTGACCATTGCAGATTCGGGGCAATAAAGGAAGGTTTCGAAATCGATCCCTATATATGTGAAGGTTGTGGAGTCTGCGAGTATGTCTGCCCTGTCGATGCAGTGACAATGGAATATAATAAATGCGGGGAAGCCTATGAATCAAAAACCCGGTTCGGACCGCTTGTCCATGCCAAACTCGGAATAGGGGAAGAAGCTGGAGGAAAACTTGTCACACTCGTTCGGGAAATTGCAGAAGAGGTAGCCCAAAAAAATAATTGTGACACAATAATCATAGATGGACCACCGGGCACCGGTTGTTCGGTAATTGCAGCCCTTACTGGTGTGGACATTGCCCTTGTAGTCACCGAACCCACCGTAGCCGGAATACATGATCTGAAAAGAGTGATAGAAGTAGCAGAACATTTCGATATACCATCTCTTGTTTGCATAAACAAATCCGATATAAACGACAGCAAAAGAAGAGAAATAGAAACTTTCTGCACTCAGAAGGGCATTAGAATTGCAGGCGAAATCCCCTATGATACAACACCCACCGAGGCAATGGTGAAGGGAAAAACAATTGTGGAATATACCGACAATTCTTTTGCAAAATGTGTCATAGAAGTATGGGAAAAAGTAAAAGAAGAGATGGGATCATGAGATGTGCAGCCTGTCAGGAGAAGGAATGTCGCAACGGGAAAGATTGCAGCGGTGTTGCAGAAGATATCGAATATAGCGGTGAAGACCTTGATTGTATGCAGGTTGCAGCTGCTATCGAAGGGCAACATTATATGCAAAAAACCCGGCTGGAAGAGCTTATCCTGTTTGCCAAACAAATGGGTTACCAGAAACTGGGAATTGCTTTTTGTATCGGGCTGGCAAATGAAGCCGCAACTATCACCCGGATACTGAAAAAGGATTTCGAGGTTTATTCTGTCTGCTGCAAAGTATGTGGAATCCCCAAGGAAAAATATTCCCTTGAAAAGATACAGCCCGAAAAATTAGAGGTTACATGTAACCCCAAGGGACAGGCCTTCTTACTTGCCAAAAAACAAACCGAGCTTAATATCATCGTTGGTCTCTGCATGGGTCATGACATTATATTTACCCGCAACAGTGAAGCCCCGGTAACCACCCTGATTGTCAAGGACAGGGTGCTTGCACATAATCCTGCAGGTGCAATCTATTCCGGCTATTACCTGCGTAAGAAATTCAATATGGAAGATTGAATATGCAACTTACCGTTGTTTATGATAATAATGCAGCCGAAGGTTTTCATGCAGGATGGGGTTTTGCCTGCCTGATTCGACATGGAGACACCACGCTTCTTTTTGATACAGGTTGGAACGGACCCGCCCTGCTGGAAAACCTTCAAAATGTGGGAGTGAGACCCTCAGAAATAGACATACTTATCCTATCCCACCAGCACTGGGATCATATAGGAGGGCTGTCTGCAATATTACATAATTCAGATACCCTGGAAGTGTATGTACCCCGGGAATTCTCCCCGAATCTAAAAAAAGAAATAGCCAGACATTCCCATCTTATAGAAGTCACAAAATCCAGGCAGGTCTGCAAAGGAGTTTTTAGCACCGGTCAACTGGGAAAAAGCATAAAAGAACAATCCCTTATCCTGCAATCTGAAGATGAATTGTATGTTATAACCGGATGTGCCCACCCGGGATTGGGGGAAATAATTGACAACGCTGCAAAAAGGGGCCATGTCACAGGTGTACTCGGAGGACTGCATGATTTCAATGACATGGATATATTGGGCCGACTTTCATACATCGCAGCCGGACACTGCACATCTCACCATGATGAAATTAGAAGAAAATTTCCGGATAAATTTGCATACATTTATGCAGGATACTCCGTAGACATATGACAATATAGCAAGAACTATATTCTAAGATTTCTATAATGTTTGATAGGAGGATACGTATGTTATCAAAGATACCAATTGACCTTGATGCTGTAGAGGATGAGAACATAGACAAGGAAATCTTAAGGGCTGGCATTATAGCCGAACTTGATGCTATAAACCTCTATGAACAGATGGCCGAACTATCTTCCAGCGAGGAGATCCGTGCAGTGCTGCTTGACATTGCAAAGGAAGAAAAGACCCACGTGGGAGAATTCCAGACCATGCTGCTTGAATACGATGATGAACAGGCAGATGAACTGGAAGCAGGCAGAAAAGAAGTTGAAGAAGAAGTCCTTAAATAAAAGAACTTAAGGATTTTACCAAGCCAGAGGTGGAATTATGGAAATTATACCCACCATCGGGCTTGATCCTTTTTTATTTGATTTTCTGGAAAAACTCATCCTATCCCTGATGATAGGTATAATCATCGGGATAGAAAGAGAACACCGAAGAGCAGAACATCCGGTTTTTGCAGGTGTGCGTACATATTCTCTGGCTGCTGTCACAGGCATGCTGGCAACAATTGCAGGAAAGACAATCGGTAATGATATTATAATTGCTGCAGCCGTTTTGATAATAGCATGTAGTATTGCCCTGATATACCGTACCTACACAATGCGGGGCAAACTGGGCATGACAAGTGCCCTGTCTCTCTTCTGCACCTTTCTACTGGGAATTTTGGTAGCAAACGGCAATTACCTGTTTGCTATTGCCGGCGGAGTTGCAATAACTTTCCTGACTATTGAAAAGCGCCCCCTCCATTCTTTTGCCCAAAATCTTTCCAATGAAGATATCCTGAACAGCCTGCAGTTCCTTGCCGTGGCTTTCATCCTATATCCCCTGGTACCTGATGAAGAATTATGGGGCATTGTGGATCTTAAAGCCACAATCCTTATTGTCGTACTTGTGATGTTTATTGGGTTTATCAGTTACATTTCCCTCAAACGCTTCGGAGCAGGGGGAGGCATACCCTATTCTGGGTTGTTGGGAGGATTTGTGAGCAGTGAGGCCACCACTGCTGCCCTGGCATCGATAGCAAAGGAAAAATCCGGGCTTGTAAATGCTTTTTACATCGGGGTCCTTTTATCCAACCTTTCCATGTTCATCAGTAACCTGGTGATTGCCCTGATTGTAGATAATTCAGGCAAGACCACCCTGAATATGCTACCTCCCCAATTATTGATGATACTGGTAGTAATAGGGATTTTTTGGAAGAACAAGAATATAGCAAAGAAAATGGAAGGAACCCTTGACATTGGTTCACCCTTTGCCCTGAAGCCTGCACTGCGTTTCGGAGCGATATTTTTGGTATTACAGCTTTTTGCAACTTTTGCCAACGAATACGCGGGAACATATGGCACATATGTAACTGCGCTGGGAGGTGTGGCCAGCAGTTCGGCAGTGACAGCTTCCATGGCATCCCTGGCAGTAAAGGGCGAAATTTCTTACATGTTGGCCGCTGAGACAGCAGTTATTGCCGGTATTGTGAGCACACTCAACAAAATCACCTACATCCGGATTGCAGGTGCTTTGGAACTTGAAAAAAGAGCCCGCATGACATTGATACTGTTATCTATTGTGGGAATTATAGGGCTTGTTGTATGGGTATATGCAGATGTTAAACCTGTCTTCTGAGCAAAACCTCATAAGACTTAAATATATTTTTAGATAACTCCCACCATGGAAAAGATAACAGGGCTTGAGCTTTCCCCGCGTAAAATAGAATACCTCAAATATATTCATCAGAGAAAAGAAAACGTACGCACCAATGAACTTTCAGCCCACCTTAAGGTAGACCCCTCTACAACAACCAAGACAATCAACGAACTTGCAGAGGAGGGATACGTCAACCATGTACCTTATCGTGGTGTGAAACTTACAGAAAAAGGGAAAGAATATGCTGCTTTTCTGATTCGCAGACACAGGATATTGAGCCTTATGCTCAAAAACTATGGCCTCTCACCCGAAGAAGCCTGCAGCGAGGTGAACCGTTTTGAAAGCTTTGTTTCCCTGCAGGCTATCGATACCATATGCAGTACCATGGGGCATCCGACAATGGGAGTGTGTGGCAAAATAGAGCACCCCCACTGTGACGTATAAAATTTAGATATCCAGCTCCTTTATTCTGGAAAGAACCGCCTGAGCATCTTTTCTTTTGATATCCACTTCAGTGTCACGACAAAAATCAAGTAAATATGCTGCCGTCTGTTCATCCAGCATTCCTTTGTCCCGGGCACTTTTTATTATGCCATAGTAGCTCCTTAGAGAATAATGGGTAGCTTTTGCAATATCCAGCAGGAAAGTTTCCTGACCTGACGAAATGATGCCCTCATCCATAGCAGAGAGGAAGGTACACCGGATATTCACAAGTGGAGCAGAAATGGACTCATAGGTATCAGGGTTTGTGGCAACCGCCACTTCATCGTCATCTTCAATCACACCATCGCGGTACCATTCATAGATTTTACCCACACCTATCATGCCGTGGCGATCCATTTCGGATGCACGCAAAGCTCCCATGCTACAGCCGCCGACAATTGTTACATTTTTGCGCAGAGCCCCCAGTATTTCCCTGTGACCAACCGCAGCCCTGTGGAAAAAAATACCATCAATGATGCCAATCAAGTCATAACCCTGTTTTACAGCCTGTGTAACATCTCCGCGTTTAACAGGGCCCTGGACGGTGGCACCACTGAGTTTTCCTGCTTCTTGAAGATCTATACTGGTGCCGGCAAAAACGATTGTTTTCATACTTTCGGCCTGCGTTTCCAGGGTTTTTCCCTTTCAGTACCTTTTCTTTTGCCTGCCAGACGAATCCTTTTACCAACCCTTTCACGATCAAGAGTGTATTGCTCGAATCCGGGAATTATTACCCTGACTACAGGTATATTGATAGAACTACGGCTCAAATCCACAACAATAGCATTGCGAGCAATCTTTTCCAGATGGTACAGAACGGTATTGATGTTTCCTGCGGGTGTCGCAGAGGAGATGTCCTGCATATCTGCCAGGGATATCTTATCCACACCTTCCTCATACCAGTAAACGTTCATCCTTCTCATACGTTCATACCCAATCTTGCGGACCAGGTCTTCCCGGGTTGTATCCTCACGTGCTCCGTGTATCTGGACAACACGGGACTGTGCAGCCTCAGTAATAGCACGCATAACAGCAATCTCTGGCCTTAGATGAGAACCCGCCCCCATAACCAGCAGGGCTGGATCTTTCAGCTGTACATCATCCGTAGCAGCGACCACTGTTGTTACAGGAGTGTCATGTAGCAAAACCCATAGACGAATATCCACACCACTATCCCTGAAGGCTTTGAGCATCTCGTAGGCCTGCCCGTCTTTTTCAGTTAGCACAAGTTCCATTCCAGGATTGCGGTTGAACTCGGCCATACTTAAAGCATCCCTTTCAATTACTTCCAGCAAACCATGCAGTATGGCTTCTTCCATAACATTACCCGAGGCAAGTCCATTGGTATTGCTGCGGAAAAGATGGGCGGACATACCCGGAGCATCATAGGGATGATAAACAGCATTGGAAGGCACATATACTTCTTTTCCGGAAAGCAGGTCAAAACCTCCTGTCCATTCGATCAATGAAGAAGAATCAAGAGGTTGCGGCATCAGGAATTCTTCAGGATGGATCAGGTCATGCTGGACGCCAGCTTCTTCCATTGTAGCCATGAATTCATCAGCAGCTACGTTTTCGCCAATGTCCGCATTCACCCCGTTGCGCTCTGCAAGACAGCGTTCGTAGCATTCCATAATTGTGGAGATGCGGGCCTGCTGCGGATTCACCCCTTTACCGGAATAAACGGAGATGGCACCATCAGCAGCTGTGGGGCGGATGCCTGAAAACACAGGGATACCCAGCCGATCAAGATCAGTAATATTGGCAATACGGGTCACACCAATTGTATCCAGGCCGACACTGGCCTTTTCCAGGGTTGCTTCACCATCCAGCACCCTCTGGCTGTCTCCCGCATACTTTACAGAAGGATCAATGTTTATGATAGGCATGGAAGGGAAGTCTCCTGCATCGCTAATAATCCTTACGATAACAGGTATTGCAAGGGCCGATAACGTTGCAATTAAGACAATTTATTGGTAAATGCAAGGATAAATGAGAATTGTACCACCAATGTAATGCATTTCCATAACCCGACAAAAACATCAACAAACAAATATATATAGAAAGAACACCGATAAAGTTGTTTAATATTCTAATATGCTGCTGATGCCTGAGGGGTCATGTATGGCAGCAGAGTATTGAAATTGAAGAAGACAGGAGGTTATACTATATGACAACTATAATGAAAAAACATGATATTCTAAGATGTGAAGACAAGAAGGGAAAATGCTATTCAGTGGTAGGAGGACGTACAGAAGGCAAACTCAATGAAGATGATGAGGAACTCTACCACTTTATGGTAGGCGGGATGCAGGCCAAATAACCTGCAAAACCTATTTTACTCTTTATCAATAACTTGCCTGCATGTATGACGTCGAAAATATACGTGCAGATTTTCCCGTATTAAAGGATAACATATATCTGGACAATGCCGCCACCACTCAGACCCCGGTGCAGGCGGTAAGGGCCATGGAAGACTATTTCTTCAAGTATGCGGCAAACCACGGAAGGGGAGCCCATCACCTGGCCCGCCAGACCACTGATCGTTTTGAAGATGCCAGGGAAACAATAGCGGATTTGCTGAACTGCCCGGCAGAAAATACCATTTTTACCAAGAATGCAACCGAAGGCCTTAATCTGATAGCCCAGGGCATAGACTGGCAGGAGGGTGACCACATAATAACAACACTGATGGAACATCACTCAGACCTGCTACCCTGGATGGAACTCAGAGAAAGGGGAGTTGAAATTACCATTGTGGAACCGGACAATGAAGGGCATGTGTCCGTGGGTACCCTGGAGCAGTATATCCGCCCTTCCACACGCCTTGTTGCGATTACACATATATCCAATTCCTTCGGTTCCATACAGGATGTGAATGGCATCTGCAAACTTACCCGGGACCACGGAAGCCTTTGCCTGATAGATGGTTCCCAATCCGCAGGGCACATGCCGGTAAACCTCAAACAGATGGATTGTGATTTTTTCGTTACCCCAGGACACAAAGGCCTGCTGGGCCCCCAGGGAACCGGCGTTGCATATATCAAAGAACCCGAATCAATCAAACCTCTCAATGTAGGAGGAGGAGCTGTAAGATCGGTTACTACCACCAGCTACGAACTGGAAGAAACACCTGCCAGGTTTGAAGCCGGCACACCCAACATCCCGGGAGGAATCGGGCTGGGCAGGGCTGTGAAATATGTCCAGGAAATAGGAGCCAGCGACATCGAGAAACATGAAAGACAACTTGCAAAAAATGCCGCATACAAACTTGCGCAAATAGAAGGAGTGGATGTATACGGCCCCCAGGACAGGGGTGCAGTTGTACCTTTCAATGTCCGGGGACTTAATCCCCACGATGTGGCAATGATACTGGATGAAACCCGGCAGATATGCCTGCGCAGTGGTTACCACTGTGCCATGCCGGGGATTGATTTCATGAAGCTGGAAGGAACGGTGCGGGCATCCTTTGCCCTGTATAACACCGAAGAAGAAGTCGATGCCCTGGTGGAAACCGTTGAACAGATCACCACCCTGGCCTGATATTATTCCATCATCAATCGGGTGAGAGAAGCACGGGCATCCTTAATCTCATCCAGATCTACGTCAATGTGCTCATTGTTTACTGTAATCCTTACACTGCCACCACCGGTAGTACCAATTACAACATGCGGGATATTGCCAAGCTGTGCAGAGACTGCATCCGGGTCATCTGTTGCAAGCAGAGCCCTGCCGTGGGACTCGGAAAAGAGCACATCTTCCATGGACATATTATTTTTAATTTCAGAGAGGTTCACTTTTACACCCACATTTCCGCACATCTCACAAAGAGCAGCTGCAAGCCCGCCCTGTGAAACATCGTGAGAAGCAGCGACTTTACCAGCCCTGATTGTTGTAATCAGGGACTCAACTATTTCCGCCATATCAGCCGGCACTTGAGGAGCATTCCCTGCATTTGGACTACCCCTTACAGTATAGTATTCCGAACCACCCAGTTCTGCTTTTGTGGTTCCCACAAGGATGACAGACTGACCTACCCCTGTAAATTCCGAAGGTGGGACTGCAGAAACATCCTCCACTTCCCCTACAACTCCTATTGCAGGAGTTGGAAGGATTGCGGTATGGTGCTCCTCACTCTCGTTGTACAGGGAAACATTACCCCCTACCACCGGAATGGAAAGTTCACGTGCTGCATCAGCAAGTCCATTTATGGCATACTTGAATTGCCAGTAGATATCAGACTTTTCAGGATTGCCGAAGTTCAGGCAATCTACCAGGGCCAGGCCACGTCCGCCTTTTACAGCAAGGTTCATTGCATTTTCAGCAAGAGTTCCCTTTCCTCCTTCGTAAGGATCAAGATAGGTATGCCTGGGATTACAACCACAGGAAAGAGCTATGCCCCTGTCACCGACAATTCGCTGGATTGCAGAATCACTTCCTGGTTTGGCTACAGTCCGTATCTGGACCTCATGGTCATACTGGCGGTATATCCAGTCCTTTGAAGCCACATTGTGGGATGCAAGCACATCAAGAACTGCCTGTTTCAGGTCGCCTGTTGCATCCGGTACAGGATCTTTTTTGATTGTAAAAGGTGTGGAAGGGCGCTCAAAGGTGGGTGCACCTTCTGTTAAAAGATGGATGGGAATATCCGTCTCAGTATTGCCTTCAAACTCAACTGTAAAGTAAGGTCTCTCGGTCAATTCGCCAATGACAGCACCGTTGAGATCATATTTTTCGGCAATTTGGAGCATATAGTCCACATTTTCAGGTTCCACTTCGAAAAGAATACGCTCCTGAGATTCTGCTATCATAATCTCAAAGGCATTCATTCCGGCCTCCCTCTGGGGCACACTGTCTGCAAGTATATGAATACCCAGACCACCCTTGGAAGCCATTTCTGAAGAAGCACCTGCAAGTCCGGCAGCCCCTAAGTCACGGCAGGATTTTACGACACCTGCTGCAACTGTTTCAAGAGAGAGTTCAATAAGAAGTTTTTCAGTAAAAGGATCACCTATCTGGATGCTGGGCCGGTCCTCTGCCTCGGCGCTTTCAGACAGGTCCCTGGAAGCAAAAGAGGCACCACCCAGGCCATCACGTCCGGTAGTGGAGCCAATAAGTACGATCTTATTACCTGCCTTTTGGGCAGTGGCAGTTACAAGCTGATCTTCCCTAGCAAGCCCCACACATACAACATTCACCAGAGGATTGCCGCTGTAGCGTTCGTCAAAAAATGCTTCCCCCCTAACAACCGGCACACCTATACAGTTACCATACCCACCGATGCCTTCGATGATATGCTCAAACAGATACAGATTCTTGGGAGTGTTCAGGGGGCCGAAATAGAGCGGATCCATAAGGGCAATTGGACGGGCACCCATTGAGATGATATCACGGACAATGCCCCCCACACCTGTAGCCGAGCCATTGTAGGGATCGACATAGGATGGATGATTATGGCTTTCCATACCCAGGGCAAGTACCCAGCCATCACCAAACCGCACAATTGCAGCATCATCACCAGGACCTATGATTACACGGTCACCGGTAGTTGTAAAACTCTTAAGCAATGGGGCGCTGGAGCGATAGGAGCAATGTTCACTCCAGAGATTGAGAAAACAACCCTGCTCCACATTATTCGGCTGCCGTCCCATTTTTTCTACAATGATCTTCAGGTCATCTTCAGGTAGCATGTGAGAACCTCATTAAATTGGAATGATGTACCCATAAATAGGGCATGTAAATAAACATTTCTTATGAAGGGATGTTTTCCAGGGACATCTGCTGCCCTACCTCAAGTCCATACTTCTCCACGGAACCTGCAGCCATTTCAACCATATATAGGGTTGCATTTTTTGCGCGGGCAAGTCCCAGCCATGGGCGTAGGGATTCAATTTGTGTTATACGATAATTCGAATCGAGGAAAAAAACATCCAGGGAGAAGGGAACAAAAAACATATGTATGGAAAATTTGCAGGGTTTGTTTATAGAAAAAAACATAGCATAATCCTGCGGGATATTCATCCTGAACATCAGACCCATTGTTCTTTTCAGTAACGTATCGGCCAATTCAACGTCTCTTGCAATCATTTTACCATTAACTTTTAATAGCATCGCATTTAACTTCTATTTGTCTGTATATAAATTATACAGACAACATAATACTAAATTTTCGGAGGAAAAACCAGAAGATGAGTTCAGAAATGTGCTCTGTTTGCGGATTGCCAAAAGAATTGTGTATCTGCGAAGAAGTGGCCAAGGAGCAACAGAGAATAACCGTAAAGGTAAACAGGCGAAGGTATGGAAAAGAAGTTACAGTGGTAGAAGGTTTTGATGCCAATGAAATTGATCTCCATGAACTTTCAACATACCTCAAATCAAAATTCGCCTGCGGTGGTACAGTACGTGGCAATGCCGTAGAGTTGCAGGGCAATCATCTTGGAAGGATGAAAGACGTTCTGGTCCAGAAAGGGTTTTCTCCCGATCAGATCAAGAATTAAACTTTTTTCAATGACTAATTATATGACAGAAATCCGAAAAACATCTGTCCCGGCAAAAGGAAGAAGCACAAAATCTTTTTTGAGCCGGCCTTTTCAGTTACATATAGCACCTTATCCTGCAGTAAAGAGAGGGTTTAGTGTCATCTGAATAAAACTAACATTGAGGATACCATTAAATGAAACCTACCTGTGAAATAATGGTGCAAAGGGTATTGCCAGCCATCAGAGCCGTGCTTGCACGTGAGCTTATGAATGAACATAAGTGCACACAGCAACAGGTGGCCAACCTATTGGGTCTGTCAAGAGCCGCCGTATCCCAGTACGTAAGTGAGAAAAGAGGTGCAGAAGTAGGATTTTCTGAAAATACAAATGAAGAAATCCGAAATTTTGCCTTCTGCCTTGCAACGGATGGCCTAACCCCCAAGCAAAAAGTAAAACGTATGTGTGAAGTATGCAAACATGTCCAGAAGTCCGGCTGGCTTTACAAGAATGCACCAGAAGTAGGATATTGTATCCTGTGCGGTGAAGATGATTGAAAAATCGGTGTATTGAATGTAAAGGGAAAGGACTTTGTGGGAGAGCGCGGTGTCCCATACTTGAAAAGTTCAGGGCCACCGCTAAATATTCCCCTCAAAAGCAAGGGGAAAAAACTATTTTTGGAGCATCTCCTCCTGCTGTATTTGTTGGTAGGTATGGATATCCCGAGGTAAGTGCCGGACCCATGGTACCTCCTTTACTGGAAAGTGAGGACGCTGCACAACTGGAGGACCCTCATGCATTACTTGGCATGGGAATAGACGATATCATACAAAAAAGATGCCAGCTGGTACGGGCTAACACCACTGTTAAAGTAGAACAATTTGAAAAAAGCCGCCTGATAGAAAAAGCCCAGGAAATGGCACTCTCCCGCAAACCTGTGGATACAGAAGTGTTGCTCAGCAAACCCTTAAAGCCTGCCCAAAAATTCGATGGTGTGCTCACACCGATGGGGCCGGCCGGGAAAATGGAACGTTTTCATATCGCAGAAAACCCGAAGGTTCCTGATAAAGTTGACTACCTGACCTATGACACCGATGTAAAGGCGACTGATGCTGCCCTGGAGCTTTATGGCCATGATATTGGATGTGAGCATATAACCCGGCTTCTTTCCATTGGTTTGCTTGGCCAGGAAAGGAAACTTGTCCCCACACGCTGGGCAATTACCGCCACAGATGATATGGTAGGCAAAGAACTGGCAAAGGGTTTACTGGATTACCCCGAAATAAAGGATATACAACTATACAGCGGAGGTAATCTTGGAAACCACTTTGAAATACTGTTGATACCCCGGAGTTATTCTTTTGAGTTGCTGGAGTTGTGGATGGCACGTACAGTGTGGTCTGCAGACAAACCCTGGATTGGACAGGACATGGAAGGAACTTCAGGAAAGAAAGGATATTCACCCCTGGCAGGAGGCTATTATGCAGCCCGTCTGCCGGTTCTGGAAAAACTTGAGAGCATAAGAAAGCAGGCTGCAGTATTTGTAATCAGGGAAATTACTCCTGATTACTGGGCACCCCTGGGAGTGTGGGTTGTCAGAGAAGCAGCACGCAATGCCCTTACAACAGAGCCATATTCTTTTGAAACCCTGGAAGAAGCACTGATGGATATGAAGACCCGCATCAATACGCCCTTCTACCAGTGGAGAGAAAAATCAGAGCTTCTGTCCTTTATAAAGGAGCAAACAACGCTATCAAGGTTTTTATCATAAGCATTCAAAGCAGCTCTGCAGCAGTAAAATTGGTGTTAGAAAAAGAAAGAGGATGCAGTGGTGCCTGACACCTGACTGAATTGATGAAGACAACCGCGTACACCAGACAGGACTGAAAAAATGCAGCCAACAGCCCGCCAACAATGACATTTACAGTTTAATTTTCAAATATTTCGGGGACAAGACGACGTGCCATTTTTTCATAGGTTCCGGATACATCACCCTTGTTAAACCTGAATACATCCTTATCCAGGGATTCACGGGTGCCTGCGTCCCAAAAACGACAGGTGTCACAGGATATTTCATCGGCAAGTACAATTTCACCGTTTGCCCAACCGAACTCAAGTTTGAAATCAACGAGTAAAAGGCCCTGTTTTTCCATGTAACTTTTGAGGATGGAATTGATATTCAAAGCAAGTTCACGGATTTTTGCAATATCCTCACTTGTGGCTATCCCAAGGGCAAGAGCTATGTCCTCGTTCAGCATGGGATCCCCATATTCATCGCTCTTATAATCCATTACAAGCACGGGTTCTTTGAATTCGTCCCCTTCAGTGAAAGGATATTTCCGGGTGATAGAACCTGCAGCTATGTTGCGTGGAATCACCTCAATAGGAATAATTTCCACTTTTTCCACAAGCATCCGTTCGTCGTCAAACATCCCAAGATAATGGGTATTTATACCCACGTCCTCAAGCATCTCGAACAACTTGCGAGATATCTGGGCATTATAATATCCCTTTTTCTCAGCCTCACTTTTCTTCTTGCCATCAAAAGCGGTAAGGCTGTCCCTGAAATGGGATACAAGTACTTTCGGATCATTCGTTGTATAGATGGTCTTGGCTTTTCCTGAGTATAATTCTTCCTTGATCTGGATATCAGACATCATGCAATCTCCTTCCATAGTAGATACACAAAATCCAATATAAATCTATCACACCGTTTACACATAGTATAATATATAGCAATTTAAAGTAACACAAAATATTATTAATACGCAAGACAATTGAAATAAAGGTGATAACATGGAACAAGAACTTATGCGAATCGGAGTTTCCCTGCCCAATAACCTGCTGGAAAAGTTTGATTCCATTATAGAACAGCGTGGTTACTCATCCCGGTCTGAAGGAATAAGGGATGCTATTCGAAGTTATATAAATTATCATGAATGGATGGGTGATATCAGTGGCAGGAGAGTTGGTACTATAACCCTGATCTATGATCATACAAAAAGGGGTTTGTCCAATGCCATTGCAGATGCACAACATGATTACACAGACCTTATTAAAACTTCAATCCACATACATCTTGATCCTGAGAACTGTATGGAAATCATAATCTTTGACGGGGACGGGGAGAAAATAAAGAAACTTGATGAAAATCTTATTTCCCTCAAAGGTGTCAAGTATGTCAAACTCAATACGACACCACCTGCGGAAAAATTGTGAAGAATAACATTAATTGAGCACATTAACAGTAAAAAAGAATGATCCATAAATATGTCACTCAAGATACTCATATTCGTTTGCGGAGAAGGGCTTGGCCATACAGGCAGGTGCCTTGCAGCCGGCAGGGAATTATCCAGTGCAGGACATGAAGTTACCTATGGTGCTTATGGTTATTCCGCAAAATTTCTGGCCGAACATGGAATGAATGTAAAAGAGATCCCTCCCGAAATTCGACTTGTGGGAGAGAAAGGGTCTCTTAACCTGGGAAAATCCATAAAGGAAAGTATTAAGTTGGGACAGGTACCCGGCCTTTTTAATGTTCAAAGTCTTGTTGATGAAGAAAAACCGGCTGTAATTCTTTCAGACAGTTATTACCTTGGAACTATAGCAGCCCTGAGAAGGAAGATACCGGTTGCATTGATGGTTAACCAATCCAATATGGAAATATTCTTTCAGGAGAATTATTTGTTTCAGGGCCTGGGGATAATTGCGAAAGAATTCTATAACGGAATTTTCAAACGCGTGGATAGGACAATCATACCCGATTACCCACAACCCAATACTATCTGTGCCCTAAATCTCAACTTTGAGGATGAATCGACTTCAAAAGTGGAATACACGGGCCCTCTACCCGCCAGAAGTTATGAAGATGTGATAGCACAAGATTTGCCCAGACCTCATGTACTTTCCCTTATAGGTGGTTTTGGCTACAGGGCACCTATTTTTCGCAGAATAATCGAAGCTGCCAGTATGGACAGCACTATCAACTATACGCTGCTCTCCGGCCCCGGTCTTGACAGAGAAGAACTACCCCCACTCCCTGATAATGCAGAACTTCTACCGTTTATTCCCGACCAGTTCCCCTACCTTAAAAGCTGCGACCTGGCAATTGCTCCAGGAGGCCATACAACCATGATGGAGGCTCTTGCCTATGGCGTACCAATGTTGTCGTTCCCTGACAGGGGACACAGCGAACAGCAAAATAATGCAGCGGGACTTGAAGCTAAAGGATGCGGAAAGCAGATGGATTACAAAGCATCGGCTTCTGAAATACTCGAAGCTGTCAGAGAAGCTGTAAACGGTAAATACAGGGATAAAACCGAACAAATGAAAAAAAGTTCTAGTGAAATAAACGGACCTGAAAAGCTAAGAAAAATACTAGAAGAAATGGCATACCAAAGATTATAAATGTCTGATCTACATCTAGAGAATAGCCTCTGCATGCTGATTCCACAAAATCGTTACCAGCATGGCATCCAGCAAAAAATATAAGGTGCACAGGATGAATAAGTTCGCAAAATGGCTTGCTGTTTCTTCAATAATCAGTATTGTGACAATAATAGGGGTATTCGTTTACACAATCGACCCTAAAACTACGGAGAGTCTTTACAATATCCGCCCACTTTACCTTGTTGCGGCTGCTGGCATTCATTTACTGGGATTTGCTATGTGGGGAATCCGGACTAAAATAATGGCGGGAGCCCTGGGGTACAACCTTGAAATCAAAAAGGCATTTGAAATCGTTATATCCAGCTCGTTTCTTGCAGCAATGACCCCTTCGTCTGTAGGAGGAGAACCATTAAGGATACATCTGCTTCAGAGTGACCGAATGCCTGTAGGAAGTGCCACCGCAGTCGTGCTTGGCGAAAGGGTACTGGACGCTATAATAATATTGACAGCCGCACCCTTTGCACTATCCCTCTTTGGAGAAGTACTTGGAGGCGGCAAACTTGACAGTTTACTTATGTTTGGTCAATTATTCTTATTTTTCATACTTGCAATACTTCTATATGCAATCTGGAAGCCCCACTACACACGCAGATTTCTCCAGTGGATAGTAAATAAGTGCAGCAGGCTCTTTGGAGACGATAAAAAACACATATTCTGCAAAATATCTGAAAAAGTTGACACCGAACTTGAAGAGTTTCATTACAGTATATTCTTTTTCCTGAAAGAAGGCAGGCTGGGATTAATGGCAGGAATATTATGCACATTTGCATTCTGGTTCATTGAATTTTCCATGTTACCTGTACTTCTCATGGGCCTAAACCAGTACCCTTCAGCAATCATTGTTTATGCGGCCCAGGTTCTGCTGATGATCGTGGTAATCATACCCGCAACACCAGGTTCCAGTGGAGTTGCGGAGATTGGGGCAACCACACTTTTTTCAGTTTTCGTGCCTACTTATATGCTGGGAATCGTTGTGGTGGCATGGAGGGCACTGACATTCTACCTGAACCTGCTTGTCGGCGGGTTTGTGAGCTTCAATATTCTCAAGGATACAGTTGAAGTCGATGAACTTTTAAAATAATTCCCTTATGAAGAAAAGCGCTTTCTGAAACGTTTCAACAATGAGCCCACACGGACTTTGATGTTATATTCAGTACCACAATAATCACATTGCATAACCGAATCAAAATTGATTCGCCTGTTACACCCCACGCACGGCAGTTTTGGACCTTTGAATTTCCAGGCTATCATGGCCACAATCCAGCGATAAATGGCAAATAAATGCTCACTGTAGCGAAAAGCAATCATACAACATACAATCGCAAGCAATATACCTGCTATAAGATCGCTCAGCCAGTGAATCCCCAGATAGAGAATTGTGAAAAGAATTGCTGCTGTGGTAATAACTGCAAAAACCTGATATCTGCGGGATTTCACATTATGCAGGACCATTATCATAGCCATTACCGAAAGAGCCGCATGGAGACTCGGGAAACAATTATTGAGTTCAGGATCCACAATACGCACACCTTCGGCTATGAGCGGACTCAAATTATAAAGAAGCGGAGTTACACCTGAAAGAGTATAACCGGTCACATGAACAGGGAAAAATATGTAGAACGGAAATGCCAGCATATAAATCAGGATGAAAGCCACCACAAACTCCTGTATGGCTTTGTGCCTTTGCAGATAAACCAGAAGCAAGAATGTGAATACCATTAAGAAGGGAAACATTAAAAGATAAAAAAAACCGCTTACATAAGTTAGCAGAGGAGTAGCGATTTCCTGAAGAAGGCTTACTGTATTACCTTCCAGGATCATGATGTAACGAGCATAATTCTGGTTTGCCGGGATTCCAAGCAATGTGGCAGCAGTTGTTTGCATATGCACAAGTGCAAAAACTATTAACATTGGGATGGCATAAATCGCAACATCCACCACAAAATGGATAAATCCTTTCACACTGCTGAATTCAGGACGCCTGTTCTCGACAGGCACAAAAAAAACATACCCGGCAGTAACCATAAGAAATAATAATGGAATCATTACGATTGTCATTATATATTGAGATAACCATTGCCCGCTGAAGCTGGATATAATCTCAGAGAGCAAAAACTGGATGAAAGAATACATATCCGACCTACCGGTTTTCAATATGCGGAGACTTATATATATATTTTAGGTAACTGAGCATAAAATCCATATTTCAAGTGAACCCAGGACAACCAATAATAAAGGGAAGAAATCGCCTTTAGCCCGTTAAAAATATTAACATTCAAAACATAGGTTCATTATCAAAAAGGAGGTCAATTCATGCAATCTTTCATAGTGAAACATTACCTTGGAACAGAACTTGATATCTATTGTGGCGGACCCGATACCTTTAAAGGTACCGTTGAATCATGCGCAGACGGCGTGCTAACCATAAATAAAGACAACAGATACACCCATATAGCCATCGACAAAATCATAGCTGTCTGGGAAGAAAAATAAAATTCAAGCAGGCTCATGCCTGTATTTTTTATGGAATAATGTATGCAACTCTATTGGCTTGCAAAAAAAGACAAAAACCCAAAGCATTACTTCAATAAAGACAAAGTAAAAAATATATGACAGGCAGTTGCCTGTCGGTTTGTGAAATAGAAATTTCAGACTACTTCTCCAAAAGCGAATTTCGAAAGGACTTTGGTTACTTTTATTGAAAGTTCATCGCCCACTTCTGTTTCGGGCACAAAAATGACAAAACCGTCAATACGAGCTATTCCGTCGCCTTTCTTGGCAATATCTTCAATCACAACATCGTAGGTTTCCCCAGATTCTACCGGAGCACTTGATTCAACACGTTCGAACAAACTAATACACATCCTTATTTAAGTTAGCCTTTCTAGAAGGCACAAATTAATAAATACACTTCCCCTATATCAAACCTTTGCAAGAAGGAAAAACAGGGGCAGTACCATAAATATATATCATTTGGGAATTTAATAAGATAGACATATCAGTACAACATATTTTCGGGATGAACTAAATGGAAGAGTTACAGATAAAAGTGGAGAAAGCGCATCCTATCGATTTTGGCAGGGGTATAATACGACTTGATCCAAGTACCCTCCTGAGCCTGCAGCTTTCCCCCGGAGACATTGTCCTCATCGAAGGAAAGCGTCAAACTACGGCAAAGGTATGGCGTGCTGACAGGCAGGATTGGGGACAGGGAATTGCCCGTATAGATGGTTATACACGACAGAATGCAGAAGTGGGGATTGGTGAGAGGATAACGCTTAGTAAGGCAGAGCCAATAGCCGCGGAAAAAGTACTCCTTGCACCTCCCGAGGGAATCGTCATGGAGTTTGGTGACAACACCAGTGCCGTGATCAAACATAACATCCTGAAACGTCCCCTTATAAAAGGTGACATTATTCCTATAATCAGTTCCATGGGGCAAACCACCCCTGGCAGTCAGGCCATTCCTCTAATAGCTGTTGAAACGGAGCCATCTGATGGCATACTTATCATCAATGAAAATACTGAGATCCAGCTCCAGCAGAAACCTGTAGTGGGTTATGAGGGAGCTGCCAGAGGTATCAACTACGAGGATATCGGCGGACTTAGAACGGAAATTCAACGGGTACGTGAAATGATAGAACTCCCGTTGAAACATCACGAGCTTTTCCTACGTCTTAATATAGATCCACCAAAGGGTGTTATTCTCTATGGACCACCCGGCACAGGGAAAACCCTGATAGCAAGAGCAGTTGCCAGCGAATCTAATGCCTATTTCATCAACATTGCCGGCCCGGAAATAATGGGTAAATATTACGGGGAAAGTGAGGAAAGGCTGCGAAAAATATTTGATGAAGCTGCGGAGAATGCCCCTTCAATAATATTTGTTGACGAAGTAGATTCCATTGCCCCAAAAAGGGAAGATGTGACCGGAGAAGTAGAAAGAAGGGTTGTAGCCCAGCTTCTCACCCTGATGGACGGAATGGATGAACGTAAACAGGTAGTTGTAATTGCAGCCACAAACAGGCTTGATTCTATTGACCCGGCCCTGCGCCGCCCTGGCAGATTTGACAGGGAAATCGAAATTGGTGTACCCGATAGTGAAGACCGGCTCGAAATACTCCAGATCCACACCCGTGGAATGCCACTGAACGAAAATATCGATGAAGAATATTTTGAACACCTGGCAGAATATACCCAGGGTTTTGTGGGAGCCGATTTATTAGCCCTTGTACAGGAAGCCTCCATGCGGGCACTGAGGAGATTACTTCCCGACATCAATCTCGATGAAGAGGAAATTCCACAGGAAATACTCGAGAAACTGGAAGTCACGCCCGATGACTTCGAGGAAGCCCTGAAAGAAATTGAGCCCTCGGCAATGAGGGAAGTTATGGTCGAAATACCGTCTGTGGGATGGGATGATGTTGGCGGGCTGGACCTTGCCAGAGAAGATATCAGCGAAGCAGTCGAGTGGCCTCTTAAATGGCCCGATAAAATAAGCCGGATGGGCATAAAACCTCCCACAGGAATACTTTTATATGGCCCTCCGGGAACAGGCAAAACCCTGCTTGCCAAAGCTGTGGCAAACGAAGCTAATGCCAATTTCATAAGTGTCAAAGGACCCCAGATATTGTCCAAATACGTAGGGGAATCTGAAAAAGCAATTCGTGATACTTTCAAAAAAGCACGACAGGTTGCACCCTGCATAATATTCTTTGACGAAATCGATGCTATATCTTCGACAAGACAGGGTGGCAGTGATGTAGGCAGCCGGGTTTCCGAACAGGTTGTCAATCAGATGCTTACCGAGATGGATGGACTTGAACCCCTGAATGAGGTGGTTGTCATTGCGGCCACCAACAGGCCTGACCTTATTGACCCGGCATTACTTCGATCAGGAAGATTTGACAGGCTTGTAATGGTAGGAGCCGCCTCCGCAGATGGCAGGGAACAAATATTCCGGATTCACACAATGGACATACCCCTGGATAGTGATGTTGACATAAAGGAACTTGCCACAATGACTGAAGGCTATGTAGGATCAGATATAGAATCCATATGCAGGGAAGCAGCAATGTTATCCCTTAGAGAAAATTTCGATAATGAAAAAGTAAGCAAAAGGCATTTCCTTTCCGCAATGGAGAAAGTAAAACCAACGGTTAATGAAGACATGATAGATTTCTATAACCGGATACAGGAAAAACTAAAGGGCGGATCTATCCGCAAAACGGATGCAGGATCATTTACAGGATATATTTGAACAGGAGGCTACTAATATGCCAAAGGTATTTGCAAAGAACCTATCCAACAAACAGGTCATGACAACAGACGGAACAGAAATTGGTATACTGGACAATATAGTAATGGAAGTCAAAACCGGCAAACTTGAAGACCTGATGGTCAAACCCGACATCGGGCTTGACACATCTAAATATGTTACCGATGGCCAATTTTTGAAGATACCCTTCAAAGCAGTCCGCTCAATCAAGGATTATATCGTTGTGGACAAGCAGATAGCCACCAGTATTGATTAAAGGAATTTTTTCCGGTTTAAGATATTCAGGGCCTCCACGGTACCTTCTCCGAAGGACATGGAGGTCACATAATCCGCAATCGACTTCAGGTCTGGATCGGCATTGCTTACAGCGATCCCATAGCCTGCTACCTCGAACATTTCCCGGTCATTTGCAGAGTCACCTATCGCAACAAAATCAGAAACATCCAGGTCCATAAGAGATGCCATTTTTGCCAGTCCTGTGCCCTTATTGATCTTTCTACTTTTAATATGCAAAGCAAATCTGGTATCAATAACCTCCATATGAAACCCTGCCCTTTCAAGACTGGACTGTAAAACCTCTGCATCGATATTTCGCCTCAGGGCAATTTCTGTTTTGCGCAGGTCATTATCAAGCCGGATTAAGTCAAAGCGAGGAGTGAGGTAAGAGAATGCTTTTTCGCATTCCTCCATACTATCGGAGATGTGAGGTTTAGTATCAAATCCTGTGGATATGACACCTCCATTTTCAGAAATAACCTTACCTCCAAGTCCTATAAGCTTGGAAGTTGCTGCAGCATAACAGAGTACATTTCCCGTGGCAAGAACTACAGGAATACCCAGATTCCTCAGATGTTCTGCTGCCATAAAATGAAGACGGCGGTCACTGTAAGTGATTGTGCCATCAATATCAATTGCAAGTGCTTTAAATTTCATTATGGGTAATAGGCGCGTTTGGTAAATAATTTTTCTCAGGCATCACAAAGCCCATCTGTAGTAATACACGCAACAGCTTCTCCATCGGGCAAACAAGGCGAATCCACGAGTTTCACGATTCTTTTGTCCCCCTTGGATTTGCGTATATAGAGCCTGAATGTGGCAGTATGTCCCAGAATATGGCCTCCAATCGGACGGGTAGGATCTCCAAAGAATGCATCCGGTTTTGACATTACCTGATTGGTAACTATCACAGAGGCATTGTTCAGGTCCCCGAAACGTTGCAGGTCATGCAAGTGTTTGTTCAGTTTCTGCTGCCTGTCAGCCAGTGTACCCCGGCCTACATACTCGGCCCTGAAATGAGCTGTTAAGGAATCCACTATAACCAATCTGACCGGTTTATCGGTATTTTTGAGTTTGTTGGCCATTTCCATTGCTGCATCAACCAGAAGGATCTGGTGATTGGAATTGTAAGCCCTTGCAACATGTATATTTTTCAAAAACTCGGCAGGATCAAAATCCTGTTCAAATTTTTGCGAAAGACCTGCAACCATCTGCTCAATACGTTCAGGCCGGAACGTATTCTCTGTGTCTATAATTATGACAGAACCGTCAAGTCCGCCCATTTCCTTTGGCAACTGCGTATTAACCGCCAGCTGATGGGCTATCTGGGTCTTACCCGAACCAAATTCCCCATACATCTCGGTGATTGACTGGGTCTCTATCCCACCACCCATCAATTCATCGAATTCTTCACAACCGGTGTGGAGTTTGCCTACTTCCATGCGCCTCTGCATCACGAAATCTCCTGTTTCAAAACCACCTATATCGGCTGCACTGCGCGCAGCACTTATGATTTTGGCAGCTGTGGATTCACCGATCTCGGCAGTTGCCACAAGCTCAGAAGGGGAAGCAACTGCAACTGCTTCCACACTGTTATACCCCGCATCATTCAATTTCTGGGCTGTTGCAGGCCCCACATGATCAAGTTCTTCAAGCAAAATTTCACTCATATCTGATACTCCTTTAGGTGCACTGGTTTTCCCTCTTGTACACTGTACTTATGATGCTATCCTGTTGAACGTATTTATAGGTAGCCAAAGCGAATTGAAAGTATTCAGGAAAACGATGCTCTCCTTTCCAGTAAACTGTATTCTTTCATGAACATATACACTGCAAGCAGAATTGCCAGAAGATCCGAAATCGGAAACGCTATCCACACACCGGTAGTACCAAAAAACCAGGGCAAAACAAGTACTAAAGGAAGCAAAAAAACCTGCCTGGCTGTTGAAAGAATGAAAGAAGGCCGTGCCTTACCAAGTGCCTGATACATACCGCCACTCACAAACTGGATACCAAGCAGGGGAACCGCAAGGACCATTATCTTTGTAGCATCTGTTCCCTCCTTTATAAGAGTTGCATCTGTTGTAAAGATCGAAAAAAGATAAGATGAGAAAAAGAACAACATTAAAAAACCTGCTACTGCAATCACAGATGAGATTATCACGGAGATGCGCAATGTATCTCTTACCCTCTCGAATTTATGTGCCCCATAATTAAATCCAATTATCGGTTGCATACCCTGTAAAAGCCCTATCATAGGCATAAAGGAAAACATAAGCATGCGGTTAAAGATACCATAAATTGCAATCGAGACATCCCCCCCATACAATGCCAGGATATTATTCACAACAACCACTATAGCACTTGTGGAAGAATTGCGTGCAAAAGGGGATGCGCCTATTGCGACCATTTCTCTTATTATGCCCCTATCCGGTCTCATAAAGCCCGCATGGAATTGCAGGCTACTTTTACCCGACAGGAAATAATGTATCAGAAATATTGTTGTGGCAAACTGGGAGATTACCGTTGCAGCCGCAGCCCCCCTTATACCCATGTCAAGACCAAATATCAGGATGGGATCAAGTAATATGTTAAGGCCGGCACCTATAAGCATTGTATACATGGCGACTTTAGCATTGCCTTCAGACCTCACCACATTATTGATAGCCTGGGCAAACGTGATTAAAGGAATTCCATAAAGTATAATTTGTAAATAGTCCCTGGCAAAAGGCAATATCGTCGGTGTTGCTCCAAAGGCTTTGAGAATGGGCACAATAAAAATTGAGCCGAAGATAAAGACCAAGAATCCCAGAGAAAGAGACAGACCAACCATATTACCAAAGGTGCGTTCCGCACCTTCCAGATCATCGCCACCCAGCCGGCGGGAAATTATGGAAGAGCCACCCAAACCGATTGCCAGGGAAACAGCCATCGCTATCATTATTACAGGGAAACTGACAGCAATACCACCAATACCCTGGACACTTTCCCCTCCAAGGGCACGACCGACAAAAATCGTATCAACGATATTGTATAGACCCATTACCACCATACCAACTGTGGCCGGTGCCGAAAGCCTGAAAAGGAGCCTGCCGACACTTTCCGCCCCGAGGGCACGGCTCTGCTCCTTCACCTACACGCCCTCACGCAATTCTAAATGGCTTTTTCCAGCAAATTTCTGAATAGGGTTTTTTCCTCTTCTGAAAAACCAGCAAGCATACTTTCACTTCGTTTTTGCGAAAGCTGGCGGATAAAACGATGCATACGATGACCTTCCTCTGTAAGGTTTACCACCAATGCGCGCCGGTCTTCTGGATCCGGCGTCCGCTGCACATAACCCGCATCCTCAAGTCTTTTCAATGCCCTTGTGACCGTGGCCCGGTTGACCATCAGCATGCGGGATAATTCCTCAGGACGAATCCCGTCAACATGGTACAGAGCAAGCAAAAACCTGAATTGACCGCCTCCTATCCCATATATTTCCAGTTCCTGCGAAAGGTAACGCAGATTATGTCGGTGAAGGCAGGCAATCATTGCTCCCAAACTGTGCACATGTTCATCCTGAATCATAGCCGGAGGATGAAATCGGAGTTATATAATTGTTGCGTATGCAACTAATATTTACAAATATTTATCAACCGGGAAAACCTCACACAAACCATGCCAAAAACTGCTGTGGGAGGCACCTTCGAATACCTCCATGATGGCCATCGTAAACTTCTGCGCAGAGCTTTTGAAATCGCGGCAGGAGATTTACTTGACATCGGCCTCACATCCGACTCGATGGCAGGGGAAAAGGACAGGAACATACCCTCCTATGCCACCCGTCGCAGCCAGCTTGAAGATTATATTGAAAGCCTTAACATTCCTGATAAAAATTACCAGATCGAAAAACTGGAAGACCCTTTTGGCACCACCGTCAATGGCGACTACATATATATTGTGGTTTCCCCGGAAACATACACTGTTGCTGAAAAAATAAACAAACTCCGCAGGCAGGATGGATTGGAACAACTTGAAATTGTCAAAATTGACTATGTCATGGCAGAGGACGAAAAACCCATATCATCAACCCGGATATCAAATGGTGAGATTGATATACATGGCCACCTGAGAGGAAAGTTTTAAAGGAAAAATCCCTTATTTCCCTGCATGGGACGGGAATTTACAGACAGAGACATGGATATTTTTAACAAACTTGCCCCCGAAGCTGGCGGAAACAATATTTCACAGATGGGACATCCCTATCCATTTATTCTCAGGCCGATTTCCCATCGTTTTGCCGAGTCAGGAGAAGATTTCCGCAATCGCCTGGAAAAACTGAAACGGGAAGATGTGGAATACCTGGCAGACCTTGCAATTGAGGGAAAAGAGGATGTAAGGGGACTGGAAGATGAGGACAGGGATTCTTTTTTCAGCGTTCTTGAAGGTTTTTCACCCGAAAAACTGGAAGAACTCAAGGACAAGTTGGGGATGATCTGAATTGCCTCTCCTTTTCGGAACTGCAGGGACACCTCTTAGTGCTAAAGGCAGGGGAAGCGAAGGAGGGATCCAACGGGTAAAAGAACTCGGCCTGGGTTGCATGGAACTGGAATTTGTACGGGGAGTGCGCATGAAGGAACCCACTGCGGAAAAAATAGCAGATACAGCCCACAAAACCGGCATTTCCCTGAGTGTTCATGCACCCTACTACATAAACCTGAATTCAAAAGAAGAAGAAAAAATCCAGGCCAGCATCAAACGTATCTATGATTCTGCCTATATAGGCAATATCTGTGGAGCCAGCTCAATAGTGTTCCATCCAGCCTACTATCATGAACAAAGTGGGAACACCGTTTTTTCAAAAGTGGAGGCTCTGCTGGAAAAACTTGCAGGCCAACTGGAAGATGAAGGGATCAATACTACCCTGCGTCCGGAAACCACAGGTAAACCCAGCCAGTTTGGCAATCTGGAAGAAACCCTTGCTCTTTCAGCAGGTATTGAAGGTGTCCTGCCATGCATCGATTTTGCCCATTTGCATGCCCGCTCAAAGGGGGAGGAAAACAGCTATGCAGAATTCAGCGCAGTGCTGGAAAAAGTCGAGGAATACCTGGGCAAGGAAGGTCTGAGGAATATGCACATGCATATTTCGGGAATCGAGTATACCACCAAAGGAGAAAAGAATCATCTTGTGCTCGAGGAATCAGACCTTAAATTTTCAGAACTCATGCAAGCATTGAAGGACTTCGGGGCACAAGGGCTTGTGATCTGTGAGAGCCCAAATCTAGAAGAGGACGCCCTACTGCTACAGAAGACTTATGAAAATAAGTAAAGATCAGGTAGGACCTTTATTTGTTATAATTTGCACAAACATCGAAGAAATTCATGAATAATTCCTCGCCTTTGTCCGTATGTGCAACCTCGGGGTGCCACTGGACACCGTACAGCGGTTTGTCCGGATGTTTCATAGCTTCGATACCGCATATATCAGAGTGGGCAAGTTTCAGAAAACCCGGTGGTAGTTCTGTAACCTCATCCCCATGTGAAGCCCAGGTAGAAATGCGGGGACCAAGGCCCTTGAGAATATCATCCTCCTCCACAACCTCTACGTCCACGGCAGCATATCCTCCATGGCTGCCGGCTCCTGTTGACCCCCCATAGGCATGTGCGATAAGCTGGTGACCCAGGCATATACCAAGTATAGGAATATCCAGTTCTTTTGCGTATTCTTCACATAGACCCCCTCTTTCCAGAGAAGGACCGCCGCTAAATATCAGTCCATCCGGTTTTTCGGCAAGAATCTCCTCAATCGGGGTTGTGTTGGGAACAATACTTGTATCCATATCAAGATCCCTTACGGTCCTGTGAATAAGGTGACAAAATTGTCCGTGATTATTGATTACAAGGATTCTCAACTCTTCCATATCTGCCAGAAGGAGAACTGCATATATAAGCTTATTCCGGCAAATTATCAACTTTCATTATATAAGCAAACGCTTATAGAAAATAAAAAGGGAAAATTATAAATAGAGTCGAGTGATACCATGTCACATACTAACATGATATTTACGGAGGGGTAATATGCCAGAAATAGGAAAACAAATTCGAATAGAAAGAATAATGGACAGAGACAGCAGGAATATGGTTATCATACCTATGGACCACGGAATCACAGATGGACCAATAAAGGGATTGATCAACATAGCAGATTCCATAAATAGTGTTGCTGAAGGGGGAGCCAATGCAGTACTTATGCAAAAAGGCATGATCCTCCACGGTCATAGAGGATATGGTCATGATGTAGGACTCATACTCCATATGAGTGCATCAACTTCACTGGGCCCCGATCCCAATGACAAAGTGCTGGTGTGTACTGTAGAGGAAGCATCCCGCATGGGAGCAGATGCCGTATCCGTACACATCAATGTGGGATCGGAAACCGAATCCGAACAACTTAAGATACTGGGTCACATAGGTAGACAGTGTGACTACTGGGGCATACCCCTGATTGCTATGATGTACCCGCGGGGCAGAAAGGTCACAAACCCGAGGGACCCACAGATGGTAGCCCACGCGGCCCGTGTAGGAGCTGAGCTTGGAGCTGACGTGATCAAGACTGTCTACACCGGAGACATTGAAAGTTTCTCCAAGGTTGTAGAAGGCTGCCCTGTACCCGTAGTAATCGCAGGTGGACCAAAGACTAACACTGACAGGGAATTCCTGGAAATGATTCGTGAAGCAATGGATGCGGGTGCCCGTGGTGTTGCCATTGGCAGGAATGTGTTCCAGCACCCAAGCCCTACACGGATGACCCGGGCAATCACAGAGATCGCACACAAAAACCAAACCGTGGATGAAGCTCTCAAGCAACTTCAGTGAGGATACAAAATGAAAAAGCAGGTATGGATACGTGCCGACGAAGGCGACTGGGAAGACAAGAAGGAACGTATAACAGGCGGCCTGGAATCAGGTGCCGACTGTGTTCTGGTAGAGGCAGAGGATGTAGATAAAGCAAAAGAACTCGGAGACATCAAGATTGCTGCATTTACCGATAATGCGGATACTGCCGCAGACATAATCGTTATCGGTCGCGGAGGAGAAGGCGACGGGACACTTCCATTACCTGTGGACATGAGCAACTCCCGGGATTTTGAACAGCTAGCAACATTGAGACGCCAGAAAAAGAGTATCGCTGCCCTGGTTGTAATCCAGGACAAAAAATATGAGAAATTTGCCGCTGCAATTGGGACTGAATGTGATTACCTAATAGCTATCGGCACAGACTGGAAAGTCATCCCTCTGGAAAACCTCATAGCACAACTCCAGGAAAAGGAAGTGAATATAATATCCGGTGTCAGAGACCCCGATGAGGCTAAACTTGCCCTGGAGACCATGGAACATGGATCCGATGGCGTCCTGCTGGATACCGCAAATCCCGACACCCTCAAAAAAACTGTAAAACTTGCAGAAGAAGCAGGTGTAGAGGGAGTTGATCTTGTATCTGCCACCATCACCAAAATAGAGCCTGTAGGAATGGGCGACAGGGTTTGCGTGGATACCTGTAACCTGATGGAAAAAGGGGAAGGTATGCTTGTGGGCTCCCAATCCGCCGGAATGTTCCTTGTACATTCTGAATCCGAAGAAAGTCCCTATGTAGCATCCAGACCTTTCAGGGTAAATGCCGGAGCAGTTCATGCTTATGTTAAGATAGGAGATAAGACAAGATACCTGTCCGAGCTGGAAGCAGGCGACGAAGTAACTATTGTCAATTCAGAAGGCCAGCAACGTAAAGGAATTGTGGGGAGGGTCAAGATCGAACGCCGCCCCCTGATGCTTGTGGAAGCCCAATCCAAAGACGGCAATACAGTGAAAAATATCCTCCAGAATGCAGAAACAATAAAACTGGTTTCAAGCAATGGAAAACCAGTATCCATAGCCTCTCTGAAGGAAGGAGACGAGGTGCTGGTGCATATGGAAGACACTGGCAGGCACTTCGGGATGAAAGTCCAGGAAACAATCATAGAGAAATGAACATGACAGATTTTGTCACCGGAAAAGATGTCAAAATTGTCGCATCCATTGACAGCGACCCTCTTTTACAGGCACGCATCGCCAAAATGCTTGGTGCGGATATTCTGGAAATCAGGCTGGATTTGCTTGAAATAAAAGAGGCCGTGCAGGCAAAGAAATTGTTCGACTTGCTGGATAAGCAGGGCGGATTATCTCGTATTGCAACCAATCGTGTACATTTTGAAGGCGGCAACTGGCAGGGACAAGAAGGGCAAAGAATCACCCTCCTGGAAGACCTGATTCCTTATGTAGATATGATTGATATAGAACGCAAAAGTACCGATTGCCTTCGAAACCGACTTGTGGAGGAGGCAAAATCACAGGGGACAAAGGTAATAATGTCCTCCCATTTCTTTGAGAGCACACCTCCTTTAAAAGAGATGGTTGCTATTCTCAACGAATGCACGGATAAGGGAGCCGATATAGCCAAACTCGCAGTCATGCCCCAAAAACCCGAAGATATACTGGAGCTTTTCCATGCTGCCTTGCAGGCAAAGGGAGAAGTTTGTGTTATTGCTATGGGGGAGCTGGGACGTCACAGCAGGGTTGTTGCCTGCAGGTACGGTTCATTACTGACCTACGGCTGCGTGGAAAAACCGGTCGCTCCGGGTCAGATCAGAATAGACCAGCTAAAAATAGCTCTGGAGACTATCGTATGAAACAGGTATTCGGTGTACTGGGAGACCCTATTGAACACTCCCTTTCCCCTGCAATGCACAATGCAGCGTTCAGGGAACTGGGGATGGATTGTGAATACCACGCATTCAGGGTAAGGCAAAAAAACCTAAAATATGCTATCTCGGGAGCGCAGGCAATGGGTTTTGGCGGTCTCAATATAACAGTCCCCCACAAAGAAAAAGCATTAGAATTTACAAACCCCGATACACTGGCACGCAGGATAGGGGCTGTCAACACCGTATCCTTCAATGATGAAATACGGGGACACAACACAGATGGGCTGGGAGCTGAAATGGCTCTGCGGGAAGCAGGTGTGGGAATAAATTCCTCTAGCGTAGTTCTTGTCGGTGCCGGGGGTGCCGCCCGTGCAATTGCCTTTCACTTCGCAGAAAAGGGAGCTTGTGTGACAATCGCAAACCGTACCCCTGAAAAGGCAGAAGCTCTTGCAAAGGATGTCGGTTGCAGTCATGCAGGGCTAGAGGACCTAAAAGGACTATTGAAAGACAGTGACATACTGATCAATGCCACATCCGTGGGAATGCATCCGCATATTGATACAACCATTGCCAGTCGGGAAATCCTGCATCCGGATTTGGCTGTTTTTGACATCGTTTACAATCCCCTGCAGACAAAACTGCTGCGTCAAGCAGAACTTGCAGGCGCCAAGCCGATCGGTGGGGTTGCAATGCTTGTCCACCAGGGAGCTGAAGCATTCCGTATCTGGACAGGTCAAAAGCCACCTGTGGAAGTCATGCGCAAGGCGGTACTGGAGGGGCTGGGTTGAAAATACTCATCATTGGCGGCACCGGGGAAATGGGCCAGTGGTTTGCAACCTTTTTCAAAAGCCGGGGATATGAAGTATGGATCAGTGGGAAAAGTGGAAAAATGGAAGTTGCCGAAAGACTTGGTGTCCATTTTACAGCTGAGCCTGACATTGTAATCCCGACATGTGACATTGTGATAGTTTCAGTACCAATCAACATAACACCCACCCTTATAGAACAGACTGGGCCTAAAATGAAAAAGGGAAGTTTGCTCATGGACCTGACATCGCTGAAGAAAAAACCTGTTGAGGCCATGAAAAGATATGTTCCTGAAAATGTAGAGTTTCTGGGAACCCATCCAATGTTTGGGCCTTCTATTCCCTCCCTGCAGGGCCAGACCTTTATCCTCACACCTGTAGATGGCAGATGTGAAAGATGGTTTGACCATATATTCAACCTCTTAAGTGAAGAAGAGGCGAGTATAGAAGTCATAACTCCCGATGAACATGACCACTTTGTATCCATTGTGCAGGGACTCACCCATTTTGCCTATATTACCATTGGCGCGACCATGCAGAAGCTGGATTTTGATGTGAAAGGTTCCCGGCGTTTTATGAGTCCGGTATATGATATAATGTTAGACTTTGTGGGACGTATCCTGGGGCAAAACCCCGAACTTTATGCCCTGATACAGATGGAAAATCCTGAAGTTATCCGTGTACATGACATATTTATAGAGCGATGCAGACATTTTTCTTCAATGGTACGTTCCCATGACACAGGGCAATTCTGTGAAGACATGAAAGCAGCAGCCCTCCATTTTGGCGACACGTCCTCTGCCTTACGTCGCTCGGACAAACTCATAAACAGCAAGGTAGCCGAATTCGAGGAACTCGTACACTCCACAGGTCATGAAAGGGGACTTTTGCACATATATTCCGGAAAGATGCATGTTGGAATTGTGAAAAAGGTTACTTCAAGTAATGTAACCCTTAAAGAAGGGAAAAAGGAACTGCAACTCAAAATCGGTAACATAAGAATCCTGTCAGCAGATGAACTGAATCACTGGAAAGAGAATAAACTCAAACCAACCCTGCGCGACATCTCTGTTTTCATTCCCCGTTCAGCCAGGCCTTTTACGATACAACAAATCCTGGATTGTCGCATAGATGGTGTAAAAGTCGAAACTATCGATACCTATCCACACAAAAAGGGTCCGAGTGCAACCTTCCGTTTAAACATACGCGGCGATCTGGACGCCTACGAAATACACAGGGAAATGGAAGAATTACTGGAAGGCATGGGATGTAGCCTGCGCAAGTAAAGCAATTATTTATGCCAGCAGTCACATAGCCGATCAAAGACAACACAGGGTGATAGGTTGAAAAAACAAACACAAAAAAGTGGAGTGAAAGCTCTTTTCGGGAAAGATATTACCGAATACCTCAGGTTTTACAAAATGGGACTGCTTCTGATAGCAGGGCTGGGCATATATCTCGGACTCATGGGATTATACCTGATAATTGTTGATAATAACTACATTCCAGGTATTGCCCTTTTTATTGCAGCCCTTCTCATATCCCCGCCACCCATCGGGATATCAAATATGATAATCAGGCATTTCAACATAGAACTTTCAATGGGACTAAAATTAGGAATAGCCACCATGCTGATGTTTATTGCATGGTGGCAACTGGGATTTTAAAGAGGGCTGACAAGATCTTCCAGGGCTGACCTGGGATCTTCTGCCTTTACTATACCTGATGCAAGCAGAACGCCTACAGAACCAAGATCCATTGCAGCGGTGAGGTCTTCTCCCCGGGAAATACCCGCCCCACACAAAACCTGAACATCAGGATTTATTCTTTTTACAGCTTCAACCGAGCCTTTCACAACATCCGGGTCAGCCTGAGAAACCGGTACACCCGTGCCAATAAGTTCGGGAGGTTCCACCGCAACATATTCCGGAGCCAGGGCAGCAGCTGCTGCTGTTGTGGGAATATTATTGGTACACACGATCGTGGTCAGGCCTTCAGCCCGTGCTGCACTCACCGATGCTTCAATATCAGCAAGGTTGAGCCTGCGTTCGGAATGATTGATAAGACAACCCACAGCCCCTGCCTGTTGTACACAGGAAGCCATTACGTGGCCTGTATTGCTACCCGGTGAAACACCATCCACATGCTGAGCATAGACAGGTACATCCACCTGAGAAGCAACCCTGTAGATGTCACAAAGTTGGGGAGCAACTCCAATGGTCACTCCCGCTTCTGCGGCTACATCCCTGCAAGCAGCAGCAATTTTTACTGCTGCCTCACCTGTACCCTGTGAATAGGTTTTGAAGTTCACAACTATCAGGGGCGAGTCCATGGGAATCTCCTCAGAAATCAGTCATTACCCTGAATTGGTCTATCTCGGGCTTATTCAGACCTTCGACAAACTGTTCTGCAGACTGGCGTATATCCTTGGAATTGGTAATTGCACGTCCGACAACAAGGACATCCGCACCTGCCTTGAGAGCATCAGGGATTGTATGCACACGCACCCCACCGGCGACTGCCACAAGGATCTTAGGCGACAGTTCCTTGATAGCCTCAATGCTACCCCATGCATAAGCGGTATCCTCTACATCTATGGCGCGGTGAAGCTCCACAACATCAGGAAGCTCATTGAGTTTTTCCAGTACATCCATCGGATCCGGATGGTTGAGTGTATCCATTACCGCATAGATTCCCGTCTTGTGAGCCTCGGATATTGCCTTTTCAAGAGTTGGTACCGGTGCAAGGGCGGAAACCACAATTGCATCAGCTGTGGCATCTGCCACCATACGTGCCTCAAGGTTACCGGTATCCAGTGTCTTCAGGTCAGCCACGATGAAAGCATCCGGTTTGACTTCACGCAGTTTGGTGATTACATCCACACCGTAACGTTTGATCAGAGGGGTGCCCGCTTCAAGGATGAGGTGGTCACTCTTGGGCAGCTGTCTTACAACATTGAGCACTGCTTCCAGATTCGGATTATCCAGTGCTACCTGCAGATATGGAGGGTCCCATAGTCTGGAAACCTTGAATCCCATAATTGCATGGGAACCCTTGTCCTTTTCATCCAGTACAGTGTCTACGGCAGGGAAATTTTCCATTGCCCTTTTCAGTGCAAGTTTGGTAGCACCGTAATTATACCTGTAGATGCGGTTGTAATCCAAAGCCTGAGGGTGTATGAACACACTGGCCACGATCACAAGATCATCTGCTTTTTCTTTGGGCACAATTTCTTCTTCCACGGCATCTGCAACCGCTTTTGAAACCGCTGCCTGTGCAGGACCAAATATCTGGGATGCCTGGTCCATATTCTTTACAGTTACCTTGGGAACGATGAGGGTGGAAGGTTTTGTGGGTAGGTTCGGCCTGATCACAGAAAGCAGGGGAGTATGCCCTGCGGATAACTGAGTCATACCGGTGGCAAAGGCCTGCCCAACAGGTCCTTCCTTATCACCGATCATAAGATCAATATGTGCGAGTTCGGGTTCCTCGCCAATAAGTGCTTCTCCAATTAACATCATGCTCGATCAGCTGCTAGATTGGAATGAACGTATATATGATTTCTGATGAAATAAACTCAAACCGTATATACATAATTATTTATTTTTTGGGCAACTGATATTGATATGTGCTGCGGAAAACCTATTCCATGATATCGGGCGACAAAAGGATTAAAAAATTACATCTGTTGATCGCTTTTGTTGCAACATACTTTGCCATCTGGCTTCCTGACATACAGGGAGTTTTAGGAATGGAAAATGTGAACATTAGTTCCACACTGGTTTTCGGCACACTGAACGGACTGCTTCTTGGCCCGATATATGGGGCCATTGTATCCCTTGCGGCTATTTCAGTCCATCGCATAGCACATGTTGATATGCTGCTTAATAATCCATTCTATCTCATAAGCCCTCTATTCCTTGCAAGTGCCTCCTTTGTAGCGGGACTGGCAATCGCGGGGAAGAAAAAGAAAGCAATCATTCTCCCGTGCCTATTAATCGCGGCCTGGTTCGCAACAGAGGTAGGCAGAGAGATTTTTTATTACCCCTGGTTACACATATTATCTATTGCATTTTTCCTTACTTTTACCAGAATAGAAAACAAAATATCCTTTTTTTCCAAAAACAAAGGATATCTGTATCTTTTTGCATGTTCACTACTTGCCGTCTCCACAGACCATCTTGCAGGAAGCCTGTCAGCACTCTTTATATTCGACCTTGGAAGCAGTATGTATAAAGAGGTAATATTTATTTACCCGCTTGAAAGGATATTAATTGCGACTATATCAGCTCTTATATTCTACGCTTTCATCGTGTGGATCAACCTGCTGAAAGCAAATGCCAGTGTGCTGAACGAAAACGAAGAACACAATGTCAAAGATGTAATGGATTATATCAATAGCGAAGTAAAAGACATAATTGAAAAAGAAAAATGAATTAATAATTGATACTATTCTTCAATCTATCAATAGCACTGGAAAAAGGATGGGAAGGTTCTTTGACAGTAAATACTTTGGAGAGGCCATGCATGGATACCTCACACATGCATGGAATCGAAGTAAGCACAGGAACTCCATATTTTTTGCTCATTTGTAATGATTGTTCATTAAGACACATGTTTTCCACAATCCCACATTTTTTGCCCAGAGGAGTATATATTCCATCAATCGCCTGCTTTATGTTTGTGAGACAGTATTCATTGGGTTTTACTACCATCAGAACGTAATCACTGCTTGCCACAATATTGGCCGATGTGAAATCCACCCCGGGACTTGTATCCATAATTACAACATCAAAACCTTCCTTTTGAAGATTTTTTTTGGATTGAATCAATGCTTTGAGTGCATTTGATTGCCATTTCCTGTCCTTTGAAGAAAATTCCCTGATAGCAGAAATTTCGGGATTGGAGTAACCTACATAAAAACGAGCCTCAGAAGCAATGCTTTTTGAACTGTCGACTATTACTTCCCGTATGTTTTTCTTGTAATCAAAAATATCATTTATCCACTTATCCGAGGGAGGGAACATACCATTGAATGCGCTGGGAGATTTCAGGTCCATATCAAGCAAACAAACATCCTTACCTTCTTTTGCATAAGCACACGCAAGATTGATAGCAACACTTGTTTTTCCCGTACCTCCACGTGGAGAGTGGACTGCAATTGTAAACGTATCTTTCATTTGATTTGCCCACAGATTAATTGCTTAATTAAATAAACCACCATCAATAATAAATTCGTAACAATTATACCAGTTCTTGATGGAAATTTTTTTTGTTTTTAAATGTAGAGACCCATTCTTGAGAATGAAGATGTATTATACATTAATTGCTCTGCTGAATGTTAATCACAGTGATTAATGTAAATTTTTTCCCCGATATATGTATTATGGTAATTGAACTGAAAAAAAGACTTTTCTGCCATTTCTGTACTTATGTACATGACCCATGCGCACAAGCTGATTGAGATAATTGCTTTCAACTGCTCTTTCCTTTGATGTTTTTTCCGAAATCTGTGCAGCGGTTGCAGTTCCCATTTCAAATAAGACGGTAGCTGTTGTGCGCAAATGATCCGGCAGGGAAAGAAGAGTCATTACATCGAGCTCATTTAAATCATCTTCCTGTGAAACATGAGACGAAGAATCCTGCTGGAATAACAGCCTGTCGAGCTTATCGTTGATTTCATTCAAAGCTACAAGAATATTGTTCATTTCAACTTCAGAAACCATATGGCCACCATAAATTGTATTCTAGTATTACAGTAATACTGTATTCCATAAAACTATAAAAAAGTACAGTATGCACAGAAAAGAGTTACAGATATTTTACCATATACGGACCTTCCAGTACATACCCCAGTTTCCGGTAATATTCACGCACTCCAATCCCACTGATAACACTGAGTTTTTCAAAACCGGCATCTTTTGCCATTTTCTCAGCCTCAGAAATCAACCTGAGACCATAACCCCTGTGCTGCCAGTCTTGATCCTTTGCAGATCCACCGACGACAACCATTGAACCATAAACATGTAATTCCCGTACAAGAGCCGAATTATCAAGTTCCGGTCGATGTGGATTGTGCGGAAACCTCAACCTCAAAAATCCAATCAAGATGTCCTGACTGACATCCTCAAAAGAGAGGAAATGTTCCTGCCCACCACAGGAAGAATAGGATTGCACCATAAATTCAATATCTTCTATTGAAGGTGGCCTTTCTTTCAGGATATTATGGCCAACTTCCCTGCAACGTATACACCTGCATTTGCCACCTTTTTGTATAAGTCGCTGGCCTGCAAGCTGGCGAATATTACTTTTTTTCACACCGGCCAATATCTGCTGTGCAGGAATATCCCGCTGGATACGTTGTAGCCGCACCCACTTGGGAAGTATTGCTTTTATGTCAGCAAGCAGTTCCACAGCTTCTTCATCATAGAGGGGAGCGTACTTGCCTGCCCTCCACATTTTTTCAAGCTCTGTACCTTCGGTTACAAGAGTGGGATAGATCTTCAGGAAATCCGGCATGAAACGCGAGTCACTGAACAGTTTCTTAAATGCCCGCAGGTCCCGCTCATTATCCGAACCCGGAAGACGGGGCATTATATGGAAGCCTACTTTCAGGGCACTATCGCGCAATACGCGGTTAGCCTCAGCGGTGTCGGCAACTGTATGGCCCCGACGCATCCTTGAAAGTACAAAATCGTATACACTTTGCACCCCAATTTCCACTTTTGTAGCACCAAAATCCAGAAGCCGGTCTACCTCCACAGGAGATGTCCAGTCAGGACGCGTCTCATATGTTATACCTATGTTGCGAACCGCAGAACTTTCATTGGCCTCCTGTACATCTTCAATAGGAATATAGCCGTAAACATTATGGACGCTATCACGCCATTGATGCCCCTTAAAATCATTCATTGCCTCAAGACAACGTTTGGTGAACCATTCCTGGTAATCCATATTACGGGAGGTGAACGTACCCCCCATGACTATAAGTTCTGCCTTATCGACTTCGTGCCCGATTTCCTGCAACTGTTTCAGACGTGCGTGCACTATCCTGTAGGGGTCATACTCATACTGTATGCCCCTCATGGCAGCAGGTTCCCTTCCCATATAACTCTGGGGAGATTCAAAAGAAGATGCAGGCCCGCCGGGGCAGGGCACACAGATACCGTGAGGACAGGGTGCGGGAGATGTCATAACCGCAATAACAGCCACCCCGGATATCGTTCTTACAGGCTTACGCCGCAGTAGGCTGCGCACAAATTCCTTTTCACCTTCAGAGGCAGCGGCTATCACATCGGAATTACGAGGCAGGGTTGACAGACCATATTGCCTGCTAATGTTCAGCTTTTTCCTGTTGAACTGCACCTTATCCAATGTGGAATCTTCAAGAACCAGCTCAACAAGTTTCCTGCAAGCTTTAGCAAAATCACCCTCATCAGACATTGGCCATCTCCGTGACCAATCGTTCAAGATGTATCCTGTCGTTAGCAGAATTCCTGACATTCAGGTCAGCATCTGCAATCTTCAACAGGATCTGGGCAAGGATTGCGGGAGATTCACCGGTATCACTCACAACCCGATACAAATGCCTGACAATTTCCACTCCGGACATACCTTCTTCAATAAGCATTTTATCAATCGCTTTACGTGCCAGGGGGAAATCCGCAGCTGAGATAGCTTCCTGAAGGGAAGAAATGCCCTCGGGGACATCTTCCATTACTACTTCAAAGATTATGTCTGCAGATAGTTTTTCGCCGGCGTATTGGAGAGCTGCAGACTGGAGAAGCCGCAGGGCACAATCCACATTGCCCTTACAATGACGTGCAAGACCTCCAAGGGCTTCTCGGTCATAAGCAAGACCCTCACTACCAGCAACATCACCAAGGAAACCTACTAGTTCTTCATCCGACACGTAGGTGAAAAATAATTGCAATCCACGGGAGCGCAGGGGAGAAATGAGTCTTGAGGGCTGAGTTGTGGAAAAAATGAACCTGCAGGTGCGACTGTAGCGTTCCATGATCCGGCGCAAAGCATGCTGGGCGCTTTCGTTGAGGGATTCCGCACTATCGACAAATATAATCTTATAATCCGCATCGATTGAACCCATACTGGCATATTCATTTACCAGGTCCTTAAATATCGAAATAACACTTGACCTGATCTTTTTGGGATCATCCGTCCCCAGAAAACGCACAAAACGTTTGTCCCTTACAAGATAACGTTTACCCTGATCGAAAAAATCTGAGGCATTGAAATAGGTGAAGTTGTGCTCAAAATTATCACCATAGATGCCTCTTGCAAGGGCAAATACAGCAGAGGCCTTCCCACTTCCTGCAGGACCGTGGACTACAAGATGAGGCAATTTCCCGGAAGAAGCCAGATGTTGCATTACCGATATTGCCTTTTCATTTCCTACAAAATCATCCAGATCCTGTGGCCTGTATTTCAATGTCCAGAGATCTTTCATTGCACCTCTCCGTCTTCCTGAAGTACTTCTTTTATCACCTTACCGTATACCGGACGGGCAATAAGTACACCGATCAATACACCGACAATGGTGGTTATGGCGAAACCCTTCAGGGCCCCAAAGCCCATGACAACCAGAGGCGACATTGCAATAATAGTGGTTGCAGCGGCTGCAAAGATTATGCTGAAAGCCCGGGTAATCCTCGAAAGGTAAACCTTTGTCGGGGGTAATTTACCCTCATAGAGCACCTCGTCGGTAATTATCACAAGGTGATCGATACCCGTACCTATCACTGCTATTATACCGGCAATGCTTGGAAGATCAAGTTGCCATCCCACAGCTGCAGCAAACCCGAGGATCATGAGTACTTCACTAACAGAAGTGGCCACCATAGGCACAAGAATCTGTTTTTTACCATAACGACGGTAGACTACACCGGCAACTGCAAGCATAGAAAGTAATCCTGCAATAATCGCCTGCAGTTTAAACTGATCTCCCAGGGAGGCATCGACCTGTCCGGAGCCTACGAGCTCCACATTGACCGGCAGGGCTCCTGCACGCAGGTGAATTTGGAGTTGCTCGGCCTGTGTCTTGCTATCTTCATCAACACCAGTGGATGCCTGCCAGGAAGCAATTGGAGTAGTACGTAGAGAGGAAGCAGCTGATGGGCTGAGAGGTGCACCATACACTTCTTCGTCATCCAGATACATATAAAGCCAATGGGAGTTAGGATCATTCACTGCGCCTGTTTCTATCGCTACCTGCTGCAGGGCCACTGCACCTTCCCTGCTAAGTGTGAATGGAGTATACCACTGACCGTCTTGTTGAGAAGGAATACCCACACTGGATATGGAATCACCATAAAGTACATGCCTTGTATTATTACCCTCAACCTGCATTCTTATTTCAAATTTACCTGGCTGCTGTGCAATTTCTTTAGCAGTTGTCAGGTCCACACCTGCAAAATCGATCAGTATGTAGTCATCGCCAACAGTGCGCACTGGTATGTCTCTCAGACCCAGGGCATTGAATTTTTCACTGAGTATATCCACCGTAAGATCTCTTGTCTCTGTACGTACACCCTGCCGGTAGATTTTATTACCGTTTTCATCAGTAAGCAGGAAACCATTGACATCTTCAAGCAAACTTTCAACCGTTTCCTGGTCTGCTTTGGTTCTTATTTCATACTCAATCCCATCAGGAGTCGCATAAGGTACCACTTCAGAACCAAATTCCTCAGAAAGATAGGTGGATATTAATTGCTGTTTGGTTGTGTAAATTGTAATTTCATAGGTGTCACCTCTCTGCGTTATAGACGAATCACTAAATCCCAGTAAGTTCAGGTATGATTGAGTGATTTCCCCTTCTGTTTCTAATGCAATAGATAACCTAGATCGATCCGAAGTTTGCACTACATTTTTGACTGTTACAGGAGAACCTATAGCTTTTTCGATAATTGCACTGGCTGTCAGGCCTTCATCCACATCTGCCTGAATAACAGCTCCCTGCAGGCTTACCTGAAGCCAGGAGCCGCCTTCCAGATCAAGACCGTAATTAAGATTGGAGTTAAAACCATCATCAGATGAGTACCATGGCTGGATTGCAACAAGCGAAATCAAAATTGCAAGGATAAAGATGCGTATTCTCCAATCACTTAAGAGACCTTTTGGCTTTTCTTCACTCATGACTTCACCACCTTTGGGTTTCTCTTTGAATACCACCGTATAATACCTGTGTTTAGAAGCCAGGTGTTTATGATATCGGCAAGCAGACCGAATATCAATACAATCGAAATGTCAGAAAGGAGAGTCATTTGCGATAATGAGGGAATCAATACATAGGAATAAGTCGAAACCATATACATTGCAACAACCGCAGCAAGGGTTGTGGAAGTCATTGTAAGTCCAGTATGCATGGCGAGAGATATTTTTTCATTTGCAGAACCACGGCGTTTAAACATACGTGTCGTGAGTAAAACATCACTATCCACAGAATAACCAATTATCATCAAAAGTGCTGCCACTGTTCCCAGGGAAAGTTCAACTCCTGCAAGGGTCATCAATGCAGCTGCTATACAAATGTCAGATATTGAAGATATAACCACTGCTAAAGAAGGTATAAAATTGCGAAAGACCAAAAAAATCACTACTGACATACCAAGTAGTGAAAGGAGTAAAGCCTGAAGAGCTTGTAACTGCAAATCTTCCCCGTAGATAGCTCCGACCTGCTGGATTTCTACAGAGGAATACGCAGAAATTATGTCTTTTTCAACTTCCAATTGAAGATTCTTTTCCATAGGTCCAAATTGAAGAACTGCTCTATCACCGGTTTTGCGGATATCTACAAGAGGATAGTCCATGTAATTTGACTCCAGTTCCCCAGTGCTTTCATCAGTCTGGAAGGAGATCATTGTTCCACCCTTAAACTCCATACCCAAGTTTACAGGAGTCCCCGACGTGGAATAAGTAAAACCCATAATGAGTAAAGCAATCACAAATATTGCAATTGGTATTGCCACAATTTGCCTGTCAGTATGGCTTTTTATGAAATTGTCAAATTTACCAATAATTAATGACATGATTTTTATGCTCCAATGATGTGAAATTAAATGCCGTTGTGAATGTGAGCTTGCATCAATGCATACTATAATATTATATAAACTGTTTTCTTGCAAACGTGTTTTTATAGATAAAGCGCAATTTTTCAGAATCTTTAACACAGGAGAGGTATACAGTTGTGAACTACCCTCTAAATAAAAACCATCTGGAGTCCTGCTTCAATTATGAGGGAGAAAGATCCCTCGTACATATAATAAAAATGTTTTTTCACACGTATAATTGGTAATTAATATATATCCCCCTAACCAACTTTACAGGTATGCCATATAGACCATCCGTTGACGAATATTTTCTTGAAATAGCCACCGTTATAGCCAAAAGATCCACATGTCTTCGCAACCGGGTGGGAGCGGTTATCGTACGGGATAAACAGATCCTTTCCACCGGTTACAACGGAGCCCCGAGTAATATGGAACACTGTCTGGATATCGGATGTATCCGGCAAAAAAACAATATCGAATCAGGCACACGTCATGAGAAATGCCGGGCAGTGCATGCCGAACAGAATGCCATTATACAGGCAGCATTGCATGGAGCTGGAATCGAAGGGGCAACTCTCTACTGTACACACCAACCCTGCATCCTGTGTACCAAAATGATAATCAATTCCCGAATAAACCGGGTGGTTTACCTGACATCATATCCGGATACTGATGCTCTGGATTTCTTTAATGATGCGGGAGTGGAGATAATAAATCTGCCAGTATCAAGACTTCTTGGAAATGCGTAAAGCTTTCTTAATGAGATCCATATTGTCCGGCCGGTACAACTGGCGTGCAGATGTTTTTTCCTCGGTAAACAGGGGTATACCCCGTACAACAACTACCGGATTACCTCCACTACCCTCTCCCATCAGCAGGTTTGCAGCCGCTGCCACTTCATCGGCAACCGCTTCCTCACTGATCTGCATTTCATAGCCGAAAAGATCCTTCGTACCCTTCCAGTGATAAATGGGAGCAGCATGGTACAACCCTATTGCAACACCTGTCTGACCCAGTCTGAAAGCCCTGCCATTGGTATCAGTTACCACAACAGCAATCCTGCAACCTGTAATCTCTTCAACACTCTCACCTATACTTCTGGCACTGGCATCCCCGTCCCGGGGAAGATCGGCAAGTAAATCGTTCTCGACATTGGAATCATCCACTCCCGCATTGATGCATACATGTGCCCTGTCGGATTGAACAAGCATCACAGGAGATTCAACAAAACACTCGCTGCACCTGTCAAGTACCGCCTGTACAAGCCGTGGATCCTTATCATCCTTTCTGCCAATCGCAATTGCCTGGGCAGAGGGGTTAATATTGTCAAGGGAAAACAGTTCATTTTCGGCTTTTGCAATGATGGTAGAAGCAATAACCAGCACATCACCATCTTCCAGCACGGCATGCTCACATATAATGGCCGCAATATCGTCACCGGGTTTTATCAGAGGTATATCATCAACAGTAAAGGCTTCCATCTTCACCTTTTTTCAACTCCACAGGAAAATACAGCAGCTCATAAATAATACTAGCCCTATATATTAACCTGCGGCGATGATGAGAGTTACCCCCACCGAGCAAAGTATGAGGACAAAACTTAACTGATGCCGCAAAAAATGAAACCTCCCTGCAAACTGCAGAGAGGTAATATCACATTTAATTAACTTATTCGATTGAGATCTTCGGTTTTTCAGCTTCTTTGGTTTTTGGTAATGTGACTGTCAGCACCCCTTCCTCAAGTTTGGCCGTGGCGCCTTCCTCAGTCACAGAAGCCGGCAAAGAAACCGCCCTGGAGAAACTTGAATACCTGCGCTCTTTCTGGAAGTAACCTTCTTCCTCTTTCTCTTCTTCCTTTTTACATTCTGCACTGATCTCAATCATGCCCTCGGATACACGGATGTCCACATCCTCCTTATTGACACCTGGCAGATCTGTGGTAACCACTACTGAATCATCCTTCTCCTGGACATCCACAAGAGGAGCCATCGTTTCGCCACCCTTCCATTGCACCGAAGGTAAGAATTCCCTGAAAAGGTCGTTTAGGTAATCCTGTGTCTGTTTGATCTCATCGAATGGATCCCATCTACTTACTGAAGGTGAATTTCCCCTGCGTATTAATCCTCTTTTCATATTATACCACTCCTGTTATTCCTGTTGTGGAAATAACAGGACATCATTATGTGATTACATCTTTAAGTGCTTTTCGAAACTCAAAGGGAAAGCAGGGTATGTATCAGTTCGCAACCTTTGACAGTTGAAAGTATACCATCTGTTGCTGCATCTTCTGAGTAAGTTTTGACGATATCGGCATCCTGATTGAAAGAGGGATAGATCACAAAGGGTACAGGATCTGGAGTATGGGTTCTTACTGCAATTGGTGTAGGGTGGTCGGGAAGGACAAGTACGTTACACTCTTCTGGCAGTTTTTCTATTCCTTTAAGAATGGTACCCACAACTTTGGAATCAAAATCCTCTACTGCCTGTATCTTGGCTTCCAAACTACCCATATGTCCGGCTTCATCGGGAGCTTCCACATGAACAAAAACAATGTCATGATCTTTCAGAGATTCAAGGGCATATTCTGCCTTGCCTATATAATTTGTATCAAGATATCCTGTAGCTCCGGGAACTTCAATTACATCCATTCCTTCACAGATGCCCAGGCCCTTGATAAGGTCCACTGCAGATATTACAGCTGCTTTTAATCCGTACATTTCTTCAAAAGAAGGCATCGAAGGAGCATAACCCTGACCCCAGAACCATATGGAATTGGCAGGCCTCTTACCTTCTTCAATGCGTTTTTTATTAACAGGATGCTCGGAAAGAATATCCCAGGATGCCCTAATCAATTCTTCCAGTTTTTCTGCAGAATCACCCCGCGGCATGTGATCTGAAGCCGGGTCCTCAACCACATCGTGAGGAGGGGTACAGACAGCATCCGCACCAAATTGGGCAACCATAAGATGGCGATAACTGATCCCCGGATAAAAATGGACGTCCCCACCCAGTTCATCCTCAATCGCCTGCATGAGTTGACTTGCTTCTTCGGTGGAAATATGACCGGCACTGTGATCCAGTATATTGCCATTTTCAATTGTTATCAGGTTACAACGGAAAGCAACATCATTTTTATTCAGCTCAATCCCCATACTTGCCGCCTCTAAGGGAGCACGTCCCGAATAATATTTGGCAGGGTCATAACCCAGAATGGACATATTAGCCACATCGCTGCCTGCGGGCATTCCATCCGGAACATTGGTAGCCAGACCATTTATTCCCTCCAGCGCCATACGGTCCATGTGGGGAATATCCGCAGCTTCTAATACAGTTTTGTCTCCCAACTCCCTAATAGGATAATCTGCCATTCCGTCACCAATTAATACAATATGTTTCATACAAACACCTGCCATCTTTTTAAATACAAAACTGTCAATTATTCATAAGACAATCAAAAATATAAGCATACGAGGGTGAGGACTAATGAAATATATACGTTTTGCAATTGCCGTCATTTGTGTATTCACATTCTTCTGTGGTTTTGCCAGTGCTGCAGAAGAAATGGAGGAACAAATCCAGCATGCTGAAACCATAGTTTCAATCGGAGATGAAATCGAATTGGAGCAGGGATACACAGCTGACATTGTCGATGTGAACATTGACAATGGGGAACTCTGGCTCAAGCTCTACCTGGACGGGGAAAAGGTCGAGGAGGGTTTTGTCAAAAAGAATAATCCGTTCAGGTACGTGAGGACCATAGAGGAAGAAGACGATGAAGAAACTGACTACCTGATATTCAATTTCAGCCTGCAGGGCACCAAAAAAGGAAATGGGGAAACATCCTCTGAAATCCTGATTAAACAATATCGTGACCCGGAGATTGACCTGGATAAATACTTGGTGTTGGATAAAACCGTCTCCTTAGATATCGGGTCGGAAGTGGACCTCAAAGAAGATTACACCATTGAAGCTTCCGAACTTGACGAAAATACGGTTACTATTACACTCAGGAAAAACGGGAATGTCGTAAAAGAAGAGGAATATATGGAGGAAGGGGATGTTTTTGTTTATACCCGTACAAAAGGCGACCGGATAATGACAATTTTTATGGGAAAAGTCGGAAGCATATTTGAAGGTGAAGATACAGATGTTGTATTTCTGGAAAACGTGGTCCAGAGAACTGATACAGACATAGGGGAAGGAATACAAATCGAGATCGATGTTCCAGCAGAGAATCCAGAGAACGAAAAAATAATCATACACTACACGTTAAATGATGATGCAGACACTGTGGAAGTGTATATGGAAGGAGACCTCATTGACACAAGACAGAACCTGGATGAAGGTACCTATCCTGCAATCATAGAAGAATTATCCAACGGTGAATACAACATAGAAGTAAAGGCAATTACTTCCGACGGATCAGTAGTCACTGAATCTGCAATATTAAAAGTGGGGGAAAGGCTGGGAGAAAGGGAGGATGGAGAGCAGGGTGAAGATATTATTGAAAAGGCACAGAATATAACCTCTGCTGCTGAGAATGCTGCCAATAAGATCAATGAAACTGCCAATGTACTGGAAAAAGTTCCCGCACCGGGTGCATTTTTTGTTATATTCATACTACTGGGAGCATGGATGTGGTGCAGGAGGAGGTGACAATATTTATATGCGCCTCTTCCCTATAACAGCCAGAATTCACAAATCATCCAATAACGTGATACTAATATGAGATATGTAATGAAATTCGGCGGGACATCCATTGAAAATGGAGAAAAAATCCGCCATGTAGCAGAATTACTGAAAGACTACAGGGTTCAGGGCCACGAAATTGTGGCAGTGACCTCGGCCCTTGGTGGAGTCACCGACGGGCTGATGGAAATAGGTATTGATGCGTCCCATAAAGGCAAGGTTTCCCGGGTAAAGGAATTTATGGCAGACCTTGCCAAAAAACACTACGATGCAATTGAGATTGCCATTGATGATGCCAGGATTGCCGATGAAACAATCCGCACGATCGATGCTCTTATCGATGAACTCGAAAAAGCACTCATCGGCATCTGCTATTTGGGAGAACTCTCCCCGCGTTCCATAGATTACATATCCTCCTATGGGGAAAGACTTGCAGCTCCTGTTGTTAGCGGAGCTGTGCAAAGTCAGGGAATTAATTCCAGTTCATTTACCGGTGGGGAGGCCGGCATTGTAACCAACAGTGAATTTGGTTGTGCCAGACCCTTCGAAAAAACCTATGAAAATGTTGGCAATATCCTAAAAAGAGTCGTTGCGACACATGTTCCTATAGTTACCGGTTTTATCGCAGAGAATGAAGAAGGAATCATTACGACCCTGGGACGCAGTGGGTCAGATTTCACTGCTTCGATCATAGGAGCTGCTATAGAGGCTGACGAGATCTGGTTATGGAAAGAGGTTCACGGCATAATGACCAGTGACCCCCGAATTGTCCCGGATGCACGTCCGATACCCCAGATATCCTATATTGAAGCAATGGAACTGTCCTATTTCGGTGCAAAGGTACTCCATCCCCGTACAATTGAACCTGCGATCAAACATGGAATACCCGTGCGGGTGAAAAATACATTTGACCCTGAATTTGAAGGAACATTGATTGTTTCAGACCAGCGACTTCGCAAGGATGTAGTAAAAGCCGTGACCCTGATACGGTCGGTAGCCGCAATAAACATCTCCGGGGCCGGTATGGTAGGTGCGATCGGTACAGCCGCCAGGGTATTTTCCACACTTGCCAATGCAGGGGTGAACATTATAATGATAAGTCAGAGTTCCTCGGAAGCAAACATGTCGTTCGTTGTGGATGAGGCTCATCTGGAAGATGCTGTAGCTGCCCTGAAATCCGAGATGAACCGGGATGTAATAGGAGAGGTGGCCTGCGACAGGAATATCTGTGTGGTAGCGGTTGTAGGTGCCGGTATGGATGGTATCCCCGGTGTGGCAGGCAGGGTATTCAGCACACTGGGCAAGGAAAAAATAAATGTTATCATGATCAGTCAGGGATCTTCCCAGCACAACATTTCATTCGTTGTCAGCTCCGATGAAGCCGAAGAGGCAGTACGCCTGTTAAACCATGAATTTGAACTTGGAAATTAAACAGAGGGATTAAATGGACAAAAAACTTACCTACGCCGATTCAGGAGTTGACATTCATCAGGAAGAGTCCACCATAGGCAATCTCACAGGAGGTATGACTTATAGCAGGGAGGGATTGGGTGCTCCCATGACAAGCATCGGGCATTACGCAGGCCTGATGGATTTCGGGGATTTTGCGCTTGCAATGGCCACCGATGGCGTGGGCTCCAAGGTGCTGATTGCAAATGAGATGAAAAAATGGGACACCGTGGGGATTGACTGTATTGCCATGAATGTCAATGACCTGATCGCCATTGGTGCCGAACCTGTCAGTTTTGTGGATTACCTGGCAATCGAGAAACACTCTGATGAATTCGCACGCCAGATAGGCAAGGGGCTTGCAAAGGGAGCCGAGATCTCCCGAATGTCCATTTTGGGCGGAGAGACCGCAACCCTTCCCGAAATAATAAAAGGGTTCGACCTTGCAGGCACATGCCTGGGGAAGGTGGACAAGGATGCGATCATTACGGGAGAGGAGGTCGCAGAAGGCGACGTGCTTGTAGGTGTACCCAGCAGCGGAGTCCACAGCAATGGATATACCCTTGTGAGAAAGATTATCGAGAATTCCAAATATTCCTATCATGACCCTCTGCCCTATGACAGCTCCCGCACCATCGGCGAGGAACTGCTGACCCCCACACGTATCTACATGGAAGTGCTCGATGCAATCCGTAAGTGCGAGGTACACGGCCTGGCACATATTACCGGCAGCGGCCTGCTGAAGTTGCGCAGGGTAAGCGAACTTGGATTTGATTTCACCGACCCTATCGAGCCCCCAGAGATTTTCCGTTTCCTGCAGAAGCAAGGCAATGTAGAGGAACTGGAAATGTATCGCACCTTCAATATGGGAATGGGATTTTTGCTTATTGTCCCGCCACATGAGGCTAAAAAGGTTGCAGAGATAGTCGACGGGAAAATTGTGGGCAGGATTACGGAAAAAGATATCCGTGTAAAAGACATAATTATTGAATGATCAACATGGCATGTATCAGTGACCTTCCCTATGAGATCCTGCTAAAGGGCGCATCCGTCAAAAAAAGTGAGGAGTTTATTCGCGAAAACTGTGATGAGGTCTACCACGTCCCTGGTGGCTACAGTCTGGCCGGAGTGATGCTTAAAGGCGGCAAGACCATACCCATAGGCGTCAAGGGCAATTCCATTTATTTCCAGTACGTCAAACCCTGCAAGGGACTGTTCGTACTTAAACTGGATGATGCAGAGGAAGAAATTGAAAAATTGAGGCAGGGAAACTACCAGTAATTACAACCTGGTACTCTTGCCTTTATCCACAGCACACCCCAGGAAATCCGCAGAAGGGAATTCATGGACCGTCGTGGCAATGACCAAGCCCTCACCAAACTCTTTTTTCACCATCACAGCCCGACCCTGATCATCTTTCAGGAGCACTTCTCCATCGGTACTTGAAAAGTAACCATCACATTCCACCGGCTCCTGCGGCTCTGCTACGATACAGGGCATCCCCTCATCCACAACCTCCAGCAGGGATTGCATGTGCTCTTCCACATAGGACAGTTTAAAGGGCAGCCAGTCATACTCATACTCCGCCACACAGGCCCCGAATACCACTAGCACACCGCCCCTTTTCACAAAATTGGCTATCTTGCGTCCCTTATTCTCAATACCTTTCGCCACCTTCGTATAGGCCGGATTTGCAAAACCCGTGGGCACCATCAGGCACTTTGATGAAGGCAAAAAAGGTGTACCCAGCGAGTTGCCGTCCACCCGCAGGCATTCGTAGCCATGTTCCTTGAACAGCTTTTCAAAAAGGATGGGAGTATCCCAGAGCAACATTACGTCGGTCATGATTGAGGATTCTCAATCAGATATTATAATTGTGGCGGGTGCTTGGAAAAGGCGAAAAACTGAACATGTAAGAGTAACGATTCGTCAACCCGTAAAGTTGTTCAGATGTCGTCTATTGTGACGGTCACCTGACGGCCATCTGTCATTCCAAATGTCACGTATATGGTATCACCAGATACCCAAACTTCATTGCCTCCATTATTAACAAAATCACGAAGTACGACATTCACATCACTCGATGCATCAACCTGAGCGTTGATGTCCAACGAAGCCACATCTCCCAGCTGGAACTGACCATTCCTGTAACCTAAGGTAGTACCACCATATATCAAGACTTCGCTGGCCCAGCCCGAATTGTCGATGCGCCTCGCCGCACTGTCGGTCGTTGTCACCGAAATATTCTGAATCGTAACAGGAGAATCTTCGTTATTCGAGATTTCGAACTCTAAACTACCCTTTCCATAAAAGGCATCTGGTAGCCCTGATCCCTGAATATAGCTTATTGCAGGAACATCGAGGTCATTAACGGTCACTTCCACCACATCGGAAGCCTTAACCCCATCATCATTGGTCACCGTTAAAGTCACTTCAACCACCTGATCTCCATCGACATCTGCACCGGAGGCATCAAAGGTCGCTGTTGGGTCCGTATTGTCCGCATCTGTAATACTTACAGAGGCACCACCTGGATTGTCCGTTATAGTCCACTCATAAGTCACTATATTGCCGCCTGGGTCGGAACTTCCACTGCCATCGAGCATTCCAGTAGTGCCTTCATCAATAGTAAAGTCACCGCCGGCGTCTGCCTGAGGAGGTCCAGAAGGTTTAATAGTAAAATTATAAGAAGAACCGTCTGCCATTATTAATGTAATATCAACTGATTCACCTGCAATGTCTATAGGGGCCCCTGAACTTGTTCCTCCTCCACTGCCATCAGTAAACTGGTAGAGTGAAAAGGTTGCATTCGAATTTGCAGCAAGTACAGGTTCATCATTTGCATTATTTGCTTCACTCAAATCAAAAGTATAGGGAAGGGTTTCACCATACCCAAAATCGGTAGTATATCCAAAACCATCACTCTCAACATAGAATTCACTCTCCCACTGACCTATACCCCCTTCGGGATCATTAAGACCTCCAACAGTTGCATTCTCAGGAGTGATATTTATAGAAACTACTGTTAGATCCTCATCACCATAATTCCTAACATTGAACTGGACACCCGATGGAGTTCCATCACTATCAATATCAAGTGCAATTGCATCATTTAGATAGACCAAAGGACCAATAACTACAACTGTTTCCGAAGTTGTTGCAGTCTCTCCATCATCATCGGCCACCCTGAGTTTAACATCATAAGAACCCGGAGTGGAATATGAATGAGTTGCAGTGACACCTGTTGCATCATACGACCCATCATTTGTCCAGTCCCACTCATAACTAGTAATGGAACCATCCGGATCATAAGAGGCACTTGCATCGAATGTAATAGATTGTCCCATTGGCGTAAGTGAAGGAGAATAGGAAAAACTTGCTACTGGTGGTTGGTTCTGTGGACCACTACCGCCATTACCACTGTCACCACTATCCCCAATTGAACCATAGGCATCATAGATTACCAGACTGGAAGCGGTATGTACCAATTTAGAAGGAACATTATCTTCGTCGATATCGTAATTGAACTGTGAAGAAGTATTAATCTCTATTACATCCCCCAAAGCCCATTCATCCGAATCGTAATTCGCCCGGATCTGCCCGGAGGTGAAGGTCTCATAGGAGCCATTGACATAGACCAAAATTTCAAGGTCTTCTACCTCAACTGTTTCCCCTCCGCTGTGACGGAAATAGAGAGTGTCGGTTTCGTTATCGACCCAGTGGTCAATATCCACCCTGACATTATCGGGCTCGTCAAGAGAAGATAAAACAAAAGCAGCGGCTGCCGCTATTGCAAGTACGATGATGCCGGTCAGCAGTATTTCACTGAAAACCTCAATGACCGCATCATCTTTTCTGGCAAAATCGCGGAGCCGTTTTATCATGATATGCTTTATGATATCATGAATATATTAATTTATCTTATATATTATACTGCATTGAGATACCGGTTGGTTTCCCAGTCATGCACCTGTAATTTGTAGGCATCCCATTCGGCATAGGCAATCCGCAGCAGGTTATCATGCACATGTGCACCCAATGCATCCCTGAGGAAATCGTCCTTTGCCAGATGATTGGCTGCATCCAGCAGGGTTGGGGGCAAGGTTTCAATGTTCCTGTCAGCAAGACCCTTGGGAGTGAGATCATAAATATTCACATCGGTGCCTTCACCTGGATCGATCTGTTCCTTGATACCTTTCAAACCTGCAGCCAGGATTGCCGCAAAGGTCAGATAGGGATTACAGGACGGATCGGGACTTCTAAGTTCCACACGGGTACTCTGACCCCTGGCAGCAGGAATCCTGACAAGGGAACTGCGGTTTGGACCGGACCAGGTGATATACACCGGTGCTTCATAACCCGGCACCAGACGTTTATATGAATTGATCAATGGATTGGAAATTGCAGTGATACCTTTGATGTGTTCCAGGACCCCGCCAATGAAATGATAGGCCATTTGATCCACTTCTTCCTCATCCTGCGGATCATAGAAAGCATTCTTGCCATCTTTGGAAAGAGAAAGGTTGACATGCATTCCTGAACCGTTTTCAGAAGTAAGGGGTTTGGGCATGAAAGTGGCATGCAGACCGTTAAGTTTTGCTATCGTACGGGTAACATACCTGAAGGTTACCACGTTGTCAGCAGTCGAGAGAGCATCGTCATACTTGAAATCGATCTCATGCTGGCCGAAAGCGACTTCGTGGTGGGCGGCCTCGATATTGAAGCCCAGATCGATCAAACCGAGAACAATCTCCCTGCGTATATCCTCTGCAAGGTCTGCAGGTGCAAATTCAAAGTAGCGTCCGAAATCATGGGGTTTGGTGGTTGCCTTGCCGTTTTCGACCTGGAAAAGGAAAAATTCCAGTTCAGGACCCACATTGAAAGAAAATCCCATGTCATGGGCCTCCTTCAGAACCCTGCGCAGGACATACCTGGGATCTCCTTCAAAGGGAGAGCCATCCGGCTTGCAGATATCACAAACCATACGGGCTACAACTCCCTTTCCCTGATCCCAGGGGAGCAGGGCAAAAGACCTTACATCTGGTCTCAGTACCATATCGGATTCGTCTATTCTCACAAATCCTTCGATTGATGAACCGTCAAAGGAAATACCTGTTTCAAGGGCTTTTTTAACCTGCGTGACAGGAATTTCCACATCTTTGACTACTCCCTGAATATCGGTGAATTGTAGTCTGATGAATTTGACATTGTTGTTCTCTATCTCGTTGTATACGTCTTCCTTGCTCTTAATGTTCATTAAATCGCCTTAATAGCTTTGTACGAACTATATGAATGTGTTTTTTAGGATTAGTATTGTATATCATGTTTTTGGTAGGAAAAAGCGTCTAATCCTGATATAATCAGTTTTACTCTATATCGCCATCCTCAAAAATAAGAAATACAATCCCCATCAAACTGGTTATATTTAATGATAGTATTCCATAAAATTTTTTAGACATACAAGTGATTTACATATTGAAATGCTTGAACAATATACAATACATTATGTAGCAAAAACATGCCTTTATGAAAAGATATATATACATAATGTCAATTATAGTTTACATGGTGATTTACGTGCAAACCAAAGATATAGGCATGTTAGTTGTAGGGATTTTATTAACCCTGATTGGAGTAGCAATTTACATCCTAGAACCAGGATGGATCATAAATCCAAGCGGAACTGGTGGCGCATTCCTAGGTGCAGGTGTTGCACTTATTTTAATCAGTATCCGTAGCATTCGACTCCAGAAAAAAGGAACTGTAGTTGAAGATGAAAGAATATTTCATATAGCTGAGAAAGCCAGTCACAAAACATTGACGATTCTTATAATCCTCGAAGGTATATTGATGGCATTTCTTGGAGTTACAGCATTCGATGTCCAGGCATACCCGATTGTGTCCCTGTTGTTTGCTATAACAATGCTGTCCTATGCTGGATTTTACTACTGGTACAAAAGACAAATGTGATCCAGGATGGATATTGAATGAAGAACACACTAAAAGTCTGGAGAGCAAAGAAAGATATTACTCAGGAAGATCTGGCCAATGAAATGGAAGTGACAAGGCAAACTATCAATGCTATAGAACGTGGCAAATACGATCCAAGTATAAAATTGGCGTTCAAGATGGCACGATTCTTCGAATGTTCAATTGAAGATATTTTTCTCTATGAAAAATGATGTTAACGCCTAGGTTTACATCATATTCTTCCGATTATAATACACGTATCAAATTTGCCTGTCCCATTGGTGGATATCTTGCAGTCATCACGGGACCATAGAATACCTGTATTTCCATACCTTCTTCCAGATCATCGGGATCCAGGATCTTTCCGACATTGTCCTCAATCGTAGTATTAGTTGTTAGAGTATACCGTATTCCTTTATCATGTCCATCAGCACGGAGTTCATCACCTTCAAACATGATGGTGGCATGATCATCAGACTTTAGAAAGGATGATAGATTGGCTCTGTAGAAATTCTATACTAAGTTACACAAAAAATATATGATATAGACAGGAGGTATACAGCGCAGTATCTTCCACATCTAATGGAATCAATCATTTTACGACATCAGGAAACGTTTTTTCAAACCTTTCCCCATCCTCTTGCCAGGTTACTTTTACTTCAATCAGAGTTGCCCATTCGTCAATATCATTTTTGCTTATATTGGATGCATCAAACGTTGCATTGCCTTTGAAACCCCTCCAGGAATCAGTTCCTAAGTTTCCAATATGCATTTTATTTCCTTCAAGAGAAATCAATCTTGATGACACTTCAGGATGAAGTATAATTTCGCAGCTAACATTTTTTGCCGATATATCTCCATTATTTCCAACACTGGTTGTTCATTGGATTTGTTGGATATCGGTTCGATAATCATTAATGGCACCTACAGAATACCCAATATCTCCAGTAATTTCAGCCCCTTCTGTTTCGTCCTGTATACAGCCCGAGAGAAGAATTAAAGGTAGTGATATCAGAAATATAAATGATATTTTCAACTTATTATTTCCAGATAACTAAATACTTCTTTTATTTTGTGTATGAATATTCATGATATCACATTCATATATTGCACTTAGGGTTTCCGAATAATAATTTTGTGATATATTTGAAGTGACCCATAAAGTGGATGCTTTGAATATAATGTGCCTCTTTGAACATAAAGTAAGCCACTTGACTCTAAAGTCGGTTAGTTGACGATAAAGTAGGGTACTTTATGGGCAAGCCCTTCAAATAAGCAAACTATAAATACAACCGATGCGGTAAACGATTAGTTACTAGTGACTAAAGTCACGTTTATACATTAAACATTAGGAGTAATTAAGATGGGCAATCTTAGACAACCAAATGCAAATGAAGCAACAAGGACCTTCAACAGGTCCAAAAGTGTTGCCCCGATGTCCGGAATCTGCACACGCTGTGTGGACGGATGCCGTGGTAACTGTGAAATATTCAAATCATCATTCAGAGGACGTGAAGTCCTGTACCCGGGACCTTTCGGCGAAGTGACAGCCGGAGCAGACAAGGACTATCCTGTAGACTATTCTCACCTCAACATCCAGGGATATGCAGTCGGTGCAGTCGGCCTTCCTGATGGAATAGAAGCCAGCCCCGAAACCGCAAGATTCCCCAACGTAGACACCGAAACCGAATATGGATGGAACAAGAAAGTGAAAATGAGGCTGCCTGCATTCACCGGTGCCCTCGGTTCCACCGATATCGCAAGGAAAAACTGGAACGAGTTCGCCGTTGGTGCAGCAATCACCGGAATCACCCTTGTATGTGGCGAAAACGTGTGCGGAATCGACCCGGAACTCAAACGTGACAACAACGGCCTGGTCACCGAATCGCCGGAAATGGACAGAAGGATCGCAGCCTACAATAAATATCACGAAGGCTACGGTGAAATGCTTGTCCAGATGAATGTAGAAGACACAAAACTCGGTGTTGCAGAATACATCTCCAGCAAACACGAAATGGACACCCTTGAACTCAAATGGGGACAGGGCGCCAAATGTATCGGTGGAGAAATCAAGGTACGTGACCTAGACCGTGCACTTGAACTCAAGAGGCGTGGATACATTGTAACCCCGGACCCCGAAAACGCAGCCGTCCAGGAAGCTTACAAGGTCGGTGCAATCAGGGAATTTGAACGTCACTCCAGACTTGGTTTTGTTGACAAGGAAGGCTTCCTCGAAGAAGTTGACCGTCTCAGGTCCATAGGCTATGACCGTATCACCTTAAAGACCGGTGCATACTCCATGGTTGAAGCCGCAATGGCACTCAAATACTCCTCCGAAGCAAAGATCGACCTGTTAACCTTCGATGGTGCACCAGGTGGTACAGGTATGAGCCCCTGGCCAATGATGGAAGAATGGGGTATCCCGACATTCTATCTACAGTCCCTTGTCTATGAGTTCGCAGAAAAACTCAACAACAAAGGTGAAAGAGTACCTGATCTCGCAATGGCCGGTGGGTTCTCCAGCGAAGACGGTATCTACAAAGCACTTGCAATGGGCTCCCCATACTTCAAGGCAGTATGCATGGGCCGTGGTCTCATGATACCAGGCATGGTCGGTAAGAACATCGGCAAATGGCTCGATGAAGACAACCTGCCAAAAACCGTCTCCGAATTCGGCCACCGTCCAGAAGAAATCTTTGTCCACTACGAAGACCTGGAAGAACGCTATGGAGAAGATGTCAAGAACATCCCACTGGGCGCAATGGGTATCTACTCCTACGGAGAGAAACTCAAAGTCGGTCTGCAGCAGCTCATGGCCGGTTCACGCAGATTCAACATCAACACACTGTCCCGCAAAGACGTAATGGCCCTCACCGAGGAAGCCGCAGAAGTTTCAGGCATCGATTATGTCATGAATGCCTACAGGGACGTAGCAGAACAGATTCTGGACGAATAAGGGGATTCCCCCTTATTTTACTTCCTTTTTAAAATAGATCAGAGAGCAGCTTTGCATGCTGCCAGCTTCAAATGAACTTTACTCCCACATCATCCATTTTGTTCCTGGCTGCTATGTTTATCAGCAGGGGGGTAAGGGATTCGATCATGGAAGAGGCCTGTAAGGGACCTGCATCCAATGGTCGCAAGTTTGGTATATCATCTGTGAGTTTGCAGACAACTTCTTTTGAAGCCATATCATTCCCACAGACAGCAATATCATAATCCAGCGCAAGAGAGAGATCTTCAAGATGTTTGGCAGGAACATTGTGAAAACCCGATACCAGTCGAATGTGTGGAGGAAGGAGTTGTGCAATTTCCTCGGCGGCACTCCCACCAACAGGTTGTGTATAACAGAAATATTCCGCATTGTATGCAGAATCCCGTACATCAATTTCCATATGTTTTGCATCCGGAATGATGTAACAGCTGTCCTTTTCCATAGGAACAACCACAGAAACAACAATCTGGTCCTTAAGCACAGGAGTAATAGTTTCAATAACAGATGAAACATGACGATACTTTATTGCAAGCAATACGACATCGGCCATTTGTGCAGCTGTTTTATTATCTACACCTTCAAAGGATCCTTTCTTTCCAAGATCTTCCAGCATACACCTGTACTCTTTTGCCGCTGAAGATGCTCTTTCTGCATTTCTTGAGCCAATGATGATATCATGAAGACTGCCCCACCGCAGAGCAAAGCCTTTACCGATATGTCCCGTGCCGCCCAGTATCGCTATTTTCATGAACCTTCCATCTCTCATAATAACGTTTATACCTATTGGTTGTCAGACGTCAGGTATATAAAGTAGAATCCCGGTACTCCTATTTGCGTATTGTAAGGTCCTTGCACAAGAATATGGCACAAGCCATTCGATGAGTGTACAGACAACCTCAGTACGCTACAGCAGGAGGCGATGTGACATTACGCCTGTCACGAGGGTAACCGGGATGGACAGCGGATATTCCATAGGATGATATCCTGGAGTTAGTGCGTCGGGATACAGCATCGTTCTCCACAAAATATAATTGATGGAATAATATGCCTATCCGGGATGCCATACACACAAAGGGGAATGGTTGTATAATTGATTTTGAAATTAATCCCGGCTCCAGCAAACTGGTAGTTCCTTCAGGTTACAATATATGGCGCAACAGGGTTGAGGGCAAATTAACCGAACCCGCACAGAAAGGAAAAGCCAACGACCAGCTTATACAACAGCTAAGTCATATATTTCAAATAAACAGCTCCTCAATAACCATTGTATCCGGTGCAAAAACTACCAAAAAATCGGTACATCTCGAAAACATGGGTCCAAAAAAAGCAGAAGATGTCCTGGAGCAATACCTGTGAGAAGATAATATGCACAAAGTCACAAATGTCCTTATCCTGCTCAAAAGCATGATTTACGAAAGTACCGGTCCACTGGAGACCCTGAGATTTGCAAAACACTACAGTGAACAGGGCCTGAATGTAAATATAGTCCTCTTTGGCCCCATGGGAGTAATGCTTGCCAAAAAGGATAAAGCAGGAGCCCTGGAATACGACCAGAAAATCGATGAATGTATGAATCTGGGTGTGAACTTTATGTGTTGCAAACTGGGTTCTTCACTTGTAGGGCTCAAATATGAAGAAATGATACCGGGGATTGAGATGGTCGAACCCGAAGCTATTGCAGATACCATTCTGGAATTTAGCCAGAAACAACAACTTATAATTACGCTTTAAAAAATATTACAGGGATTTGATATAATCCCTGACCTGCTGTGCAGTACCTTCAGCCTTGAAAGCCCCGAGGAACATAAGAGTCTCAGCATAGACCTTTGCATCAATTGCACGCCTTGTATTCTCACCAACAGCATCTATGCGGTCAAAGAACTGCCTTACTGCATACTTGCTGAATTTGCCGAATATCTCATTATCACTCTTTTCGGGAGCTTTACTGCGGAAATTCTCAATAGTCCATTTCCGGATGTCACTGAAAAGCTCGGGTTCATATATCCTGAACACTTCCCATACTATATTCTGGAAAAATGTGGCAACGTTGCCCTTCAGGATATCCCCATGAGGGAAATGCTCGTAAATGAGTTCCCTGGGAGTACCTGTAATCCCGTGCTGGGCGATCCTGACACTAAAGCCATTCTCTTTCAGGGCATCAGCAACCGCAATGGTCTGCTCTATATCAACTGAAACCTGCTGTATGAGATTTCCATTTGTATCATAGGTGTTCCCATGAGCACTACCGTTTGCGATTGCGATAACATGTGGATACACATTATTTTCATTAAGCGCTTTGATGAAGGTTACTGCTTCTTCGGGTTTGGTAAGTACCCTTCCGTTTTCATCCTCCCTGCCTATTTCACCAACCTCAACTTCAAGTCCATATTTACGACCACCCATTTTATCCTGGATGTGATGGGCGATCTCTGTAGTTGCATCAATATTCTGGGATAATTCTTCCCGGAGATTGCCTCCCTGGAAATTGAAAAGATGAGAAGCATCGATTGCAAAAGAGGTATATCCCGCATCAATCTGCCCACTTACAAGTTCCTTTGTGGATTCAATATCCTCAGGAGTACCTTTCTTGATCCCAATATGGTCGGCATGCAGAGACCATACATCCAGACCAACTTCATTGGCTGTTTTCTTGCACCTTTTTGAAAATTCAGCCGGGGTCATACCTGAATAACCACCGTCCAGATCGGATTCAGAACGGGCGAGTTCTACCATCAGGGGAGCATCTGCATCTTTGGCTGCTTTCATAATTCCACGCATAACAAGAGAGATACGCGGATTTGCAGCAAGGATTATGGTATCTTTATCCAGCAAACTGTTAAATAAATAGGAACTTGGCAACGGTTCGAATTTGGATTCACTCATAGCTTTTAAACCTCATTCTGTTTATATGATACCTACATGTAACTTGCAATTCATAATGATTTCTGTCTGGTAATGCAAACACCAGAAGGAATAAATACAAAAACTAGAATTTCTCACAAAAAACGACAGGAGGAGAAAGATGGAAGAATTGCTTAAACTCAAGGACAAACTTGAAAAAATGACGTCTGCCGAACTCTATGAATATGTAAAGGAGAACTATCCGGAAAATCCCGATGCGGGCCTGGGAAAGAAAAAACTGGTAATCCGCAGGGTCTTGAACCTGGAAAGGGAAAAAATGAATCAGTAAGAGCACACCTCTCAGAAACCACCGAGCATAGGCTGGATCACCAGCTTATATATTGCAAATCCGAAAAGGAAGATAACAATCAAAACAAGAACTGCGACCAAAAAGCATTCCCTGTTCAATTTCTCATTTTTATCTTTGCAAAAATGCATAGCCATACCCCTGATAAAAGGGTAGTATCCAATAATATATCAACCTTCTGAAGAAGAAAAAGAGAGACCTTTTCAGGCCTCTTCATCTATCAGGCGGGTACCAACTCCCATAATCCTGATTTTGGTTTCCATTGGGAAATCCCAACCTTCCGGCACAATCTCATCCTTCTTGACGTCAATTTCCACATGATCCGGGTCCAAACCGGCGTCTTCCATGTATTGCATGACCATGGATTGTCCTGTTTCCCTGGCGTATTTTATAGCATCTTTATATTCATAGAAACTCTGTCGCCCTTTTTCGGAAAATACATAGTATTCCCAATCAGGGGCTGCCATAGAAGCAGGCCTTATAAGGAAATCAACCCTCCTTACACCTTTGGCTGCAAGGGCACCTGTGGCATTCCCGACATCGGAATATTTTGGTACAATAATCTCGGCATCAATAATATTTCCAAGTATGTCCTTATAAGCAACCACGGGGCCACCGATAAGAACAACCGGGATATCAACCTTAAACTTTGTAGGACAATCTATATCGAATATTTTACGAATCTCTTCCCTTGGAATACCTTCCAGGAAAAAGGAAATCAGGTCTGAGGCCATATTCTTGGCAAAGGTTTCCTTGACATACCTGGCAAATTCCTCGCCGGTTCTCTTACACAGGGAGCCCAGGTATTCAGCACCTACCTCCGCTGCCTCCACATTGCGGGCGGTGTAATCCCCCAGTACATGCAGAGCGTCCGTGGGTGTAAAACCAATACACTGCACAAGCCTTTTCTGAATAAGGCTGTCCAGAATCCTGGTTGAGGGATACCTGCCCATGCGGCTGCGTAATTCCCTCAGCGAAGTGGGACTACTAGAGATGGAATCAAGCAATTCCTGCTCCAGATCATTAAGACCCATGGCTTCATATTCAGTACGTGTAAAGAAGGTCGTGGGCTGGAAATTCATGCCGATCAAAGTTTTGGTGGGCATGGGATTGATCTTGAGAAGTTCCAGAAAATCGGGATAGAGATCCGCTGCTCTGCAAAGGGGAATTACACGTCGCGGCCCAACATTCAATTTGCCGTCCTTTACCCATATGTGACTGTCACCACCCATTGCAGATGTTTCCATCTTTATGGCCTTGACACGAGTTTTCCAGCCACCGACAACCGCCCCCATCTCACTCATTTCAGGAACGCCGTCTTTTATAACGGAAATATCGGTACTTGTACCGCCCACATCAATAACTGCGCATGAATCATTTCCTGTCAAAAAGGAAGCTCCTACAAGGCTTCCCGCAGGGCCAGAAAAAATAGATTCAATGGGCTTTTCCAGTGCACTTTTGATACCGATAACAGAGCCATCGCATTTGAGCATGAATATCTTCGGACTGATTCCCCTGGAAGTTACATCCTTTTCCACAGTGGACATGAACCTTTCTGTAATGGGCAACAGCTGAGCATTGAAAAAGGCAGTCGTTGCTCTTTCAAAGGCACCAAGGTCCTGAGAGAGCTCGTGTGCACATACCACAGGAAGACCTGTAGCCTCGCGGATTATCTGCTTGGCCCGGATTTCATGGTCCGGGTTACGAATACTGAAAAAGGAAGAGATTGCAAAAGCTGCAACCTTGTCCTTTATTTTCACCGCAAAATCCCTGACTGCTTCCTCATCCAGGGGTTCTTTCTCCCCACCATTATATGTATGACCACCGGCAACTTTTACGTAATGGGGAGTCGGAAGTTTTTCCTTGAGATCATAATTTCCGATCAAAAACAAGCCAACGGGGAAACCCGTACCTTCAAGAATCGTGTTTGTCGAAAGGGTTGTTGATACGGAAACAATCTTTACTTTCTTGAGTTTTTCCTGGTCGAGACCATCAATTGAGTTTTTTATCCCATTCAGTGGATCGGGATATGTTGTAAGTGCTTTATTTGAATCAAGAATACTATCAGTGTCATCATCCAGAAGAACAGAATCAGTATAAGTTCCTCCAGCATCAATTCCCAAACTGTATACCATGCCGGAACACCTCCAATATATTAGCAATTTATATGTACAAATAGGCTAAATTGAGTTATAAAAGGTTCCATAAATTCACGGCTACATAAAGATACCGCATTATCCTATCAGCGTGAACATTCTAAAAAGAGGCGCATGGTATCTAAAATCAAAGCGAGAGGCACAGATAAGGAGCCAAATATCTAAAACAAGAAATAACCTGCCAAAATGTATAAATCTTTGTCTATATATAGATAAAACTGCAAACCATTTAACAAAGTGAGGGACGGGGCATGAATAAAAAAGAGGATTTTTAGTGGGAAAAATCACCTGTTTCCGAAAGGGAAAAGGAAAAAATCATACCGATCCCACTTAAATCCAATCACTGGACAGAAGAGAAACCAAATATGGATGATGCAGATATTGTTGTAGATGAATTTAAGGAAAGAATTGCCCGCATTATATCTGATAAGAGGGCAAAAGAGTGATACTCAAATTCCAGAAGGCAAGCAACAATATAAAAACCAACATAAGGACTACCCAATCATATTTTTCCATTTTTAATTCAAAAAGGGATGTCCTGTAGTTACCCTGATAACACCTGCTCTCCATTCCCAGGGATATATCGTCCATCATCCTGAAGGCTCCTCTGAGCAAGGGTACTGCCAGTGAAACCAATCCTGAAATCCTTTTTTGTCTTCCCAGACCCCTGCACAGCTGTGCCTGATACACTTCTTTCAGGAACCTGTTCAAGACAGGAACCAGATGGATGGAGAGGGACATCATGGTGGCAATTTCAAAAGAACTCACTCCTAAGATCTTGCCTGGCAGGGGACGAAGTAGCCTTTCAACTCCCGCCGTCATGTGAGCAGGAGAAGTCGTAGCCGCCAACAGGGAGGCAAATTGTATCAAAAGAATAAAACGCCCTACAATCCTCAGGCCCTCATAAAAGCCTTCTGAGGTGGCAGAAAATCCATACAAATCCATAAAACTATTCCCCGGTATCAGGAATAGCTGGAATATAAAAATTAAGATTAAGAAGGGGGCAATTGGACGAAGGTTTCGTAGCATCGCAATACGCACAGAAGAAAGATAGTATAAAACTATGAATAATGCAAATATCAGGACCAAACCTGTAACATGCAACCTGAAGATCAAAATGCTGATCAGCATCGTAGCTATTAGTTTTGTGCGGGGATCAAGCTTGTGCAAGAAGGAATCTCCAGGGACAAAACCCAAAAAATAATCAGGCATCATCCACATCTCCGATTTCTAATTTTTCCAATTGCCTGATTGCACTTTCCACTGTAAACGTATCCGGGTTCACTGGTAAACCCCTTGAATGCAGCCTCTTCATCAAAGCGGTTACAGGCGGCAGAGGGAGACTATCATCCAAAATGTAATGTTGCCTTTGACCATCAAAACAAATTATTCCATCCCGCAGGTAGATAATTCGCGGAGCTACTTCAAGCAGTTTATCTAGGTGATGGGAAATTACGATAACCCCTACTCCCATATTCTGCAAGGTCTGTATAATATGAGGGAGGTGCGTTTTTCCTTTTGTATCAAGCCCTGCAAAAGGTTCATCGAGCACCATATATCTGGGAGACTGGGCAATTATTCCTGCCAAAGACACCAATTTCTGTTCCCCTCCACTGATCCCGAAGGGAGATACTTCAAGGAGGGATTTATCCAGACCCACTATATCTACTGCCTTGTTGACCTGCCTTTCAATATCCCTTCTATCAAAACCAAAATTAGAAGGACCAAAGGCAATGTCATCATAAACCGTTTTTTCAAAGAGTTGTCTGGAAGAATGCTGAAATAGGACACCTATCATTTCCCTGACTTTTTTAGCATGGTATGGATAACCATCAATTTGCACAATGCCGTTGTCTGGTTCGAGCAGACCAACAAGAAGACGCAACAAGGTTGATTTGCCCGCGCCTACAGGCCCCGTCAAGCCCACAATCTCACCGGGCTTTATGTACATGGATACATTTTGCAAAACTAAATTTTGCCCGTATGAAAATTTCAAATTCTTGACTTCAATTGCCAGATAGATTCCTCCAGTGTATTAACATCAGGGTTTGAAACATCAATCTCTTTGAGACCGTTATCCCGCAGCCACAGGGCAAGTTCAGTAAGAGGAGGAATTGAAATACCGGGGTTTGACACAGCAGGGGAATCAAAAAACAAAGAGGATTTGCCATCATAAACGACCCTCCCCTTTTCAAAAGCTATAACCCTTTCAGCAAGATGTACTTCCTCCAGGTTGTGGGTGACCATTATTATCGTCTTGCCCTTTTCATGAAGCCTGGTGATGGTTGCAAGTACCTGTTGTTTTGAGAAAGAATCCAGCATGGAGGTTACCTCGTCAAATATCACACATTCAGGCTCCATGACAAGGACACCTGCAAGGGCTGCAAGTTGCATCTGTCCGCCGCTTAGTTCCAAAGGAGATTTGCCGGCCAGATGGGATATCCCCAGATCTGAAAGAGAACTATCCGTTTTGTTGCGGATTACTGATGGAGGACAGGCCAGGTTTTCAAGACCAAAAGCCACGTCTTCCTCTACAGTGGCACCTACGAACTGGGTTAAAGGGTTCTGGAAAACCATACCAATTTTCCTGCGTATAGCAATTAGATTGGAAATAGTGCATGTATCCATATCCCAAATTTTCACCATTCCTTCATCCGGCAGCAGTAAACCGTTCAGATGTCTGACAAAGGTAGACTTACCACTACCATTACCTCCTACTATGACTACGAATTCACCGCTGTCAATCGACACATTGATGCCGTCAAGAACACGTTGATTTTCCTTGAAACCAAAGCTTAAATCTTCAATCTCTATCATACCAAAGATTCCGTCTTGAGGTAGCGATAAATAATGGTCGCGGCTGCAATCTTGATGGCAGCTCCCGGGATAAATGGAGCAACACCTAATGCAAGTGTTTCGTGCGCCCCCAGGGATGCCACATACATCAGCTGGAAATAGCCGGGAACGTAGATAGCAATCATACCTATAAGGAATATAGCCACCATACCGGCAATTGATCCGTTCTGGAATTTTTCAAAGAGATAACCAATTACAAGAGCTGCCAGAATAAAACCGATGATATAGCCCCCTGTGGGACCCAGCAGCACACCAAGTCCGGAGCTACCACCTGAAAATACAGGTAAACCGACAATACCGAGCAAAACATAGATGAACATACTCAGCATGCCCCATCGAGCACCCAGCACCGCCCCTGCAAGAATTACAAATAATGTCTGCAGGGTAACAGGTACCAACCCCACGGGGACACTGATATAAGCACCCACCGCAGTCATGGAAGCAAAAAGGGCAGCATAAACCATTTTCCTGACGGAAGAATCGGATAAACCATTGTTGTTAACCATGAAAAATAAATGGTTAACGGTATTTTTAAATTTTACCCTGAAAAGAAATCACATTCAAAAAAATAGAAGGTGGTATAATCCACCTTATCTTACATATCCATGTCCATATCAGGCATTTCAGGTGCTGCCTGATTGGAGTGAGGGGATGCTGCAACAACGTCATCAATTCTAAGAACCATGACAGCTGCTTCTGTTCCGGCGTTAATTGCCTGTGTCTTGGCACGGAGTGGTTCGATTACATCGTTTTCCCACATGTCAACAATCTCACCGGTATATACATTAAGCCCCATCCTCTTGTTGCCTTCTTCGTGCTTGGAACGCAGTTCAACAAGTTTGTTTATTGGGTCATAGCCTGAATTTTCAGCAAGGGTTTCAGGAATTACTTCAAATGCTTCTGCGAATTTGGCAACTGCAAGCTGTTCCCTGCCACTGAGGGAAGATGCATATTCACCCAGACGCATGGAGAGTTCTACTTCCGGAGATCCGCCGCCTGCAACTACTTTACCATCTTCCAGAGCCACAGCGACTACGTGAAGAGCGTCGTCTATTGCATGCTGGAGAGAATCTACAACGTGCTGTGTACCACCATGAAGGATTATTGAAACTGCTTTCTTTTCCCTGCATCCTGTGATATAGGTCATCTTGTTGCCTTTTATGTCACGTTCTTCTACAAGATTTGCAGAACCCAGGTCATTGGCAGTGATTTCATCGATATCCTGAATGTTGGTTGCACCAGTCGCTTCACAGATACGATCCAGATCACTCTTTTTAAGCCTCTTGGCGGCATAGACGCCAGCCTTTTCGAGATAATATTGTGCAAGGTCATCAATTCCCTTCTGGCAGAAGACAACATTTGCACCGGAATCCAGAATCTTGTCGGTCATCTGTTTGACCATCTTTTCTTCCTGGTCCAAAAACATCTGCATCTGGTCCGGGGAAGATATCTTGATCTCGGCATCCATCTCGGTCTTTTTGAATTCAACCGGGATACTGAGAACAAGGATTTTTGCATCCTCTATCTTTTCAGGCATGTTGGGATGTGTGCGGGCTTTATCAAGAACAAGGCCTTTTACAAGTTTGGACTCACCAACACTTTCACCGGCCTGTTTTTCTATTTTGATGTCACTTACATCTGCAACATAGCCATCATCCGTTTCTTCTCCTATGAGAGATACGGCTTCAACGGTAAGCTCTGCAAGCATTTCCTTGTGAGATTCTGCACCTTTTCCGGTAATTGCGGTTTTTGCCACTTTTTTGAGGGCTTCAGTATCGTCACGTGAAATATCTATACTTATACTTTTTACGATTTCAACCGCCTTTTTGGATGCCTGCCTGTAACCTGTTGCAATAATTGTGGGGTGTACACCTTTCTTGAGAAGTTCCTCTGCCTTGGAAAGGAATTCACCGGCCAGTACGGCTGCTGTGGTCGTACCGTCTCCGACTTCATCATCCTGGGTCTTGGCCACCTCAACGATCATTTTGGCTGTAGGATGTTCAATGTCCATTTCCTTGAGAATGGTTGCACCGTCATTGGTGATTACCACATCACCCATTGAATCCACAAGCATCTTGTCCATACCCTTGGGACCAAGGGTAGTACGGACTGCGTTGGCAACTGCCTTGCCTGCCAGAATGTTGTTGCTCTGGGCATCTCTGCCCCTTGTTACCTGACTTCCGTCTGCTAAAATGTATATCGGCTGTCCTGCCAAACTTTGACCTCCTTATATAATTATGATCCAGTAAATTGCATCACGAAAAGAGCACTATGTACTCTCAACCTGTTCGTTCTAGATGATTGAACTTCTATATAAACGTTGCTTGAACGAGTTAGAAAAAGAGTAAGACATTTACAGTCGACAGGCACAGATAAAGTAGTATCCTATAAAAAAGGAAGGGGTCAATCAGCGGCGACCCCGGAGAATGTTCACAACAAGAAGCATGCCTATCCCCAGGAAAATGCCAAACCCTGGTACAGCTTCAGACGATTCTTCTCCAGCTTCGGGTGCTTCCTGCTCCACAGATTGCCTTACATCTTCAACCTCTTCAGCAAAACGCTCTCCTACAAGCATTGGATCTCCTTCATAACCAAGAGTTTCGAAATCCATCATACCGGTCTCGAGGTGACAATCACTACAATCAAGAGAGTTCTCAGCTGGTGGAACCTCATGGTTAATGCTCTCATAAAGGGATGTTTCAACGAATTCATATTCACCACTATAAGACACATCTACATACTCCATTCCAGAAGCTGAAGCCTTATCCCAATCATATGTGGCCCAATAGGAATTTTCGCCACCAAACAAATCAGGTACTATCAGGTATTTATACTCAGCATCACTGATTTGTTTTGCCCTGTGAATCTTGAAGGGATAAATCTGTGAATCTGCATCATTCCTTGAACCCAGAGGTGCATTCATGACAGTCACTCCATCAGTGTTGATTTTATCTCCCAACTTATAGAGAGCTGAAGATCCATTGTACCAGGCATAACTTGGTGTCACATTCTTTTCCCAAACAAAGGAACCTTTTTTCTTGTTATAGGTAGCTTTACCATATTCATCCGTTGGTACAGGATCGATATCCTGCCCTGCCTGAGACCAATCCCAGTACATCTTGGTAGGCACCTCACGTGCATATTGAGGAATATGACATGTCTGGCAGGCAATTGCATCAACGTGGCCGTCCAGACGTTCCTTATATTCACCAGTATGAGGAGTCTGGCCGTGACAGTCGGAACATTCCACACGACATTCACTATCTGGCAGTCCGGCAAACCGTCCGGCTACATTATGGTCGCTTGTTTCATGGCAATTCTGGCATTTGAAATCCAGAAGACCCATGTGTACATCCAGTTCCACAGATGGATTACTTAGTGCAGAAGACATGTCACCATGTTTCACATTATCGCCGCCACCACCATAAAAATGACAGTTGCCTCCACATGTATCCCTGGTGGGAGAACCTACACTTTGAGCGACCTCTGCAAGATCAACGGAAGCGTCTACGGCACCTGCACCTGTTGGAATCTTATTATACGTTCCTGTATTATCATGGCACACCAGGCAATCTATATTTGATGCATTGTTAAAATCAAAAGTGTCGTCTTCCCAGCCATAACCGGCATGACACGAAGTACATCGTGGTTCATTGGAAGCAATGGCCACACAGAAATTATTTATAACCGTTCTTTTACCCATATCCTTATAAGCTTCTATCTCTCCACATTCACAATCACCGCAGCTGGTCCATAACCAATGGGTTGAATTGAGCATGTCCTTTGCCTGTGGTTCATGGCAACCTATACACTCCTCAGTCACCTCAGGCCCGCTATCGTAGGGTCCTGTAAGAAAACTATGGTTAATTTCAGTTGCACAGGCAATACCAGAGAGACAAACAATTGATATAAACAGAATTAAAATAACCTGCCCTCTCATATACATACAAACCTCCTTCATATATTGCAATATAGATATGCTATAAAATAAATTGAGACTGATTCTATATAAAGACTAAGAACTGCGGATGAAAAACTACTATTTAAAAATAAATAAAAATAGTTAGAGGGCGACTGTGCAAATATCAGAATTCAATCCTTCATTCCCTGCGAATAAACTGTCTCCACAACCTTGAGATTTTTACAGTTACAGAAATTGTGGCAGTATCAATAACACCGGGACCTTTTGCAGAAATAAGATCAAAACTCATAGGTGAACGACCAGCAAATTGAACAGTCCAGTTTTTTGGTCATAAGGACAAGTAGGATATATAGAATTATAAAATCATAAAATTATTGATTAGAATATTATTAGAAAGGACAATATCAAAAAAAGATACTCATAAGAGGCACCACCGTGAGGGGTTAATTAACTCCACACGAAAAAAGTGCCTCCGAAAAGTACAATGACGTCCCGACTGAGACTTGAACTCAGGTCTAAGGCTCCGCAGGCCCCAAGGATATCCGCTACCCTACCGGGACACTCACTGACTTGGGTTCCTAATTATCTTCTCGAATATAAATGTTTGGTGGTAAAGCGTTAAACCACCAACAAAAGTTAAATCCATCAAGCATGTGATTGATAGAACATGACAATGACTATAGGCCTTGCAGGAAAGCCAAATGCAGGCAAATCAACATTCTTCAAAGCCGCAACTATGGCAGAGGTGGATATTGCCAATTATCCATTCACCACCATTGATGCCAATCGCGGGGTTACCTATGTTCGTACCACCTGCCCGTGCATCGAGCGGGACAAGAGATGTGGCAACTGTGAAGACGGGATACGCTTTGTACCAATCGAGATCATTGATGTGGCCGGCCTTGTGCCCGATGCCCATCAGGGCCGCGGGCTGGGAAATGCCTTTCTGGACGAACTGAGCCAGGCCCAGGCAATCATTCACGTAATTGACGCCTCCGGCGCCACAGATATAGAGGGTAATCCGGGCGACATCGCCAGCCATGATCCCCTGGAAGATATCGACTTCCTCAACCGGGAAATAACCATGTGGATGAAAGGCATCCTGTGTCGCAACTGGGAACGCCTGGCACGCAAAATAAAAGCAGAGAATCTAAAGGTAGAAGAGGCAATTGCAAACCAGCTCATGGGAGCCGGGGTCTGTGAAGAACACGTGAACATAGCAATAGACCAGCTCGACAAACGCGAATATATCAAATGGGAAGATGAAGATATGTGCCAGCTCTGCGAGTACATCCGCCTGCTCAGTAAACCTGTCATCATCGCCGCGAACAAACTAGATATAGCCCCGCCGGAAAATGTCGAAAACCTTGAAAAACTTGAGATGATAGTCGTACCCACAAGTGCTGCAGCAGAGTTGGCCATCCGAAATGCGGCCAGTACCGGAGCAATTGATTACAAACCTGGGGATGAGGACTTTGCCATAGAGGAAAGCGACCTGAGTGAAAAACAGATAAAGGGTCTGGAAAAGCTTAAAAGTTTCGTGGTATCCCGCAAACCCCACGGGTGTGGAGTACAGGAATGTATCAACAGGGCAGTATTTGACCAGCTCAACCTCATTGTAGTCTACCCTGTCGAAGATGAAGGCCACTGGACCGACAAAAAAGGTCGCATGCTTCCCGATGCCTACCTGGTCAAAAAAGGTTCCACTGCGCATGAACTTGCATACAAGGTGCACACCGACATCGGAGATCGTTTCCTATATGCTGTAGACGGGCGTACCCGCATGAGACTCGGAGACAAATACGAACTCAAGGACGGAGATGTTATAAAGATCGTCTCAACCGCCAAATGACATCTCAGAAGGAGGGCTTTGGATTGCTACATAAATTATATGAAAAACGTCTCCTGAATAAAATACAACAGGGACAGCAAAATCCACCTTCCTCTCTTGCCATAGTCCTGCCTGAAACAGATCTACTCCAAAAGAATAGTAGCCAAAAAACACTCCAATTCATAAACTGGTGCCAGGATTTTGGCATCAAGAAAATCTATTTTAATGTGGACATTCTGGATGAAAAAGCCGATCTCAAAAATAAGATGGTTTACAGATTAGTTCAGTTTATTGAAAGAATATGCGCCAAACTGCCCCCTAAAACCGGCTATGACGTATATGGAGATGACGGCAGTACATTACTCACAAAACCCGGAAAAGACCCCAGTATCATTTTTGTACTGGGATACGGCGGAAAAAAAGAGATTACCTCTTCTGTCAGGACCATTCTCTGTGATGTAGAAAAAGGAAACATAGAACCGGAAGATATTGATGAAAATATTCTGGAATCCCATCTGACAATAGAAGGAGAACCGGATTTGATAATACGTTCGGGGGGAAGACATCTTTCAGATTTTCTTATATGGCAATCCGTCTATTCAGAACTGTATTTCACAGATATTAACTGGAACAGCTTCAGAAGGATTGATTTTTTGCGTATCATCAGGGATTTCCAGAAAAGGAAACGCCGCTATGGAAAGTAAGGAAGTGTTTACATGGTAGCCTATGCTGTAATTATTTGCACCAAATGCCGCTTGCAATGCCAGGTTATAGAAGACCGGAGCCAAAAAACCATAAAATGCCAGAGATGTGGTGCAACCTTGCAGTTTCGTAAATTGAGGAAATTCCACAGGACAGAAATACTCGATGAAGCAATAGCGGCACGAACCGCTCTTCAGGCAAAGATACAGGGATCCGATTCAAAAAAAGTCAGCCAGATCCTAGCAGATGCAAGCGTTGATCAGCTCCAGCCAAGCCCGCCTAATCAAAAAAGATCTGCAAATCCTTCTAAATATATCATAAATGCTCTTGAAAACCAGGAAAAAATTCAGATCAGACAGCTATTCCAAATGGCTGAAGATGCAGGTTTTGAGAGGGAAAAAATTGAGAAAGCCCTTGAAAACCTGAAAAATTCGGGAGACATCTACACTCCCGGCAAAGGATATCTTAAACTTGCCTGAATTAGAACCTGCAAACAAGGTAGCATAAGTTATATTTAGGGAAAATACATAATAAGGTGGTTCAGACAAACCGTTTTCGACCTGCACTTAAATAAAAATCCTGGATGTAAGGTATCAAAATGTCCGACAATACACTTGATATAATAGAACTTTTGTTGACGGCCCAGATATACAACCAGAACCAAGTATTGGATGTCAACGATCTTCCAAAACCCATAAGGAAGCACTACTGGAAAAAAGAGGCCAAAGGAGTACCACGACCCATTCATGTTTCACTCACTGACGTGAATAAACTGTATGGAGAAAGTGAAACTAAAAAGGTATTAAAGGGCCTTCCCTTCGTAGAAATCGATGAAGTTGGTTACAAGATCAAATTAACTTCTCTTGACATGGCCATTAGCTGGTTCGAAAAACAGGACACCTCCAGTCGTATCGAAGAAAACCCCGCATTGGCCTATTACTTTGAGAAAGCAGAAAAAGAAGGAGTCAGCTACAGTAAAGTACGGGACAGTACCAAACCCAAGGAAGTCGACAGGGAATGGATAGAATCCCTCAAAGCCGAAGTAATGGAGGAAGAAGGCGGAGAAGATATGCTCAAACTGGCACAACTCCTGGCCCCGGAAGATATACAGCAGGGGATGTCCGAACTAATCCTCACAAAAAAACAGGAATCCGAAGTTGACAAGATAGTCAAAGCCATCAAGTTCCGGGATTACCTGAAGGAAATCGGGCTGTACGATGTGGGCAAGATTTTGCTGGTTGGACCCCCGGGTACAGGGAAAACATCAGTTGCAAGAGCACTATCCGAAATGTTATCCATTCCTTTTGTTGAAGTAAAATTATCCATGATTACAGATCAGTATCTTGGTGAAACTGCAAAAAACATTGACAGGGTATTTGAACTGGCAAAAAAACTCAATCCATGCATTCTTTTTGTGGATGAATTCGACTTTATTGCAAAAACCCGGACCTCGGATGAACATGCAGCCCTGAAAAGAGCTGTCAACACTCTCCTCAAGGCAATCGATGAAATAAGTCTCACAAGGGATGGAGTACTCCTGATCGCTGCTACCAACCATCCCCACATGCTGGACTCAGCTGCATGGAGGAGATTTGATGAAATACTTGAATTCCCCTTTCCGGATTATGACATGAGGAAAAATATTCTTGACATCGTCACAAGGCATATCGAAGGAGACTTTGACACTGCAGCGATTGCTGAAATTACAGAAGGTTACAGTGGATCCGACCTGAGAGTGGTGATCCGGGAGGGTGTTCTGGATGCCCTGCTGGAGGAGCGTCGGGAGCTCTGTAACAAAGATCTTCTTAATGCGGTGGAATCATTCAATAATCGTTCACATATAAAATCCGAAAAATACCTCCAGCGGTATGACAGGGTGTCTTAAGTGAAAGTGACATTACTGGGCACAGGAGATGCGCCCGGTACACCGGTAATCGGTTGTAACTGTCCCACCTGCCAGGATGGACAAAAAGGGGGGAAAAGCAACCGTCTCAGATGTTCTATTCTTGTAGAAGCCGAGAAAGGTACAATTTTGCTGGACACCGGCCCCGACCTGCGCCAGCAATTGCTTGAGCACAATATAAAGCATGTGGACGGAGTGATATGGACCCACGGCCATTATGATCATTTTACCGGTTTTGGAGAATTCCACAGGGTGCAAAGAAAGGTAGATGTATACGGCCTTGCTGAAACCCTTGATTACATCCTGGAATACCTGGCCTTTTTGAAACCCAGAAGAAACAATGTGAAAATCAATGAAACCTTTGAAATTATAGGGCTCAGGATTACTCTTTTTGAAGTCAAGCACCGACCGGTAAGCAATCCGGTAGGCATACTTATAGAAGAAGATGGTAAAAAAGTGGTATTCACAGGAGATTGCGAAAAGGAAATCCCACAAAAGAGTCTTGAAATGATTGACAGTCCTGACCTTTTAATTGCCGATGCGATTGTACCGGATTCAGATGTTTTGCATATCAAAAAACATATGGATGCAAAGGATGCAATGGAACTTGCCCAAAAAATAAAGGCAAAAGAGGTCGTTTTTACCCACATAAGCCACTTTTTCAAACCCCATTCCATCGCAGCACAGAAATTTCCAATGGGATATGATGGAATGCAATTTGTGATATAACCTTCAACGTTCTTTATCCTTTTTCCAGTCTTCTTCTGCCATCCGTATCGTTTCATTCAGTTTTCTACGGTTTCGCAGGAAATTCCCAATGACCAGAAGCACGCCTGCGCCAAGTATTGATGTACCGATCAGCAGGCTACGGGGCGCATTTTCTGAGTAAAATTTGAGATAGAGAGTCTTAAACTTAATTTCTTCTTCCTCTTCTCCCCCATTATCGGAAGGCAAGAAGCCTTTTGCAATAGAAGACAATGATGAAGAAGTATCCTGACGCAGATCATTCCAGACAAGTACTTCCCTGCCCTGTCCATCGATATACCTGGAATCGGGTGCTGGTTCAACCTTCCCTATAAACTGGTTGCCTGTTGTATACCCTTCTGGAAGGACCACCCTGACAGTGGAAAGGTGTGATGGCACATACATGAAATCCTGCCCCATAGGCACTTCCATTGTATAGGCCACAAATCCTGTAAGGCTTTGATTGAAGGAAATTACCTGTTTGGTCTGCCCGGACTCGGATTCTTCAGAAAGGGTATAGTCTATCGAATCCATTGGCCCTGAGGCAGATAACTGTCTGACTGTTGCAGCTGGATTACCGTTATTTCCACCGGGTTTGGCCACAATTACAATGTTTGAAAGTACATCAGAACCTGGATTTGTAATATCTTCCAGGGGAACTACCTCAAGAAGATTTACATTCTCAAATACATAAACCGCTTTTACAGGCGAATCGGGGAAAAGGTAAAAAGTAGTCGTATTAATGCCACACTCACATGAATCGTTAGCAATGAACGGATCCAGTGTATACTCCGATGCATTGGTTGTTTCAGCGGCTTCATCAACAGGTATAATGTCATCGATGCAACCACTAAGATAGATGGCTGAAGTGAGTATCAGAAATAGGACTACCACTTGTTTTCGCATTATACTATCCACCGATCGATTATTTAAAAAAGTTATCGGTGTCCAAGAAGGGAAGGGATTGCCCCTTCACTCATTCTTCGACTACCGTAAGGAAAACACCCATGCTTTCAAGAGCTGCAGCAACCTCGTTATAGGCTACATAGAGTTCCTTCTTCTGATCACCCATTTCCGAGGCAGGAGGTTCCGAGGCAAACCAGATCTCTTTATCTGTGGTACCGCGTGTTATGGATACGCAGGAAAGCATATCCGACTGCACAAGACGATATACAGAATCCACCCCGGTAGGAGTTACCCAGGCAACATAGGAAGATCGCAGGGATTCAACGAACCTGTGCCAGTTCACGGAAGCAGAACTTTCCAGCCTTACATGCAGATGTGCTCTTTCACCGGCAAGTTGTTCATCGATTCTCTTGAGGAATTTCTGGAATTTGGGATCGTCGTCCTCAACTGTAACTGCTGCTTCAGCTGCCAGGTTCTTTGCCTCTTCCTTGAAGAAAGGAGCAAGGTTGACAGCACTTGATGGTTTCGTAAACAGAGACACTCCGAAAAAGGCAACTGCGCTAAGTCCCATACCAGCAATGACACCGTGGTTCATCAGTATCGGGTGAACTGTCTGGAGATATGCAGGAGCCATTGGAGCTGTCATGTAAATATCATACACAATCAGGCTTATCTGAACAACTGCACCCACAATAAGACCTGCCATGGCACCTTCCTTGGTAGCACGCTTCCAGTAAAGACCTCCCATCAATGGGAAGAAGTAGGAAGCACTGGCAATGTATGTGGCTATATGAATAGCCTCAAGGATACTGGTAATGAAAAACGAACCCACAGTAGCTGCAAGGACTATGAAAAGTACACTGAGCCTGTTGACCGCAAGCATCTGTTTCATGGTGGCATCCGGTTTAATGAAACGCTGGTAGATATCACGGGACACACAGGATGCCCCGGAAGTTGCAAAGGTATCCGTGCAGGACATAGCAGCAGCAGCCAGGCCTATCGCACTCAGGGCAATAACGAGCGGGGAAAAGTTTTCAAGCACAAAAACAAGCAATGCCGGTTCTGCCTGAGCCATTCCCATAGGGAAACCTGCAGCCGGTATTTCCGGGTAAATGGAACTCAGAGCGATAGCAATTACCGCACAACCTGCAAATACAATTGTTATCAGGAGGGAACCCAGAAGCAGCCCATTACGTGCGGACTTGGAATCACGTGCAGCCCATACTTTCTGCCAGGGGTCCTGCTCGGTGATCCAGCCGGGAACGATTGCAAACAAAAATATCAATACCATCGGGATTCCAATGGACAGCGGGTTCCACCAGCCAGAAGAGACATTGGAAAATAACTCACCTGCGTTGGCAGGAGTATCGACAGCACCACCTGTAGCTGCTCCTACAGCAACAATTGCAATGACTATCGTGAACACGGAGAGGAAAAGGAACTGCACCACATCAGTCCAGACAACCGCACTGAGACCTCCTAAAGTCACATAAACAGAGACTGCCAGAGCAACAATCAGGGCTGCATACAATGGATCAAACCCATAGAATATCTCAAGTACCAGAGCAAAACCTTTGATATCAGCCACTGCAAAAAGAATCATGACGATGGTAATTATAATACCTATCGGCGCCCTGATTGCTGCACTGTAACGTTGTTCAAGTAATTCTGCCTGGGTTATTGCGGGCAGATTCTTTATCTTTTTTACAAATATAGCAATTATAAGAAGAGCAAGAATGTTGGGAGCCACGAATCCCCATATTGAACCCATTCCCTGCAGCATAAAGAATGCAATAACTGCAAGCAGGCCTCCTGCCGTCAACCAGGACGCTGCTGAGGAGAATCCTACCCCAATCGTCCCGATACGTCTGCCGGCAAGCCAGAAATCGGTTACGGTGTTTTGTTTTTTGGTAAAATACCAGCCTATACCAATCAGTCCAGCTAAGTAGACTGCCAATAAAATCAAGAATAATTGAGAACTTTCCATAATAATACCTCCAATCTTATGAAGATTTACTAAATAGCATCGGCTTATTGGTGATACATAGATGAATTAGTATATAAAACTTTTAAAAAAAGCCTGCTGGCGACATCCATATAAGTTTCCTTTCAAAACAGAATGTTATGAAAATAATTACCCTTACAACAGATTTCAAGGATCTCTATCCTGCCTCCATGAAAGCGGTTATCCTGAACATGTGCGAAGATCCGATATTCATCGACCTGACACATGATATAAAACAGGGAGATATATTATCTGCGGCTTTTGCCCTTTACACCACCACACATTTTTTCCCTTCAGGTACAATCCATCTGGCTGTGGTGGACCCGGGGGTCGGCACCAGCAGAAAAGCCATTATTGTACGCGCAGCAAATCAGTACTTTGTTGGACCGGATAACGGACTGCTTATCCCTGCTGCACGCAGGATTGGCGATATTGAGGTTTTCGAGATTGGAGAAAAAGCCATGCTGGACAGGGTATCCAATACATTTCATGGCAGGGATATATTCGCTCCTGTAGCCGGTTTGCTGGCATCTGGCCATGAAGCAGAGGATATAGGCCAACCCATAGAAGCCTTTGAAGAAATTAGTTTCGGAGAAGCCAATGCAGCTGTGGACAAACTTTATGGAAGAGTGCTGTACATCGACAGTTTTGGAAATGTAATAACAAATATTCCGGCAAAGATGCTGGAAGATTTTGCAAAACCCGCAGAAAAGTTAGTCGTGCAGGGAAATGTAGCGTCTTATTCCCCGACATATGGCAAAGTACAAAAGGATGAATTGCTGATCCTTACAGGCAGCCACGACTTTCTGGAAATAGCTGTCAATGGTGGGAATGCTGCGCAAAGACTGAATATTACAGGTCATCCGGAAATTTGGATAGAAAAATGATCACATCCATTCGTAATGGCGCAACGCCTCCAGATTGTAATTATACAGTAAGCTGTTTTCAGCATAACCGAAGAAAAGGCATTTATCGCATTCATTCACGGTTTTGGCCATGGTCGATTTACTTGCCTCCCAGGCATTTTCCACACCCTTTCTGATATCAGCAAGAGGTTGGCGATGAACCCTGCATGTTTCCACCATACCATCACAACCCACATTCAGTATAATATCAGGAGCATGGCATTTGAAAGACGGTTTTCTGTTACGTACCATTTTGAGATAGGTGAGAGAATTAATAATTGGATAGCCCTGTGATTTCATCCCTATCAGTGAATCCAGAGCTCTGCGATATGCCTCACGGTCTTTGACCTCCATATTCTCCCATACATCATCCTTGATATTTTCAAATTCATACAGAGGTTCAAAAGAAATCCTGGCACCAATCTCTGCTGCAAAGTACACAAGATCGGTTAGTTCATCCACGTTTTTAGAGCTTATAACACAATTCAACAGGACAGGACGTTCCATTATTTCAACACTTTTCTTGATTCCGGGAAGGATGCGGGAAATATCGATACCCCTTATCTCCCTGTAACTTTCCAGGCCGTCTACTGAAATCGAAAGGAAATCAAGGTTTGAAAGATCTGGCAAGCGTTTTTCCAGAAGTAGACCATTGGTTACCAGTGAGGTCATTATGCCTTTTGAATGAGCATGTTCCAGAATAGCAGGAAGGTCTTCTCGAAGCAGAGGTTCCGTTGTCCAGGCATTGTAGACACCTATACCAAAATCTGCAGCCTCGTCAAGCATTTGAGCAATCTCCTCAAATGACATATCCGATTTTTCTTCCTGCCAGTATTCACAGAAAGGACATTGCATATTGCAACGGGAATTTACACCGTGTGACAGAACATAGGGACGCCTACGCATTTTCATTTGCCATATCGGACGCAGGGCAGATACAATTGAGAAACGGGACATTGACCACATCCTTGTTGGTCAATACAGATAAAGTCGACTGTTTATTTTAAAAAAAGTAAAAAGGTGTCCGCCGTAGCGGACAAAGTGAGGGAATTATCCAAAGAGTGCACCAAGACCGGCCATTCCGCTCTCTTCTGATTCGTCTTCTTCCTCTTCTTCCTCAGCTTCAGCTGCCTCTTCTGTAGCTTCAGCAGGTGCTGCTGCTGGTGCTGCTGCAGGTGCTGCTGCAACTGCTGCGGTGCTCATAGCTTCTTCGATGTCTACATCTTCAAGAGCTGCAATGAGAGCTTTTGCACGTGCTTCGTCTACATCGGTACCTGCTGCCTCAAGGACAGCTTTTACTGCATCTTCAGTAACATCTTTTCCAGCGTTGTGGAGTAAAAGTGCTGCATATATATATTCCATTGTGAATCACCTGTAATTAATCTTAAATCTCATCCGAAAAGTGCTCCAAGACCGGCCATTCCGCCCTCTTCTGCATCCTCTTCTTCCTCTTCTACTTCTTCCTCAGCTGCTTCTTCAGCAGGCTGTTCCTCAACTGTTGCAGCTGCACTTTGTGCTGCTGCACCCAGAACAGATTTGAGATCCTCGTCCACTGCATCTTCATTGTTTGCAGATACAGCAGATGCGAGTGAAATCATCTGGGAATGTGCTTTTCCAAGCAGGGAATCCATGATCTCTGGTTCCAGTACTGTTGCATTGATACCAAGGTTCATTGCTTCGGAAGATGCCTTGGAGATCAAAGTGCTGATCGTAGCGGTTGTTGGATATGCTACATTGACTGCCAGATTGAAAGCCTGTCTGGACGCTGCGGCAATATCGGAGAAGTATTTATCATTGTCAATTGCCAGTACATCGGGAGTAAAGATAGAACCATCTTCGAAAACTGCATGAAGGTCAAGTCCCACTTCTATAGGGAATATCTCAAGCCTTGCAAGCATTGAAGCAAGGTTCTGGGATACTACATTACCTTCTTCTGTAACAACCTTGTTTTCGCTGACTACAACTTTACCGCCATCGATAGATGCCGGGATACCAGCACTCTGGAGATCTCCGAGAATGGGGCCCGGCGGGAAACTGGTTGGACCTTTTTCCACCTTAATATCCTGGGGAGCAATTGCACCTGCCTTTATTGGTGAAGGTGTCTTGCTCTGCTCAAGCAACTTATAGAGTTTGAAAGGATTCTCATTGGTGAAAATTAGTGCACACTGTTGATTAAGATAATCAATCATTTCAGAACAATCTTTAGAGGAGCCTTCCAGTGCCCTGTTGACAAGAGTGTTCCTGGATACTTTGAGGACTGCCACATCTTTCAGTTCACGTCTCATAGCCTGGAGTTGTTTGGCCGGGATACCTCCCACACCTACAATACCAAACAATGGATATTTTTCTATGAGAGCCTTTATATCCTCTATTTCCTGTTTTTTCCATTGAGGGATATGTTCACTGTGGTGAAGCTCTTCTTCCATCATACCACCCTCAAAGATTTGCCCATTGTGGTTGTAACATATATGGACTTGAGATTCTGTTTTCCTTTATCAAGTACAGACTCAACCCTGTTCACAATGCTTTCAATGTTCTCTGCAATTCTTTCTGCATCCATATCCCTTCTTCCCACTGCAACATGGAAAGTGAGTTTATCCTTGGAACGAATGCGAATAGAATTCTTAGAGGATTTTATCATGTCCGCCACGTTTTTATCTGGCGTAAGTGGGACAGGCATCTTACCTCTGGGACCGAGAATTGCACCAAGGGTTTTACCGATAAGTGGCATGTACTGCACTTCGGCAATGAAGAAGTCACATTCATTAGCAATGGCACGTGCGCGACTTTTGTCATCTGCGAGGTCATTAATATCTTCCTCGGTGAAAACATAGTCACAGCCCGCTTCCTTTGCCTGAAGGCCTACTTCACCCTTTGCAAAAACAGCGATCTTAAGGTCCTTGCCAAGGCCATTGGGGAGATAAATTTCTTCATCCACACGATATTTGGGCTGGCTCATGTCAAGGTTTTTTAAATTGATGGCAAGATCCACACTTTCCGCAAAATTGCGCTGTGGGGATTCCTCAAATAACCTTTCGACTGTGTTTAATATAGATTCTTCTACCATACTGTACCTCCCGTAGTGATCATCAGCCGCAAAGGCCTCCTACGGAACGATTTATTGTCATCTATACGGGCTCACCAATATAGGACAATTATTTTTAAACCTATCGGTCAAATGAAAAGCATGGGGTTACCATGCTTCAGAGGCAAGTGCCTCATCAAATTTACCTTCATCAACTGCCTTTTGGCAATCCCGGGGATCCATTCCTTCACCGGTAACTCCCATTGGCACACATGTACCTAGAACTTCCTTGATGCCTGCTTTCATTTCATAGGAAAGAAGGTCGTCCTTTTTCATACGGGCTATCTTGGCAAGCTGGGTGATATTGAGATTTCCTACAATTTCACTGCTACCTTCTTCACCTGCGCCTTTGCCTATACCGGCTTCCTGGAGGACAAGAGCGGCTGTTGGAGGAGTACCTACTTCGATCTCCACACTTTTATCATCGCCCACAATGACCTTTACAGGAACCTGCATTCCATTGTAATCACTGGTCTTTTCATTTATAGTGTCAACAACTTCCTTTATGTTCACACCCAATGGTCCGAGCGCCGGACCCAGTGGAGGACCCGGGTTTGCTTTACCGCCGGCAACCAATGCTTCAACAACACTTGACATTAATCATCACCTTTTAATTTTGATTGAAATAATTATTTTTAATTGGCTTTACTCCTCTTCTTTGCGGAGTATTCTCACTGTATCCCCACGAATAGTGATGGGGATAGGTACCACAGCATCGAAAAGCTCGACAGTGATTTCTTCATGTCCTTCATCAACACGCTTGACACGTGCTTTTTCTCCCTTGAAAGGACCTGAAGTAACCTCTATGATCGCGCCTTCCGTGATTCCTGTAACCGTCGGTTTGGGAGTCAGGAAATGCATGATTTCTTCCATGCTCGATTGACCCTTCACAACAGCCCTTGCATGTGGAACTGTCTGAATAGCCTGTTCGACCTCACCTGAATTGGAAGATTCCACAAGTACATAACCCTTAAGCTCATCCGGTGCAAGAAGAGCCCTTATATCCAGATTCTCCTTTTTAGCCACTTTGGCCAGCATTCCGGCAACTGAGCGTTCCTGATTTGCAGTCGTCTTAATCACGAATATAGAGCTATCTTCACTCATAGAGTTACACCCATGTCGGCAATTCGGTCAGCAATATATAGACCACAAAGCCAACAAAGCCGATTGCTACAATCCCTGCACCTGCAACCTTTGAGATCATGAGGAACTCTTCCCGGGCAGGCTTTCTGGAAAGTTTCAGCACCCTGTAATAGGACTTCAGGATCTGGCTGACACTGCGATTGTTCATTGCTGATTTTAATATGTTCTCTGCCAAAATATCCACAACCGATAAACGTTGAATAATTGGTATGGAAGTAGTTAGAGTAAAATTATGCTATAAAACTATAGCGCCACTCACATAACCTTATATGTAAAATACCTTTCGACTGGAGGAATATGATATCCAAAATAGAAAATGCAGGAAATCATCCCACAAAGTCTATTCCATATCTCCTTGTAACGTTCTTTGCTCCGCCCGGTCCATATATTTGCGGTGATTTGACACCTGTCACAACTATCATTGTGCGCACTGTGTGTTCCAGATCCGGATCGACCTGTGCACCCCATATGAGTCTTGCGCCGGGGTCTATCCTGCTATAGACTTCCTGAACTACTCCTTCTGCTTCTGAAACAGTCATATCCTGACCACCGACAACATTGACAAGTGCAGATGTTGCACCGGAGATATCCACGTCAAGAAGTGGACTGCGTAATGCTTTCTGTACGGATTCACTGGCCTTACTGTCACCATCAGCCTCACCCAGACCGATCATGGCAACTCCACCATTCTGCATTACGGTACGTACATCGGCAAAGTCAAGGTTAACAAGACCGGGTTTGGTTATCAGTTCGGTAATTCCTTTTACAGCCCTCATCAACACTTCATCCGATACCTTGAACGCTGCCTGCAAAGGCAAACGAGGCACTACTTCCAGAAGTTTGTCATTGGGTACTACAATTACAGTATCCGCAACATCCCTGAGTCTCTCCAGTCCTGCTTCAGCATTGGTACGGCGCACCTCTCCCTCTACTGCAAAAGGCAGAGTTACAACAGCAATGGTAAGAGCACCTGCATCCCTGGCAGCCTCTGCTACCACGGCTGCGGAACCGGTTCCGGTACCTCCACCAAGCCCTGCTGTGATGAATACCATGTCGGTACCTTCGACCACTTCAGTGAGTTCATCAATACTTTCAAGTGCAGCATCCTCTCCAATTTGAGGAAGACTGCCGGCACCCAGACCTCGGGTCTTTTTCTTGCCGATCAGGATTTTATTATCACAACTAACATTCAGAAGGTGTTGAGCATCAGTATTGAGGGCTACAAGTTGTGCTCCCTTAATTCCCTCATTCGTCATCCTCTGGACGCTGTTCGAACCTCCTCCGCCACATCCAATAACTTTAATATTGGTATGCATACCTTTCAAAACTGCTTCGATCTCCGCATTGACATCCTTCGGTCCCGATGCTTCGGCACTTACTTGTCTTTCTTCTGCTGAGCGAGCTAATGCCTCTTCAACAATGGATTTCATACTCAATTTCCTCCACGAGCACAAAGATAATCATGAATTCAACGAATCATATTTTTCAGGACAAGATCTTTTGTAATTGTCTCATGAACCATATCCGGATGGATAATATTTCCATCAACCTCAACAGGAATTCCCCTGGCAAGTTTACCAAACAGAGGTCCTCCGGGGACGCCTATACTCTCCGCTTTTATCGGATTGAACTTCCGGAATGTAAGATACAATAGATTGTCCTCTCTAATATACTCAATTTCATAATGTTCTTTTAGTATTTTAATGCATTCATCTATAATCTGAGTCTGCAAGTCTTCTGCATCTTTCTTTTCGAATAACAGGAAAGAACCCCTATAAGTCCCGTTGTCCCTCTGCAGATATACAAGCGGATATCCCTGCAGCATATCCAGGAAACGGTCCGGATTACTCTTCCAGGTATAGTGGACCAGTCTCTCATCTATGACCAACTCAACTGGATCCGGGACAACATCAGGTGAAGAATTTTCCAGCTCTTTCCTGAGAACATCTGTAAATAACGGTGGTGTTGTGGGTTCTATGCCTCTGGACCGTACCAGGATATTCTTGAAAATATCCCAGGGGACATTTCCAATCTGCTGAATGTCACTCTCCCTCAAAACCAGCAGGTCATTTTTCCGGGCAAGATCATGCAGATACTCTTGGTCAGAAGATGAAAGGGCCTTCCTGTCCATATAAACAAAATCCGCCCCCGACTTATCCACTGCCCGACTAAAAAGGGATTCATCAACAAATTCCAGCTGGTAGGAAGGAATATTATGGCCAAAGGTCACATTATTGTTAAGAACAATCTCTGATTGCCGGGCTGCATAATGCCCACCCCCAAATCCCAGAGCTATTGGCAACTTCCGGGTATCGAAGGTAAGTATGGATCTGGCAAGTACATCTGCGGCCCCTTTATCATCCCACTGCGCGGGACCACTGCCAATCTCTGCATAAATGGAAGGAATTTGCAAGTCTGTAGGGCCATGATGTGTGGATTCCATAGACACATCATAATCCATACCTGCAGAAAAGGACTGCAGCTGCATCAGTAAAGGTTTCAGGGCAGAGGAATAAGCAATTGAAAGCTTTCCGGGATAGCCACCGAATTTTGCCTCCGAAGGATTGCCTGTAAAATGGGCGGTAAGAAGTTTACGGCCATCATCACTTTTATGTTTGGAAGCAAAAATGAAACATGAAGGAATGAATCCAAGATGGCCCAGTTTGTCGTCCAGGCCATCCTGAAAGATATGATGGATGGAAACTTCCACAAGCAGGAACTTTCCGGATTCATATACATTGGCAATATCCTCATAAATAGGCTCAATGGATTGCTTTTCCCATTCATCCATTTCCAGAATATGGGACATTATATTCATACTCGCAGCATCCACACTGGAGCATACAATCGTTGGTTTTGGAGTTGACATTTGTGACATGATAACAGACCGATTTTAATTTACTTTGATACCATCCTTATACCTTACCTTTTTACTAAACATTTCTTTTTCAGGTCAAACACCCATCTGCTGACACCACATGCTACATTGCCGCACCGTCGCACACCAATTATTTCGTAACCTGCATCCTGAAAGAACTGTTTTGATTTTTCCATATCCTCTGCTACCTGAAAAGTGTAGAAATGCATCATGCCTCCTTCTTTCAAAAGGGGGGAGAGTAAAGAAAAGAAATGGTCCTGCCCATAGGGAGTAGGAACTATGAACCTGTCAAACTTCATATCAAGAATAACCGGAATATCCGTTGCATCTGCATTTATGGGGTGGATGCTTCCCCTGAAATGATTCAACTGTATATTCTCGGCCAGCCAGTGACATGCATGCCGGTTCTTTTCGACACAAAAAACACGTACATCCCCTATAGCAGCAGGGATTGCAAACGGCCCCACACCACAGAAAGGAACCAGTACATCTTCCCCGGGAAGAACAAGGGATGTTACCCTGTGCCTTTCATAACCCAGCCGGGGATTAAAAAATACTTCCTAAAGATCCAAACGATAGCGGTGTTTGAATTCCCCGTGTGTAGTTACAGTACTGTCACCCAGCAAAATCTCAAAATCTGAAACACGATGATCGCCTTTGACCCGACTTACTTTATTAAGAACAGTCTGGATACTACTCCTCATGGATACAATTTTTGTTGCAATCATTTCAGAATAATTCCGCAGAGCAGGAGGAATACTGACAATTGCAATGTCACCGACAACATCGAATCGGTTAGGGACATATTCAATCAATTCTGCAGGCAGTTCCTTTTCCACGAGGTCTTTGAGACTGGTTTTACTCATGTTTTCACTTGTTGCTATTACACAATGATTACATATTTAAATCAATTAATCCAATATTGCCAGGAGGAGTGGATTTAATATGCCAGTTGCAAAATATAAAGGAGTCGTACTTGCAGATAGTAATGCTACCGAAAGAGTGGAAGGAAATCATTATTTCCCACCAGAATCGGCCAATATGGAATATTTCAGAGACAGCGATACAGTAACTGTCTGCCCCTGGAAAGGCAGAGCCAGTTATTATGATATCGTTCTTGAAAATAGCACACTGAAGGATGGTGCGTGGTATTATCCGCAACCAAAACCTGCAGCATCAAACATTAAAGGGTACCTGGCATTTGATACACGGGGTGGAGTGGAAATTACCGACTGATTCAAACACTTGCATCCCTGATCATTAAATTTTGACCTTAGATTGTTTAAAAGGATTTCAGGGACCGGACGTGCATGAATTCATAGAAGCCAAAGTCAGACAGCTCCCTGCCTACCCCGCTTTGCTTCATACCTCCAAAGGGCATGCATGCTTCCGGTTTGAAGAAACCGTTAATCCCTACAACTCCTGCCTGAATCCTTTTTCCGATTTGAAGCAGATGCTCTGAATCACCACCCCAGATACTCGCACCCAGTCCATAGGGAGTGGCGTTTGCAACCTTTATTGCTTCAGCTTCATCTTTCACGGAGACCAAGGGAGCAACGGGGCCGAACGTTTCCTGACGCATTACATCCATATTATCAGTTATTCCGGAAAGCACAACCGGAGAATAGAAAAATCCTGCACCTTCAACCCACCCGCCGTCAAGTTCAACCTTTGCACCTTTTTCAATGGAATCTGCCACCTGGGAACCCAATCTGTGCATTTCTTCTGCCCGTACAAGAGGACCAATGTCTGTGTCCTCTTCCAGCGGATCACCAACTTTCATACTACGTGTTTGATCAATGAAGTGTCTTTTAAATTCCTCCATTAATGGCTCTTCCACGATAAAACGCTTGGCAGCAATACAGGTTTGACCGGTATTGATAAATCTCGCAGCAACAGCCGCCTTTGCAGCTCTTTGTACGTCAGCTCCTTCAAGGACAACGAAAGGATCACTTCCTCCAAGTTCGAGCACGTATTTCTTCAGGGATGAAGCTGCCTCCACAGCCACCCGGCGCCCGGCTTCAGTTCCTCCCGTAAAGGACACAGCGGCAATTTCGTCAGATGAGATTAGGGAAGAAGCTGTCTTGCCATCAATCAGAAGAGTTTGAAATACACCTCCCGGCAATCCGGCCTGCTGCATTATTTCTTCGATTTTCAGGGCACATGCCGGTACACTGGATGAATGTTTGAGCAGGATGGTATTGCCACCAGCCAGGATATGGGAAGCCGCACTGAGCACCTGCCAGAAGGGAAAATTCCAGGGTTTTATGCACAGAACCGGACCCATCGGTTCAAAGAATACACTGGAATAGGTCGCATCGGTATCTTCCACACGTGGCTCCATAAGGGAAGGTGTCCTGTCAGCATAGTAATCAAATGTCAGGGCACATTTTTCGATCTCACCCAACGACTGTTTGATGGGTTTTCCCATCTCCCGGGTGATCAGTTCTGCACACTCCTGCTTGCGCTGGCGCAACACTTTCCCAACTTGCCGCAGATAATCACACCGCACATCGACATTAAGGAATTTCCAATCCAGAAATGCCTGATATGAGTTTTCAAGGATGTCCCTGACATCTTCCGACTTATGTATCGAAAAAGATTCCACCAGCTCCCCGGTTGATGGATTGATTGATTCCATGGATGACATGCAGGAAAGTATGTATTTGCAATATAAGGAATTTTGCCAGCCTTTAGTCCTTCCCGCTATTTATGTCACAATACCGTCTGCTAGCTTCCGAACCCAGACTGCGCCGGTAATCCGATCGTATCTGCTTTCTGGAAGTCCTGATCATCAATTCTTCCACTTCTTCATCAGAAAGGCATTCTTCGGCATCTTTGTTGTGATTTGGTACATCGGACATGATTGTTTGGATTTGGTCCTGTGAAATATTATAGTTTTTGGGGGACCCCAAAGAAAATATTAAAACTATATCCGGATTACAATACCTATAAATCCTTCCACAACACATCCAAATAGCTATGCAGCAGTTACTCGACACGGCTGAAAAGATAAGGACAATGGAGATTCGCGGGGCAGGCAGGATTGCCGCTGCAGCTGCCCGGGCATTGCGGGATTATGTGGAAATGCTGGAAACCTCGTCCTTTGAAGAATTTGTAGCAAAAGTAGAAAAAGCCAAATCCATTCTTATTGAAACCCGACCCACAGCTGTCTCCCTGCCCAATGCGGTAATGCTGGCGGGCAGTTATGATGCAGAAACTGTGGAAGAAGCGCGTAGCCAGATCCTGGATAACGCCACAGAATTTATCCGAAATGCCGACACAGCCCTTGATAACATAGGGGAGATCGGTGCAAAACGCCTCCGTGACGGGGATACCGTCATGACCCACTGTAATTCCCACGCAGCTCTTGCAATTATAAAAACCGCACACAAGCAGGGCAAGAGAATAAAAGTTTATGCAACCGAGTCCCGCCCTCGCAGACAGGGGTTCATCACAATAAAAGAACTCAGTGACGCCGGAATTGACACAACCCTGATTGTAGACTCCGCAGTGCGATATACAATGAAAAATGTGGACACTGTCATAGTGGGTGCAGATTCAATAACCGTAAATGGTGCTCTTGTCAACAAGATCGGGACATCCCAGCTGGCCCTGGCAGCCCACGAAGCCCGTGTCAATTTCATATCCGCAGCCGAGACCTACAAATTCAGCCCTTCTACCCTTTTTGGCGACCTGGTGGAAATCGAAGAACGTGACCCTGAAGAAGTTATTCCCAGCGATAAACTTGGTGATATACCAGGTGTAAAAATAAGCAACCCTGCATTTGATGTCACACCATCAGAATACATTGACCTGATCGTGACCGAAGCGGGAGCATTCCCCCCACAGATGGCTTATGTGATAATAAAAGAACATCTGGGCTGGGAACTTAAAAAAATGGGATAAATCAATCCCGTTTTCCCACAGCCGCCAGGTACACCACGAAATGTTTGTCCCCGTCAAGGCCAAGCAGGGAATTCAGTTCATCATCCTTAAAAGCTGCAACAGCACAAACACCGCAATTTACCGCCTGTGATGCAAGATAGAGATTCTGACAGACGTGTCCGGCATCCAGATGCAAATAACGATAACCCCGCTCACCATATCGCCAGGCCATTCTTTCAGAAACAGCAACCCATATGAAAACAGCCCCACAGTTACGCACGAAAGGTTGATCCAGACAGGCATGGGCCACCTTTGCCATAATACCCTCGTCCTGTTGTTCTTCAACAATCGAATGTTCCAGTGCCAGGTAGCGGTACAAACCCTGCTCCAGGCCTTCCACATTGCCAATCGAAAGATAGGTTTCAAAGGAATGTCTTGCACCTGCTGAAGGAACGGTACGGAAAGTGGCCACATCATCCATTACTTTTTTTACTCCCTGCGTAGCCCAAAGCAACCAGGCAAGATCCTGCAGGGAGAGGGAAGAATCCGTAAAATTCCTGACACTGCGGCGGGCTTCAATCGCCCTTTTGAGATCAACCGGATCCATTTCCAAACCGCCAATGTCTGGAAGGGATATCAGAGACTTGTCTGCACCTGGTGCTATTTCGAGGGGCGGAGGGGAATGACCAAGCATCTGAGGGGACGGGTCCAATTCACCAAATTTGGTTGCATCAATGAAACGTTTGCCTGCTCCTGTCATCCAATACACCTTCAATATGCAAGTTTGCCAAAGGGAGATTTCTCATAGTAACTCACAAAATTCTCAACCATGTTATCATTCTGTACTTCCGAGCCAAATAACAGGTTTGTAATTGAGGGTTTATTCACATAGTAGATAGAGGGTTCTCCTTCAATTCCACCCATAACAGCAGCCCTATCGATAGCATCATACAAATTGCCGTACTCATCGATAAGCCCGATATGTTTGGCAGAGACACCCGTGTAGATACGTCCATCTGCTATATCCTTCACTTCACTGACCGTCATATTGCGCCCCTGGGCCACATCCTGTACGAAAAGATTGTAATTTTCCATGATAACACGATCAGCATATTCTTTTTCTTCATCGGTAAGCCCGCGCCATGTTCCGCCCATATCCTTGAACTCACCTGATTTAGCAACATGGAAATCGATGCCTTCTTCCTCGTAATAAGCAGACATGTTACGGAAGGTCCAGATTACACCTATACTGCCTGTCATTGTATTTCGATTTGCAACTATCAGATCAGTACTGGAAGACACGTGATAGGCAGCACTGGCAGCCACATCTCCCATGGAAGTCACAACCGGCACACCTGCCTGTTGGGCTTTTCTTATTTCAGTATTGATCTCTTCGGATGCAGAACCCGAACCACCACCACTGTTGACCCTCAACACAATGGCTTTTACACTATTATCATCAACCGCCTTCCGGATACTTGCAGAAATATCCTCGGAAGTGGCATATCCGAATCCTGAAGGGACACTGCCAGTTAACATTGTACCCTGGATATAGATTACAGCCACCCTGTCATTGCTGGAATAAAAATCTCCTCCGGCTGAATAATAGATTATTGCAAAACTCGAACCGATTATAAAAAGCAGGACCACAATTAAGGCGGCATATTTGCCAAAATTACTTTTTTTTTCAGGCGGTGTAGGGGAAACATCCATCCGGCCTTTGCCGGGTTCATCGGGAGGAGACAAAGGGGGTGATCCGGATACGGGCTGTTCCTGCAAAGGCTCTTCATACGGCTCGTCTTCTAATTCCGTATAAAGTGATTTATCACTACCTGCAAGAAACTGCTCTCTGCCCGATAAATTTTCACCCTCATCATTATTGGTGGGATCGTTTTCGTTCATTATATTCCTCTATATAAAGGCAATTATCCCTCTGAATATTCAAATACCTTCTGACACACCTACCGTATTAAGACAAGGAGCGAAATGTATTTTATAATTGTATCCCATCCATTGCAAACACATTATTACCATTAATACTGATACAAACGGAGAAATACCATGTCACGCTTTTCACCCGATAAACCCATACTTGTGACCTGTGGATTACCCTATGCCAACGGAATGGCCCACATCGGTCACTTAAGGACCTATATCCCTGCAGATATATTCGTACGCTCATTAAAAAAAATGGGGCATGAAGTTACTTTTGTTTGTGGTTCGGATACCCACGGCACCCCCATAGTATTCAATGCAGAGGAGCAGAATACTACCCCCCAGGCCCTGATTAAGAAATACCATACCCATTTTGATGAGACATTCAAGTCCATGGGAATCGAATTCGATGCCTTCGGTACAACCGATGACCCAACAAACCATAATCGTACTCATGATATAGTAAATCGTTTGATCGAAAACGATTATGTGTACCCCAAAACTATAGAGATTGCATATTGTGCCGGATGTAATCGATTCCTGCCCGACAGGTATGTGGAAGGAGAATGTCCACACTGCGCAGAAAGTGCCCGGGGTGATGAATGTGACCAGGGATGTGGAAAACACCTGGAACCCGGAGAACTCAAAAATCCCGTCTGTACCATCTGTGGCGGGGTTGCAGAGTACAAGGAACAGGAGCACTTCTTCTTCAAATTATCCCAGTTCAATGACTATTTGCTTGAATACCTTGACAAACTTGACGGTACATCCAATGCCCGCAACTATGCCCTGGGATGGGTAAAACAGGGACTTGATGACTGGTGTATTACCCGCAATCTCGAATGGGGAGTTAAATTCCCCGGTCGTGATGACTTGGTCGTCTATGTGTGGGTGGATGCACCCATAGGTTATATCGCCTTCACGGAGGAATGGGCAAATGCAACCGGTGACAGCTGGGAAAAATACTGGAAGGATGATGGTGAAATCGTACATTTCATCGGTGGAGACATAATCTACCATCACTGTATATTCCTGCCTGCTATGCTCAAAGGTGCTGACTATTCACCAGCCTCATCTGTGGTAGCATCAGGTATGGTGAAGATAGAGAACAAAACCTTCTCAAAAAGCCGTGGTTATGTTGTATGGGTCGGTGATGACTACATGGAACAGGGTTTCCACCAGGACCTGTTGCGTTATTACCTGGCAAGTTACACATCCCATACCAAAGAACTCAATTTCTCCTGGAAAGTATTCCAGGAAAAGACCAATACCGAACTTGTAGGAGTCTTCGGCAATTTCCTCTACCGCACATTACTCTTTGCCTACAAGAACTTCAAGGCCATTCCTGAAGGAAAACTGGATGATGAAGTCATGGAAACCATCCAGAATACCATTGATGAAGCAAGTGAGGCAATGGAAAAATACGAGTTCAAGAAATATGCAGACAGCGTGATGACCCTTGCGTCCTATGGAAATATCTATTTCCAGTCCAGGGAACCCTGGAACCTGATAAAGGAAGACAAAGAAGAGTGTGGCCGCGTACTCAAGAACTGCATGCAAATCGGCAAAGCCCTTACCCTGCTTTATGAGCCCCTGATTCCTGAAAGGGCCGAAAATGCCTGGAAACAGCTCGGTATGGAAAGCGATGTACACACAGCACTCTACAGCCAGGGTACCGTGCCTGTTGAATCGGGCACACCCCTTAACAAACCCTCTATCCTCTTCAAGAAAATAGAGGATGAAACCATAGAAAAGATGGAAGCCATTGCATCACAGCGGGTCAAAGAAGCCAACGAAAAACAAAACCGCAAAAAAGGAGAACAAGTAATGACAGATAGCGAAGAAATCACCTTCGAAGATTTCGGAAAACTCGATATGCGTGTCGGCACCGTTGTCGAAGCTGAAAAGGTCGAAAAGGCCGACAAATTACTCCGGCTGGAAGTTGACATAGGGGAAGAAACGCCACGCCAGATAGTTGCCGGAATTGCCCTGACCCATAGTCCCGAAGAAGTAAAGGGCAGACAGGTAATCGTACTGGCCAATCTCAAACCTGCCAAACTCTGCGGTGTCAAATCTTTCGGCATGGTGCTTGCAGGGGTAGATGAAGACGGCGGTGCAATTCTGCTTGCACCGGAAAAAGAAGCAAAGAATGGAACCCAGATTGGCTGATGGAGTTTACTCCATCACCAGTTCCAGATAGGATTTACGGATGGAATCTTCAGGTTTAAGGCCAAAATTTTCCATCATCGCAAAAATGCGTTTTTTACTTTCTTCCATATCAGCATCCGAGATTATCTCAAACTCGATGAACTGGCCCAGCGAATCCACCTCGTCCAGACACAGGGTTATGTCACCTATTTTGAACACATCCCTCAACTTCTGGACCCTGGCAGTTTCTTTGAAACCAAGTCTTTCCAGAATCTGTATCATGGCTTCGGCTTCCACATGAGTCTGGATTTCCTCACGACTTTTGGTTACTTCATCCAGTTTTTTACCCTTGTAGGTCAGGACCTGCCTGTCATTAACAGAACGTATACGCAAAGCTTCGTCCGTTTCTGCAAAATTCCGGTGCGGAGCATTATAGTAAACATCAAAATGCTCCTCTGTTTCCAGGAATTTTGCATCAAGCCTGTCAAGAACTTCACGGGCATGAGACAGGTCGATACGGGATTTTACTTCTACCTCAAGCATCTCATCACGCCGGTGTGAATTTGGTACCGTAATGGAGCATTCCCTTGTCCCCGCTTTCACCGAGTTTGCGGAACACCGGCCTTACCTTCATACCGATGTTCACATCCTCTGGTTGTGCTATGATCTGGGATGTAAGACGTGGGCCTTCTTCCAGTTTCACAATACCCAGCACATACGGTGTCTGGTGTTCAAACCCTTCAGCTGCTGAATGAATTATCGTATAGGTTACAAGTTCACCTTTGCCACTGAACTTGTATTCCTCCATCTCCCCGTTCCTTCTGCAAAACGGACAGGTAGTCCTCGGGGGATAATAGTATTCATCACAGTTTCTACAATGGTTACCTACGAGATTATATCTCTGTACCTGCTGTCTCCAGAATCTTGCAACAGACATCTACAATCACCTCTCCCTGCCTAATATATGTACAAGTGCAGTCGCACCGGACCCTCCTACATTATGGGCCAGTCCGATCTCAGCACCCTCTACCTGTCTTTTCCCTGCCTCTCCGCGAAGCTGGTTGACAATTTCTGCAGCCTGTTTGATGCCTGTAGCACCCACGGGATGACCACAAGCTTTCAAGCCGCCTGAAGTGTTTACAGGGATCTTGCCGCCAATCGCTGTATTACCTTCTTCAACGAATCTGCCACCCCGTCCTTTCTCTACAAACCCAAGGTCTTCAATGGCACATATTTCTGCAATGGTGAAACAATCATGCACCTCTGCCACATCGATATCATCCGGCCCGATTCCTGCCATCTCATAGGCTCTTTTTGCAGCATAGACACTCGCATCAAGAGTGGTAATGTCGCGACGGTCATGCAGGGCAATAGTATCACTTGCTTGTCCGGACCCTTTTATATATATCGGAGTATCGGTGTATTTGTGGGCTTCTTCAGCAGGAGCCAGGACAAGAGCGGCTGCTCCGTCAGTAATCGGAGAGCAATCAAAGATATGTAAGGGGTCGGCAACCATAATGGAATTAAGCACTTTATCCACTGTAATATTATTCCTGTACTGGGCGATTGGATTATGGGTACCATTCTTATGATTTTTCACAGCAACCTGTGCAAGCTGCTCACTGGTTGTTCCATATTGCTGCATATGCATGCGGGCTATCATGGCATACAAACCGGGGAAGGTGGCACCCATCATACCCTCCCACTCCCGGTCCGCTGCTGCCGCAAGGGCTGAAGAAGCGCCAACGGAGGAAACGTCTGTCATTTTTTCAACGCCTGCAGCTACCACTATATCATTGTAACCAGATGCAACGGACTGTATTCCCTGCCTGAAGGCCAGTCCCCCTGAAGCACAGGCGGCCTCCACACGGGTGGAAGGTACATGCAAACCGGCTGCCAGGCCGGAATAATCAGCTATCAGGGCACCGATGTGTTCCTGTTCAACAAACTGTCCGCCGCTCATATTACCGACAAACATACTGTCGATACTTTCTCCACCAACTCCGGCATCCTCAAGAGCTCCGACTCCGGCCTCAACAACTATATCACGGAAAGAGCGCTCCCACATCTCACCAAATTTGGTAGTATAACTTCCGATAATTGCAACGTCTCTCATTTTTATCCCCTCATGCACGTTTTATCTTGCCTTTATGCTTTGCATACATTGCATAATCCATGTAGACAGGATTTGCAAGCAATTCCTCTACCCGGGGAGCTTTATCCCTTATCTTATCGATCTTGTCCGTTACCCTGAAACTGAAGGCATCTGCCCCTGCACCTGAACCAAAGGCTGTGGCAAATATCCTGTCTCCAGGCTTTGCCTGGTCAAGAGTAGCTGCAATACCCATCAGGCATGAACCGGAATAAGTATTACCCAATCTTGTGACCACAAGCCCGGGAGCAATTTTTTCCTTACTGAATCCCAGCATTTTTGCCACCCTGGAGGGGAACTTACCATTGGGTTGATGGAAAACTGCATAATCGTAATCCTCAGCTGAAGTGCCAAGTTTATTCATCAGACCTTTTGCGGCACCCAGAACGTGTTTGAAATAGCCGGGTTCTCCGGTGAAACGTCCGCCGTGTTCGGGATAAGGCATACCCTCGCGTCTCCAGAAATCAGGTGTATCGGTCGTGAAAGAATAGGTATCTTCGATAATTGCTACCATTTCTTCTTCTTTGTTGCCTATAATATAAGCCGCACCGCCAGCAGCAGCGGTATATTCCAGTGCATCTCCGGGTGCACCCTGTGATACGTCTGAACCTATAGCAAGCCCCAGGTCTGCCATACCGGATTGCACCAATCCCATACATGCCTGCATACCGGCACTTCCTGCTTTACAGGCAAATTCCAAATCCGCTGCAGTCATCTCAGGGGTCGCTTCCACCGCTTCAGCCACTATTGTACTGGTGGGTTTGACCGCATAGGGATGACTTTCAGAACCTGTATATATTGCCTCTATTCTGGAAGGATCAAGGCAGCTGCGACAAATTGCAGCCCTTGCAGCCTCTACCGCAATTGTTACAGTATCCTCGTCCAGATCCGGGACGGATTTTTCATTCACCATGAGGCCTGCACTGAGTATATCTGCATTATCACCCCATACCTTTGCTATATCCTCCACTTTTATCCTGAATTTGGGGATATATGTACCGTATGAAACAATCCCTACGCTCATTGCTTAAATCACCTTTTGATCAAAAATAAATATCATTCCATTACCTGATATTGACTGTAGTGTTTTAATGCCTCGATCAATTCATCAAGGTCCATAGTCGTTGCCAGCAAAGGGATCCTGTCAACTTCTGCCATTTTTTTGGCCATTGGATCCACCTCCCTGATGCTAAGGCCATGCAGAACCACTGCTGCAGGTTTCAGGTTTGTGACCCTGATTGCTACCATGGGGGATTTCCCTGTAGACACTTTTGTGAATATCATGGCACGTTCGGTGCTCCATCCATAAAGTTTCTGGAATTCATGGGAAGACAATTCAAGGATTGCCTTCTTACTGTCTACCACCGTAAAACCATACAGGGGTTTTTCCACACCCCGGTTGGCCACATCCGCCTCTATAAGAGTGGCCAGTTTTGCAAGCTGCATTGGATATGTGTATTCGTAAGTTGCATAGACCGCTTTTGATGCCTGATCACTGTATAGCATGCCTTCATAGGCATGTACCTTGTGGCCTCCGCTTTCTGAATCAATATTTATCAGAGCATCCACAATCTTGCTGACGATAAGGGTTCCCGGAGACTTTCGTCTTCCACTTTCATAATCACTTATCACAGAGGGCGAAACACCCAGATATGAAGATATATCAGTCTGGGCTATCTCGAAATTGAGTCTCCATTTTTTCAGAGCCTCCCCGGGCTTATCCGAAAGAGTGATCTCACCAGCCATTTTTTCAGCCAGGCGGTGACGTAAGTTTTCCTTTGATGCATCCTCGGTCATGTGCTACAATTACCTCAATACCAGCATGCATATATATTTAACGAATGTCGATTCGTCTATTGCCGATGTTCGGATATTCATTCAACTTAAATATTATGCAATTTGTTAACTTCTAAATATGTGTGCAATGTTCTGCGAAACAAATTCCAATGTTTCGGAAGTAGTGCTCTACACTAAGTGCCCCCGAAAAGTATACTTTGCCAGCAGGAATGAAACAATAGCAGATGACATTAAAAAACCTTACATCCGTCATTTGCTGCTAAAAGAACTGGCTCTTTCCTGTGCAGAGATTGCCAGGTCACAGCAGGAAATGTTCCCCCTGCTGCAAACGCGGGTAGAAGAAATAGTACAGGAAATAATAACCATCTATTCTGACGAATTGGAGCACATTGATGAAAACCAATTCAAAGATGCTGTGGAAGATGTATACGAAGTATTGCCTGCAATAGCAGCCAATTTAAAGAGCCAATCCGATGAAGAAATGATTGAACTCATAACACCCGTTGAAATCGAACCCCTGATGCATTCGGACAAATTAAACTTAACTGGTGCACCATCGGCAATCGTCTTTCACGATAACCAGAAGATACCTCTGCTCATAAAGACCAGTAATGCCCCAAAACAGGGTGTTTGGAAAAATGACCGGATACCTCTGGCAGCCTACTCCATGCTTGCAGAAGAAACATACGGTCAGCCGGTAAATTCCGCAGTGCTTTTTTATGCCTCACAGGGCCAGGCAAGACCCGTGAGAATACGGCCAGCCGAGCGCAGGGAGGTGCTTAATATTCTCAAACGAATAGAAAAGATAAAGAATGGAAAAATGCCTCAGGCAAAGCGGGGAAAACTCTGTGTATACTGCCCATACGAACATATGTGTGAATCACAGGGGGATTCACTGGCTTCAAAGTTCTTCTGAGAACGACCACAATATTATTTAACCAGTACAGGATTTCCAGCATAGATGTCACAACCTGTATTCCATGGAGATTTGCTGCTGCAATGGTGCCACAGCTGCAATGTACCAGTTCTTGGCAAAAAATGTGCCTGCGGGGATGAATGTGTAAAAGTAAATGTTACACCCCCCGGAGATATAAGGCCGGCTTTTTTGCACGATATCGAACACATAAACTGGATATCAGAACAACAATTCAACAACCCGCTTCTTGACACGGACAGGGTCGTGCTGCTCAACAAGGCACCCTACGAAGACCGCATGGATGAGATTATTGTTGATGGCGAAGTAATTGCAAGCATACGTTATGAGATCGGGAAACTTGAATGGGTACTCCTGCCCCGACTGGAAGCCGCTCGCAGGATTTTGGCAGGCAAAGAAAACCTTACAGGTTACGTGACCATCGAGGAAGATGTGAAAAAATTCCTGCACAAAGGTGCAAACCTGCTTGCTCCGGGAGTGCTTGATGCGGACCCGAAAATACAGAAAGATGACGAGGTCATAATAATTACCCCCGCCGGCGAAGTCGTTGCCACAGGGCGTGCCCGGATGGATGGCCGGGAAATGATGGAAGCCAAGAAAGGCACTGCAGTCAAACCCCGGTGGAAAGCGGATACGACTTTAAAAGTCAATGACAGAAAACCTTCATGCTGGGGCGATGTTATCCGGGCAAACCGATTGATAATGAATGAATCAATTGCAGAGGCCCAAACCTTCATCCAGAAAACCATTGAAAAAGAGGAACTACCGATATCTGTATCTTATTCCGGAGGCAAGGACAGTCTTGCAGTAATGCAGCTTGTAGATGAATGTGTCAGAGATTATGAAATGATGTTTGCCGATACCGGGCTTGAATTCCCTGAAACACTGGAGAACATCCGGCATGTGGGAGAGTTATATTCAAAGGATGTCAAATCCATAAGTGTCGGTGACGCCTTCTGGGAATCCATCGATGCTTTCGGGCCACCTGCAGTGGAAATGCGGTGGTGCTGCAAAATATGCAAGCTCGGCCCCATAAGCCGGTTGATAGAAGAGAATTATGATAAAGGCTGCCTGACCTTTGTGGGCCAGCGCAAATATGAATCCACCACCCGGGCCCGTAGTAACCGTGTCTGGAAAAATCCCTGGGTGGGCAACCAGACCGCAGCCTCACCGATACAGGACTGGACTGCCCTGCATATCTGGCTCTACATATTCATGAATGAGTTGCCCTACAATCCCCTCTATGAGAAAGGTTTTGACCGGATGGGATGTTGGCTGTGCCCCTCATCTTCATTGGGGGATTTGAAACGTCTGAAAAAGACCCATCCCCATTACGAAGAAAAACTGATGAAGCATTTGTATGCCTATGCCGAGAAAACCGGCATCGACAAGCAATGGGCTGATTATGGGCTCTGGAGATGGAAATCACTCCCCGCCAACATAAAAAAAATAGCCGAGGAACTGGGAATTAATACTGCTCCCACCAAATACGACCCTGAAAAATTGACATTTACCTCAAGTGTGGGTCATCGGCCCTGCACCACCGGGGAAATGACAGCTGAGGGAAGTTTCTCCACAGCCCTTGACATGGAAAAAGTAAGGAAAAGCGGCATGTTACTTGCTATTGGCGAGGTAAAGTATACAGACGAGATGGCAATGATCACCCGGCAAAAAGATACAGCACAGGTCTTTGCGACAGGTTCGGTAAGAGTGAGAGCATCTTCCAAATCCGATGCCGGGAAACTCCTCAAGGATACAGAAAATTCAATACGCCGGACTCTGGGCTGTATGGGTTGCGGGGTGTGTATCGGCAAATGTTCCCGCAATGCAATCCGGATCGAAAACAAAATTGCCTACATCGGGGATAAGTGCACCCACTGTGGCAAATGTATAGAGGTCTGCCCCGTGGTGAAATTTTCTGAATAACAGTCTTATTTTATGGATGAAGATTCAGATGGCATTATTTATTACAAGATACAGGTATATTCCACCCAAAAATACAGCCAGCCAGAGAACCAATTCAATTCTCATATATCTTTTACTCTTCCAGCTCCACCTATTGGTGACAAATAAAGCTCCTAATGCCAACGTTATGATGCCCAACGAACCATGGGATAGAATTAATGGTAGAATTGAACCTGTGCCAATTATAGAAAGGTAAGCAGAATAGGCCATATATAATACAGATATTATTGCCAGAGAATAACCAACATTGATTATCTTACCATGTTTTGATATTCCTTCATTCATGGATGTGCTCTTTTTCAAAGCAATAAAACCTATAACAATCAGCAATAAGGCTACTATTTGCAAGATCATTGAAAATACACGAAGTTCAGACATTGTTAATCCAGGTATAATAATCCCCCCAATTATTACCTAAATGAAATTATTTTATACTTTAATATATCAGCCCGGAGCTTATAAGTTTTTGGACAACAATAGTTAGTAGGATTAATCACTAATTTTGTAGCATTGGTTAATTAGTACACCCCAAAATACAGCAAAAACCGGATATAGACTGAAAAGGTAGGCTAAAATATGACCATTCCTGACGAGAATTACAGAATTCTGGAACAAATGGGTGAAGAACTCGGAGCAAAAAGTATCAGACTTATTCCTGCAGAGAACATAATAGTCGAGAACAGGACTATTTTAAAATGCATATTTGGATGTAATGGTTACGGCAGTCAGGTCTGCCCTCCCTTTATACCGACAGTGGAAGAATTCAGGCAAATGCTGACGGAGTACCAATGGGCCCTGCTCGTTGACTGGAAATCAGAAAACCGGTTTTCCAGGGAAATAAGTGAGAATTTTATTAAATACAGTGTCAAATCCCCTGATGAAGAAGAGATTAAACAGCAGCATGAAGAAACTTTAAAAACTGTTATGAAGGAGCGCAAGGAAAGAATCCAACCGGGAAGTATAGAACTTGAGAAACTCGCCTGGAAACTGGGATACAATACTGCTCTTGCCACTTTTCCGGGAATGTGCACATGGTGTGCCAACAGTGATTATACCGATGTAAACTGTGCAAGTTCCCAGGGAGAATGCCATCATCCGACCATTCGCCGACCCTGCCTGATGGGACTTGGTATCAGGCTTGACAAAACATTGAATAAACTGGGCATACCTTTCCAGAAATTCCCCATGGACGATACAATCCCCTCTCAATATACGTTGATATTGCTGGATTAATGGTCACCAAAATTACAGTAAAAAAGAAGTGTTCGTTTTTACAGCTTCAAGAGACAGATTTTCTAATCCACAACAACGTATGGGATATGATGCCAAGTACAGGTAATTCTATCAAAGGCCCTATTACAAGTGCCAATGCGATAAGTGGTTCTTCTGGAAAAGCTGTAAGTGCGATTGCAAGCACTATCGGGGAATTACGTGCAAGTGTTGTAAGGTTCAAGCTGGCAGTATCCTGATATGAAAAACCAAGATATCTTCCAACGATTTGTCCGACGACAAAGACGATGACAAAGAACAACAAGACTGGAGTTATGAGTTTTAGAAGTATTAGGGGATTCTGGACAAGTTGTTCACCCTGAGATGCGAACATAGATATAATTGCAAGATTTAAGAATAAGAACTGGACATGGTCAAGGTTTGGAAAGATTTTTTCCTGAAGCCAGTATTCTCCTTTTATTCCAGGCACGACAGTCTTTGAGACAAGAGAAGCAATAAAAGGGATGAGCAATACAAGGACAACGCTCTCCATAAGCAGAGTCGGGTTGATAGTTGCAATGTTCCCTGCAAAAAGCAAAAGATATATTGGCAATAATAACAACTGAAGAATTAAATTCATAGGAAGGATGGAGGCTGAGAGGGGGACATTGCCCCTGGCAATCCCTGTAAAAAGCAAATACCAATCAGTACAGGGAGTAACCATTAACATAATAAAGCCAATCCATAATGCAGGCGTATCACTCAGGAACAAAAATCCCAGAAAAAAAGCCAGCGTTGGATTGAATATGAAATTTATGCTTGCACTGACTCCTGCAAATTTCCAGTTCTTAAAGGAATTTTTCAATTGCCCGAGAGGAACCTGTAAAAAAATCCCAAACAACATTACCATAAGAAATGGGACAATGAAAAGGGAAGCATAATTGCGGGCAAGCGTGTTTTGACCAAGTATCAATCCGATAGATACTGATATTAATATGAATACTGACTGATATTTTTCAACGAAATTCATAATTTTCCTTTAATTATTGAGGTGTATCATGAGAGGAGAATATCAAATTAGCTTTCCAGGTTAAAAGCGTGACAGTTTTTCCATTACCATCTAGCATTACATGAACTATGCTCATGCATTTTGTGGCATTTCAATTGCTTGTAACCTGTAACTACAGATTTACAAGATAGAGTGGAACTAAATAGATATATTTGCAAACTATATGTAAAAATGATATCAGATTAGAAGAACATTGTAGTGTATTTTATTCTATATAGTGGTGTTTTCTGTTTCAAACAAGATCAAAATTATTCAATGGTGATTGCCGATTAATGAGTATAATCAATTAATTGTATCGAATCACCTATTTTCTTTTTGATTGCTGTTTTCATCTGTTCAGAATGCGGACAGGCAAAACCTATTGGATTACCTTTTGTGATGCAAGAAGCAAGAGCAATTGTATCGGCTCCACGTCTGACCATTTCAGCAGCCCTCGGAACTGCTTTCTTTCCAGGGCAACCACCACATGAAACAACACCTATCACTTCAATTTCGCCCTCAACATCTTTGAATGCAAGTTTTTTCTCCTTCATTACTTTAAAATCCGTTGTTGCAGGACACATATCCTCTGTTTGCATACATCTGATTAAACCTACTTTCATGATTTCATCTCCTTGACATCTCCAAATATGTTTTCTGCCAGCAAAACTGAAATGTCCTTCATATTCAGTTCTTCATCCTTTGATTTACAAACACCACCTATATGATGCATGCAGAAGGGACAATAAGAGACCAGCATATCGGCTTTCTCTTTATAGTTCTTAACCGACAACATGGCAATATCCGATGATATTTCCGGGAAGTTGGGTTTAAGGCCGGCAGGTCCTCCACAACACACCTGTTTGTCATCGAAAAGTTCCTTTACCTCCACCATACTTGAAAGAATATCTCGGGGTACATCCTTTAAGTTTCTAACTGGACAGGCATCTCTTATTGAAACGGTGTAATCAAGTTTTTTTGGTTTGAGTGTGCCATCATTGATCATATCCCTGAAAATATTGAGAGAATATTCCACATCAAAATCCAACTCTCGATAAAGATTCGGATACTCATGATTCAAAACTATGTAGCAGCCAGGGCAGGATACGACAACTTTCTTTACTCCCAGGGATTCAATATAGTCTACGAATTTTTTGGCGTGCTCTGCTGCTTCTTCGAGATGACCATTATCAATCAGGAAAAGACCGCAGCATTTTTCTTCCTTTAATAGCATTGGCCGGATGTCGGCATGATTGAGTAGACGGATGGTAGACCTGGCTATATCCGGCTGACTGTGTGCAACCCAGCAACCTGCCATGTAGGCGATATCAGATTTTTCGGATATTTCAAGATCCTCGGTGACCCAATCAAACCTCTTAGAAGGATCCATACCCCCGGGACTGTTGCGTTCAATAATGTTCTTTGAGATCGCTGTGGTTTTGGCAGGTTCTCTGCCCTGTTTTGCTAACAACTCTCTTTCATACTGTATGATATCAGTTATGGGAATGTCTACTGGACAGACATCATCACAGGCTCCGCAGCGTGTGGAAAGATAAATGTTATCCATTTCGTCCTGTGTCAGTTTTTCACCTGCAACTACCTTTGCGAGGGACTCAATCTTTCCCTGTGGAGTAAAACGATTACCTTCTGTAACCGTATTGGCAGGACAGACATCCCAGCATTTCTTGCAATCTATACATGAATCAATTTTTTCCTGGAAACTATACATGGATCCACCTTTTGTTAGAATGAAGATACTTTATCTATTCCACATTTAATACAATTTGTGACTAGTATCAGTCAGAAGATACCTTTTTGATATACGGTCCAAGAATCATATCGCTGTACGAACAACCTGCAGGAACCTTTGGATAAAGTATTTCTTCCCTGTCTGTAAGAACTTCAAGGAATGATGGGCCGTCTGTATCCAGAAAATCCTCAAGAGACTTTCGCAGATCTTCCCTGTCACTTACCCTTTTTGCGTAATTGAAACCAAAGGATCGGGCAATTTCTGCAAAGGGAATATCCTTTGTTCGTCGGGTTCCGGTACGGATTCCACCGTAGGCAACATCCTGGAGATTCAAAACCATGCCATCACTCATATTGTTCAGTAGCAGTATCTTGACCGGCAGGTCCAGAGATGCTATTGTGTGCAGTTCCCCCAGATTCATTTTTAGGCTACCGTCCCCGTCAATGGCAATAACCTTTGAACCAGGATTGGCATAATGCACACCAATGGCTGTTGGAACTGCAAATCCCATGGTTCCGAACGAACCTGAGGACATGAAACTCTGCTCCTGCTGCATCGGAAGATATTGGGCCGCAAGCATCTGGTGATTGCCGACCCCTGTGGTTATTTTGGTACTCTCATCAATAAAACCTGCCAGCATATCCATCATCTCTGCACTCTGTATCCTGTCTGATTTGTGATTGTAATCCAAGGGCCAGGTACGTTTGAGTCCTGTTGCATATTTTTGCCATTGATTGATATCCAGTTGTATATTGTTCCGTTTTGCATAGGCCAATAAATCGGTAAGGGCGGTGGCAGCATCACCTATGAATGTAAACTTTGGAAAACGTTCGATCTTGATCTGGTGCATTTTTTCAGGGTTTATGTCAATATAAGCAATCTCCGCTTCGATTCCAAAACCGACTTTCTCCGCAATCCGGTCATCCCACCGCACGCCGATGGCAAAGAAAAAGTCATTTTCCTGAATGATCATATTTGCATAGGGTGTGCCAAACATTCCAAGCATTCCCAGATTCAGATCGCCCCGCTCATCCACAACTCCCTTTGCCATCAGTGTATTGACAGAAGGTATTTTGAAATAGTCATTAAAGGCACGTATAGCCTTTCTGCCTCTTCTGGAATTGAGTCCCCCGCCCAGATAGAGCAGGGGTTTTTCGGAATTTAGCAGTAACTCATAGAATTCTGCACATTGCTGGTCACTCAGATGCCGATCATCATTATAGCTTTGCTTGAATATACTGACATCCCTTGCTCTGTATTCATGCTTTTTCTGCTGTTTATCAAGCGGGAAATCTATGACTACAGGACCGGGTTTTCCTGAACAGGCAAAATAATAGGCATCCTTGACTATCGATTCAATATCATCATTGTTGGATAACTGAATAACCTTTTTTGCAGCATCTTCGAATATACCACTTACATTGATATGCTGGAAGGAATCGGTCCCTATTTTGTGTTCCGGAACCTGGCCTGCAAATACAAGCATCGGTATGCTGTCCCCATAGGCATCCGCAACTCCTGTGAGTGTGTTGGTTATGGCAGGGCCTGAAGTAACCATGGCAACACCTATTACATCTCCTGATCTTGAGTAGCCGGCTGCACTGAAGGCGGCAGATTGTTCATTTGAGCTGATGGTTATCCCGATATCGCTGTCATGCAGGGCATGAAATACCGGAAGGATGGCTGCTCCTGTATAACCAAAAACGTGTTTGACCCCAAGATCCTCCAGACATTTAACCAGCCCTTGCGCCCCGTTCATTTCTTCCATTTTCATTCCTCCGTAATCTACGAATGAAAAACCAAATGGGCCCAAATTACAGAATGGATTAATGACCAAAATAAATGATCAGAAAAAGCCAGAAATGTTTCCTTGAGCCAGAATGGTTTCCATTTTCCTGCTCAAGCTACGAGTACTACCACTACTGCTACATCATTTACAACTATATTGCAGTTTATAGTAGTACCTATCATCAAAAAGTTTGATGATAAAATACTATTTAAAATTTATGGTATACTATACCTGCATTCTAATTTGATAGCACTTTTTAATAAATTTTTAACCTGGTCAATTTATCCATAATTCTATTGCTTAGTCTCAAAATACAATATTGAAATTGAATGATCCCCATTATTATTCAAAATTATTCATAAGGAATCTTATATTCTTCATTTAGCATAAGACATACCAAGGAGATTTTTGTCATAATCAATATTCCTATATACCATCCATTCAATAGAATCCAACAAGATCAGGAACAGAATGCATAGTACATAACACGTAATTTTTGCTAGAGGGTGATAAATTATGAAAATGTTACTGTTTGATACTGAATATTTTTGGTATGACACTTTTAGTAAGACCCTAGAAAATGTAGGAGACATTAAAAAAGAAGAAAAAATAGAAACTACTGCTGTTGTTTTCATGCATGTTGAACTGGAGGACGAGGAGAGAAAAAACAAGATCATAAAAAATGCTGTGAAAACTTTCAAGTGGTATCTTAATAAAGTAGATAAAGAAAGAATAGTTTTGCATTCTTTTGCACATCTCTCATCAAGTACATCCTCCCCTGAATTCGCAGCGGAAATTATTTCTGAAATTAAGGAAAAATTAATCAACAAGGGAATAGAGGTCCATACAACACCATTTGGCTACTTTTCTGAATTTTCTATCCATGTTCGTGGCGAATCTCTTGCAAAAATTTTTAAAGAGATATAAGAAACACCAAGATATATTGTAAGCAGATTCTGGACTGGAAAAATGAAAATAAAAGAAAGCGGAATGCCCGATGAAAATGTATGGGAAGGGTTTTTTAGAGCAGATGAGATCCTTAAAAAACTGGGTTTGAACGATAAAATTGCGGATGTAGCCGATTTTGGTTGTGGTTATGGAACCTTTACAATTCCAGCTGCAAAAATAATAAAGGGGAAAGTCTACGCCATCGATATAGAGTCAGAAATGATAGAGATTACAGAACAAAAGGCAAAAGTGGAGAATTTGGGCAATATTGAATTAGTGCTTCGTGATTTTGTATCGAAAGGCAGTGATCTTGAAGACGAAAGTGTAGATTATATCATTTTAGCCAATATTTTGCATGTGGAAGAGCCGGAAAAACTACTCAGAGAAACTTATAGGGTTCTGAGACAAGAGGGGAAAATAGTAATCATTCATTGGAATTATGATCCGACAACTCCAAGGGGCCCACCGCTGGAAATTCGCCCTACACCAGAAAAATGCATAGATTGGGCTAAATCCTCAGGATTCAAAAGTCCCTTGACATATGACCTTAAACCATACCATTATGGAATTGTCCTTAGTAAAGGGAAAATGTGAGATCCCCTTCACAGGAGTTTTTCTGTTTCATATTTTCTCAAAGGAAAACAAGTCCTCACATCTTAATCCCAGGTCCCTACAATATTTCAGATAACAATTGTATTCTGTTTATTCAGGGCAAACTTCATGATAGTTATTGCAGCATTCACATCTATTTTTTAATATATTAGATGTTTGACTATTCTTCAAATTCGAAACCCATAATTTTTCAATTGCAGCATCATTTAAAATTAATTGAGAGTGGCGAATTGAAATGGATGATATGGCCTAATTTAATAATCTCAGGACTTTATCTATTAGAGACCAGAACCTTTATTAGTAATATCTTACAACCTGACTTGGTGATTTTTTGGTAAAAAGGGCATTGCTGAGCGTTTCCGACAAAACGGGAATAGTGGATTTTGCACGCGGGCTCAAACAACTGGATATAGAGATCATTTCAACCGGAGGCACGGCACGTATGCTCCGGGATGCAGGAATAGAAACAATTGACGTATCAGAGATCACCGGATTTCCCGAAATGATGGGAGGCAGGGTAAAGACACTCCACCCAAAGATACACGGTGGCCTGCTTTGCCTGCGGGAAAATCCGGAACATGTCAGCGACGCTGAAGACCTTTCTATTGAACTTATCGACATGGTGGTCGTAAACCTCTATCCCTTCGAGATAACGATATCCAGGGAAGGAGTTAATCTGGAGGAGGCCATCGAGAACATTGATATCGGCGGACCATCAATGCTCAGGTCGGCTGCCAAGAACTACAAATCTGTTACAGTACTGAGTGACCCCGAAGATTACGGACATATTCTCAAAGAATTGCGCTCAAGCGGAGTAGTCTCACAGGAGAGCCGGGAAAAAATGGCAGTCAAGGCATTCCGCCATACTGCAAACTATGACAGTACAATTGATACATACTTAAGCCGCACCTTACTGGGAGAGGATACCCTGCGGCTTAATTTCACAGGCGGCAGAGAACTACGTTACGGAGAGAACTGGCATCAAGAAGCATTGTTTTTCTCCCAGCCAGAAATTGAGGGACCTGCCCTTGCAAACTGTCGCCAGCTGCATGGCAAGGAACTATCTTACAATAATTATGTTGACGGTGACAACGCCCTCCAGACTGTCAAGGAATTGGGCCAGGAAAAACCTGCAGTATGTATCGTCAAACACAATAATCCCTGCGGGCTTGCAACCGGCAACACACTCCTGCAGGCCCTGCAGGCTGCCTGGGACGGCGATCCGATATCCGCCTTTGGAAGTATCATATGCACCAATGTCCCGATGAATCTCGAATCCGCCAAATTCCTCAAGGGCAAGTTCGTGGAGATCATAATTGCTCCGGAATTTGAGCATGATGCACTGGACTTTTTGAAGAATAAGAGCAAAAACCTGCGCCTGCTGGAACTGCCACAACTCAATGAATCCTTTGATGCGGAATTTACCTACAAGTATATTGCAGGCGGTATGCTCAAACAGTCCCGCAATATCGGGCTGTACGATAAATGGGAATGTGTCACCGACACCGAGTATCCCAAAGAGAAAAGGGGCCTGTCCGAGTTCTGTATTGCAGCCTGCAAATGCACCAAATCCAATGCAGTAAACCTTTCATGGGAATATGATGAGGGATGTTACATAATGCTGGCAATGGGTGCCGGCCAGCCCAACCGGGTGGATTCCATCCGCAAATTATGTGCAACCAAGGCCCGGGAAAACCTGAAGGAAATTTATGAAAGGGAACATCCGGATATCGACTTTGAGGAGTACTGCAACGGTATCCTCTCCGAATGTGTCCTGGCCTCGGATGCTTTCTTCCCCTTCGATGACAGCATCATTCATGCCGCCGAGAACAATATCAAATATATTGTATCTCCGGGTGGCTCTATCCGGGACAACGAAGTTATAGACACCGCCAACCGGCTGGGAGTTTCCCTGATATTCACCGGTATGAGGCATTTTTTGCATTGAAAAAATCAGTGGGAATTATCCCACGAGATTTTTACCCGTGACGAGCGACCCACCTGGACCAGCTCGTCGCCTTCTTTTTCCAGTATTTGTTCCAGATGCGATCGCAGTATCTGTTCCTGCTCATTAGTGGCAATCTTGTAATGGGGTTTGTAATGTTGAACTGCCTCTTCCAGGGAAGAAAAGCGGGTGTAATGTGTCAACTCAAAATTTTCCATGTCCGGATAGATTCCCATCCTGTAAAGCACATTATAGAGGACATCACATTTTGGGGAGGGGTAATATTGTCTGCCATGCAACTGCTGCCAGATACGTGAATAATTCCTGTCCCAGGAAGTCAGGCCTGCAAACCAGTAGATGTAAACCCTGCCACTGCTTACCTGCTGGATCTTTTCGATAGCCTCCCTGATGTCAGGCACATGCAAAGAATAGGACGCTACAACCACATCATAAGGAGAATCCAGTTCCTCAAAGGACACATCCTCCCAGTTCTTCTGGATACATGCGACATTATCGAGATGGTAATCTTCAATATTTTCTTTCAGGACTTCGGTCATCCCCTCAGCAGGCTCCACTGCAGTTACATGGGACACCCTTTGCGCCAGGGGAATTGCCATTGAACCCGGACCTGCACCGATATCCAGTATTCGGGAATCGCTGTCGTGCTCGATTTCCTTAAGGGTTTTTTCCAGCCGTTTGCCACTTTTGCGGGAGGATTGCCAGAAACGTTTCGCATTTTCATAGGTCCCCCAGCGATCCGGCTGTTGAACCTGTTCATCCGCCTCGTTATGCAATTTCATCTGCTCGATCCAGACGTTGGCCCAATCAATCTCATCATACAACATGCATGGGAAAAGGAGAGAAGAAGTAAAAAATCCTTTCCGGTTACTCTCTCCTTCTCATGAAGAATATAACTACAATCCCCAGTACACCCACCAACAACAAGGGATTTCCAGTGGGTACATCAAACAATGGCTGCGGATGATAGACAAAATTGCCATCCTCGTCCTCATTGCCGTCTCCCGTGGAAGTTGATTCCCCTATCACAGAAAGGTTCATGGATGTATTGGAATTCCCAAACTCATCGGTTGCATTGATGTTGAGATTGTACATTCCATGAGGGTTTACATCCAAAGTTATAGAATTGTTGATCCAGTAGCCATTGACATTGCTGAGAAGAGCTTTGTCCACTGTATCATTTACACTGGAGACATTGACAACCACCGAGGAAATATCAGAATCATCTGTCACCGAGACATTCAGTTCAAGCAATTCGCCAGGTCCAACTTCCTTTTCCAGTGGAGCAATCGGGATAACCACAGGTGGTTCATTATCATCTGATGTACTTGCAAGGGGCAAATAGTCATACTGCTCATACCCCTCACGTATCGTGTAAGTATCATTGGGAGTATCACAGAATCCATCCCCATTGATATCTGCGTTTACCTGACTGAAACCGGTACCATCAGGAGTCGCCCAGAAGTTCCCTCCAATATAAGGACCACCTATTATATTGGGGCCGGTTTTATTTGTGGTGTTCCAGTTATTTCCAAGATTACTAACACTTGAATAGTCAATATTAGCGTTTTTAGAGTTGTTTAAATAATTGTTGAAGATGTGATTATTGTTGGAATCCCACAAATCTATTCCATAGCCACTACCACTATCCTCCCCATTACCTGTAATTGTGTTATCTGATAAAGTGTGGAAGGTACAATCTTGCAAATATACACCAGAATAACCGTTATTGGAAATAGTATTGTTAGTAATTAAATTCGTATTGCCAGTAGCCCAGATACCATATTCATCATTATCTTGCACAATATTACTGGTTAAATTGTTGTTATTAGCTCCACTCATATATATTCCATTAGCACCGTTGCCAGAAATATTGTTATGAGTCAAATTATTATTCTCAGAAGATATTAGGTAAATTCCATTGCCAAAGTTATCTAGAATGGTGTTATCGATTAATTCAGTATTTCCAGAAGATTCTAGATAAATTCCAAAACCAAGATTTTCTGATGCATCATTTCCTGTCAAATTGTTATTGTTAGAATTATCTCTTAAATAAATCCCATAGTTATTACCAAAAACAATATTATTACTTAGATTGTTGTTTTCAGAAGAAGCCAGATAAATACCAGCGTTGGTCATAATATTTGTAACAATATTAGAGTTTAAATTGCAATGGTTTGCATCGTTCAAATAAATTCCTGCAGTATTACCACCCACAGTACCACTAACATTGAAACCATTAATTGTCACATTATCAGAGTTTATAAATAAAACATAGTCAAAATCTGAAGTAATATTGGTAACAGAAGCACCGCCTACCGAAGTGATGTTCAATTCTTTAGCCACATCAACATTCTGATTATAAGTACCTGGATAAACAAGAATTGTGTCTCCAGAATTATTTGCTGCATTTACAGCTTCCTGAATCGTTGTATAATCCTCAGCCCCATCGTCGTCCACTGTTATTTCAGCAGCCAGGGATAAGGACGAAAGCAATACCAATACTACTGCACTGGCCAGTAATATCCAGAATCTGTGTAAATCGACATTTTCTTTCATAATATATTATAGAGAGTCATGTAGATATAAGATTTCAGAACATTATGTACTAACTAAAGGTAATTGTGAACCTCTGAAAAATCAGAAATTAGCCGCTACCCAAATAATCAATAGAAAGCAAAAGATAGATTTACAACATCAGGATTTGCATGAATTTTAGAAAATGTTATTCCTCGTAAGGATAACCTGCAGAGCGCCAGGCATTAAAGCCGGCTTCCATATTGTATACATCACAGTAGCCCGCCTCCAGAAGAATATTCGATGCAGTTACACTGCGTCTGCCACTACGACAATATACAAGAATCACAGTATCCGAAGGTACCTCATCCAGCCGGCCTTCCAGTTCAGAAACAGGGATCAGGTAGGAATTTTCCAGGTGGCCGTTATTATATTCGGATTGGGTACGTACATCCAGGACAAAAACATCCCCTGTCTCAATCAGATTAAACGCCTCTTCTGCAGAAACATCGGAGTACTCACAGTTTTCAGGTTGCGATGCAGTGTTGTCAGCCTCCTGTTGTACACAGCCTGCCATAGTCAGAGTCCCCAGTACACAAATTAACATAACAATTGTATTTTTGCTCACAATTCAACCCTGCCTGCAAAAATAATCCCCTTCAAGCGCAAATTGATTATAGACATAACATTTTGTACACATGCATCCCTGCCTGGCCTCACCTGACACAGGACCACGTGCACAGAACATATAACCTTCAGCCGGATAGGACGGACAATTCTTGCACAAGCAGGCCTTGGAATGATGATACGATGGGCAGACACCGAAATATTTGCCCAGGCCCTGTCTCAATTCATCCTGATCTGACACCTGCAACCCTCATTCAGTCTTCCTTGCAACTACTCCTAGATGATCGATATGGAATGGTGCAAGTTTCTGCTTCTTCACAAGTTCCATTCTGGAATTATCTTGCTCCAATAACGTTTTGAGCTGCTGCTTAAAAACAGTATCGGGTTTTGCAGTGGAATCCACACTCCGGGCCTTAATGCTCATCAACAGGTACCCTCCGGGTTTGAGGAAGTGCTGCACATTGGATAGGGCAATTGATGCCTGGTCCGGCTGGGCCACGTCCTGGAAGATCACATCAACAGGCTCCACAACATTTGCATAGGACTGTGGTTTGGAAGCATCGGCAAGCAGAGGGATTATATTTGGTCTTTCTTCGCAGATAGGCAGCATGTCCCGCATTGTGCGGGGGGAGAATTCCACTGCATAGACCACTCCCTGATGCACAATATCCGAAACATGACTGACAGTGGTACCTGTAGCCGAGCCCAGGTAAAGCACCTTTGATGTGGTTGTGAAAGGAGAGGGGAGTTTTTTGAGCAGCATTGCAGCAAGTTTACTTCTTTTGGGCTCCCAGATGCGGTACTCTGCTTCATCAACCTGCATCAGGCGTTCTCCATATACCCGGGAGCCAGGAGAAAGATTTCTGGTAGCAAGGAAATTTTTCTTGCCCTGTTGTAGCGTGAAAATGTTTTCATGGAAGGTCTTGACCTTCATTTGTTCCCCTCCTTGATAGACAGGACCTTACGATCCAGTTTTTCTTTAATTGCAGGATTCCGCTGGCCGGAAAAAGCATCCACCCTGCTTGCGATACTCAGGCTTGAAGCAAGAGCACGGGCCATTTTGCCCCGGATTTTGGGATGGGAATTCTTGATTAGAGGATGATTGAAAATAATACCGTGTTTAGGCGAGGTAGCCTTGCCTCTGAGATGTTTGAATAATGCCTGGTTTGCACCCATTACCTGAATGGTGCTTGACGGCATCCGGGAGAGAGATTGCAATCCTCCGGCCATACTGATCAACCGCGCCCCCAGATTAGCTCCTGCGACCTCCTCCAGATTGGGAGCGAGTTGCTCCATGTTTTTGTGAATATAGGATTCTATCACATGACGCCTTTCATACAGGGAAGAGAGGTCCGATGCAAAAGCCTTTATGATAGCTCCGTCCTCTGCATCCATTTCCATACCCACAGACGACTGGGCAGTCTCATGAAACTGCGAATCCTGTGGCAGGTCCTGCCTTAGTCCGTTTTCGGCTACGAATTTGGCCAGGTTTTCGGTAAACATGCCTGCTTCAGGAAAATGTTCGCCGTACCATATGCCCAATCTTTCAGCCAGCAGGTTGGCCGCCTCATCAATATCATCCAGTGCTTCCACGGCATGAATAATTCGCAAATCCGGAGAATAAGAGTTCTTTATCTTAAGCCGGGTGGCTGCAATACAGGTTTGCTGTAACAGGGAATAATATTCAGTTTCCCCTGCTACGAAACCGCATCCAATGGCATTTTGAACGGGATCAAAACCTTCCGGCGGGATTTGTTTGGGATCTGCCTGAAAGACAAGCAATCTTTCTGCCAGCTGCTGCACATCCTGAGTGCAGGGACTGCATTCAGCCACACTTCCATCTTCATTGATTTCAATATCTGCAAACCAGGTTTTCACATTCAAGGTTAATCCATCCTGATATCCGCACCGGTATTATTGGGAGTTGTAAGCAAAACCTTGCCTCCTATATTCTCATCCAGGAATTTTTGCATATCCCGGACAATATGTTTCCCCTGAGTCTCATTTTCAACAAAACCACATATTGCAGGCCCAAAGGAACTCATTCCGACACCATGGGTGCCGGCCAGTCTCATCTGTTCAATTACGTCTTGCACCTGATGGCTCTGCAGAGAAATCTCTTGCTTTTTGAATCCCAGCGTCTGCAGGCTATCAAGTGCACTGCCGAAGTTCTCAATATCATTTTCAATAACTGCCGGAATCATCTGCATCAGAACGATGTGGGAGATTGCCTGTACATCCTCCAGGGGTACAGGACAGACCTGCCTGAAAATATCCACTTCCTGTGCATCATGTGCTCCCTGTCTGTCAGGAAGAACCAGCACAATAGGCCAGTCCGGAAAATCATGTCTGAAAATTATCGGAGCTGGCGGGGCCGGGCTGGCAGAGGATGGAGAAAAAGCGCCTTTATCAGAAAAACGATGCCCACAATCCACAAGGAAACCCCCTTCCTCAAAAGCCGCCACACCAATGCCGGAAGTACCGCCCCGGCCTACTTTTTGGGCCAGCTGTCTGACCGAAAGTCCCAGTTCGAAAAGCTCGTTGATCGCAGCCGCAGTACACAAAGCCACCTGTGTGCCTGAACCCAGGCCTACATGGGCAGGCATATCCTCATCAAGATAGATACTGATTCCTTCTCCTTCAGGCAGCAGGGCAGAAATCGCAGATTGCACTTTGTCGTACAGTAAAAAACTGCCGTTAATCTCCACATGATCACTTTTTTCACCAGTAAGATGAATGTGGGGATACTGCAGACTAACCCCTACTCCCCCATCAACCCGGCCCAGGGAAGCATTGAGATCAATCAGAGAGAGGTGCAGTCTTGAAGGGGATGTGATCTCGATCATAGTACCTTGGAACTAATTCACAATCATATATATATGTGTCAGGACAGCTCTTCCATGTCCGAAAAGAAATTGAGCAGGGAATATTTCACTTTGCCGGGTTCCACATCAAGAAATTCCTTCCTCTCATCTTCGGGAAATGAGGGGTATACCGAATATTTTCCCAGTCTTTTAACCGAATCCGTCATGAACCTGCCATCCAGCAGTATCCTGACACCGTAATCGGTCGGTGAACGTACCACTCTGCCCATAGCCTGTCTGATCTTACGTATCGTGGGAACCTGTACAGCATACTCCCAGCCGGCACCATAACCGAATTCATGATCATAGGCAGATTCCACTGCATGCATCCTGTCATTCAAGGCCGAATAGCCTACACCGACCACCACTACAACCCGACCGCGGCCATTCCTGTAATCCACTCCTTCACTGAGGGTACCCCAGAGATAGGTGAAAAGGACAGCTTTGCCTCCCTGTTCTCCGGTCTGGAAAAATTGCTTGCGTATATCCTGAGCAGATATCCCGGTTTCATCAAGGAACAGTTCGACACCAAGCTCGCCATCGAATTTGCGGAAATAGCGTTTTGCCTCAAAAGCATTCGGGAAGAAGATGATCACATTACCCCCGGCATTTTCAATGGTGTCCTGTAACACCTGTTCTAATATCTGGAGGTTCTGGGGATCGTCCCGTATCCGCGAATACTGGGGAGGCACGGATACTGCAATGGTCAATCTGCGCTCTTCGGGAAAGGTCAGACCGTAGGCCAAATCGCATGTCTGCCGTGTGATGCCCAAGGTGCTTTTGATCATATCAAAGGGTCTCAGGGTTGCAGACATCAGGATTGCCGAATAGATCGAATCCAGCAGCGGACCTGTTACGTTTTTAGGGATACATGTGAACAATTCCAGCCTGCCGTAGATCTCACCGCCCTGGTCCCGGCGGACATTGAGCACCGGATAATAATTCTCGTTGTTGGAGAGTTTGAGATACTGGGAGAAAAATTCTGCTGTGGGTTTTAAGTGAGATCTTTTCAGGATAGGAGTCTGGCCCTGTTTGTATTGTTCATGATAGGCATTATCCAGTAAACCCCCCACTTCAGCAGCGATCCCGAGCAATTCCTGTACCTGTTTTTCTTCCCCATAACCGGTCTCTTTCATTCGCCTCATGAAACGGGCGTGGACCACATCATTTCTTTCATAGGGGTCGCTTATGCGTATATCGTACCAGTTGCGCCCCACCCGCTGGCGTTCCCCGAACTTGAAACGGTTATCATAGGTATCCCTGACCACTTCCAGGAGGATGGAGAGCACGGCTTCCACATCCTCAACCGGCATGGAGGTGAAAAGATCACTTTTTTCATTGGCATTGAGTTCAGCCAGGGCACTTTCGATGGTATGTTCGGTCAAAGTAATGGATGAATGGGATCTGGCCGCGTTTTCTATATTATGGGCTTCATCAAATATCGCAATAATATCTTCAGGTTCTTTGTCCATCCAGCGCAGCATTGTGGAAAATATCATATCATTGAGGATATGATGGAAATTGGCTATGACAAGGTCGGCATTTTTTAACTCCCGCTTGAGGAGTTCATAACCACACATACCGTTTTCAGCGGCATAATCATTGACCTCTTCAGGATCGCGTACATCCTGGAAAAGCCACTTCTGGAATTTTTCATCCTCTGCCCTTAAAACCTCATACAGGGGGTCACATGAACGTTTTCTCAGGGAACTTGCTTTTTCCTCGAGTTTTTCCCGCTCCTCATCTACAGCATCCCTCAGAGAAGCATGAGCCGCTTCCCCCGAAGATTTGTACTCATCCCAGGCAGCCTTTGATTCCTGTTTTTTGAGAATGATTTCCTTTTCGATCTCCATGAGATCGTAGGTATTATCCCGTTTGGCCTCGCATTCATCATACCCCTGTTTCAGGGGACACATGCTCATCTTACCCTTGAAAACAAGGACCTTGATATCATGGGTACGTTTAATCTGGCGGGCCTCGTCTATGAACTGTAACATCTGTTGATGGACATTCGTGGCAATGAACACAGTTTTGCCCAGCTGTTTTCCCACATGCAGCGAGGGAACCAGAGCACTCAGGGTCTTCCCGGTCCCGCAGGCTCCTTCAAAAAGCACCAGATTTTCTTCCAGCAGGGACCGGTGAATTTTCTCCATTGCGTCCTTCTGGTTGGGATAACATTGCTCCAGGGGGAAGTACTGGATATAATTGTCAGGGGTGCTCATGGCTTTCCCTAAAGCTCCTCCTATTAAAAAGATATTGGATGGGAAATTATGAATGTTAGGAAGCGGTCAGGGTTTCTTCTATGACTACAGTGTTGGTAGGCGTATGTATGATTTTTACAGTTATCTGGTCACCTTTATTCAGTGGACATGCACCACTATTAATACGAAACATAATCAATTCACCTGTAGAAAACTCGGATTCTTTAATTGCTCCGGCAATTCCATCAGAGCTTTTATCGAACATATTTTCGTTTCCTTCTATGTTTTCTGAACAAAGAGCCACACCAACATATGCCACATTCGCTGCCGGAAGATTGATCAATTTACCACTTTCCCCACAAACTTCAGTAGCATCCACCACGATTTCAATATCAGATACATTGATAGAATCACCCCCTTCATGATAGAGATATACTTTCTGATCATCACCACTACCATATACATCACGCACCAGTTCCCCACTTGAATGTGCCACAAAAGGTGCAGGCTCCTGCATTTCAAAGGCCGTGGCAAAGAATATCAGAGTGACTCCTAACAAGAGCGTAATGGCTATCATTAACAGGATGCCGACAACAGGAGAAATTGCTTTTTCATTTTTCATTTTATCATTTCCCTAAAACAAAATGTTAATCACAATATAATTTGGATGTTGTAATTAAAGCATAACACTTCATAAAAAAGATTTCGATATACATATGTTCCTATTTAAGTTAATGTTGAATTTAGTAACGCAAAAGCTGATCGATAACTTTTTATTTTAGTTATTTAATGATAGGATGAAGTCTATACAGACATTAAAAAATCAACAGGAGAGTCGATAGATATGGTAGCAATAATCAATGTTGACGAATGTGTAGGTTGCGGAGCATGCGTGGACGAATGTCCATCAGAAGCAATCTCAATGAATGATGAAAACATTGCAGTCGTAGACGCTGAAGAGTGTGTGGACTGTGGTGCATGCGTGGACGTCTGTCCAACCGAAGCAATCACAATGGAATAAATATTCCATTTTCTCTTTACTTTTTTGAACAACTTTGCCGGGAAAATCCTATGTCTGAAGAGGGAATCTATTACATAACTACTACCTGTTCTTCAGATGCCCGGGGTTTGGGCATAGAGCGATTGCATCAGGCATACCATTTATGAAGGTGGGAAAATGCAGCCTCAAAAAATCTTTTTTACAAAAAGGCTGTATTCATCTCTCATCCCCATTTTGCATATAGTATATTTACATAATACTTCTGAACAATATCCGGAGGACCATTCATGCTAGTAGTAATATCAATAGGCGGATCCATTCTTGCCAGGGACCTGGATCCAGAGAGGTTCGCAAAATACGCCGACATGCTGAAAGAACTTTCGAAAGAACATTCCGTGGTGGTCGTGACCGGCGGAGGTGTTGCCGCCCGCCAGTACATAGAAGCTGCCAGGCAGGTCGGAGCAAATGAGGTCACCTGTGATTTTATAGGGATCGATGTTACCCGTCTCAATGCCCAGCTCCTCATAGCTGCCCTGGGCAAGAATGCATATCCAGAACCACCTCAGAGTTACAGGGATGCAGAACTTGCCCTGTCCTCCGGCAAAATAATTGTAATGGGAGGTGTAATTCCGGGACAGACCACAGATACAGTATCCGCTGTACTTGCCGAGTATCTGGGAGCTGAGTTAATGGTGATTGCAACTTCCGTGGACGGCGTATATTCAAAAGACCCGACAACATCCCCTGATGCTGAAAAATTTGATGTGATGAGTCCCAAAGAACTGCTTGATGTGGTAATGTCCACAGAAATGAAAGCCGGTTCAAAATCCCCTGTCGATCCTCTGGCTGCAAAGATTATCGAGAGATGCAGTATTGAAACAATCGTCATGGATGGTTCCAGTGAAGGGGATATCTACAAAGTCGTAACGCAGGAAAAAATAAAGAGTGAACCTGTCGAAGGAGAACGTGTGGGAACACGGATCAAGAACTGATTAACCAATAAAATGGATTATTTATAAATAATAGTATTTTACAATATATATACAATTATATACTACTAAAACATAATCCATGATAACATGGCGGGAATCGGGCAAACAATCCAGAATATCAAATCAAAATTCTCAAAGAAAAAAGGGAATCAAGATAAATCTTCCCTGCCAGATGAGGATAACGATTTTGCCAGTGAACCGGCTTTTGATGCATCTATGGAAGGGGACTATTCAGATGCACAGTCTTCCGGGGATTATGACAACTCGCCAGATCCGGATATACCTGAAGAAAATACCCGGAGAATAGCAGAGCTTGAGGACAAGATCTCCAAGATCGATGTTACCGTTTCGATGGTGCAAAACGAAAACAAAGAAGTAAAAGAAACCATCGAGAAGATAGATCAAAGTGTTCTGGACCTTTTATCTTTGTATGAGATTGTTTCAAACCAGGTCAATCCTTTTGTGGGCGAAGAAGAGGAAAGTAAAGAAATTCTTGAAAGGTTTGACACAAACGAAGAACACATCTATGAACTCTCAAAGAGCATGAAGATGCTGAGAAATGAGATTGAAAATGTCGAACAAAAAACTGCTGCATCAGGTGTCTCCCCTGAGACCGGAAAACATATAGAGACCATAAATAACAAACTTGAAACTTTTGCAGATGCACTTGTTGATACCAATGAGCGGATGCAAGGGATCTCACAGGCTGTGAACAGCTTTTCCCAGCGTGCGGATGTTCTTGAAGGCAGGATGGAAGACCTCACCATAACAAACGGGGAAACAGCCGAACGTATAAATTCACTCGAAAATGGTACTGCCATCCAGACAAATCAGCATAGCACCAAAAAGGCAAACCCCGACCGAGATACAGCAGAAAACGATTACGACGAAGAGTTTGCCGGAAAACTCCCTCTCCTGGATCTTGACATTGTCAAGAAGAAACCTACCAATATAATTGTACTTTTAAACTGGATCGAGTTCCTCATGGAAAGAGTGGGCAGGAACAATCTCATGGACGTGCTTGACTATTATGTGGACATAGGCTGGATCAGTGAAGGCGTGCGCTCTGAAATAATGGCGTATGCCCGGGGAATTGACTATTATGTGGAAAAACCTACCTGGAGATTGCTGCCCGAGGACCATACCAAATCCCTGCTATTCATTGAAAAATTAAGAGGACGCAAGATCGACAGGAATATGTTGAGTACCATTGATCGGGAAATGGCAAAAGTAAAACACGGCCTGGAGGAACTTTATGGGATTTGAGACCGCTGTTGTGGTGGCTATTTTCCTTATAGCATTCCTGTTTTTGGGTGGCACATATTATAATGGCTGGGCTGCATCCCAGGAAAACCTGCAGATGGCCAGGGAAGATAATAATGCACTGTTGCTGGATAAAACACATACATCCATCAATATAGGAGAAATAAATTCTGTCAGTGACAATTCCAGTTATACAATAACCGTGGATGTGACAAACACAGGCAGCAGGGTACTGGATTGGGAAAAAATAGATGTACTTGTCGACGGGGAACTTACGGATTATAATACTTCAACCGATCCTCATACATGGAGTCCTGAAGAATCCGTTACTTTCACAATGGATAACCTCAAAGGAAGCGGCTTTCATCGCATAAAAGTCGTGACTGAAAATGGCATAGGGGATTATTCTACCTACCATATTGATTGAAATGTATCATATCTGGGACTGAAAAAACGGGAATGGTAATGATGAAGCGAGTTACTTGGCACATAAGAGAAAATGAAGAGGGTGATACTGCCATTACCCATATGATCTTCTTCATTGCCGCTGTAATAATTGCAGTCTCGGTAGTTGCTGTACTGAATACCAATGTCCAGTCATTGACATCGTCTGCCAATACCAACAGTAATATCCTGGCAGATCAACTCCGCACGGATATCACCATAGTTAATGATCCCGAGATTGTACCCCACAACAATAACACATACAGTTTCTATGTGAAAAATACCGGTAAAACAAACATCCCTATCGATTACGTAGATGTCTTCATCGACGGCCTGCTGGTGTCCTCCGATGACCTGGACCTGCGCCTTCAGGAAGATGATATGGTATGGAGGCCATCGGATCTGCTTATTTTAGAAATTTCACGCTCCTCGCCCCTTAGCAGTGGAGACCACAGGATTCTGGTTGCTGTGGAGAACGGGAAAACCGATGCAATAAACTTTGAAACCTAATGAGGCTGATGAAGTGCAAAACACCATATATCCTTTCCCAATAGAAAGAGATGAATTCAATGATAAGCTCGGGAAAGGATTTCCCACGGGTTCTCTCATCGTCCTGGAAGGCGGAAGTGGCCAGGGAAAAAGCACCATCACCCAGAGAATTGCCTATGGTCTTATTGAAAATGATACAAATGTGACCTTCATCTCCACACAGATGACCACCAAGGGGTTTATCAACCAGATGTATTCCCTGGATTATCCCATAGCACAGCATTTGCTCAAAAACAGGCTGCTGTATATTCCTGTAATTCCTCTGGTAAAGGCCGCAAAATCCCGTCTTGATTTTATTGAAAGACTTATGTCGGCAGAGGAATTGTTCAATAATGATATCATAGTTATCGATACGATCTCAGCTCTTATCAAATACAGTGCAAACAGCGAAAAAAGCCTGGAACTCATCTCCTTTTTCAAAAAACTAAACGGGATGGGGAAAGTGATTATCCTGACAGTTGAAAGTGGCCAGCTTGAAGAAGAGCTCAATGCGATGTTTCGCTCATCCTCGGATATTTACATGACATTAAAATCAAAGACAATGGGCTCGGAAGTGAAAAGAACACTGATCGTGAACAAGTTTACGGGAGCAAAAGGTAAAGTGGGACAGCTTATCGGTTTCAGGATAGAGCCCAAAGTAGGCCTGGTCGTGGAAATTGCTTCAGTTGCATGATAACAGAGAGGTGAAAAAGTGCAAGCAAATTTTCAGAAGGCAATGCAGACAAATCCGCATCTCAAAACTTATGTGAGCCGGTTTATGAAGCGTGGAGGAGATCGGCCCGAATTTTTGGCCGGCCTGCCCAAAGACCTGGATCCTGAAAATGTCAATATAATTATCCCGGTGGGAGATCCCGTATTTATTCATCTCTATGGCACACCAAAAATGGGAGAGGCACATTATTACGCCGTTGAACCTCAACTCACGGAAAAAGAGCAACGCAAATATGAGGCAATAATGGATCGCATCCTTGAAGATTCCGCAGGAGAAATAGTTCCTGAATCTGAAAAAGAGCTGAAGGATACGATCAATAAGTTACTTAATAAAATTGTGGAAGTCGGGGACGGAGGAGAATTACCTGATATAATTGAAGGCGGGAATCTCCTGCAAAAACTCATTCCCAGAAAACAGACCATCCCTCTCACACAATCTGAATATACCCATATCCACTACCACATCGAGCGCAATATTGTGGGTTCAGGCCCCATTGAACCCATCATCAGGGACCCTTATCTGGAAGATATTCACAGTATTGGCGTCTCGGGCGTATTTATCGTACACAAGGTACTCGGTATGATGAAAACCGATCTGACTTTCGGTACAGAGGCCGGGCTTGACGGATGGCTGCGCAGTATGAGTGAACGGATAGGCCGGCCGGTCAGTGACGCAAAACCCGTTGCTGATGGTGCTTTACCCGACGGGTCACGTATCAATATCATTTACAGTCTCGATGTCAGTAAAAGAGGTAGCAGTTTCACGATGCGTAAGTTCAGTGATGTGCCCATAAGCATAATCCAGCTCATAAACTGGGGGGCTATCGATGTCAATATGGCTGCTTATATGTGGATGTGTCTGGAAAACGGGATGAGCGTTTTTTTCAGTGGAGAAACCGCAAGTGGAAAGACCACCATGCTCAATGCCTGTTTAGCATTCGTAAATCCTACTTCCAAGATCTATACGGCCGAGGATACCGCTGAAGTGCAGCCTCCCCAACCGGTCTGGCAGCAGCTCATTACCCGTGAAGACGGACCACCGGAATCCAGGGTTGAAATGTTCACCCTGTTAAAAGCTGCATTGCGTTCCCGTCCAAACTACATCATTGTAGGAGAAATTCGAGGAGAAGAGGGTGCAGTGGCATTCCAGGGTATGCAGACCGGCCACCCGGTACTGGCTACTTTCCATGCTTCAGCAGTTACAAAAATGATCCAGCGACTTACCGGAAATCCCATAAATGTACCCGTGACCTTCATTGACAACCTTAATGTGGCAATGATCCTGCAGGCGGTTTACAGGCAAGGAAAATTTCTGCGCCGCTGCATATCCATAGAAGAGATCGAAGGGTATTTCGAGGATGCAGGAGGGGTTGTCACAAGAGCGGTATTCCAGTGGGAACCGGAAACAGATACGCATAGTTTCCGAGGGTTGAACAATAGTTTCATCCTGGAGGACAAGATTGCTACAAAACTGGGATATGAGGATAAGAGGCAGATCTACAATGACCTCTTTTTGAGGGCAAAGATACTGGATGAAATGGTCAAAAGGGATATTACCGACTACCACGACGTTTTGAAAATAATAGTAAACTTCTACAAATACGGTGTGCATGGATTGCCTTTCAGTGTATGAGATGATTGGATGAGTTACAGGAAAGCGTTCAAACTCATGAATATGGAACCTCTTGATTATGTCAAGAAGTTCGCTCTCCCTGTCATCGTGTTTGGATTTGTATTCTCGGCTATCTTTTACATCATGCTGCCCACCCTGTTTGTGGGAAATACCCGCATAATACCGGCACTTGTACCTGTACTCTGTATTATTTTTGCCGCCTACTATCCCATGTCCATACTGGGAGGCCATGCGGCAACTATCAACAATAATATGCATTACTACATCACCCAGATGGGTGTCATATCAACCGCAGACACACCCCGGATTGATATAATCCGTATCATTTCACAAAATAAGGCTTATAAGACCCTGGCAGAAGAGAGCCGGAAAATATACAACCTTGTAACCGTCTGGAATCTGAGCATGTCTGCAGCATGCCGGTTTGTAGCCAAACTCACCCCTTCGATCATCTATCAGGATTTTCTGGATCGGTTCGCCCACGGCCTGGAATCCGGCGAAGATATCCGCTCTTTTCTGGCAGCTGAGCAAAATGTTGTCATGAAGCAATATGAAGCGATGTACAACAGCGCTATGTATATGATCGAAGTTATCAAGGAACTTTTCGTATCCCTGGTAATGGCTCTCATATTCATGGCATCGTTTGCTCTCATAATGCCTGTGATCACCGGCATGGACGCCGTGATGCTGATGGGTATGGTCATTGCCATTTTTGCCATGGTCGATGTGGCCATGTTATTCTTCACAAAAAGCAAGGTACCAAAGGACCCGATCTGGATCCAATCAAATATTGTGACAAAGGAGAAGACACGTCTATACCGCTCCATTCCAATATCCCTCCTATTATGCCTGCTCATGGCAGTTGCTGTAATATTTGTTGATAAATTCCCCACCCCCATCGATATTGCAATTGTCGTTACACCCCTTGTCTATACAGGCAGGGTCGCCAGAAAAATGGAAAAAGATATTCGCCGCAAGGACGAGAATTTTCCTTCTTTTATCAGATCACTGGGAAGTTCGGCAGGTGCGAGGGGAGGTATGATCGATGATGCCCTGAAGGCCCTGAAAAGTCATGACTTCGGGCCTCTGACAGGGGATGTGAATGAACTGTACAAAAGGCTCACCACCCGTATCAATAAATTCCGGGCATGGGAGCTCTTTGCAGCAAATACCGGCAGCAATCTTATCGATCGTTTCAGCAAGATGTTCATCGAAGCCACGAACCTGGGTGGCAAACCAGATGTCATAGGGGATATGATCGCAAACAATTTTCTGAGGATTGTTACTCTCAGGAAAAAAAGGAGCCAATCAGCATCGAGTCTTGTAGGTGTCCTGTACGGCCTTACTGCGGGAATAGCATTTACACTGAATATTTCCCTGGGTGTGGTGGAACTTATGCAGGAGATGTTCACTTCATCCATGCAATCATCTGGCAGTGGTGTTGATGCCGGTATCGGGATGATCCTGCATACGGATGTGGGAAGCATGGGGACCCTTTCCCTTCTGGTCCTTCTGATAATAGCAGTCCATGCCCTTATATCTGCTCTGATGATACGGGTTGTGGACGGTGGGCATCCTCTGGTCGGAGCTACTGATTTTGTGATAATGATGTGGATCGGTGGAGGAAGTGCCGTGTTAACAGAGAAGGGAATTGCTTCCCTGCTGGGTGTGACCTGAAGATCAGGAATGGGATTGTACGTACTGCACCAGAAATTCTGTTACCTGCGCTGTTGTAGAGTTGCCACCCAGATCAGCAGTCTTTATATTTTCATTAATAGAAGCTTCCACAGCTTCTCTGACAATGCGGGCTTGTTCAGGTTTATCCAGCCAGTCCAGCAGCAGGGCCACTGAAAGTACGGCTGCAATCGGGTTGGCTATACCCCTGCCTGCAATATCGGGAGCACTGCCATGTACCGGTTCGAAAAAGGCCTGCTTTTCTCCAACATTGGCACTGGGCAGCAAGCCCAGACTTCCCACAAGCGCCCCACCTAGATCACTGAGGATATCCCCGTACAGGTTGGGAGCCACTACCACATCATATTTTTCGGGGGAGCGCACCATATCATATGCCATGGCGTCTACCAGCATGGCGTCGTGAATTACGTTGTGGGATTGGGCAACTTCCCTGCAGGTATTGAGAAACAGGGAATCCGCCTTGATCACATTGGATTTATGGACAATTGTCAGATGATTGTGTCGTTTGGCAGCATATTCACAGGCTATTTGTGCAATACGCTCAGAAGCCCTGCGGGTGATTATACGCTTGCTCCAGGCCTCATTCTCAACCACTTGCTCGATGGAAGAATACAATCCTTCAGTGTTCTCCCGCACTACCAGGATATCAAAATCAGAGTTGCCTGTGGCACCTTTTATTCCCTTTATGGGTTTTAAGGGTCTTATATTGGCATAGAGGTCCAGTTCTCTGCGGATGGTCAGCAGTACACTCTTGTAATTTGGATCCGCAGGAGTTGTAACCGCTCCAAACAGGATACAGTCACATTCTTTAAGGATTTTGAGATCTGCATCCGTGATCGCCTGACCGGTTTTTTCCCATTTGCCGTAGCCGAGATTCAGAGGGATTTTTTCCAGGGACAGGTCGAAGCAATCCAGTACCTGCAGTGCAGCAGGAATTACCTCTTTGCCCACACCATCCCCTTCAATTACAGCCAGTTTCATGCATCATCCTCCCTTATCCTGTCCACAAGTTCCCTGATCATGTTTGCCACATCAAATTCAGAGGCACCCCAGTGCACGGTTGCGCCGGGAAAACCACTGATGGTAACCTGGCCGGCATTCTCAGCCCGGCAACAGCGGGCGATAAAGGGGCCTTTGGGTTTGACGATATCACTGGTGAAGGGACAGAGACTGATAAAATCATATTCCAGACCAGGAAAACGGGATTCGAAAAGAGATCTAGATATCTCACAGCCCACAAGTAAGGAACCGGGTTTTTCGATCACGTCATTGTCCAGACATTTGCCTTCAAGTCCTGAGGAAGAACAGGGGAAAACCGTATCCGGACCACTGAAGCGGGTCAGGTCGATCGTATTTTCCTTGAAAGTTATTGTGAGATCACCGAATATACCTGAAGTTTCCAGGCGGCGCACGACATCGGTCAGCCAAGAAGGATACGGTGGAGCGATATCCAGGATTTCCAGTTCCAGGATTTCTGAGGTTGCAGGTTCATGCACAAAGGTCACATGATTGTCGATACCCGTAAAGATGACCGTGGTTATACCGTTTTTACACAATTCTGCAGCCTTTTTTATGAGGAGGGAGCGATCCTTTATATTCAGTTTATCAGGGAAACTGACAATGTTTGCAGGTTTTGCGATCAAGTTCACGGATTCGGTTTTGCGCAACAGGCCTTCACCGCTATGTTCCACCTGATAGAGCCACTGGTTACCATTGCATTTTTTCACAAGCATGTAGTGGGTCAGAAAATAGATGGGCTCTTCTGAATCCTCATCGGGATGGATATGGGTCACACCCACATGCTTGTATTCAAGAGGGAATATCATGGCTTTTATTCCTGCTGTTGTTTTCTGCGATGCTCGACAAGCCCGCCGTCACTCAGTATTTCCAGCAGGAAATCGGGGATTTGCTGGCCCCTGTAAATCCTGTCCGCCACTCTCACAGTGCCTTCGGAGAGATTAACTTCGACCTCATCACCTTCCTCACACTCCACATCCGCCTCGATCAGCGGCAGGCCTACGTTTATGGAGTTGCGGAAAAAAATACGTCCGAAGGATTTAGCAACCACACAACCTACACCGACATGTTTGAGCGCCAGGGGAGCCTGCTCCCTAGAGGAGCCACAGCCAAAATTGTTGCCACCGACAATGATGTCGCCGGGGGATACTTTGTTTGAAAAATCCGGGTCGATTCCCTCCATGGCATGATCGGCAAAAACCTGCATATCGGTGGTGCGCAGGTATTTGCCCGGGATGATTACATCGGTGTCCACATCGTCACCGAAGATCCATGCTTTACCTTTAATCACTTTTTCCAATCCTCTCACCTGCTTAGGGATACCTCTTATCTCTTATTTGTAGATAGCGAATTATGCGTGGCCAAGTACTGACCCAAAAGAGAGAACTCTCTGAATATTAATATTTATTATAGATATTGCGTCTATGACCAGTCTCAATTACAAAAACAATCAACTGGTCACCATCAATGCTCAAAATTACCCTGTATTCCCCTATTCTTAGCGAGTATAGCGGAGATTTCGGAGAACCTTTGAGTTTTTTTATATGAACTTTGGGGTTTTCCTTTATTTCCTTAATGCCAGCAACTACCCTTTTTGCCATATCAACAGGTAGTTTCTGTAAATCTTTTCTTGCAGCCGGTGAATACAGGATAGTATACATTAGCGAAGCTCCAGTTCAGCTTCTATTTCTTCCTGTGTGTAATAATTTCCTTCTTTAAGATCATGAAGGGCTTCTTCAACTCTTTTAAGTGTATCTTCACTCAAAGGCTCCTCATCATAAGCCATTCCAACCAGCCTGGAAAGAACCTCATTATATGACTCCCTGGGAAACAGTTTCAGGTTATCAAGATTGTTTTTTACTTCAGAATCCACTTTAATTGTAGTTGTGGTCATATACTTGAGTATACTTGAGTATACTATATAAATTACACGTGATGAGAATCCGGACCAAACGACCCAGTATCAATAAATTTCCTTCACCCTGCCGACACTACCATCTTCCAGTTGTACTTTTATTCCGTGGGGATGAGAGGAGGATTTGGTGAGAATTCTTTTGACAATACCCCTGGTTATCTTGCCACTCTTCTGGTCCTGCTTCAGAACGATTCCTACGTTCAGCCCTGTCTTGATGTTCTTTCTGTTAGTGCCTGCATTCATGGTCTGAAGGTGAGCCTGTAGGCATATAAGGTTGTTTATCAGTGGAAAATGAATAGCAATTAGAGATTTGATTCCGAATATTCCGATATTATTGTATGTTGTGGAGAACCTGACGGATTTGAAATCCATTCTTCATACTGGTGTAGCCTCATTCAGTATATTTTTCCCGAGATTTGGTTTCAAAGCCTTTTTGTGCACAAGATCAACTTTTATTCCCAAAGTATCGGAAAGGTAGTTTTCAAGTTCAATGAACTCAAGCAATCCCGGAGTTTCATTAAATTCCACCAGTATATCGAGGTCACTACTACTCGTTTGTTCTCCCCTGACATAAGAGCCAAATACAGCAAGAGAGGCAACCTTATATTTTTCCTTTAACTCTGGCAGCATTTTGTGGAGTTGCTGTTTGTAACTATCAATTGCATTGTTTTGAGAAGCCATAGGTATCTGGTTGTTTTGTTTTAATTATATTAAGTGATATCGACAACAAAAAAAAGGAGTTCTAGAAAAATAGAGAAATGGAGAATAGAGGCCTTATACCTCTATTTCCCCACCGTTCAAAACAGCCGATTCACTCACCCGCACAGATTCAGTAGTATCTCCGAAGCTAACCTTGTAGGAACCCCTGGGTGCTGTATCGAACTGCGTCTGGCCTTGCATTGGGCCTTCTGTGGAATAGGGCACCACGAATTCATAGGTGCCATCTGTGGCGGTGGTGGACTGGGTATACTCAAAGGTCCTGCCGGTAGTGGTGAGGATGGTATTTGTGATGGTTACTTTTTCACCATCCGGTGCCTGTCCTGTGATAGTAGCACCGTCCACATACTCGAAGATCTTCACATAACCGGTATTCACAACCTCAACATTGCCGCCAAAGAGGACATTGTAAACCTGTTTGTAGCCACTCTCTGCGGTGTTTGCTGCAGGAGTCTCATGCACCATACGATACTGCTCAAGACCATCACCGTCAAAGATGTGCAGCCGGGCTTCCATTGTATTGAAATAACGCTCTCCGGGTACGGTCTGGGTACCCTGGGCAGTCTGGGCCTGCACATAGTAGTTATCGGTATCCAGGGTCCAGGCAGCCATGGCATAGAATTTACCGGTGGCCATCTCCACATCGGAGACCACATAACGTGCCCCTGCCTTTTCAGGGTCCGGATGCACGGCTTCCAGTACTGCTGTAGCCTCTGCTTCAGAGGAGGCCGTGAAGAAGGTGGATGCACCGGGTCTGTTCTCCTCATCCATACTGTTGCGCCGGCCACCGATTCCCTGCTGGAAAGGATTGGCGTTGGGAATCCTGTGGCCGATCACTTCAAGCCAGTGGCCGTAATCCCACCAGGACATTACACCATAGGCTTCATCGGGATAAGGATAAAGTTCACCTTCGGGAGGTTGTTCATAACTTTCATAATAATCAAGACCGGGATCTGGTGTATTGTATTTCATCCACTGGCTGGCCTCAATCCAGTAACCATTGGGACCGCCCGTACCCTGGTTCTGCTGTGTGGAGAGGTCATAGGACGGATAGGCCAACACAAGCACCACCAGTACTAATGTCACTGCATGTACCGGTTTGATCTGTTTGAGCCAGTCGCTTATACTGGATGTCGCTTCGGCAAAGGGACTCCTGATCTCTTTCCAGCCTGCCAGGTCCAGCACTTTGATCCCTAGATAGGCTGAAAGGATGGCTGCATTGACCGAGTAGTAGTAGGCAAAACGGTTCTGTTGCAGCATGGCCCAGATGATCATCACAGACCAGACTATAAGGAAGGTCTGCTCCCGGTTGTTGTGGCGATAGATGGCAATATAGGCCAGGATTGCCAGGGCGAAGAAGGAAAGAATACCTGCCAAAGCGAAATTGTACCAGAGGGGTTGCAGGGTGAACTGTCCGCCACGCATCAGGAGAGGGGAGGCTTCAGCGATGGTAAGACCGCCGCCTGTGCGCATGAAGTAACTGAAGACACTGGTCACCAGAGCATAGGTCGATTCGGAGACCACACGGGCTAGAAGGATACCTCCGCCAAATAGAGCTGCTACAGAGAGTGGATAATAATAGCGGTTGAGTTGTTTCTCTTTCATGTAGTACGATATCACAGAGAGAAGAGGAAATGCCACAAGACCCGCTGTCAATCCAAATATTTGTCGGGATTTGGTGTTTCCTATTTCAGGAGCCAGCAGTACCATTACAAGTGCCACAGCAAAGATTGCCATCCCACCGATAGCCAAATACTCCGTGGATCTGCCATGCATGTGGTCAATGATATGCTGAACTGTAATGTAGACACCAACTATGAAACTGAAGAACAGGGCTCCTTTCCAGGTAAGGGTGTAGGCACCCAGGAAAAAACCTGTAAGCAGGAAATAGGGAAGAAGAGGTCGTATTTGAGAAAAGCCATTCTCCCTGAGATGGGATAATGTAAAATCACTGGATTCACTGCGTCTCAATCCTGCAATCAAAAACATTGCCACAACCGTGCTGAGCAATGCCTCAGCGATGTGATGATCGTTAAAACCAATTATAGCACGTGACAGGAACTGACCTGGAGCTAGTGCAATAAGCAAGGCTGCGAGCAATCCTATGCGCCGGTCGTTGAAGGCCCATTTGCCGACAAAGTATGTGGGAATGACAACAAAGGAGCCCAGAAGAGCCGGGTAATAAGCACAGATTGTATGCGTGAGTTCAGTAGAGGGATTTCCCATGCCAATAATCCATATAATACTGGCAAGCACCAGATCAAACAGCGGGGCAAAGACCTGATCTGTACCATATGGGTATTGTGTATAGGCATCAAACCAGAGCATCGAAGGGAAATTATGCAGAATGGATTCCACATTTCTCAGATGATACCAGGGATCATTACCCCCGAAACGCACGAAGTTCTCGGCAATGAATACGCTTTCTGCAGGGACGGTTCTGATATAAAATGCTATTAAGAAAACAATAAAGAGTAAAAGGCCAATGAAGGCTTGTGTTAGATTTGGAACTTTACTGCGCATAAGACCACTCGATTTGCTCAATTTATATGTGGTGCAACTTATTTATGATGTGATATAAGAGTTTTGATTATAGAAACGTTACCAGGAATAATAGTTACTTCATAATCCCAAACAATTATATCCCATTCACACCCTACCCAAACCAATGAACTCCCTACTCATTGCAGCAGTATTATTCACCCTTATCCCGCTTATTACATATCTTATTTACATTCTTGCCATCCTTAAACCCTCCAACTCAAAAATCCACGCGCCGGATACTCAACCTCCGATAACAGTGGTAATTCCCACTTACAATGAAAGTGAGGTCATTGAGCACCGTATCAAGAATTTAAAGGACATCGATTATCCCACGGAAAACATCCATGCGATAATAGTGGATGACCAGTCAACTGATAACACTGTGGAACTGGCAAACAAAGCTTTCCAGAAATACAGTATCTCCGGTGAAGTGATTGTCAAGGAAAAACGTACAGGTACCAATGCATCGGTTAATCTGGGTGTGGGAAAAGCCAGCACTGATTTTGTAGTGACCACGGATGCAGATGTCACCTTTGAACCTGATGCAGTAAACAATGCGCTGGGCCGGCTGCTCAGCGATGAGAAGATCGGAGCTGTCTGCGGGGAACTGGAACCCATTGCACGGAAGGATTCTTTTACCACTCATTCCGAAAAGGCCTACAGGGATGTCTACGGCAGGATGTGCAGCTGGGAAAGCGGCCTGCATTCCACCTACTGTTTCAACGGGCCTCTAATCATGCTGAGGAAAAAAGCCTTCTCCCCGATTCCCGAAACAAAAGGAGCATCAGATGCAGGCATGGCGCTGCGCATCATCCGTAATGGTTACCGCTGTCTCTATGAATCATCCGCCAGGTTCTACGAATACATCACAAGTGACATGGACCAGCAGCGCCGCCAGAAACTCAGACGTTCGGCACGATTACAGGAAGCCACCCTCCACAATCTCGGGCTGGTTTCACCAAAATACGGAAAATTCGGGCTGTTTGTGTTGCCCCTGCGTTTTGTCATGTTCTTCATAGCCCCTGTTTCATTTTTCCTGGCTGTGGTGCTCTGGTCGATTGTGCTGGGTAACATCAATCTCTTATGGGGCACCGGGGTATGGATATTGTTTGGCCTGGCCCTGCTTTCAGGTCAATGGAGATCCAATCTCATATCATCCTTTATCTGGCACCAGATTTACCTGCTGGTAAGTCTGGTCTACATGTTCAAGGGAGTACATATCTGGCAGGCTATTGAAAGGAAGAAAGTGTAAGCAGCGATAGAAATATCTCTCCTGATGCACATCTATTAGTTTGCAGGAACATTTCAAAGGAAAGGAAATATGGAACGAAATCAGCCAACATTGATGATCAAAATAATCACCACAGTAACCTTTTTAGCAATGGTCATTGTCAATGCACTGGCCAATGCTCTCCCGATCAATGGGCTCACTACCGGCCAGCTATCAGATTTCTATCCCAATCTCTTTGCTCCGGCAGGGTGGACCTTTGCAATCTGGGGACTCATCTATCTGCTGCTGGCGGGATATACACTGTATCAGCTTGGAGTTTTTCAGGACAATATGGATACTGCCAGAGGTGAATTACTAAATAAAGTAGGAATTCTCTTCTCAATTTCCTCCATCGCCAACGCTGCCTGGATATTTGCCTGGCACTATAGGGTAATACCATTATCCCTGCTATTGATTGTTGTAATCCTTGTGTGTTTGATCCTGATAAATCAAAGAATAAACAAAGAACAACTTTCTGCAAAAGAGAAATTGTTTATCGGATTGCCGTTTAGCGTATACTTCGGCTGGATCACAGTAGCAACCATTGCCAATGCCACTGTTCTTCTTGTCAGCCTGAACTGGCAGGGTTTTGGTTTACCTGAACCCACATGGGCGTCTATTGTGATCATTCTTGGATTTATTATCGCAGTCACAACAATGCTAAAGAACAGGGATGTTGCCTATGGCCTTGTTATTGTGTGGGCTTATGCGGGAATATTGTTCAAGCACACCTCATCAGATGGATTTGCAGGCCAGTATCCTCTAATTATCAGTATCACAACTGCTTGTATTGGTTTATTACTTCTATCCGAAGTTTATCTATTAATTTCACAAAAAAGAAATATGGAAGAGATTTGACAGGAAAATCTTTGATCAAACCAGGAAAATATATTCAGCCGTGGGTAATTGGCTCCAAACCTTGCAAATGCTGCTGAATCTCTTCCCTCATACCCTCATCCTTCAAGGCAAAATCCAGCACTGCCTTCACATACTCCACCTTATTGCCGGAATCATACCTTCGGCCGGTAAACTGGTGAGCATAAACTTTCTGTGAATCGTTGAGTAATCTGATTCCATCGGTCAGCTGGATCTCGCCACCCACGCCTTTGGAAGTCTGCTCGATGCAATCGAATATCTCCGGAGTGAACACATATCTTCCGATGGCACCAATGTTGGAAGGTGCCTCTTCAACGGCCGGTTTTTCCACGATATCATCCAGGGCATAGAGATATTCATCCACAGGACTGCCGCTTATTATCCCGTAACTGCTGACCTTGTCATGTGGCACTTCTTCCACCGCGATCGTGGAGCGGCCGTATTTCTGGAAGACATCGATCAACTGACGAGTACAGGGTTTCTCATTGACAATAATATCATCACCCAGCAGCACTGCGAAAGGATCCCCGCTGACATGTTTGCGGGCGGTCATTATGGCATCTCCCAGCCCATTGGGTTCCTTCTGGCGGATGTAGTGAATGTCCACCATTGAAGAAATCTCCTGAACCATTTCCAGCATGTCATACTTACCCCGATTCTTAAGATGCATCTCCAGTTCAGGACAGCCGTCAAAATAATCCTCGATCGCCCGCTTGTTACGCCCGGTTATAAATATGATATCATCTATCCCGGATTCGATGGCTTCCTGTACCACATAATGGATAACAGGAGTGTCAATGATCGGCAGCATTTCTTTGGGCATTGATTTTGTGACCGGCAGGAAACGGGTCCCCAGCCCCGCCACCGGTATTACGGCCTTTTTCACATCCATTTCGGTATCCTCGGGTTTCATTTTCTGTTAAGTTTGATGTATCCAATTGATATTAGGTTTTGGTTTTCAAAATAGAGATTTTTATAAAACAATAATTCGATGGTTTTTTGTATAGCACAACTGTAAAATGCAATCAGAAAAATGAGTATATGAGAATTTCAATAAAAGGTGTTCACCATTGAAACGATTGAATAAATGTATATTATTACTGTTTATCACCCTGCTACTGGGAATTTCCACAGCCTCTGCTTTTGAAGTGTCTCCTTCAAACCCGACCGTGGGAGATGAAATTACAATTAGTGGAACCGGGTCTGGAGATTCCGTTGATGCATCTGTGGCTTTTACTAAAAACGTAGATGTAGATAATGGAGAATATGAGTATAATATAAATGGAGTGGAGATTCCAAGCGGAGATAATCGTTTCACAGTAAGGGCTGAAGGCGTGCAAGATCTCAATGTCCGGGTAAAAATATTGTTCTGGATTACCAAAAGTGCAGATGCTTCCAGAGATGTAGCAACCGTATCCCAATCCAACGTACCCTCTGGAAATTACAATATCAAAATCGATGGTAATGCTGCAAGTGGCCAATCAAATGTGGACCTTACAATTACTGCAACCCAAACTATGGACATAACAGATGGCCAGTTTGAAGAAACTTATTCCACAAGCAGCATTCCTGCCGGGAATTTCAGAGTTACCGTGGGTGGAGAGACTGAAACTATAACTTTAAGTTCAACTGGTTCCAGCACCTCCAGTGGAAGTAGCGGAAGCAGCTCTAATACAGGTGGTGGAGGAGATACAACACCCGATGTTGCAAACGGAAATGTGGACGCATCTGAATCCATCACAAAAAGAGTATTCAGTGAGATGCCGGTGGAATATCAGTTCTCCCACTCATCCATTCCGGTCAGGTTAATAAACATCACTTCCCGAATAACTGCAATGGAAATACCCGTCAAAGTTGAAGTCCTGGATGATACTTCCGTAATGGTCAAAAATGATCCCTCTGGAAAAATCTACAAACATCTCAATATCTGGGTAGGCAATACCGGCTTTGCAGTCCCAGAGAATATCAATTCTGCAACCATTCATTTCAGGGTGGATAATGATTGGATAACTGACAATGATATTGATCCTGACACTATTGTCCTGATGCATTATGAAGATACGACAGATGAATGGACAAAATTGCCTACAGAGCAAGTTTCAAAGAATGAACAGTACACAAATTACCGGGCATCTACACCTCATTTTTCTCCCTTTGCAATCAGCGGGCAAATCGACCAGGAAATTATCGAAAATACCACTGATGACACAAACTCCATCAATGAAAGCCAGAATTCAACTGTAAATAGTTCCAATTTTACGGATAGCAACTCAACTGGTGAAACAGACAATCAATCTTTTTACACAAATGTATGGATTTTTGGTCTGATACTTACAATATTCGTTGGTATAATTATACTGAAAATGAGAAGGTCCTGAAATTGGAAAAACAACCAATTTCATTGCCTGGCAGATTTTTCAGCTACTTTTTTAATTACAATATTATATTTATATAATAACACAAGGATAAGGTTTATCACTTTAAAATTTGTTAATATACGATCAAGTAATTGAAAACTATTGGCATGATACGTATTACAAATCATAACCTAAGACCTAATCATACATAAAAGGAGCAACTGCTGATGAGAATATTAAAGAACGGGCTAATGATATTGTTTTTATTATTGGCTTCAACTGCAATGCTGGGTTCAGGTATTGCGGGCGCAGAATCGAATGATGAATATATAATGAATATTACCGTGGGGGATACAAATTATCTAAAATTTGCCGATCATTCCCAGGGCAGTAACGGAAACTGGATTGCATTGGAAGGAGGAAACGATTTCAAACTGCCTTCTCCAATGGAATTCACCTACAACGGTATCAATGACTCTCATTTCGACCTAGGAGGAAATACTGTTGCCATAGAATTATATGTGGATGAATATACCAATCATACCATAAGTTATCCCTATGCAACACATCAAATGTACACCAATATAAGTGGTAAAAACGATGTATCTTTTTCTTTTGATGGTTCAACACATTTTGCTAATAAAGAAATAGGTGTAATGCTGATCAAAACAAACGTATCAGAATTAGCCACCATTTTCAATGGACTAAATGAAGGGAAAACCAGTCAGGAAGATCTCCAAGAATTAATAGTCAATTTAACAGAAGATATTAGTCTTGACGGTAATGGAGACTTTGAGATAGACTATAAGACACTTGCTGCAGATGACTATATAGTGCTCATGGCTATCCCTGATGAAAACGTGATACTTTCAGCCACTGCCTTCACAGTTCTGGAATACGATTCAACCACTTCAGTATCTGCCAATGAAGATAACGTGGCTGTTAATTTCGATCTCCTGAATGCACCTGCTTCCCAGTATACCTACGATGCAATCCTGATCAAGGAAAGTGAATACAAAGCAGACGTATTCATGCAATTCAACGGAACTTCCGATGGGCTCAATGCATCTGTAAACGGCAATCCTGTTGTGGATGGATTATCCCTTGTGGGTCTGGACATTTCAAACCCAACCACTTCCGATTTGAAGAACATGAGTGGTATTGAAAATATCGCAGCTGTAGAAAATACATCTTTTTCAAATGCTACAACTCTAAATCTACCAACCACCGGTTTATCTGCAGGCAACTACCTTCTGTTTACAACTGCCAGATCAGGAAGCGATCTGCTTGCCTTCAACCAGTCCGAGGTAGACCTGACTAACTATGATTTTGATTTCAGTGTTGATGTTACTACATCCCAAACCGTAGAGCAGAATGAAAGTGCGGAGTATCTACTGACACTGACAAATACCGGAAATATAGAGGACACAATAAGTCTCAGCGCATCCAGCAGCAAAGCAGAGTTAAATGAAACTTCAGTTAATCTGGCTGTGGGAGAAAGTGCTCACGTGAAAATGAATGTACGCAGCACCGATATTGGTGAACATTCAATTAATGTCATGGCAGAAGGTTCTGAATACAAGAAGAATATCAACACCAAAACCACAGTAATCGATGCTCTGGACATCCGTGTAGATTCTACCACAAAAGCGGTTCTTAATAATACTGATGTAGATTACGTAATAACCATTGAGAACACCGGTAATAAAGAACACACATTTGACTTGAATTCAATTTCAGATGTTGGCTCATTATCAGACAATAATGTAACAGTTGATGCAGGACATTCAACTGATGTGACCTTCACTGCAAACAGCTCGACTGTAGGCACCTACACTTCAACAATCACCGCAACAGATGATGCTGAATCATCAATCACACAAACTCTGAGTCTTGTAACCAAAGTGAATCAGAAAGACATTTATGGTGTATCGGCATCTTCCAGTCCTCTGGAACAGGTTGTCAATACAACAGAAAATGCTACCTATGCGGTAACCATTACTAACAATGGTAACACAGATGATACCTATAACCTCAGTGTAGTGAACCTGCAGGCAGATTACGCATCCCTTAATAAATCATCTGTTCCCCTGGATGCGGGTGAATCGGAAACAATACTCTTGAATGTATCTTCCGAATATGGTGGTACATATGATGTTATAATGGTAGCACAATCCCAGAAATCTGCTGAATATGACAGTGTCATAACAACAACCAAGGTCAAGGATTACGGATTGACACTCTCCGCCGACTCCTATACTGCAACATCAAAACCCGGTGAAACCGTCAACTACACCTTAACCCTCAAAAACACGGGTAATGTAGAGGATAACTTCACACTCAGCAATACCACCAATGCTGATACCCTGATAATGCCTGATGCAATCAACAACCTGGCAGCTGGGGACACAGCAACCTTTGACGTGTCACTTTCCAATTCAACACCTGCAGATGTAACTGCAACAATAAATACCAGTTCCGAAGGAGATAACAAAGTAAACACATCTCTTGAACTTGACCTTGTCGTTGAAAAAGCAGATCGCTATGGAGTGGCTCTTTCAATTGACCCTGTTTCCGATACAATGGAGATAACGGATACAAAATCCTACACTCTCAAGATCAAGAATACGGGTAATGTGGAAGATACCTTCAATCTTTCAACAACTTCCAACTACACAACACTTGATTCAGAAACCATAACTCTGGCTGCCGGAGAAGCCGGCTATACCCAGATGACAGTAGGAGACATAAATGAAACCGGCACATACACCATGCCTGTAAGTGTTGTTTCAGATACGGATGAAAATGCCGATGCTCAAAAGACAGCCTTTATTGAAGTTGTAGAAGCGGTTTCAATGAAAGTAACTCCTGCCACACAGACAGTGACTGGCAATGAAACTGCAGAATATGTGGTAAAGGTTACCAATACCGGTGCACAGACACACACCTACAATCTGGAAGTATCTGAAAATTCATCCAACACAACCGCAGTACTAAACGGAGTAAACATAGTAACCATTCCCGACCTGGCTGTGGGAGAATCTGAAGAAATTGATTTCATCTTCAACAATACAGGTAGTGCAGACAGACTTATTGAAGCCACACTTCTGGCAAGTGTTGATGATGCAGAAGACAAAAACACAACTGCTGTTGCAAGTGCTCTGTATCTGAAAGAAGATGTATATGGTGTGTCCATAGAGGCTGATGAGGACAAACAAGCCATTAAATCCGGAAAGAATGCTACCTATTTCCTCACAGTCAGCAATCTCGGTAATACCAATGATACGTTCAATCTGACGACTACAGGAGAGAATGTCAGTCTTGTCGAGTCACTAGAGCTGAATGCAAGTGGAACTGCAGGCAGTAAGGAAGTTGTCACTGTCGATCACTGGCCAACTTCTACTGGAGCACATAAAATAGAGGTGACCGTTAATTCCACAAATGCAACCGATACTGTGAAACTGATCACAAGAGTTGTCAAAGTAGAAGAAGATAGCCTCAGCAACAGTGAAGTTGATGATAAATCCACTGTCACAAATTCAACTGTTACCAACTCCGAGATCAAGAATTCCCTTGTTACAAGCTCCACAATAACCGGCTCTGAGGTCAAGGATTCTGTGGTGAACAGCAGTACAGTCATTGATTCCGAACTCAAAACTTTGGAAATCAATGATGGATATGTAAAGGCAAACCTGATCTACAACGGAACCATCATTATCGATGAGACCGAATATGAGGTCAACGAGCCTGAAGGAATTACCTTTGATGATCTAGTAGAAGGTACCGATGACCTGGACAGTAGTATTTCAGGAGTTGGAGGCGAAGAGACTACAGTCGAAGCCAGGAATTCCGGTGTAAAACTGACAATCGGAAACAATAAGAGTATTGTCGGAGGTTCAATTAAGGTTCAAAAGACCAAAACGCCTTCAAAAGGAGTAGGAGAACCTGATTTCCAGTCTTCGGGATCATTCCTCAAATTCGATGAAAGTGAAAACGTCAATGATTCCATGGAATATGTTTTCATCAACATGAGTTATGATGAAGATGAACTTGGAAATATTGAAGAAAATGATCTCCAACCCTACTGGTACGATGAAGATAACAGCAAATGGGTTGTCTTGCAACCTGGAAATCCTGAATTCTGTCTGGATACCGGTGTAAATACTGATGAGAACTACGTCTGGGCCAAAGTAGAGCACTTTTCGACCTATTCAATGGGAACACCTGTTGATGATACCCCCACTGATGATGACGACTCATCCTCAAGCGGAGGAAGTTCTTCCGGTGGCGGTGGCGGAGCTGCTTCCAGTGGCGAACCTTATGCCAACGTTGAACTGAAAATGGTGGATAAAGTCTATACTGCCAAAGATATGCAAACGGAATATGATTTTGCAGAATTTAATGGTCCAGTAAAGACCGTTGCCTTTACTCCAACTGTCAACGCAGGATATGTCAATGTCATTGTCGAAGTCCTGAAAGACACTTCCACACTGGTAGATACTGAACCATCAGGCCTTGTGTACAGGAATCTAAACATCTGGACCGGTTCAAGGGTTTACGAAGATGTGATAGAGGACGCAACGATCTCCTTCAGTGTAAATAAGACATGGCTGGATGAAAATGACGTGGACAGCGCAAACATCAGATTGATGAGATATACCACTGAATGGACCGAACTGCCAACCACAGTGACAGAAGAAGATGAAGATAAGGTGTACTATACCGCAAACACCGAAGGATTCTCCAATTTTGCAATCGTGGCTGACACAACTTCTGCACCGGTTACAGAACCAGTAGACACAGAAGCTGAATTCACAGCAACTCCTGTAGAAGGACAGAGTCCCCTGGAAGTGAAATTCACGTTCGAATCCGACAATGCTGACTCCTGGTTATGGGAATTTGGTGATGGTAACACATCTAACCAGCAAAACCCCACACACACCTATGAAGAATCCGGCACCTACACTGTTGTACTGACAGTTGAGGGCGAAGGTGGAGTCGATGTTGTGGAGAAGACAGACCTGATCACAGTAGCTGCACAGGAAGAGCCAGATGAGCCAGCGACCCCCGGCTTTGAAGCAATCTTTGCCATTGCAGGATTGCTGGCAGTAGCAGGTTTCTTGAGAAGGAGACAACTCTAATTGAATGAAGGTGCAGAGTAAAACCTGCACCTTCTCAATTGAAAGGAATTATGGAGAAAAAGCAATAGAAATCAAAACCTTTTAATAGTAACATTATAATCTAATTACAGGAACTTCAGAGGATAATCATGCTTACAAGCGTAATTTCAACAACCAGTGCAATTTCTTCCGCAGCAGGTGCCATTTCAATGACCACAGGCATCGGACTGCCGGAATACGGCGTACTGGCAGTGATCGGTCTTATTCTATTATTATCAGCCAAAGAGATACTTTCTGCGTCCAGTAAATGGAACAAGACACTCAATACTTCACTTAATATGGGAATAATGCCTCTGCTCGTTGCCTTTGTTGCCATAGTGGTGTTCAAGGTAGCAGAAATAGTGTGAATTTCCTTTACAACTCTTTTTTACCTCGTTTTACTTTTTTTCATTGGACTACAATTCCGATCCGACAAATAATCTGCGATGTCCCATAAATTTGCAGTGAGCAAAAAGCTTTAATAAATATAATTCTATTATTATGTAAACAGAAAAATCTAGAGGATAATCATGCTTACAAGTGTAATATCAACAACCAGTGCAATTTCTTCCGCAGCAGGTGCCATTTCAATGACCACAGGCATCGGACTGCCGGAATATGGAGTACTGGCAGTAATCGGCCTTATTCTATTATTGTCAGCCAAAGAGATACTGTCTGCGTCCAGTAAATGGAACAAGACATTGAATACTTCACTTAATATGGGTATAATTCCTCTGCTAGTGGCCTTTACCGCTATAGTGGTATTCAAGGTAGCAGAAATTGTGTAATTTTTACTCCAATCTCTTTTTCCACTTAATCTTTACTTTTTTTTGAAAAATTCAGACCTGGATTTGAGCTTCACGTCTATTCTATAGACATATTATTGTTAGCTATTCAGAACAGACCCAAACCGGGACCCAGGTGCGGGATTATGGCAAACAGGAATACATTTACAAAACCGTGTGTAAATGATACAAAAGAGATACTGTGCGTCCTGAGGAACATATAACCCAGAATCAGTCCTGCAAATGCTGTCATAAGTACTTCTAAAGGGGCACCATAGCCCGAGTGCATTACACCAAACAACAAACTGGTTATTATTAATCCCGGCCAGATACCAAAAGTTTCTACAAGTCTGGTCTGCAGGATGTACCTGAAGATCAATTCTTCGACAAATCCTACAAAAAGCACCATTACCAGAGAGATCTTGAGGATGCTGATAAATGAGAGGTCCGGTACCAAATAATCACTTGCAATAATTGCATATTCACCCTGGGCAATTGCAACTGCAACCAGGATTGCCAGAGTAACATAGAGAAGCCACATCCTGTTTGCTTTGAGAAAACCGAAAGCTTTCAGAGTAAAATCCTGTTCCTTGGCAACCAGGTAGACAGGAATAATAAGAGGGGCGTAGATGAATACGAATACGTACAGGGTTGTTTCGAAAAAGATAGGCATGGAGATATTTACCAATCTCAGCAGGGGCAATAATAGCAAGGCCTGAAAGGCCATTGTAACCTGCCTGTTATCAAAAAAGATGGATGCCAGAGGAAGACCTACAATTAAACCCACGTGGATACAGATGGAAAGATAATCCATTTCGACAAAAAGTAACATTTCTGCCAGCATAATGAGCAGTATTGGCACCATAATTACAGCTGAATTCCGGTTAAACTGTACATCTGACAGATCCGGTAAAGCCACATTTTTGAATGGATGAAGTTCAGTCATTTATATCCTCCGATACATTGATCCAGAGATGCAGATCCCTGTAGGATTCTGTATAATTACCATCTTTATAGAGCAAAAACTGTAGTCTCATGTCCGTGCCGTTAAACGGCGGAGTAACCGTGACAGGTTGCTCCCAGGTCTGGTTATGCTCAAGGTTTACCTGTTGTATGGTTTGCAGGGATTGATTTTCTAATTGTATGTCAATAGTATAATTGACATCCTCATATTCATGATTCACCACACCGATAATTACCTTTCCACTGTCTCCAAGAGTATAATTGACAGGGTAATCATCCGCCATGCCTCCTGGACCCAGGATATAGAATTCGGTGAACTGTTCCCCCTGTTTCGGAGTTACTACCACATAGATCAGGGTTACTACCGAGGCCAAGATCGAAATTACCAGAATTATTGTTAGTGCCTTGTCCAACCTGGACTGGGATTCGGAGTGAAATTCGTCCTGCAGGGATTCGTAGGATTGCCTGAAGGGTACGTAAAATGCATCTTCTTCAGGAAGATTGGAGCGGCGCACCACGGCTATGATACACATACCGATTGTGAAGATGGATAGTGAGATCAGTATAGGCAACAGACGGATACCCCACGGTGTGTAGTTCAATCCCAGACCTATCAGAGGCACCACTGCAATACTCAGACCAAAACTCAAAGCCACACGTTCAATGCCATCCAGATCATCTTTCTTGGGAAATAGGGCGGCAATCAGCGCATAACCCGGCAGGAACAATACCATGGGCAGGCCCAAAACAGTACGAATGGCCGAATCACTGAGTTGGGGAATGAGAATAAATACTGCCGTCAGGAGTACCAGGCCTACGACAACTTGTATGTCAACAGGGATTTTTCTTATATCCGCCAATATATACCCTCAAATTGATTGCAGAACCAAATGTTACAATGTTTAAATATTATTCGGTCAGCAAATATATAATTCACATTGTAGCCGAGAAACGAAATTTAGTGATAAGATTAATCAAAAAAGGATTGGCTGTAATTATTACAGCCGTCTTCGCATCACATACAGAATGCAGAGGATTCCAAGTATTGGAAATACCCCCAGACCCGGAATGGAATGGGTTTTTGCAGTATCTGTTGTGTTCTCAGAAATTGTTTCACTAGCCAATTCTTCCGCAATATCTTCAGGTTGTGGTTTGGAACTCTTTTCCATACCTGTTTCCTGCTCCACAGCCGAAATGGCAAAAGGGGAAAAATGATCGGTCTGTGCCTCGAAGTAGAAATGGTCTGCATCTTGCCCTGTCTGCACGGTTTCCAGAGCCTGCCATTTATAGTCATAATTGAAAAGTGTAATCATAGAGGGCATTATTCTGTTTTCAGACAACCATGTTTTGTTCACCTTAAAACCAATCACAGGATTTTCCATGTTTTCAGCATCAAAGGCATTATTACCCACCCAGATATTGAAATTGCTGTAAACCTGTCCCGGTGCTCTTTCATCCACCAGGGATGAAGTATCTTTCAATTTCTCAATTGTTGCTTTAACCTGTCCGGAGTTGGTAGCACCTTTGAATCCGATAAAGGATATTTCATTGTCCTTTTCATTAAACTCATACACGACATCAGTACCTACTGAAACTTTTTGAATCTGTACAGTCTTTGTCAGGATATTGGCATAAGACTCACCGGTGTTACCACCACCTCCGCCACCACCAGAGGAGCCTGAACTGGGGGAAGATGAAGGTTTCTCTGGCTTATCAATTACATACCACAACCAGCTCCTGTTTGCACTGAAACTTTCACTTTTCACAATAACAGTAACATTCCAACAACCCTTATCTGCAGTGGAATTGTAATATGATCGATTAACATTGGTTTCATTCTGAACCTCAGTTGAATTTACATACCAGGTCATATTGCCAGGATGACTTACTTCTGCATAGAATGAAGTATTTTTATTTATCTCACTGGTAATTTCAGAATCCTCAGGAGACGATTGCATTCTGGTTGAAGCAGTATCATTTATCCAGGTATGGTTTATGTTACCACCCTTATCCACGGTTTTTAGACTCAGATTGTAGGAATATGCAGGTTTTAGATTCGTTGCAGTGTAACAAAAGTCTGAGACATTGGTTTCAAACAAACCATCAAGATACACCTCAACATGATCAAAATCATGAATTGTCTGGTTGGACCATTTCCAGGTAATCGAATCAGATGTTGAAGACATACAATGAAGGTCAGTCACACTCGCAGGAACCATATCGGTTGTTTGTGAAGTATTGTTCACCCAGGTACTGTTAACATATCCGTCTGTATCCACGGTTTTAAGGCCAATCGAGTGATTTGTACCATCCAGCAGACCTGTGAGATTATAGTGTGTGTCAGAGGTGGTGGACATCAATGATCCATTAATGTATATCTCGATGTGATTGAAATCCGGGTCTTGCGGGTTGGACCATGTCCAGTTTATCCATGAAGGGCCGGTGGTTGCGTGGAGATTGGATACGGTAGAAGGGGGTGCAGAGGTAAACGCTTTGATACATACATTCGAATCATTAAGTTCACCCACATCCGTCCAGTTGGAACCATCAAAACTCATAAAACTCTCGTTCGGGTTTGCAGAAGCCCTGCTTGAATAATTGGATTCGGGATATTCTGTTGCCAGAGGATATTCATACTCGGGGTTGCAAAGTTTTGTGACTATCGAAAATCTCTGTCCTTTTTCAAGATGTACAGGTGTGTCAAGGGTTATCGTATGATAGCCTGCATTTGCAAAGGTACCATTGGTTTGTGCCAGCAGGGTTTGCCCTACAGGAGTCGGTAGCGAGAGGTTTGTATATATACTTACATTGTAAACCGCATTTGTATCTGTGGTATAGAAACTGACCGCTTCCAGATATTCTTCAGATACGGTCTGGAAAACATTGGCACCGTGGACTGTTGTAGAATTAGAGAACCCGCGGGAATCCGTATAACCCAGAGGATCATACTGATAGATGCTGTCATAATTGTCTGCATCTTCGGTGGCAATCAAAACTGCCGGATGGCCTGAATGATCATTGAATGATTTTTCATAGTATGATATGTAGAAATATCCTTCATCTCCAAGCTCTGTGCCCCAGCTGTTCTTGAGAATAAAGGCTCCGTCCTCTGGAGGATTAATATTGAATTTTTCTTTGGGGAATGAGTCGTTCCAGCCTACAAGAGCCACTGCATGACCCCCATCATATGCAGATTCATTATAGTAGTAGGTTGTATAATTATCGGCAAAAGCACCCATGTTCACCATGAAATAGGAATAAACCGCTCCATATTTCATTACCGCTTCTTTGAGATAATCATCATCAGAAACCCGGTACTCCTCGTCTGTAAAATTAAGCCGCTTGGGCAGATATATTATCTCCTGAATATGCCCGGCTACAGGTTTGTCTGGATCTGTGTAATCATTAAAACTGGATGTGTCACTGTATGGATCATCAGTTTCATTGACAGGACCACTCCAGCATGCCAGATAAGCCGTAGCCATCAACATATTACCTCCCTGCGAAAAATCAAAACCGGTAGGACTTTCGTTTGAAAGGATGTTTTTCATATGATTCTCGGAAAAATCATAGGGGCCTTCATCATAGGTACAGGATTCCAGGGACGCATATGTTGCAAACGTCCAGCATGAGCCGGTCTCCCCCTGATCCCGTACTGGTGTGAGACGGTTTTCCTCACGCAGGTCATAGGAAGAGGGTAGAGATGTGAAAAGGCGATACTTACTGTCTGTCTCTGAATATTGCAGATGGCTCATATCAACAGGAGATGGTATTAGACCGAGTGGATATTCTTCGCTGTCGGCAGAGGTGTCCATTATTGTGTTTTTAGAATCCGAATCTTGTAAACCGGACAGATAATCAATAAATTCCGGGTTTAACGGTGCAGAGGTGATCTCAGGGTTGTTTTCTGAGGCCAGTACTGCTGTACTGAACAGGATAATGATAATAACAGATAACAAAATGAGTTTTTTAAGCATAGTGTCTTTTAATACACTTACTTTAAATATAATTTATCTGATGAATGCCTATGTCCTCAGAGTTATGTGACAGTCATCTACAGCTAAACACAGACCCGTTAAATGGGCAGGGCAAATGAGACAATTGACACATACCCCACCCCTCGTAGTGATATAATTCCTATTCTTTCACTCCTTCTTTCGCATTGCAAACGCTGCACTTGCAGTCAATGCCACTGCAAAAATGGCAGAAAATCCGGGCACCTGAGCATTATCGTCTTCAGTTTCAGCCTCAGGTTTGTCTACTACCTCTTCAACATCATTCTCCTCAGCAATCGGTTCTTCAATCACTTCTCTTTCATCTCCAACAATACTGAAAACTGAAAACCCAGATGTCCTGGCATTGAAATAAAGATATTCGTCATCTTCTTCAACCTGATTGCCTGGAAGGTCCTGCCATTGCCCGTCATGGAATCTGGTCATACGGATTGTGGACGGATCGATATTGTTTTCGTCAACCCATTCTTTGCTGACCTGAAATTCTATGGTTGCATTATCTTCTGAAAATAAATCTTCACTACCCATATTGATATCCATTATCATGTAGGATTTGCCCGCAGGCCCGTCCATATCTACAGGTACTGCATCCAGCAGACTGACCGATGCCATTACATACCCTTCATTTTTCCCTGCATTAAAACGAATCTCAGTTACAGGTGTACTGTCTTCATTGAACGTATATCGAACTTCGGCATCTATTCCCACAAAACGAGTGTCGATATCTTGTTCAACGGTGCTGGAAGAATATGCCGTCCCTGCAGCTTTTTGGACACGCACACCGTCATTGTCGGAAGGTTGAACTTCTTGCTCTTTGGGTTCTGAAGGTTTTTCTGCATTTGCTGTCAGGGGCAGACAATCAGTATTATTGCCATCATCTGTGATATTGTATGGTTGACAGAAGCCATCTACTATGGAATATTCAACCTGACTCCAACCCGTACCATCCGGTTCTGCCCAGAAATTGCCTCCAAGATAGGATCCATTTATGGTATTTCTGCCGGCTGTCTTTGTTATATTCCATTCATTGAAAGTTCCTGCTGAAATATGGATATTGTTGGTGTTGTTGAAATAATTGTTATAGATCAGATTATCAACGGAATCAGTAATGTATATTCCAATTTTGTTACTGTCATTTACGGTGGAATTGGACAGGATGTTGTCCCGGGATCTGCCCAGATATATACCATAAAGGTTTTGGATAGAAGTGTAATTTCTGATGCAGGTATCGGTGGTATTATACAGATAGATCCCGTGTCTCTGGTTTCTGCATTCAAGATCCTCTATAGTAATATTGGTACAATCAACCAGATGTACAAGGGCTGCATTCGAATCAGAATCTATTACAATATCGGATTTGCCGACAAGACTGTAGATGGGTTTGCCATCCACGGTGTTACTGGTATCGACATAATTTGGATTCGAATCCATATCAAAAGTGTATAACAAATTATTATTGATAGAATTATTTGCCAGATAGTTATCAGCCGAATTTGATAACACGAGACCTGCTATGTTTTTTTCGAAGGTACAGTTGATTATTTGGTTGTTATTGGATGATAAATCAAGTACCATACCAAGACCGTTATCAGTAAAGGTACAGTTTATTATGGTACAATTATTTGAAGAAGAAGCAAGAAATCCATAAAACCCACCTGTAACATTAATGTCCTGCAACGTGATATTATCTGCCATTATAAAGACTGCATTATTATACACATTGCTAAATTTAGAATATGGATACGGAGACGTTATCCTGACATCTTCCGGATTGCCTGTGGAAGATTTGAGAGTAAGATTATCCTTCCTGAAACTGACTCTTTCTGTATAATTTCCCGGCTCAACAATAATGGCATCTCCTGGATAAGCTGCATCAACGGCCATCTGAATTAGTTTAAAGTCCGCTCCTCCACTGCTGTTGACAGTGATGGTGCTGTTGAGTACATGGATGAAAGTGTCCCTGACAGTAACATTGCTACCAAATTCGTTTGATACATTCAGAGAAACATTGTAGATCCCAGGACTTGCATAGGAATAAGTCGGGTTTTGCTGTGTTGATGTATTACCATCCCCGAAATCCCATTGCCAGAGTTGAGGGGAATAGAGACTGGCGTCATGGAACTTTACCGACTGGTTTATATGCACATATCTTTTGTCAGCAACAAAATTAGATTGGGGTTGCCTGGATTCTGTAGTGAAAGCCTTTATGCACACATTCATATCAGAAGCTGAGATATCCGTCCAGTTGCTGCCATTGGAACTTAAGTAACTCTGGCCGGATTCAGCATTGGCATTACTGCTATGCCTATCTATGACTTTTTCTATAGCGACAGGGTAAGTGTATTCAGGTGTGGTGAAATTGATAACGATGGAGAAATTCTGACCGGCAGGCAGGGATACATTGTGGTCAAGGTCTATGGTATGATAACCCGCCAGAGCAATAGTGCCATTTGTTACAGCAACCGGACCTGAAGAATTTACCGGCCCGTTCTCAGGATCGAGATATACTGAAATGTTGTAATACGAATTGGAATCCACAGTATAAAAACTCACAGCCTCAAGTGTCTGGTTTGCTGTGGCTGTAAAGACATTTGCCCCCAGGGCCGTACTGTTGTTGAATCCGGTGTTTGAGCACCAGCCAAGCAAATCGTACTGATAGATATGATCATAATTGCTGACATTCTCTGCCATTATAACATAGTTTGTAGTATAGGATTCACTTCCATTCATTTGATCTTTATTGCCTATCGACTTATCATAATAGGAGACGTAATAGTAACCATCTTCTGCCCAGTTATTCCCCCAAGAATTCTTGATGATATACGCACCGTCTGCCGGTGCAGCAGGAGTGAATTTAGTCTTGTTGAAATTATCATCCCAGCCTACCAGAGTTATCGCATGGGTCAGCATTTTGTCTTCTTCATAACAGTAATAGGCATTGTTCTCTGCATTGAAGTAGGCGGATTGATCATCATGGATGGCTACTGAAATACCGCCATAATCCATTATCATTTGTTTGAACAAATCGTTTGTATGATTTATCTGCGGAAAAATAAAAGCATCCTGTACATGTTTTGCCACAACTACATCAGCAGACGATTCCGATGACAGGGAGGCGTAATGATCATCCGATTCGGTAACCGGGCCGTCCCATCTTGCAAGATAGGCCAGGGCCATCAGAGTGGTTCCCCCATCATCATGTTCACTGCGATCAAACCCATTCGGGGAGGAGGATACAAGCGTGTTTTTCACATGCTGTTCGGAAAAATCCCAGTTTTCTGATTTATTGTGAATTAAATAAGATTCCAGGGTTCCATAAGATGCAAACGACCAGCAACTTCCCGCGAGTGCCTGGTCGCGTATAGGAGTAACACCACCTTCTTTTCTGAGGTCATAGCGGGATGGATATGTTACTGAACCTGAGGCGGAGAAAGACAACGTTGCATATTTCTCATCTGCCAACAGGTCTTTTGTATTTACAGGTGAAATATAAGAGAAATCTATAGGAGAGGGCATAAGACCCGGAGAATGGAGAGATGGGTCTGTAACTTCATTTTCATCCAACATTCTGTCCATATTTTCAGAAGAGATGTCCTCGTAAGATTTTCCTGATAATACCTTATTTGAGGTGAATACTGTATTTGTGGAAGCTTTACTTTGGTCCAGATCTTCTTGATATTGAACAAAATCAGGATTTAGAGGTGATATGGATATTTGTGTATCCGATGATGATTTGTTAATATTATCTGTTGCGTTAACAGGAATAATTGACATAGATACAATGAAGATTAATGTAAAAAATAGTATGTTCAATATCTTTGATTTTTGCATTTTGTAGCCTCTATTTCTTCACCTGAAGTTAACTCTGTTAATATATAATTACATTAGTATATTCTGTGTTTGAAAACAAAGTATGAGATTTTAATAAGCATAAATGTATAGTGTCAATTATATAGAAACTGGCATGGGTATGCAAACCTATAAGGCAAGGATTGTACAAAAATTAGATTTATATTTATGTATACTTGCAAAGATATATAATGATTGAAGAAGGGGCACCAATGTTAAAAATAGAAAAATTATCAAGAAAACAAACTATATTGAAACTTTCAATTATGTTTATTTTGCTATTCACAATTATAACACTACTTTCTGGAATTACATATGCACTCCCAAATTACGAAATTGATTCGTATCCCGATGACTATACACCCAATCCCCAGGAAATATTGCTTATCAACGATACAGGAACAATTAAAGGACTCTGGATGGGAAATTCATCTGGAGTTTTTTATTATAACAATACCACCAGCAGTTGGTATAAAGAAATAGATGGCGGCCTCAAAACAATAGCCGTACAAAGGGCCATCGATAATTCTACCACGAATGAAAACACAATAATCGTGGGTGAAGGGGCCTATGATGGAACTTTAAATATCGATATAGATGATTTGGAATTAAAAATCCATGGAAACAGACCAACAATAGATGGCCTAAATTCATTTTATACAATCCAAATCTCATCCGACAATGCTACATTGGAAGGTTTCAGGATAACTGGAGCAGACAGCAATGGAATATATCTTCGAGGCATTAATAATACAATCAAAAATAATACAGTACAATATAATGGACAGGGGATTGCTCTTTCCACCAGCAGCAATAATTCAATAATAAACAATGCAGTTCAATACAATAGTTGGCATGGAATCGCCATCACAGGTTCCTGCAATAATAACTTTATAGCAAACAATACAGTTCAATACAACAGCTTTTTTGGAATTTGGATATTAAGCAGGAATAACTTACTGGAAAACAATACAGTATGTTATAATGAAGATGATGGTGTCTACATTGCGAGTACTAATAATACGTTAAATAAAAACGATATATACAGCAATAAAGGCCATGGTACCAATATTCATACATCTTCTGATGCTCATGTGGGAAGCAATAATACGCTAATAAATAACAATATGCATAATAATACCTACAGTGGAATCTCAATTGGTAAATATTATCAAGCCACTGTGGGCAGTACTAATAATACACTAATAAATAATAATATACACAATAATACTCAGTATGGAATCATTGTTGGAGAAGATTGCTCGAATAATTCTATCAAGAATAATGCCATACGAAATAATACTGACTATGGCATACGATTTTTTGGTTCGAATAATCTTTTGAAGAATAATGAATTTACTGAAGATGGCTTGTTTTTAGAATCTTTTGACAATATTATAGCAGATAATACTGTCAATAATAAACCCCTTGTATATCTGAAAAATGTAACTGGTGAATTTGTTGATAAGGCAGGACAGGTAATACTGTTAAAATGCAACAATATCACTTTTAAAGATATGAAAATAGAGAATACAGATACTGGAGTATATCTGCACCAGACAAACGATACAAGATTTTATAATTGTACCATCAGGGACAATTCTTATGAGGGTATTCATCTCCGGGGCCAGGATAATATCTTAAAAAACGTTACAATCGTGGAGCATGGCAGTAGTGGGATTGAAATATTGGGTGACAATAATACTGTCATAGATAGTACTATCAGGGATAATGGTAGATTTGGAATCGACACCAGAGGTTTGAATAATATCTTGAATAACGTTGTAGTACAAAACAATGCTGCAGATGGCATTGCACTTTCAGGTAGGAGTAATATCATCAATGATAGTACTATCAGGGATAATGGTAGATATGGAATAGATATCGACGGTTTGAATAATACCCTGAATAACAGCATCATACAAAACAATACCGAGAATGCTGTTTATTTCAGAGGCGATAGTAATATCTTAGTAAATAATATTATACAATACAATAAAGCTAATGGGATCTCATATTCAGGCAGTAATAATGTTATGAAAATGAATACTGTACGACATAATAGAGAATATGGTATCTGTCCTAATCGTTATAGTTATCCTAACAGTTTCAATGAGTTGAAACATAATACAGTACAAAACAACAGTAATGGAATTTATTTCAATGATAATCGGGGAGTATTACACAATAATACTATAGAAGACAATACTTTAAATGGTGTAATACTATCTGGTAGTGATAATGAGGTCAGTCATAACACGATAGAGAACAATACTGACAGTGGAATCAAAATTTATAGTAGTTTTGGGTCTACATTAGAAAGTAATACAATCGTAACTAATAGTATTGGAATTAATCTGATAAAAAGTGCATCTAATATTTTTTATCAGAACACAATTGCAAATAATACCCAGCGCAATATCCAATCAATGGGACCACCCAATTACTGGACTTCTCCCGATAATATAACATATAGTTATGAAGGTAAAGAGTACACCAGCAAACTGGGTAATTACTATGGAGATTATGACGGAAATGATACCGATGGAGATGGAATAGGGGACACTTTAAACTATACCATTGATTCAGGAAATATTGATACTCGACCATTAGTACTGCAATGGGAAGAAATTACAAAATCTTCATCGACATCTGATACATTTGCTGAAACCACAGAACAAGATTCCAATGGCCGCACATCTGTGGGCCCAAGTATACCCCCAGAAGCAGTTGATATAACTAATTCTAATATAAAGTCAGTAACTGGCGGCTCAAATGTAAAGTATGATTTCTCAGACAGTGAGGGGCCTGTAATGGGCATCAGTTTTGATGCAAAGGATAACGAGGGCAATGTGGTCGCAAAGGTACAGGTACTGAAAGAGAAACCCGATGATGTCGATGAGCCTTCAGGCAAATCCTACCGGGTCCTGAGCATGAGCGTAGGTAGCGAGGGTACTATCAACGAAGATAATGCTGATAACATCCTAATTGATTTTAAAGTTAGTTGGAATTGGATAAAGGAAAATGATATCGATCCTGCAACAATACATATGGCCAGATTCCATGACGGACAATGGCAGGACCTTCCAAGCAACAAGGTTGGAGAGGATGATAAGTTCCTGCATTTTGTTGCTGATACACCCGGATTCTCTTTATTCAGCATTATTGGAGATGAAAGAGAAGCGATCGAAGAAGTGATTCCGGAAGAACGTGAAGTTGAAGAGGTAGCAGATGAACCTGCCTCTGAAGAGGAAAGTGCTAAGACACCTGGATTTACTGCTCTCTTTGCGGTAGCAATCATTGCAGGTGCAGCACTGCTAACCAGACAAAAAAGCAATCGTTAAAATTGAGCAGGATATTTTCCTGCTCCAAATTTGACAAATAACCGAAACCTTGAACACATCAATCGATTATTCCACAACCAATGTTTGTGTTTGGCCACCTGGGATTAACTATACTTGCCTTCTATCTGGCAGAGCAATGGCTGCCCAGGTTGCAGGGCAAAGTCAATTATGGATTTGTGGCGGTCGGAGCGCTGCTGCCAGACCTGATCGATAAACCGCTGGGCCGGTTTTTGCTGGCGGATTCCCTGGCAAGCGGCAGGGTTTTTGCCCATACCTTAATATTCTGGATACTGGTTTGCCTCATTATTGTTTTAATATGGCAGAAGTGGCGAGCAGATTTTTTATTGGTATTGCCCGGTGCAGCAGTTTTGCATTTATTGGAAGACTCGATGTGGCAGACTCCCGAGGTTTTGTTCTGGCCGTTTATGGGATGGAGTTTCCCGGCCGATGAGATTGCAGGCGGTTTTCTGGATTACCTGATGCACGTGTTCGACAACTGCTATGATCCGGCCATATCGATGGTTTTTGTATCGGAAATTTTCGGGATCATGATCTGCATGGTGGGTGTTGTGCGATGGTACAGGGGAAATAGGAATTGGCAGTGAACATCAAATGTTTGCAGAATCCGTTTCAAGTAACCAGTACCACAGAGGTACATAATTGATTATTTTGCCGTTTACATCTTCACTATCAAAAAGATCAGCCGTTATTATAGTTCCTTCCTGAAAACCAAAATGGTCCATTGCCGAAAGTAATCCCTGAATTTCCCTCTGCTTTGTATCAGGATCTGAGATGTCGACACTTACCTGGATCAAACTTGTGGGGTGCAAACCCTGTTTTGTAACAAAATCTACTTCCAATCCTTTTTGGTCTTGCCAATAATAGATGTCTTCGCCACTTCTTAGAAGTTGAATGAAAACTATATTTTCATACAGCCTGCCAAGATCATCTGAGAATCGGAATGAAACTGCATTCAACAAGCCAGTATCTATGCAGTATAGTTTTTTAGGCTTGTTTATCTGCTTTTTGAGGGATGCGTCATAATGATTGATAGTAAACAACAGGAAAGCGTCTTCAAGATAAGAGACATAGGTGATCAGGGCATCGGTACTCAGGGATGTATAACTGGCAAACAATTTGCGCAGCGAGTTGTAGGTATGGGGTTTGGCGATATTTGATATGCAAAAAAGTGCAAGTTCATTGAATATGCGGGTATTGCGTATCCTGTGTCTGCTAATGATATCCCGGTAGATGATGTCGTCAAAATAGGACTGCAACAATTCTTTATGGTCAATTGAGGGATAGAATATAACTTCCGGAAAACCTCCTTTCCTTAAATACTCATTGAATTTAGTTTTCATTTCAACATTCTTTTTTGAGAACGGCAATGTCTCGATATCAAAATCTACTTTCTGGCTGCGAAGAAATTCGGCGAAACTGAAAGGAAACATCCGGGTAGTCAGATGTCTGCCTGTCAGGCGTGAAGAGACATCCTTTGCAAGCAGGGATGCATTGGAGCCGCTTATTATGAGTTTGACGTTTTTCCGCCTATCATAAACTCCTTTCATCCATCTTTCCCATCCCGGAAAGTTCTGGATCTCATCAAGAAATAGATATAATACGTCTTCCTCAGAAGCCGGGAAAAGTTCCCTGAAAGTGTCTATCAATAATGCCAACTCGTCTCCCTTAAGAGGCTGGAGCCTGTCATCATCAAGATTGAAGTAGAGAATACTGGTTTTGGGTACCCCTCGTCCAAGCAATTCGGAAATCAGTTGATACATATAATAGGTCTTGCCGCAGCGGCGCACGCCTATAATATCATTGATATGGGGTGCATCTATGTTAGTTTTGCATGCCCTCTGCTGAAACGGCGGCAACTCCCTTTCCTGCCATTCGACAATTGCCTTTTTGAGTTTGACCCGTGTATCCATTATAGATTAATTTGCCTGCATATATTATAATTTTATCGACTGTGTTCGACAAATATGCGGTTTTTTATCGTATATAAACGACAAACTTCCAGAAATATTTGTATTGGACCAAATTAGGTCTGCATGTCTATTAATGAATTCACTTATTATTGTCACAACATTTATTGTCCAGACAATAATGTATGAAATCAAGCCTTAGAAACTGACGATGTGGGTTTACCAAAAATACCTTCCAGACAAAGACTATTTGGACAATTCAGAATATACGGATCAACATGTTACCGGACAATTGCAGTTTCTGTCAGGGGAAACTGGTTGAGAAAAACACCGAAGTGGAAGTCAAAAAAGCGGATGGGGAAAGTGTTTCTTTGAGAGTGCCTGCCTACGTTTGTGAGACCTGCGGAGAGGTTTACTATAAGCCCGAGGTTTCCCGGCAACTTGACAGGATTGCTTATAGCAGGTGAGGGCCTCCATAACTGCACAGGGACATATATCATGTCCATTTTTGTTCACTTAATATAAATAACATGTGAACAAATTTACCCATAGTCCTTAATTTGGCTGCAAATCAACTGCACCCTAACGGAAGGGGCTTGAAAGAATTTGATACAAGTCAGGAGACCATCACTTAAGGATGCGGGATAATGTTAAATGATGATGAAATACAATCTCTGATTGGTGAAACAAAACCAGTTTCGGCGTTGTCCGTAAAAGATATTCGACCAATATTGAAAAAAGGTAGGCAGTACAAGGAATACGATCTACCATTAACTTCCTCTAATGGAAATAGATTCCAAATCCGCATCCGTGTTAATGATAACAACCCATTTGACTTCTCAGTTATTTTGATGTATCAAGAACCACAAAGCAAATTTTGGTATATTTTGAGACGATACAACGGTAAAAACCATACTCACAAGAATAAAATTGAAAAGGAAAAAATTCGTGGGTACCATATACACAAAGCAACAGAACGCTATCAAAAGAGTGGATATAATATTGATGGATATGCGGAAGAAGCATTCACCTATTCTAATTGGCACGATGCACTAAGCGTCATGTTGGATGATTGCAACATAAAAATAGAAGGAAAAACAATATATGATTATTGAAACGGAGTGTTAAACATGGAAACGGATCTGATAAAGACTCTACGGGAATCCGTGTGCCAGGAGTTAGAGATTTTCCAGGAAGGAAAAGAACGATACGTAGTAGATACTCCGTTTGGATTTGATGATGGTGATTCTTTTGTAATAGTGCTAAAGAAAGATGAAGGCGGTTGGCACTTTACAGATGAAGGTCATACTTTAATGCATTTATCATATTATGATCTCGATATCCCCTCTACAAAAGGAAAAAGACGTTCATTTTTCAATAATATATTGGAAACGCATAATATAGAAGACCGAAATGGCGAACTGATTATTAGAATTGAAAATGAACAATATGGGGATTCTCTTTTTAGTTTCATACAGGCACTTACAAAAATAACAGATTTATCGTTCATCAGAAAACAGCACATATCCTCTTTATTTAAGGAAGATTTTAAGGAATATATGAAACAGACCTTTGGAGATAAATGTACTTTTAGTTATAGTGAGCCAAAGCATGACCCAGACGGCAACTATGTTGTCGATTGTTATGTCGATTTAGACCGGCCACTGTTGATTTTCGCACTTACAGGCGATTACAGGTGCAAAGACGCTATCATAACATGTTTGGCCTTCAAAGAATGGGGATACACATTTAATTCTATTGGTGTTTTTGAAGAAAGTAAAAACATTAGCCCAAAGGTTTTAGCTCAATCCATGGATTGGGTCGATAAGCAATTTTCAACATTGACATCCGCAAAGGAACTAATGCCTGAGTATACCAAAAAAATGGCCTTATGCTAACTAAATTTGTTTAGATATGTACTGTCGGACAGGCAGCATCTGTATTGTGTGGTAGCCAGCAAATAATTGCAAGGATTTATATCACAAAAAATGATTAATATACACCTAATATTAACTTGATAGGTTATGAGATTGGAGGAAGGGTGGTATGAGCGGATGGAGGGACCGGATAAAATAGAGGGGATTGTGATGTATTGGGGGTACAATGATGTTTTAGCCCGATCCCGTTCACCTAATGATGATACAAAAATATTAGTTATGTTATATAAGTGTGGCTGTTTTCATTTATGAGCCGATTTATGTCAAATACTCCTCCTTTACGGAAGGATTCTCCTGTTTCAAAGAGATGAATCCCATCAGCATCCAAAAGATATGTATAAATGCACAACTCTATATGTTTGATTACAAAGAGGGGATCAAATGCCAATAACCATAGAAGAAGTACTAAACCGGGGCTTTACTGCCTGGACTAAGAATTTGAAGATATCAGTTCCTTTCATTCTGTCGGTTATCATAATAGGTATTATCTGGATAGCTTACATGCTTCTGTTTGTAGCAGCAGTAGTACCATCTGTAGCGCCACTGATGGCCGACCCTGTCATGGGCGATATTATTGAAGCAATCACTCCACATATTATGTACTTAGGTGGGGGATTTGCAATATTGCTGATAATCAGCTCTTTAATAGAGGTGTTCTTTACAGCCGGTGCAATCGGCATGGCAAAAGATGTAGCACTAACTGGCAGGACCAGTTATGAAGAGATGATCGATTCCGGGAAAGCACATTTTTTCAATTACTTCCTGTTGCAGATATTGTTTTACCTGATAATACTGGCAGGCGTTGTATTTGTCCTACCCGGTATTTTGCAGGTAGGCGACCTTACCAACCCTGATGCGATAATGCAAAATCTGTTAGTACTCGGTGCTGGATTTTTGCTCTGGATTATTTATGGTATCGCAGTAAGCATCATATTAGCAGTATCCTACTACGCACTTGTTGTTGACAATCTCGGACCGATTCAGGCTCTAAAGACCGGGTACAGGTTCTTTCTTAATAACAAGGCCGCTGTTGTGATATTGTGGTTACTTACTATTGTGGTGGTTGTTGCACTCAATTCTCTTAGTTCATTATTTGCCTCGTTTGAGTATCTTTCAATTATATGGAGTATCATAAGCACTGTGCTGAGTGTTGTCGTAATACCTGCAGTATTCACGTTATGGTGGACTTTCCTGTACATGGGAAAAACCGGCCGGGATGTACGGGATCCCAAAAATATTGATGATCGTAAAACCACTGAACCGGAATCAACTGAATGAGATCTTAATTACAAATTTTGATTTAAGATCTCTTTTCTATTTTTTACGAGTGACGGGGTGCAGGGGCAGAGAAAGCCCATGAGTTCACTCATGGGATGAATCGTGTCCCGCTTCCTGTTATGCACTGCATCTATATGTGGGAAAAGCATTATATATTTGTCGAGCATATACTAAACTGTGGCAACAAAGAGATGGACCTGTAGTAGGACAACTGTGTACAATATAGGGTATCACTTGATATGGTGTCCCAAATATCGCAGAAAAGTTCTCGAAGAACATATCCAAAACAGACTAAGGGAACTGTTGTTAGAAAAAGCCTATGAAATCGGGATAACAATAGAAAAGATGGAGGTCCTTCCAGATCATGTGCATTTGTTTGTGAAATCCCCGCCTACAGCAAGTCCACACTGGATAGTTCAGCAATTAAAAGGCTATAGTTCAAGGATTCTCAGACAAGAGTTTCCTGAACTCAAATCGAGGTTGCCTACACTCTGGACAAGAAGTTATTATTGTGAATCGGTTGGACATATTTCGCAAAAATCCGTTGAAAAATATATCGAGCAGCAGAAGAATGTATGATATTGACCTACAAAATCAAGCATAATCGGGACTTTTCCGGACAACTCTTGAAAGCAAGGAGAATAGCCGAATATGTAGTAGCTCACAAACCGTCTTCTGCAAAATTAACTTCCAGGGATGTAAAGCATTTTGGGCTGAAATCTGTCATATCCAATCAGATTATCAGGAAATATGGACGGAATAAAAGAATAAAGAAAGTCAGTCGAGTAAATCTGATTATTCCAAATCAGGGCATACAGATTAAGGAAGATAACATCATCTATATTTCTTCTTTGAAGTTGAATCTCAAATATCAGTTTCCCGGTAACTTTGAGAAAATCAATCAGATAGAAATCAATCAAGAATATGCTTTTGTTTCTGTAACAATTCCTGAAAATACTGAATATGAACCTGAACACTGGCTGGGTGTGGACAGGAATACCACAGGACATGTAGTTGTTGCTGGTGAACCTGATAGTGGGAAGGTACTGAAACTTGGAAAACATGCACAGCACACTCATAATAAATATAAAAATATCAGGAAGCGATTGCAGAAACAGGGTAAATACAGAAAGGTCAAACAGATTAAAAATCGGGAAAGCAGAATAGTTCGTGATTTAAATCACAAGATGAGCAGGAAAATTGTTGATACTGCCAAATCAAATAATAGCGGAATTAAACTTGAAAAACTTAAAGGCATAAGGAAAAACCGCAAACATGCGAAATCATTCATGTACTCCTTGAACAGTTGGTCCTTCTATCAATTGCAAACAATGATAGAATACAAGGCCAGGCTGCTTGGAGTACCGGTTTCCTATATCGATCCGGCATATACTTCTCAGAAATGCAGCAGGTGTGGACATATTGGAGACAGGAATGGCAAAGTATTTGAGTGTCCTGCATGTGGACACATTGATCATGCGGATGTTAATGCAGCTTTCAATATTGCGTTATCTCCATGCATGAGTCAATCCAGTGCAGAAAGTGATGTACTGGAAGGGAGTACTGATGCCCCTAAAGTGGCAATGGCTTGAAAGCAGTCAACCACAGAACCCCACGGACTTTAGTCGTGGGAGTATGTCAGTAATCGAGGAAGGTGTGCTAATAAAAAAATTATTGTTTGTTAATACCAAATCTTTCCTCAAACAATTCTGCGATTTTATAGGAGAGGGTATTTAGATAGACGGTGCCCCAGAAAGCTACTACAATCGATCCTATCAAATTGAATAGCATGTCATCCATTGTATCATGAATACCATGCTGCACAAGAAAAGCGTCTATTCCAAGCATCAATGCCAATTCATCGGTTATGAATTCCAGAATCTCCCAAAAAATTACACCTACTGAAAGGGTGAACTACACCACGCTTACGCATGGTGCTTCCTGCTTCATTCTTTGAACTTATGTTCACAAGTCCACAGGCTCTTCCCGTAGTTCCTACGGTGCTTCAAATGCCTATCAAATTCTGTTTATTTAAGGCAAACTTCTTAATGTTGATTGCAGCATTGACATCTCTGTCATGAGATGCACCACAATCAGGACATTGCCATTGCCTATCTGCAAGTGTCAGGTCTTTATTGTAATATCCACACACATTACAAATTTTAGTCGATGGCTCAAACTGCCCAATTCTCAAAATAGTTTTGCCATACCACTGTGCTTTATACTCCAACTTTGACACGAAAGAGCTCCATGAAGCATCAGAGATGGATTGAGCAAGACAATGATTTTTCAACATGCCGTTAACATTTAATGTTTCCAGTGCAATTGCTTGGTTCTCGCTTATCAATCTGGAACTTAATTTATGCTGAAAATCATGTCTCTGATTGCTTATATTTTCATGAAGTTTTGCGATTGCTATCTTAACCTTTTCCCTGTTTTTCGAACCTTTTTGCTTTCGTGAAAGACGTTTGTGCAAGACTTTCAGTCTCTTGATTGACTTTTTCAAATTCGATGGATTTGCGATTTTGGTACCATCTGATATTATTACAAAATCCTTGATACCTACATCTATACCCACCGTATTGTTTTCCGAAAATTCCGATTTTTTCGGGGTTTCCAGACCACTATCTACAAGAATACTAATGTAGTATTTTCCGGTAGGTGTGCGTGATACTGTAGCGGTTTTTAGGTCTCCATCTCCGTAGTGGCGGTGTAAAATAGTCTTGACGTTACCTATTTTCGGAAGGTATATCTTATTATTCTCAAAATCAACCTTGTAATTCTGAGGAACACTGTACGCCTGTACTGGATTTTTCTTTGATTTAAACTTGGGAAAACCCCTTTTCTCTCTGAAAAATCGTGTAAAGGCATTATCGAGATTGAGAGTAGCACCCTGCAATGACTGAGAATTAACGTCTTTGAGCCATTCGTGCTCTCCGTCTCTTTTCAAAATTGTAATTCCTTTATTCAGGTCAAACCTTGAGATTGATTTTCCATCCTGTTCATAGGATTTGATTTTGTTTTCCAAAGCCCAGTTATAGATGAATCTACATGCACCAAAATGTTTATGGAACATTTCAATTTGGTTTTTGTTAGGATACATCCGGTATCGGTAGGCTTTCAGCATGCAATTAACAATTGGACTTAACATTATATATATTTTGTACCAGATGCACGGTGTGTAGAATATGAAAGGTGGAACCATTGGTAATATAAGCAAAAAAGTTACCCAATACATCCATAATCAGGGTAAAAGTGACGCTTACATATCCAACGTTTCATTTCAAAGAAATGAAACTTCCATTAAATCTCTGATTTGATGAGATGCGAAAGACATAGGGTTTTTACGCTACCTTTATAAATTTATATTCTTTTTGCAAGTTTAGAATGTTTACAACCTGACAGATTTCCACAACTAACGTTCAGGTGGATATGTCAGCAGATGTCGCAGAATGCCTTTTTCACAGAGAAACTGGATTTGGAATACCTTAGCATAGCAGGTTTTTCCCTGCCTGTCTATTTTGACGTAACTTCGAACGAACTCGAACCTTAGACAATTTTTTAATACCTGCCGGTACATCTATTGTATGGAACAAAGGAGAGGATGAAATGTCCCCGGAAAATAATAAAGATAAATTATACTACATCACCATTGCACTTACAATAGTCCTGGTGCTAATGGCAGCCACGTTGTATGCGGGATCGGTCGGCGGATCAGACACAGATTCAGAAAATACTCTGCAGATGAATGGAAATGCAGAAATGATGGTTGTGCCCGATACTGCAACCCTGAACATTGGTGCAGAGATTATGGCTACCACCGCAGAAGAAGCGAGTCAGGAGAATGCAGCTATCATGAATGCGGTTATCGAGGAACTTAAAGGTCTCGGTCTGGAAGAGAAAGATATCCGTACATCACGTGTTTCTGTGAGACCTGAGTACAACTATGCAGAAAGCACACGAACGATTGAAGGGTATTCGGCTTCCAATAGTGTGCAGATTACCACTACAAACCTCGATATCCTCGGAGAGATTATTGACAGGTCTGCATCTGCAGGAGCAAATCAGATCGGAGGAATTTCTTTTAGTGTGTCTGATGAAAAACAGAAAGAAGTACATGAAGACCTGATCACTGAAGCTGTGGCCGACGCATCGTCAAAAGCTGAAATCCTGGCTGAGAATCTGGGCGTGGAGATCATAGGTGTTAAGTCATCATCGATATCCGATGGTACACAGCCAAGAACATATTATGAGGAAAGTGTGGCAATGGATGCTGCTACTGAAAAACCGGCAACACCTATTGAGCCAGGAGAGTCTAAGATATCGATGTCAGTGCAGGTTACATATATTGTTCAATAAAATTTTTGAGAAATTGATTAGAACTGCCACAAAAAGCAAAAGTCCGGGAGTTGTAGAATGGCGAATTTGCTTTCTACAATCTTCCGGGGTAACTATTATTTTAAGAAGGATGGGGAGAAAAGATACTCCGATAAGGGCTCTGCAGATTCCTCTAACTTTCACTGGTACATTTTCTCATAAGAGGTCATATTTTGCAACCATTGCTTTTGTAATATCCATCGCAGAATATCCCATTCCTGCCAGATCCAGAAGTGCCTGGGAAGTAGATACGATACGAACACCCTCTATTTCCAGAGTGTTCTGGAAAACTTCTCTGTCAGGCCTATAGATTATCGCCTTTATACTATTTGCCGGAGAGGATTCGAATAATTCTCTAAAATAATCTATATACTCATCATTCAGGTATAAGTAAACTGCATCATTACGTACGCTGTAACCGGCATACAAAGCAGCTGCCGTGTATGAAGTAAAGCCGACTGGTATGTTGTGCTGCATTGAAAATGCCCGGGTAATTTCCCTTGCTGCATGCATAGATTCACTGAAGGGAATCTGGATTTCGCAACTTTTAAGGTTGGTTAGAGGACGTTCCCAAGCAATACCATTTAGCAGTTTATCGACATTAGAAATACTTACACGGTTGTTTTCCTTTTTCACAATATTCTGCTGAATAAGTGCCTGGATTGTTTTGTGCGCCCAGCCGTACGATATATCTTCACCAATTGCCAACTGCCGGATTGAAGTTTTCTTTTCTTTCAAAAGGCGGGATACTATTTTCCATGATTTGGCCGAAGTAATTCGATGGTTGCTGGGTTTGGACTGTTTTTCAGTGGCGAGTTTAATAGACCAGGGAAGTTTTACCATGGTGATGTCCAATTGGTCCATAAGCCGTTTTTCTCGTTCAGGAAAGGATTTGGCGGCAATAACCAATTGTATTTCTTTTGGGAATTTGCTTTTTAAACAGAAATCCCGAAGAAGATTTAATCTTGCAATAACGTCTACAGTGGCTTTCGATTTAACCCCAATAAAATAGATAGTGTTATTTTCTTCTACTATTAGATCAGGATAGATAGGAAGATCCATTGCAATATTTTCGCTTAAAGTAGTGATGTCGGTATGGAGGGATTGTGGTGAAATATCCAGGTCTTTGCGGATATGGTTTTGCACGTTGTTCCAATCAGTAGTTTCTGCACTCATCTGTAACTATCACTATATAGTGATACCTATATAAACCTATCAGTGATAATCCCATATTCCCAGATAAAAGAAATATTTGCATGCACACGCATAATCAACATACGAGTGATAGTACCATGGAGCAGAGAAAGTCTATAAACTTTAGTCTTGGAAGTATGTCAGTTTCAAAAAACAGATAGTGAAATATCTTCACCTATATCTTGTATTTTGATCATGGCCTTCATCTGGTTTCAATGAAAATATTCCCTGCTTATCCTTAAGCACAACCCCTTGTTTAATAAGTTTATCAAGTATGACCTCTACATCATTTTGATCAAGCCCATCACTAATTTCAGATATTTGCCTGGGGCTCATACTCAACCTTTCTTTGATAAAACCGATAAGCATATCTTCTTCCGCAATGTCATGCAGTCTTGCAACGATCGGATGAGTTATATGATATTTATCAAAGAAGTCTTCCACTCCATCAAAAAAGAATGCCATCCAGGCATAATCATTTTGTTTATGCTCGTTTTGCCAGAAAAATTCTTTTTCTATTATATCAAAGTCCAGAACTTTGCTAAATAACGAATACATATCTTCCTGGTCTCTTTCTCTTGTTGTTATCGACTTAAAAACAAAAATATCCTCCGGGCATATCATATAAACAGAAACATGTTCCATTTTCAAGAGTTGAATAGAACGCTCTATCATGCCATCTGACAGCCGAAGTCCTCCACAAATAACATTAACAAAGATATCCCATCGAAACCCATCAGTATTTTCGAGTATCGAATTTGCTTCCATTTGTTTGTATGGACCACGAACTACAGGAATGAAATAATTTAGCGACTGCAGTGCTGTTACAATAAGACCCAATTCATGGTTAGACCTTACCACGACATCAATATCTTTGGTAGCAGCTTTATATTTTTGAAAACTCATTGAGCCACCACCAATAAGATAGAGGGTTATATGTTCGTCCAATACCTCATTGAGTTTTTCAAATTCTTTTTGTAAATATTGTTTATCAAATAATTTTGAGACCATGTATATGCACTCCTTATTGTATATCTTTTACCAAGTCGATGAATTCGCTCCATGGAAGAAGAAAACTACTATTTTTTTCCTTATCCTGTAAATATTCCTGAAGGATTTTAGCATGATCTTCCATATCATACATTTTACCAAATTTTACCAGTCCTGCAGAACCTGTTTTTAAGTAAAGGGCCAACGCATAAGAATTATATATTGAACTATGGGGATCTATCAAGATCGTGTGAAGCACGTAATCTTCAACTTTAAGATCTCTTTTACTGTAAAAATAATATCCCATGTCACTTATGACCTTCAGACTATATTTTGGAAATATACTCATTGCAGTAGGTTGTATCGATTCTTTTTTCACCGGATTATCTGAATTAATAAAATCGGTATCGATTTTGAACAAAAATTCCGGCCCTCTTTGCCAGATCAAAACAGCATTTGGAGAAATCTCTTTCAGGATTTTATTTGTCCTATATTTCCAATAGTTATCAACAAATCTTCTAATAAAAGAATGCCGTTCACTAAAAAAATATTTCTTGTTTTTTTGCAGGATTATTCCATATTTTGTGAGTTCTTCAATGGCAGATGCCACCGTTTTTCTATTCAATCCGGTTTTTGTAACAACATCACTGATCGAACATGAATTATTCAAAACTGCCAGAATATGTAGTGCTGAATTTGTAAGGATTTTTTTTAGTGGCAGACGAGGATATTCAATGAGGATATCCTCCAATGACCTAGAATGCAGTGATTCAGAACGAGTTACGTAGGTATACCGGCCTTGATTTTGTTTTACAACAAAACCGTCTTCAACGAGTGAATTTATGGATTTGGAAATTGTGGAATGATCCAGATTCAGAAGTGTTGATAACTCGGATATGGATCTCGAATGAGTTAGATGTTTGAATATTTGTATTTTAGTTAAATTCAGCATTATGGGTATATTTGTTCACATGTTATTTATATCATGTGAATAAAATTGGACATTTTATCGCTCAGGGTGTAGTGACACTATATAAACTTATCAGTGATAATACTCTTTCCAGATTCAGAAAAATCTCCAGCCACAAACATTATCAATATACGAAACACAATCATAATAAACATGTTTCGTAAATTTGTGGATCGGGGCGAAGAACTCAATTCCCTGGAAAAAGAGTATGCAAACGGCGGATTTTCCTTCACGGTAATCTACGGCCGGCGCAGGATTGGTAAAACCGAATTGATAACACATTACATCCGGGATAAGCCGCATATCTATTTCCTGGCAGACCTTAGGGGCACCTCCTCCAATGTCGAGAGGTTTAGAAAGAGGGCTGCAGATTTTTTTGATGATTTCGAACCCCGTGTGGAGGGCTTTGACGGTGTCTTTGAGTATATCGCCAAAAAGTGGGACAGAGAAGAAAAACTGGTGGTGGCAATCGATGAATTTTCCTATCTTGTGCAGCAGGACGGTTCCATTCCTTCAGTCTTCCAGTTGATAACCGACGAAATACTCAGAGAAAGACCCGTTCATCTAATCCTGTGTGGCTCTTCGATTTCTATGATGGAAAAAAGTACCCTGGCCCATTCCAGTCCCCTCTATGGCAGACGCACCGGCCAAATTCAAACAAAACCAATCCCTTTCAGGAATATTCAGCAATTTTTCCCGGATATATCATTGGAAGAATGCATGCAGATCTATGGAGTGACAGGCGGGATTCCCTATTACCTATTGTTCTTTGATCCGGAAAAAGAATTTGTCGCAAATCTTGAAAACAATGTGTTTGCCACGGATGCGGTGCTCTATGAGGAAAGCGATTTTCTGCTGCGGGAGGAGATCAGGGAGCCGGCAACTTTCATGAATATCCTGCATGCTATTGCCACAGGCGCATCCAGACCTGCAGAGATTGCCACCAGAGCATATCTTCAGCCCAAGGATCTTTCCTATTACTTGAAGATGCTTATGAAACTCGGGTTTGTAAGCAGACAACATCCGATTGCAGACAAACCTGCCACAAAAAAGACCATTTACAAGTTGGAGGATAATTTCCTGAGATTCTGGTTTCGTTTTGTATTGCCTCACAAAGATGAACTGGAGCCGGGAAATGTAGTGCCTGCACTGGAGGATATAAAAAAGAATTATGATCGTTTTCTGGGGATGACTTTTGAAGATGTAGGCAAAGAGGCATTGATCCATCTCAACTCAGCAGGCAAACTGCCCTTCACTTTTCGCAAGATCGGCAGACAATGGGGCAAAATTGCTGCAGCTACCAGGGGAAAAAATGATTACGAGATAGATCTTGTGGCCCTTAACGCAGAATCCCGGGATATCCTGTTCTGCGAATGCAAGTGGCAGAAGCAAAAGGTTGGACCGGATGTGTACTATTCCCTGAAAGAAAAGGGCGGCTTTGTGGACTGGCATCCTGAAGGCCAAAAACATTTCGCCCTGATAAGCCGGGCAGGTTTTACTTCCCGGATGCGGGAGATTGCAGAGGAAGAGAAAGTGATTCTGATTGATCTGGCAGATATGATTAAGGGATGAGATACATTCCAGTGTGATTGCTCTTTTTCAAAAAATTAGACTGATTCAGCGTTTTTATCACAAAAAATTTGAAGGAAAGGAGATTGCAATTGTTTTGCAACCTCATTAAAACTATCAGTACTCTTCGCACTTTCTCTCGAAATAATTGTAGGGATGGTCGCATGAAGGACATTCTTCGGGAGGCTGCGGGCCTTTGTGTACATAACCACATTTGCGGCAGACCCATTCGACCTCTTTTTCCTTTTTGAAAACAGTTTCATTTTCCACTTCCCTGAGAAGCTTTTCAAAGCGTTCTTTGTGATGCATTTCAGCTTTGCCGATTGCTCTGAGTCTTGCCGCGACCTCAGGCAGGTTCTCGTCTTCAGCAGTCTGTGCAAATTCGGGATACATGGTGGTGGTTTCGTAAGTCTCACCGTTGATTGCGGCTTTCAGGTTCTCGGCGGTTGTACCGTAGTCGGTCGGAACATCAGCCTGAATTTCAATGTCATCAAAGGATTCTCCACTTTCCTCTTTCAACTCATTGATCAGGCGGAAACTCCATTTTGCATGCTCTCTTTCGTTCTCGGCGGTGAGAAGGAAAAGATCTGCTATTTGCTCGAAGCCTTCCTTTTTAGCAACCTTTGAATATATTGTATACCGGTTTCTGGCCTGGCTTTCGCCGACAAATGCTTTTGACAGGTTTTCTACAGTCTTTTTCATGATTTGTTTCTCCAGATTTTGCTTTAATGAATTGTTCTGTATATGATTTAGTTAATAAATATATAATGGGTTTTTTGAACTCAATTTTTTGGAGATTAGCGAAGAACACCCCTACTACGGAGAGATAGTTGAAATGAAAAGGGGTCTCAAGCAACGGGTACTTGTCTTAAAGAGTGTTGTCAGAAGCTGGAGGAAAACATCTCAGGATTGATATTTCCGATAGATTGTTTTACGATCCCCAACTTCTACAATAAATATTAACATTCTATTGTTTTCGATTGTCAAGATGACTCTATATTCCCCAACCCGGTGAGAATATAGAGGTTGTTTACCTATGCCTTTCAATTTTTTTATGTTACAATAGGGATCGTTTTTCAATTCTTCTATTGAACTGATTATGCTCTCACTTACAGTTATAGATAGTTTTTTTAACTGTTTCAATGATTTGTTTGTATAGATTACGTCGTAACTCATAACAAACCAAGCTCTTTCTTGACCTCATCTTCACTATAGGTCCTACCCATTTTGATGTCTTCCAAAGCTTCTTCAATGTCCTGAATAGCTTCATCACTTAGTTCATCCTCGTCGATTGCCATCCTGGTTAATCTCTCGATTACAGAATTAAAGGATTCTTTTGGGTATTTTTTTAGAACTTTAAGTTTTTCTTTTGTTTGCGGATCCACACAGATAGTAGTTGCCATTTTGATTCTCCTTTACACCGATTGCAGAGACGTGGTGACATTTGTCTATAGAATGCTATAGGTATCTATAAATATAAATATCCATCCATTGACCCTTATAATCTATTCAAATTTACATTTTTGCCACAAACTCAGCCAGCCCGTCCTCCAGGGAAACTTTCGGGGCAAATCCCAGTCCTTCAGCAGCACTTATATCAGCCACGCTGTGGCGGATGTCACCTGTTCTGGCTTTCTGGTATTCTACAGGCAGGTCACTGTCAAAGACGTCCTGTACGATCTCAGCCAGCCGGTTGACCGAGGTCTGTGTGCCGGTGCCAGCATTGAAGACTTTGCCAATGGCTTCGTCCTTTTCAATCAGCAGTTGTACCAGGTTTACTATGTCGTGCACTGAAATGAAGTCGCGGGTCTGCTCCCCATCGCCGAAGATTATCGGTGATTGTTGGGCTTTTGAACGTTCGATGAATTTGGTGATGACACCGGAGTAGGGATTGGAAGGGTCCTGACGGGGACTGTAGATGTTAAAGGGGCGCAGCACTGCCACGGGCAGATCGAAGGCGCGGTGATACATCAGGGCGTATTGCTCGCCTGTGAGTTTGCTGACACCATAGGGGGAGAGGGGCTGTGTGGGATGGTTTTCATCTATGGGAGTGTATATGGTGTCCCCATAGATGGCGGCCGAACTGAAGTAGACAAAGCGTTTTAAGCTGGTCCGTCGGGCGGCTTCAAGCAGGTTGAGGGTGCCAAGGATGTTGTTCTCACAGTCAAAAAGCGGCTGGTCCAGGGAGCGGTTGACATCGATCTGGGCGGCGGTATGGATTACCACATCGGCCTGCTCGACCAGCCGCACTGCTTCGGGGCCCTGAATATCCCCGACTACCAGCTGTACTCCTGCGGGCACGTCATGTCGGCAGGGAGAAGAGGTATTGTCCAGCACGATCACTTTATTGTCTGTGCAGAAGCGGTCTGTCAGATACGAACCGACCTGGCCCAGCCCGCCGGTGATGAGGATTGTTTGGGAGTTCATGGTTTGTGGGAGGTGCTTTTTGGAATATATATTTAGTGTACACATGTATTTCAATATGATTGGAATTTGCAATATTTAGATAGCAATATCTTTTTTATAATAATAATTAGATGTATCTCAACACAGTTATATACGATGAGTCCAATCCCCATATAAATATTTCACAGGGTGGTAAATATTAACAATTGTGCATTAAATACGGTGGCGGTGATTTTCTGACGAGTGTGGCTGCTGTGCTGCCGGCAGATGACAAATATATAAGAGGAAACATGGATTCACTCCATCTTAAAATTGACCTAAACAAATAGACTTATTCAATAAATTTTTACAAAGATATTTTAATGAAATTAGTAGTAATGATTCCTGCATATAATGAAGAAGATACAATCGCTTCAGTTATTAAAAAAATACCTAGAAATTGTTGTGACGAAGTTGAAGTTCTTGTGATTAATGACGGATCTACCGATAATACCGTTGAAGAAGCCAAAGGGGCAGAGCAGATCGAATAGTTACTTCAAAGAAGAATATAGGTGATACCAGGGAATCTCCCAGTATCAAGATCATTGAAGAACTTGTGGGAAATGGGGCAAATGTCAAAAGTATATGACCCTTATGTGGAGGCGATTGATACCAGCAAGGGCACATATTATTCAGAAAAGTGTGTTGAAGATGCCCTGAAAGAAGCAGACGCCACTATTTTTGCTACGGATCATGAGGAGTTCAGGTCTCTCGATTTAGCAGGATTTGTGGGAAATCTGGCAGTGATCGATTGTAAAAATATTGTTAAGAAATGTGATGATTTGGTGTATTTAGGGATAGGAGAAATGGCCAATGAATACATTCCACAAACACCTCTTCATCCTTGCACATCAGGTGGGAGACCGCAATTCCTATCCAACCTACAAACGGCTGCTTGCAAACCAATGGCAAAGTTATCCCCTACAGAAGGAATCCCAGGAGATGCAGTTGAAGAAGATAGTGAATTTTGTGTGAGAAAATGTACCGTATTACCACAAATTGTTCCGGGAATTCGGGATTGAGCCTGCTGATATAAGGCGGGTGGAGGATTCAAATGGGAATCAATTTGAACTAACTGCATAAATGGTGGGAATTATAAATGGACATAAACGTAAAAGAAGATGAACAAAAAAATTTATTGATTTTAACTCCGGCATATCCAAACTCAGATAATTCATTTATTGGTGAGAAATTCGTAAAAGATCAAATTGCTGCCTTAAGTCCTTATTTCAAAAACATCTATGTAATTGCTCCAGTCCTGTATAGTTTCAAAAGATATAAAAAAGATAAGATGTGCCATGATTATAGCTATGATAACATCAAAGTATTTTTTCCAAGATGTTACTATATACCAATATTCTATTTTAACAAAATACTAATTGACAATCGGTTGAAAGTTTTTATTGATACAATTGAAAGAAATGGATTGAATATTGACATTATACATGCTCATATGACATGGCCCTCGGGATATATTTCTGCAAAACTAAAGGAAAAATATAATGTGGCCAGCGTTCTAACGATACATGAAAATGGAGATTGGTTTGAAAAAGAAGTAAATATGAACTATCCACTTATAAACTATGCATGGGAAAAGAATGATGTATTGATACGAGTTAACAAAAAAGATGTTCCATTATTGAAAACGTATAATTCAAATACATATTCGATACCAAACGGATATTCTTCAAATTACAAAGTTTTAGATAAATCTGAATGTCGTGAAAAGTTAAATATCGGACAGGAAAAACAGTTATTGTTCAGTGTTGGTAATTTGATTGAAAGGAAAGGTTTCAATTTTTTAACTGATGCAATTCATGCTTCTGCTAAAACAAATCCCAATATATTATGTGTTATTGGTGGTTCCGGCCCACTCAAAAATAAACTACAAAAACAAATCGATAATTTAAATATTAATGAGCATGTGGTTCTTACAGGATTCATCCCAGAAGATTTGTTGTCTGTTTGGATGAATGCCAGTAATGTTTTTGTAATGCCGAGTTTAAGTGAAAGTTTTGGCGTAGTGCAAATAGAAGCAATGGCATGTGGAAAACCTGTGGTTGCTACCCGCAACGGTGGAAGTGAGGAGATCGTAACTTCCGATGATTACGGGCTGCTGGTTGAAGCAGGTGATTCGCAGACTCTGGCCAAGAAGATTGGGATTGCATTGGATAAGACATGGGATGAAGAGAAGATTATAAATTATGCCAAACAGTACCAATGGGATAACATTGCGGAGCAGATACCGGAAATTTATGAAACAGTTTAACTAATGAGATATCTGGAAGTCTTAAATGTTTAAGCCTCAATTTGAAAAAAGTATAGATTATATTCTGGCTATTGTCGGTTTTATACTGGGGATACTCATAATTTCTCTGTATACAATGAGTCCCACCATCCATCTGGTAACCATCGGCATGGCACTTACTTTGGGCTGTGCATTGTATATAATATTAAAGAAAAGACTTCTCATTACAAACAACGTTCAAAAATCCAGCATCAATGAAAAACGAATATTAGATATTGCATATCTGCTCTTTTTCAGCCTTTCACTGATAATATGGAACACTTCAGTAGATCGGCCTTTCAGTTATTTTTTGATATTCTCTCTCTGTGCCGGAGCACTGGCTCTTTCAATCTATCTGAGTGATAACAAACTGGACTATTATATACAGTATGGAAAAATTATTCTTCTCTCATTCAACATCAAATATTCCATCTATATGCTTGCTGGCTATATTCCCGGAGTGGATACATACTGGCATTCCAAAATGAACGAATTACTTGCTTTATCAGGAAATATTGCGTCTCTGCAAGAAAAAGAATTCTACTTTCCAATTATGCACATCCAAACGGCAGTTATGGAAATCGTCTCTGCAGCACCCATTAAAGATGCCAGCAATTTTGCCATTATCGTTCCTTTTGTTATTGCAAGTACTTTTGTATATTTGGTCGGCAGAGAACTTTTCGGAGAAAAAATCGGCCTCTTTGCTATGCTACTTGTAAATTTCAGTGATTTCCACATATACTGGGGGTCTGCGCCCCAGACCACCTCTTATGGAATTATATTGTATTATCTGTTGATGTATGTATTATACAAAATATTCAGTGAAAACTTCAATCCAAAATGGATAACGATGTCAATATTTCTGATGATTACTTTGATAATTACACATGCTGTTTCTTCATTTATATTTGTAGTAACCATGTTTGCTCTGGCCATGGGTTCTTTGATCTATAACTATTGGTATGAAAAAGACAGAAAGATTCTTTACAATGGTCTATTTTTGATATCAGTTGTGGCTCTCCTGCAGCACTGGTTTATAGCCTTGTATTCCAAGGGAGGAAAACCTTTTTTTGATAAGATAGTGTCTTCATTACATTATTATGTAACCGGAGTTGCAGATTTTCTAGACAGGCCTGAAGTAATTGCAGATATTGCTACAACTCTGCCTCCATTCATAGAAAGATTTGCAGATACATTGGGATTATCACTTTACCTTTTCTTTGCAATCATGGGTTCATTACTGGCTCTTTCATACAAATACAGAAACCAGATCAATTTTAATTATATTCTTGTAATGATCATCCTGTTTGGGATCACTTTTGCCTTTCCACTCTTTGGAATCAGGAACATAATTCCAAGTCGATGGTTTGCTTTTGAATACTTTATTGTGAGTATATTTGCAGCTTTTGCAATTATCCAGTTATCTCATGTGACAAACAAGATAATCTTGAAAAAAGTATTTATAGTAACCATATTTTGTATGATGGCATTTTTTATGTCTGCCAGTACCTTTTCAGGTTCAAATGTGGATAGCCCAATATGGTTAGAAGATTCCACCATTTCCACAACGTACAATACTGCTGAAATACAGGCCGCAGAAACTATGGCACTATTTTCTGATAATTTTTTTAGTGATAGTAGATATGGAAGTTCTGTTTTAGGGGTTTATCTAAGTGATTCTGGTAGCAAGCGTAACCTAACAACTTCTTTCAATAACAAAGAACAAATACACAAAAGAAAAAAACATATTTTTCTTTGGCGAAATTATATGTTAAATCGGCCAATTAGAACTCATGTCAGAATCGAGGGATATGACCAAATTGTTGCGAAAAATGAGGTATTGGGACATAATACATTGGAAAGTTTATATAACTCACAGAAGATATATACAAACAATGAAATCATCGGATATTATGTTCGGTAATATGAGTCAAAAATGGATTAATTTTTTAATAGGCACAAATCATCATGCAGCATAGTTCAATACTCAAGAGGCTTACACATTTATGAAGAAATTAAGAAGTGTTTGGCTAATATATGTGTTAAATTTGATAGTAATTCTAAAATAATGCCGCCGTACCAGAGGATTGTGAAGACACATGGTTTCAAATAACAGCATATTGAAACAATTTATTGAAATTGAAAGTAACTCAAATCTATGGAATTATGAGATCAATGGCATTCATCTATGGCCTCTTATTAGAACAAATACTCTTACATATGCTAACAATAAGACTAAAGGTTATTGCACGGCTCACGCAGGTACCAATAAAACTAATTTTTTGAAACCTCGTTTCCTAATCAATTCATTGAAAACCCAGCTCTTTTTTATTGCAAACAAAGCAGATTATGACTCCCTGTTCATCACTACCAAAAGGTATCTTTCAGAATCCGGCAGGTATAATGATTATTTTTTTGGACCATATTTTTCCCTCTTTTCAAAACCACTTATTTTTGAAAGCAGTTTTCAGGGCCAGACCAGACAACCATGGGAAAAGGAAGAAAAATATCTATTTGACTTTGTTGTGCTTTCCTCTGCAGTAAAAGCTATGATAAAATTACAACTTAAGCAGAGTAAATACAAAAAGGAAATAGCAGAATTCACGTCTCTGGTATGCCAATCATTTTCAATTCCGGATTATTACCTAAAGTTATATAAACTACTGAATCGAAGATTCCACAGCACAAAATACATAAAATCCTACACTAACAAAATTAGCGATCGGCTCGATGGAAAGATTGCTTTCATACATTGTGCGTCCAATCATCCAACACATGGAGAAATAATCAAAAGTTTAAAAGAAAATGGAATTACTACAGTCGAATTACAACATGGTTATGTTGGTACAGAACACCCTGCCTATAATAATCCAGCAGGAGATGCACAGTTAATTGCTAAAGAGTATTTACCCGATTATTTTCTTACTTTTGGTAAATACTGGAACGAACAAATCCAGACACCAAGCAAAGTCGTAACTGTTGGAAATCCTTCCTTTAATAGTTCCAGAGATTATTATGAGAAGAATTGTACTGTTGATCCCAATTCTATTCTAATAATATCCCAGGGCACGGCCACCCCTCGAATGGTCAAAATTGCTACATATCTTTCAGAAGTGTTTCCAGAAAGAACAATTATTTTCAAACTCCATCCCGGAGAAGTGCCCTTTAGAGAACGGTATGAGCAACTTGATCAATTTGAAAATATAGTTATAAAGACCTATGATTATATACATGAACTCATAGCATCAACCAAAATAATCGTGGGATATTATTCTACAACACTCTTTGAAGCTATGGCATACAGCAATAAAAGAATCTTTGTCTTACAAAATGATTTAATCCCGGATTCAATAGGATACAAATTTTCTGCATGCGATGAACTGAGAGATGCAATTTTGAACCCTAAATTAGGGTATTCTACAGCAGACTCCTCGTATTTCTGGGAGCCAGACTGGGAATCCAGGATAGCGGAGTTTTTAGGCGGATTGTCGCAGAAGTGAAAGTCGATTTATCTGTGATGCATAAGGGACTTAAAAAATAAGATTTCTTCTTCCCGAAATGTTTTTAATGCATACATAAGTGCAAAATATATGGCAGCACAAAATGCAATAATCATTAATATATTGTGCAATCCTGTTGGTTCATAGATAATTATTGGTATGGCCATCACAGAAGAGGAAAATAGACTCTTTAATATTGGTTGCAGGCTCATATCAAAGGGAAGCATTTTGTTGGAATAAATAAAAGTTATTAGGAAACTGAAACCAAATGCCAACAGGGTTGTAAAAGCTGCCCCTATGATACCAACATAAGGAACAAGAAGGAAATTCAATACAAGGTTTAATATTGCAGCAATTGTCCAGATCTTGCCGCCGATATGTGTTTGTTTTTCAAGAATTATAATCTGTCCTGTTATGGCACGCCCCCCAAATAAAAGCATACTTGCACATATAAAAGGTGTTATGAAATATCCTTTCTCTGCAATTTCCGGTGTTGAAAGTATTGTTAACAGAGGTTTGGACAATAGCGATAAGCCAAATGTTGCAGGGATTGCAACTACCATGAAGTATTTGAAAGAATAACCAAGTATATTTTTGACATTTACAATTTGTTTTTTATCATAATTTTCTGAAAGAATGGAAGGTAACAGGAATGTGAGAGGTGAGACAAACATTCTCACCATCCCCCCAAGTGCGTAACCTGGAGAATAATAACCAACAGAGGATGCACCAAGTAAAATACCAATAACATAACGGTCACTGGAGTTTACCACCCAGCTGGACAGATTGTTAGGGACAGTGGGAATTCCAAAATAGAGATATTCTTTCATATTATGGAAATGGGGTACTGCAAATCCCACATCATTATAAATCAGGATTGTTAAAATTAGAAATAATATAATATCAATAAGAAGTAAACCATATACTGCACCAGTGATCCCATATCCACTGAATACAAAATAACCAACTATAAGAATCACCAATACGGTCTTGGCCAGCATTATGGTCGAATATTTTTTTATGTACTGTTTTGCTCGAAGATAATTTATGAAAAAGAGTATCAAACATTCAAAGAAAACAATAACTACCAATATCTGTGCAACCAGCAAGTTTCCTTCAAATAATATATTCGCAATTTTTTCAGAAAAGAGATATAACATGATTGAAGAGAATATAGTTGATGAGATTACAATACTAAATATAGAATAAAATGTTTCCTGCAAATCATTCTTATTTTCAATGGCAGGAATATAACGTACCATGGTAAAGGGAAGACCAAAAAGTGCAATTTGGGGAACGATACCAATGGTTACCATTATTTGGGCCCATATACCATAATTCTCAATGGAAAGGTTTTTTGTCAGGATTGGTAGCAGAATTAATCCTTGTAAACCTACAACTAATTGGGTTAAGCCGACAAGTCCTACTCTACGGACAAAAAGATGGTATTGGGTCATGTAAACTAACTATAGTAATTACTGTTTATATAAAAGTTTGATTGAAGCTTAACCCATCAAATTTGATCTTAACCACTTCATTATACTTTTATAGAGGCATCTTGAGAACTTCTAAACTTACCTAATGGTTTATATAATGCATCGAACTATATTCTTTTGCACTATAATATGTATCAAAATGGAAAGGGGAACCTCATGAAATTATATCCTTATGTGATATATCCAACACAAAAAATAAAGTTTGCTTTAGAAAAAATAGATAAGAACAAGCAAGGATTTTTAATTGTAATTGACAATTCAAAAAAAGTGATTGGAACTCTTAGTGATGGCGATATTAGAAGAGGGTTTCTAAAAGGAACAAAAATAGATGATTATGTAGATTCTGTGAAATTTTCTGATTTTGAATATATATACATTACTTCTTCTTTCAAAGAAATAACACAAAAATTTAAATCCGGAAAAATTACTTTTTTACCAATATTGGACTCTTCTTATAAACTTATCAATATTATAACAAAAAAACAATTTCACTTGTTACTTATGGAAGATATGATATATGATTTAAACTCAGACTTCTTTTCTCTGGATGTAACTAAATTGGACCATGAGATATACAATCGTCCATGGGGATATTATAAAACAACTTTTTTAAACGAACAAACAAGAGCAAAAATAATAAAGGTTCTGCCAAAAGGTGAATTAAGCCTCCAGGAACATAAAAAAAGAGAAGAACACTGGGTCATCATTAAAGGTTGTGGAGAGGTAATAATAGGTGATTCTGTAAAAAATGTATATCCCGGTGATTATGTTTTTGTTCCAAAAGGGTGCAAGCATAAAATTTCAAATAAGTTATCAGATGACACTTTACTGGTTTCAGAAGTACAACTCGGAGATTATTTTGGAGAGGATGATATTATAAGGTACAAAGATATATACGGTAGAATATGATATTAAATACTTCATACCCCGCTTATTTGATGGAACTTAAACTAAATTAACTCAAAGGATGATTAATATGAATGATTTACTTGGCCAAACCCCAACAGTGATAGCCGAAATTGGTTGTAACCACAAGGGTGAAATGGATATCGCCCACGAGATGATCAAAGTATGTGCCCAATTTTGCAAGACAGACGTGGTGAAATTTCAAAAACGTAATCCTAAAGAACTGCTTTCCCCTGAAGAATACAATGCACCACATCCTGTTCCAGCAAACTCTTATGGAAAAACTTATGGTGAACACAGAGAGTATTTGGAATTTGATTTAGACCAACATCGACAATTGAAAAAATGGTGTGAAGAATGGGATGTTGTTTATTCCACTTCTGTATGGGACTTGACTTCTGCAAAAGAAATTACCTCTCTTAATCCAGAATTGATCAAAATACCGTCCGCATGTAACCTAGAATTTAATATGCTCGACTACCTTTGCAAGAATTATAATGGCGACATCCATGTTTCTTTAGGTATGACTTCACAGGAAGAAGAAGAGAAAATTGTCAAATTTTTTGAAGAAAGAAATCGTGCAAATGATTTGGTAATTTATAACTGCACATCTGGATATCCTGTTCCTTTTGAAGATATTTGTTTGAAAGAAATACTTAGAATAAGAGATAGGTTTGAAAACCGAGTTAAAGGTATTGGTTTTTCGGGCCATCATTTAGGAATTGCTGCTGACATTGCAGCTCTGGCATACGGAGCACAGTACTTTGAAAGGCATTTTACGTTGGACCGAACCTGGAAAGGAACAGACCACGCTGCAAGCTTGGAACCGGATGGCATGCGAAAACTTGTCCGGGATTTAAAAAATGTATCAGAAGCATTAACCTATAAGGAAAAAGAAATTCTCGATATTGAAGAAGTACAGAGGAAAAAACTCAAGAGGTTTTCTTGTGCTGAATGAATATGTAGCACTTATTCCTGCTAGAGGGGGAAGTAAAAGTATTCCTCTCAAAAATATCAAGGAAATTGCAGGTAAACCCCTTATTCAGTGGACCATTGAGGCAGCAGCCAATTGTAGCAAAATCAATGAAGTTTATCTATCAACAGATTCTGAAGAAATATTTTCTATTGGTCAATCACTAAATTGCAACAAATTGGATGTAATAAACAGAGATCCTGAAAACGCAACAGATACAGCAAGCACTGAATCTGTTATGCTTGAATTTGCAGACAAACATAAATTTGAAAATATTGTCCTTATACAGCCTACTTCTCCTTTACTTACAGCAATAGACCTCGAAAAAGCAATTGAAATCTATGAAGAAAAAAACGCGGATTCACTACTTTCAGTCGTTGAACAAAAACGGTTTATTTGGGAAGTAGAAAAAAATGAATTTGTGTGTCCTGTTAATTATAACCCACAATCTAGGCCTCGAAGACAGGAAATGGAAGGATGTCTTGTTGAAAACGGCGCATTTTACATAACAAAAAAAGAATTACTTATTGAAACAGGCTGTCGATTATCGGGTAACATTGCCTATTACAAAATGTCTGATGAATCATATTATGAAATTGATGAGCCTGAAGACTGGATTATAGTTGAAAAATTGCTTCAACAAAAAAACAAAACACAATCCCCAATAGACAGGGATATAAAACTCTTTTTAACTGATGTTGATGGTGTATTAACAGATGCAGGCATGTATTATAGTGAAAAAGGGGATGAACTTAAAAAATTTAATACTCATGATGGAAAAGGAATGGAACTACTCAGGAAGGCTGGAATTAAAACAGGAATCATAACCAGTGAAAATACCGAGATCGTGACAAACAGAGCTAAAAAACTTAAAGTTGACTATTTGTACCAGGGAGTAAAGGATAAGTTAAAAGTTGCCAAAGAAATTTGCCAGCTGGAAGGAATTACATTGTATGAAGTCGCATATATTGGTGACGATGTAAACGATATTGAATTGATTAGAAATGTTGGCAAGGCTGCGTGTCCTTCAAATGCTTTAAAAGAAATAAAATCACTTAAACATATAATTAAACTTAATACTTCAGGAGGAAATGGAGCCGTAAGAGAGTTTTCAACATTGATATTGGAATAAAAAATATTATGAGAGTGTAATTTATTTTTAATAGTAAAAATGATTTAAACTTTAACTCGATATATCTTATCAGTCAACTTGATTTTTTAAGAGATGCAGTATTTTATGCATATTGGATAAAGTAATATTATATAAATCATCTTGTTTCTTTTTAATTCTTTGTATAGTATTATTGAATTTGTAATTATCACCATACAAACACATAAACTTATTAAATATAGCATCCGATAAATATTCAGGTTCTTCAGTAATATCAATATAAAAATCTAGTGAATCAATATCTTCTAAGAACCATTTCATTTTGTCATGGCTTCCTAAAGTAATAATTCCACAATTCAAACCAAAAGGAATCATTTGAGCATGTCCTCTCATTCCAATGACAACATCCATTTGTTTATAAAACTCTATAGCTTTATCAGGGAATTCTCCAGATAAATCCACATTTACATATGGTACAGAAGCATTATCAAGTGATAAAGAAAAAGTGGCATCTTTTTTAATATGATTTACTAAATATATATTATAACCGAGGTCATCTAGACGTTTTGCAGCACTTGCAATTTGACTTAAAATTAAATAAATGTTTTTGCCAAATCTTTTGTCATACCTATCAAACGCTACATTAAAAGCAATGTTTTTAGTTCTTTTTTTTTCAGGAAGTGAATATAATTTACTAATCAAAGTTGTAGGACAGGGCTGAAATACAATTTTCTCCTCAAATTGAGTTCCAACAAGTTCTATTATTTTTTTACGACTTCCAGAATTCCTTACCCCAAAGAAACTAGATTTTTTAACAAATTCCTTCAAATTTTCTACAAATAAACTCTCTGGATGTTGTCCCTTGAAGTAATTATAGCCAACTGCGAAAAAAACAATGGGAATTTTTATTTGATTCAAGCTATCTTTACCGCAAGCCCATTGCCAACCAGAAATATTATTTTTATTGGTATCTGGAAGAAATAATCCACCTCCCCCTATTACCAGCATTTCAGATTCATTTATTTGCATAATTGAATTTGAATTTACAGTTTTTTTTACTGGAATTAAATTCCAACTCAAACTATTATTGCATTCATTGAAAATAGATCTTACACATTTAGATAAAATTGTATCTCCAATATTTCCTAAAGAATAAACTGAAACATGAGACAGAGGTATTTCTTTTCCTTTCCTAGATTCATTTAACTCATATTTTTTAAAACATAATTTTTTGTTAATGAAAGGAATAATTTTCTTCAAATTAGTAGGATTAGAGACTACATGGTTTAGTCCAAACTTGAAATAACTATGAATATACTGATTAGAATTTATCAAATACATCGATTTAGACAAAAATTTATATTTATACAATTGTATATTTTTTATTTCATTCTTTTTAGAAAGTGATTTTTTACCCAATACATAAAGGGAGTTATTCCTAAAACCGATATACTCCACATCGTAATACAAAGATACCAGATAATATAGACTTGAAATTGTAAAATAATGTATATGTGGTTTCCAGATGAATTTATTCATATTGCCAGAGAAGTGTATATCTAAAGATGGACATTCTATCAATAAGGTGCCTTTGTTATCTAATAATTCATAAATATTTAGCAAAAAATTATGAGGATCTTGTATATGCTCAAGTACATGAAAACTAATGACTCCATCCCATTTATTGCTAGATTTGAAATTTTCTAAAAAATCATGGTATTGTTCAAATCCATATTGATCTTTCGAAAAAGAGCAATATTCAAAATCAGGCTCTAACCCCATAGTATTTTTCCCATAAATTTTTAGTAAATGAACAAATGAGCCTATTGAACTTCCCACTTCCAAAATATTCTCCATTTCTTTAAAGAAAGACTTATAAAAAATGAACCTATCTATAGCTGATTCATCTAATTGTTTGATTTTAGCATCATTCGGAATGATGGAGCCTCTAGCTTCCTGACTGAATTTCCCATTTGAATAGATATCTGTGTATTGTTTTGCAGATTGAAATAAATGCCCACAATACTTACATTTTATTAAATTTATGTAACTGCCGTCTCTTGATTTTTTTTGTAACGGTGTTACATGAGAACTGTTACATATAATACAAGTCAATTTTTGCATGAGACCCTCTATAATTTGAACTTTTTTATAATAGTCACTTTTTTACATAATATGTAAATATATCATAACTAATATTTAAATAATAGTACATAAGATTAGTATATTATACATATATGCTTGCCTAATTGATTGTAGAGTAATAAACTCCCCGGGTATATAAAAGTTAAGGTGACTTTGGCTCTGTAGAAACCCTTTACTCTAACCTATACTAATACATTATCATTTTTTTATAAGAAGAGGGGGCTCCATTGTGATTTTGGGTATAAAGAAGGAACTTAAAAAAATGTTTCCAGAAGGGACTATTTATGAAAAAATTATTTGGACTAACCTATTCTTTTATTGTATATTCTGATTAAAACTAATAGGGACTCTGTAGAAACTCTCCTTTATTTCCATTCATTAATACATTTATTACTTTTAAAACCCTATTTCAAATACCGATTGCCCCCCCTATTCAAATTCATTAGGAAAAATGCAATATCTGATAGTTTTTTGAAAAAGTTCATCATGTAAAGGTCGACCAAATACTTAAAAACCTTTTATCTCATAGAACATCTATACATTCATCGGTGATTTTATTGAAAAAACGCAACATGTTGTTCATAGCCCATTCATATAGCAATTTCCAAAAGGAATCAATCGACAGTGTCGCCAAGTATTTCAATAAATGTTCAGTATTGATTGAGTCAAATCCTATCGCAGAAATTAGCAATTATATAAATATACCTTATTTGAAACAATTTAACCTAAATTATAAAATAGATTTATCTGGCTCACCCGTCAATGTAAATGTACAAACAACACCAATGTTATACGCCCCGCTAGATTCACAATATAAAAAGTTAGGAGAGAAACACTTAAAGAAAGTTGAACAAAAAATATCTGAAACAAATATTGATTTTGATATTATACATTCACATTTTACATGGTCATCTGGCTATGTAGGTGCAAAACTAAAGGAAAAATATAATGTTCCTTTTGTGGTCACAGCCCATGGATTTGATATTTACTTATTGCCGTTTAAAGATGAGGAGTGGAAAGAAAAAATCGAATATGTATTAAATTCTGCAGACCATATTATCACTGTTAGTAAAAGTAATTTGAGATGTATAGAAAAATTAAACGTCAGGAGCCCAGTTAGCCAAATACCAAACGGATTTAATTCTAATCTTTTCTATCCCAGAGACCCAATAAAATGTAGAAAATATCTGAATTTGCCTTTAGATAAAAAAATAATAGTCTCGGTCGGAAATTTAGTAGAGGTAAAGGGACACAAATACCTAATTCAAAGCATAAAAAGTATGGTTGAAAGCCGCAGTGATATACAATGTTATATTGTTGGATGGGGCAGATTAGATAAAAAATTACGAAAATTAATTGATAAATTGGGTTTACGAAATCATGTGAAATTAGTGGGAGGAAAACCTCACAATGAAATTCCATATTGGATGAATGCATGTGATCTTTTTGTATTACCCAGTTTAAGAGAAAGTTTCGGAGTCGTTCAAATAGAAGCCCTTGCTTGTGGTAAACCGGTTGTTGCTACTCACAACGGTGGCAGTGAAGAAATAATAGTTTCTGAAGATTATGGGATACTGGTTGAGCCGGGCAACTATGATGATTTATCAAAAAAAATAGATCTGGCATTGAATAAAAAGTGGGACACAAAGTCAATTTTAAATTATTCAAATAAATTCAAATGGGACATTGTTGCGGCAGAGGTCCATCAGATATATGAAGATGTCGAAACTAAGTTGACCAAAGGAGATTATAAACTTTTACAGTGAGTCTACAGACCACTGTCTTCAATGGATAAAAAATATAGTTTGATGAACAAAATAACTTATATCACATATGAAACATATAAACGATGAAAAAAAGACGTGCATTCAATGAAGGGACTAATCGTTCTAATGAACCATAAGGCATCATATAGCATAGTCCGGTCCTCCAGAGCATTGCATTTGCTTCATGATTAAAAATACTACCCTGATACTTATACCATGCTACAAAAAATGAAAGTGAGAAAATACCATTTGGAAAACTATTAGAAGTACACCAAAATATTCCGATATCAGGCAAATTTATATTGTTGAAAGGAATCTTATTCCGACTCCAAATGTCTTTATAAGCGATGTATTGTGTGATATCAAAAAAATAGATTATGTGATTTTAAGAGAGTTTACGAGCATATTATTATTTTTGTTGCTTAAACTTTTAAGAAAAAAGTATATTATGATTTTCATAGAAAATATGATATTGAACTACAACAACAAAATCACAATTCAAGGGCATTCATAGAAAACTAAAGAATATATTGCCGCAGGTAAACCTATTGTGGTTGCTGATGTCATTGGAAAAGAAGCCTGGTTAAAGCCTGAGGAGAATTGCCTATTATATGAATCAAGAAATTCAGAAGACCTCGCCGAGAAAATTTCCATTCTCTTAAATGACAAAGAACTGTATGCAAACATGTGTAAAAATAACAGAGAATTGGCAAAACCGTTCGAGTGGAACGCGATTGTCCAAAATTCAGGAATATTGGAAGACATTCAGAACTAAATCAATTATTATAGGGAGGCATCACCAACGGTGTCCATAATGTGGGAGATGTGATAATGGATGCCGTGCTCTACAACAGCAAAATAGCAGAGGAAAAATCCACCATTCTTGAAGACCTGAAACTCGAAGTCGGCCAGTATCTGCTTGCCACGATACACAGGGCTTCAAATACCGATTCCAGGCAAAACCTGACCTCCATTATCAATGCCTTTGTGGACTGTGGAGACAAAATAGTGTTCCCGGTACATCCCAGGACTGCCAAATACATGGAGCAGTACGGTCTGTGGGAAAAAGCAAATGCAAATCTTGTGCTTACACCACCTGTGGGCTATCTGGACATGCTCAAACTCACCGCCAATGCAAAGAAAGTGCTAACTGACTCAGGCGGGTTGCAGAAGGAGGCCTGCATGCTGGGCGTGCCCTGCATCACCCTACGGGAGAATACCGAGTGGGTGGAGACCGTGGAGGGCGGCTGGAATGTGCTGGTGGGTACGGAGTATGGGAAAATTTTGGAAAAGATTGCAGATTTCAAAAGCAATTCCACAAAAGCAGATATCTTCGGAGATGGCAATGCCAGCGGAAGAATCTGTGAAATATTGTACATGCAATAATCCCCTATCCCATCCAGAATGCAGGCCAGCCGAACTTTAGAGACTGCGAAAATGCACCGTTCACGACCGCCGGTGTTTCATACTTGCAAATTTTTCGATCGCCCTCTCCTTCATTACCCTGTGAATAATCGAGAGTATTGTTATTCCCATGCTGGATGAGCCTTATTTTCTGGAGGTTGGATGAATATTGTGTGCATGGTACAATCAAAACCTAATGGAATATGATAGCAGTGTTTCCAGATAAATGAAAATTCTCCAGCCACAAAATTATCAACATACGAAACACAATCATAATGAACATATTTCATAAATTTGTGGATCGGGCCGAGGAACCCAATTTCCTGAAAAACAAAAACATTTCTCCCTGATAAGCCGGACAGGTTTTACTCCACGGATGCGGGAGATTGCAGAGGAAGAAAAAGTTATTCTGATTGGCCTGGAAGATATGCTCAAACGCAAAAAAGTGAAATTATGAGGAGGGACAGGATATTGGAAAAAACAGACAGTGGTATAGTGGTGGTGGTACGATACGAAACTGGATCAGTTTTTTTATCCTGCCCATCTGTACATAATGATTATTTGTCTTAATATATTAATGTAGCCATTGATATTATTTCATTTCATGCTCGTTCTTATCCTGCAGAAGATTGCCTTATACACAGCCCCTGCATCATTTAAAGCATCCGGTTTCATCACATTTCTGCCACCGCGATAACATGACGATTTAAGCGGACTATCGATACAATATAATTATTGTTATATGTTGCTTAATTTATTCTACCTATACTTTCAAAACCTGCCGCAATTATCCGATTTTAGACATATAAAAAACAATAAGTATATATATATTAAAAGTTACATGTTTTATATGTATTCTTTATTAAAATATATTAATCCAGGAAATGTAGCGCCTGTTAAACACCTTCTCTTTTCCCTGTTATTGTTATGTATCATAGCGATTTCTTTGCCTGTTGCAGCCGGTTTTACCGGAGGCAACGGCTCTGTCGAAAACCCCTGGCAGATTGCAAACCTGCAGGAGTTAAACGATACCCGCAATTATCCGGATAATCATTTTGTCCTGATTGCAAATATCGATGCGACAGATACTCAAAACTGGAACGATGGTGCCGGGTGGCAGCCTATCGGGAATTGGACCAGCCCATTTACGGGAACCTTTGACGGGAAGGGACATGTTATCGATAATCTATACATCGACAGAAATACAGACAAAGTAGGCTTATTCGGACATATCGATGCGGCCACCGTACAAAACATCGGGATTGTGAATGCAGATATCACAGGCCACAGATGGGTCGGCGGACTTGTGGGCTCAGCCCGATCCTCCTCCTTAATCCAGAACTGTTATTCCACTGGAGATATCCGGGGCACATACAATATGATCGGAGGGATTGCCGGAGTCCAGGATTCGTCACAGATAATAAACTCCTATTCCTGTGCCAATGTATCCAGTACATATCATGAATATAATTATGTTGGAGGTCTGCTTGGATCCAATTACAATCAGGCCAGTGTAATAAATTCGTATTCCACAGGTGAAGTTACAGGCGCGGATAGTATCGGCGGGCTTATCGGGGTAACAAGCACAGATGCCACTACAATGGCCTCCTACTGGGATGTAAATACATCAAACCTTACAACATCTGCAGGTGGCGAGGGAAAAACCACTGAACAGATGCAGCAGCAATCCACCTTTGTTGGCTGGGATTTCACCAACACCTGGTTGATCGAGGCAGATGAGTATCCCAAGTTTCAGTATACCAGGTTTGCCGGCGGCGACGGTTCTGAAACAAATCCATACAAAGTATCTACCCTAAACCATCTCAAAAATATAAACTATAATCTTGCTGCACATTATGTTCAGATATCCGATCTCGATGCGACAGACACCCAAAACTGGAACGATGGTGCCGGCTGGCAACCTATCGGTAACAAAGAAAACAGGTTTACAGGAACTTTCGATGGTAGCAACTATACGATAACAGACCTGTACATTTACAGACCTGCTACACGATATGTGGGGCTTTTTGGCTATGCTTATAAGGCAAATATCAAAAATATCGGACTGGAAAACGTTAATATCACAGGTGGCGACGATACTGGCGCAGTGGCAGGATATAGTTACTATGGAGGGGTGATTGGGAATTCCTATTCAACAGGAAACGTAAACGGCCAGAAATATGTAGGCGGAATTGCAGGTTCTACCAGTGCACATATCGTGAACTCATACTCCACTTGTGGTGTGGATGGCAATACCGGAGTTGGAGGACTTTGCGGCATGAGTGGTACCAATGGAGTTATTCATAATTCCTATTCCACCGGTGAAGTAAACGGCACCGATTACCTGGGAGGCCTTGTCGGACAGAACCACGGCTCCATATTCAACTCCTACTATAACACCGAAACCTCCGGTCAAAATGATACAGACAAAGGTGTACCCAAGACAACCGATGAGATGAAAAACATTTCAACATTCTCTGCCTGGGACATTAACGCAATTGACAATTACCTCAATGACGGTTATCCCTTCCTTGCCTGGCAGGATGATCGAGACGATTATGTCTGGTTGATCTCAAAACCCCTCTTCTGCGAGGGAGATGGAACTGTCGATGAACCCTATCTAATCTGTGATGCTTATCAATTAAACAACACGAGGTACAACCTATCTGCACATTATAGGCTTGGAAATGATATTGACTTAACATCCTACAATACAGGCAAAGGCTGGCAGCCTATCGGCACTCCTTACTTCGAGTTTAACGGAACCTTTGACGGACAGGATTACACTATATCCAATCTTACAATCAACAGGTCCAATGAGGATTTTGTCGGTTTATTCGGATGTGTGGAAAACGGCACGATCAAAAATGTTGTTCTTGACAATGTAAATGTAACAGGCAGCAATTGGGTGGCAGCCGTGGCAGGGGCTCAGACAGTTCGCACCTCTGCAACATCTCCCGAAACTATCGAAAATGTTACAGTCTCCGGAAATGTTGCAGGACAGGGCTATGTAGGCGGGATTGTGGGTATGCTGCAAAACGAGAGGATACTCAATTCCGTATCCCATGTGGAAGTTACAGGCGAGTATCACAATATTGGCGGGCTTGTCGGCCAAAGTGTCAATTCTACTGTGCAAAATTCCCGGGCCACAGGAGATGTAATTGCTCCAGGTGCATCCAGGGTCGGAGGACTTATCGGTAGCAATTCAGCAGAACACTTATCCAGGACCGTGCGTGAATCTTATGCCACCGGCAATGTTACCGGCTATAATTATGTAGGTGGGCTTATCGGGAAAAACCGTGACGATCCGGTGATCGGGTCTCATGCAACGGGAGACGTGCGGGGTTACAGTCATGTAGGAGGCCTGGTCGGGTATAATAATGGAGGTATCATTGAAAACTCCAGTGCAGCAGGAGATGTCCGCTATGAAGCACAGGAATATGCCCCTACTTCCAATGAAATAAAATCTCCTATCGATCCATCCTATTTCGGTGGCCTGATCGGATACAGCAATCAGGGAACTATCAATACATCGCATGCCAGCGGGGATGTGATCGCACCCAATACAGACAGAGTCGGAGGACTGGTCGGCTACAATACGGCAGCAGAGTTCCATACTGTACGCCAGTCCAATGCCACCGGTAATGTTACAGGCTATCGTTATGTAGGTGGTCTTATCGGGCAAAATTCAGATGACCTCATAACCGAATCCTCTGCAAGAGGAGATGTGCATGGTCAAACATATGTGGGTGGCCTTGTAGGGTATAACCATCTGGGCACCATTGAAAGATGTGATGCAGCAGGAGAGGTTTTCCAGGAATTACTGGTTGTTCCCGGGCCCCTGAGAACCGAGAGCCTGACAGACAATGAGGTTACGTATAGTATTGCAGGCTTTTCTGACAGAGAAAACGGTTTGCAGTCCCCTGAAAATACCGTTCTTAGAGAGAAAATATATTACCCGGGCACAACCGGGGGTCTTGCGGGTATGAACAAGGGTGGACAGATTATTGACTCACATGCAACCGGCGATGTTGTTATCAATACTGACAGGAACGTAATTCTGCAAGGTATTGGAGGTTTTGCCGGTTATAATGAGGATGGAACGATAAACAATTCCTATTCAACAGGCAATATCGTGTTTGCCAGATCTTATCAGCAAATCCCTATAATGGGTCTCGGAGGGTTTGTTGGCTTCAATGATAATGGAAAAATCCAGGATTCACATTCAACTGGAGATATAATTAATGAAAACAACCTTAATGGCACTCTTATTTTCTACATGGGAGGCCTGGTCGGGGTTCATGACGGCGGATACATAAATGACTCCTATTCACAGGGCGAGATCCACTTTGGCAATATTACCGGAAAAAGCACAATTATGGGCTGCGCAGGTTTAGTCGGGGCTCATGACGGTGCAATAATACGCTCCCATTCCACAGGAGATGTTGTTATTGAGGGTAATATTACAGAAGGGACAATAACCTCTGTTGGCGGTTTGCTGGGTGCTGATTATGGAGGAGAGATAAACCAATCATACACTACAGGAGATGTTACCGTTAATACCGGTAGCAATGGCACGGTCACCTATATAGGCGGCCTTGTGGGTCTGAATCAGGGGGCATTGGATTCCTCCTATGCCACCGGAGATGTTCTTGCTCAAGGAGACTATCTGGGCGGGCTTGTGGGTCTAAATGATGGTTCAGTTAACAACACCTATTCAAGAGGGGATGTAACAGGCAACAGCAGTGTGGGTGGATTTATTGGACAGAACCATGGCAATGTCAGCAATTCCTATTCCACGGGATACGTAACTGCTGAATATTCTGAATATCTCGGCGGGTTTATCGGCCAGCATACTTCCGGAAATATCACAAATTCCTACTGGTACAAAATAGATGATTCAATGATTACAGGTGTAGGAAATCAGTCAGACGTGCAAGGCGTCTTTGGCAGGAGTGCTCAGCAGATGCAAAGCCAGTCCACATTTTCGGGATGGGATTTTGCAAATATCTGGTATATTCATCCAACCATAAATGACGGATATCCCCAATTACAGGTTTTCATTAACGAATATCCCGCTGCAGAAAATAAAGAAAAGACCACTACTTCCACCAGCCGCACCTCAGTGGGTCCAAGCCATTCTCCGGAAAATGTTGACAGTACGGATTCTGCCATAAATAAAGTGCTTGCAGGTTCCAGTGTCAGATATGATTTCTCAAAAAGCCAAGGACCTGTAATGGGAATCGGTTTTAAGACAAAGGATAATAAAGGTAATGTTGTGGCAAAAGTGCAGGTACTTAAGGACAAACCTGATGATGTCGATGAGCCTTCAGGCAATTCCTACCGGATCCTGAGCCTGAGCGTAGGTAGCGAGGGTACTATCAACGAAGATAATGCCGATAATATCCTGATCGAATTCAGGGTCAGCAAGGAGTGGATCGAAGAAAACAATATAGATCCTTCCACCATCCGCATGACCCGATTCAATAATGGAGAATGGCAGGATTTACCAGGCAGTCAGGTGAGAAAAGATGAGCAATACCTGTATTTCAATGCAGAAACACCCGGATTCTCTGTCTTCAGCATTGTGGGGGAGGAATACAAAGAAGTAATAGAGGAGCCGATTGCACAGGAGCCAGAAGCCGAGCAACAGACAGAAGAGGATCAAACGTCTGAAGCAGAAAGCGCTCAGGCACCTGGGTTTACGGGCCTTTTTGCACTGGCACTGTTTGCAGGTGCAGCACTGATCATGCGCAAGAAGTGAAAAACAGTAACTTTTGTATCAATAGGGGCCAGGCCTCTATTGATCTTTTTTTAAAGTCGTGCACTTAGGATCCCACAGCAATCTTTTCAGACCGCTCCCCGTCTGCCTGCAAACAACATCCCAGAGTGCAGTACAGTTCCCTGTCAGCCAGTCTTTCCTCAACCTCAAACTTATTCCCGCATACCGGGCAGATTTTTTCGATCAAACTCATTTGTACACCCCCGGATATGACACCATCATAACCTGGTCTCTATAAGCATATCCGGCAATTAAATAAGACATAAGGGATACAATTATTTAAATTTAGCCGTATATTATAATATTATATGTATATACAGAATCGAACTATAGTTTGCAAAATAATCCAGGACCAAACACCCCGGAAAGATTGATGCAAACCATTTTGTGAATCCTGTCCCGGACATAAGATGTACGCCATTGCAGGGTTTGCAGAAATATATCATGTCGACCGAGATACAGAAGGCATTACCTGTATGCAAATGAAGATTAATATACAAGCACGACAAAATTAACAAATATGCAATACACAGTCGTACTTACAGATGCAGAAGAAGGTGGATACACAGCACATTGCCTCGAACTTCCCGCGGCTATCAGTGAAGGCGATACTCGAGAAGAAGCCCTCGAGAATATAAAAGAAGCAATTCAGCTTGTGCTTGAAGTCACCGAAGAGCAGGCCAGAGTACTTGGTGAAATCACAAAGGTTGATGTTGCAAGTGTCTGAATTACCCGTTACTTTTTATTAGGATTGATAGCTCACAAAGAATTCAATCAGCCATACACCCTATATTTTCTTCTTCAAAAAATAATATTTTTACTGCTATGTGTACATGCATACGATGCTTTGCATCAGAGATGCAAGAGTAGGAAAGTAGGCAAGGGCGTATACGCCTGGTGTGAAAAGGCGCAGAGATAGGTATGGTAAATATGTAGATAATTTATCCTGAACTTCTTTCTGTTTTTTTATGTTGGATATTCCAATTATCTTAAAGCCCGGCTTTGACAGTTAAAGTTAGGATATAAAATTCTTTTAATAACCCCAGGCGACCAATCCCTGCAGAATGAATCAAAGTGGATGAATCACTGATGGCTTCGGACATAATCAAGATCTTCATCCAAATTTTGTTCAGTATAGTGACGGGAAATTCCATGTCGCCCCAAAAGTTCCTCGAACTCCCATCGGGTCATCCCGGCAAGAGCACAGGCTTTACCGGATGAAAGTATACCACGTTGATACAGTGCCAAAGAAAGTTCTTTGTGCAGTTCCCGATCCAAATCCCCGGGGGGCAAATGAATCGCATCTACAACATCATCAGGTATTTTCAATGCAAAAGCACTCATTTTTCTTCCTCTGCTTTTTTATCATAGATTATTCTTTATCTATTCATAGTTATAATTTTCCCTGTGAACATCAGAACCAAAAACGGGGATAAGTTCCGGATGACCCTGGATTACAATAACAGGGCAAACAACATCAGTATCAAATTGAGAAAAGGCGAATATGATTTATATGACTATTTATTGACGTGATGAAACAAATCATTTCATCGCTAATCTCACACACCCCGACTGAAAATTGTATCCGCCAGTTTCACCACGCCGAAGATGAATAATTAAATTCATACTCATCCACGGCCGCTTCAGGTAATCCAACCTCTTTGAACATCGTCTTGAAACCCGCAGTGTATGTTTCTTCAGGGATCCTTTCTCCGGGGGCAAGTTCCACATAAAGATCCACACCGCCCAATTTGTCCACCTTGACAGTATAGGTTCCCTCATCTGTCTCATGAACTATCCGGTGGTTTGGGACCACGCAATTGATTTTGCCCGCAAGCTCTTCATCCTCATAAAACAGCAGGGCAGTAGTACCTTCTCCGTAGGTCAGTGAAAACTCTGAACCGGTGCTCATCTCCTGCAGATCAGTATACAGGGCAGAAGGTGAAACAGGCCTGGATAATTCCATTTTTGGCCGGTTCTCATTTTCAATTTCTGTTTTCATTTCCTGCAGATGACTCCTGGCTGTTTGCTCATCAAACCCAAAGACTGCAATCATCCTGTCGATTATCCACCTGTCATCTGGCAGGTGCTCTACTTTGAAAGGAGAAAAGTAAGGATCCGGTCGGCTGTAGTTGAAGAACGTGATGGTTGTCTCATCCTCATCTACAAACATGATTTCCATTAGCGTATCTGCATTATAGTAATAGGTGCTGAATTTCAAAATATATTCATTCCCGAGATGTTGTTCAAGTTCTGGAAGGTCATCCGGATATATGCCTGTTGAATCCTGAGGTCTGACATTTACATAGAAGGGACCCTGGATCTGGTAGCCTGCCTCCTTTGCATTCTTCAATATATTGTCATGATCTATATTTTCAAAATTCTTTCCACCGGTTGTATGATAGGACGCCTGGTCGCTGTCTACCAGTACAAGAAAGAACAATCCATAAACAAGACCTATCATGAAAATCAGCACAGCCAGGCTCAGGAAAACCTTTTTCGTGCCCGAATATGTCTTGTTCATCCATACCTTCACGGTCAATCCTACCAGAAAAACAACACAAAGAGCAACCGCAATCAATCCAAATATACCCAGCATACTGAACACTTATCCTGTGACTGTATAAAGAGCCTTCTCTGTTTACATTCAAAGTTGTATCATACAAAATACCTTTTTGTCCTGCAATAATTTCCACATCTTTTTTTAACTGCTTGATGTATACGTACATACGATGCTACGCATCGTAGATGATAGTAGAGTATGGAAGGCATGGATATGCCTGTAAAGGAGGAAGGCGCAGAGTTGAGAATATTTGTTGAATGTTGTATCATACAAAATCATTGCTAACAATTTCTTTCATACATTGCAAATTTGAGATGATTTTGCAATAAACGATTGTTTACATGTATTCCTGACAAATTTTTCGACATAGGCGTTCTTTTCACGTCTGAAAAGGTTTTTTGGAAAAGACTGGAAGTAAGTTTTTGCTCGCAACAATGCAGATGCTGTTATACACCAACCAACATCCTAATACATATGCAAATGCACAAAGTTATTCAAATGGTGATTCCATGAAACGTTACACAGTAGCCCTATCAGATGACCTCAAAAAGGAGATACGAAAACGCAGGATCCTCGAAACCTATAACCGCAACAATACCATCTCCGAATCTGATGCCTCCTTTTGTGAATCTATCGATTGGCATCCCGTTGATGAATTGCCCGTCAAAGAAGAGGTCGTTGATAAGATTAAATCCGATGATAAAAGTTCCCGTGTAAAAGTCAAAGACGTAGCCGACATATTCAGGTCAATTCCCCACAATTAAAGCTTTGACCTTCCTACCAATTTCTCCTGAATTTCCAGATAGAGCAAACGACCTGCAAAATAATTATAAAAATAATGGTTACAAAAATAATGATTATACGCTTCTGTAACCGGCCATCAGAAAGACACATAAAGGACTAACAGCCATTTTTTATTACGATGAATAATCCAGAGAACAGGGATTTCGAGATCATTCCACCAGAACCCAGGGCAGGAGATGACGTTACTATACGCGGCACATCCTCTGCAGAATCAGTGGACATAGCGATGACCTTTACCAGGACCGTGCCGGTGAAGGGCGGAAAATACAAATGTCGTATGCCTGACACAGAAGTACCAGAAAGGCCCAATCGTTTAACGGTGAGAGCCGAAAATGTGAAGAATCTGAAGGTTAAGGTAAAGATATTGTTATGGATGACCAGACGTGCAAGGGCTTCAGACGGTGTGGCGGAGATCTGCGAATCCAATGTACCTTCAGGCAAATATGACATCCGGATTGAAGGTAATGCTGCAGATGGCCAGTCTCAGGTGGAACTTACAGTAGCCGCCAGCCGGACCATAAAGGTTGAGAATGGCAAGTTTGAACAAACCTTTCCCACCAGGACCATTCCCGCAGATGAATTTGAAGTGGCAGTCGCAGAACAGACTGAAATTATCCAGCTGCAATAAATTTCCACTCCATTAAATAGATTCCTTCAGAAGATACGAAGAGAAAATGATGTATGAAATTGCAGAATTCCTGGTAACAGGGATCCTTCTCGGTTTTGCTGCAGGCATATCTCCGGGTCCGTTAATGGCCATAACAATTTCCGAAAGCCTGCAACACGGGTCAAAAGAAGGTTTTAAGGTTGCTATTTCTCCTTTGATAACAGATTTCCTGATAGTATCAGCTGTGATTTACATACTAATGCATTTTCAGCAGCAAAATTCGGTGATCGCCCTTATCAGCCTGGCAGGAGCACTCTACCTGATGCATCTGGGTATTGCTTCCCTGAAGACCAAAAATATCAGTATCAATGTAAGTAACCTGAAGAAGGAATCCCTGAAAAAAGGTGTACTGGCAAATTTCCTGAATCCCCATCCCTACCTGTTCTGGATTGCAATCGGAGGACCCATTCTTTTCAGGGCTGCTGAGGTTGACAGACTCGCACAGATAATGTTTGTTATCGGATTCTATGCACTGCTTGTAGGTTCAAAAATGGTGATTGCCCTGTTCGTAGGCAAAAGCAGGGATTTCTTGAAAAGCAAGTATTACCTTCATCTGTTTCGAAGTCTGGGAGTGCTGTATCTTATCTTTGCATTGTTTTTCATACAACAGGGACTGGAACTGCTGGGATTGCATATTTGGCGATAAAGAGTTGCAGGCACGGAGAAAGTTCATGGACGGGGGGAGAAGCAAAATCGGCCATTATTTCTCAGATGTACACAAAATAATTATACACTGCAAACAATATTAATCTGAAGGAGTTTGCTTAGAAATGACTGTCCCACACAACCCGGATGCTAAAACGTACAGAAACAAACTCCGGGAAATGTTGCCGCAGTTGAAAGATCAATATAACGTCAAGTACATTGGACTATTTGGCTCCTACATAAGAGGAGAGCAAACTCCGGAAAGTGATCTCGATATACTGGTGGAATTCAGCAAAACTCCCACCCTTCTCCAATTCATAGATCTGGAGAATCATCTCTCTGATAATCTGGGAATCAAGGTAGATCTGGTTATGAAGGATTCGCTGAAACCCAATATTGGAAAGCATATACTTAGCGAGGTCAGGACTGTTTGATAATTGCTTGAGATGATCGAATCCATGTTACTCGAATACATACAGACAGCCCTTGCAAGAGCAAAATACGATATAATTGAGGATGATGAAGAGCCTTACTATGGAGAGATATCTGAACTGGAAGGAGTGTGGGCAACGGGTACTTCCCTTGAAGAATGTCGTAAGAATCTGGAGGAAATAATTGGAGAGTGGCTCATTTTGAGGCTGCGTCGAAATCTTCCTATTCCACCACTTGGCAATTTTAAAAATTGCGACCATCGATAACAACTACACCTCTGTTTCGAATCCAAGTGGAGTATAAGACTATAAATGTCTGAAAAGAAGGCTGGTACACTTATCTCCTCAAGGAAATGAAGTTATGAGTGAATCATAAAAAGTCACACCAAGATTGGATGAAATCAAACTCCTGATCAAAGAACACCGGGGAGAGATCAGGCAGGAGTACAAAGCCGAGGTTGTCGGAATCTTCGGATCCTATGCCAGAGGGGAAGAAAAACCGGGAAGTGATGTTGATGTGCTGGTCAATTTTGACACCAGAGCCACCCTGTTTGACCTTGTAGGACTTGCCGACTACCTTGAGGAACTGCTCGGATTGCCTGTGGACGTGGTATCAAAACGAGCCCTGCACCCCAGGATGCAGGATGATGTCCTGAAAGAGATGGTGGTTTTATAAGGATATTTTGCTTTCCTGCCACAAAATCTTAAATTCGGGGATGTATATTTTCTATCATGGAAGTCGCAATCTCAGACGATGCAATTGAAGTTGTAAAAGAGTCACTGGAGAAAGAGATTCTTCTGCTGCGGACAAAGATACGTCTGGCTGAAAAAGAAATTGCTCTTTTTGAAGACAGGTACAATATGCCGTCGTCCCGATTTTGTATAGAATTTGAAAACGATGACCTTGGCGATTCCCAGGAGTATTTTGAATGGTGGGGATTGTTGACGGGACTTGAAACTCTTAAAACACAGTTAGATCAGGCACAATCGGTGATTTCAAATTTGTAACTTCTGAGTACCTGTAATATCTTCTTCCTTAAGAAACATATCTTACTGCTGCAAGGATATCTTCTTTTTCAAGTTGGGGATAGTTTTTCAGAATATCATCAAATGTCCAGTTGTTTTCCAGAAGTTCGATGACAAAATCTACCGAAATCCTGGTTCCTTTAAAACCTAACCAACACCAACTAAACCTCCCTGACAAAAGAGATAGTTGATACTCCACCAAAACAGCCTTTGCAGCGTTTATTATATAGGCAAATAATTATTAAGATAGAGGAAGACTAAATTTAAGGTGTACTGTCGAAAATGAGTGGATTAAGGATTAACGTAGTTCTTGGCGCCATCGGCTCAATCCTGTGGATAATTGGTATTTTAATGATAATCCCATTCATGGTAGCAGTTTACTACGGCGAACATCTGTTTCCTTTTTCTCTTTCCCTGACAATCACCCTTCTGGTTGCATTTATTTTTTCGTTGATGATAACAGAGGAAAAAGGCGAATGGAACATGAGAGAAGGTTTCATGATCGTAGCCCTGGGTTGGCTTACCGCTGCAATCTTTTCTTCAATGCCCTACATCTTTGAAGGAACACCGCCGATTAATGCTCTCTTTGAAGCCATGTCAGGGGTAACTGCAACCGGTGCTACCGCTCTTGCAGATATTGAAAGTTATAGTAAAAGCCTCCTTTTCTGGAGAGCAATGACCCAGTGGGTGGGTGGAATGGGTATCATTGTTCTATTTATAGTGATCCTTCCAAAACTCGGGGTTGCAGGCAGGCAGATGTTTCGTGCAGAAGTCCCGGGCCTAAAAGAAGAACAGCTCCGCCCCAGGATCAGGGAAACTGCGACTCTGCTCTGGTTTGTTTATATAGGGTTGTCAATTATAGAATTCATCTTACTGTATTTGGCAGGATTGAACGCTTACGATGCCATAACCCATACCTTCACCTCCATATCATGTGCCGGGTTTTCAACGTATTCAGACAGTATAGCAGCCTTCAATAACCCCATGGTAGAGGGTATCTTCTTAATTTTCATGATCCTTGGCGGAGCCAACATTGCCCTGCACTACAAAACTATCTTCTCTGATAGGACAAGTCTGATTAAAGATGAAGAATTCAGGTTCTACCTTCTAATCATTCTGCTTGCAACCCTGGTCCTGACATATACCCTCACCAGGGGTGAAGTGTACGCAATTGCTGATTCCTTCAGATACAGTATCTTCCATGTAGTATCCATACTGACAACCACAGGTTATGCTACTGTGGATTTTAACATGTGGCCGGACTCCTCCCGTTTTATCCTGTTTTTGCTGATGTTTATTGGCGGCTGTGCAGGATCCACATCAGGCGGAATGAAAGTGGTACGTGTACTGCTTCTGATGAAATATGCAGATAACGTGCTTTTCAGAACAATCCATACAAAAGCAATCAGACCCATTCGATTCAATCACAGAAGAGTGCCCGAAGAGATCATGCATGCCATTGTTTCTTTTTTGATAATCTATTTCATGATCTTTATTACAAGTGCAACACTGCTCTCCCTGATGGGATTGGATTTTGTCACCACTCTCACGGCTTCGATCGCAACCCTGGGGAATGTGGGACCCGGGCTTGGCCTTGTGGGACCCATGGCGAATTTCGGAAATCTCCCGGATCTGGGAATGCTGATTCTTACAGCGAATATGTGGATTGGAAGGTTAGAAGTGTTTACAGTGATAGTACTTCTGACGCCTGCTTTCTGGAGACACTGAAAAGATAAGGATTTGGTCTTCACCTGGCTTGTGGAAAGGACACTTTTCAAGATATTAAGATATATCCAGTTTCAAAATTACAATTGCAAAGACATTACCCTGTTCTGCTTTTCGACATCTTCCAGCCTTTTTATCCGGCTATTTTTCCAGATGAACAGAGAAATGATCGAAATCATCAGGCCTGCAACGATGAACATGAAAGCAATTCCCCTGCCAGATCCGGTTCCTATTAGGAAACCAATAGAATCCGCAAGCACCCCATCTGGTTTTAGCAGGGGATCGAATAGAGCATCTGCCAGAAAACCTGCTACAGCAAAAGCAAGTATCGAACCGACATAGGTTGTCGTTGAAATAATTGACCAGACACGACCCTGTTTTTGATTATCAATATTTGTCCTGATCAAAACCTCGATTGGGGTGTTTATGAAAGGCAACATTGCAAAGAACAAAAAGCCTGCCAGGGTAATCAAGATTATATTTGCTGAGAGGCCAAGCCCTGCAAAGAATAAACCTGACAGGAAAAGAGCAATCGACAACATTGTCACATGCCCGCTCCTGCTTCCAAATATCCCGATAAAGAGGCTTCCAATAATCATCCCTGATGCACAGAGTGATTGGGAGATGCCCACCGTTTTAACTGATTCCAGATTCAGCAGCATTGGGACAAAGAGAGATTGCAGCAGGCCGACAAAAAAGAGGATTATCATGGTGGTAATTACAAGGTGTACCACTCCTGTATTCTTTGAAAACTCCTGAAACCCTTCTTTAAACTCTTCCATGAAATTTGTTTCCTGACGGTTAACAGGAATTTCACCCAGGATATTTCTGATCCAGATAACAATAAAACTGGCTATCAGGAGGGTGGAAACATCGATCAGGAATATGAATTTGATATCCAATAAAGACAGCAATACACCGGCCAGAAGTGGCGATAGCAGATACTGGGCCGAACTTGCCAGCTGCATCAGCCCGCTTGCTTTAGCATACTGGTCCCTGGTCAAAAGATCAGTTACAAGAGCCTTGTAGGCGGGTTCCTGGAAAGCTGAAAAAATGGAACTTACAGATATCCCAAGATAGACCTGCCAGAGTTCTATATTGCCTTTAACCATCATGAAAAAGATGAAAAGAAGGCCCAGGGTTGAGCCAAGATCTCCAAACACCATCATTATACGTCGATCATGGCGATCGGCCAGTATACCGCCGTAAGGTTTCAATAAAATAGGGGGCAGGAATGCACACATCAGGATAAAAACATAACTTGAAGCCGTACCTGTTAGTTGGTATACATATACGCCCAGAGCAAAAATCGTAAGGCCGGTTCCTATTATTGAGATGAACTGGCCAAACCAGATATAGAGAAATTTGGAATACTGGTCCTGGAAATTGTCTGTCATGCTATAACCTTACTTTATTTTGTGAATTCTCAGGTGCTTCTTTTCCCCAGATGGGCTCTGGAAAAGAACATTTCCCTGTCATACAAAATCAGAACAATAGTTACAATGAGGAGAACTGCAGTTTGAATACATTTTGTGTTTTGGGTTATATCCAGTATCTCCTGTGACATATTGACAATAAAGTGAAAAACAATTGCAGCAATGATACTTTTCCCGTTCTTAATACATATCCAGCTGATTATCATTCCCAGGGGTATGATGCTTACAAAGAAGTTTAAACCGTACCAGAAACTTTCATGGAATATCTCATACTGATAGGAATTGTTCACAAATATCAGAGGGAAATGCCAGAGGGACCATAGTACACTGAAAATAACTGATGCCTTGAAGTATGTGTGTCGACTCTGCAGGCTGTCAAAAGCATAGCCTCGCCATCCCAGTTCCTCAAAACCTGCTGCAAGTAAAAGAAGCAGCAGAACGGGAACAAAGCCAGTCGAGAAAGAGAAACCTTCAGCCAGCTGGAATTGTGACATCGATCCTCCAAAGAACAGGGAAATGAGAATCGATACTACAACTGAAAGAGGCATTAGCAGAAAGAAAATTGGAAGGATTTTAGGTTGTATTAGCCTGATATTCGTCAGCCTGTTAACAAAATCCCTTTTAAGATCTGCATTTTTAGACCTGAAAATCATAACAAGCGAAATCAGAAAAGGTGCCATTAGCCCGGGGAGCATTAGAAGCATATATAGACCGCTCAGGTCATCCTGAAAACTTGCATAAGCTCCCGAAAACCAGAGTATATAGGTTACGATAAAAGTTGTAAGATAATAAATCCCTGGCTTGTAATTGTAGTTTGGTATCATTTGCTATTCCCCGGACCTACTTATTTTTTTGAACCTTATTCAAGCAAAGCTTTTCCAGTGGTTTTTGCTTCATCCATTAATTCTGTGTTATTTTTCACTGCACCCGGTTCATAATAACCTGCAGCAAGCAATGTATTCTTATTTTCCATCCCGAAAAACTGATTCATCAGTCCACCGAATTCATCAAATACCGGTTTGTACTGATCCTTTTCAGGGAATCCCTGAGAACCCACCAATACAAGTTTCTTGCCGGCATTGATACGTGGAGAAAAATCCGGGTTGATCAGAGAATAGAACCTGTCTATGAATGAACGTGCCTGACCCGTAAACTGGCCGAAATAGATGGGTGAGCCAAAAACAATACCGTCAGCATCGATGATTGCATCCAGAGCCTTTTCCATATCATCTTCAAGTTTGCACCTTTCATGAGCTTTACAGTAGCCACAAGCCTGACATCCTGTGAAATCCATCTCATTGATATTGAATTTCCTGACATCCGCACCGGCTTCAGAAGCTCCGTCAAGTACCTGCTGCACAAGAACATCTGTATTACCGTCCTTACGTGGACTGCCTACAAAACCTACCACTTTCATTGTTCTCACACCTGTTTGTATTCATGAATTATTTTTCAGTTCCTTTATGGAACGTTATTCGATGTATACGCAACAGACCATATATACATAAACCTTTCTATTTTTAGTCATGTTTCTTTTTAGTCTGAAATGTGTGATTAATCCACATTATCCATACCTGAAAAATCAGTACTTAGCTTACTTTTTGCAGCACATTCCCTTGTGGTCTCCAGGAAAAAAGCAACATTCCAGTAAATAGCAAAAATAAAAAAATGAAAAATATGGAAGTCTATAAGATTGGCTTATACGATGTGAGCTAAAATCGATTGGTATCATGCAATATTCCCACATCTTTTTTTTACTGCTTGATGCATACGTACATACGATGCTACGCATCGTAGATGGTAGTAGAGTATGGAAGGGCATGGATATGCCTGTAAAGCGACAGACACATAGATGACATATTTTCACAATTAAAGGATAGGAACTTTATCTAGCCTTTACATCCTGTTTTTGAGGAATTCTTCATAAGTTACGAATGTAGTTTAGTTCCAAATTTGATTAATAGCAGCCAGTATATACTTCAAAAAATAGATTATCCTTCACAGTACAATATCTTCAAATCTTGCCGAATGTGGGAAGAAATGTAAGGACTTAATGATTTTTCGGTAACCAGATCAACTTTTATCCCGAGCAAATCTTCCAGCTCTTCTTCCATTCTTATGTGATCAATCAAACTTTTCGTTTCAGAAAAACTCACAAGCAGATCAATATCACTATCCCTGGTTTGTTCTCTCCTGGAAAAGGAGCCAAAAAGACCCAGAAAAGCAATATCGTTACGTTGGCAAAATGTTATGATTTACTCCCCTACACTCTTTTCAAGGTCCAGAGCCTGTGCAAGTTCAAATGGATTATTGATTCCATGAGAATGGTCTTTTGCTTGCATTTTCACATGGAATTTTGGTTACTCATAATTAGTATATTTTGTCAACTACCTTCCTTCGTAGTAGTCAGATCTAAATATAGTCAGATTCAACGACCCTTTTTTATATCTCACTTCACAATTTCCCCCAATCCCGTACACCTGCCCGTTTTGAGCACACACCCCACATTGATACAGGTATTGATTCCCGTATGCACATCATCCCCCATGATAACTCCGAGTTTGCGCCGGCCTGAATCCACCTTTTCCCCTTTAACCATAACCCGGATAGTGCGACCGTCATGTCGGAGATTGGCAACCTTGGTGCCGGCTCCAAAATTACAATCCTGCCCGATCACGCTATCCCCCACATAACTGAGGTGCCCGATATTGGTATTATCCATCACCACGCAATTCTTGATTTCCACTGCATTGCCGATACGCACATTATCCCCTATGGCAGTGGACGGCCGGATGAAACAGTTCGGCCCGATATCACAATCTTTTCCAATAACCACCGGTCCGATGATGTAGGCACCGTTGCGGATAACCGTACCTTCCCCCACAATTACCTCTCCCTTTAAGGTAGCATTGGGTTCCACTTCTCCCTCAATATTACCCTCCAGCCCGAACAATACATGTTTGTTGGCAGTGAGCAGATCCCAGGGTCTGCCGATATCGATCCACACGTCCCTGAACACTTCATAGCCCACACTGGCACCGGAATCGATCAGCATCTGTATGGAATCCGTGATCTCGATTTCTCCGCGAGGTGATTCAGGGGTTCTGCGGATATGATCAAAGATCGCCTGTGGAAACAGGTAGATTCCCGCATTGGCCAGGTTGGTCGGGGGGTTTTCAGGTTTTTCCACAATCCGGGTCACTTTCTCCCCGCCAGTACAGATAACTCCAAAATTACAGGGGTCTTCTACTTCCTTGGCTGTCAATACCGCATCTTCTGACCTGTCGATCAGATTTTTAATCTGGACAGAACTTATCAGCATATCCCCGTTAAGCACAATGAACCTGTCATCCACATAGTCTTCAGCACATCCGATGGCATGCCCCGTCCCATTCTGCTTTTCCTGGAGAACATACTCGATACTCACACTTTTCTGTAAACCATCCCCGAAATATTCCCGGATAGAATTTTCCATATAACCGCAAACTATCACAAATTCCTGAATACCTGCATCCACTGCCTCATCAATGATATGTTCCAGTATGGGTTTGTTCCCGATGGGCAGCATTACTTTGGGTCGCCTGTCCGTTAAAGGACGCATTCTTGTCCCCTGCCCCGCTGCCAGAATAACCGCTTTCACTGTATTGCACCCCTTGCAATACATACAGCTTCACCAAACAAATCATCCACATCCTTTCTGGCCTCAGCAGTGATACGAATTTTCGGTTCGGTACCAGACGGCCGCACAAGCACCCAGCCATCCTCCAGATCCACCCGAATTCCATCAATGGTAGTAACATCTCCCATCATTTCCAGGGATTGTTTGATCTGCTGCATCGCCTGTTCCTTCCTGGCCTCAGGACATTCGATCGTCCCCCTGAGGGTGGGATAATGAGGCAGATCCTCAACAATCTTTGATAAGGATCTGCCTGCAATCAAATTCACAATCCGGGCTGCTGCATAGATACCGTCGGGACAATACGATACGTCCGGGAAGATCCAGCTGCCTGAAGGCTCACCTCCAAAATAAGCGCCTGAAGCCTTGATCTTTTCTGCCACGTATACATCTCCAACTCTGCAGCGCAGCACCTCGGTTTCCCCTAGCGCATCATCTACTATCATGGAAGTATCCACAGGCACCACAACTTTTTCCTGTTTCTGTTGCAGGGCAAACAGAGCAAGCAATTCATCCCCCGAGACAAAATTACCCTGCTCATCCACAACCATCATCCGATCCGCATCCCCGTCATGCGCAATGCCGATATCCGCCTCAAACGCCACCACTGCCTTGATAAGTTGGCCCAGATTTTTTTCCACGGGTTCGGGACTGCGTGCCGGGAAATATCCATCCGGCTGGCAGTTCAATGTAATTATCTCACAACCCAGTTTCCTGAGTAAATAAGGAGTGATCGTACTTCCGGCCCCGCAACCACAATCCACGACAACACGTTTGTGACTGGGTTGCATTTTGCTTAAAATAGCATTGCAATGCCGCTCAACAAATTCTTCCCCATACTTCACATCTCCCACTTCATTCCAGGCAACGGTTGCATACTCATTATTCTCAATAATATGTTCAATCCGTTTTTGCTGCTGTGAATCAAAAGCCATACCATCGGGATTCCATAACTTGATCCCCACATCCTCTGCAGGGTTATGTGAAGCCGTGATCATAATCCCGCAATCATAATCCGCAGTGGCAAAAGCCAGAGTAGGCGTACTCATCAAACCCCCCAGGGTCACTTCACAGCCGGTGGCGGATAGGCCTGCAATCAAAGCCTGCTCGATCATATCCGCAGCGATACGCGGGTCCTTACCGATCACAACCGAATCGGCAACTGTACCCACGGCCATACCCACATTCAACGCCAGTTCGGGACCGATTACCTTATTGGCCGGTCCCCTGATTCCCGATGATCCGAAAAGTTTCAAAATACACACTCCTTCATTCCACAGTCACACTTTTGGCCAGATTGCGCGGTTTATCTATCTCACAACCCTTTTCCAGGGCAGTATAATAAGCAAGCAGCTGCAAAGCCACCGAGGACAGAACCGGGGATAGCAGGGGATTGGTGGCAGGTACAGGGATTACAAGATCGGCATACTTGCCTATCTCCCGATCTCCTTCATCGGCCACTGCAATAACCTCGGCTCCACGCGCCTTTACCTCCTTGATATTGCTCAGCATTTTTTCATAGGTACGCCCTTTTGTAACAATCGCCACAACTGGCGTGCCGTTCTCCAGCAGGGCCAGGGGTCCGTGTTTCAGTTCACCTGCAGCATACCCTTCCGCATGGATATAGGATATTTCCTTGAGTTTCAAAGCAGCTTCCAGTGCCGCTGGATAATTGAGTCCCCTGCCAATAAAATAATAATCCCGATTGGCTGCATACCGGACTGCATGTTTGCGGATCAGATCCCTCTGGTTCAATACCTGCTGCACATTACCGGGTAATTCCTTGAGATTTTTAATGATAGCTTTTGCCTCATCCGGCAAAAGATAATTCCTGCGTCTGCCCAGATATACAGCCAGCAGATAAAGCGCTATTAATTGGGCCGTAAACGTCTTGGTCGCAGCCACACCGATCTCAGGACCTGCATGGGTATACACTACATTTTCGGCCTCCCGGGTAATGGTGCTGCCGACAACATTGGTTATCGCGATGGTACTTGACTCGTACTGTGCCACATTACGGATCGCTGCCAGCGTATCGGCCGTCTCTCCGGACTGGGTAATTGCAATGGTTAGGGTATTGCAATCCATCACCGGATCCCGATACCGAAACTCCGAAGCGGCGCTGACATCGGTATGTACCCCGGCCAGACTCTCCAGCAGGTATTTGCCAAATAACCCCGCATTCCAGGACGTGCCACATGCAATGATCTCCACCCTGCCAATATTTCTGATCTGTTCATCTGTAAGTTTGAGTTCGGGCAATTGGACATTGCCTTCAAGTTCTGATAACTTGCCGGCAAAGGTTTTTTGCAATGAGCGGGTCTGCTCATGGATTTCTTTGAGCATGAAATGGGCATAACCACTTTTTTCCGCAGCCTCCACATCCCAATCGATCGTAGAAACCTGCTTTTCCAGCAATTGGCCTTCCATATCATAGAACTCCACCTTCTCAGGAGTCAGTTTCACGATCTCGCGGTCATCCACAAATACCACATTGCGGGTATGAGCCACAAAAGCCGTAGCATCAGAGGACGTGAAAAATTCATTCTCCCCCAGGCCCACTATCAGGGGACTGTCCTTTCTGGCAGCGATCAGGGTATCCGGACATTTCTTACTCATAACCGCGATCGCATAGGAACCTTCCAGCATTGCCATGCTTTTGCGTACCGCCTCGAACAGGTCCAGGGAATTACTGTTAAAATGCACCAGATGGGCAATTACCTCGGTATCGGTATCAGATACAAACTCATAACCTTCATCTTCCAGCCATTCCTGCAATTTGAGGTAATTCTCAATAATTCCGTTGTGTACGACCACGATATCCGAAGAACAGTGTGGATGTGCATTGACATCATTGGGTATCCCGTGTGTGGCCCAGCGTGTATGCCCGATCCCTATATTACCTTCTATCTCTGCAGGCAGCACCTTATCAAGTTCACCGATACTGCCGGCGGCTTTATAGGTCTGCAGATCACCGTTTAAGATACTTAACCCGGCAGAATCATAACCCCTGTACTCCAATCGGTACAGGCAATCCATGATCACCGATGATGCATCGGTCTTTCCCACATATCCTACAATCCCGCACATAATATCCCCTCAAAGCACGGTGGAATTTGCAGGCAGATGTCTATCTACATTTGTACCTGATCTCACGGTACAGTTATCGCCTACAAGGATGCCTGCCTCAGTAAGAGTCCTTGAACCAAATTTACAGTCATCCCCGATAACCACGCCGCTCTTTTCCACATGCACAAGTTCATTTTCGATCTCGATATTCACATCTTTATCCGCTTCACAGATGGAGTAAGGACCTAAATTACAGTTAAACCCTATAATACTTTCAGAGATATGACTGTGGGATTCCACACGTACATTATCCATCAGGATAGTGTTCTGGATATAGGTATAGGGCCCAATCGACACGTTATTCCCTATACTGGTGGAAGGCAGAACTGTCACCTGAGGTCCGATATCACAGTTATCCCCGATCTTTACCGGCCCTACGATATAGGACCCTGCACGGATGACCGTATTATCCCCGATCTCCACATTCCCTATCAGAGTAGCGGTATCATCAATTCTGGAAGTATCCTCGATAGCAGACTCACAACTTGCCAGTAACCTGGCATTGGTATCAAGCAGATCCCAGGCATACACCGAATCCATCCACAGGTTCTTAGTTACAGTGACCCTGACATCCCTGTTTCCTTTCACCATATTCTGCAGGGTATGGGTAATTTCATATTCCCCCCTCTCAGAGATCTCTGTATTTTCTATCTCTGCAACAATATCCCGGTTAAAAGCATAGATACCGGTGTTTATCATATGACTTATCTGGCGTTTGGGTTTTTCAAAGATGCCTTTTACCTTTCCCCCAGCACTCATGACCACTCCATATCCACATACCTGCTCCCGCGGAGTGGTTAGTACGGTGGCATCCCCTGCATGATCTGCGATCAGTTTACTGATAGTCTCTTTTTCGATGATGTTATCCCCGTTGAGTACCAGGAAAGATCCATTGCCATCCCCCAGTGCAGGGATAGCCTGGCTGATCGCATGAGCGGTACCCAGCTGGGAAGTCTGGTCCACATAAGTAATCATTGCCCCGAAATCATTGCCGTTGCCAAAATAGTCCATCACCTTCTCCTTCTCATAACCCACAACCAGTACTATATCCTCGATTCCGTTATCCACAAGTGCGGATATCACGTATTCCAGGATGGGGCGATTGGCTACCGGTAACATAACCTTTGAACGGGTATTTGTGAGGGGGGCACATCTGACACCCTCCCCTGCGGCAAGAACGATGGCTTTCATGGGATTAACATGAAACGTGAAAGAATTTATAGGTTATCTTTTGGAAGTGGATTGCCCCTGAAGGAAAGCGTATAATTGCTTCTAATATTGTTGTGGAAGTGTATAATTCCGATTAAAAAGTATACTATACAGTATATTACTGAGTAGTATATTACTGAGTAGTATATTACTGAGTAGTATATTACTGAGTAATAATAAAGGGATGAGAACAGTCACTTCAATAAGAGAAAAGGTAATTAACACACATTTACCTGCTAATCAAATGCATCAACTATCTGACAGAATGTGTAGTTGACCCAAAAATTCAATCCGTTTTTTCAAGATAAAGCGCTATGTAATGTGCAAATTTCTCCAGATCATCCAGATGGTTTTGCAGGTAAAAATATACCCTTTCCATATCAATATGGGCGTACATATGAACAAGCACATTTCTAAAACCTGCTGCAGGGGAGATTTTCCTGGAAAAATCCTGGGGCAAAATTCCATTAGCACCCAGAGTCGTAAAAATTTCCTTATAGGATTCTGGTTTCTTCAATGAGTGTCGGGAAATTATCATCTCTCCGATATCTATCATGCATTCAAGAGAAACTTCAAGGTACCTTTCCACTGCTCCTCTAAGGGTATGGTCCTGATTGATGTCATCGAGACTGTAATCCTGATAGCCTTTGAGGATTTCAATATATTCCTTTAATAATTCCAGTTTAGAATATATTGACTCATCCATTGCCCTCTGCCCCTGTCATCTGCTTTACGGCTTCTCTCATATGGCGCTGTCTGTAAAATTTTTCATCCAGATATCTGGACATGACCTAGGTTTCGAAGGGTATTCGACTGACCTCATCAGATTTCAAAACGTATCCATCTTTAATAATATTAAAATTCAAAAGCAGAGGTGCCTGATTCATAATGGTCAGGTCAATCTTGTCAGAACCCAACAATCCAACAATATCATCAATAACATGCAACTCCAGCCTAAATATGTCCTGCTTTGAAAGACTTTTATCCAGCAATACTCCTATATCTACATCGCTCAGCTTGTTGTCGTCACCTCTTGCAACAGAGCCAAATATGTAGGCAAGTACCACTTCATCCAGACTACTGAAATACTTAGAAAGTTTTGCTTGCGCTGATTCCAAGTCGTACATGATATATCAAAAGATGTCGATTGGTTTATAAAAAATGTTCGTACCTGTGTCTACAAAGCCATTTCAGAGAATCAAATCATGATTGATATTTCCGGTATATTGTTCACACTTTAGATACAAATCTCATTATAATTCACAGTAAACCAAGCTCTTTCTTGACCTCGTATTCACTATAGGCCCGCCCCATTTTGAGATCTTCTAAAGCTTCTTCGATACCCTGAATAGTTTCATCGCTTAGTTCATCCTCATCGATTGCCATTCTGGTCAATCTATCAATCACAGAATTATAGGACTCTTCAGGGTATTCCTTTAAGATATTAAGTTTTTCTTTTGTTTGTGGATCCACACTTATATTCATTGCCATTTTGATCCTTCCCTTTTGTACCTATTTAAAGTATATTTTGTTATATTTACGAGTGACGGGGATGGAAGAGTAGAGAAAGCCCACGACTTCGACCGCATTCAATACGGATAAAATATAAAGAACAGGGAACACAGGACAAACAATCCCCAGGCTATTGGTTTGACTTCCCTGCCCTTACCACTTACCACTTTAAAAAGGGGAAACAGGACAAAACCTGCACACAGACCAATTCCCAGATTATAGGTAAAGCTCATCAGGATTATAACCGCCATTGCAGGGACCATCTCGGTCAGATCATTCATATCTATCTTTTTTATCGATGTCATCATCTGAAAACCGACAATTATCAAAGCAGGAGCTGTGGCGGCTGCCGGGATTGCCGAAAAGAGGGGATAGAAGAACAAGCCCAGCATGAAAAGAAGTGCAACCACAACTGCAGTAAGCCCGGTCCTGCCTCCCTCTTTTATACCCGTAGCAGATTCAATATACGCCCCTGTAGTAGTGGTACCGGCAATTGCTGCGAATACTGTGGCCAGGGAGTCTGCAAGGAAGGGTTTTTCCATATCAGGAAGATTACCCTCTTCATCCATGTATCCGGCCTCCATGGATACACCCACAAGGGTACCCATTGTATCCATCAGGTCCATCGTAAACATTGTAAGGATCACGGCAAAGAAACCCCAGGACAGGGCCCCGACAATATCCAGCTGCAGGAAAATGGGTGTAAGACTTGGAGGCATGCTAAGAATCGAATCCGGTGTCTGGGAAACACCTGTCACAAATCCCAAAAGAGCTGTAGCAATGATACCTATCAGGATCGCACCCCTAACATTTTTGATCATCAGGACGCTGATCAAAAGAAATCCCAGTACAGCAAGGGCTACCGGCATTGTATCCAGAGCACCTACATGCAGGGGAGAGCCTTCCACACCCAGCGAAACGATACCTGCATTGACAAGCCCGATAAATGTTATGAACAGACCCAGACCGGCTACAAAACTGTATTTGAGATTATTCGGGACTGCATCGATCATTCTGTCCCTGAAGCCTGAAATTGTCAAAATTGTAAAAAGGACACCGCTTATGAATACTGCACCCAGTGCCGTCTGCCAGGGATAACCCAGCACCCCTACCACCGTATAAGCAACAAAAGCGTTCTCTCCCATATATGGTGCAATCGCAATGGGTTTTTTGGCATAGACGCCCATTATGAGGGTTCCGAATACTGCGGAAAGGATTGTAGCCACCAGGGAAGGACCGAAGGGTATCCCTGCAGCTTCTAGGATGGCAGGATTGACAACTATAATATAGGCAACTGTCATGAAGGTTACAAGGCCGGCCATAACCTCGGTTTTAATATCTGTGCCGTGTTCTTTCAGATGAAAAAAGTTTTCCAGTACGCCTGTCATCTCTGATTTCCTGGCAATTCTATGATTGTCCGGATATATTGAGAGAGAGATAATATATAAACTTGATTAATTATATTAAAACTGTTAATAAGATATTTTTACAAATTCATAAAAATACCGCATTATCTGATGTTACGAATTTTTCCATTCGTAATATTAATATAACGACAAACAAATCAAGGTAATTGTGATACGGATGATGGATTTAAGAAAAAGTAGCACTTATATCATTATTTTGTTATGCACTATTTCCATTTTGATTGCTGGATGTGCGGATCAGCAACAAAATGAAGACAATAATATTAATGAAAATGAGACCCAGGCAAAAATCGTCGAAATTGCACAGACGTTTGGACCTTCAGATAGTCTTGACCCTTCTTCCAGATGGGTCGGCTGGTATGTTAGAGAAGCCGGGCTATATGAAACACTGTTCAGTTATGATGAAAATATGGAAATGATACCTGAACTTGCAACCGGCTATGAAACCATAAACGATACTGCCTGGCAAATAACACTCAGGGAAAATGTTACATTCCATGATGGTACACCCATGACCTCAGAGGCAGTCGTGTATTCAATAAATAGAGTACGAGATCCCGATAATACACGCAGTAGCCAGTATGATTTTATAGAGGATGTACAGGCTCTAGATGATTATACAGTATTGATTACCACAGAAAAACCCTATGCACCTGCGATTGCAAGCCTGACAGACCCTATCGTCTCAATCGTAAATCCTGAGGTTACTGATCTTGCAACATCTCCTTCAGGTACCGGTCCTTATGCTTTTGAATCATTTGAACCTGGAATAGAACTGGTTGTCAACAAGAATAATAATTACTGGGCAGGGCAACCACAACTTGATGTTGCTGTGTTTAACTATGTAAGCGATCCTGTAACCAGGTCCCTCAAACTTGAGGGAGGAGACGTACAGATCGCAGATGGCATACCTCCAGCAGAAGTTGCTCGTCTCGATGCAAAAGATGGTATCAGTATACACAACGAAGAAACCATGCGAACTGGATTCATGTATGTAAATACCAGAAAAGCACCTCTGGATGATATACATGTAAGACAGGCTATCAACCATGCAATAGACAGAGAACAGGTAATAGATGCTGCACTGGAAGGTGTGGGTGGTTCACCTGCAGTCGGACTATTCCCTTCTCTGTTTAGCTGGTCTGCAAATGAGCAGCTTGATCCCTATGACCATAATCCCGAAAAAGCCCTCGATATGCTGGCACAGGCAGGTATAGAGGACGAAGATGGAGATGGCACACTTGATTATGCAGGAGAAACTTTTTCCCTCAACATAAAAACCTATGCATCAAGACCTGAGATGAAACCTGCTGCAGAAGCAATGGCTGCTCAATTCCGCGAGATAGGAATTGAAAGTGAGGCAATTATCCTTGAAAGTGGTGCCCTTAGTGCAGATATGAGTGACGGCAACTATGACCTCGGCCTTTATGCGTGGGGAGTAGCACCTACAGGAGATCCGGATTATTTCCTGTCACAGCATTTTGTTTCAGACAGCAAATATGCAGGTTGGACAGGATATTCTAATGAGGATGTGGATGAATGGCTGGAAATGGGACGTACTAACATGGATAGTGATAAGCGTCTGGAATACTACAATAATGTACAGAAGGAAGCATTTGAAGACTGTCCCGAAATATTTGTATTCTATTATCGCAAGACTGTGGGCACCTCTGATGAAATCCAGGGTTTCACTATTTACCCCAATGAAATAACCTTCCTGACTGAAAACGTGAGATTGGAATAAGGTGCAGAAATGACTGTAAAACAGCAAATCGAAGAATACTGGGATTGGCGCAGTACAAGTTATACTAACGGCGCCACATCCCTGGGAGAAGAAGAAAGAGAGCTCTGGAAACAGAGTCTCCTTCCCTATCTTGGCACAGGTCCGCTAAAAGTACTTGATATAGGTACAGGGAAAGGATTTCTGGCTCTTCTACTATCAGACATGGGACATGAGGTAACTGCCATTGATATATCACAATCCATGCTGGAAAAAGCGCAGAGAGAAGCTATTAAGCGCAATCTGGACATCAGGTTCGAAAAAGGAGATGCAGAAAACCTGTCATTTGATGATTCAAGTTTTGATGTAGTGGTAAGTAAATATCTTCTCTGGACTCTTCCTGACCCGGAAAATACGCTTAAGGAATGGAACCGCGTTCTGCATCCCGGAGGAAAGATTATTGCGATTGATGGAAACTGGTTTGATCCATCACCTGTAAAGAAACTCAAGCGTGGAATCAGAAAAGTAGTGCAGGGTATCACATACAGGGACCCTACAACAGGAGTGTTGCGTCAGGGTAAATTCAATCAATATTATTCCTCTCTACATCCTTCACTGCCCCTTTATTCGAATGTAAAACCTGAAAGTATCAAGCCGCTCTTTGAAAAAGCAGGTTTTGAGGATATGCAAATTGATTCTTTACCATTGGTACACAAATACAATTTAAAAAACATGCACCCCCTCCTGAGACCCCTGAATACAGATACATTCTTCCTGATATCCGGTACTTCCTCTAAAAAGGAAAAATGATTATGTTTGCTTATTTGATGAGACGAGTGTTATTCCTGATTCCCACTCTCCTTTTAGTTTCAATAATAAGCTTTTCAATAATACATATCGCTCCCGGGGATCCGGCCGAATTACTACTTACAGGCCCCGATGGTGTGGCAGATCCGCAGGTTGTAGAAGAATTCAGGGAAGAAATGGGTTTTGACCAGCCATTCCATATACAATATGGGACATGGTTAATGCAGGTTCTTTCTGGTGATCTGGGTTATTCTTACATGACCGATCAACCCGTGGCAAAAGCCATCCTGCACAATTTTGGTGCAACTTTTAAATTAGCTGTAGTAAGCATGATATTCACATTATTGATTGCCATCCCGGGAGGTATAATAGCTGCACTGGCAAAAGATACATGGAAGGATGACCTGAGCAGATTTTTCTCTCTTTTTGGTGTATCCATCCCAAACTTTTGGCAGGGGTACCTGATGATTCTTGTATTTGCTATTTTTTTAGATATCTTACCTGTGGGAGGATACGGTGATGGAGGAGACCTCTATCACATGATACTGCCTGCTTTAACTCTGGGGACTTCATCGGCAGCAGTACTCATGCGCCTGATGCGGTCCAGTCTTTTAGACGTGCTTGATCATGACTATATTCTTTCGGCCAGAGCCCGGGGATTGCCGGAATATATTATCATTGGAAAACATGCTCTGAAAAATGCCTTCATACCGGTAGTTACCATGATGGGATTGAGTTTTGGCTATCTGTTAAACGGATCGGTTATAATTGAGACAGTTTTTGCATGGCCTGGCATAGGAAACCTGATGGTCAGTTCAATATATAGCAGGGATTATCCAATGATACAGGGCACCCTCCTTTTCGTGGCAGGAATTTTTGTTATCATCAATCTTTTAGTGGACATCTCCTATGCCTATCTTGATCCGAGGTTGAGATATGATAAAAGGAATCTTTAACAGAAGTATGCTAATTGGCCTTATTCTCATTGGTGCAGTAGTATTCCTTGCACTAACAGCTCCGTGGCTGGCCCCCCAGGATCCCCAGAAAACCAATTTTGATCAGAGATTGTTATCTCCCTCTTCAGAATATCCTTTTGGAACCGATCATCTGGGACGATGCATCTTAAGCAGGGTTCTGTTTGCTGCCCGCATTAGCCTGTTTATAGGAGGTTCTGTTATAGGAATATCTTTTATCGCCGGCACTTTGATTGGTTCAATCTCAGCTTATGCCGGAGGTATTGTAGACGAGACCGTGATGAGATTTGTCGATGGTTTTCTTGCATTTCCCAGCATGTTTATTGCTCTTGCTATTGCCGGCATATTCGGTGGGAACATGACGGGATTGATCATTGCTTTATCGATTGTTGAATGGACTGCTTATGCCAGAGTGAGCCGTGGCTCTGTTCTGGCGGTGAAAAACATGGATTATATCGCAGTCTCGAGAATGATGGGAGGCAGGGCTCCCTATATACTACGCCATCATATCCTGCCAAATATTACATCCCCTTTGCTTGTAATCTCAACCCTTGGAATGGGCAACGTTATCCTGGCAGCTGCTGGATTGAGTTTCTTGGGATTGGGTGTATCATCTGCTCCGGAATGGGGGATGATGGTCAATGAAGGCCGCCTGTTCCTACAATCCGCTCCCCATGTAATGTTTTTCCCGGGGATATTTATTGTAATAACTGTCCTGGGTTTCAATTTCCTTGGGGATGGATTGAGAGATATTTTTGATCCACGAGATACAAAACAGCGTTGGAGGTTGTTCTGATTGCTGAGTATAAGGGATCTAAAAGTGTCATTTGAATCTCCTCAGGGACCTATAGTACCTGTTGATTCAGTGGATATGGATATTCTCGATAAGGAAACCTTCACAATAATAGGTGAATCCGGCTGTGGTAAATCATTACTTGCAAATTCCCTGTTGGGATTGCTTCCCCGCGATGCCCAGGTCTGCGGAACGGTGCATATGGATGGGGAAGAAATCCTATCATTGAAGGAAAAGGAATGGCGAAAGATCAGGGGCAATAAGATTGGCCTGGTGTTCCAGAATCCTTCAGCTTCCCTAAATCCGGTATTCACCATGCATAACCAGTTATATGAAACCCTCAAATATTCGAACAAACCCTCATCCCGGGACAAAATGATTTCTCTACTGGAAAAAACAGGGATTAAAAATCCTTTGCGCAGACTATCCCAGTACCCTCATCAATTAAGTGGGGGGATGAAACAGAGATTTGCAATCGCTTTGGGGATTGCAACTGATCCCGAAATTTTGATAGCTGATGAGCCAACTAACGGCCTTGACGTGACTGTGAAATTAAAAATTGTGGAAATGTTATCCAAACTACATGCAGAACGTTCTATCCTGCTGATTACACATGATCTTAATGTGGCTTCCAATCTTTCCGATAAAATCGCGGTGATGTACGCCGGGGAACTGGTGGAAATTGCTCCCGCAAAAAGTTTTTTTGAAAAACCAATTCATCCCTATTCCAGCCAATTACTAGCTTCACATCCGGAAAAAGAAATGATACCCATTCCAGGCTTTACTCCACAGCTTACGCAGAGACCCCATGGATGTCGATTCCATCCACGTTGCGCACGGGCCTGCAGCAAATGTAAAACTGAGCATCCTAAGTTGGAAATGATAGAAGGGGAGAGATATGTGAGGTGTTTTGCCTGTGCTTGAAGTAAAAACACTTGACAAAAGTTATTCGTCCTCAACCATTCCTTTCCGGAAAAAGAGTTCCAGGGTGCTTGAAAACATTTCTTTTCGGATTAATAAACATGAAACACTCTGTATTGTAGGAGAAAGCGGCTGTGGGAAAACAACACTTGCAAAATGTCTTGTAAGCCTGGAAAAGCCAGATAATGGAAAAATAATATTGGAGGGAAGAGATGTTACATTTCCTGATCGTAAAACTCTCTCTTTTCTGCATACAAAAGTACAGATGATATTCCAAAATGCTGATACATCCTTAAATCCCCGACATCTTATATATGATTCTCTGGCTGAACCTCTAAGACTGCAAGGTCAAAATAAGGATAAAGTCAGGAAAAGGGTATTCCAATTATTAAGTCATGTAGGCCTTTCTGAAGAACACCTGCATCGACACCCGCATCAGTTGAGTGGGGGACAGAACCAGAGGATTGCTATAGCACGTGCAATAGCCCTTCATCCGGATTTACTGATTGCAGATGAAATTACTGCAGCCCTGGATGTCTCGGTACAGGCCCAGATACTGCAATTACTCAAGACACTGAAAAAAGAAATGGATATGACCTTGCTTTTTATATCTCATGACCTGGCGCTTGTCAAAAGAATCGCAGATAGGGTTGCTGTCATGCAGGACGGAAATCTTGTTGAGATAAATAATACCAATGAGATATTCCATAATCCTCAAAGTCCGTATACAAAAGAATTAATCTCAAGTATGGCCAAACTTTCCCTAAACAGTCATACTCCAAAGTGAATTGCAAAAATAGGAAGCTTGTTTATGCAAAACGTTGAATCCGTCATCACGAATTTCTTGTCTGAAAATGTATCTATATGGGGCATAGCAGATCTGGAAAATACTCCAGCTCATCCCTATCCTGAGTTAAAACGTGCCATTGTATTTGGAATTGCCCTTGATAGGGAAGTAATCAAAAATCTTGACGCTGGTCCATATCAGGCCTATATTGATGAATGCAATATGGCCAATGAAAAACTTACATCCATTGGCATGGAACTTGAAAAAAAATTACAGCATATGGGTCACAGGGCTATTTCAATGACTGCCAGCAAATCGGATATTGATGAAAATAAACTGGAAGCCGAATTCCCTCATAAAACCACAGCCACAAAGGCCGGACTTGGATGGGTGGGTAAATGTGACCTTCTTGTAACAAAGGAATTTGGTAGTGCCTTACGACTTAATACCGTATTTACCGACGCTCCCCTCAAAGCAGGTAAACCTATGGAAAAATCTCTTTGTGGAACTTGTAGTAACTGCATCGACAAGTGTCCTGTGAATGCACCCACCGGTAAACAATGGACACCTTCTGTTCACAGGGATGAAATCATAGACATCCAGCAATGTTACATTGAATGTCAAAGGGCTTCCAGGAAAATAAATTTTGATCATCCACTCTGTGGCAGATGTATTATTGCCTGTCCATGGACTCAAAAATATATCGGGATAGAATAAAAACGTAGGAACTATTTTCATTACCTGTGGTAAGGTTTCAATAAAATAGTATTTCTGCTATATCTTTATAAGGAGGAACGCTATATAGTATGTATCCATACGAACAGTATCTGTTCTGGAGGATTTAAACTATGGAAGAAACAGAACCAACAAGAATGCCTTTGATAGGCGATGAAGCACCAAGTTTTAAAGCAACAACCACCCAGGGAGAAATTAATTTCCCGCAGGATTACAAGGGTAAATGGGTAGTCCTGTTCAGCCATCCTGCAGATTTTACACCGGTCTGTACCACTGAATTCATGACCTTTGCTACAATGGAAGATGAATTCAGGGAACTGAATACCGAACTCATCGGACTTTCTATTGATGGTATCCATGCGCACATTGCCTGGCTTAGGACCATTAAAGAGAAAATAGAATATAAGGGAATGAAAGATGTAGAGGTCAATTTCCCTGTAATTGCGGATATCAAAATGGAAGTAGCTAAGAAATTCGGTATGGTTCAGCCCGGCGCATCAGATACTCAAGCTGTACGTGCAGTATTCATCATCGACCCGAAGAACAAGGTACGTGCAATTCTCTATTATCCGCTCGGTAACGGACGGAATATGGATGAAGTCAAGAGACTTGTCATTGCCATGCAGAAATCCGATTCCGAACAGATTGCCACTCCTGCAAACTGGCAACCTGGTGATGACGTGATCATCCCGCCACCAGGTTCATGTGGTATGGCAAAGGAAAGAATCGAGACCAAAGAAGATGATACGTATTGTCTTGACTGGTTCATTTGCTTTAAAAAGGATAAGAAGTAAGCAGGTCTTTTTACCTGCTTTTTTATCTAGTGAAATAACTTCCCTTTAAAGAATAGATATACTTTTTCATGTTCCACGAAAACAATTGTTGGGTATATCTACAATACCTACAGTGCTTTAAAAACCAAAACGATTATTAATATTTTTATATACTAATAATATCAATGCAAATTGCCGCTCCCTTCTTCACTAATACACGTGGACTCGCTCCAATAGTGGGTACTATACTGATGATTGGCCTTGTAATAGTATTGTCTGCAGTAACATGCAACCTTTAATATTTCGTTTGCCAAAACGATTGCAAAGCATCCAAACACATTAATAATATTTATATATTAATTAATAATCATGCAACGCAAATCCCAATTCTCCAATGATACCAATGGAATTGCCCCTGCGGTTGGTATTATTCTTATGTTGATCATTACGATAATTCTAGCAGCAGTTATCGGTATATCTGCTTTTGATATTACTTCCAAACTCAAAGAACCTCCTGAACAGATGAGTTTTGAGAAAGCAGAAGTATTGCTGGGTGCGGAGTACAGAGATTACTGGGCAGGGTCTGGGAGTAACGAGACACATGGAGATATTGACCTCATATATCTGGATTATTTACACGGACAGAAGGTTAAAGGTGACGAAATTGGCTCTATAATTATACGATGGAAAAATTCCAGCGGAGAAGGAGGAGAACTCAGGTTTGTGAATCCTGCCTATTTTAACGAAGAAACTCAACAAAAATACCATAATGAAGATGTAGGCACATTCTGTACAGGGGATTTGAGTGCAGGAGATAGACTGGCAATTCGAATGGTCCATAATCGGTACCAATATACAGGTGAAACTCCCCGAGATGAAATTGGGGTACAATATGTGGAATCAAATTCAAATCAGGTAGATGTTGTAGGCAAATACCCTTTTTTCAGAACAGAAGGGAGATACCCTGTTGATTTTGAAGGGGATCGACCAATGGAAGCCAAAGACCAGGTAGAAATAACTTTTCTGGGACCAGATCACTATTTTGTCATAAGCAAGATAACTGCTACGGCCAAAGAATACACAGAAAATGCAAAGGGAGACAGTAAATTGGAATGTCCAAGTTGAACTTCCAATATATTCCATCTCTTTTTGGAATATAAATTATTATACATACCCGCATTACCCCAGATTTGCCTTGAGGACCTGTACAAGTTCATTCACTCCAATTCCATTCCTGGAACATACCTGATTAACACAATCAGCAGGCGCACGATTTTCCTGTATGGCGATATCCATAATTTCCCGACACACATTTGCGTATCTTTCTTCAATCTCACAAAGTTCAGGTGCCTCTGTGCTCCAGGACAGAGCACCGCGTGCTATCTTTGAATTATAAGACATTAACGTATCACTATAATGGTTATTCTCCACTATCCACTCCACCGAATCTGCAATCATACAAATACCCCAGAAATATATATCGTATATATACTATATAAATTTAGTTATTCCAAAAAAATAGCTTCCTGGATTTGCTGCAGTCACAAATGTAAATGTGGTTCAAATTTCGCAACTAGTAGAACATTTCCTGTCAGGGAACAAATATTACTAAAACTGGTATTGGAAAAATAATTATTTCTATACTTTCTTTCTTATCATTCGTACATCTAATCCTTTATACTGCCAGCAAGAAATATACTATAGAGGTGGCGGTATGAAGTCTAAAATAAAATTAATCGTATTAGTTGCAATCCTTTTTGCAATAATTTCAATAGCAACTGCAGAAAATACAGAGGCAGAAGAATGTTGTCCAGTAGAGATCCCTTCAGCGATAATCACGGTCGAAGCGAACCCTGTACCTGGTAGTAATGGGAATTATTTTGATTTACAACTGGGTGACGTTCCTGCAGGTTACGATATAAGTAATGGGACATGGACTGGCTGGTGTGCCGACAGTCGTGTGTTCATTACACCTGAAACATTGTATGATACTAATGTCTATTGCAGTGAGAATTCCTCAATGCCTGACTACACGAATGACGATGAGCATTGGGACAAGGTCAATTATGTAATTAACAGATACCGTAATGGAGCCTACGATACTCAATTAAGTTCTACACCCAAAGCAGACTGGAAGGAAGTTCAGGCTGCAGTCTGGAATCTTACAGATGCGAATCCTAATTACCAAGGATTTTTTACAACGGCATCTCAATATATTATCGATGATGCATATGCAAACGGGATTGGTTTTTGTCCGGGTGAGAATGATATTGCTATCGTGGTGATTGATCCTTATGGCAGCGACCCAGATGATCATAAACAACTGTTATTCATTGAAGTAGGTGCAATGATTGATATCGAGAAATACACCAACGGAGAAGATGCTGACAACAAAACGGGTCCACTGGTACTTAATGGAAACAATGTTGAATGGACCTACAATGTGACTAATACCGGTTATTACAATTTGACAGATGTCAATATAACCGATGACAAACTTGGACACATAGGAACCATCACATTGTTACAGGCAGGCCAATCACAGGAATTCACAGCAAATGGAATTGCTGGCCTGGGACAGTATGCAAACAATGCAACTGTAGTAGGTACACCTCCATCAGGGCCCAATGTCAGTGATTCAGATCCGAGTCACTATCTGGGGGTTAATGCAACAATAGGGGATTTCCTGTGGAATGATACTGCAAATAACAATGGAATCCAGGAAGCTGGTGAACCGGGAATTGAAGGAGTGAACGTCAATCTATACAACTTCAGTGATGACTCACTCCTGGAAACTACAGTAACAAACGCAAGTGGATACTATAACTTCAGTGTTGCAGCCGGAGAGTATTATATAGAATTCGATTTGCTGCCCGGCCACATTTTCAGTCCAGAAAAACAGGGTACTGACAATGAATACGATAGTGATGTTGATCCTGCTATGGGAAGAACCGGGAAAATAGACGTTCAAACAACCGATTTCAATATGACTTTCGATGCAGGAATGTTTGAAGTGATTCCTGGTATTGATATTGAAAAATCTACCAATGGAGAGGATGCGGATAATAAGACAGGACCATACATCCGATTGAACTATGAAGTTGTATGGGAGTTCAATGTTACCAATACCGGTAATGTCAATTTGACCGATATTGAAGTGACCGACGATGAACTTGGATCGATTGGAACGATCCCATTGTTACAGCCTGGTGAATCCTGTGTATTGACCGAAAGTGGAACTGCCAGTTTGGGTCAATATGAGAACACAGCTATGGCTGAAGGCGTGCCACCAATTGGACCCAATGTAACTGATTCGGACATGAGTCATTACTTCGGACACGATTCGCAACCCAATTTTGAAGTGCCAACGGCAAATCCTCTGTTAATAATCGGAATGCTGGGACTTGCTGGTGTAATGGGTTTAAGACGGAAAGAAAAATGAGAATGGATTAATCATATCCATTCTTTATCATGAAAAGCATAAGACTCCTTCCGTAAGGTAGGAGATGAATGCACCTTTTTTAACACAAAATATATCTGGATATATAAATTATATAAATATAGTTGTTCCCAAAAACTGCTCTTTTTTTAATAGCAAATCATGATGATTTGAACAATGCAAACCGTCCCCTAACCGGTTTGTAATCCTGAAACCCCTTACCAAACGTCCTGATAAATGGTTCGTATGTTTATATCTGGGTCCTTCACCAATGATTTAACATTGAAACTAAGCTAGTAATGTGTAAAAATCATACTTAATATAAATACGGGGAAGGGGCATGAGATCAAAAGGGCTTAAAGCATTCTGTTATACATTCATAGTTACCCTGTTGCTAATTGGACTGGGAAGTATTGCTGTTGCGGATTCCGATGAAGTGAATATCACAATTAACGATGCAAGCATAGGGTTTGCCAATCATACAAGTTCTGACACTGAAGGAAACTGGATAGCTGTTAAGGGTGGAGAAGAATTCCGGTTACCCCATCCAATATCTTTTACCTATCAGGGAATAAATGCAACAGATTTCGATTATGGTAGTGCACCCATAAATATAACCATGGATGCAGATGACGATTATGCTGTCACCTATCCCTTTGCAAATCATTCAATGTTCACCGATATACCTGGGCAGAACGATGTAGAGCTTGAGTTTTATGGTTCAGATATGTTTGCCTATGATGATGTTGAACTCTACATCATCAGTGTAAACCGGGGAGTTATCAATGAAATTAACCAAAATCTCAAAGAGGCAGATCTTGCAAGTATAAATGATCTAACTGAAAATGCATACAAAAAATACCCTAACGAACAACTTGATGGAAATGGAGATCTTGAAATCACATGTAATGATCTGCAAGCCGGAGATTACATGGCCCTTATGCTGCTCAATACCAGTCAAATGCAGAAATACGATGCTTTTATTCTTTCTGCCACAGGATTTGAAGTACTGGAATATGATTCCGTAATAACTGCGCCCCAGGCTGTTGATCTGGATGAGAATATAAATGTGGATGTCAGACTGCTGAATGCTGCGAATGATACCAGTTACACCTATGGTGCGGTCCTTGTAAAGGATAGTGTATACAAAGCGGATATTGAAATGCAGTGCAATGGTTCAAAGGAAGGTACCAATCTAACAGTAAACGAGATTCCTTTGATCCAGGGATGTGACCTTCTGGGAATTGACTCTTCTAATATTGAGCGCAATGATGTCCAGAATAAGATAATAGAACTAATTGGTCCTGATAATGGGACTATTATAATGAAAACTGTAGAGGCAAACCAAACCAGTCTCAGTATAACCACAACCGACCTGCCGGAAGATAAATACATCCTGCTTACTGGAGTATACAAATCCGGGGAAGGTCTTGTTGCATTCGGCCAGCAGGATGTCTTCATTGCCCCGTACAATCCCTATGATTTCAATGAGAATTACATAATCAATATTGTAGAGATAAGTACCGCAGCTTTTGATTTTATCAGAGGAGAGTTGCCTATCAGAGATATATCTGAACTGGTCTATTACTTCCTGTCAGGGGATGAGTACTATTCCCTGTAACAGTGAATCGTACAGACGTAACCTAGCAGTCGCTATCAAAATATTATGTGTATTGCTTATGATTACTGTGGCAATGCCCCTCTCTAGTGCTGCTGTCACAGAATTGTCCGTATATCCCGATTATCCGGTTGTGGGGGAAGATATAAAAATAAATGGTACTGCTCAACCTGATGAATCGATCGATGTAACCGTTTCTTTTAATCAAACTGTAAATGTATCTAATGGTACTTACGAATACAGGATAGATGATGTTGAAATTCCTGATGGTTCCAATACTTTTCAGGTGACAAGTGAGAAAGTTAAAGATCTGAATGTCCGAGTAAAGATACTTTTCTGGATTACCAAGAGTGCAGATGCTGAATCCGGAGTTGCAACAGTATCCCAATCAAATGTACCTTCAGGAACTTATGATATTATAATTGATGGCCAGGCAGAGGATGGAGAATCAACTGTCAACCTTACCATCAATGCATCCAGCTCGATAAAGGCAGATACACAGGGTTATTTTGAAGAGACTTATGCCACTAATTCAATACCACCAGGGATATTTGAATTAAACGCTGGCGAAATTAATGAGATAATTACCCTATATGAGGAATTAGTAGTAATCCCGCCTGAATACGATGTATATGATGCAAACCAGAACTACATAATTGAAATAGAAGAAATTTCTGCAGCGGCAGACGATTACCTTGCAGGACAGTTGCCTATCATACAAATATCACAACTGGTAGACTATTTCCTGTCAGGGGACAAATATTAATAAAAATGGTTTTGAAGAAAATAATTGTTTCTATACTTTATTTCTTACTATTCGTACATGTAACCCTTTATACTGTCAGCAAGAAATATACTATAGAGGTGGCGGTATGAAGTCTAAAATAAAACTAGTTATATTAGTTGCAATCCTTTTTGCAGTAATTTCAATAGCGACTGCAGAAAATACAGAAGCAGAAGAATGTTGTCCAGTAGAGATTCCTTCAGCGATAATCACGGTCGAAGCGCAACCTGTACCTGGTAGTAATGGGAATTATTTTGATTTACAATTGAGTGATGTTCCTGCAGGTTACGATATAAGTAATGGGATGTGGACTGGCTGGTGTGCCGACAGTGAAGTATTCATTACGCCTGAAATATTGTATGATACTAATGTCTATTGTAGTGAGAATTCCTCAATGCCTGGATACACAAATGACGATGAGCAGTGGGACAAGGTCAATTACCTGATTAATCGATACCGTGATGGAGCCTATGATGATAAACTAAGTTCTACACCCCAAGCAAACTGGAAGGAACTTCAGGCTGCAATCTGGAATCTTACAGATGCAAATCCAAATTATCAGGGATATAAAACATCGGCATCTGAATATATTATCGATGATGCACAAATAAACGGGACTGGTTTTTGTCCGGGTGATAATGAAATTGCTATCGTGGTGATTGATCCTTATGGCAACGACCAAGATGATCATAAACAACTGTTATTCATTGAAGTAGGTGCAATGATTGATATCGAGAAGTACACCAACGGAGAAGATGCTGACAGTAAAACTGGTCCACTTGTACTTAATGGGAAACAAGTTGAATGGGTTTATAATGTGACAAATACAGGTTATTACAATTTGACAGATGTCAATGTGACCGATGACAAACTTGGGTATATCGGAACTATTCCACTGTTACAGGCAGGCCAATCACAGGAATTCACAACAAATGGAATTGCTGGCCTGGGACAGTATGCAAACAATGCAACTGCCGTGGGCACACCTCCATCAGGTCCAAATATCAGTGATTCAGATCCGAGTCATTATTTTGGAGTTAATGCAACAATCGGAGATTTCCTGTGGAATGATACTGCAGACAACAATGGAATTCAGGAACCTGGAGAGCCGGGAATTGCAGGAGTAAATGTGAGCCTGTACAATTCCAGTGATGATTTACTGTTGGAAACTACAGTAACAAACGCAAGTGGATACTATAACTTCAGTGTTGCAGCCGGGCAGTATTATATAGAATTCGATTTGCTTCCCGGTCACATTTTCAGTCCAGAAAACCAAGGTACTGACAATGAATACGATAGTGACGTTGATCCTGCTATGGGAAAGACTGGGATAATAGACGTTCAAACAACCGATTTCAATATGACTTTTGATGCAGGAATGTTTGAAGTGATCCCTGGTATTGATATCGAAAAATCTACCAATGGAGAGGATGCGGATAATAAGACAGGCCCATACATCCGATTGAACTATGACGTTGTATGGGATTTCAATGTGACCAATACCGGTAATGTCAATTTAACCGATATTGATGTGACCGATGATGAGCTTGGATTGATTGGAACCATTCCATTATTACAGCCTGGTGAATCCTATGTATTGACCGAAAGCGGAAATGCCAGTTTGGGACAATATGAGAACACTGCTACGGCTGTAGGCGTGCCACCAATTGGTCCCAATGTAACTGATTCGGACATGAGTCATTACTTCGGACACGATTCGCAACCCAATTTTGAAGTGCCAACGGCAAATCCTTTGTTATTAATAGGAATGCTGGGACTAGCCATTGCAATGGTATTGAGAAGGAAAGAAAAATAAGAATGGATTTATCAGATCCATTCTTTCTTGTCAACTACCCCTCCCTTACGGAAGGAGATTCCTGCTCTAAAAGTTGAAGATGTCAGTGAAATCTATCACAGAATTCAGCATTGAAATTTCACAACTGTTAGTCTATTTCCTCTCAGGGGACCAATATTGATGAAATTCATTTTGTTGGAATAACACCAATTTTATGGTGGGGAAGGACAAACTGTTTATTCATTAACACCTAAATATAAAAGGGTGTTAATGATGGACAAAAGAATAATAGGGATCTTACTTTTGTTAATTTGTATCGGATTGATAGGTATCGGACAAGCCGGTAAATATTACACATGTACCGAAGACTGTCCTGAACCACAACCCGGGTATAAACTAATCGGATGTACAGTGGTCGTAAATCACATTGTACAGGATACTCAGGGTCTACACGTTCCTTCTGGTTCTTCCAATGGTTACGTTTATATCCAGTCCAAAACCGAATACGATGAGAACGGTAACATCGTACATGATGAAATCCTGGCCTGTGATTACTGGAAAGAGGACCAGCCGTTGCCTCCTTCCGATGAAGAACAGTTTGACATGAATGATTCCGGTGAAACAAACGTTACAGCAGGCCCTCAATTTGCCGAAGAACTGGAACGTGACATGTTAGTGGATGCCGTAAAAATATACAATACCAATACAGGAAATTTACCTGGTTTCGTACACAGTATCCTGGGCAATGAGGTGATGCATGTATATGCAACCATGCCTGATGGAGGGGAAAATGAGTATGCTGCAATTACGGAAAACGGGCAGATTGTTGAAGGAGGCAACTGGATTGATTTCGACCAGAACGGTCAATACGATGTCTGGCAGGACAGGGGAATTGAACCTACCATGGAATTGTATGTAGATGAAACGGGTACAATCAAGTACGAAGGATTGACCTTTGGTACAATGGTAAAGGAGTTATTCGTTGATATAGGCATGCAGATCTATGGAATATTTGCCTGATTTTAGGTTTTTTATTACTTTTTTGATTGACCGGACGGCTGTCCCTTAAAAAATCCATATTAATAGCAGTCGCTTATCAGCGATACCCATCAGAACCAAGATACCAGTAATCGATTATTTGAGAAATCGCCGCAACATCTAATTTACCGGCATAATAATCATCGATCGCTTTTGACACTTCAGTGGTATCTATCACATAATCCTGATTGAAGTCGTAAGCATGATAGGAGGAATCAGTTTCTTCCTCTTCTACAGTCCAGGACCACTCCCTGTAATCTGTAGAAACTCCATCATCGGTTATTACCTTAATCTCATATGTACCGGGTAAAGACTTTGATGTAGTATAAGAGGAAGTCTGTTCGTTATTGATCTCTTGTACCTCAACCCCATCAACCAGCCAACGTATATTGCATGGTCGGTTCGTAGTTACAGCAAATTCCTGCGTACTTCCCGCATCTGAAGAAAAATCATCCTGTGGACTGTAACTTTCTATTGAAATTGGTTCGTCTTCATCTACTGCAGCAGAGGAACTCCATCCAAAATCCTGTGTGAACATTGCTGCATTGGAATAGGTAACCCCATTGTAGGTATAATCACCTACCCAGATCCCAATACCAATCTCATTATAATCGGGATTTAAGATATTCGTCCTGTGCCCCGGAGAAGCCATTAAATTATCATGAGCCTTCTGTACATCAAAGGGAATGGTCATCGCGATATTTTCGGCTGTTGTGCTCGATTGATAATTGAAATCCTGCAGACGCTGCCAGTAAGATGTGCCGTCATAGGAATCATGACCAAAATAATTATTTTCAATCATCTCCCTGCTATGTTCACTGCTCGCCTCATTTAACAGGGAATTGAATTGTAAAGGAGGTATCTCCTGTTCTGCACGTTCTTCATTGATCAAATCCAGCATTTGTTTTTCCTCGGCAGAATACAGATTCTCAGCAGCCGCCGGAAGGATAAAAAATGTAACTACCAGAGATAATATTAACAAAAATTTTAACTTTTCCACCGTCTAATCTCCTTGAAATGTCTACTACCAATCTAAAGAAACCTATTATTTGTATTGCACCTAATTATATAAAAATAGCGAATACATTTATAATTAATTCAAAAACACAGGTCACAAAAAGATGATTAAGCTATGAACCATATTGGAAAAAGTGCTAAGAAAACCCTGAATGCTTTAAATCAAAGTTTACCTGTGGTTGTGGGAGTCATAATGGCGATTAGCCTTCTAAAGGCTGCAGTTCCTGAATCGCTTTATTCTACAATCTTCACGGGGAATATCCTGATTGATCCTTTTATAGGTAGTCTCATTGGCAGTATTGCTGCAGGAAACCCAATTACAAGTTATATAATTGGAGGCGAACTTATCAAACAAGGTGTATCTCTTTTTGCTGTTACAGCCTTCCTGTTGAGCTGGGTTACTGTAGGAATTATTAGTTTGCCAGCTGAGATGGATATTCTTGGAAAGAAATTTGCCCTCACCAGGAACATAATCTGCTTTATCGTATCTTTTTTTGTAGCCATATTAACAGTAATTACTTTAGGAATAGTAGGAGAACTGTAACTGTGAGACAATATTATTTTGTTGGGATGATGATCGCAATCTACCTGGTAGTTTATTTTACATCTCCCACACTTTTCCACGAATCCCTGCTGGAAAACTACTCAATTTTTTTACGTATAATTCCAATCCTTGCACTGGTATTTGTCTTCATATTCCTTTTCAATCTCTTTCTCAAACCTGATAAGATCAAGAAGCATCTGGGCAAGGAGGCCGGAATGAAAGGATGGGTATTTTCGATCGTAGCGGGTATCCTGAGTACTGGACCCATTTATGTATGGTATCCTCTGCTTTCAGATCTCAAAGAAAAGGGAATGAGAACATCTTTCATGGGCACTTTCCTTTACAATCGCTCTGTAAAACTTCCTCTGCTTCCTATAATGATATATTATTTTGGGTTTATCTATACTCTAATACTTACAATATACATTATTCTGACATCTATTATTGTAGGTTATCTTACAGAACTTATAGTGGATGATGAATCCAAATCTAACTGATACAAAAGAAATGACAATTAATTTTCCAATCAATCAGTTAATATTAGATTATATTGATGACGAAAAATCATTTTGGCACAGGTATCGTTAACGTAAAAGTACTACCCTTTCCAGGCTCACTTTCCACCCGTATACTTCCACCATGCATTTTCACATATCTTTTTACAATGGCAAGCCCCAGACCGGTGCCACCATATTTACGGGTGGAAGACGAATCGACCTGTTTAAAGGGGTCAAATATGCTTTGGTATTTTCCATCAGGAATACCTATACCATTATCTGAGATAGATATTTCAATATTATCATCGACAAGTTGAGATTTTATTGCAACTTTACCTTTTTGAGGTGTGAATTTAATTGCATTGCTGAGTAGATTATACATAATTTCTTTGAATTTTATCTTATCAGCAAATATTTCTATGTCTTCAGGTTCGATGTTGGATGTAAGTTCAATGTCCTTTTTATTGGCCATAGGTAGCATCAACGTTACTACTTCACCAACTATTTCTGAAAGGTTTACGTTTTCGGGTTCATATCCCATTCTACCCGCTTCTATTTTGGAAATGTCAAGAATGTCATTGATCAACTCCAGCAGGTGTTTCCCACTTTTGAGAACATTGGATATGTATCTGGTCTGGTTTTCATTCAAATCTCCGTGTTTCCTATCTTTCAGGATAGTGGAAAAACCAATGATTGAATTTAAGGGGGTTCTTAATTCATGGCTCATATTGGCAAGGAATTCGGATTTGGTACGGTTTGTTTCCTCAGCTGCTACCTTACTTTCAAGAAGCTGTTTTTCTATTTCCTGGCGGATATTTTCCAGTTGCAGTTTGTAGAGGGCAAAAGAAATGTCACCTTTTACTTCTTCAAACAAACCGATTATTTCGCTATCCTGTGCAAACTCCCGGGAAATGGTGGCTGCAATCACACCATAGACATTATCCTTATATTCAAGTTTAGAAAGCAAGTGTACTGATTTTGTATTTTCCTTTGCTGGAGTATGATCCGAATATTGCTCTGATAGGTCGTCTACAATAAGCAGCTCGTTTGTTTCTAAAACTGTCCTAATGTAATCAGGAATTTCACTATTTTTCATTTTTGATGTAAGAAGTGAAAAATTACTATCCCCACCACTTTCCTTAATCATGGTTGGGTTTTGATTATGATCCATCAGGCATATCCATACACTGTAAAAACTATGGGATTCTGTAAGATTATTACAGATACCCTGTAAAAGTTTCAATTTGTCGTTTTCTGTTACGATAAGCTGGTTTACATTGCGTATGGATTTTAACACCGAAGTTAGATACTCAATCCTTTTTTCACTCGTTTTACGTTCGGTGATATCATTGATAATACATATCGTTCTTTCATAATTTCCATTGGTTTTATTCATACCGGAGGAATTTATGATGACATCAATAAGAGTGCCGTCCTTTCTAACCATCTTGTATTCTTTATCATAGGAATAACCTGTTTCAAGGATTTCCTGAAGGGACTGCGAAGCTTTACCCAGATAATCAGGATGAATTATCTTTGCCATTGGGAAGCCTATAATTTCCTCTTTTTTATAACCCAGGAAATTTTGGACCTGATTGTTGCAGTCAACAATTATACCATCCGAATCGACAGAAGTAATCAGGTTTGCAGCAGTTTCAAAGATGGAGCTGTAGTCCTCTTTGGCTTTCAAAACCTGTTCGTAGGAGTTGTTGATTTCATTGATGTGGGGCATTACGTAAAATAGAAACAAAAGGGCAGTTACAAGAACAAAAAACCATCCTTTATAGGTTTGCAGCAGGCTATATAATCTTATATCCGAAACAAACCAGCCCAATACTATATCTGAAAAAAGGATCCAAAGACTCGCAAAAATAACATATAATAATGTGGTTGTCAGAACTGCATTTACATCCTTTTTTATCGGTGATGATTTTTTCATCTGATTTTCATATGATTATTGTTAATTATAAGGGTATTGGCTTTGTAGAAAAATCACTAATCATAAAAAATATTATGAGCGGATGATTCCGCTCATTTTCAAGACTTTTAGTCCTTGCGCATTATGAGTGCTGCACCTGCAATCAAGGCCACTGCAAAAATGGCAGTAAATCCGGGTGTCTGAGCACTTGCATCTTCTGATTTGGATTCTGTTCCTGATTGCGTTTCAACTTCAGGCTCTTCTGCAACTGGTTTTTCAGTCACTTCTTTGTATTCATCTCCCACAATTGCAAAAGGAGAATTGAGATAGCGGTCAGTATCAGCTTTGAAATATAGAAAATTATTAGCCTTGCTGATATATTCTGTTGGCAGTGCAATCCATATTCCATTTTCAAATACTTTCAATCCAATATCGCTTGCATCCACACTTTCCTGATTAAGCCAATCCTGATTTATCCTGAAGATTACTGAAGAATTCTGAATATTGCCGGTAAAAGCGGAATTGCCTGCCCAGATGTTGAGGTTGCTATAGACCGTACCTGCAGGAGAGTGACTTACAAGGGTTGAAGTGTTTTTCAATACTTCTATAACTATTTTTATCTGGCCTGCATTTCTGGAAGAAACAAGATCAAGCTGGCGAACTGGGTTTGCCGCTTCTTTGAATTCATAGGTTACAGGCTCATTAAATTTTACTGATCTGATAGTAAAATCCTTAAAGTCTATATTTGAATACTCTTCAGCTGTTGTAGAGCCTCCACCTCCACCACTTCCACCTTCATTTGTCCCGGAGTCTCTGGATTCCACTTTAATGTAATTTTCAAAAGAGTAGGTGTCTGTCCCATTCGTATTGTTTACAGTAAGAGATACACTATAAGTGCCGGTTTTATTGTAAATATGTGAAGGATTCGGTATTTCATAATCAATGGAAGAATCCCCGTCTATGTCCCAATTCCATTCTGTAGCATTATGGGATGTGTCATTGAATTGAACTTGCAGAGGTACTTTGCCAGATGTTACATTAGAAGTGAAATTTGCCTGTGGCATTATCAAGCCCAAATAACTGGAGGAATTATCCCAGACTCTGTTACCGGAAGTATCCATTGCTGATACGTTGATATACTGCATGCCTGGCAAGATTGTCAAATTTCCTGTCCACAATGTACCTTCTATATTACTCAATTGTTTTCCATCTGCCAGGACTTCACTTAACTCATAATCATCAGTGGAATTGACTGTAATAGCTAAAAGTTCACCTGCACTAAGATTTTCACTGTTGTTTAGCACTATATCGTGTATTTGAGGATCTGTCACATCTGCCTCTGTGCTGGAAGTATTGTTTGTCCAACTTTGGTTAATATTACCGTTTTTATCAACAGTACGGATACTGATTGTATGTGAAGTGTTGGGGGAAAAACCAGTTGCATTATAATATGTGCTGTTCAAAGTAGCTTCATGAATTGCGTCAATGTAAATAATTGAGTTATTAAAATCAGAATCAATAGGGTTTTCCCAGGACCAGTTTATCCATGAATAGCCAGCATCTACCGGATATAAATCAGCCACGTTTGCAGGTTGGGTGTTATCAATAATATTGAACTTGACAAATGTTGAATTATCACATGAAGTTTCATTATAGGTAACATTGAGTCCAAAATAATAAGTTCCCTCTAATGTGGAATTCAGGCCGTATTCCCACACACTACTGTTATTTGTTAGGTTTTGTTGTGAAGAATAACCTAATTGTGAAAGGTTTACATAAACTGCCGGATTTACGAGATTTTCATTTAGTTCCACTCTCAAAATTGCTGTTTCCGTGCCATCTGAGCCTATAGATAGGGGCTCTACTGTAGCTTTTCTAACCACAGTCTCATTATTCAGGCTACCTCCTGCAATCACAAAAGCAAATTGTTGTTCACTACCCTGCGGTACATTGGTACCGTTTACAGAAAATGTATACCATCCTTCTTCAGGCGGATCTATTCGAATTTGCTCCACATTATTGACGTTATCCGGAGCACCATTGCCATAATAATGCGAATTATTGGGGGATATTATAACTAGATCCAGATTATTTACAAGCGCTTTACCTGCTGAAGTGGTGGCTGGATAATCATTCCATACCAGCGTGGCTTTCAGGGGAGTCTGGCTATTGTCTACATAATATTCTGTAGTCCAGCTGGTGTTAGTACTTAGATTAATATTATCATGAACCCGGATATGTGCAGGAAAGACAGGATCTATTGAATTTGTGAGATTCAGACGACCCCATCCCTGTGAATTCGACGAATGACCCAGATCTGCTGCTCCATTGATCAATATCGCTTTTAGAAGAGCTGCTGATGGATGAATTGAAAGATTGTTAAGGAAATATTGCCGGATGAGGGCAGCACTTCCTGCAGTGATGGGTGTTGCCATGCTTGTCCCACTCATATACACATAATCTTCTGGATAAACAAGGGATGAGGCTGTTGAATAAATAGAAGTTCCGGGTGCTACAACATCCGGTTTAATCCTGCCATCAAATGTGGGTCCACGACTGCTGAAACCAGCGATATCTGAAGGGTCATCTGAATCAATCCCACGTTCTGACCGGTAATTTTCTGAAGCACCTACAGTCAAAGCGTTCTTGGCAATACCGGGTGAGTTGATTGTCCCACTGTAAGGTCCATCATTTCCAGCAGCAAATATTATCAACATATCAGGATGATGCCACGTGAAATTATCAAGCGCTACTGCTTCAGTTGAATAGGATAAAACAGAATCACTTCCCCAACTATTGCTGTGAATCCTGGACCCATTGTTATAGGCTTCAATAAACAATTGATGCAAAGGAGGAATATTCAAAGAACTGGAATCATCACCACATGCCTGAAAGAATAAATGTGCTTCAGGCGCCATACCCTTGTATTGGCCTGCAGAAAGAGACCCATTACCAAGCGCAGAACCTGCTACATGAGTACCGTGCCCGTTTGTATCTGCAGGATTGCCGTCAGACCAATCATACAATGCATCTACTCTTCCTTTTATGTCTGGATGGAGAGTACTGAGATTGCCCGTACCCAACCCTGTATCCGCGATGGCTATAACCTGACCGGCACCTGTAAGATTGTGGGGATGTGCTACTGTATCGACTTCTATTATTTCGCCAGTTTTATCATTCAATATTACTGGTGGATTGTATTGTTCAATCCAGGCTACATTTTCAAATTTAACGATCGAAGGTATCACTGAGCCGTTTATTTTAATCCTGATCTGATTGCTGTTTTCTGCAACGATGATTGCATCCATTTCAAGAAGGGATTTTTTTAATTCTGTTAAATTTGCAGAATCAAAAGTAGATATAACTATAGTTATTTGCCCGTCCAGATGATAGAGATCCGGGTCAATTTTGTATTCTGGTTTATATTCACCCATCCATTTGAAATAAGGAAGGGATTTTATGCGATTTATTTGAGGCTCGTTTAGATGAAGGATATAGGCATTCTCAGGAATGTATCCATGAATTTCACTCATTTTTTCGATTTGTGCTTTCCATTCCGGTAAAATCGGATTTTTGAATTGCACCAGATAATAACCTTCAGCATTATCGTTTGCCGAAACTGTAACTGTATTCTCTCTAACTATGGAAGTGTGACTGGTATTGAGCGTTGCGGCTTTTAAAAATATATGGTCCGATGAAGAATCAGCTTCCCTTGCAAGCGTTGTGGAACATGTGAAAAAGAAACACAATAACAAAAAGAGAATTAGTGCTGATACAACTCTATTATCCATCGTTTTTAGTTGATGACTAATATATATAACTTCTTTGATAGAAAGAAAAACAGGAAAAGAGTGGATTATTCCACTCTTTTCAAGACTTCAGTCCTTGCGCATTATGAGTGCTGCACCTGCAATCAAAGCCACTGCAAAAATGGCGGTAAATCCGGGTGTCTGAGCACTTTCTTCTTCAGTTTCAGCTGCAGGTTCATCTGCTACTTCTTCACCTTCAGGTTCCTCAGCAAGTGGTTCTTCAATCACTTCTTTGTATTCATCTCCAACAATACTGAATACAGAGAATCCAGGTGTCTCGGCTGTGAAGTAGAAGTAGTCGTCATCTTCTTCAACCTGGTTACCTGGAAGATCCTGCCATTCTCCATTATGGAACCTTGTCATGCGAATTGTGGAAGGATCGATGTTGTTCTCCTCAATCCATTCCTTGCTGACCTTAAATTCGATGAGGATATTGTCAGCATTTTCATCAGAGATAGTACCTTCACTGCCAACAGTGATACTCATCAACTGGTAGGAATTACCTTTTGGCTCATCCACATCATCGGGTTTATCTTTCAGTACCTGTACATTTGCTACAACAGTACCTTTGTCATCCTTTGCATCAAAACTGATACCAAAGACAGGACCTGAACCATCGGTGAACTCATATTTGACATTTGATCCGGCAAGCACACGTTTAATTCCGGAATCACTTCCCTCGACATCTTCTGGAGGCATACTTGGACCTACATAAGCACGGCCACCGGAACTGCTGCTTTCTTTAGGTGGTTCTGGCTCAGGAATGGCAGCCAATGGCAGATAATCAATCTCATTTTCAGAGAGGTTGTACTGTACATCACAGATGTTGTCTCCATCTGAATCAGCAGTATCCACACTGAATCCAGTACCATTTGGATGTACCCAGTAGTTTCCTCCCAGATAATCTCCACCCACAACATTAGTGCCGGAAGTCTTGGAGATATTCCACTGATTTTCATAGGCCATCAATGGACCTACAGAATTAACTTTTGTTTCCGTAGACTCATTGGATTCTGCCTTACATTTGTTATCAGAATTCTCTTTTACTGAAGAGATTGATTTTGGTTCTGCAGAGAATGGTAGCTCAAAGATGACATTGTTCTCATTATTGAAATAATTGTCATATATCAGATTGTCATAAGAAGATTCAACCAGCATTCCACCATATGCAGTACTTTCAATCGTATTACCGGAAACATTACAATCGTTTGAATACTTCAGAGTAAGGCCCATCAATCCTTCTTCAATTGTATTAGCTTCAATTGTACAGTTATCACCATGACCAATGAACAATCCTGTATACATACATGTAGGTATTGAAGTATTAACTCTGGATATATCGTTGTTCAAAATGGTATTATTTACACCATTATGAACAGCAATTCCAGCCTGGAAATTACCACTATCAGGTTCACTATCTTCATCAATCGTGATATCAGAAACTGTATTCTCGCTGACAGAAAAACCATCAGAATAACCATTGCTATTGTGTAATGATATTCCATCCTGTCGATTTAATATACCGTTGATTACGTGTAGAGAAGTTACTGTGTTTCCATCAATATTCCCAGAGCCTCGATAGCTTATTCGAATACCACTCTGCCTATTTATTTCAGTGTTGTTAAGATGCAATTCGGAAACCACATTGTTTATTACTGAAGTATTATAGGCATTGTATCCAATATGTATACCTACCTGATTGTATGCCCAACTATCGTTGATATAAAATGAATTTACATCGTTTCCATCTATTGTACAATTTTCAGTATATGAGAACTGAATTCCTCTCTGCATATCGAAACTACCAGTTGAATGATTTAAATATTCAAAAGAGGATATTTCGTTATCTTCTACCAGACAATCCGTAGCATTGACCAATTTAATTCCTGACTGATGATTTATTTCATCAGACAAAACTGTGTCATTTTCATCAAAATATAACCCACTGATAATATTATCATTTATCGTACAGCTTATTGCCTCATGGTTCCTACAACCTACTTTTATTCCAAATAAACCGTTTATGTCATTATAGTCGTCAAGAGCTGAAGAGAAACGAGCATTCATAGGTCTTATATCATTTATGATATTACCTGATATTGTCACATTATCGGCTTTTATTTCAATACCCTGGTCACCGATATTGGTAATAGTATTATCCAATATCCATACATCATGGCCTTTCTCATAAGTTGGACCTTCATAATAAATATAATCAGAACCTAAACAAGATTTGATGCCTCGGCTGACCTGAGAAATTTCATTGTCTGTCAAATACAGATTTGTACCTGAAACGACTCCTATTCCAGCAAAACCATCGCTAAGAATATTGTTTGAAACAGTTGTATTTGAGCAGTTCAGGAGGGTTACGAGAGAGTAATTTGCTCTAAATTCATGACTAGAATAACTACTATCTGGGAAATTTTCCAGACTTGTATCGTAGATTGTATTATCTAAAATTGTGACATTATCACATTCGCTTGCAAAAATACCTGACGATGAGGTATTATTTGCATTTACATTGAAACCATCGATGGTAACATCATTCGAAGTAACATTAAAGACAGAAGAATTGTTTGATGCAGGAATCACAGTAACATCACTTGAAACTGCCTGAATAACCAATCCTTTATCTATAAGCAGATTTTCCTCATAAGTTCCGGAAAATACCTGTATAGTGTCACCATCGAATGTATTGTTCACAGCATCCTGTATAGTTGCATAATCCTTTCCCTCTCCAACTGTGACAAAGGAATCCCTAAACACAGAAAAATTCATGGATGTATTGGAGTTGCCCCATCTGTCGGTTGCATTGATGCTGAGATTATACACTCCATCGGTGTTTGTATCCACAATAATGGAGTTATTCCAATAGCCACTGGCATTATTGAGAGCAACTTCATTTATTGTGTCGTTTATGCTCGAAACGTCAACTACCACAGAAGAGATCTCAGAAGCGTCTGTCACCGAAACATTCAGTTCAAGCAAGTCACCGGGTCCAACTACTTTATTCAATGGAGTATTCGGATCAACTGAAGGTTCTGTGCTGTCTCCGGCAAGGGGCAGATAATCATAATTGTTCTGCACCTCATGTATCGCGTAAGTATCGTTAGGTGTATCACAGAATCCATCCCCATCGGAATCTGTGTTTACCTGACTGAAACCGGTATCACCGGGAGTCCTCCAGTAGTTACCTCCGATATAAGGCCCTCCAACAATATTTGGACCTTCGGTTTTGGAGACGTTCCAAACGTTATCAGTGATTTGTCCAATAGTTTTAAAGTTTTCAGTATTATTGAAGTAATTATTGTAGATGTTATTATCAGTGGAGCCGTATAAATATATGCCAGCCTCTGCCCCAAAATTAGTATAACCATTTCCCGAAACAATATTGCTTGTTATTGAGTTTCCTATTGAACTATATAAACAAATGCCCTGCAGTGAGTTTTTTGAGACTTGATTATTTGTCAAATTATTGTTATCAACCGCATCCATATATATTCCATAAGTGTTGGCATAAACATTGTTGTCGATCAAATTGTTGTAGTCGGAATCATCAATGTATATTCCATTACTGTTATCCGAAACTATGTTGCCTATAAGGGTATTGTTTTCACTAAAATATGAATCACCACTATACAGAGTAATACCATTATTAGTGTTGTTAAACACAGTGTTGTCAGTCAAAGTACTGTCTCGAGGAGATTGTAAGAATATACCTTTATCATTTTTTGATACATTATTATTGGTAAAATTATTGTTACTGGAAATACCTCCAGCAGAAGTTAAATAAATACCATATTGATTGTTGCTTGATACAATATTATCATTTAAATCATTATAATCAGACTGCTGCAAATAAATACCGGCATAGTCGTTACCAGATGCAGTATTGTTGCTCAAAACAGCGTTGTCAGAATTAATTAAAGAGATACCACGCTCATTATTTGACACCATGCTATTGATTATAATAGAGTGATTGTAATCCTCAATACGTATACCATCACCATCATTAGCACCACTCACATTGAAGCCGTTAATAGTTACAGTATCAGATCCGATTTTAAAAACGGGGTTACTTGAAAAAGTTGCAATAACATGTGTGACAGAAGCACCGTCTGTGGAAGTGATGTTTAATTTCTTATTCACATCAACATTTTCATTATAAGTACCTGCGTCTACACTAATCGTGTCACCACTACTTGCATTATTTACAGCTGCCTGTATGGGATTGGAGGATGCATTGAAAGAATTGCCATCTTGCCACCATCCAGTTTCGTTAACATTAATTGTACTCGCACCTGCTGTACCAACCATCAAAATGGTTAAAATCAGAAGTATTAGGGGGGTTTTCATCTGGACACCTTGCTGTTTTGATTTGAATTATGACAAGCCCGGGGATTAAAGAATAGGCTAATTGTTCATATGATTAATATTTAAGACTTAAATTATATAATAATATCTATTGATAGAAAAGTATACTTTGTCTACAAATTACACAAAACAATTCTATATAGACATTCATGGATGGCTGTTATGATGGTGATTCTGCAACAATCCTTACCCAAACCCCTAACATGTGTAGCCCAATTGCAGCAGTATAAATATCTCCCTGCCAATCTGGTATTCGAGGTCAAAAGCCTCAAAGGCGGGGAGAAATAAATGATAGAGAAAGTGGTACTATACAAACAGGGAAAAAATATTGACCCGGCAATTGTCTTTTCAGCCATTTTGGACAATAACGGCAAAGTACGTCGCAACAGGATGTATCGGCTCTATTCGGGCCACGGATACAACCGGGGGTGAGTAAAAAATCGAAAATGGCCTTTCTACAACCTCCTTCCTGTGTTTTGGATGGTTAAGCTCCCTATTAAGGGAGCTCTTTTTTAAAATAAGATAAGATTTTAATTGACTGTATTTCAAAAAAGTTACTTCTTAATATATCTATAAAATAGAACTGACCCTGAAGATAATCAGGGCCAGTTTACCAAACTCCAATGGTCTTATTTTTCCTTCTTTTTGAAGATTATGAATAATATAGCTATCAATCCCAATAGCCCAATACCCATTACTGCCAGATTATTATCTCCATATGCAGTAGTTGTATCCTCCTTATTGGTATCTTCTGGTATGTCTGTGCTATCTGATTGTTGTGAAGAAACCGTATCTTCTGATTCTGGATTTTCAGCATTCACAACTTCATCATCTTCAGTGGAATCTTCCATTTGCTCTTTAAACATCTTCCATTTTAGATAGGCAGGAAGACCATCATCAGATTCGGTTTTTGAATCGTACTTATAATCAGCTAACACAGCAAAAGGTGAGAATCCATGTATATCCCTTACTATGAAATACGAATAGGTTCCATCATTTTTGAGAAGCTCGGGTTTGTAAGCTTTCCATCCTGAAGATTCCTTGTGTCTCAACCAAACAGTATCTATCAGAAGGGATCCGCTATTTATTTCATTTCGGACCTTGAATTCAATACTTCTGTTATTGCTTCCATCATTCACAAGACTCTCATTATTGAAACCGATATCCATGTACTGATACACTGAATCTTTCGAGAAATCAATGTCCGATTCGTTGAGGGCAGAAGTATTCAGTACTTCGATCTTGATCTGAATACCATCGGTTCCATTGCTTGTATTGAATGACACGAAATCGATACTACATTCAATTCCTGTCTTCTCGGAAGTCTGGTTGCTGGTATTGAAACGTACATAAGATTCATTATCGGATGTATTAACCTCTGGAGTTGTATTGATGATCTGATCGATATCATCTGCATCTTCAGTGGATGAATTTGTCACGGTCCATTCCCAGGAGAAGACATCAGTCCTGCCGATACTCTCATTGCTGACATGTGCTGAGATATTGTACACATCCATGAAGAAGTCATCCTGAGCAATGTACTGGCTGGTATTCACATTACAATAAGACAGATGTGCAGAGTCATCGGTATTGTTGTTGTACAATGTCACGCCGGTACCATTCAACGGTGTACCGTCAATGAACCATTCATAACTGGAATACAGGGTACTGTTGATACTGAAATTCCTCTCATCTCCATATTTTGACAAAAGTCCAGTTTCATTCGGAGATATTTCATATATTGGTTCCTCGGCAGCCCTGATATTAAGTTCTTTGCTGGAAGTTCCATTAGTGTTCTCCACTGTCAGGTTTACAGTAAAATTACCTGTATCAAATACATGCGAAGGGTTCTGTTCAGTGGAAGTATTGCCATCCCCAAAGTCCCAGTTCCAGGAATCAATCAGGCCAGAGGAATTATCTGCAAATTCCACACTCAAAGGTTGTGTGCCACGGGTTACATTGGCCGAGAAATCGGCAATCGGCAGAATTGATACATCGATCTCAACATCTCCAGTACTGTTCATGTTTCCTGCAGCATCACCAAAGGTACAATTGTAGGTTATTGAACTGACAAGTGTACCGGAATCACTTGCAGGAATCGAGATGTTGTGTGTATAGTTACCAGAATCATTGATCATCTGATATTCTTCACCGTCTACAGTGATATTGTACAGACCAACACCGATGTTATCTGTGGCATTGAGTTTGATCGTGACGTTGTCTCCAGTATTGGCAGTTTCCACCTTGTTGATCCAATTGTAAGATGGATCAATGTTATCAGAGACATTTACTGTAATGTCGCCACTTTCATTCAAATTGCCTGCAGCATCAGAGAAGGTGGCATTGAAAACAATGTCTTCCACAGAATCTTCAGGTACATTCAGAGTATAATTGTACCAGTTACCATCTTTTGTAAGTACAGCAGTTTCGTTAGTTGAGATGTTGAAATCCGTACTGGTAATTCCAATGTTATCATCCACATTGAAACCAATGACATTAGTCTGACCTGTATTGACATTTTCTTCATAAACAGTAGTCTGAATTACTGGATCAATGTTATCTGAAACATTGATTGTAATGTCACCGCTTGCATTCAAGTTGCCTGCAGCGTCAGAGAAGGTGGCATTGAAAACAATATCTTCCACAGAATCTTCAGGTACATTCAGGGTATAGTTGTACCAGTTATCATTCTTTGTAAGTTCGGCAGTGTCGTTAGTTGAAACATTAAACTTTGTTAGTGAATGATTGATTCCAATATTATCTGTTACATTGAATGCGATTTCTGTAATCTCACTAGTATTTACCTCTTCTTCGTAAACAGTAGTTTGAATTACTGGATCAGTGTTGTCAGAAACATTGATTGTAATGTCACCGCTTGCATTGAAATTGCCTGCAGCGTCATAGAAAGTGGCGTTGAAGACAATGTCTTCCACAGAATTTTCAGGAACAGTCAGAGTATAATTGTACCAGTTACCTTCCTGTATGAGTTCAGCAGTTTCATTAGTTGAAATATTGAACTCAGTACTGGTAACTCCAATGTTATCATCCACATTGAAACCAATGACATTAGTCTGACCTGTATTGGCGTTTACAGGGTATTCTACAGCATTGATCGCAGGAGGAGTGCTATCAAATTTGAATACGCCGGATACAGAATGGTTGATATTACTGGCGTTGTCGGTAGCTCTGATGTGTAAATACCAGTCTCCATCGACGCCCTCCTTACTTAAAGTAGCGCCATTGGTAAACTCTTGCCAGCTACCTGCAGACCCTTCTGTTTGGGTCCAGGAATACTCGAGTTTATCAATACCTGAAAGTGCATCACTTGCACTTACTGTTGTGCTGTGAATGTTAGAATAAGTACTGTTGCCGTTGGTTCCAAAAGTAATGATTGCATCAGAAGTATCTATTTTGGAAACATTAACCACACTTATATTCTCATTGCCCGCAGCATCCTGTGCATATACCGTGTATGACCCATTGCTTGTTACCGTGAAATCATAGGGAGAAGAAATCTCATTACCGTTTGTCGCAAAATGGCTTGTTCCATAATCCCCACTATCCCATTTAACCTTTGCAATTTCATTATCATCATTAAGACTTACATCAATAAGTGCACTGGAATTCTGCCATTGGGTAAAATTGCCGGAAATTTCTATTTCAGGAGGAAGTGAATCCATTATTACTGAACAGTTTACGCTACTGTTGGAATTACCGACAGCATCTGTTGCATTGATGTTCAGATCGTACTGGCCGTCAATTGTAACATCAGCAGCAATGGAATTGTTGATCCAATAACCATTGTTATTGCTTAAAATGGCTTCATCTATTGTGCTATTTACGTTGGATACATTGACAACTACAGAAGATACAGTAGAGGTATCGCTTACCGAAACATTCAGTTCAAGAAGGTCTCCGGGACCTATAATTTCTGTTACAGGTGAATTTGGGGTTACTTCGGGTGCTTCACCATCGGCTGTATATGTTGACCAGTGTTCTGTGCTGAAAGTCAGGACACCGTTATTTGCATCCCATTGAAGATCAGACACCGAACCACTGGAAGTCTGTCCTGTTTGCAGGATGGGCTGACCATTGAGCAATATGCCCGGCTGGTTGTCAAAGGATTCAAGACCACGCATTGTAAGATTGCTGGAAACATTCAATCTGCTCAGGTTGGCAGAATCCAGGGTTGTCTGCGCTGTGGCAAAATTTACATATTCACCAAATTGCTGCAATTTCTGAGCGAACTCAACGTCACAGAGATTTACGGTTTCCGTAAATTCCAGACTTCCAATTACGTTACCATTGCCACCATTTGCTTCAAAAGTCAGATTACTCACATTGGTAAGATCATTGATTGTAGTCCAATCAGTTGTGTTTGGATTTCCCAGCCCGGTAATGTCTGTTTTCGGGTTGAAGTCTAACATTACAGGGCATATTGTAGAATTCATCTGGCCGGATGAATTTGCCAGAATGGGGATGTAATATATCCCCGGTTCTGTGGCAGGAAGTGTATGATTGAGAAGAGTGAAAATGCCCTCACCCTGATATTCGAAAGGAATCTGTCCGGCAGGTTCATCTGTTATATTCGAAAAGTTAGCTGTTACTGCTGTTACTGAACTGTTTTCCAGTTGCGTACTGAGACTGATGTTTTCCCCGCTATAGGCAAAAGTGAAATTCGTATTTACATCCCTACTGGTTCCATCATTATTGATGAAATAGGCCTCTGGTGTGGAATTGAATTTGGGGGGGAACAGGGTCAGGTTTGTCAGTAATATCAAAAGTTTGATCGTCACAGTATCCACTTTCTGAATCCTGATTATCCCAGGTTTTTACTTTCCAATGGTAGGTAATACCAGCTTCCAATGATGAACCCCCATAGGCAATATCAGTGGAGGAAGAGCTGTTGACCTTACCACTATCCCACATATCACTACCATCTTCAGCAGTACCTACTATGATCTGATAAGCACTTTGGGTATCATTGGCATCAGGATCAGAGAAATTCCAGCTAAATTCGGGAGTGGAATCAGTTATGTTTGTAGGATTTGTTTCACCCTCGCAGAGAGGATCTGCTGGAGCATTAGGAGCATTATTGGAAATAAATGAGTCGCTTTCTATGAATACACCTGAATCTACCCATGAGTCGCCGGTATCAGCTATGGCAAATTTCATGTGGTTGAGTTCATCTGCTGCCACAGCCGCTTCAGCACTTAGTACTATACTTGATCCACTGAAAGCATTATTTAAATTACTACCATCATAATATTCAGTACCTTTGATAGTGGTGACAGCAACTACATCACCATTTGGCAACAGGGCAATATTCTCACCATTTACAAAAAGGCCAAAAGCATCATCGTAATCGTAAGGAAAATCATCTGAAGCAAAACGATAATTAAAAGTGATGGCACTTTTTTCTGGAACAAAATCAAACTCTAACACCGCAGCATCATTAGTATTGCCACCAATCAATGTGTCCAAATCTGCATCTCCTGGTTCACCAAGATTTGTATCTATCTCCGTATCCATGCTTTTTGGAACATCTGACACTAGACCCGAAGTCATCACAACCCCTGTGTCGAATCCAAGTGACTCACCGTTACTAAATTGCCCAATTGCCTGATTACTGCCAGTGACAGTAATATTGGACACTGTTACATTGCTATTTTCTCCCAGCAGAATATTAACTAAATCTTCCTCAGTAGTACTTCCACTCAGATCTTCTACTATCATCGTAGCAGACGCTATACCGGAAAATATCGTACAAAATACAATAAAAGCAGAAAAAATTTGAATGTATAATGTTATTATTCTCATCATTAAAACCTCTTAAGAAAATATATTAATACCTATATAATATATTTCTCCTCTCATTAGCCACTCCATTTATATTTAAAATAAAAAGCTAAACAAACCAAAATATTATAAACAAAAATGATACAATACAGAATAGGTTCTATTTTGGCATTCAATATAAAAATAAATCACTAATAAAACACCATTACACATTCTAATACCATATATTTCCTGAAAGGTTATAGCTCTTTTTAAAGCCACTTCTTTTTCCCTGATACCCTTATGTAGCATCAGTACAGATTTCACTACATGAAGCAGACAAACAATTTTCCGGACGTTACTGCAGCCCTTGCAAAGAACCGGTGTGAAGCCTACCTCATTGTTGCCGATTCTTCCAATGCCGATATGTATTTTGCCACGAAATTCCTTGCGGGGGACCCTTTCTGTTACATCCAGACCCGCAACGCCAGGGACATGTTGCTGATATCGGATATGGAAAAGGGGAGGGCTCAAAAGGAAAGCAGGATCGAAGAGATCGTACCTTTGAGTTTGTGCGATTATAAAAAGCGCATCAAGGAAACAGCCGACCCGGGCAGGGCGTACGGAGAATGTATCGGGCAGTTACTGCAAAAGGAAGGAGTCAGGCATGTAGCAGTACCCCGGGATTTCCCCGTTTATACAGCCCAGGTGCTTAAAGAAATGGGCTTTACCGTCAATCCAATCCAGAGTCCTTTAAGCAAACTGCGTGAGGTCAAGGAAAAGGGAGAGGTCAATCTTATCAGGCAGGTCCAGCAGGCCAACGAAGAGGCAATGCAGGCAGCCATTGAAGCCATCAAAACTGCCGAGATCGATGACAATAAACTCTTCCTTGATGGTCAACCCCTGACAGCGTCCAGGGTACGCAGGATTATTGAACATTCCCTGCTTGATCATGATTGTCGAGCCCATGGAACCATTGTAGCCTGTGGCAAAGGGGCAGCCGATCCTCACTGGCATGGCGAGGGACAGCTGCTGGCAAACGAGCCCATTGTGATCGACATCTTCCCGCAGCATAAATTACATCACTACTGCGGCGACATGACACGTACCGTTATCAGAGGAGAACCTACAGAACAATTACAGCAGATGTACGATGCCGTGCTTGCAGCCCAGGAAAAAGCTCTGGGAATGCTTAAACCCGGAGTTTCTGCAAGTGATGTGCATCAGGCGGTCTGTGATGTGTTCGAAGAATGGGGATATTCCACAGATGCCGAAAAAGGAGAAGGATACATCCACTCCACAGGTCACGGTGTCGGACTGGAAGTGCATGAAGCACCCTCAATCGGTTTAAGAGAAATACCCCTGCAGCCGGGCAATATCATTACCATTGAACCGGGGCTCTACTACCCACATATCGGCGGGATACGCCTGGAAGACCTGATCCTGATAACAGAACATGGTTATGAGAACCTGAACACTTTTGAAAAGGAATTTGTAGTATAACATTAATCTCCAAACTCATAACAGGTGATGAGCATGCAGGATAAAGTTCAGGAAGTCGAGGATATTCTCGATAAGTATCTAACCGCCGGTAAGATTCTCTCACAGGTACGTGGGGAAGCCGCGGATAAAATCAAGGTAGGGGCAAAGATGCTGGATGTAGCCGAGTTTGTGGAACAACGTACAATGGAGCTTGGAGGCAAACCCGCTTTCCCCTGCAATCTCTCACGTAATGACGAAGCCGCCCATGCAACTCCGATGGCAGGAGATACACAAGTTTTTGGCAGGGATATAGTCAAACTGGATATGGGAGTACATGTGGATGGCTATATTGCCGATGCCGCCCTGACAGTTGACCTTTCAGGAAATAAGGACCTGGTAGATGCTTCCAGACAGGCACTGGATGCAGCCATAGATACTGTCAAAGGCGGTGTGAATACTGCAGAGATTGGAGCGGTTATCGAGGATACAATCCGTGAAAAAGGATTCAAACCGGTTACAAACCTCACGGGCCACGGTCTTGCACGTTATCAGGCACATACTCCGCCAAGCATTCCCAACCGCCATATCGGACAGGGAATGGAACTTCAGGCAGGCGACATAATAGCCATCGAGCCCTTTGCTACAGATGGTGCGGGTAAGATCTCAGACGGTAATTTCACGGAAATCTACCAGTTTATACAGAAAAAGCCGATACGTATGCCTGCAGCCCGCAAACTTCTCAAGGAACTGAAAGAGTATAGCACCCTTCCCTTTGCCAAAAGATGGCTGAGCTCTCCCAAAATCGACCTTGCCCTGATGCAACTTGAAAAGGCTGAAATCATCACTTCCTTCCCCGTACTGAAAGAAGTGGGTGGAGGAATGGTATCCCAGGCCGAGCACACCCTGATTGTAACTGAGGACGGATGTGAGATCACTACTCTTTGAGGTGTCGGACTTGCGTAAACATGTGGTTGCAATACTTGTCCTGCTTATACTATTTATCCTGATTATGCCCGCATCCGGCCAGATGACCTGGAACAACCACATAATACTCAAAAACAACAGCATGGAATGGAATTACAACGAAAGCTACACAAATTCCTCCGCCGTTTCTTACAGAGATTACATCGATTCGCAACTGGGAGACGACAGTGGACTTGTCAATGCCTGGGAAATATTGAAAATGGATGTCAGAGTGCGCAGTTACCTTAAAGGAGAACTGGAAGAGGACATGGATGTACAGATCAATGGTTCCTCTGAAAATATCCAGGTAACCGATATCGCAGCACAGCTGGATTTTGAAACCCTGGGTGACATCAACAAGACAGACAGGATAGACAACAGTTACAGTGTTCACTACATTATTGATGCTCCAGTTCTCAATTCCGGCACAAACTTTACCTTCAGGGGACAGAATCAGTCTGAAGTGGTCATTGAACTTCCTGGAACTGTGAATATTAATTCTACAGCAGGAATGGAGAATATTACTGTTTCAGAAGGAGAAAATACCACTTTTGTGAAGGGTACTATCGGGAATACATCATATTTTTCCCTTTATCTTGAATGATATGTACAAAAATTTAAAAGAGGCATGAATCATATCATGCCGCCATTTTCAAATTCACTTATTTTTGCCTTTCTTTATTGCTTCCTGTATACGTACACAATCCTGACCCATGATCGGCAGACCATCAACAGTCATTCCGGTCACAGTAAGATTAATAGTCTCACCTGCATAGTCTTCAAGACCGGCAATTTCAACTAATTCCTGGGTCTTGAACTTCATGGAGAGATCAGTAATACCATCCGGCTGATTCTCGATGCAGCATGGGTCATCATCCTCAGAGAAGTAGGGACAGGTTACATCCTCATAACTCCAGCGCAGAGGTGAAACACCTACCAAATTACCGTCTTCATCGATTATACCAAGTTCTACAGTAGCAGGATCGATTTGTGTCACATCGAAATCCTCACTTCCAGCAATGGCAATTGGAAGTACCCCCTTGCTGTCCACATTGATCGGATTGGGGCACGAGGATGGTTTGACATCAAGGCTGACATCGATTACCTTTACAGGTGTGGTTTTTTCCAGTGTCAGAAGGGCCCACTCTGTTGAAAGAATAGGTTTACTTTCGTAATCCCAAGGATCTGAAGGCCAGGATCCATCTGGATTTTGTGTATCCACAATGACATCCGAGAAATTATCAAACCAGTCAACCTCAGAACCATCCACTTCCAGGGTTTCGATTCCGTTGTATTCCAAGCCTTTCATGATTGCATACATTGCCTGATAGTGATTAGGTTTCCATCCCACATCATTTATATTACCTATTCCAACATCGTTCCAGTGACGTTCAAGGTAGTCGATAGCATCCTGCATTCTCTGAGTATCTGTATCATCACCTACAAAACCCATTTCAAAAATCAGGTTGCCTGTCTTGAGAGAATTGACCCACTGCCAGCTTGCTGTATACCAAGAACCTCCATCATCAGCATCACCATTGACCGGATCCTGAATTGTGTTTATCCAATCATTCAATCCAACCCTGACATCACCCACATCAGCACCCGCATCTTCTGCGTAAGCCAGACCAAGTACCACGTATCCTGTATTGGAGTTGTCACTTGGCTCCTGAACACCAGTATATCTCCAGCCACCATCAGGATTCTGAGTAAATATGAACCAGTCGGTCATATCCTGAACTTTTTCCTCATAGGTGGAATTATGAAGATTGGCAAATGCCATCAGGGCAATGGCTGTATTATATGATTGATGGAATCCCCAAGAATTTGAAACCTTAATTGATTCATTGTTCTCATTCTTATCTGCCGGGTCCCCAGTTATGTCAACAATCTGCATCTGGCTTTCCATATAAGCCACACCTGAAGTAACATTATCTGAATATTCATAGTCGGGATCAAACGGACCCTCATACCCCAGTTCCTTTGCCCTATCGGTAAGTTTCAAAACTGCAAAACCGGTATGTGCAACCTTTTCATCTATACCCCATGAACCGTCAGGATTCTGTTGCTCTGCAAGCCATGCCACTCCCGCAGTAATGGATTCATTTATCTCTTCTTCAGTTGCAGCCATACCGGTAGGTATGGAAACCAGCAAAGCTAACAACATAGCAAAAGCTATAGCTAATTTTAATTCTTTAATATATAGTCCCCCTTTGTTTTATTTAAGTGGATTTACGTTGGCATCTGACAAAATGACACAATGTACATTTTGTCTACGATGTATCAAATCCCCCCTCTAAGAGGGGTTTTGAACCTATATATAAAGACAAGAAACAATACTCATGTACATAAAGTTTCTACATTATTGCAATAATAGATGTTTTTTGTCAAATTAATTAATAAATTGTGAAGCAGAGCTTCTAAATACCTTCTTTCCTTTTCTTCTACTTTAGTATATCAGGACATGCTTTAGACAAAATTGAAGTCAATGAATCCAACATCAATCTAACCGGGTGAGCAAAATGATAATAGAACAGATCAAACTGGAAAATGGTACGGCACAGGGCCTCAAATGGGAACTGGAAAACGCTTCCTTGCTCCTGATCAAAGCCGATATGGGTTATGTGATGTGTGGTTACCTCAATATGGAAACTGCAGACAAACTGGAGGATGTGGCTGCTGTGGTAAGCGGTGTGGACAGTTTTGAGGATGTACTGCAGGCCCCCGTAAAATCCGTGAGCAAAAAAGCCCTCGATGTCGGAATTGAGGAAGGTATGACCGGCAGACAGGTTCTTGAAAAGATGTTCTGATATGCGCTACGCTTTTGAATTATCCGGGGATCATGAAGAAATCGCTGCAGACGAGGCTCTGACCTGTCTGGTTACCGATGGCCTCAAGCCGGTATACACGCAGCATTATGACCATTGCCTTGTGGTGGAACTTGAAGAGCAGGATGCTGAAATTAGGTTGAAAAAAATCGCCGGAAAACTGGCCATGTGCCATCATATCCTGCGCGTTGCTTTCATCTGCAATAATGAACCCGAAACCATTATTTCCAGTGCAGAAAACTGCGACATAAAAACCCATCTTTCTGCGGGCCAAACATTTGTAGTGCGGGCCCGGAAGGTCAATCACCATACTACCGTGGAAGGCTCCTATCTGGAACAGAAGGTAGGTGGAGCTGTTTTCAGGAAAGGTTACAGGGCCAATCTCAACCAACCCAATATTACCCTGCGGCTCATACTGACCGAAAAATGCGTGTGTGGTTCTGTCATTGCATCCATAGACCGCAAGGCTTTCCATGCACGTGCACCCCACAAGAAACCCTTTTTCTATCCCGGGGTACTCATGCCCATCACAGCCCGGGCTCTGGTAAATCTTGCAGGGGTAAACAAAGATACCAGACTGCTGGATCCGTTTTGTGGTACTGGCGGCATACTTGTGGAAGCGGCCATGCTGGGGTCAAAGATAATCGGCCTAGAAGCACGCAATGAGATCATACAGGGAGCAAAATTGAACCTGGAATATTTCGGAGGGAATTATAACCTGTTGCAGGGTGACGCCTGTAAATTACCCCTCAAAAACAGCTGTATTGGTTCAGTGATCACCGATCCTCCTTATGGCAGGTCAGCCATGATCAAGGCAGAATCCATCCGGCATTTATACGAGGAATCTTTCGGAGAAATGTACAGGGTTCTCAAACCGGGCAGTAAAGCAGTGATCGTATCAGAGATGGATATTAAGAGGATCTCACTGGATGCAGGATTTACCATATTGAAACAATACAGCCAGAGAATACACAGAAGCCTGACCCGCAATATTACAATTTTGCAAAAAAATAATCAGTAAAATGCCTTTTTAATAAGATGCCAGTATGCTGCAAGTTCCAGATCATACTTTTGCCGTTGCGGATATCTGGCTTCTACCAGGTTCCAGAATTTTTTATTATGCCTGAATTCGATAAGGTGCAAAAGCTCGTGATACACAATATATTCTATCAGATTATGCGGCAGATACCTCATATGCCGGTTGAAAACAAGTTTTTTGTGACTGCTGCAGCTGGCCCATTTCCTCTTCATTTTCCTGAAAGTTAAATCCCTGACTTCCACTTCCAATTCACTTTGCAGCCTTTGTACAATGCTTTCCACCAAACTATAAAAATGAGGATCTGCGCGTCTTCTTTCTAATCTCTTTTCGCCGGCTAGAGCAATAATTCGCTGCAAATGCAGATGTTTGTTATAAATCCAGTCTGTATTTTGCTCGATAAAGCCTGCAGCGTTGCCATATCCTTTGGGAACGATCACCCGCAACATTCCGTCCTTAAACTCCAGCCTTGCGTATTTGACTGGACGGTGAACTATATCATAATCTATTACAGCATCCCGGATATGTAACTGCATCATTCAGCCTTTTTTTCTTTAGGCAAAAACTGGTCCATTACCTCGGCTAACACCTGGTGATAAACAAGATAATCCTCTATTCGTTCACGGGAACGACGCATGGAGTAACCGTCATCAAACCATTGGACCGAATCTCCATAATTCACATCTGTCAGGATAAGCCCATAGGGTTTTGCAGGTTTGATACCCTCTTCATAGGAAGCAGGGTCCAGCATGTTTTCCAGCCATTCCAGATCCCTGGCACCACTGCCCACAAGCAACAGGACAGTTACAATCTTGCGAATCATTTTCCACAGGAAACTGTTGGCCGTGATATCGATCCTGAGCAGGTTGCCGGCAAGTCTCACATCAATCTTCTCGATTCTGCGAATGGTACTGCGTCCGTTATCCCTGAAACAAAAATTAGCAAAATCATGACTTCCTTCAAGGATGCTGCAAGCGGCTCTTATTTTTGAAATATCGGCACCCATTGAAGGTGTTATATAGCGATAGGTACGATTTCTGGCATACCTTCTGGGATGAAAATCACTGTCAACTTCAGCACGGGACCACGCCCATATATCCCCGGGTAATTTGGAATTGATCACTCTGGGAATGGCCAGCTTGGGTTTATCGGTATCAAAAGCCACCACCTGTCCCATGGCATGTACTCCGGTATCCGTACGCCCGGCACTTACAAACCTGGCAGAGGAAGGATCCTCGATAATCTCAAGGGACTGCAGGGCCTCTAAAAGTTTCCCTTCCACGGTGGAGACTCCGGGCTGCACCTGAGAACCACGATATGAAGAGCCAATATAAGCGATTTTGAGAGCAACTCTCATACAGGATCACTTGTGCCCAATTATACCTTTTTCCTATTATACATTTCCCACAACGCAAGTACTGCTATTATAAACAGGCATCCTAAGAAGAACCATACACCTATATGAGAGAGGATATCCGCAGATATTAGACTGCTGGCATCTCCTGCACCTGCAGATTCACCGGCTGCCCTGGCAGCTTCTGTGGTTGCGTTTGCAGGGGCTTTGGCAGCAAAAAGGGCCGTATCATTGCTGGTATTGTCTGGCGGCATCTCAGACATCACCGCAGGTCCAACCGGTGGCATGGTCTGTCCCAGAGGTTCAAACTCCCTGAGATATTCAATACCCAATGCTGCAAAGAGAGCTGCTCCTGCCATTGCCACATATTTGCGCAGCATGCCGAGGATACTGGAGCGATCGGTTTTGCTGCTACCCGGAACTACCACGATCATTTTCTGCATGGGTTCATATATCTTGATCTCCCTGCCCTTGCGACTCCATTTGGTCTCCTTTACCTGTATGAGTTCGCTTTCCAGCAAGCCATCCAGATTGTACTTGATAGTGGTAAGGGGCATATCAAGCTCTTCGGCTATCGAAGTTGCAGACATGGGCTGTCTTGCGAGCAATTCCAGAATCTTCAGGGATTTCTCACTGGAAAGGGTCTGGGTGATTTTACGTGAATCTTCATTTAAAGGTAAAACCAATACTTTTTCCGTATTGTCATCGTTTTCCATACAAAGGAGTATCAATCAATAAACTAATAAATTTAGTGTAATGTGCGGAACGCTTCGTAGTATATCCTTAAATTTAAATATCACTTCCGACAATGTAATGTAACTTTTAAGGCGATATCATGATCACGAAAAAGCAAATCTCCGACATCCTGAAAGACTACAATACCGATGACCTGGCGATTGCAACGGTATGTTCTCATTCTAGCCTCCAGATATTCCATGGAGCCAGGAAAGAGGGGTTAAAAACAATCGGAATTTGCATAGGTGAACCTCCGCGCTTTTATAATGCTTATCCTCTGGCCAAACCTGACGAGTTCATATCTGTTGACAGTTACAAGAATATCCCTGATATCGCCCCCCTTTTAAGACAGAAAAACGCCATAATAATACCTCATGGTTCCTTTGTGGAATACATGGGTGCAGATAAATTCCTTGATCTTGAAGTACCCACCTTTGGTAACCGTGCTGTACTCAATTGGGAATCAGACCGCACAAAAGAGCGGGAATGGCTGGAGGGAGCAGGAATTCACATGCCCCGGCTTGTAGAACCCGAGGATATCCACGGCCCTGTTATGGTGAAATATCATGGTGCCAAAGGAGGACGCGGTTTCTTCATTGCCAAGAACTATGAGGAATTTCTGGAAAATATAGATGAAAGTGAGAAGTACACCGTCCAGGAATTCATTGTAGGGACGCGTTATTACCTGCACTTCTTCTATTCACCGCTCAGGCAAGAAGGATACAGGCTCAGTAACGGAACGCTTGAAATGCTGAGTATGGACAGGCGTGTCGAATCCAATGCCGATGAGATATTCCGTCTTGGTTCTCCTAAAGAACTCGAGGAGGCAAACGTACAGCCTACCTATGTTGTTACCGGCAACGTTCCCCTGGTAGCCAGGGAATCCCTGATGCCCAAGATATTTTCCCTCGGGGAACAGGTTGTAGAGGAATCCCTCAAACTGTTTGGCGGCATGATAGGATCCTTCTGCCTGGAAACGGTTTTTACAGACCAGCTTGAGATCAAGGTCTTCGAGATTTCAGCCAGGATCGTAGCAGGGACCAATATATACACCAATGGTTCCCCCTACTCTGATTTCATAGAGGAAGGATTATCCACAGGCAAACGTATTTCCCAGGAAGTCAAGCTTGCAGCAGAGCAGGAACAGCTGGAAGTAATCCTTTCCTGAAATACACGAGAAGGCAAATCCTGCCTCTCTTTTTTCTTCAAATCGTTTTTGAATTAGGTATGTTCCAATAGCCATGCTGTGATTTGAAAAAGACAAAAAAGGAGAGGGGGTTGTTGAGGAATACTCGATGATGGGGGGATGAGTTTTGGAGGATCAGTACTGCAATACTCAATTGGGGGAGTTTGGGGGTATTTTCGCAGTATTCCTCAACTAGTCCTCACAAATAATCTATAATATATATAGTTTCTTATTTTTCGTTATGTTTTTGAATGTCCAAAGATGGCAACTGTTGCATATTACAATCAGCGATTGACTTTCAATTATTGAGAATTAACGAATTATTTACAAGACCCATATTTTTCTCAACTCTCTGCAGGGTTGTTTCATTTGAAAAATTAAGAGTGGCTGCATTATCCTCCAGAAAAATGCCCAGACTGCAGGATTGATTGAGAATTTGACTGTACCTGTCAGTCACAGGTTGCAGGCCTGGAGATGGACTGAAAGATTGCATTGTTTCTTTGGATTCCCTGCAGTTAGCGGTAAGGTTTCCAGCAGCTCTTTCCAGTGCCACCATGTCCCGAGCTTCAAGAGCCTGTTTGATATCGGCATAATCGGAATGGATTATATCGATCGAACCCTTCATCCATTTCAGGTAATCTACATCTTCCTTGCCCTGAGTCACGGTTTCATTAACATCATTCACCGTATCCCCTATCTCAGAACATCCTGAGGTAAACAGTGCAAAAATCAATAACAAAAAAAGCAGGCCTCTCCTCTGCACGATATTTCCTCCTGCAAAGGAGAGGTATGAAATATTGATATAATTTACGGGATAAGTATCAGGCAGACGTGTAAACTTTTACGTTTGCAGGACTTTTGGTGATATTGCCTTTTTTCACGCCTATCAGGGTATCGATCCCTTTGTTGGATGCTATGTCCAGTATACGCTGGGTAACAACACCATCAAATACCACACTTTTCACATTCTCTTCTGAATTTTTCAACGTATTCACAAGATCACGTACAGGTGTTTCATTGACAACTTTATCATCCTGGTCAAGCAGGCGTGCTCCCAGGGTACCTGCAAGAGATTCCGAATGAGGACTTAAACGTTTCAGAACGGGATGTTGCGATGGCGTAGGTTTTGTCCTGGAAGGTTTAGGTTTTTCTTTTTTGATAGGTGGCTCGGAAATCTTTTTAATTTTGGCAGCGGGATTCCTGGCACGATCGGGTTTGACCCTTTTCTCACGTTTTGGAACCCTGGCGATACGGCCACCTTTTTTAGGACCTGAAGAGCTGGGTGGTTTGGCTTTTTCAGCAGGTATATCGATAGAATAGGCTTCCATGGCCTGTTCTACCGGTACTTTCTGGCGAAGAGCACGTATGATTTCCCGCTGTACAAGGTCCTCAACCGTTTTACCATCCGGGGCACGTGCCACATAATCGATATCTGCTACCTGCAGCAGTTCCTTGATAATGAGCTTGCCTCCTCTGTCACCATCGGTAAATGCGGTTACGGTCTTTTTCCGGGTAAGTTCTGCGACCTCGGGAGGAACATTGGTACCACCCACACAGATAGCATTCTTAATACCATAGCGCAGCAGGTTCAGGACATCAGCACGTCCTTCTACCACTACAATGGCATCGGAATCAACTACATTGGGACCGCAGGGGATATTCTTATTCTTGCCAAAGAACTGCATCTCTTCGACACGTACGGATTGACGTACTTCGTCAGCGATTTCCTGGGATTCTGGCAGGTTGGCATCGAACATACCTGTGAGAATGAACTTGGCCCTTTCAACTATGTGTTTGCGTTTGGTCGCACGCACATCCTCTATATTGCTAACTTCGATATTCGCAGAACAGGGACCCACCCTGTCAATGGTTTCCAGGGATGCTGCGAGGATTGATGTCTCGATCCTGTCCAGACTGGAAGGAATGTGTATGTTGCCCTTGGTCTTTCCACCCTTGGTGCTTACAACGACCTCGATCCTGCCTATCCTGCCGGTCTTCTGGAGATCACGCAGATCAAGATCAGACCCCAGCAAACCTTCGGTCTGCCCGAAGATAGCTCCTACAATATCAGGGCGTTCTATCACCCCGTCAGCATTGATTTTTGAATGAATGATATACTTTGTTGTATCAGTACTTTGCATTGTTGATTCACTCCTTATTCTTAGAGAATGCAGTAAAATCGCGATCAGAACAAAGTAAAACAGAATCAATATTTCCAGAAGTCACCACATCAAGCCCGGATATTGCCGGCTCTATGCTTTTGTCCCCCACGGACAAATGTTGTACCAACAGTCCGAATGAACACATAAAACTGTGAACTAACTTGTTTAAGTTCAATTTTGCTTGTGTGATTGGATCTTACCTAAACTATCCAATGTTATATAACCGACCTTTCGGAAATATATGCTTCTATGAGTGATGAAATCTGATAATGCTTCCGTTTTATTGATCACTGGCCACCCATGTTGGCAGCCAATTGTAATGATCCAAATTTATCTGCATTGGCTGATTATTCATTAGATCATAACACCTAATGAAATTTGATTATCTTAATAATGATCATATATTTTTAATGACCAATTCTAGTTGGATTTTGTCCTTTAAGAACTTTATGGTACTTACCAAAGAACAAAAAGAGCAGACTAAAAGAAAAGAGTGTATGTATCTCCAGTGGAAACATGGGGGTCTGCTGCTAATCTTTTCCCATATAACAGGGATTACTTATTCGCCTGCAATTTTTATGTATTCGGGTAAAATTTCTTTGCTGAGTACTATCTCGTCGTTGGCACAGAGGAACTCATATCCATCTTTTGCAGCACTTTCTGCATCTATCTCAAGTATCACCGGATTATCGGTATGCACCGAAGCCGCCTGTCTTGCACGCTGGCTGGTATTACTCAGATGAATATAGGTCTGCCTGTAAGGTTTGATACCGTTTTCCAGAAGCATATCAACCTCTTCCTGACTGACCCCATAATAGAGTACATCAGAATCATACAGGGGATAATCAAGATCCACATCTATAGAATGGCCATAGCGGGCACGTATAAAAGAGTCATCAATTTCATATCTCTGTTTGGGATCAGATTCCACAAGGGACACCAGACGCATCTTGCCTGCCCACTTATACCGTTTTTTCATTGCCTCACAAAAAGCATCAAGCTCGATCCAACCCTGGGCATCCATATCCAGCCCTACATCATCCGGAAAATGCCTGAGGACACCGGAAACGAAACGTCCCAGCCTCATCTCATGCTCATCATCGAGCATAAATTTACCTCTTTCCCCGCACCGGGGGCATTCCTCACCACGGAAATAGCCGTGTTCTTCACACTTTCGGATCATGATATCAGGAGAGGGATGGAACTTATGGTTAATTATATTATCGGAATGACAGGTTTCGTTAGGTTTATCACATTCGCCCTGCAATGAAGACTAAACCAATCATTGTTTATTTAAAATTGCAGGTGTGCTGATGGACGATATCGATACAGTATATGAAAAACTGGAAGGCATAATTTCCAGGGAAGAATTTGAAGCAAAGGTAGAAGAGAAAATAGAGGAGATGCATAACCTCTGTGATGTCCAGACAGCCGCCCTGCTGGTAGCACATAACCTCGGTGCTACGGATGCGGGCGTTGAAACGATTAAGATTGCGGATATAAATGAGTCATCATCCAACGTGAGTTTCACAGGAAAAGCTGTTTCTGTTTTTGAACCAAAGGAATTCAGCCGTGACGATGGCACCACCGGCAGGGTTGGAAATATTATAGTGGCGGATGAAACAGGTTCGATCAGGGTAACTCTCTGGGATGACCTTGCAGACCTTTTAAAAACCGGGGATATCAGTACTGGTAAGAGTTACAATATCAGTGGTTACGCCAAAGAAGGTTATTCAGGAATTGAAGTTAATATCGGGAGAGGAGGAGGCATTTCTGAAAGTGAGGAAAATGTCAAGGCAAATATTAACCTCTCCGGTATATCGGACATAAAGGACGGGGATTCTGATGTAAATGTTGTTGGGATGGTCCTGGATGTATCGGATGTCCGCACTTTCCAGAAACGTGATGGTTCTGAAGGTAGGGTGCGCAACATTACAATCGGGGATGAAACCGGTAAGATCCGGATAACCCTGTGGGACGGACGTACTGAACTTGCAGATAAACTTGAAACCGGGGATACCGTGGAAATAATTAATGGTTACGCCCGGCTTAACAACTACAGCCAGGAAGTAGAGATACAGGTGGGCAACCACAGCAGTCTGCGCAAAACTGACAGGGAAGTGGAGTTTAAAGAAGATTATACTCCAATTGCTGACATAATCCCCGGCCAGCCCTACTCAATCAAAGGAGCAGTATCCGGTATGGGAGACCTCAAGGAATTTACCCGCAGCAATGGCAGTGAAGGAAAGGTTTCCAATATATATGTCTCCGATGAAACGGGCAGGATCAGGATTGCGCTCTGGGATGAAAAGGCTGAACTCGTGGACAAAGTCGATATCGATACACCGATCAAGATCATCGACGCTTTTGCTAAATCCGGTTTCAATGAAGAAGTGGAACTCAACGCCGGGGGACGGAGTAAAGTAATAGTTGACTGAAAAACTGAATTTTGTCCTCCAATTTTTCCACGGCTTAAGGTCGTGGCCTTTTTTCATATATTTTTATAACGATAACTTTTAATACATTCATTATAAAATACCACTTATAATATATCAGGGCATTTATAATGGATCGTTTAAACAAAGATAAAGCTCTTGATTTTGAAAATGCATTACTTGAATTTGATCGCGTGCATGCTGAACAGATACTTGAAGGCGCCCTGTCAGAAAATAATACTTTTCAGGTAATCGATGAAATTGTGTCTCCTGCCCTAACAAGAATCGGGACCTCCTGGGATACAGGTGAAATTGCCCTTTCCCAGAATTATATGGCAGGCAGAATTGCAGAACAACTTATGGACGAAATTTTACCTGCCGAAAGTCCTGAAAGAATTGATCACCCCAAAATAGCCATAACTACACTTGGCGATTATCACATGCTGGGTAAAAAGGTTGTTACTTCAATGCTGCGATCAACGGGACATTCGATTAAAGAATATGATAACATGGACCTCATTGAGAAACTCAATTAAGATGATATCGATCTGCTCCTCACATCAACCCTGATGCTTAAGCAAAAATAACAGATCATTATGGAATCGAAAAACCCTATACTATTGCTTTCAAATGACCTCTATTCCTATGGTGCAGGACTCACTTCCAATAAAGAGATGTTAAAAGACGCATCCATACTCAATATACAGGATTTCGGGAACCTGGACCCTGCATCACAGCAAGAAATGCTAAAAAGCCATGGTACTCTGTATATAATCACATCTGCCAATGAAGGACCTTTACCCTAGGTACTGGACATATGTGATAATGAAATATACCACATAAAGGCTGAAGAATGCCAGGACAGCAATAAATCCGCTTATCCGTATATTCTTAATGCAAAACTTATGGAATTAATGCTTGAGCAAAAGGAAGCAAAAAATCGCAACCTAAACGAGCAAATGTCCTCTTACTTGATAGCAATGGACTCAATCTATACTCTCTCCTCATATGATCGCAAAGAGGACATTATAAATCATACAAAAGAATTCTTTGCAATGATGTGCCTGCCCGAAAACCTATGTTATTTTGAGGCACATAACACAAAGGCACAAAGTTGCATGCATCTTACTGATTTCCAGAGAAAGGAAGTTATAGCTTTTCTTAAGAGCAATGAATATTACAAAATAGCCCCATCGAAAAAGAGTTTCTGTTTCAAGTTAACTTTACAGGACGGTGATGAAGGGATATTTGTTCTTGAAAATATAACTTATCAGAATCGTTTACATGAATTCTTGAATTTAACATTGAGCATTCGCAGCGTGCTTACACTAATACTGGAGAATATTGCCAGGCAGGATGAGTTGGTAACGTCACATAATTTACTTGCCGATGCAAATGATATGTTGAAAGTAATTAACAAGATTTTGCGTCATGACCTGGCTAATAATCTGGGTGCCATTAAAATGTCCCTGGAGATGAATGAAACCAGGCCTAATCCAAAATACATCCAAATTTCCAAAAAAGCTGTTGACCGCAGTTTTGAAAAAATCAATGACATGAAAGGACTTGAAAACATTATCAGCACCGGGAAAAACCTTGACTGTTATGAAGTGAAGGAAATTATAGAAAAAATTGCAGGTACAGATATTGAGATGGATATTTCCATTGATGGCAGATGCAAGGTTCTGGCAGATAATGCGTTATCCTCTGTTTTTGAAAATATAATAAAAAATGCAATTGCTCATGGTAAAGCCAATAAAATGAAGATAAAAATGGAACCTTCCGGGAAGTATTGTCATATTTCCATAGAGGATAATGGCACAGGGATCCCCGATAAAATTAAGACAAAAATTTTTAAGGAAGGATTTACTGAGGGCGGATATAGCAATTCTGGATTGGGCCTGTATATCTCAAAAAAGGTTATAGAAAGGTATGGAGGCCACATTGCAGTAAAGGATAATACACCACATGGAGCAAAATTCATCCTGGATATTCCTTCTACAAAATGATTTTTCCTGCATTAAAGCCCTATAAATAATATTTGGTAACATTCTCCTTCAGGCATGCTTATTTTTATAATCAATACCCTCATCATTTTCCCGGAAAATTTCTATCGAATGCAAAATGAACATCTATATAAGGCATAAACAGAAATATTCTATATAGGAGTGTGATCCAATGATCGTGCAGGAGCATAACAGCAAAGACTCGGCTTATGGGGGAATCGAGAGTCAAATACCTGTTGGGGATCTTATGTCCCACAATATTGTGAGCTTAGATGCTACCTGCAACATTTTTGAGGTTGCCAGGGAAATGATGGCAAAAGGTACCGGCAGCATCATAATAAGCAGGGAAAATAAACCTATTGGCATAATCACAGAGCGTGATATTGTTGGCAAGGTGGTAAAGCAGGACCTAACACCCAGCTCTGTCCCGGCAACAGAAATCATGTCATCTCCAATTATAATGGTAGAAGCTTCTACTAACGTTATAGAAGCATCCAGGCTGATGGTAAAATCGAATATACGTAGGCTTGCAGTCAATAAGGGGGAAGATATTGTTGGTATTATTACAGATAGGGACATCCTTACAATTTCTCCGGGCCTCAACACTATTTTAGAGAACCTCATTGAAATGAACCGGGAAACAGGGATTCCTGAAGAGAGCTATCTGGAAAGAGGAATCTGCCAGCGTTGTGGTTCGTATGTGGATGAACTCACAAGCGTAAATGGGCTGGCCCTCTGTGAAGACTGCAAGGAAGAAGAAGGATACTACGACTGAAAAGACCATCAAACCAACGCCGCAAATAAGGGGGATTTTGCACGCAGATAAATGAAACTATGTCAGAGGACGCAGTGTATCTGCACGAAAGTGACACTGTGACCCATGCTCGCCAGTTGATGAGAGATTATTTCCTAAGGGGAATTCCTGTTGTGAATGACAATGGGAAGGTTTTGGGAATGATCACTGATCAGGATATTTTGAAAGTGGCATCCACAAAATCAAATGTCACTGTTGCCGGTTTTGTGAGCCCGGTCCCACAGATAACACCTGAGACTGATATTTACAAGGCCGCTTCCTTGCTACTGGAAGCAAAACTTGAAAGATGTCCCGTGGTTAAAAGTACCATTGAACAAAACCTGGCAGGAATTGTAAGCAATACCGATCTTCTTGGCAAAATGGTGAGTCGGGATTTATCAAAATCTGTCAGGGAGATCATGACGTCTCCTGTCACCACATGCACACCGAAAGATAACATCGGGGAAATCTGGGCTGCTATGCTTGAAAATGATTATACAGGCCTGCCTGTGATCTCAAAGAAAAATAAACTGATGGGCATGGTTACCAGGAGAGACCTGATAAAATCGGGGTTTGCACGTATCGGTGTCAGGGAAAAAAACGGCAGCATACACAATCAGCCAGTTGAGAAAGTAATGTCAACACCTGCCTACAGCATCAAACAGGATACATCTGTGAAAGAATGTACAGAAAAAGTCCTGCATTATGATATCGGCAGATTAACAGTGGCTGTTGAAGACAAACCCGTAGGCATTGTAGACAGAAGCGACCTGCTCAGGGCCTATACCGAATAAGTAGGCTTTGTAGAGATGATATAACACATTATACGGGTGGTATAGGTGAATTCAAAGGATAAAACACGTATTCAAAAAGAGGATAAAATGAGTTCCAGACAAAAAAACACCGGTAATCCAGGAGGGACAGATATCAGCAAGGATCCAAAAGCCTACAGTATGGAGAGTACAATGGATAGGGGAAATGTCAACTTCAAGGCTCATATAGCCCAGCATGAGGGAAGTATGCTGGCCGTTGCAACAAAAGATGTTATTTCCGCAAATCCAACTACTCCCATAATAGATATCATTAAAAAAATGAGCAAGATGCATTTCAAGCATATGCCTATTGTCAATGCAGGTACATCAAAACTTGAAGGTATAATCACTTCAGTGGATATAATGGACCTTCTGGGTGGAGGAAAAAGAAGCCTTTTCGTGGAGAAAAAATTCAAGGGTAACCTGCTTTCAGCTATAAATGCACAGGTGCGCTACATAATGGAGCATGACGTCCACAGTTTGAGGAAGGATGCACATATTGAAAAGGCCTTTGAGTTGATGATAGACAAACATATTGGATGCATCCCTGTAGTGGACAATGATGGTCATCTGGAAGCAATCTGCACCGAAAGGGATTTCCTTACCTTTATAGAAGGAGTGCTGACCGGGAAAAAGGCCGAAAAGTGGCAGACCAGAAATGTCAAAACTGCGGATGCAGCAACTTCGATCTGGGATGTTGCCAGGACAATGGTTGAAAATGAATTCAAAAGGGTTCCTATTGTCAGGGATAATATACTTGTCGGAGTCGTTACATCTTCCGACATCCTCAGTTATCTGGGAACCGGGGAAGCTTTTGAAAAACTCACCACGGGTAACATCCACGAGGCTTTCGACAGCCCGATTAGCTCTCTCTTGCATAATGAGCTTATATGGACAATACCTGATGCTGATCTCGGGGAAGCAGCAGAGATTATGCTTGAAAAAGGAATCGGATGCCTTCCTGTGATAAAAGATGGTAATCTAGAGGGAATCCTGACAGAAAGGGATATCCTGCTTGCACTGGCAGATAAACAATAAAAATTTCTTACGGAGGATAGGAAAATGAATGTATCGGATATAATGAGTACTCCGGTCTATGTGATTGGAACAGAGGAACCTGTATCACACGCAAGGAACCTGATGTTTCGTCACAAGATCAGTACTTTGATAGTTGTTGAAGAGGATGAAATAAAGGGAATAATCACAAAAAGTGATATTAGCAGCCGCCTTGCACAGGCAGAACCAATGTGGAGACGGCGCCCCATTGACAAAATCCCGGCAAAAATGGTGATGACTGCTGAACCGATTATCACTATTTATCCCGATGCATCCGTATCTCAGGCTATTAACCTGATGCTGGAAAATCAAATCAACAACCTGCCGGTGTTCAAGAACAAACTTCAGGGAATCGTAACAATCGGGGATGTAGTCAGTTATGTAGCGGATAAAGCCATAACAACTAAAATTTCCGAAGTGCTTACCGATGACGCTGTGGAGGTGCACCGCCATCATACAATCAACCATGTAATAGATGAAATGGACAAACACAGGGTCAGTAAAGTAATAGTGATAAACGATGTGGGTGACACTGTCGGTATGATCTCCACCCGGGATATTGCTCTTAGTGCCATGGAGGATAATGAAGGTAAAATGCAGTCAAAGAATATCAAAATGGCACGTAAACCCACTCAGGGAGGTGAAAAAACATACAGGTATGTAAAAGATGTACCTCTGGTAGCAGAGGATATAATGGTCGAACTTGATGGGGTTGTAAATATCGAAGATAACCTCTCAGATGCGGCCAAGGTAATGGTAGAAAACAATCGTACAGGCCTTCCTGTCGAAAAGGAAGGAAAGATAGTAGGAATCTTGAGCAGAATCGATATAATAAGGGCTGCTTAAGCAGGTAAATTCCCAGGAGATGTTTATTATGCAGGTAAAGGACATAATGGTACAACCAATAAGCGTAGATAAAGCAGACACTATTTCTCATGCACTGGACATAATGGAAAAGAACGATACAAGGAGGCTGCTGGTTACTCATAGCGGTCAGCTTGTAGGTGTCCTGACTATGAGAAATCTTACCAAAGAACTGGGAACCCGCAAGAAGGGGGCCAAACCTGCCTCTTCCCTTCATGTGGCCACTGCTGTATCGGATAATTTCGTGAAAGTTCTGCCAGATACCGACCTTGATGATGCCATTACCCTGATGAAAAAGAAAGGCGGGGTTCTGATAGTAACCGATAATGAGGATATAATGGGCTGGGTTACTCCCCAGGAAATCCTTCAAAACCTGTATTTCGATGGTTTTGCCGGTGAAATGATGATAAAGGAACCTGTAGTCGTCAATCCGGCCGACAGGGTAAGTCATGTAAGGCACATAATACTCGAGAACAATATGGGCAGGTTCCCTGTAATGGATAGCGGTGAACTGCTGGGCATAATTACCGAACAGGATATTGCCAGAGCGATGAAAGCCTTCCGGGAACTTGTATCCGGAAACCAGCAGGATTCCAGGATCAAGAATCTGATTGTCGAGGATATAATGAAAATGGGTACCAGAACCGCCTACACCAACACACCGGTTGCCGAGGTGGTTGATATGATGCTCAAGAACAATATCGGTGGTGTGCCGGTACTCAATCTGGAAGAGGATTTCGCGGGCTTTATCACCCGGCGTACTCTTGTAGATACCCTGGCAAAGTGAAGGTAAAGAATGAAAGGTTCGGAGAAACCGGAACTTGATATGGAAAAGACAGCCCGTTTTTTAGGGCTGTCAGTCTCCAGACTGGAAAGGCTGTTTGAAAAAAGACTCCTATCAAGAAACTGGGGAAAGTACACGAATTTTTTCAGGTTCGAAACTTCTGTCTCAGGTATAGAAAGAGGAAGTGTGCTCCTGCAAAAGCGCGATGGAAAACTGGATTTAATCCTGGGTTTCCCAAAAATACAGCGTGCAATGCTGCTTGAGCCTTCTATAAATAACCATTTTTCAGAAATTGATAAACTCATAGTCGAAGAAAAGATGAACGGCTATAATGTCCGTGTAATTGAAAACGCAGGGAAACTTATCGCTTTCACCCGCAGCGGGCATATCTGTCCCTATTCCACAGAAAAAGTCAATTATCTTTTAGACCCCTCCTTTTTCAGACAATATCCTGACCTGGTAGTGCACGGGGAAATGGCAGGCCCCGAGAACCCTTATGTCTCCAAAAAAGTCTACGATACACAGACACTGGATTTTTTCGTCTTCGATATACGCCATAAAAAGACTGGACAACCCCTGCAGGTCAAACAAAGAAGAAAACTGGCCAACACCTTTGGTTTTAAGCAGGTTCCTTTCCTGGGAGAGTTTGCAAGGAAAGAGGCTGCTGAAAAGATTATGCAAATTATAAAAAAACTGGGGGAAATGAAACATGAAGGGGTGGTCATCAAGGATTTGGATATGGACCTGGCACCTATCAAATACACATGTTCTCAGAGTAATTGCGCCGACCTTGAACATGCTTTCAAGTTCTACAACGAGGTGGGACGGGATTACCTGTATTCCAGGGTAGTCAGGGAAGGTTTCCAGACCGTGGAATGGGATGAAGACGAAGATACAATGGATAAACGATGCTTAAGGCTTGGCAGAAGCATCATCTCTCCTATGGCCGATTCTGTCCGAAGGGTTGGCAACGGTGAAAAACTCTATGATGAGATCACCCTGCGGTTTGAGAGTCCACAAACCCTGCAGGAATTTGAGGAATATTTCCGCCGGCTTGGAATAGATGCTACTTTTGACCGGCTGGGATATTCAGGCGGAGAAATTATGGTTAACCTCCAAAAACTCAACCAGAGTACCACCGACAAGACCGAATCAATGTGGGAAGGCAACCTCTGGTAAAGTAACACATTTATGCACCAAACACTTGTTAGTGCATAGGTGTAACAATGACTAAAATCGCAATTATCGGAAGTGAGGGAAGTGGCAGGACTTCCCTGGCGGCAAAACTGGGTAAAAAAGGCACAGCTGCAGATATCACCATGTATGATTATGCCAAAAACGATGTGGTGATGACAACCATCGATGCCAACGGTTACCCCAAATCCGTCAAACCCCTTGTCACTGCCCTGCAACTTTCCGACATAGCCATGCTCTGTATTCCACCAGAAGGCCCTGATGCCTTTGCCGGGGAATGTATAATGGCCCTGGACCTCATGCAGTACAAACACGGGATTGTCGTGCTCACCAAAGCGGATACCTCATATCCTTACGCCCAAGAAGAACTACAGAAAAACTTGCAGAAAATCCTTTCTCCAACTACCCTGGCAAACTGGGAATTTGTAAACCTCTCCACCCAGTCCTTCGAAGGACTGGATGAGATCAAAGAAAAGATCTTTGAGCTTGACAAACAGGTCAATTCTGAATATGAAGAACTCAACGATAAACCAGTCCGTATAACTGTTGACCAGTCCTTCAATGTCACGGGAATTGGCTGTGTGGTACTGGGAATTGTGGAACAGGGTACAGTGGATGCAAAGGATAAACTGACAGCCTACCCTGCAGACAAGCCTCTGGAGGTCAGGTCTATCCAGATGCATGATGAAGATGTAAAAAGTGCTCCTGCAGGCGCCAGGGTCGGCCTTGCCCTTAAAGGTGTCCAGTCAAAGGATATTGAAAGGGGTTTCATTATTTCTGAAAAGGAAGAGGTTGCTGAATCTCTTGTGCTTGAATGCACCCTTTCCTCTTTTGCTTCTCCTCTCAAGATATCCGATGTACCCCATATTTTTACAGGCTTGCAGTCATCGCCAATGCGTATTGAGAAGATCGAGATTGATGGAAAGGAAGCCGAGCAGGTAAATGCCAGTCAGCAATGCACACTTCATTTAGACGGCTCCCACGAAATAGCCTACAGGCAGCAGGATAGATTCATAATCACGAACCTGGATGCAAAACAGCGATTTACAGGTTATGGTTTTGTTAAGGAATAATTATCTTCTGCCGAGTACCTCAATGCCTTTTTCCCCGAACCGGAAAGCCTGTCTGGATATGGGATGGGGCACACCTCTCATTTTTATGATCTGAAGAGAGCGATCTTCATCATCTGAAGCCGGATTATGGAACAATATCACACCATCGGCAGCGAAATGCTCTGAAGATACACTTAAAGGAGCGGGATGGTCATCTATAAGAAGAGTCGTGCAACCCAGTGCCTGTAGATTGCGCACAAATCGTGCCATTTCCATTTTTTCCAGACATTCGTCTTGGTTGGAAAAATGTATGGATGAGAGAGGATCCACGACAACCCTTTTGATATCATTGGCCTCTACATATGCAGCTATTTCCTTGAAAACAATTGAAGCAGAGGGAGGTTCTCCTTCCACAGGATAGGGATTCATGTCGGATTTTGGAGTTATGACTTGCTTTAATTCATCCATGTACCCATATTCCATCTCCGGACCCAGATCTGCAAAGAATATTTTTTTCATTTTCATCAGGGCCGGCAGGTTGAGAGAGTAAGTAGAAATATCAGCTACAAGATGCTCGGAATTCTGCATCAATGTGACATAGAGACCTGCAGCCCCGAAAGACGCCCCATGTGTCAGGTACTGCATACCAAAGGTACTTTTACCACTACCCGGGGAACCATTCAATAGATAGACCCTCCCCTGTGGCAAACCTCCTCCTATCAGTTCGTCAAGCCCTTCAATTCCAGTCTCTGCCTTCATCAATACCCTCAAATAATATATGCAAAAACTTCTAGGTATTCAATGCATACATCAAGTTATATTAAACTAAATTAATATTATACTTTAGAGGTATATTAAAGTTATAGTTAACATCACCAAAAATGGTCGCAACATGTCATTCAAACCAAATATCCTGATAAAATGGCCTGCTTTTCTGTGGTGTCTGAAAATATTTACCTATTCAGCCATCTTAACAGCTTTACTGGCACTGGCAGCTTATGCAATTATGACGGCCCTAGCAGAACCTGTAACTATAAATGAGACCATTGATAGGGCCACATCCGCTGCAACTTCAAAAGTCCAGCGGGGCGCAGGATACGTGGGAATTACCTGGTCGATCTTCCTGTTTAACAGCCTCGCTGCCCTTACCGCTTCGGCAGGGACTGCGGTTTTTGTCTATTTCAACCGCTTCCTGTTGAAAGATATCACATCCCGCAGGCATCATCACAATTATGCAAAAATCTCCATTGCAATGGAAAAAGTACTCTATTCGATCTACAGGGTACTGGAGTGGCCTGCTGAACGTTTTTTTGGATTCCAGTCCATTAATACCCAAAAAGCAGAAAATTCAGTATGGAATTATACAGGCTACAGCAGGTATCATTTCCAGCTACTTACAGCAATAGTCCCATTTTCAGTTCCCCTGCTTGTAGCAGCCGCCAACGGGGCCATTCTGGGAATGCTTTTTGCTCTCCACTTATTCAACGGGGCTTTTTCGGGTTACCAGCTAGCCGGAATCAATGGAATTGTGGCTGGAGTTGTCTATAACATCACTTTTTTCATATCCGCAATCCTGCCCCACGGGATAATAGAAATTCCAGTCATCCTTGCCAGTACTTCCATCGGGTATGTAATTGCAGACTCCAACTGCCGGCTTATAAGGGACAAAAATCTTTTCGTTTCCGATAATATAGCAGACCTAGAGGCGGATATAGCAACAGAAGAAAGGAATACAGGAACAATCCTGTTTTCTCCCTTATTCTGGAAGATTTACTTATTGTTTGTACTGTTGCTTCTGATAACCGCTTTCATAGAGACAGAGGTTACACCCAACATAATTACCCGGGCCCTTTCACTAGTGGAACCCTTTGTATCCTCATTGCTCAATTCCTGAAAGTATCAAGAGCCTCTGCTACATTACCAAGCAGGGTGGAAGCTATTTCCGGGGTCGGCCAGGAACCCAGACCACAATCCGGCCCGACATATTTGATCCGATCCCCGAATATTCCATAAGCATGTTCTAGACGCTTGAGGATGGTAGAGGGAGTTTCCATGTCAGTTACCAGTTCCTGGAGCATTTCAGGCTTCTGCCAGGCATTGGTTGAATATTTTTCATTGAGAATTGCTACAAGATTGAAAATATCCGTTCGTGCCACACCGGCCCTGAGGAAAGAATCTGTTTCCTCGAGCACCTTTTTATCAATAAGTTCCAGATAGGTGGGACTGGCTGCTGATTCCACACCAATTACATTGATACCTGATGTACGACAGGGAAGCTCGTAGTACAGCGGGGAATGCAGGTGGATCTCTACGTCCACTCCCTTGCGGGAAGCGGTTGCAGAGGCTTTTTCCAGTGCATTTATAATTTCATCATCATCAAACATAACCTGAGGGTTGATACCAATACTGGGCTCATCGATGGATACGGTATGTACATTGAAATTGGTTGCGTCATCAATGGCATTGGTTACGAATTTATCAATGCTTTGTCCAAAAAGTTCCAGTATATCATCATAGGAAGTTCCACCGAATTCCTGTAAGTATAATTCCAGTGGCCCTGTCACACAAACACGGACATCGGGTTTTGTACCGGTTTCCGTTTGATACTCTTCTGCAGCTTTTTCAATTGCTTCAAGTTCAATAATCTTCGCACAACTTTCCTTTACGTCAAAGGGACCCTCTATGCATTCAGGATTATTAAGGATTGAAAGGAACTGCTTATTCATATCCTGAAATTGAGGATAGGTTGCAACGTCCACACCGGCATCCAATTTTTGCCGGAATGTGGATTTGATGACATCAAAAGCCGCAGGTTCATGTGCGGGTATTGCTTCTCTTAACCACTCTGCACTTATTCCTCCTTGAAGAGGGAAACTGCCGATATCATCGAAAATCAGTTCAGTCATGCTTTCCAATGAGCAAGCTTCATTAATAACAATTGCGCAATATTTAATGGTAGGAGAATGGGAAGAAAAATGCAATCTGGACTTAGAGAAAATTTACTCAAGGTTCTTGACGGAAAAGAGGACGGGATAATTCCTGTACTATCGGTGACCCAAACAGCCACAAACGGTCTGATGGAAACTACCGGAGCGTTCTGGCCACAGGCACATTCCAGCGCATTTCAGATGGCGGAACTCTCCCTGGCAGCACATACCGTAGGGGGACTGGAAGCAATACGCTACCCCTTTTGCCTGACAGTCCTTGCAGAAGCGCTCGGATGTGAAGTTGACCTGGGAACCATAAACAGACCTCCTGAAGTGATGTCCCATCCCTTTGCCGAAAAAGTGGAAAAACCCGATATTCCTGCAGATCTTTATGACAGGGCAAGGGTACCGGTGGTACTGGAAACCACACGCAGGTTGAAAAACCTTGCACCAAATGTACCGCTGATCGCAGGAATGGAAGGACCGGCTACATTGGTCTACCATCTTATAGGAGCACAGGATTACCTGAAATGGGCCCTTTTCAAGCCTGAAACCTTCAAGATGTATATCAGGGAAGCAACCTGCATTTGTGAAGGGTATGCAAAATTACTTTTTGAAGCCGGAGCCGATGTAATCTGCCTGGATGATACGGTTGCCGGACCGGAAACGCTCGATTGCCTGTTATTCGAGACCCTTATCAAACCTTCATACCAGTATCTTACTCATTCCATTGAAGGACCGGTTGTTATACATATGTGCGGTAATACGACATCCATCCTCTCCTCACTGGCAAACTGTGGTTTTGAAGGAATCAGTATTGAGGAAAGTGTCAGTGTAGCTGAAGCAAAATCCCAGATCGGCTCAAGAACCATCCTTATAGGGAACATATCAACGACAAATACCCTGCTTTACAGCACACCAGAAGAGGTTGAGGAGGAAGCATTGAAATGCCTGGAGGAGGGAGTGGATATACTGGCTCCTGGCTGCGGTCTTGCACCTGAAACCCCGGTTGTGAACATCAGGGCTATGGAACAGGCAAGGGATAAATATCAGAATGTTTTTGTCAAATAATTTTGGAATTAAATAAATTTCACATACAGATATATCTCCAGGATAAGGATGGCAGGAATACCCAATTTGAACTTCCACCGACGAACCTTATGCCTGAAAATATACATGCCTGCCAGGATACCCACGCTGCCACCTGCAAAGGCACAGGTGAAAAGGAAGTTCTCTGATAGGCGGTAGGCTCCCTTTACAGCTTTTCTCTTATCAATCCCCATTATGACAAAAGAAAAAATACTGGCAAGGCCAATATAGGCCAGTACCAGATGTTCGAGGGGAAACATGGGTGTCACATTGATTCTGGAGCACCCATACCCAGGGTCTCAAGCACATTGGCCAGCACTAGCCGGGCACAGTCCACAAGCCCCAATCTGGCATTCCTGAGTTCTTCAGTTTCGGCACCCAGCACCGGGGAGAACCGGTAGAACTGGTTGAAGGCATCCGCCAGTTCCCTGCCATAGATAGCGATTATGTGAGGTTTGAGATCGTCTGCAGCCTGTTTCAATACTTTATCAAACAAGGCAATTTGTTTTATCAGGGCAATCTCGGACTCATCGACCAGTACTGAGGCATTGGGTTTTGACGCAGGGTCCCATATTCCTTCCTCACCAGCCTTTTTGAGGATACTGCTTGCGCGAGCATGAGAATATTGTATAAAGGGCCCACCCTGTTTTTCAAAATCAAGGGCTGCTTTCCAGTCAAACACCGTGGATTTTTCCGGAGAAACTTTGATTATATCATATCTGACAGCACCGATACCGACCATACTGGCCACCTCTTCCATAAATTCGGGTGGCATGTCAGGGCGGCGTTTTTCAACTTCCTCGAAGGCTCTTGCTTGAACCTTGTCCAGTAGCTCATCAGCGGTGATGAACTGACCTCTTCGGGTACTCATGGAACCCTCGGGCAGGGATACGAATTCAAAAATTACAATGTCAGGTTCCTTTAAGCCAACAGCATTGAGAGTGGCTTTGAGCTGGCCGGAAATAAGTTTATGATCCGCCCCCAGAATATCAATTATCCGATCTGCCTGCATGGCTTTCCATTCATGATAGGCAAGATCCCTTGTAGTATAAAGGGAAGTACCATCACTGCGCTGCACAACAAGGGTTTTTTCAAATCCGTAATCTGAAAGATCCACCACAAGGGCTCCATCATCCACATCTGTGCGGCCGGTTTTTCGGATTTTATCCACGATCTCCGACACTTCCCCCGACCGGACAAAACCGGATTCATTAACAAAAGAATCATGATGGACATTCATACGAAGTAGGGTACTGCGAATTCCTTTTACAGCAAGATCCACGGCATCATCAAACCGTTTTATGACCTCCTCATCCCCGGATTCCACCCGCTGCATCAAATTATCGATGTGTTCAACCTTCTGGGGATCATCTTCAAGCCGGGCATTGGCCTTGATATATACATTGGCAATAGCATGATCCGATTTGAGTTCAGGATCCATTTCGAAATGTTCCAGGGCCCAGGAAACGATGGCAATCTGCCTGCCCATATCGTTAACGTAATACTGAGCATCCACATCATACCCGGTTTTTCTCAGAATCCTGGTCAGGGTGTCACCTATTATGGAATTGCGTATGTGGCCCACATGCAGGGGACCATTGGGGTTGGCAGAAGTGTGTTCCAGCAATATTTTTCCTGAATAAAAATTCCCTCCAAAATCTTCCTTTTTGCTCCTGACAGTCTCAAAGGTACGGTCAATATAGGTCCTACTGGCCTTGATATTGATGTAGGGGCCGGTAGTCCCAATACTTTCGATCAGACAATTTTCCCGAAGCTGGATATTTTCCACGATCTGGTTTGCTACTTCCACCGGGCTTTTCCCGGCAACTGCAGCCAGTTTGAAAGCGACCTTTGAAGAGAGGTCTGCGTGCTGGGAAGGTTCGGGGGCTATCTCTACTGGTTCAAAACCTGCTCTTTGTACGGCATTTTCCAGTACCGATACTACCTGGTTTACAAATTCAAGATACAAATGATCACCTTACATACCTGTATTATACCGCAAAATTGCAACAATACCGCCAAAAGCATTGAGAAGCTGGCCACCTTCCTCAAAATCAGTTGATATGAAAGCCACATCACTTCCCATCTGATCGCTCAGTTCCGAGAGTTCATCCACAATATCTACCCTTTCAACAACTTCCAGGGAAGACCCACATTTAGGACAGTTGCCAAAGTCATCTACATTTTCCTGGTCCGGTTGATTTTCCCGGGTTATATTATCTTCATAATCCCCGGTGGTACATCTGACCTTAATTCTTTCCGACCTCAGGTCCTCGGATATCAACAGTATCTCCACGGCCCCTATCATCAGGTTCTGACGCACTACTTCCTCACCATAGGCAGCCTTTCCGGAATCGGATACCAGTTCCTTGAAAAACTTTTGCATCAGGTTTTTTTCCACCATCAGGTCCAAGTCCTGCAGCCGGTCACTTGCGGCATTGACAAGCTCCTGCAGGCCCGACTCATCGGTGTAGGCCACATCAAAAAGACCCAGTATTTTCCTTTGCAGCTCATGATGCAGAAATTCTCCTGATTGGAATTCTTCCTTGGTCGGGGAAGGCCCGCCCAGCAATATTCCCTCGAAATCCTTCATATCAACCGTCATGAAGATCTCACTGGCTGCATCTCCTATACGCTTGTAGAACTCATGTATCGCTATAAGCCTCAGCTGCTGGAAACGCTGAGCACTCTGACCACCTTTTCTCTGTTTACCCGGCACTGTTGAGGTAAGTTTACGATAGGATTCTATATGTTTACCTGTAAGTAAACCAATTGTGGCTTCCCTTCTGTCAAGCACAAGCAAACCATAGGTCTTGGCCTCCTTGAGCATCCCTTCCAGCGGTTCGAGGAAAAAGGCAGAATCACAATGATACTTGTAGATGGTAAGAGGTTGTGGAGGCTTTATGATAGTGGTTTCCATATTCGTTTTGTCCGCACCTACATCCACAGCTCCGGTAAAATAGACGATACCGTTTTCCGGAATCTCGAGATATTTAAGACGGGAAAGCAGGGAATCAATTGCAGACTGTACATTGGTCTTTGTGGCCTTGGATTTTATGTTAGAAGCCTGGCTGTGTTCAGTCTTAAGCTGTGTGGTCACATCGGACAGCTGTTTGTCAGGCGGTATGTAGAGGGATATGAGTTCAGTACCCCTTCCTTTTTTGTTTCGGAGGGATTCAAGTTTTTTCTTGAATTCATATTTTTCATGAGCAGATTGTTCAGCCATTGTAAGGATACTCCATAATCAAAAATTAATCAAAATGTCGGGATATTCGCTATGCTCTAGGCTTACAATATAAGCCATTGCTATAAATATAAGTTATGACAGTGCGTCAAACGGGAAGTTTAGAAGCGGCAACACTTTCGTCACGACAAAGCATGACAACACGACTTATTTCAACCTGGTCGGCAACTTCATAACCTAATTCACAGCCAAGCTGATTTGCAAAATCAAGGACTTCTTCATGGCCTGGCATGGCATCCCTTCCAAGCCGGTTTCTGGAAAAACCCAGGTGCATATAGGCTTTGACCTCAATAATATCAGGCTGTGCCTTTCTGATATGGTCCGCATAACCTTTCACATCAAACATATTCACACCCTTGATTAGAGTAATACGGATAGCAGTCCTGCATTCTTTATCTTTAAGGATACTGAGGGATTCGTTTATGTTATCCCATAAACATGGGTCCTTTGGAGAACAAACCTCCATGTAGGTCTGTCTGTCAGGGGCATCCAGGCTCATGTAGAGCTGGGAAGGCTTAATGCTTTTGATCATTTCAGGAACTGTACCGTTGGTTACCACAAAGGTACTTACGCCTCTACTTCGAAATTCTTCGACCAGTTCATCTAGATAAGGATAAAGGGTAGGTTCACCGGATAGGGAGATAGCCACATGTGCGGGTTCATTGGCCTGTTGCCACAATTCTCTTGAGGCCGAACCTCCAAAACCCGAAATCAAATTGCGCTGACACTCTATTGAAGACCCCATTATTTCCACTGGAGAATCCCATTCTGAAGGAATTGGAACATCAAGCTCAACCGGCCTCCAGCAGTGCAGGCAACGCTGATTACAGCACAGTGTCGGCGTCATCTGTAAACATCTGTGGGAAGAAATTCCATAAAAGCGGGCTTTATAACATTCTCCTTCTTCACGCACAGCCCTTCTCATCCACAGACATGTCTTGACAGCTGAATGGGACCCTGCAAGCCTGTATCCCTGCTTTTTAATTAATGTACCAATATCAGGTAATAAATCTGAAGCCATCCGGACTAACTCTTAACTGGCATTATATAAAATGCACGTTCAAAACTGCAGCATGGTCGGCTGGAAAGTGGCAAGATCAACCACCGGAACCCTTGCAGGTTCGGGTACCACATTCACCCGTTTCTGGAATTCAGTCTGGTCCTGCCAGGTTCCTGAATTGATTAGCAGGGTGCCCCTGTACTGCTGCACCCCTACGGTATGAACATGGCCACAATGCAGTATATCGGGTATATGATCTATTACAAAATGATCAGTTTTTTCCGGAGCTATAGAGACCCTGCTGCCATAGGTAGGGGAGAGATGTCGACGTTTTACCATTTCCAGCATTGCTTTTTCAGGTTCACTGTAGGAGATTCCCTGTATGCTTGCCACAAAATCGTCTATCGAACGGCCGTGGTACATCAGCACAAGCACTCCATCCAGATCCACAAGAGCAGGATTACCCACAAATTTAATCCTGGGATCAAACATTTTCCTGATACGCTCAGGGAATGTGGGCTGGGGTTCGGCCTGGCGTACAGCATCGTGGTTGCCAGGACCAATAACTACTGTGATATCAGAAGGTATCTGATTGAAATAGTGGGCAATTTCCTCATACTGATCATAAATATCAGGTATGGTAAGCTCATTTTCCTGTCCTGGATAAATACCCACCCCATCTACAATATCACCGGCAACCACAATATAGCGTAATTGCTGTGCTATTTTGTTAAGCTCAGGATTGTCCGATTCCCTCTTGACAAAGGTCATGAAATCGTCCCATTGCTCCTGCAGGAAGGTATTACTGCCTATATGCACATCTGAAATGAAAAGGGCCTTCCCCTGGCTACCGGTTTTGGATAAACCCATATTGGGCAGATCCGGAAAAACAAGTTTTTTGGCTATCAGGAGTTTACCGTCATTGGTTAGATTGCCACTGACCCCCACCACATCATCCAGAACAAGCTTGCTCGATTGCTCATAGATATCCTTATCATTCATACTGAAAAGGACCTGGAAGGAACCCGTAGGGTCTTCAAAACGTACTAAACGATGACCATTGGATGTATTTTTTATTTCGGATACCATTCCGATTATGGAAATCTCATCCCCGGGTACACGTCTGTTACCTTTCAGACTTTCCATGGGTCTGGCATTGACCCTGCCCCTTATCATCTCACTCAGCCTGCTATAACGGTTGCGGAAATACTGTACAAATTCCATGTATTCCCCCACACAGGTGGAGCAATCGGTTATATCACAAAGCACGGATATGGGATTTACAGAAGTTGTATTTGCAACAGGTTCCTGTTTGCATGGAATCTCTGCCTCTTTTACTTCTTCAAATCCCGTGAAATCAATATCCTCAACGTCTATCACAAATACCGAATCATCCACATTTCCCAGTATGTGATTTATAAGGGCACGGGGATTGTTGTGAGAAGTTATAAGCTCGGCTGCCTGAGGACTTACCTGGTAGCCTGCTTCAAGCAAATCGGAAAGAAGAGACATTTCTTGCATTACAGACCTCTATATTGATAATGTAGTTACAAGAATTTTCCTGTATAACAATACTTTGGTAAACATTCTTTTATCAAGAATAAACCAATAAGTTTAACTCAACAGGCGAGAAGTCTCCCTCCGTAAGGTGGGGATGAAAGCCGTGCTATAATATAATTGCATAAATTATTTACATTTATATATTTGTAACTATGAACTATAAACTGGATACAGGTAGTCATTCTGTTTATTCACTGCAATACCATTTTGTGCAATGTGTAAAATATAGAAGAGATGCTTTGGTGAATCCTCTTGTAGTTGATTGTTTGAAAAAAACAGTATATAATATAAGTACAAAACTTTGAAGTGGAAGTTCTAATATCGAATGTGATAACGACCATTTTCACATGATATTTAAAGCAAAACAAACATTGGATATACCTAAATATATCAATGCAATCAAAACAATTTCATCAAGAGAAATTAGAAGGAATTTTCCAGAAGTAAAAGAGAAGTTGGGGAAAGATGCTTTTTGGTCAAGGTCATATTTTTTGGCTACAACCGGACAGGTTACACTGGATGTTTTGAAAAGATATGTTGATAATCAGGGGAAATAATGCAATTAACAAAGAAATACAAAATTCATCCAACTGAATTACAAAAGAATATGCTTTGGGAGTTATCCAACGCATGTACATCTCTTTATAATATTGCATTATCTGAAAGAAAAGACACATGGAAAAATGATAAAAAATCCATTTCATATACAAAACAACAGAATAATTTACCACAAATTAAAGAAGGAAATCCTGATATAAATATTCTTTATTCTAAAACATGTCAGATGGTTTTGCGTAAATTAGATGCCAATTACAAATCATTTTTTGGACTTCACAAAAATGGTGACAAAAAAGCAAGAACTCCACGATTTAGAAGTCGTAAATACTTTTTTACAATAACATATAATCAGAGTGGTTTCAAAGTATTTGGAAATACAATTAGATTTTCACATAAAATGAATAATGAAGATTTGATAATTGATATTGAACATGATATTTCAAGTTTGAAAATTAAACAAATTGAAATCTTCAATGAAGATAAAAAGGGTAATGGAGATTTCTTTGTCACTATTACGTATGAACCTGAAATCAATGTACCTTATGTTCAAAATAATCATTTTCAAGCAATTGATTTAGGGATTACCAAAACGGTTACTGCGATAAATGATAAAGGGAAATTTTTTGAAATAAACAATCCACGATATGATTTATATTGGGATTCTAAAATTAGTGCAGTTCAATCAAGACGTGATCATTGCAAAAAATACAGTAAAAAATGGCATCGATTAAACAAAACTATTCGTACTATGGTAAGAAGGAAAAATAATCAGATAAAAGATTGGCAACACAAATTATCTAAATCAATGGTAGAGAATACAAAAGCCAATACAATTATTGTAGGCAAACTCAACGTTAAAAACATGGGCAAATCAAAAAATAAAACGTTGAATCGTTCTACACAAAACAACGGTTATTTATCACGTTTCATCGAATTTCTCACCTATAAAGCAGAACTTATAGGTAAACAAGTAGTTAAAATTGATGAAAGATATACGTCAAAAACATGTTATGTTTGTGGAAAACAACATGATATGCCATTATATAGACGTGATATGACATGTAATTGTGGTAACTTTATTGATAGAGATAGAAATAGTGCTATCAATATCCATGATACGTTACCTATCCAATTATGCCACCTGGACAGGCTATGAGCATTTTGCTCATAATCTACGACAAACAGGGTTATTGACATTTGATGTATCCCAAATACATCCAATGAATGATATGACAACTCGTAGGAATCTCCATGCGTAAGCGTGGAGTAGTTCAAACTCGATACAGACAAATTTGGTTTACCAATCCGGAGAAATATTCATGGAAATTGGAGAAATAATTCATACTTTTAGAAATAGCGATAATTTTTGGGTGGGAATCGCACGTGACGGTTTATCGGTACTGGCTATTCTTGCAGTTATCGCCATCTTTTCCCAGCTATTCTTTGGCATGTGGACTCCAATGGTTGCGGTGGAGTCGGGAAGTATGGAACCCCACATGTACAGGGGAGACATAATCTTTATTGAAGATCTTGACAGGACACAGATCGAAACACTCCGGGATGCACCTGCGGATTATATCTCATTTGAAAAAAAGGGAGATGTTATCTTATACCGACCCTATGGGCAGAAAGGGGTTACCCCGGTAATCCACAGGGCCATGTATTTTGTTGAAGAAGGCGAACCAATGTGGGAAGGGGGACCTGAAGCTCCACATGAAGGTTACATAACCAAAGGGGATAATACGAAAACAAATAGCTACTATGACCAGCAGGGCCAGATCAGTTATCTTTCTCCTGTAAAAGAAGAATGGATCATCGGTATTGCCCGTTACAAGATTCCATATATTGGACATATCAGGTTACTATTGTCCTGATCTAAATTAAAAAAAAAGACAGGTTAAACCTGCTTAATCTAACAATTCCGGTTTAAAGGTGCATCTGGGCTGTCAGAACCGGTTTGAAATCGGCCAGCATATTGAGGCGATAATCTTCAAGCAAGACTTTCTTGGTGCTTTCCACAGGCACACTCAATACTATTTCCTTGGTACGACCATATCTTCCCTTGCTTACAACTATAGCATTGAGGATACCCAGCATATCGAGCTCTGATATGAGATCTGTGACCCTTCTCTGGGTCAGGATATCGGTATCAACATTGCGGCATAACTGTCTATAAACGTTATACACTTCACCCGTTGTAACATTACGGTGGCCATTATTGCGCAGCAGCATAACACTATAAAGCGCAAGTTTGGATTGGGTAGGAAGAGTGCGGATAACTTCCACTATACGATCCACTTCAATTTTTTCCTGAGCTTGCCTGACGTGTTCTTCCTCGATAATGTTCTTCTTCTCACGTTCGGCTATTTCCCCGGCAACCCTCATAAGGTCAAGAGCACGCCGTGCATCCCCGTGTTCCTGTGCCGCAAAAGCAGAACATAGAGGAATTACCATATCGTCCATACTGTTTTCCTTATAGGCAATAGCTGCCCGCTGCCTGAGAATATCACTTATCTGTTCGGCATCATAGGGTGGAAAGATAATTTCCTCTTCTCCCAGAGAACTTTTCACACGTGGATCCAGAAATTCAGTGAACTTCAGGTCATTGGAAATACCTATCATGCTTACGCGGGCATTTTTGAGATCCGTATTCATCCGGGAAAGATTGTAAAGGACATCATCCCCTTTCTTGATCAATTTATCAATTTCATCAAGTATAATTATGATTACCTGTTTGCTGGAATCCACTGCCTCTTTAAATCGGAAAAAAACCTGATCTGTAGGCCATCCTGTCATGGGAACATCTTCACCGAACTGTTTTGCAAGATTGGCCAGTAACCTGTACTGTGTATCTATTACTTCACAGTTTATGTACAGCACGTTACATTGTACATTGAGATGATCACTTTTCCTTTCAAGTTCAATACCCACATATCTCGCAACAGCAGTTTTACCTGTACCTGTTTTTCCATAAATGAGGACATTAGAAGGTGTATGTCCCCTCAAAGCTGATACCAGTACCGTAGCAATATTATTTATCTGGTTACTACGATGAGGAAGATTTTCCGGTGTATACGCAGGTCTCAACACTTCCTTATTCTTAAAAAGGGATTCTGTCTCCAATAACTCTTCAAATAACCCATCTAGGGAACCATTATCCATCCAAACACCTTCTATTTGTAATATATGAATACCGTCTAATCGTTTTTTTTTAGTAGAGTGAAACCAAAGCGGGTACCTCCTCTTAGCAATATTTGGTATATGCAAAAGGACGTAATTTTCCTCTGTTAGTACTCTAATGGAAATATAGGTATCTATTCTTAACAGTTATGGTAAAGACCCCTTTGTTTCAACTGCACTCCTTGAAATAGTTTAAAGATTTGGATTTATATTCGATATGTCCACTCAGACAAACAAAGGTAGACCCCTTTGTTTCGCTTGGAAAGTTTATAAAGGGGAGAGACCCTATGGTTTCAACTGGAGATAAGGAAAAAATATGAAATACATATTTTTAATATGTTGAAAAAATATGGCAGTGTAAGTAGAGAGGTTTTAATATATAAAACTTTGTTTTACAAAAATACCTTTTTTCCAAATTGAACTATGTTTCCAATAGAAACCATGGGGTCCCCCTCTAATTCCTGAAATTTGGACAAAATCTGAAAATGAAATATAACTCAAAACGATTATAATTAAAAAGCTCTTCTAGGAAAAGGATTCGCATGTATACCAATGGAATTGCAAGAGATTCAGTCCTAAAGGAATTATCTCAAAAAAAAGACAGGGATAGTGATTACAGGAAAGTTCTGAGTTCCATGTGCACCTATCCTCATGAAATAGCATAGCATGCCCATTGTACTTTCATCGAAGCTAATATGGGAGATCCGGGTCTTTTTCAGGGAACCTTTGAACTGGAAGAACAGGTCATGGAAATGCTGGGTGCCATGTTACATCTTCCGGATGCCTGTGGTTATATCAGTACAGGAGGCACTGAATCAAACATCCAGGCTGTAAGAGCCATGCGTAATCGTAATAGATCTATTATACATCCTAACATTGTTGTTCCTGATTCAGCTCATTTTTCGTTTGATAAGGTTGGTGATCTTTCAGGTATAGATATACGCAGAGCGACTCTTTCTGACAATTTACAGGTTGATACTGATGCAGTTAATTCCCTGATAGATAACAATACCGTAGGATTGGTGGGTATAGCCGGTACTACCGAATTTGGACAGGTAGATCCTCTTGAAAAGCTTTCTGAGATAGCTATTGAAAATGGTTTACCTTTCCATGTAGATGCAGCTTTTGGAGGTTTTGTACTGCCTTTTCTCAAACCTAAATATAAATTTGATTTTGAAATTGCAGGTGTATCTTCTATCACAATAGATCCCCACAAAATGGGTTTAAGTACCATTCCTTCAGGAGGATTGCTTTTCCGCCACAGTCTTGATCTTGACAATCTTGCGGTAAAGACTCCTTATCTTACTATAAGCAGTCAGTATTCCCTGACAGGTACCCGTAGTGGAGCAGCTGTAGTATCCACTTACGCAGTTATGCGCCATCTTGGAAGAAAAGGTTATGGTGCCATCATACAACGATGTATGGATATGACTGACAGGCTTGTTGCAGGAGCCAGGAATATAGGAATCCAGCCGGTGATAGAACCGGTGATGAATATCGTGGCGCTGGATGTAGAGTCACCAGTTGAAATCCAAAACAGGCTGTACGAGGATTTTGGATGGCGTGTTTCTCTTACGAGAAATCCGCAGGCATTAAGATTGGTTATCATGCCTCACCTGGATTATGAGATTATAGATATGTTTCTTGCGGATCTGGATACTCTTGTAAATCAATCTTTGAAATAAAAAACAAAAGGGTGCTTGGTATCACGGTTGAGGGGATGATCGATGGCACCTAGCCTTGAAACTTGTAAAGGCGTGTGCCCATCGAATCCGTGACTATTTCCTAATAGGTCCCCAGGGGTATATATTTTGAAACCAAGCGGTGTGAAAGTATTATTCTGTCAGGTACTGATTCACATCACTAAAACTAAATAACTAAATAATAGGAACTTAAAAAGGTTCAGTTATGAAAACTTCTTTCAAAATCGGTAGTGTAATGGGTATCCCTATATTGATCCATATTACTTTTCTTATTGTACTGTTTCTCTTTGCATTTGTTTTTTCAAGTGTACCCGAACCCGTTGGATTTGCAGATGTCCAGCCTGCCATATTAGGTTACGGCCTGTCCCTCTTGACAACCATCCTCCTTTTTACCTGTGTACTCTTACATGAGCTGGGTCATTCCTATTTTGCAAAAAAATATGGGGTTAAGATAGATAATATCACCCTTTTTTTGATAGGCGGTGTATCTTCCATGGAAGAGATGCCCCGTGAACCCGATCAGGAAGCAAAAATGGCTTTTGCAGGACCATTTGTAAGTTTTTTGATTGGTGGTATCCTGTTTGGATTAAATTTACTGATAGATACGGTTGTTACAGGTTATTCTACCACGATAATTTATCGTCTTGTATATATTCTTGCTTCCATCAATATTGTACTGGGCGTATTCAACTTGATTCCTGCTTTCCCCATGGATGGGGGTAGGATCTTGCGTGCATTTTTTGCCCGCCATATGAATTATATAAAGGCAACCCGTAATGCAGCGAATGTCGGAAAATTTTTTGCTTTTATGCTGGCACTTTTGGGTATTCTTTCCAATCCCTGGAATCCCTGGCTTTTGTTGATTGCGGTATTTATTTATATGGGAGCCTCAGGTGAGGAACGTTCCACTGCTGTTACCCGTACCCTTGAAAATGTTCAGGTAAAGGATGTGATGAGCAGTGATATTATTTCAGTTTCTCCTGAGATGAACCTGGAAGAACTCGTACAATTCATGTTTGAACATAAACACATGGGTTATCCAGTAATCCAGCACAATGTTTTAAAAGGCATTGTTACGTTTACGGATGTACATAAGGTAGCGCAAGTGGATAGGATAAGTACCCTCGTTTCCGATGTGATGACAAGGGATGTGGTTACTATCTCACCTGACGATAATGCATCGGAAGCCTTCAAGGTCCTGAACAATAATAACGTGGGCCGCCTTGTGGTAATGGAAGATGGAGAGATTATCGGTATCCTTTCAAGAACAGACCTTATGCATACAATGACACTTCTAAGTGAGTAAAACAGGGATTTTAATGGCTAATGACCCGTATATTACCGATTCCCGACAGGACACCATGAGCTATAACTATGAAAGCGCCACCAGTTCTTCAGAAGTTCGGGAACATGATTTTTCAACAGATTCCACTTCTGAGAATGTGGCTCCTGCTCCTTCCAGGATAAGCCTGGTGGGCACGGCCCACGTTTCGGAAAAAAGTATCCGTGAAGTAAAGGAAACTATTCACAATCAGCAACCTGATGTCGTTGCGGTTGAACTGTGCAAGGGCCGCTATGATGCCCTTAAGGGTAAGACCCAAACCTCGGATATATCTGTCAAGGAACTGCTTGCAGAGGGTAAAGTCTATTTTTTCCTTGTCCATATGCTGCTAGCCCATGTCCAGAAAAGGATAGGGAAGGATATGGGTGTACAGCCCGGTGCTGAAATGTTAGCTGCGATTGAAGCAGCAGAGGAAATAGGGGCTGATGTTGCCCTTGTAGATCGTGATATCCAGGTAACTCTCCAGCGTTTCTGGGGAAAAATGGGTTTGATCGAAAAAACAAAAATGATAGGAACCCTGATAGCCGCAGCCCTGGGAATTGGAGGCGGCGATGAGATCGATATAGATAATATCACCGAGCAGGATACAGTTACAGTCCTGATCGAGGAATTACGTCATACATCCCCCAATGCTGCAGAAGTACTTATTGATGAAAGGGATGCCTACATCGCGGGAAGCCTGGCAAGAACAGCTGCAGGTGGCGGCAAGAATATAGTGGCTGTCGTGGGTGCGGGTCACAGGAGTGGTATCGAGAAATATCTTTCCAACCCCAAGACCATACCTCCGCTGTCATCGCTGGTAACCCTGCCCAAGAAGCGTTTCAGTTTGATGAAAGTCTTCGGTATCGCTATTGTGGCCATAGCACTTGCAACATTCATGTTGATAATCCTTTCAGGGACTTCCATTGAACTCCTGTTGATTGCCTTTGGCTGGTGGTTCATCATAAACGGTACCCTGAGTGCCGTGGGAGCAACCCTTGCCGGGGGACATCCCTATTCTATAGCAACATCATTTGGTGTTGCCTGGCTGACTTCCTTGAATCCCATGATGGCAGCAGGCTGGTTTGCAGGTCTTGTCGAAGCAAAACAACGCCGTCCTACAACCGATGATTTCAAAGCCATGATGGATACAGAATCCTTTGCAGAGGCACGTCAAAACAAGTTCTTCAAAGTTGTTCTGGTGGCAGCCCTGGCAAATATCGGAAGTGTGGTAGGGACTTTCCTGGGAGCCTGGGTTATGATACAGGTTACAGGAGTGGATCCGCTGGAATTGATACGCAATTCCCTCTCGTCGGGATTATCCCTGCTGGGACTTTAAAATGAATTATCGGTGACTTAGTTGCGGGAAAACCAGTTCCAGATTTTCCCACTTTCCTCTATGTCAACATCAGCGATTGCAAACCGGTTTCCGCCTCTTGAAGATAATACGGAAATTCCGATTGTGTCCAGGTCACTCATGCGCTGGAAAGGGTTGGAACTTATATGCATAGTCTGGATATGGTCCTTCAATACGAATACATGATAGCGGTGGATATTCCGGAATCTGAGCGTTAATTGTTTTTCCAGAATGGCAGTTCCTCCTGTATTGTAGCGGGAAAGCCCCAATAAGAAGACAGGTGGCAGGATCAAAAGGGAGACCCACCCGTAGGGAACCAGCTGGAGTAATAAAACAATCACAAGGGCCGGAACAAGTAAGCGTATAATATAGCGTTTCCTTGACCGTAATGGCAGAGGATGCATATTTTCAGGAATAGTGTATTCGGGGAACATATTGTCCATGAATTTAGACAGTTGCCTTACATGCAGCAGGGGATACAATGTAGTCACATAATCCTGTTTTTCAGAGCTTCCCCCGGCAACCTCTGCATAGATAGAACACAGGCGGAAGGGCTGTCGCAGCAAACTATTCTTTACAGACAGGGCCTGAATTCGTTTCATATTCAGGTTGTATTCCTTTTGTTCAATAAGGCCATAGGATATCCGGATATCATCTTCCTTACGTTGCAGGGTGAAATTGGCGTATTGGATTGCAAAGACCAGGGTTGATATGATCCATGAAAGCAGCAATAATCCAAATATCAGTATCATAAGTAGACTGATATTGACACTGGTCTGGGGAATGATTCGCTCAAGCACGAGTCGTAGATAGCTTTCAGGAATATATGGATAAAGCTGGGATAATGCAGCCGCTATAAGAGAAAAAAGTAACATGAACCTGCCTGAAGTGGCTTCTGCCAGTAGCAGGTTCCATAGGGGGATATTGTATGTATTTACAGTATCTGCTTTTGCGTCCCCTGTTTCTGATTCCTCTGTATGATTTTTGCTGGATCTGTTTGTTGCATGGTTTTCTAAATAGGTCTTTATGTTCTGGCTTTCCTGCAGGGTTACAGCAGTGAGGGATAGTTCTGCTTCTGTACTGCCGGCTGTTTTGACATGTAAACTTGTGATTCCCAGGAATTTTTGTATAAAATTTGTGATTACATTAACCGTCTGGACTCTTTCCCTCTTGATTGATCTCTCTTTTTTAAGCAGCAATCCCTTTCTTATGTGCAGGTAGCCGTTTTCATACTGATAGGTGAAAAGATACCATTTTGCTGTAGAATAGGTAAGGATTGCGATCAAAGCGATAGCAGCCAGAAAAGGAATGTTCACACTACCCAATTCATCCCTTAGTGATAATGCAAAAAAGAATATTGGTGGTATTGCATATATTATGCTTTTGAGCGTCTCCAGGATTATCATGACAGGATGCTGGCGCTTATATTCAGACATCTTCATCACTTACTCTTGCAAGAGCTGCTATTTCTCCCATGAGCTCTGCAGCTTTTTCCCTTGATAAAGCGGGAATGTAATGGTCTGTAGCAGCTGTGGAGATCCTTAATGTTGCCAGCCCGAAGAATCTCATAACAGGACCATGTTCAGTATCAACATGCTGAATCCTGACCATAGGGATAAGAGTTCTTCTGATAATGAAAATACCGTTCTGGATATCTACTTCATTTTCTCTTATTTCATAGCGCCAGAAACGTATCCTGAGTTGGGGTGCAATTACTGCCGACCATAATGTGAATACTGTCACCAGTGCTATACCTATCCAGCCCCAATTTCGTGGCAAATTCCATGCTGGACTTACTAGAAAAATGTATGCTACTGGAATTGAAAAGATGACAATACCTATTAAAAGTCCGCTTACAAACCAGGATTTCAATGCACGCGAATCGATGCGCTCAGAGGGTTCACTTTCAAGCATCATTACCGAATCCGAAAAAAGAAAAAAGAGGACCCCGGATTATACGAGGTCATGAAGATTGAATTTGTAGGGGCCAAGGTTTCCGCCGTAATTGCCTGCGGAGATTTTCTTGACACCCGGAACCTTTACGGATGTCTTTATACCGGCTGACATTGCGCTGGAAATTGCTTCCTCGCTGACACCGTTGATAACGATCTCGTAAACTGCTCCCACACCTTCGGGAATCTGGGTATCCTCGATCTGGTCCCTGATGGAGGGGCAGAATTTTTCGTTTGCTGTTGCCTTGAGGAAAGTGTATTTGTTGGCACCTGGTTTGGAGCCACTGGCCACTATACCACCGGGGAACGGAGTAATGGAGCCTTCTACCTTCTCTATGGCTTCAACTGCTGCTTCAGCGGCATTGAGGGCACTCATCTGGCAGTCTCCGAAAATGAAGAAATTGCCGCCTGCTATACCTTTTACTCCGCCCATGGAGTGTTCAGTGATGAAGTCGCCTTCCATCATTGGGATCTTATAGGCCTTCCTGCCACCTACTTCTGTTTCAGATTCTGTACCGTCTGCGAAGAATTTGAGCTTGAAACCGGTGTCAAACTGCTTTTCAGCATCCGGAAGACCGTTGAACATTGCTGTTGTGGGAGCGGTCAATACGCACTGGCCCAGTCTTTCCAGGAGCTGCTCTTCCAGGGACTTGTAGCCGAAAGTGCAGAGCTGGATGTAAACACCAGGTCTTCCATCAGGGGTTTCATCCGGACTGGCAACCCTTTCGATACCGCCTTCTGCGGGACACATGATGACAGAGGTACCAAAACCTGTGGCTTCCTGTGCAGCTACCCTTGCCCATTTTTCGTTTACGGCTGTGATCAGTACTCTTCCGATCTTTATCGGGAATGCTTCTGCAAAAGTATCTTCGATTTCTACTCCGTTAATTTCCATAATGACACCTGCTCTTTAATTAAGGGTACAAGGGAGATACTGTTTGCAGTACAAATAATCTTCGACATTGCTTTTTGTCTCATTCAAGGGAGAGGAATTTTGCATTTACCGCAACAATAACCGTACTCAGGGACATAAGCACCGCCCCTACAGCCGGGGACAGCAGGATTCCCTGTCCCGCCAGCACCCCTGCAGCAAGGGGGATGGCAATGGCATTGTAACCTGTGGCCCAGAACAGGTTCTGTTTCATTTTCCCGTAGGTCTTTGCCGAGAGGTCCAGGACAGTTATCATATCAAGGGGATTGCTGCGTACCAGCACAATATCTGCCGTCTCCACAGCCACATCCGTTCCGGCCCCGATTGCCACTCCCAGGTCTGCACGGGCCAGGGCAGGTGCATCATTCACACCATCACCTGTCATTGCTACACGCAGTCCGCGATCCTGGATTTCCTTGATTTTCCCCTCTTTTTCCTGTGGGAGCACTTCGGCGAAATATTCGTCAAGCCCTATGCTTTGCGCTACCCAGCGGGCTACATTATCATTATCCCCCGTAAGCATCATGCAGCGTATGCCTCTTTCCTTCAGCGTTGCAATAGCCTGTTTTGATTCAGGACGTATAATGTCTGCAAGGGCTATGGCACCTATTAGACTATCCTCCTCAACCACGAAAATAACAGTTTTACCCTGCGCTGTTAACCCCTCTGTTTCAGCTGCGTCAGGTTCGAACCCCTGGTCAGCTATATAGGATCCACTTGCAACTGTGATTTGCTTACCTTTAACTGTAGCAAAGGCGCCCTTGCCGGGGATACTGTTAAAATCCTCAATAGGATATTTTTCCTCTGCCGATTCCACAATACCCCGGGCTATGGAATGTTCCGATTCAGCTTCTACTGAAGCAGCCAGTTTCAGGATTTCTTCTTCTGATACATTCTCAAAGGGAATTATGTCGGTGACCCCGAACTTTCCTTCAGTCAGGGTCCCGGTCTTATCAAAAACTACCGCATCGACCTCATATGCTTTTTCAAAGGCAGCCCTGTCCTTGATCAGCAGCCCGTTGTTGGCGGCCAGTGCAGAGGATACTGCAATCACAAGGGGAATTGCCAGGCCAAGGGCATGGGGACATGTGATTACCATTACGGTAACCGCTCTTTCCAGGGAAAAGGCAAAATCATATCCAACTACGCTGCTCCAGGCAAACAGTGTTATCGCACCTGCACTTAAGGCTATGATAGTTAGCCACATGGCAGCCCGGTTGGCCAGGTCCTGTGCACGGGATCGACTTTCCTGGGCCTGTTTTACAAGTCCAATTACCTGGGAGAGGAACGAATCGGAACCGGTTTTTTCTATAATAATCTCCAGGGAGCCTTCCCCGTTGATGGACCCCCCGATTACCTCATCATCCTTCTCCTTGGATACCGGCGTGGTTTCCCCGGACAGCATTGCTTCATTGACCGAGGATTGTCCTTTTGCCACCCTGCCATCAGCAGGAACTTTTTCCCCGGGTTTGACCAGTAATCTGTCCCCGTTTTGCAAATCTTTGAGAGCTACATCCTCAGTCTCACCATCTTTTCCTATCCGGTGGGCTTTTGAGGGCATGAGTTTTGCCAGCTCTTCAAGAGCCATGGATGCACCCATGACGGATCTCATTTCGATCCAGTGGCCCAGGAGCATGATGTCGATAAGGGTTGCCAGTTCCCAGAAAAAGAACTTGCCTGCCAGCCCGAATACTACCAGGCTGCTGTAAATATAGGCCACACTTATGGCAACGGCAATCAATGTCATCATGCCAGGCTGGCGGGATTTGAGTTCACTTACCAGTCCTGTAAGGAAGGGTTTGCCACCATAGAAAAAGATCAGTGTGGAAAAGGCAAAAAGCAGATAAGAGGCACCTTCAATTGTCGGCAGACTCACTCCTGCACTTTCCAACCCCTGTCGAATTATAGGTGACAGGAATAAAACCGGTATTGTAAGAACTACAGATACGAAAAAGCGTCTCTTAAAGTCTTCCAGCATCATTGCATGATGCGAATGTCCATTATTATCCCCATGCTCCATTTTCATTCCTCCTCAAGTCTTTCCCCGCAACGTTTACAGTAGGCAGCATCCAGGTCATGTCCCTGAAAAGCACAACCCGGACATTTTTTTGAGAACATGTTGCCTTTTGTCTGTTCTACGATTTTTGTTTTATCGTCCTCTCTGGAAACCCGGATTATAGATTGTGTGATTATCCCTGTAGGTATAGCGATGATAGAATAACCGATGATCATTACAAGTGAAGCGATGGTCTTTCCCAGGAATGTGGTGGGTATAATATCCCCGTAACCTACCGTTGTTATGGTAACGATTGCCCAGAAAATGCTCTGGGGAATACTGGTGAACTGGGGATTGGAACTCTCAACCACATACATCACAGAACCCAGTATCACGACCAGATTCAAAACCGTGAACAGGAATAGTGTAATCTTGCGCTGGCTCTCCTGCAGTGCCCGTATCAGCAGGTCGGCTTCAGAGAGGTACTGCACGAGTTTAAGCACCCTGAATATCCGCAACAGTCTCAGGATACGTATCACAAGGAGATATTGCCCTCCGGGCAGGATTATTGTCAGGTAGGTAGGCAGTACTGCCAGCAAATCTATCACACCAAAAAAGCTGGTTGCATACCTTTTTTTGTCCCTGACACAAATAAGCCGCAGAATATACTCGATGGTAAAAAGAATGGTGAAATCCCATTCCAGCATGTAGAGGCTATCATGATGAACAGTGGCTATGGATTCCACGCTGTCCAGCATTACAATGACAACACTTCCCAGGATGGCAACTATAAGTGCTATATCGAAGGCCTTTCCAAGAGGTGTATCAGCCTCGAAGATTATATCATACAGGTCTCTTCTCCAGCCTGCATGAGAGGGCCTGTTCTCATATGGATTGTATTTTTTCATGGCTATCCTCTGGACATTCCTCTCCCTAACTTCTCATGGTTTTCCCGATGGTTATAATTTACTCCACTGGCAGCCGAACATTTATTAACGATCAGCCAGATATGAGATACGTCTCATTTTTGAGACGGAGTATTTCACATGCATCTAATTCCAGCACTGAAAGAACTGGGCCTTCTGGGTGGGTTGAATCATCCGGTTAAATTATCCTCAGCTGAGTTTGCCGAATACATGGCGACCAGTTCCAAGACTTCAGCCAGGATTCTCAAATCCCTGGAAGATGAAGGTTATATTGAGAGACGTATTGTGCCTGGCGGACAGGAAGTGCTGCTCTCGGCTGCTGGCCGGCAGTTGCTAAAAAAGGAATACGAGGATTACAGGCATATATTCACCAAAATTGTCGAGAAAAACCCGATTCATCTGCGGGGACATATTGTAAGCGGGCTTGGTGAAGGTCACTACTATATTGGTCAGGAGGGCTACCAGCGCCAGTTCGGGGACAAACTCGGGTTTGCTCCTTATCCAGGGACTCTCAATGTGCATCTGGATGACCTTAGCCTGAAATTCAGGGATAAACTTGCAGAAAGTGCTGTGATTCCAATCTCCGGTTTCACAAGCGGAGAGCGTACTTTCGGTGCATGTCATTGTTTCTGTGTGAAAGTTGAGGGCTTTGAGGCAGCAGTAGTGGTTCCAGACAGGACCCATTATCCGGCTGATCTGCTGGAGATAATTTCCCCCGTGAAATTGCGTGATGAACTTGATTTGAAGGACGGAGATGAGGTTGAGGTTACTGTTGATTATTGATTGGAGGTAATTTAGTATGGACAATTTAAAATTTTCAGATCCTGAAGTGAAAAAGGGTGTTGAGGCAGTTGAGCGGGGAGAAATGGTATTTATATTTGATTCGGACAGCCGGGAAGGGGAGACGGATTTTGTGATTGCCGCCTCAGCTATTACTCCTGATGATGTACGCTGGATGCGTCGCGATGGAGGTGGCCTGATCTGTACTGCCCTGGCCGATGAGGTCTGTACGACGCTGGGTCTGCCTTTCATGGCGGATTTGCTGTCAGAAGGAGCAGGCAGATGGCCTGCAATTGGTAATACCGTGGAGCAGACCGGTGACCTTGCATATGATAGTCGCTCATCCTTTTCCATATGGGTCAATCACAGGGACACCCGTACCGGCATTCCGGACAATGATCGGGCACTGACCATAAACAAGCTGGCTGAGATTTCTGAAAAGGGTAGAAACGGAGAAGCCGTAGTTTTTGGAGACGAGTTTCGTGCACCGGGTCATGTTGCATTGCTAAGGGCAGCTGAAGGACTTGTGGAAAACCGCCGGGGCCAGACCGAGCTCTCGGTTGCTCTTGCAGAGATGGCCGGTATAACACCCGTCATGGTAGTCTGTGAAATGCTGGATGATACCAATGGCAAAGCCCTTTCAAAAGAAGATGCCAGGACCTATGCCCAGTTGCATGGATGTGTTTTCCTGGAAGGTGGCCAGATCACAGAAGTCTATAAGGAATGGGTAGCCCAGCAGAAAAAGTGATATAGGGAAACTTCCTATTAGAACCAATCCCCGTGGGACCGTAGGGTAGCCTGGTCCATCCTGCAAGGCTGGGGGTCTTGCGACTGGAGTTCAAATCTCCGCGGTCCCACCAAATACCAAATTTGGCTTTTTTATTCACCTTCTTTTCCACTGCAACATCAGGAATGCTGCTATCAGGGATGCTAATGCAACTATATTTCCCAGAGGTACTTCCGGGCTATCTTCTTCAGGTGGAAGTTCTTCGCCTTCAGGCAGATACAATTGCGTATCCGGGTGGAAGGCATACCAGGAGAACCAGAAGTTTCTTTCCTTGACAATCTCTTCCCCGGTATCGAGATTGGTAATGGTTACAATACCAGCATCATCCCTCTCCACCTTGAGATTGTTTCCGTTGACTGTATCTTCGATGATTGGCTGTTTGATAAGGTCCTCCTCACGGTAGGCTTTGAAGGTCCCATTAATCTCAATGCCAAAAACAACCGTTTTAGGATGAATGCGATCATCGCTGTTTTCCACCGGGAATATCAAGTAACTGTCCTCATAGTAATTTCCGTAGGGGTCATTACCATAGGGCCGGTCAAAACCGGTATCCTTGCTCAGGACTTCCGAGTCCGGATGATTGGCCTTCCAGTCTCTCCAGACAACAGTATCAATCGACAGCGGAACAAGCTCGGTTCCTGTCAGCTCACCTACCACAGCCAATCCGTCTATCTGGGTCCAGTACGAATTCGTTTTGCGGTCATACATCACAAGGTTGGAATTATACAATTTCCCGCTGGTCCCGAATTCCACCTCTTCATCGTTGATGGTTCTCTCATAGGCAATTCCCGAGCCGCAAAGTGGACAGTAGGTAACAAGTATGGGTTCACCTTTTATCTTGTCATTGACAATTTCATGCCAAACCATTACCTGTAACGGGTAGACCCGTTTTGTACCGTTATGGATAAGTCCCAATACCAATTCGTTATCTTCGATCCATTCATCGGCCTTTTCAACGGTTGTAAATTTCGGGTCATCAATGGAAGGGATACCATCCATAGGTGGTCCTCCGGAGACAATCTTTTCAGGGTCGACAATATACTTCACCCCCCTTTCGGTGACCATTATGCCCTGCTCCTCCTCCATTTCAGTGAGTTCGGGTATTTTTTCGATTCCTCTTTCTTCTTCAGCGGTGCCGGTAGCCACCAGACAACACACAGCAATTGCTATGATGCATATAAGCAGTGGTTTCATACCAATCCCTCAAATATCCTGAAAACGAACAGCAAGTAGTACAGTGAGATAACCAGCATAATCATGCCTGTGGCAAAATTGATCTTTCTTTTATGTTTGAGCAAAAAGCCAATTATTATCCTGCTTTGGGCCGAGGATATCGCGGAGAACACAAGTAAAGGAAATCCCAGTCCCAGTCCGAAGGCTATGAAATTTAAAATGTTCTGTACAAAATCAATTACAAGAAGAGTTTTGGTGAACAGGGCTGCAATGAACAGGGGATTGCAGGGCACGACAATGGCTCCGAAAAAGAAACCGTATAAAAAAGCGCTAATTAGGGGATCTCTGTTACCGGTGAGGTTTTTTCTGGGCAGAAAACTGCCTATATCGTAATCAGTTATCAGGAGAAGACTGATCACAAACAGTACCCCAAAGGCAATAGGGGACACAATCCCGATGATTTTTGTCAGGGATACCTGCAACACGGTTGTAAAAACCAGTCCCAGCAAGCCCATAAAAAGGATTGCACCTGCAGTTATCAATAATCCGAATATGATGGGCAGCCTGCGGTTTTCCTCCTGGCCTGCCATCTGGTTGGAAAGGTAGGCCAGAAAAGCCGGATAGAGGGGAAGCACACAAACCGCTGTCAAAGGAGTAAGCAGGCCCAGTCCGAAAGAAACCGAAAGGTCGACAAGGAAAGGGATAAGAGAGGCCATTTAACATCCTTCCCTGATTTCCTTCTCAAGCACTTCTGCTGATTTGACATTTCCAGACAGCAGGCGTGCAGACTGGTCTTCACATATCAGGACAACAGGTGCACCCGGTGCATTGACAACATTGATACCGAATTCGTCGATGAGGGCTTGGGTAAATTCATTGGGAGCTACTGCAAAATACCAGTCAAAACTGTTCCTTTCGACATGTTCCCGGACTTTTTCCGCATCCTCGTTTGGATCGGTATTCAGGGATATGTGGATTGCTTCTGTACCCTCCATTTCCCTGAGTACCTGCATTTCTTTTTGCTGCTCCAGGCAGGTAGGACACCATACTGCAAAACTTTCAACCAGTATATTTTTGCCTTCAAAATCACTGATTCTGAACGTCTCACCTGTAGTTACATCGGTAAGTTCCGTATCCCTCCACTCAATAGTGCCGTTATCAGTGCTTTCCTGTTCAGTACAGCCCCCTGCAAAAAGGAAAGCGATGACTATGGCTGTAGCTAATATTTTTTTATAACCCATCTCAAACACCAAACCCATATTAGGTTTAGAAGAAGATTTGAGATAAAGGTTGCGCGTTCTGTAGCAAATAGTTATTTTTTGAGAAATTTTATTATCATTAAATTTTCAGAACCTCTATAAAATAATCCATCTATTCTCTATTCGCCTGTTTCCTAGGTGAATTTTCTGAAATTTGTGCTTATTTTTTGATAGCTTTGCTCTCAGGCTATTGTCTCCTTTCTTTTTTGTCTCCTCATGAAGCTATCAGAAAGCCATATTACTTTTTCAGGATGAAATTACTGAACATGCCCTTATAAGTAAATTTATCTCAATTAAAGATTAATATTATTTTTTAGTACGACTGAGGTAAGGAAAGTGATTGGAAATTTCATATGAGTGATATTAATAGTAAGATAATGGATAAAAATAGCCATTATGGAATAACAAATAAATGGCAAGTTTCTCAAAGATTTGAACTTTCCGGAAGATTCAATTGCGACCATGGTTATTAATAAGTACTTAACTATTGTTCTCCATGGAAATTACAAGGTAAAAGAAAGGGATCATATTCTTGCATTTTCTATACCTTCTGTGCTTCCAGGTGTAGAAAAAACTGTTCAAGTAAGGTGTTTGCATGAAATTCAAAGTTGTGATGGGTGTTCTGGGTACTTTACTATGGCTTCTTGGATTATTGATGCTCATACCTCTTTTTGTAGGTATGTATTATGGTGAATCTCCCCAGAACTTCGCTATAGCCTTTACGATAACAATGGTAGCAGGCACGGTATTTGCTTTCAGGATAGAGCCTTCAAAAGAAGACTGGGATCTTAAGGAAGGTTTCATGATTGTTGCTTTTGGGTGGCTGGCAGCAGCAATTTTCGGTGCAATACCCTTTGTTCTTGAAGGAATGACCCCAATCAATGCTTTTTTTGAATCCATGTCTGGCTTTACTACTACCGGAGCTACGGTGATGGTGGATATTGAAAGCCATAGTAGAGGCCTTTTATTCTGGAGGTCTATGACCCAGTGGCTTGGTGGAATGGGTATAATTATGTTGTTTATAGCCATTCTTCCAAAATTGGGTATTGCCGGCAGGCAAATGTTCAGGGCTGAAGTACCTGGTCCCCAGGAAGATAAATTGCGTCCTCGCATTAGAGAGACCGCAAAAATCCTATGGATGGTATATGTGGCTATTTCCTTTGTAGAATGTGTAGCACTCTACCTTGCCGGACTAAACCTGTATGACGCTGTTACTCACACTTTTACTACCATGGCCTGTGGGGGTTTTTCACCTTACGCAGATAGTATAGCTGCTTTTAATAGTCCACTTGTGGAAAGTATAATATGCTTCTTTATGTTCCTTGCAGGTGCAAATTTTGCACTGCATTACAGAATGTTCTATGTGGATAAAGGCAGTCTGATAAAAGACGATGAATTTAAATTTTATACATTGATTGTTGCAATTGCGACTTTAAGTCTTACCCTTCTTCTTTTCAAAGACCATATCTATGGTCTGGGTACTTCTTTCAGGTATTCTTTATTTCAGATACTATCTATTTTAACAACTACCGGATACGCAACTGTTGATTTTAACCAATGGGCAGATTCAGGTAGGATGATTTTATTTATAGTGATGTTTTTTGGCGGATGTGCCGGCTCAACCGGGGGTGGAATTAAGATTGTGCGTACCATGCTTCTTTTAAGGTATGCAAACAGGGAGCTTTTCAAAGCTGTTCACCCAAAAGCTGTTCGAATAATTCGTTTCAATGGAAAAGCAGTGCCTGACGATGTAATGCATTCCATTGTATCGTTTGTTATAATTTATTTCCTCCTTTTTTTCATAAGCTCTGGTTTGCTTTCGATGATGGGAATGGATGTGTTTAGTTCATTGAGTGCATCCATAGCAACACTGGGTAACATTGGGCCGGCTTTCAACCTTTTTGGACCAATGGCAAATTATGACCTGTTGCCGTTTATGGGTAAATTATTGCTTGTGTTGAATATGTGGATTGGCAGATTGGAAGTATTTACAGTGATGGTAATGCTTACTTCCGCTTTCTGGAAAAAATAAAATATTAATAAATCTTATTTCAGTTGATCATGGATGATGTGGTGATGGCCTATTGAACCTGTAATTGTTGCAAAAAATCTACACAAAAATTTTGGGACCTTTGTGGCTGTTGATGATGTCAGTTTTGAGGTAAATAAAGGTGAACTGTTCGGTTTTCTGGGACCCAACGGAGCCGGTAAGACTACTGCAATGCGGATTATACAATGTGTATCTCCTCCCAGCGGAGGCAGTCTCAGAGTTTTCGGTATGGATGTAACACGTGACCAGCGCAAAATTAAAAATTTAATGGGAGTTGTACCTCAGGAAAACAATCTGGACATAGATTTTTCCGTTTACAAGAATCTCTATGTATATTCACGTTACTTTGATATCCCAAAAAGAAAAGCTGAAAAAAGGGTTAATGAATTACTGGATTTTGTGCAACTCAATGAAAAAAAGGATACAATGACCGATCTTCTCTCCGGTGGTATGAAACGGCGACTTATTCTTGCCAGGGCGCTTGTGAATGAACCCCGGGTACTGATCCTGGATGAACCCACGGTTGGCCTGGATCCCCAGTCCAGGCATGTGATGTGGGAAAAACTGCGCAGTCTCAAAAGGCAGGGAGTTACCATTGTAATGACTACCCATTACCTGGAAGAGGCCGCCCAGCTGTGTGACAGGCTGGTTATAATGGATTATGGCAATATTCTTGTGGAAGGTAGTCCGTCATCGATAATAAAAGAGTATATTGGTACGGATATAGTAGAAGCTGAAAATACTCCTGAAGTGATAGCCTGTCTTGAGAACAGCAACACAAGGTATGAAAAAACGGGGGATATGGTCCAGATATATACCAATGATCCTCATGGCATTACTGAACATCTTTTTAATGAATGCAGGCTGGGTAAGATTACCGCAAGGGCTGCAACACTGGAGGACGTATTCCTTAAACTTACAGGGAGGAAGTTGCGGGAATGATGTCGTATTTTGCCCTGCCGGATATTACCCCGCGTGTCCTGAAAGTCTGGATGCGCAACAGGGATGTGTTCATGACCACCTTGACGGTGAATTTCCTCCCACCCCTGGTGGAACCCATCCTGTACCTGTTTGCCCTGGGATTTGGACTGGGTAATTACATCAATGAAATCGAAGGTGTACCCTATACAAAGTTCATTGCCCCTGCACTGATATCGGTTTCCATGATGTTTGCCGGTTTTTATGAATGTACCTTTGGCTCCTATGTGCGAATGTATTACCAGAAAACCTTTGATGCCATTATTGCAACTCCCCTGAACATAGATGAAGTGATAGCCGGAGAACTACTCTGGGGAGCGACGCGGGGTGTGATCAATGCCAGTATTATCCTGCCCATCCTGTCAATCTTTGGCCTGGCTGTCTATCCGCATTCCCTGCTGGTAATCCCCTTTGCCTTTCTGGCAGGGTTGATGTTTTCCTGTATTGCCATGTGTTTTACGGCAATCACTCCCAATATCAATTCCCTGACTTACCCTTCCATCCTGCTGATTACACCCATGTTCCTTTTCAGCGGTACCTTTTTCCCGCTATCCCTGCTTCCGGAGACGGTACAGTACATAGCCCTGGCAATCCTGCCCCTGGCTCATATAGTAATCGTTGTCAGGTCGCTGATGAGTGGAATTATAGAGGCTTCCCTGCTACTGAACATCGCCTGGATGCTGGGGGCAACCCTGCTGGTTTTCCTGCTGTCAATAAACCTTATGAAAAAGAGGCTTATAGTGTAAGACCAAATCTGTGTTACACGTTTGCCGGATAGATTACCAATGAGCAAGATTACACCTGCGATGCAACAGTATTATGCTGCCAAGAAGCAACATCCCGATTCCCTGATATTTTTCCGTATGGGAGATTTCTATGAATCCTTCGGGGAGGATGCAAAGACCATCGCACAGGAACTTGACATCACTCTCACAACCCGCGGAAAGGGAAAGGACGGGGAAAAAATGCCACTGGCAGGAATTCCCTATCATGCGGTGGATAATTACCTGCCCAGACTGGTCAGGAAAGGTTATAAGGTTGCTGTATGTGAACAGCTTGAAGATCCCAAAAAGGCTAAAGGAGTTGTCAAACGGGGAGTGGTGAGGGTGGTCACCCCCGGCACAGTTATCGATTCTTCCATGCTTTCTGATCCCTCGAACAATTACCTGATGGCAATTGTCGGCAGGGGTCAGGATTTTGGTGTGGCCTTTTTGGATGTATCCACAGGAGAATTCCTGACTACCCAGATCAACGATCAACCTCCCTTTGACGGGATTGCGGGAGAGGTGGCAAGGATGCGACCTGCCGAATGTATTGTCTTTCCCCAATTAAGGGAAAATGAGGAATTGCAAAGCAGATTGGCAGAGTTGAAGCTCTCCACCAATGAATTTGATGCTGCTTCCACGGAACCGGCCTATGCGGACAGGCATTTATGCGAACATCTGGGCATCTCCACTCTGGAAGGGATGGGTTGTTCTGAGCTTGCCTTTGCAAAGATTGCGGCCAGCTGTGCCCTGGAATATGCCCTGGAAACCCAGATGCGTGAATTAAACCATGTCCAATCCCTCCATACCTATTCATCCTCCGAATTCATGATACTGGATTCCATTACACTGCGCAATCTGGAGGTTGTGAAAAATGTCAGGGGAGAGGGAAAAGATACCACTATTCTCCAGGTACTGGATGAGACCAAAACACCTATGGGCAGCCGTCTGCTTCAGAAATGGGTCCTCAAACCCCTGCTTGATGTCACTCATATAAATAAGCGGCTGGATGCCGTGGAGGAATTGGCTGATAACACCCTGTTGAGATTTGATGTGCGCTCCCATATCTCCTATGTGAAAGATGTGGAGAGACTTGTGGGCAGAGTAGTTTATGGTAACTCCAATGCCAGGGACCTTATTGGCCTCAAAAAATCCCTGCAGGCGGTGCCATCTCTCCTGGAAACCCTGAAAGGGGAACATAAGACAATGCTTGCCCGGATAGTGCAGGGAATGGAGGATTTCAGGGAAATAGATACTCTCACCGGGCTTATCGAGCGGGCTATAGTGGAGGAACCCCCCCTTTCTGTACGGGAAGGCGGGCTTATCAAACCCGGCTACAGTGAGGAACTGGATGAACTCAAAGAAACCTCCAGTAATGCCAAATCCTGGATTGCCTTATTCCAGCAGAAGGAGAGGGACAGGACCGGGATCAAATCCCTCAAGGTAGGCTACAACAGGGTGATAGGTTATTATCTGGAGGTTACCAAGCCCAATATTCCCCAGGTGCCTGATGATTACATCCGCAAACAGACCATGACCAATGCGGAGCGTTTTTACACCCCACAGCTCAAGGACTGGGAAGGCAGAATCCTGTCTGCCGATGAAAAAAGGGTGGCACTGGAATATGAATTGTTCAATGAAGTTATCTCGGTGGTAGCAAATCACTCGAAACAGCTGCAGGAGATGGCAGTCCTGCTGGGAGAGCTGGACGTTTTGGCCTCTCTGGCAGAGGTTGCGGTGAACAATAATTATGTGCGTCCTTCCATTACCGATGACTGCAGGATACTGATACGGGAAGGCAGGCACCCTGTTGTGGAAAAATCGGTTGATGGGGGTTTCATTCCCAATGACGTGGAAATGGATTGTTCTGATGAGCAGTTCCTCCTTATAACCGGGCCCAATATGGCGGGTAAATCCACCTACATGAGACAGGTTGCCCTGATCGTCATAATGGCCCAGGCGGGATCCTTCGTACCTGCTTCCCATGCATCGGTGGGTATCGTGGACAGGATATTCACCCGTGTGGGGGCTTTTGATGATCTGGCAAGCGGGCAGAGTACCTTCATGGTGGAAATGGTGGAACTTGCCAATATCCTGAATAATTCCACGCCGAAAAGCCTGGTGCTGCTGGATGAGATCGGCAGGGGGACCAGCACCTATGACGGCTACAGCATAGCCAAGGCCGTAGTGGAGTATATCCATAACAAGGGACGTCAGGGAGTACGCTCCCTTTTTGCTACTCATTATCACCAGCTGACCGAGATCGCTGATTCGCTCAAGAGGGTTAAGAATTATCATATAGCGGTCAAGGAAAACGGAGATGACCTGGTGTTTTTACGCAAGATCGTGCCCGGTGCCACTGACAAAAGTTATGGTATCCATGTGGCCAGACTTGCAGGTGTTCCTCATAAGGTGACTAAAAGAGCGCAGTCGATCCTGGAAGATATTGAAAGTGAGAGTGTGATCAGCAGGGAAAGTGAGGGTTCCAGGAAACGCAAGAGTGGTGCCAAATATACCCAGCTCCTGCTGGTAGACCCGGAAAAGGGTGGTGAGAGGGATTTTGATCCGGTTGCAGAGGAAATAAGGGACCTGGATCTCAATAACCTTACTCCAATGGAAGCCCTGAACAGACTGCAGGCTATACAGAAAAAACTGAAGGAGAGTTGATTATGGGAAAGCCGGAGCATATCCATTTACTTGATGAGGCCACAATCAACCAGATAGCTGCAGGAGAGGTTATAGAAAGACCTGCCTCTGTTGTCAAGGAATTGATAGATAACTCTCTGGATGCAGGAGCATCGGATATTCGAGTGGAAATAGAGGGGGCTGGATCCAAAAGCATCACCGTGATAGATGACGGCAGCGGGATAGGTCGGGACGAAGCCCCGGTGGCCTTTACCAAACATTCCACAAGCAAGATCGAAAGTAAGGATGACCTGCACAGGATAATTACCCTGGGTTTCAGGGGTGAGGCACTCTCTTCCATTGCGGCTGTTTCCAGAGTAGAACTTATCAGCAGAACTGCGGATTGCCTTTCGGCTGTAAAAGTAAGAGTTGAAGGAGGCTCTGTCGGGGAGACAACAGATACAGGTTCTTCTGTGGGTACACGTGTAGAGGTACGGGACCTGTTCTATAATACACCGGCCAGGCGCAAGTATCTCAAGAGCAAAAGAACCGAACTTTCCCATATAACTGATACAGTAACCCGGCAGGCGCTTGGTAACCCGGAGGTCTCCTTTACTTTGCTAAATGAGGGCAAGGTGGTGCTGCGTTGCGGGAAAGGTGAACTGTTTGACAGGATGGTACAGGTGCTGGGAGCAGATGTTGCAAGACAGTTGATACCCCTGGAATACAAGGATGATCTGCTATCTCTTTGGGGATATATCTCAAAACCGGGATATTACCGCAGCAATCGTGAGATGAATTATTTTTTCGTTAATGGAAGGAATATATCGTCCCCTGCTATCAGTAATGCCGTGAGGCTGGGATATTATACCATGCTGCCCAAAGGTCGCTATCCTGCCGCGGTACTTAATGTGAAGATCAATCTGGAAGAGGTGGATGTCAATGTCCATCCGGCAAAACGTTATGTCAGGCTGAGCAGGGAAAATGAAATAATGGATGGTATATCAAGTGCTGTGGAGCAGGCGCTGAAACAGGAAAAACTGGTACCCGAGGCAAAGCCGTCCCCTACAATGACCATGCAGGCATCCCTGGCCTCTCCTGGGAAACCAGCTTCAAAGGAATCCGTATCTTCTGAATCTCCTGTTATCCGGGAGAGTACCCCGAATTACACTCCCCCTCCAAGAGATACCCAGCGGCGGCTCAAGCGTTCTGAAAGAATTCTTGCAGAAGAAAAAGTTCAACCAGAAAGGGCGGGATCGGGTGTATCAGATGCACGTATCCTGGGGCAGGTCAATGAGCTCTATATAGTAGCCGAAACCGATGAGGGACTTTTGCTGATAGATCAACATGCTGCACATGAGCGAATAATGTATGAACAGATATCCAGGAGGGTAAAACATGACTGGCAGGAACTGATCTCTCCTGTGACAGTCGATCTGACCACCAGGGAAAAAGTGTTACTGGAAGAATACATACCCTATCTGGAAGACCTGGGATTTTCCCTGTCAGAATTCGGTACGCAGACCTATGTGATAACAACCGTTCCTACTGTGATGGGGAAGATAGAGGATCCTTCGGTTGTGCATGATATACTGGCCGATCTCTTTGCCCAGGGCAGGGTAAAGGAGAAGAAGGGCATGGAAGACATGTTATGCAAAACAATGGCCTGCAGGAGTGCCATAAAGGCAGGAGCACCCTGTAATACGGAACAGATGCAAAATTTGCTTGACCAGCTTGAACAGACCGAGAATCCCTATACATGTCCCCATGGCAGACCCACAATGATAACCCTGGGGAAAGCAGAACTTGATAAGATGTTCAAGCGTACTGGTGTATAACGCTAATTTTATAACTTTACAGATGGAGTAAATGACAATGATCGATCCTGTAAATAAATCCAAAATTCCCGAAGAGTGGCTTGAAAAGGCGGCCATGCCACGTGAGGAACTCGTGGAGGGTATAAAGAACGGAAGGCTCGTAGTTTTAAGTGACGGTTCAGTTCTCAAAAGGGGTTATACCACCGGGACAACTGCGGCTGCGGCTGCCAAAGCGGCTGTGCTTTCCCTGCAAGAGCAGGTTAAGACGGTTTCCATACCAACTCCTGTGGGCCTGCGTGCATATATTGATGTGAAGGAAATGGACAAGGGTTATGCGATGGTGACCAAGGTCAGTAATGACCATGAGTCCGATATTACCCGGGGACTTGAGTTTGTAGGCAATGCCCGTGAAGCAGAGTCAATTATAATTAATGCAGGTGAGGGTATAGGCACAGTAACACGTGGAGGCCTGCAGGTTAAAAAAGGACATCCTGCTATCAATCCCAAACCCCTGCAGCAAATAAAGATGGCCGTTTTTGAAGCTGTTGAACAACTGGGTCTTAAGGGTGCGGAAGTGGAAATATCCCTGCCCGCAGGAGAAGAAATAGCACGACAGACCTTAAATTCCACTATCGGCGTGGAGGAAGGTATTTCCATTCTGGGTACCACGGGGTTTGTAGAACCCTGGAATGATCATCTCGGGGAAATGAAAGGTGATTTGATTCGGTGTTCTGATAAAGTAGTCCTCACAACCGGCCGCATAGGTATTCGTTATTCCACAATGCTGTTTCCCGATTACACGGTTGTACTTGCAGGCAGCCGCATTTCCGAAGCACTCGAGGCTGCAACCGGTGATGTCATAATCTGTGGCCTGCCAGGGCTTATCATAAAATGGGGTGACCCGGATGTACTTGAGGGTACGGGTTTTGCTACGGTTGCCGAAATGGTGGAGATGGAACCTGAAGGACAGCACCTGCGCAGGGCCTTTGAAAAAACCGTGGAAAAGGCAAAGGGTGCCCGTGTTGTGATCGTTGAGCGTGACGGTACTGTGCTTATGGATAGCGGGGAAAAGAAATGATAGTTGTGGGTGTGGGAGTGGGGCCCGGAATGCTCACAGAACAGGGCATCGAGACAATCGAAACTGCAGCTGAGGTGTATGGTTCTCCCCGGTCCCTTCAGCTTGCTGGTTCTTATATAAAGGGAGAGGCAAAGAAGATAACGGATTACAGGAACCTGCACCTGCTGGGCGAAGATGCTGTAGTGCTTTCCACTGGAGATCCTATGTTTTCAGGCCTTGGCAAGTTTGCCGGAGAAGGGGACAGCATAATTCCGGGTATATCCTCTATGCAGGTTGCCTGTGCCAGGACTAAAACGAGTATGAACGGGCTGGCGGTGATAACGGCTCATGGCAGAGATCCCCATCCTGCAAGAGAGGCTTTTGTTGCTGAAATCAAACTGGGGAAGAATGTTCTCCTGCTTCCTGCAGATACTTTCGGGTCCTTGGAAGTTGCCAAAATCCTAGAAGAAATGGGAGTGCACGCCAGGATATACGTCTGTGAAAAACTGGGCTATCCTGAGGAAAGTATAATTGAAGGCACAGTTGCCAATCCCCCGGTGGCCCAATCGACTCTTTACTGCCTGCTGGTTGTCAGATAAGAATCCAGCAATTTTGCTTTATTTTTATTGTTTAAAAATTTTAACTAACTGGTAGGTCTTTGTTTCGAGTTGTAATCAAGTTTGGTTTACTAAGCAACAAGATATTTATACAATAAATTCTCTATGGAATCTATCAACTAATATGTTGTTTAGTTAAGTTTACTTGTAAAATGTTGCAATTAGGAGTGATATAATATGCATATATTCGAAGGATTTCTGCCCTCCCCCTGGTGGCAATTGTGGTTTGTATTCTCTATTCCGGTTATAATGTTCGGTATGTATCGCCTCAACAAATTAGTCTCTGAAAGACGTGATCTCCTGCCTTTACTTGCAGTAGCAGGCGCGTTCATATTCGTCCTGTCTTCCCTGAAATTACCCTCTGTAACGGGTAGTTCGTCCCACCCAACGGGAACGGGAATGGCCGCTATAATGTTTGGCCCGGCAGTCACAGCGGTACTGGGTGTAATCGTACTGTTGTACCAGGCTCTTTTCCTGGCGCATGGCGGATTGACAACCCTCGGGGCAAATGTGGCTTCAATGGGTATTATTGGTCCGCTAGCTGCATATTTGATCTATAAAGCAGGTATGAAGGCCAATATCAATTTCTATGTGGTGGTTTTCTTTGCGGCTACCTTTGCGGATTGGATTACCTATGTAGTAACATCCACCCAGCTTGCCCTGGCATTCCCGTCACAGGCTGGCGGATTTGTGGGATCTCTCCAGGCCTTTTTGGCGATATTTGCCACCACGCAGGTACCGCTGGCTATAATGGAAGGTGCTTTGACTGCATTGATATTCAAGTACATTATACAGGTCAAGAGCGATGCCCTTGTGGAATTGAAAGTAATCTCTCAGGAAACTGTTAACAAGATCAAGGGGGTTTCTGCATGAAGATCGGCAAAGGTGAGATCATATTCGCTGTGATTGCTTTATTCTTTGTGGCATCCTTTTTCTACGGGATGGCTGTAAACCCGGGTTCTGAGTTCGGGGGCGCAGACGGTGCTGCCGAGGGCGTTATCACTGATGTAACGGGTGGTTATGAGCCCTGGGTCGGTAACATGGGATTTGAACCTCCAGGTGGGGAAACTGAAAGTCTCCTGTTCGCACTGCAGGCAGCTATCGGTGCAGTTGTGATAGGATACTTCTTTGGTTACTATAAGGGTAAAGGTCGCTCTGACTGATCTCCCTTAAACCTCCTTTCCTTTTTTTTGACGACATATATTAATACCTAAAAATCAATTTTGCGCACTACAATTCACATACGGAAACTTTTATTATGACCAAGATGCTTGATGATTACGCACTGCTCAGCCCCCTGCGTTATACCAATAACTGGTTGAAAATAGGGGTTGTTGGTTTTGGGATTCTTATGGGTATATCTTCTGAATCCTGGCTTGTGCCTTTTTCTATAGCCATCTGTATGTCGCTGGCAACGCTTATTTTTGGGAGAGTCCCTCCGAAATTCTACCTGAAGCTCCTGATGGGGCCTGCAGCTTTTGTTGTGCTAAGTGTAATCATTATTGCCTTCTTTTTTGGCAGTGGTCCTGAACTTTTTGGTTTCGATGTGCTGGAATATCGTCTGGGTGTGAATACCGGTGGGCTGTCAATGGCTTTTCTGGTATTTTCCAGGACTCTGGGAGGAATGTGCTGCCTGTTCTTCCTGGCACTGACAACACCCATGGTGGAGCTTTTTTCGGTACTTAAAAAAACGGGATTGCCTGATTCTTTCATCGAACTGTCAATGATGATGTACAGGTACATCTTTGTGTTTCTGGATGTTGCCTGGTGTATCAAGCATGCCCAGACAGTAAGGCTGGGTTATCACGACCTAAGAACATCCCTGCATTCCATGGCCATGCTCTGTTCGACTCTTTTTTTGAGGTCCTGGGAGCAGGGAGAAAAAACATTTGTGGCAATGGATGCCCGCTGTTATGACGGGAAAATGATGATTTTTGAAGAAAAAAGACCGGTGAATTTTTCAGAAGTTGCATTGAGCCTGACTTACATGGTTGCAATCGTGGGGGTATGGTACGTTTCTAATAGTATGCTGGAGGCTAGTTTATGGTAATACTTGAAACACGTGGACTGAAATATTCCTATCCTGACGGGACCCATGCTGTCAAAGGTGTAGACATTAAGTTAAAGAAGGGCAAAAGAATTGCTTTTGTAGGAAAAAACGGCTCGGGCAAATCTACCTTATTTTTGTTACTTAACGGTACCCTCAAGCCTGCTGAAGGCAAGATATTTTATGATGGTAAAGAATTGGTTTACGATCAGGCTTCCCTGAGGGAAATAAGAAAAAATGTTGGTATTGTTTTCCAGAATTCCGATGATCAGGTGTTTGCACCCACCGTCTATCAGGATGTGGCTTTTGGGCCAGTCAATCTTGGCTACAGCAAGACTGAGATTGAAAAGAAGGTAAACGGGACCCTGGAGTATTTCGGCCTGAGTGGACTTAAGGATAAACCTCCGCATCATTTGAGTGGAGGTCAGAAAAAGAGGGTTGCGATTGCGGGAATCGTGGCTATGGATCCCCAGGCCATCATATTGGATGAACCACTTGCAAGCCTGGATCCGGTAGGCGCTGATGAACTTCTTGATGTACTGCACGAACTCAATCATATGGGTACCAGTCTGATCATTTCCACCCATGATGTTGATCTGGCCTACAGCTGGGCAGATTATGTTTTCTTCATGGTGGACGGGGAGGTTATCGGGGAAGGCACTCCGGATGAAGTATTCCAGGATGATGAACTGCTGCGACAGGCCAACCTGAAACGGCCGGTGACCTTTGATATATATAAGGAGATTGAAAGGCGCGGGCTTGCCCATGGAAACAGGCAGCCCAGGACCGTGCCGGAAATCGTGGATACTCTCAAACCCCCGGAATTAATGTGGGTGGAAGTGCCTCCGGAAACCCGGGAAGGCGACATATTGAATCTGGGTGTACTGCATGGTGAATATGCGCTGCACTGTCCTTATGAAGCGGTCAATGCCCGTGTTTTGCATATCCATGATGGAGGATGGGCGATTGTGGAGCTTACAAGGCATGGCATAAAAGCCGGTGGCATCCTGATCTACGATATGGATAGGTTCGATCCGGCTGGTTTTGATGGATTCCTGGAAAAAGAGAATATTGATATTGTGGGTGCCATGGGTAAAAAGAGCAAACTTATGGCTGAGAAAAACTCGTTATGTGTCGATATATCTACCGGAGTTATTGACCGCACCATCCTGATGGCATTATGCGGCAAAAGATGTATGATATTGACCAGTGGGGGTATGATCCCCCATTCGATGAAAAGGATCAATGAATATATTGACAGAAGTGGCATAGCCCTGAATGTCACGGTCCTGAATGGGAATTGACTTTCCAAAGCAATATCTTTTGTAGGAAGAAAGAAGATGTTGCATACGGGATGCATATGACCGTAGAAGGGGAGTTCAGTGGCAGGCAGCCTTTCTTCGAAGAGGAGGGGTTAGACCTTGAAGAGAAATGCAAGGATGTTCTTGTCAGGGATATAATGATAACTGATCCGGTCACCATAAAAGGTGAGGATCATGTAGAGAAAATCTTTGACCTGTTCAATAAAGAACATTTCCACACTTACCCGGTTGTAGATGAAAACGGTGATCTGCTGGGTATAATCGATCAGAATACAATTCTCCAATTATTACTTACAAGACGTGTATCGCGACTTGACCATACTCATCTTATGGCTGTCAGGTCTCTCAGCCAATCAGCCCGCGGGATCATGATACCCCATCCCGTAACCATAACTTCCGACATGACTCTGTGTGAAATAGCGGAAACAATGATAAAACACAAGGTAGAGCGGTTCTGTGTGGTTGATGAGAAAAAACTGGTGGGAATTGTATGTAAATCGGATGTCATTCAGGCAATTTACAGTTCAAGGAGTTGAATGATGGAGTTTCTGTTCCAGATCCTTGTCATTTTACTGGCGGCCAGGTTGTTGTCCGAGGTTTCCGAGAGAGTGGGTATGCCCGGTATTCTGGGGGAAATCCTTGCCGGATTGCTGCTTGGCCTGTTGATTGTGGAAGAAACCGAAGCAATTGCTTCTGTTGCGGAACTGGGAGCTATTTTCCTTCTGTTTACTGCAGGCTATAAGGAAGTGCATATTGAAGACCTGAAAGCTTCATCAAAAAAGGCCATTGTTGCAACTTTTTTCCAGATAGCTGCTGCCTTTGTTGCAGGTTTTGCACTGGGCAGGTTTTTTGAGTTTGGTTTTGTTGAAAGCCTCTTTCTGGCTGTGGCTTTCAGTCCTACCAGTATAGGAGTTGTGGTAAAAACACTGCTTGATATGGGTTACCTGTCCAGTAAACCCGGCTCCATGATGCTGACCTCGGCGATTTTCGATGACATTATAGGTATTTTCCTGTTATCCATAGTAGTTACTGTAGGGAAGTACAATGCATTCCCTACTGCCACTCAATTTATGCTCTTACTGGGAAAACTGGTGTTTTTCATTGGAATCATGGTGATACTGGGTTACCGGGTTTTCCCTTATATTTTCAATTACGTGCAGAAGATGCATTCAAAAGAATCCATATTCGCTGCGGTGGTCCTGATTGCCCTGTTTTCGGCATATTTTGCAGAGATAATGGAGCTTGATGCGGTCATTGGTGCTTTTATCGGGGGTGTGATGCTTTCCAATGTACCGGTTGCAAAAATAAACGATATACAGAGCAAGGTATCGGGTCTGGCTTATGGTATACTTGTGCCTATCTTTTTTGCTCATATAGGTATGGCTGTGGAACTGGAAGCCCTGAATACCCTGGGTTCTTTCACCATTCTGGTTGTGGTCCTGGCACTGCTGGGTAAACTCATAGGGGGCTTTGTGGGTGCCAAAGCTATTGGTTTTGATTCCTATGAAAGTTTCATATTTGGTTCAGGGGTCATGCCCAGGGCGGGTGTGGAACTTGTGGTGATCTCCATTGGCAGGGAAATGGGAATAATAGGAGACGAAATCTTTTCAGCCGTGGTTCTGATGGTGGCAGTTTCTATCATAATCTCACCTATTATACTCAAGTTTGCAATACAAAAGGACAAGCAAAAAGACACCTCTACCCCTGTGGGTTGAAAAATATTTGATATATGTGTCAAAGTTAAGCGGGGAGCTGGCAGGTTATGAAATTATCAGAGCAGGGTTGTATGCAATTGCCCGGGGATATCGCAGATTCTGAAGGGCTGGGAGGAGCTGAAGTTTCTGCCAAACTCCAAAAGGAAGGGTATAATGAGCTGGAAGAGACCGAAAAAACCACTCCCCTGAAGATCTTCATTGGCCAGCTGGGTAATGTTATTGTATGGGTGCTGGCTGCAGCGGCCCTGATTTCCCTGTATATCGATGAAGTGGTAAATTTCTGGGTGATTTTCGGACTTATTATTTTTGTAATCCTGCTGGGTTTTGTGCAGGAATACAGGGCTGAAAAGGCCATGGAATCCCTCAAGGGGATTGTGCGGCCAAAGACCACTGTTTTACGTGAAGGTACCCTGCGCCAGGTCGCTACACGGGAAATTGTTACAGGGGATATACTGGTACTGGAAGCCGGTGACAGTATACCTGCAGATGCCTGTGTTTTTGAATTGCAGGAACTTAAGGTGGATGAATCCGCATTGACCGGGGAAAGTTTGCCTGTGGAGAAAAACCTGCAAGAGCCTCTTTATGCAGCAACTCAGGTTGTCAGAGGTAAATGCAGGGCTGTGGTTATGGCCACGGGCATGGATACAGAACTGGGCTCGATCGCTTCCCTGATTCAGCCTGAAAAGGAGATAACTCCCCTGCAAAGGGAGATCTCGGCATTTTCCAAAAAACTGGCAGTCGTTGCCTTGCTGGCATCGGGGATGGCTCTTGGCCTGGGTATTTTTGCCGGCGCTCCTGTTGAGGAGATGCTGATTATTGCCCTGGCACTGGCTGTGGCCGCGGTGCCTGAAGGCCTTCCTCTGACCCTGACGATCACACTGGCCTACGGGATGCGCCGCATGGCTGCCAAAAACGCCATCATCCGCAAGATGCTTGCGGTAGAAACCCTGGGCTCGACCTCGGTGATATGTACGGATAAGACCGGGACACTGACCCGTAATGAGATGACGGTTGAGAAGATATGGACCATGGAAGGGTTGTTTGAGGTTACGGGTTCGGGTTATGGATCAGAGGGGGAATTTATGCTTGATGGAAAAAGTATCAACCCCCGGGATTCCACACTGGGATTGCTGTTGAAGGGGGCAACACTTTGCAACAATGCATCCCTGAACCAAAAAGAGCATTCAGAGGATGTGGTGGGAGATCCCACAGAGCTTGCCCTGCTGGCGGCTGCTTCAAAGGCAGGTATCCGCAAGGAGGAGCTTGCCGGTGATTATGAAAGGTTGCATGAGATCCTTTTTAACTCCGATAGAAAAATGATGACGACAGTGCACCGGCAAAACCAGGGATCGATTTCCTTTACCAAGGGGGCTGTGGAGGTTGTGCTTGAGCGCTGTGGTCATATCCTTAAAGATAATGAGCGGGTGCAACTTGACCAGAACACCAGGAATACCATTCTGGAGGAAAACAGCAGGCTTGCGTCCGGGGCCTACAGGGTGATTGCAATTGCCCGCAAGGATGCTGGGGAGAAGTGGGACGAAACTGATCTGGAGGAAGGTATGACCTTCCTGGGTCTGATGGCAATGACCGATCCTATAAGGGAAGGTGTTACCGATGCTATCGGTTTGTGTCACCAGGCGGGTATCAAAGTGGTGATGATTACCGGGGATAATGTAAAAACTGCACTGGCCATCTCTGGCAAACTGGGAATTCCTGTAGAACAGCCAGATAATATTTCAGACCCCGATGGTATACTGGCTGACGGGGCGATTACGGGGGATGAGCTGGCCGGTTTGAGTGATGAAACCTTTGCAGAGATTGCGGATCATATTCATGTGTATGCCAGGGTTATGCCGGAGCAGAAATTGAGGATTGTTAAAGCCCTGCAGGCAGAGGGGCATGTAGTTGCCATGACCGGGGACGGGGTCAATGACGCGCCCGCGCTTAAAAAGGCCGATATTGGTGTGTCAATGGGGCTTAAGGGTACGGATGTGGCCCGCCAGTCCAGTGACATGGTGCTGCAGGATGATAATTTTGCTACTATTGTGGAGGCTATCAAACGGGGTCGAACCATTTATGACAATATTGAGAAATTTACAAGTTATCTGGTCTCACGCAATTTCAATGAGATAATACTGATAATGCTGGGTATCTCCCTGCTGGGTTATGAACTGGTTCCCCTGCTTGCACTGCAGATCCTGTTTATCAATATGTTCGGGGAGATCATGCCCTCGATTGCCCTGGGGCTTGATCCGGCAAGAGAGGAGGTAATGCACCGCAGACCGCGGCCTGTGGGAGAAGGTATTCTGGCTGGCAGGAAACTTGTACTTGTGGGTTCTGTGGCCGGTGTGATGGGACTTGCCTGTTTTACTTCCTTTTTGCTTGCAGACCCAATCGCAGATCTGGAGCGGGCACGCACAATAGCCTTTGCTACGGTGGTGAGCATGATCCTGTTTGTACCGTTTGCTTTCCGCTCCCTTGAGGTGTCTGTGCTGCAAACCGGTTTCAGGAACAAGTTGATCGTTGCAGGCGTTTTGAGCACATTACTCCTGACACTGGTGGTCATGTATGTGCCTTTCCTGGCTGCTGTATTTGACCTGCAGCCCCTGGGTCTGCGGGACTGGTTGTTGCCTCTTGGTTTTGCGGCAGTTACACTGGGATTTGTGGAGATTGTAAAGGGGTTACTGTTCAGGAAAAATTACAGGTAAAAGGGGAAGGATATGTTTATACAATAGAAGGTAAATATATTTATGGAGAAGTGATCGATCATGAATTACAGATGTCCTGTATGCGAAGGTAAAATGAACAGGTGGAGATATCCTACCCTTAAGCGCCACGACCAGTTTGGACGCAACCTTGTGGTATACAAGTGTATAGAATGTGGTAATGAGGAAATGTATCCTGACCTTTAAGGGTCAGGATATTAAAAGTGAGTGTAGACTTCTTCGTGCGGGTGGATTACAAAACCTTCTTTTGTCACATCGTAAGGATGTACTTTTTTACTGTGGTCTGAGCCCCGCATCTTGTAGATCTCGACACTGCGACTGCGGACATTGTCATGCATGTCGTAGTAGAGGGAGAAAGTACCATCGGTGACGAAGTTTTCCACACCGAACCTGGAAGGTTGCTTCTCATCGACGATCTCACAGGTCATCATGGATGTCAGGCCGATTATTTCAAGGGTGGTGCTGAGTTTGAGCAATTCGACACGTATCCGGGCGGCTTCATGCAGATAGAAACTGATGGATGTCGTTGAATCTATCAATGCCCTTTTTGCATCGATCTCTTCCTGTGTGGCGATGATCTGGTCCATCATTGAACGAATGTCGAAGGGACGCACGTCCACATATTTTTCCTGGGAAGGGATTCCGATTTTTGTCGAACAGGCATCGATTATTGCGAGTTTGTTCTCTTCTTCCAGGGCCTGGAGGTCCCAGCCAAAACGCATCATATTCTCACGTATTTGTTCGGGCCTCTCTTCGGTGGCTACGATGATTCCATTTTCCCCGTACTGGGTGATGCCGTTGTAGATATACTGGGTTGAGAAAATGGTCTTGCCTGCACCTGAGGTGCCGGATACGAGATAACTCCTGTCACGTACAAGTCCTCCCCCGCACAATTCGTCAAAGCCGGGAATGCCGGTTTTAACCCTGTTTCCTTCGTCTTCAGTGGAAATATTCTCTGCGCCATTAAACATTCATAATCGCCTTCTTGATGTAAGTCGGGTAGTACCCCTCATAAGTTTAATTATAGTGTTATTTATTCATCCTATCGTATTTTGGGGCATTGCGAAATTAATGCTCCATATTTCAAATAGTATTAATGTGATTTAATTTATATATAGGTGATGTGTAGTTAGAAACTGTCGTTACAAACGCTGTAACTGGAAATCACCTATACATTTTGTCGAATTAATCAGCCCCTTTTGTAGGGTCCTTTCAGGGCAATTTCCGGTTGAACTGCAATCAATAAAGTCTGAAGTCGACAATATGCCAAGTATCATTTGTATTTTCAACGGCCCCTTTATTAAATCGGACAACTTTTGTTCGGCATATGCCGTGAAATACATCGATATTTACCCATAAAAAAGGCGTTTTTTGACCATCGAGACCACAAAAGATTTAATAAGCAATTTTCTTATTAGAGGGTTGCAAACCAATATGACGGGATCAAGAGGGTGATGAGTTTCCTTTCGTCAATGGACGTAATGTTCACCGATGAAAGGTTGATTTGACGTACATGTGTACGTTTTATTGTTTATCAATCACTCTTTACCTTGACCATATATCTACAAATTAACTAACGGAGGAAAATAATGAAAAGACTAATAGCAACTTTAATGGCTGCCCTTATGGTCTTGACAGTATTTGCTGGCGTAGCAAGCGCAGCAGGTCATACTGTTGAGGTCAGGGGTACTGTTACAGATTTCCCAGGTGGCACCTACACATGGGATGCCCAGAACTTCCCAGGTTTCTGGTATGACCTTGATGAAAATGAATCATCTGAAACACTGGAAGTCACAGTAACTGGTTCAGAAATACTTGAAGGTGACCTTGTATACACTGCAACTGCAGTAGATGACCAGACCACTGAATTTGGATTCACTGAAAGCACCACAAGTGCTGCAGAATATACCTACATGAAACTCGGATTGTTCGCTGAGGAATATTTCGTAGTTAATGATGCAATTGACACTCTCTCCAAGATTCTCATGGATGATGACAGCAGTTATACCATGAGAACCGGAGAAACTCTCGAACTCGAGGAAGGTTACGCAATCACACCACAGCAGATCGATGTTGATGGTAACAAGGTCTGGCTTGAACTCACCAAAGACGGTGAATTCGTGGATGACAAGGTAATCTCTACCTCTGATGCAACACAGGCCAACAAGACCTGGTTCTATGAACAGGATATTGAAGACCAGGAAGATGTTGCTACCATAATGGTTCATGTCGACGAAGTGTTCCAGGGACAGGTTGACAGTCTCTGTATCATCGAAGGTATCTTCCAGATTTCCGAAGATGCAATGGTAGTTGAAGACGACGATGAATTTGGTGAACTTGAAGTAACAAGCATTGGCACTGATTCAATCGAAATGGCAAACATGGATGATCTTGATGTTCCAGATGATGAAGTACTTGATATCACAGATGAACTGATGGTCAGAGGAAACGATGGTGCATCACTCTGGTATCTCTTTGTTGAATACACAGAACCAGGAACATATGAACTTCGTGGAAGTGTCGCAGATGACGACTTCACATGGAACGCCCAGAACTTTGCCGGTTTCTGGTATGATCTTGATGAAAACGAATCATCTGAAACAATGGAAATTAACGTTACTTCAGGCGAAATCCTTGAAGGTGACCTTGTATACACTGCAACTGCAGTAGATGACCAGACCACTGAATTTGGATTCACTGAAAGCACCACAAGTGCTACTGAATATAGCTACATGAAACTCGGACTGTTTGCCGAGGAATATTTCGTAGTTAATGATGCAATTGACACTCTCTCCAAGATTCTCATGGATGATGACAGCAGTTATACCATGAGAACCGGAGAAACTCTCGAACTCGAGGAAGGTTACGCAATCACACCACAGCAGATCGATGTTGATGGTAACAAGGTCTGGCTTGAACTCACCAAAGACGGTGAATTCGTGGATGACAAGGTAATCTCTACCTCTGATGCAACACAGGCCAACAAGACCTGGTTCTATGAACAGGATATTGAAGACCAGGAAGATGTTGCTACCATAATGGTTCATGTCGACGAAGTGTTCCAGGGACAGGTTGACAGTCTCTGTATCATCGAAGGTATCTTCCAGATTTCCGAAGATGCAATGGTAGTTGAAGACGACGATGAATTTGGTGAACTTGAAGTAACAAGCATTGGCACTGATTCAATCGAAATGGCAAACATGGATGATCTTGATGTTCCAGATGATGAAGTACTTGATATCACAGATGAACTGATGGTCAGAGGAAACGATGGTGCATCACTCTGGTATCTGTTCACTGAAAGGACCATCGAAGCCGAAGAGGAACCAGCAGAACCTGAGGAACCAGTCGAGGAACCTGAGGAACCTGAAGAGAACGTAACTGAACCTGAAGAACCTGAGGAACCAGTAGAACCTGAGGAACCAGTAGAACCTGAAGAACCAGCAGAACCTGAAGAACCTGAAGAACCTGAAGAAGAACCTGCAGGTACTCCTGGATTTGAAGCAGTCTTCGCAATCGCTGGACTTCTGGCAGTTGCCTACCTCGTAAGGAGAAACTAAGCAGACTTGAATGATAGAAGGGACTAATCCCTTCTACTTCTCTTTTCTTTTTTTGGTTTGTGTTTTACTCTTTTTTGATCTGCTTGTTGCGGATTACTTTTAAATATCTAAATCTTGATTACAATCCATCCACTTTGGAAAAGGGATCTTTTATGAAAATGAGAATAGTAGCATTGCTTTTGGCCATTACAATGATAATGCTTGCAGTGTCGGGATGTACCGATACAGGTGAAGAAATCGATAATCCTGAGTTAGGGTCTGCTTCTGATGTAGTGTCACTTGGTGAAGTGCCTGCAGGATTTGAGCAGCTGGGTGTGCGGGAACTCGATACCAGTGGTGTGCTGGATGGTGTGGGCAGTGAAGAGACGGTTAATGCAGCCACACAGGGAATTTACAAAAACGGGGATAGTGTGGAAGTGCAAATCAGTGCCATTGAATGTACTGACACCGAAGCTGCCCAAACTCTTGTCAGCGATTACAAAAACGAATTCAATCCAATGGTACAGGGGGAGAGGTTCACCGAGCACTCCTTCAATGACCACTTTGCCACACGCATCATCTGGTATGTGACCGAAGGCGGGGAAGATGTACCGCGCTATGCCTACGTCTGGAACAATGACAGCATGGTAGTTCAGGTCAGGGGTACTACCTCAGATCCAAATCTTCTGTTCACCTTTGCACAGGCTACAGGTTACTGATGGGGAGGTTTTTCCCATCTTCTTTTTTTATTTTAGATTGATGTTAAGCATGGGGGCGGAAATGGTACAAGTATATATATTATGGTAACTATAGTTGCTATAGCCAAAATCAACAATTATAACAAAGATGGGCGCCAATAAAAATCATAATAATCAGAAGCAACAGAAATCAAATAGAAAAAGGAGTAAAAACCAAATGGTGGACAGTACAACAATACAGGTTAAAGCCCAGACCCGTGACGCTTTGAGAGAAATAGGCTCTATGGGGGATGATTATAACTCTGTAATTGAGAAATTGATTGTAGAGCATAATCGTAACTCTTTCCTGGAATATTCACGAAAAATTGTAACTGATCGGAAAGAGGAATTTATTAGTGTCGATGAAATATGATGTATTAATATTGCCGAATCTATTTGATGGGGTTTCGCCAAAGTTGAAAGATAACCTCAAAAAAGAAATCAAAGGCCTTAGTAACCCCTTTCCGGGAGATGGACCCGGCGATAAAAAAGAAATAAAAGGCACCTCCGATGTGGCATATCGATTAAGAGTAGGAAATTATAGAGTTTTTTATAGGATCAATTCCAATGAACATGTGGTATATGTCTTTGATGTTCTGACAGCCGAACAGGCACATAAAAAATACGGAAGGCTTTAAGTTGCTTTGTCCGAAAAATAAGGTACTTTTCGCTCACCAACATAATTTTTTTAGAAAACTCAATATAAACAAGTTACTTATGCACTTAACGATATAGTAGATACCAGAGCAATGAGGAATTTACATGTCAAAAAGAGCCGAACCATCAAATGTTCAATCTGATGTCAGTGAACATATCGGTACATCAGCATGTAGTAATAGCCTGTCAGATGACAGGCAATCTAGACACATTGAAGAGATGGCACGAAAGGCAACAACCCGTGCAGCAAATGATGCTCTCAAAAATGGCAGGGCTATTACAATCCAACAGGGTAATGCTATTGTCAGGAAATATCCGGATGGCAGGATCGAAGTGATCAAAACACTTGAAAACGCATTCGTTATCCCCAAAAAACGTATGTATAAAATATGAAGCGAATTCGAATATTTGCGGGGCCAGATAAATGACTTACCCTTCTTTTTGGATGTAAATCTGTTGAAGTTGTTCTTTGGTCAAAGGACAATCTATAAGATCACATAACTGTTCCTTAGAAAGATTTAACTGTTTACTCATTTTACTTAAAAGATTGCTATTATATTCCATTTTGCTCCCGTGGCTTATGAATGTTCTATTACCGGTTTTCTTGCCATCCAGATAATAAACATAAATTATGTGATGACCTTTACGTCTTTCTTCAAAACCTTTTTTGGGCAATGCTTTTTGTATCGTTTTTGCTTTATATGAGGCCACGAGAGTCCCCCACAATTGAAATCAGTCTCTCCCTCAGTAGCTGGCCACTTTTAGATAACTCATCATCAGTCAGGACATATTCTTGATATAATATGAAGAGTTGTTCTTCTAATTCTTTAAATACATCTTTCATTCTTGTATTCATAGCAAAAAGACCCAGTTCATCATTGGAACCAATAAAAACCTCATCTTCTAAAATAAATTCAATGGGGATTTTATTCTTTGGTTTCATAATTCTATCCGGAGAAGACATATTATCAAGAGTATAGTAACAGGTTTGTTCTATCGAATCTTCACTATCAATGAACAATCCAAAGTTTCCTTTATGTAGCGGTTTCATTGTTCCACGTAATACTACAAATTTTCCAAGGTGCTCTTGCACCCAATCTTTAATTTCAGGATCAAAATAGCAACTTATTTTCCCCTGATTACTTTCAACCGTTATCTTCTTACTCTGGCCAATACTTATCCCGGATATCCATCCAAAAATTTCCTTTTCATATTCTTCAATGGGTTTGTGTAAAAGTTTCTTTATAATCTTTTTTCGTGAGCCATTTAGTTGTATTTGTGACTTGCCCTGGAATCCTATCGATAATATACGTTTGGAATTTTCATCTGGCCACATTGCATAAAATTCTCTAAGTAATTTGTTTACTCGATGAGGATCATTAACAATATCGTACAATTCTTCTTTTGAAATATCTTTTTTAGAGAGAGCTTCAAGAAGCTCGTTAGTAGCGACTATAGACCTTTCACCGATAGTTCTACATTCTCCAAGAGCTGTCTGCTCATTACTTATCTGGAGATCGGCATGTACACTACCCATTTCAATATTAGTAAAAAGTAATGTGCAGTATTTTTTCACGTCAAGGGGAAAATCTCCACCTTCACGACAAGGATTTTCAAAATAGTAATCACCAAGATTGTAAATGATATTTTGAATATTCTGGATTGCATTAGCCACATCTAGTACAGGAATCTTTTTTTCTCCATCTATAGATAGAGAAATTTTACCTTTATATTTTGGAATTTCCATTGTACCACCTGGAAGGATAGGATGAGATGTATTATTTTTCTACCTTTGTTCTGGGTATAACACTTAAAACTTAATATACATTTTGGGAAATACTTGCATTACAAAGGAGAACTATGTAATATCAAATTGGATGAGCAGAGAAATCGTTTAGTCATCTAATTCGATTTTATAAAAGTTTCATTTTTAGAATGAAACATCGGGATGTAAGCTTTCCTTAATCCTGATCACACTTATGCTCGATGGGCATCCTTCTTGCAGTGCAATTCGATTATAATCGATACTTTTTAATATTACTTTTACCTTCTGTATGTGCTACCAGGCCCGGATAGCCTAGGTGGTTGGGGCGCCAGACTCATAGGGTAAACGATTGGGTGCTCCCATGTCTCCTGAGACATCTGGAGGCCGCGTGTTCGAGTCACGCTCCGGGCATCTTTTTTTCTTAAAGGTGAGACTTGTTTAGGCTTACCCAGGATGATTTTTTATTTGGTCATTATTTTTGTAAATATAAATATTAATAAATGGACCAAATGAAGTTCCCTGTGTGCAACCCCGGAAAACACATTAAAAAGGACAGTTTCTCAAGTAGTTGATTTTATTCTTGCTTCAGAGGGATTTTATTTAGATGTAGACCCTTAAAAAACAGAAAAGGTGCTGATCAGGATTGCAAGTTATGAATGATATGTGTAATGCTTTTTGTATGTCAAACAAATCTGGTAGTTACACACCTTAAAGCTAACTGACCTATTATTTTATAATTAATTATCATTGATAGTGTGATATGCTTCAATGTGAATTTACAATTACATCTTCCCCTTCTATACGTCTCTGCCTATCCCGGATTGTGGCTTCCTGGAATTTCTTCTCCACCGACTTTTCCTCTCCTATCCAGCGATCAACAATCGCACACGCTACAATGTCACCGGTTACATTAACCGATGTACGGCTCATATCAAGGATACGGTCCACGCCTATTATAAGGGCAATTCCACTTGCAGGAATACCTACGCTGTTCAAAATCATTGCAAGGATGACTATACCAACCCCAGGGGTTGCAGGGGTACCGATAGATGCTCCAACCACAGTAATCATGATTATTGCAAGTTGCCCTATACCAAGTTCCACACCAAATACCTGGGATAGAAATACAGCAGCAACGCTTTGATAGAGGGCGGTTCCGTTCATATTAATGGTGGCTCCCAGAGGTATAACAAATTGGGAAACAGAAGGCCGTACATTAAGTTTCTCTTCCACTGTTTTTATTGAAAGAGGCATTACAGCCGCAGAGCTGGATGTCGAAAAGGCCAGCAGGAGAACATCGCGAATAGAATGCAAAAACCTTATCGGATTCTTCTTTGATAAAAGGAAAATAATAAAAAGATAAATTACCATCATTATGAGTAACCCGGCAAGAACCGTACCCACGTAGACGGTCATTCCCAGTAATGTGTCTATGCCCAGATTGATGGTAAATTTTGTAAGCAACCCAAAAACAGCAAAAGGAGCCAATAACATGCTCCATTTGACAACTGTCATTGTAACTTCCTGTATTGAACCAAGCAACTCCAGAAGAGGTTTGGAACTATCTGGCTTCATAGAAACCAAAGCAATACCTACAATAATTGAAAATATAACTACCTGTAACATCTGGCCGGTTACAATTGCTCCCAGGGGATTGGTGGGAAGAACAGTACTGACAAGACCGGGAATGTCAGAAAAAGTAGGACCAAAAACATTATCCGGTGAAAGTGAAGTTGTGCTATCATCCATCGTATTCTGCACAATCTTATTATCGATGAACAGGCCTGGTTTTATAAACAGGGCTAATCCTAAACCAATTATAATGGCCAGGGAAGTTGTACCGAGAAAGAAAACAACCGTTCTTGATCCCATTTTTTTCAATTGTTCAATATCTTCTCCAGCAGCCAATCCCCTTATAATAGAAGCAAAAACCAGAGGAACAACAATCATCTGTAACAAGCCAAGAAAGATATAACCAGGAATAGCAACCCATTCACCAATAATCATTGCAATCGAAGGGTCAACTAATCCTGTAGATGGACCTAAAACTAATCCTACAGCAATTCCCAAAAACATTGCCAACAATATCTTAAGCCACAATCTGCCTTTGACAAGTGACTGAAGTTGATTGTTCAGATGTTTAAGAGAACGTGGATGAATTAATTCCAACGAGTTGAATGTCGCTTTCCGCCTACTCATGTCAGTTATCCTGCAAAATAATTATTGTTTGTCCATATTACACTATGGATAATTTAATAGAAGTATGCCGCATACACTGTTATTGAAATCGTCATTTGTTGATTGTACCCCTTAAATATACATGTCTGCATTGTATATCTGGTTTATGGAATCGGACTGATTTGATAACGGAAATAAAATAACGGCTTTTCAAGTAGTACATTTTATGCCCAATGCAAGTAGTTTTTATTCAGATGTGGAATTTAGGATTAGTGGTGATTTTGAGGAATAACGAGTGTGAAAGTGCTACCCTTCCCAACTTCACTTTCAATCCATATATCGCCACCATGCATCTCTATATATTCTTTCACCAATGCAAGCCCTAAACCGGTACCTTCATATTTCCTTGTAGCAGATGAATCTACTTGCTTGAAATTATTAAAAATATCTTTATGGGCATCTTCTGGTATTCCAATCCCTGTATCTTTTACAGACACTTGGAAGTTATCACCAATACATCTTGTATTGATAGCAATGCTCCCATTTTCAGGAGTAAATTTTATTGCATTACCCAGGAGATTGTGCATTATTTGAAGCATCTTGTTTTTATCGGCTTTAATGTTTGTATCCGTACCATCCAAAATACATTCAAATGAAAGATTCTTCTTGGCTATAAGTGGGTCAATAAATGGTTTTATATCCTCACAAATTTCAGCAAAATCTACAGATTCGATTTCCAATTCTTCTTTACCTGCTTGTAATTTTGATATAGCAAGAATTTTGTTTATCAGTTCAAGCAAATGGTCGCCACTTTTCAAGATGTTTGATACATATTTCATCTCTTTATCATTCAAATTCCCGGATTTGTTTGTAGATAATATTTGAGAGAAACCAATTATGGCATTAAGGGGAGTACGTAATTCATGGCTCACATTGGCTAGAAATTCCGTTTTGGACCGATTTGCATTTTCAGCAAGTAGCTTAGCGTTGATGAGAGATTTTTCTGCATTTTTGTTTTTGGTAATGTCAATCGTAGACCCATATACCTTGATTATACCATTTTCTTCCTGTGCTTTCCCACTTGATAAGAACCATCTTGTCACGCCGTTTCCATTAATGACCTCATATTCGAGAGACACAACTTTATCAGGATTTTTTACCCCCTCTTCAATCTTATCCTTTATTTCTGGCAAATAGTGGGGTTTGACATAATCGAAGAATGCTTTGAAATCATTTCCTATTGTATTAGGAGGAAGGGCTAATAATTCATTGACACCTTCTGATATATAGGTATCAACAAAGTCACCAGTTTCATCTACGGTGGCACTCCATACACTAATTGGTAAATTAAAATGAATTGATTCCAGTTGATTGAAGGCGTCCTTAAGCTTATATTCATATTGTTTTTTTTCAGTAATATCTTCCATAGTTGCCATAATGCCAAAAATATTTCCTCTCTGGTCATGCATGGGAGTAACAGACAAACTGCCATAAAGGTATGAACCCTCCTTTCTCAGTCGACAAACTTCATAACCTGTTATGGTCTCTCCAGCCAATACCCTATTGCGCAGTGAGAGATGTTCATCAATATTTTCTTCAGGAACCGTTGGCAAAAATTCGCCAATTACTTCCTCGCTGCTCCATCCAAATATTCTTTCTGAGGATTCATTCCATATGATCACGTTACTGTTAGTGTCAGTACCATGTATTGCTACAGGAGAAGTTTGAATTAATTTTTCCAGAAATTCCGTTTCTTGTTGTAATCTTCTTTCAGTTTGTTTTAGGTTTGTGATGTCCCTTTGTGAACTCATGTAGGCAATTATATTTCCTTTTTTATCATAAATAGGGGATACTTTAATTTGTATGTAAAAATAAGTACCATCTTTCGTTTTGTTCAATAGTTCCCCATTGTAAATTTTACCAGAAGTCACTGTATCATATATTTCTTTTTGAATCTCTACTGACAGCTGTTCAGCATTGAATACATCTGGTTTTTTACCTTTCAGTTCTTCAAAACTCCATCCAAACAGCTGTTCAGCCGCTTTATTCATGTAGATAATTTCATAATTAGTATCAGTAATCACTATACTATCAACAGATTGTTTTACGATTTCTGACCACATATTGAAGTTATCAATATTTTCACAATTAGGTAGCGGATTCATTGACACTCCCCTCTATATATTCCCCTGATTAATGCAGTAACTATCTATACAAACAATGTTATAAAAGTACATTGAGATAAATTTTGATAGATATTTTACTTTCATCCTGCTAACTAATATTTAACAGCTTTAGCCAAAATCAGAACTACTAAATTGAGGTGTGTGGGATAAATGTTTATTCACATAAATTGCCCTCATTGTAAGAAAGCTGCCTATCATGATGTAATAGTGAAATCTATGGAGTACAAAATCACCTTTATTGATGGCAGCAAGATGTTGAATTATCTGATAAACAATGGAAGCAGAGGGCACAATAACTGAAGAAAAATAGCCAACTTAGGCTTGCAGGATCCTGAAAAATTGCTTTGGTGTGGTGGCTGCCTATCGTTGTGACCTTAATTCTGAGGTTAAAAATGAATTCGGATATGTATTGCCCTGATAGGCGCATTTGTATTATTGTAGAATGCTAAACCCTTATTGAAAATTTCGTATGCATTTGGTTACCGTTCGATATCCATCCAAGGATCAACTATTAAATAGAATTCATGACATCTTTTTTAGAGCATTTCTTACAGCACTCCAAAATCTATTAATAGAGCAAAACTAAAAGCTTAGTTGGTGTGAGGGTATAGTAAATCATCTATCTTAGCTGTTACTGGTTTAGTTTTTTTCGATCGATCTGCTAACGTTAACTAGAAAGATGAGCACCGAAGCACGATATTCATAGCAGCACAGTGCATAAATCCAAACAATGAAAGGGGAAAATCATGAACGAGGAAAGCAAGGACCCGTTAATGGGATCTACTGCCCGGGGCGGCACGTCGATCCACGATTGGTGGCCGAATCAGTTAAATCTTAACATTCTGCACCAGCATTCTTCCAAATCCAATCCGATGGAAGAAGAATTCAACTACGCTGAGGAATTCAAGAAACTCGATCTGGAGGCTCTGAAAAAGGACCTCTATACGCTGATGACCGACTCGCAGGAATGGTGGCCGGCCGATTACGGTCACTATGGAGGGCTCTTCATCAGGATGGCATGGCACAGTGCAGGCACCTACCGCATGGGTGACGGTCGTGGGGGTGGAGGCTCCGGCAACCAGCGCTTTCCTCCTCTCAACAGCTGGCCGGATAATGTGAACCTTGACAAAGCGCGCCGTTTGCTCTGGCCGATCAAGCAAAAATACGGCAGAAAGATCTCCTGGGCCGACCTGATGATTCTCGCCGGCAACTGTGCGCTTGAGTCCATGGGACTCAAGACCTTCGGCTTCGGTGGCGGGCGCGAAGATATCTGGGAACCGGAAGAGGATATTTACTGGGGAAACGAGAGCCAGTGGCTTGAAGACAAGCGCTACTCCGGTGACCGGGAGCTCGAAAATCCTCTTGCTGCAGTGCAGATGGGTCTCATTTACGTGAACCCGGAAGGGCCAAACGGCAATCCTGATCCGGTCGCCTCCGGACATGACGTCCGCGAGACCTTCGCGCGCATGGCCATGAACGATGAGGAAACCGTGGCGCTGGTCGCTGGTGGACACACTTTCGGTAAATGTCATGGTGCCGGTCCGGCGTCCTATGTAGGGCCTGAACCCGAAGCAGCACCCATCGAGGAACAGGGTCTCGGATGGAAGAGCAGCTTTGGCAGCGGTAAAGGCGGCGATACAATCAGCAGTGGTATCGAGGGCGCCTGGAAACCGAATCCTACCAAATTTGACATGGGCTATCTGAGGGTATTGTTAAAATATGAGTATGAGCTGGTCAAGAGTCCGGCCGGAGCCAATCAATGGCTGGCCAAGGACGTAGACGAATACGATATGATCGTTGACGCCCACGACCCATCGAAGAAACATCGGCCGATGATGACCACCGCGGACCTCTCGCTGAAGTTCGACCCAATCTACGAACCCATCGTAAGACGCTTCCTGGAAAACCCCGAGGAATTCAAGGACGCCTTTGCACGCGCCTGGTTCAAATTGACTCACCGTGACATGGGTCCACGCTCACGCTACCTCGGTCCGGAGGTCCCGCAAGAGGAACTGATCTGGCAGGACCCGGTTCCTGAAGTGGATCATGAGCTTATCGATGCACAGGATATCGCAGACCTCAAGAGCAAGATCCTTGCCTCGGGACTGTCTGTCTCCCAACTGGTTTCGACTGCCTGGGCATCGGCGTCCACGTTCCGTGGCTCCGATAATCGAGGTGGGGCGAACGGGGCGCGCATTCGTCTTGCGCCACAAAAAGATTGGGAAGTCAACGAGCCTGAACAACTTGCGACTGTGCTTGAGATCCTTGAGGGAATCCAAAAGGAGTTCAACAACTCCCAGTCAGGTGACAAGAAGGTCTCGCTTGCCGATTTGATCGTCCTGGGTGGATGCGCAGGTATTGAGCAAGCAGCAAAGAATGCCGGTCATGATGTGACTGTTCCCTTCACGCCGGGACGCACGGATGCATCAGATGAGCAAACTGATGTTGAGGCATTCGATGTACTAGAACCCAAAGCAGACGGTTTCCGTAACTACCTGAAAACCAAATACTCTGTATCGGCAGAGGAACTGCTGGTGGATCGGGCTCAACTGCTGACATTGACAGCTCCTGAGATGACCGTTCTCCTGGGCGGCATGCGCGTCTTGAATACCAACTTCGAACAGTCCCAGCACGGTGTTTTCACCAAGCGGCCAGAAACGCTCACCAATGACTTTTTCGTGAATCTGCTCGACATGAGCACGGAGTGGAAGGCAACTTCGGACGATGTATTCGAGGGCCGTGATTACACAACAGACGAACTCAAGTGGACCGGCACCCGTGTCGACCTCATCTTCGGTTCGAATTCCCAGCTTCGGGCCCTTGCGGAAGTCTACGGAAGTGAGGACTCCCAGGAGAAGTTTCTGAACGACTTTGTAGCGGTGTGGAACAAGGTAATGAACCTTGACCGCTTCGATCTCACCTGATCGCAGCATCAATGTCTTCGCGGGCTTCTAAAGCATATTTTGAACGCTCACGAAGGCTATCAGAAACATGTGAGGGCGGTGTTTCAATACAATCTGAAACGCCGCCCCTTCTTTTGGCCCTTACACTTTACTGGTGCACATACACGCCTCCAGCGCAGACAGACTGCTTTTGTTTTTCAAGGCAGTCCTGGTTATGGAACAGGAATGGATGAAGATTTGGAACTTGGTTAAAGCAAGTCGAAAAGCTCACAGCCATGGCAAAAGATGAGTGTGCAAAGGTGGCTGCAAAGTAAATCATATTCGACTATGGTTGCAGTTTTCCATCACAGGGTTAAAATATTTTCCTTGCTCTTTTTCCCAGCGATTGTTTGGTATGAATTCCAAACACTTTACTTTTTATAGATATGTCACAGGGTTTAAGTTATAAATAAGAAAACTCATACTGCATACCCATAATCAATCACCTTTTCACAGTGAAAACCATGGCCACAAACCTACCTGATCAGCTAGAATTCCAGCTCATAGATGCCGACTACTTCAGACAGGACAACTCTCCTGTAATACGCCTGTTTGGGCGTTCCTCAGAAGGTAAAAGTATATGCTGTCAGGTACCTGGTTTCGAACCTTATTTTTATGTCAACTGTAATGCAGATCTGGAACAGGTTGCATCTGCTATCAAACAAAAGTTCGAGCAGGTGAAAGCCATAGAAGAGGTTGAGAGGTTTGAACCGGTAGGCTACCAGACCACAGCCACCCATATGTTAAAGATAATCACCCATGATCCGGGTAACGTGCCGGAGATCAGGGATGATATAGCCGCCATGCCTGCTGTAAAAGAGATCTATGAGGCAGACATCCTATTCAGGAACCGCTTTCTAATTGATAGGAACCTGCATGGGATGGGTTGGATGCGGATAACCCCTCAGGGTTCCCTGCAGGACCTCCCCCTCTGCAATATAACCTGCAGCAGTGAGAATGTGGAAGAATTTGAAAGAAAGGAACCTGCACCTCTGCGAAACCTGGCTTTTGACATAGAGTGTTTGCCAGTGGACGGCAATATGCCCACTCCTGAAACCTCTCCGGTTATAATGATCAGTATCTCCTTTGCACCGGCCTATCAGGGTAAAGAAACCATAGTCCTGATAGCCAAACCTGCGGAGGGGCTTGACGGGGATGTGGAAGCATGTCAGGATGAAGCTTCCATGCTATCCAGGTTTTTTGAGATATTCAGGGAATACGATCCCGACGTAGTGACCGGCTACAACAGCAATGATTTTGATATTCCATATATAACCGATCGCGTATCCATTCTCAACACAAATGGCCACAGGATTAAATCCGATGTAGGTAGGGACGGCAGGAGCCTGGGTTACAGGAAAATAGGCACTCGCACCCTGGTTGATATCCCCGGCAGGGCCGTTGTCGATGTTTTGCCCCTGATCAGGCAGGAATTCAGCCTGAAACGTTATACACTCAGGAATGTCTCCCATGAATTGCTCGACAAGGAAAAACTGGATGTTTCCCCTCAGGACATGGAAGAATACTGGGAAGATGACGGTGCCAAACTCTACGAATTTATCAATTATGCCAGACGTGACTCCGAGCTTGCCCTTGAACTGCTTCTGCAACTAAAATTACTCGATAAACATATAGCGGTATCCCAGGTCAGCGGCACTCTGCTTCAGGATGTTATAAGCGGTGGCCAGACCAATATGGTCGAACAGTTGCTCCTGAGTGAATATGGCAAGCAGAACAGGGTCATGTCATCCAAACCCGATGAACACACTTCCCAGCAAAGACGGAAGATGAATGAGAACCTTAAAGGAGGAGCAGTCCTTGAGCCTCATAAGGGGTTACATGAAAACGTTCTTGTGCTGGATTATAAGTCGCTTTATCCCACCATTATAATGGCCCACAATCTCTGCTATACTACCGTTGTGGAAAACACCAATCTGGAAGCAGATGATCTTATAATCTCTCCTACCGGGGATAAATTTGTCAAACCCCGTCTATACAAAGGCATCGTACCCTCGGTACTCGAGGACCTTTTGAGAAGGCGCAGTGAAACCAAGCAAATAATGAAAAAGACCAGTGATGAAAACCAACACCGTGTTCTTGATGCCACCCAGCTTGCTCTGAAAATCCTGCTCAACAGTTTTTATGGTTATTCCGGTTATGCCCGGGCACGTCTGTACAGTCTGGGAATGGCCGGCTCAGTAACAAGTATTGGCAGGGAAAACATCGCCCGCACAGAGGAGATTGTCTGCAGCCAGATAGGCGGTGTGATTCTCAGGAATGACGAAGTCTATTTCAGGGATGAAGCAGGCGAGATTAGACCTGATGATAAACAAGTTAACCTTTCCATTGTTTACGGGGATACGGACAGTGTTTTTGTGCACTGTATGGATAAAGACAACAGGGAAATATCTCCTGATGACCTTACTTTGGAGGAATCTGCCCGGGTGGGCAGCAAAGTTGCTTCCCTGGTAACCGCATCCCTGCCGGATCCCATGGAACTTGAGTTCGAAGCCACCGCCAGGCGTGTCCTGCTTGTAGCAAAGAAACGCTATGCTCAATGGCTGTTTGAACCTGCGGGAGACGGCTGGAAGGATAAGATCAAGGTTAAGGGTCTGGAAACCGTCAGGCGTGACTGGTGTGAGCTGACATCCAATATGTTAAACCGGGTACTGGAATATGTACTGAAAGAAGGTAATGTCGAAAAGGCAGTGGAACATGTGAAAACCACTGTGGACAGGGTGCGCAATCTGGACGTCACCCGGGATTCTGATATTATTGATGATCTGGTACTGACAAAGACCTTTTCCAAGAGCCCTTCAAGTTACAAGAACAAACAACCTCATCTCACCGTTGTGGAGAAGATAGAACAGCGCACCGGCATGCGTCCTTCCATCGGAGAGAGAATCCCCTTTGTGATAGTTGCGGGCAAGGACCTTTTTGTAAATCGTGCGGAAGACCCTGAGTATGTCAGGCAGCACAACATAGCCCTGGATGTTGATTACTATATCCAGAAACAGCTCCTCCCGCCGGTGGAACGTATCCTTTCGGTATTCGGGGTGAATATAGCAACCCTGGATCATGATTCCAGACAAAAAGGGCTTTTTGATTTTTCAAAAACCAAACCTGCCGACAATGGGTGTCAGATGAATGCCGAAATAAGGGAACCTGAAAAGGAAAAGATTCCTGAAAACGGTAACCAGAGTTCTCTTCTTGATTTCTGAATCATATACTTTCTATGGCTTCTACGGGATCCAGTTTTGATGCTTTTCTTGCCGGATACACTCCGGCGATCATATTTATTATAAAAGCAAAGATGGCGGCATAAAGGAAATTCATTGCCTCAATTTTCATGGGCATACGTGTAAGTCCCAGATACATTTCGGCAGGTAATTCTATTTCGTAGGACCCAATTGCCACAGCTGTAAAATATCCCAGTACAAGACCCAGCAGCAGGCCGAAAGCTCCCAGGATTGTGGATTCTATCAGGAATATTTTAGTGATGCTTTTTCTGGAAGTGCCCATTGCCATGAGCATTCCGATCTCACTTTTCTTGTCCATGACAATATTGATCAGTGTATTGGCGATACCAAATCCTGCGGTTATATAGATCAGGATATAGTAAAGCCACACAAACACCTTCTGGGTATTGAGTAACTCCAGAAGTTGACTGTTGATCTCAATCCAGCTATCAGCTCTTAGGCCTGTTTCTTTTTCAATTTCCGAAGCGATTACTTCTGCATTATATGGATCTGTGACACGCATGGATATTGCAGTGATTGTTCCCTTCTCATCATAAAAATCCTGCAGGGTTTCCAGTCTTGCATAGGCAACACTTTTGTCCCGACCAGTACCGCTGTCAAAGATCCCGATAACTTTCAGGGATAGGTCGCCGGCCTGAGGGGAGGTTATCTGTACCCATTCACCAGGTCTTGCTTCCAGATCATTGGCCAGGTCATCCCCGATAAGGATACCTTTGCCACTTCTGGCAAGGTCTTCATAAGTCCCCTCCACGATATCGGGTTTAATGTGCATCACATTGTCTTCATCAGGTGGATCCACTCCGAATATGTTGATCCCTGCGGAATTATCCCGATATGTAATAACGGCCTGTTTTTCAAGGTATGCAGAAGAAGCAATAACTGCGGGTGTGCTTTCTATTACAGATTTATAATAATCATAAAGGTGTATGCCTGCATCCCTTTCCTCTGCAGGATACACCACTATATGAGGAGAGTTTTCCACTGTCTTTTCTATCAGTTCATCGGTAAACCCGGTCATAAGGGACATCAGGACTACAATAACCACTACAGCAAGGGCTACAGCAAGAATGGAAAAGAATGTATTGCGCTGTTTTGAAGCGATATGCCTGCGGGCAATCCTGAATTCGAACATAAAGTTTCAGAGCTGCACATAACGTGCAGCATCTCCCAGATTTTCTTCAATACGCAGAAGCTGGTTGTACTTGGCAGTTCTTTCCCCTCTGGCAGGAGCTCCGGTCTTGATGAGATCCGCTCCGATTGCCACTGAAATATCTGCAATCATTGCATCCTCGGTTTCTGCAGACCTGTGGCTTACCACTACATTATAGCCGCTGCGGAATGCCATGCTTGCAGCATCGAAAGACTCAGAAAGAGTACCTATCTGGTTTACCTTGAGCAGCAGGGCATTTGCGGCTTCCATCTCGATACCTTTGGCAAGCCTTGAAACATTTGTGACAAACAGGTCATCTCCCACAATGATGGTCTCCCAGGCTTCATTGGTGAGGTTTGCGAAATCCTCAAAGGCTTCCTCGTGGAAGGGATCTTCAATCATTACTATAGGGTATGTGTCAATCAGGTCGACGTAGAAATCGGTAAGTTCTGCTCCGGTCATGGTGGTCCCGTCGATATTGTAGTTCTCCCCATCGAAAAACTCAGAGGCAGCGGCGTCCATCCCGATGGTTACCTCGGACTCGGTATATCCCGCTTCTTCTATGCCACTTACCAGGGCATCCAGGGCATCCACTGTCTGGTCAATGGGTGGAGCATATCCTCCCTCATATCCCACATTGGTTGCAGAAGCACCATATTTGTCTTCCAGGACCTTCCCCAGGGCACTATAGGTCTCGCTTCCCATCTGCAGGGCATTTGAATAAGTATCAGTACCTTTGGGCTGGATCATGAATTCCTGGATTGCAAGACCATTGCCTGCATGCTTGCCCCCGTTAAGGACGTTCATTGTGGGAACGGGGAGTGCAAAGGAATTCGATCCTCCAAGATACCTGTACAGGGGCATATTGAGCGAATCTGCAGCTGCATTGGCAACAGCCATTGAAACACCCAGGATGGCATTTGCACCGAAAGTAATCTTGTTGTCGGTTCCGTCAAGGGCTATCATTAATCCATCGATCTCCCTCTGGCTGCGCACATCATAACCAGTCAGTTCTCCGGCTATTGTTGTATTGACATTGTCCACGGCATCGAGGACACCTTTACCATTGTAGCGTTCATCCTCCTTATCCCGCATCTCAATGGCTTCGTTTGTTCCTGTGGAAGCTCCTGAAGGGACACTGGCCCTGCCAAAACCCTTTGGTGTGAACACATCAACCTCCACTGTGGGATTTCCCCTGGAGTCCAATATCTCTCTTGCATGAATCTTTTCTATCCGGTATCCTGCTTCTTCTGCCCTGTAACTCATGATAATTCCGCCTTGGACTTTGTTTACTGAATAGGAAATTACTGTATATATAATATTCTTGTCCCTGAAATTCGTGTTGCTAATGTTTTGTACGTATCTTCCTATAATGTATTCATAAAATATATATTAATGGAGCCATCTTTCTCCCTTTATGAATGATGCTGCTTTCATAAAGCTTGATTCCAGCAAAAGGGAGATTGCAGACCTACTTCAAAACCTGTACCTCTCCCGCATAGAAGCTCTAGCTATGACCTGCCTTATTGATGGCGATTCGCTTACATCAAGCCAGATTGAAAATCTCACCGGCTTGAGACAGCCAGAAGTAAGTGTTGCCATGAAACCTCTCTGCAAAAAAGGTATAGTTGAGTCCTGGGATCAGAAGGTATCAAAGGATCGAGGTAGGCCTCGCCGTTACTATAAATTAAAATTATCTTTTGATAAATTCATGAGAGATCTGGAAAATGACATATCGGCCGAAATAGAGTGTAAATCCCACGCGCTCAATAGGCTAAAGCAGATATGTATTTAATCCTCTTTTTTCGCGAAATTGATTGGGGCAAATCCTCTTGTACTGTCAAATTTGCGTAAAGCATCCATTCCGTCAATTTCAAGAAGAAGAATTTCCGTTACCATGAAGGCTTCATTGTGTTTTCGCATGCATCCAATACTGGCTTTTCCATCCCTGCCCAGACCGGTATGGAGATGAACTACGGGTTTTTTATTCTCAAGCATTATGTTGCCAATACCGATTATTTCGTGCGGGTCCACAAATGAATTCCACATGGGTTCTGGAGGGATCATATCTTTGAGTGGGCCGGTGACCAGATTTGAGGTCCTGCATGCTCCCAGCATGAAAAGGAATGCCTTTTCTATAGTTTTTTCTTCTGCCAGGGCCGTTATGCTCTCTATTATATCTTCACCGTCATCTACCCTGAGGACAAATACCCTTCCTATCTTTCCTTCTCTGTATTCCATGCTATTCCCTTATTCAGTAATTTTGCCATCTACGATCCTGACGATTCTGTCGGTTTTGCGGGCCATGTTTTCATCATGGGTCACCAGAATGAATGTCTGGTCAAATTCCCTATTCAGCTTCCTTAAAAGCTCATAGACCTTGTCACTGGAATGGCTGTCCAGATTCCCGGTAGGTTCGTCCCCGATGACGATCTTTGGGTGGTTTACAAGTGCTCTTGCCACGGCAACACGCTGGTTTTGCCCTCCTGAAAGCTGGCCCGGAAAATGGTGGAGACGGTCTTCCAATCCAACTTCATTGAGCAGTTTTTCAGCTTCTCTGGTAGCGTCATCCTTTTTCCTGCCGGCTATCAAAAGAGGCATCATAACGTTTTCCAGTGCGGTGAAGTCGGGTAAAAGATGATGGTACTGGAATATAAAGCCAAGCAATTTGTTTCGTGCACTGGATCGTTGCTGGTCATCCATGCTGGTGACATCCTGACCGTCAATCAGGATAGTGCCTTTTGTGGGTGTGTCCAGAATACCTATCATGTGTAACAAGGTACTTTTGCCGGAACCGGAAGGGCCAACTATTGAAAGGAATTCACCTTTTTTCACATCAAGGTCCAGTCCATCAAGCGCCTTTACCTCGACCCCATCACCATAGACCTTTTCCAATCCACGGATTTCGATGATATTGTCTGTTTGTGGCATGTCCTTCCCTGGAAACATTGCACATCATTTCAGTAATGCGGTTCCAGGCCTTCGATCTGGGAGAATGCCTTATCGACTTCCTTATCTTCCTGGACTCTTTCCTTTTTCTCTTTTTCGGTATTGATAGCATCGACTGCAAGATGATAAAGTTCTTCCAGTTCGGAAGCGGATTCAAGGGTAAGGACAGACAGTACCCGGGGATATTCACCTTTGCGGACAATTATTCCTTTGAAAACATGGCCTACTGAATCAGAAAGTTTCTCAACTTCCGTAGAGATTTCATCGATACTCAGGTAACTCTTGTCACCCTTGATGATCATCATGGACCTGCTTGCTTCCTCGTAAACATTGGTATTAAACAGTAATCCGCTGGGAGATATCGCCTTTTGTATGGCTGTTCTGATAGGTACCTCCCCGTCTGCTTCGTAGTAACCAATAGTAGCAATCCCGGCTCCTCCACTCATAACAGTCTTGAAATCACCGAGATCGGTGACCATCATCATCTCGCTGTCCAGGGAATCCAGCAGGAAGATCAGCCTTTTTGCAATCATCTCATTTATGGAATCATATGCAGTTTCCACATCTCCGCCCATCTGTTTGAGGTACTGGTTATCTGCAAGGATTATCCCGTCAACTCCACTTTCCCTTATGTCTTTGAGAGCAAATGCGGCATTTTGCAGGTACAATGTCCCTTCTTCCCTGAAAGGCAGGATAACGACTGCATATACCGGATAATCATTTTGTTCTTTCAATTCCCGAATCAGGGAAGGAGTAAAGGATGACCCTGTACCCCCGGAGGCAGAAGTTATAACAAAAGCAATATCGAAACTGCCTCTCTCATCGAGATTGCGCATAATCTGGGATTTATTTTCATCAAAAACTTTCCTTCCCACATTTCTGTTTGCACCAACTCCGTGCAGGTGAGGTATATGGATTCGATCCTTTGCTTTGGTATATTTCATTTCCTTGAGGTCGTTTACGGCAGTATTTATGGCAAGGGTTTCCACGTTACTTTTATACTGTTGTTTTGAGTAGAATTTAGCAAACCGACTTTTGGAGCCGAATGCCTGCCTGTTTATAGAGTCCAGAATACGGTTGCCACACTGTCCGTTTCCGACCATAAGTATGTTGAGCAATTAATTCCTCCAGATAATATTTAAAAGCGGTATTGTTGGCGGCGGTAATATATCCATGCTGCTGCCCCGAGAATGATGACTACAGGCACGATATATACATATAGCGGCTGTTCGAAGATCACATCGTATTTGCCTTTTGTGACTTCCAGTGCATTTGTTGTTGTTTCACTGTTTATTTCTTCTGCTTCAGGGTCTTCAGCACTTATGTAGGAATAGGAGGCTGTCACAGGATAACTTCCCGTTTCTTCTGCTTTGACGTTGAAAGTGAATTCCTTTTGCTGTTGCACTCCCAGGGTTTGCAGGTATATTGTGGGTGTATCACTGATAATCTCTATCTCACTGTCCCCACTTTCATATTCAAGTCCGTCAGGAAGCTGTATATCCACTGAAACAGCTTCAGCATCCCCTTCACCGTTATTTCTTATGAGTAATGTTACTTCAGTACTTTCTCCCCTGGGTATAACAGCTTCCTGGAGATCTGCCGAGACTTCCACATCTGCCATGGCTGCAGGTTCGCCTTCTACTGTGATTGTGGGAGTATTGGAACTTGTCTGTGGGAAATCGACTCCCGCATTGTTAGAAAAGGTTGCAGTAGTGGGTTTGAGTGTAAATGTGCCGGGCTCTGTTGATTTGATGCGATAGACAAAAATTTGTTGTGACTCCCCAACGTCCAGAGACATCTTTCCGGATTGGCTTACGAAAGTTTCCTCCAGGATGAATTTCTCGGGGAGGTTGTTGGAAAACCTGAGGTCAGTTGCATCGTCATCCCCTTTGTTTTCTGCGCTGACAGTAACTGTTACTGAATCACCTGCTTGTATGGTATTTGAACTTACACTTTTGGTAATTTCAATAATGGGTGTACCGGAAAATTCCGCCTTTTCATGACCACCATCGACAACTCCCTTTGTATTGACAATGTCCTCATCGGTAATTGTAATGGCTATTTCGGCACGGGGTACAAGAGCATCAATGGTGTCTATCAACGTTACTTCCACATCTTCATTTTCAATTTCAAAGGTAAAACTGCTGTTAATATCCAGCCCCTTGTCCATCACCTCAGTGTCCTTTTCATATACATAAAAAGATGCATAGTCATTTGAAGGGAACACATCGCCTACATCTATGACATAATTATTTATCTGGTACCCATCTCCTGCATCAATGGTGCCTTCATAAAGAATACTTTTTGCAGAGGCAGATCCTGCAAATACCATTGAGGACAAGGCTGCTATCAAGAGCAGGCATACGATCATTTTTTTGAATTCCATGTTCCCCTCGCCACGATTTTTTTCATAACTTGTTATCTAAATACTGCCTAAATACACTACTGGAAACCAATATAAAGTTTATGACATAAAAGAGTCTTTCATCTCCATACTCAGATCGACCCATTGTGCTTTATGGATCAGGGAGCCCATAGAGATTACATCAATTCCTGTTTTTGCGTATTCTGCAAGGTTTTCGGCGTTTATCCCTCCCGATACCTCTACTATTACCTTATTCCTTAATCCCTCGTGACGTAAATTCTCCAGGGTTGATATAATTTCTGAAGGGGACATATTGTCCAGCATAACGATGTCCACTCCCATCCTTGCAGCCAGGATTGCATCGGGTGCGGATTCAACTTCAGCTTCTACTTTTTGGGTAAAGCTTGCCATTTCTTTTGCTTTGAGGATCGCATTTTCCAGACCCATTATATTCCTGTGGTTGTCCTTTATCATTATGGAATCGGAGAGATTGAACCTGTGGGGGTCCCCACCGCCCGCGATTACAGCCATTTTTTCGAACTCCCGGATTCCCGGGGTTGTTTTACGGGTTGCAGCCACAACTGCATCAGAACATTCATGTGCCACTTCCACGCAATTTCTTGTAAGGGTCGCAATACCGCTCAGGTGTCCCAGGAAGTTCAAGGTCAATCTCTCAGCACGCAGTAGGGATACAGTTCTCCCTTTAAGTTCAAAGAACACATCGTTATTCTGTATCCTTTCTCCCTCTGCAACCTTTCTTGTATATTCGATATCAAAATAATCAAATATGGCCTCTGCAACCTCCACACCGGCAACCACACAATCCTGCTTTGCAAAAATCACTGCTTCTGCAATCGTGTCCGGCACCATCTGGCATGAGATATCATAATAACCCAGATCTTCCCGGATGAAACTCTCTATCTGTCCTCTCAGCATCCTTTTCACCAGTTTTACTTTATGTCCGGGGAGTTTTAATATGCTTTGTAATGATAATACTTTTATGTGCTGGCCCTCTAGAACATAAAGGAGTCTCATTAATGCTTAAAATAGGAGTTTTCGGTTGTGGTGCCATTGGTGGAGAAATCTGCAAGGCTATTGATAATGGCCAGATTGAAGCACAACTCTATGCTATATATGACCGCCATGAGCAATCCCTGAACAGGGTGAAAAGTTCACTGGAAAATTTTGATCCAGAGATCATGGAAATTGTTGAAATGGTCAGGGAGGTAGATCTGGTGGTAGAATGTGCTTCCCAGCAGGCGGTTTATGAAGTGGTTCCCACGGCGTTACATGCCAAATGTGATGTCATGGTAGTAAGTGTCGGGGCTTTTGCTGACACACAACTTCTTGAAATGACCGAAAACATAGCCCGTGAAAAAAATTGCCGGATTTACGTTCCCTCTGGTGCCATCTGCGGAATAGATGGCTTGATTTCGGCTTCTGCAGCTGCTCTGCATTCAGTCACCCTGACAACCGAAAAACCCCCCGGGGGATTGAGGGGAGCCCCCTATGTCCTTGAAAATAATATCGATATTGATTCCATAACCGGCAGAACTGTTCTTTTTGAAGGCTCTGCAACTGAGGCGGTACAGGCATTCCCTGCAAATGTGAATGTGGCTGCTACTCTCAGCCTTGCAGGGATTGGATTTGATAATACCAGGGTCAGGATAGTGGTCAACCCTGCCCTGACAAGAAATATCCATGAGATCGCAGTAGAAGGTGAGTTTGGAAGATTCACCTCCAGGGTGGAAAATGTGCCTTCTCCCACAAATCCAAAAACAAGTTATCTGGCTCCTCTTTCCGTAATTTCTACCTTGAAGAAGCTGACCCAATCCTTCAATGTGGGAACCTGAAATCGCATAAACTTATATGTTATATAATCTATGTATTCGCCCGGAATTCATTATCCCGGGATTGCAGTGGTAATATGCAGGATAAGCAGGCTATAATAGACAGGATTAATGTCTTGAAAAAAGAAAAAAATGCGGTGATCCTTGCCCACAATTACTGCCGTGGCGATGTACAGGATTTAGCTGATTTTGTAGGTGATTCACTTGGCCTGAGCCGTCAGGCAGTTGAGCAGCCCGCTGATATTATTGTTTTTTGTGGCGTGGATTTCATGGCGCAAAGCGCTGCTATCCTGAGCCCCCAAAAGAAAGTTCTCATTCCGGACAGGTTTGCACGCTGCCCAATGGCGGCAATGGCTACTGCAGATGAGGTAAGAAAAGCCAAAAAACAACATCCCGATGCGATGGTTGTGTCCTATGTAAACAGTAGTGCAGAGGTGAAAGCAGAAAGTGATGTATGCTGCACATCCGCCAATGCTGTCAAAGTTGTCAACTCACTGGATTGTGCGAAAGTACTGTTCATTCCTGACAAAAACCTGGGAGACCATGTGGCCAGGAACACTGACAAAGAAATAATTTTCTGGGATGGCTACTGTCCGACCCACAACCATATGCTTGAATCAGATGTGGATTCATCTCAAATATCCCATGCAGACGCCGATATTCTGGCCCATCCGGAATGCAGGCGTGAGGTGCTTGAAAAAGCAGATCACATTTTAAGCACTACAGGAATGACAAGATATTGCTCCTCTTCGGATTCAAAAGAATTCATTATAGCTACGGAAAACGGTCTTCTCCATCGTCTGCGCAAGGAAAATCCGGATAAGCACTTTTACCCCTGCTCCGAATATGCGATCTGTCCGGATATGAAAACCATCGACCCTGCATCTGTTCTGGATTGTCTGGAAAATGAAGAATATGAGATCAGGGTAGAGGAAAAGGTCACAGTGCAGGCCAAAAAAGCCCTTGATCGCATGCTTGAAGCAGGAAGAGCATAAAGGCGGGCCGGTTTAATGCACGCTTATTTCCAATTAATGCGTATTGCCAATTGTGCAATGGCAGCCTTTGCCGCAGTGATTGGTGTGTTAATCGCCTTTAGAATGATTTTTGAACAAACCCTTCAGGCCTTTCCATTTTTTGAGGCAGGGGGTGTGGGGATTGTAGTAATACTTGTAACCGGGGCCGGCAATACCATCAATGATTATTTTGATGTGGGTATTGATACGATAAACAGGCCTGACAGGCCAATTCCTTCTGGGAAGGTAAGTAAGAAACAGGCGTTTTTCTTTGCTGCATTCCTTTTCATAATCGGAATCGCCATTGCCTGGTTTATTAATCTGGTCTGTGCTTTAATAGCTCTTTTCAATTCTCTCCTGCTTGTCCTGTATGCCCGTAATCTTAAGACGACTCCCTTTTTTGGCAACGTTGCGGTGGGTTACCTGACAGGTTCTACTTTCCTTTTCGGTGCCGCTATATTTGGGATAGAAGGATTGTATGTCCTTTCGGTATTATTCCTGCTTGCAACCCTGGCGACAATTGCACGTGAAATTGTGAAGGATATCGAGGATATGGAGGGAGATATGGAAGCAGGAGCAACTACTCTCCCCATTCTCATCGGGAAAAAACAGGCAGGTTTTGTAGCTTCGGCCCTTGCCCTGATAGGTATCGCTTCCAGCCCCTACCCTTACCTGAATTCCATGCTGGGTGAATATTACCTTCCTCTGGTGGGTATTGCTGACCTGCTTTTTATCGCGGCTGTTTATGCAGTGTTGAAAAATGACCCCGCCCTCTCCTCAAAACGCTTCAAACTGGCTATGTTCATGGCATTGTTTGCTTTTGTGGCAGGTGCTTAACGGGATGTATGCCTGAGATATTCCTGCAACATCCGGGGAAATGTTTCGGCGGGAACAAACCTCACGCCCAGTTGTTCGGCCCATTTCTGGATCCCGTAGTCCTTGGCAACTACAGCTGCATCAAGCTCTTTTGCCAGCAGTAGCACATCGATATCAGGTGCACTGTCCAGTATTCCGTAACGCAGGGCTGAGCGGTATTTGTTGCGGAATTTGTTCACAACGGAACCCACTACTTCGCGATCGATATCCTTCTCCACCATATGTTTGCTTTTTGCCTGTGAATTCTGGATAAGACACTCACGGGAAGCCTCACGGATTGCTTCTTCTGCCACATTCATGCCTTTGTTGATTCTCTCCCTCATGTAGGATACGTATTCGTGAAAAATACGGGAGGGAATCTGTACCTCATACCTGTCAGGGGTTTTCTTGACAAGCCAGGTATCGATCTTTGCCACGACTTCAGGGTCACAGTTATTGTTATTGGCAAATTCCTGAAGTTCATTATAAACGGAAGGGAAGGGGACATAGCAGCTGATCTGCAGATGCAGCCGGGCATCTGCTATCAGGTCCAGAATTTCTTTCATACCTGCGCAGATGGTGTCCTGTCCCAGTGACTGGCGGGCCTGAATATCGGTAAGCCCGGTGGTATCCATTATAAATCTCTGTCTCAACATGTTACCTCCCCTTATAAATAGTACAGAATAAAAAATGGTTTACAATTTAAAGTAGTTTTGTACTACCTTACTTTAATCTCCGTTTTCCGTATCTTTATGTACCACCGTAGGAACTACGGGTGGAGCCTGTGGACCTGTTTCGGTTGGGAAAAGGTATGAAGCAGGAAGCTGCCTGGGCTTTAGCCAAGTGGTAATTCACGTTCATAACCGGCCTTTGCATTTTTGAAATTTTCAATCGCCGTCCTGAAGTGTTGATTGTTGATGCGAATTGAGTGGGCTAACCTTTTTACATCCTCCCGCTTCATGGCAGGCCGGACATTTTCCCTGATTGAAAGCATTGAAGCTTCCCTGCAAATAGCCTCTATATCAGCCCCGGAATAACCATCCGTAAGTCCGGCCAGCTCATGTATATTCACATCTTCTGACAGGGGCTTGCCCCTCAGGTGGATGCCAAGAATTGCTTCCCTGCCGGCTGAATCAGGCAGATCTACATGTATGAGCCTGTCAAAACGGCCCGGTCTGAGCAGTGCCGGATCCACCATCTCAGGGCGGTTGGTGGCGGCAATTATGACAATATCCTTCAACTCCTCTATGCCATCGATCTCGGTAAGAATCTGGCTAATTACCCTCTCGGCCCCTTCCCCGCCAAAGTTATCCTGTCTTTTGGGTGCAATCGAATCGATTTCATCGAAAAAAATGATTGAAGGAGATGCCTGCCGTGCTTTGCGAAACGTTTCTCGGACCGCTTTTTCGGAATCCCCGACATATCTGCTTAATAATTCCGGTCCCTTTATGCTTATGAAATTGGCATTACTTTCCCCGGCTGCTGCCCGTGCCAGCAGGGTCTTACCTGTGCCCGGTGGCCCGTAAAGCATAATTCCCAGGGGAGGGCGGGTGGCAGTTATTTCGAACAGTTCCGGATATTTAAGGGGCCATTCCACAGCTTCTATGAGATCTTGTTTGACTTTTTCCATTCCCCCGATATCATCCCAGAGGGTATCTGCCATTTCAAGGAAAACTTCCCGCATCGCGGAGGGTTCAACATTTTTGCGTGCTTCTTCAAAGTCAATAGCATTGACTGTGAGTTCATCCATGATTTCCGGAGGGATTTCATCTTCAATTTTCAGCCGGGGCATGAGTCTGCGCAGTGCATGCATGGCAGCTTCTTTGCAGAGTGAGGAAAGATCTGCTCCGACAAAACCGTATGTTGTATCTGCTATCCTTTCGAGATTAACATTGTTAGAAAGGGGCATACCTCTTGTATGTACATAAAGTACCTGCAGCCGCCCTTCCCTATCCGGGATCCCAATCTCAATTTCCCGGTCAAACCGTCCTCCCCTTCGCAGGGCCTGGTCAATGGAGTTGGGTCGGTTGGTCGCAGCTATTACTATAACTTTTCCACGTGATTTCAGGCCGTCCATGAGGGAAAGCAACTGGGCAACCACGCGTCTTTCCACTTCGCCCCTGACCTCATCCCTTTTAGGAGCTATGGAATCGATTTCATCAATGAAAATAATGGAGGGTGCTTCCTTTTCAGCCTCATCGAAAATTTCCCTGAGTTTTTGTTCGCTTTCACCGTAATATTTAGAAACGATCTCAGGGCCACTTATGGAAAGGAAATTGGCTTCGGTTTCACTTGCAACAGCTTTTGCAATCATGGTTTTGCCGGTACCGGGAGGTCCATAAAGCATCATACCTGCCGGAGGATCGATCCCGAGTTTCTGGAATAGTTCAGGATGTCGCAGGGGCAGTTCGATCATCTCCCGCATCAAGCCGATTTCCCTTTTCAGTCCCCCGATATCCTCATAGGAAACCTGTTCATCTCCTGGTAGCTGTTCTGCAGGTTTTTCCTTCAACATCAGTCTGGTATTGCGGGTAACAATCACAGGGCCGGTTGGCTGGGTAGCGGTTACTACAAATGTCATCGGTGTGTTGACTGTCTCCACACGTATCTTTTGTCCACGGTCCAGTGGTCTGCCTTCCAGAATACGGTGAATATAACGTGAGTAATTTTTGGAATGTATGGTCTGGTTTGTAGCAAGAGTAACCCTCTGGGCATCCTTTGCTTCAACCTTTTTGATCGTGACTTTATCATCGATACCTATACCTGCATTATTACGCAGGTTACCATCAATCCTTATGATGGTTTTACCTGCATCATCAAGGTAGCCGGGCCATACAACGGCATAGGTTTTACGCTTACCCTGAATAGATATTATATCTCCACTGATGGCTCCAACCTTTTCCATCAGGTCCTTGTTAAGCCTGGCAATACCTCTTCCTGCATCACGGTGGTATGCCTCTGCCACACATACTTCTATTTTTTTGATGGGTGGGTTGGAGGAGACCATACTTGGTCCAAAAATATTAGCTAAGGCGGGCGCGAAGCTGTTCTACAAGTTCCTGCTTGATGGATGTACTACGATCCCCGCCACAGACGATACCCCTGACGCCCAGGATATCCGGCTTGATTTCCTTTATTGCTTCTATATCGTCGAATTTGATACTGCCTGCCAGTGCCGTTTCCAGGCCATTTGCATGTGCTTTTTCAACGAAATCCTTAAGTTGTGCTTCATTGAGGTACTCGAAGGTGGAACGTCCGTCTTTTACCCCCGTATCAACCATGACCAGGTCAACTCCTGCTTTTGCGCCAATTGCCGGTAAGAGGGCCGGGTCGATTGAATTGATCCTCGTATAATCGGAATATGCACATGCGACTACTTTCGGGACATTATCCATTGTCCTGACAGCTTCGGTGATTCCGGCAAGCATCTCATAGGCCTGTTCCTCTGTCTGGATATCATACAGGCCGATTTTGACATAATCCGCACCCGCAGCTGCTGCACCATAGGCAGCAAGGGCAGCGGTGCCGGGTTTGTAGTTAAAATCCCCCAGGGCTGCACTGATGGGTTTTTGGTCCCCTACAGCGTCCTTTACCCCTTTGATCACTCCCGGGAAATTGGCACCAAGAGATCCTTCTTTTGGATTTTTGACATCGATAATATCTGCACCGCCTTTTAGGGCGGAGATTGCTTCTTCGTTATTAATAGGACTAACCAGCAGTTTCATGTAATGGCCTCTTTTTTATAGGATGGAATAAAGTGTCATATTAAATATGTTTCGAATTGTCTTTGTATTGGATATATATAATGGTATTGCAGTCCATGCCCGGGGAGGAGACCGGAAAAACTACCAGGCGGTTCATCTGTCCAGTCAGGTATGTGAAATCTCCAGTCCCTGTGGTATAATTGAAACTCTCAATCCGCGGGAAGTCTATATTGCCGACCTCAATATCCTGCAGGGGGAAGGGAAAAACAAAGAGAATATTGATGAATTAAAATCTCTTTCATCAAAATCTAATGTCATGTTGGATGTCGGTGTAGAAAGGCAGGAGGATGCGGATAAATGGCTGCGAATTGCAGACACCCTTGTGCTGGGTACTGAAACGGCTTCAATGGATGTGATCAGGAAGCTGGCTGCCAGACACCCGGGCCGCATAAGTGTGAGCATAGATCGCAAAAATGGTCAATTACTGTCTAAATCATCGGATATCCCTGAAAATCCTAATCTGGCAATAGAAATATTCAATGAGTTGCCCCTGAAAGACATAATTTATCTTGATCTGGACCGTGTAGGCACTTCTTCAGGGATGGACATTGACATGCTTTCCCGTCTTGCAAAAATATCCTGCCATCCTCTTCTGCTGGGGGGCGGTGTGCGGGATATGACAGATATTGCAGAACTTAAAAACGCCGGGATTTCAGGTGCACTTGTTGCCACAGCAGTGCACAAACAAGTTATACCAGTAAAACAACTACGATAAAAAAATCAGGTGATAACTATGGATGAAGATACATTTGAGGACGTTGAAGCAGCGTATCATGAAATAAAAATGGGTGGAGGATGGTATCTTACCATCTCACTGGAAACCAGCGAACGGTATGAAAAAGAATATGTGGAAATTGCAAAGGAAAGAGGGGGCCAGAAACGGGGTCGTTTTAATCTCAATCCCAAATATGCAAGACAGCTGGGAGAGGCCCTTATCGAATTTGCCGACTCCAATGAGCTTTGATCATTCAAGCCCACTGATGGCTTCGTCTACTTTTTTTTTCACTTTTTCCAGACTCTGTGATGCGTCGATGATTACAAATCGCTGAGGATTTTCTTCTGCAAGTTGCAGGAATACATTGCGAACCCCCGAAAGGAAATCCACCTTTTCAAACTTGGTCTGTGCGTCACGACTGTTACATCTTGAAACGGCAATTTCGGGGTCGATATCAAGCAGTAAAGTAAGGTCGGGCACAACGGTCCATCCCCTGTGCAGCTGCTTGATCCACTCTACCGGCTCATTGAACCTGTCCTTAAGGGTAGATGACTGATAGGCAATTCTGCTGTCTGAGTACCTGTCTGAAATTATCACTCTGCCAGTTTCCATTGCAGGTTTGATCGTATTTCGGATGTGTTCTGCATGATCGGCTGTGAACAATAAGAGCTCTGCCAGGGGATCAACATCCGACTGGATTGCCCGCATTACAGCCTGGCCGATCCAGTCTTTTGTAGGTTCGCGTGTAAAAATAATATCCGAATAAATGGGGTTTTGTTTCAGGTATTCCATTATGGTGGTCTTGCCCGACCCGTCAATCCCTTCAATTGTCACAAGTTTTCCTTTCATTTCCATCTCTCAGGTACGGACGGTGTCTTCACTGCCACATTGGGGACATTTTATAGGCATGAAGTTGGGGTCTGCCTGAAATACGAAGCTGCATGTATTGCATACAAAATATACCTTTGATTGATCTATATCATCCATATTTTCACCTGTATAATATTTACCGGTAAATAATATAACTATATTCTTCATTTCCAGTGTATGACAATTATAGGAGTAATTACAAGGGGTAAATACGGCAACCGATTGATAGAAACGCTCCGTCAACATTCGGACTTTACCATCAAAACTGCCTCCCTGCCTGCCAGGTTACCCGATTTCCTGGATGAGCCGGAAGAATTTGTAAAGAGACTGGATATCAATCCGGATGTATTCACTGCAGATACCATAATAACTTACTCCCTGCATCCCGATATTACACCGGTGATTGCTCGTATGGCCGGGAAAGCCGGTGTGTCCTCATTGATCGTACCCGGAGGTTCGGCCCGGGCTCCATTTATCGAACTGGAAAAAATAGCTTCTGAATATGGCATCTATATCGAGGTGGATGAGATATGCTGTACTCTTCCGGAAAAGGAGGAAACAGCACCTTTTTCCAGTGTATTCGGTCTTCCGGAACTTGAAGTCTCCACTAAAAACGGCTATATATCGGATGTCAGGGTCCTGAAGGGTGCACCATGCGGCAGCACATGGAAAATGGCGGAAAAACTGATTGGTACAAGAGTAGAGGACGCTCCGGCAAAAGCAGGTTTGTTAATCCAGCAATACCCTTGCAGGGCCGTCAGAGGGCAGCTGGGCGGAATTCATGATTCGGCGCAGCTACATAAAAAAGCAATGGAGAAGGCTCTAAAAACCTTCTCTGGGGAATGAACTTACTGGCTCTGTAATTTGATCCTGTCCTTAAGGATGCATTTTCCGCCTGTATGGCCACCCAGGGGATTATGAGGGGTTCCCAGTGAGTTCATACATCTTGCCATGACCGCTGCACCTCTGGCAAGCCCGTCATCGACAAATACAACTTTTTCTTCGATTTTATCTCCCAATCCCAGTGTTTCCAGTTTTTCAAGGACAAGTTTGGGTTTGTCTCCTGAAATGCCGGCCCTTCCGGTGATTCCAATGGCAGTTTCAGGAAATACAACCCCTTCTTTCTGTGCCACTTCCACAAGGCGGTAGATTACACCTGCCATCACTTCATCGATTACTGCGAACAGGACCTTGAGTCCCTCTTCTTTGTAAATCTGCGCACCCATCTCTGTTAATTCATGCATTTTTGAACCATTGGTGCCCACGTCACATCCAATGAGCACGACTCCGATTTCGGCTGCAGCGGCAGGATTTACAGGCACACTCCCATAGCGGGTGACATTTTCAGGTACCTTTTCGATAGATATCTTTTCCATTAAGCGGTTTGCATATTCCTTTATTTTCTTACCCTTCAGGAACATGGTAATCATGCCCGGAGGCTTTTCGTCAAAGACATCAAGAGCGGTTCCCAGTTCCAGATCCACAAGCTGGGTTCCACGGATTATAGCATCGGGAATGGCTCCGGCATAGCCACAGAAGTTCCCAATGGTTTTTGCATATGGCTCTTCGGGGCTGATGACACGTCCATCCAGTGTGGTTCCAAAGTCCATCGATAAACAGGGATTACGGAAATCCACATTCACCCATTTCGCTCCTTCTTTAATACCGGCGGTTGCAAGTTCCCCCTCCATTTCATTGGCCACGATTTCCACACCTGTGGCCCCGGTGGGAGGAAGGACGCTGGCAACTGCTCCATCAAAAATAACTTTATTGAGTTTGCTGAACTTCTGGAATCTGGGGTTTATGTTTTCCTGGGACATCGGAGGCGTCATGTTCCTGGGAGGCACACCCGCCATAAGGCAACCGTCTGCAAGAGCTTTGATAAACTCTCCCACTTCTTCCGGTGCATCGAACCCGGCCACCACACCGGTGGATCGGACAACGAAGTGAATATCTTTTTTTATATCGAGGTTGGCTTTCTTGACAGCCTCCAGAAGCGTATTCTTGACAAGTTCTGCCACGGATTCGCGGCTTAATTCCACCCCTGTAAGCGTCTTGCCGAATACTTCTTCTCCAGGTTTTGGTTGTCTTACATCCCTTGTCATCCTTACGGTTTTCACCACATGGTATGTCGTACCTTTTTCGAGATCTGTGGCCGTAAGGATACATTTGGTGGTCGTATTGCCCACTTCTACAGAGGCCACTATGAAATAGGAATTGGATTTTGATTTCAGGTCTATCAGTCTAACGGAAGGAGTTTCGGCTATTCTGGGTTTGTGTGACATAAAATCTGTCCCTCAGAGGAATGATTTAATTTTTTCCTGTATGTTTGCCTGTGGTAATGCGCCCACCATTCGGTCTGCAAGTTGCCCATTTTTGAACACAAGAAGGGTTGGAATTGCAGAGATCTGGAATTTTCTCGCAGTAACCTGATTCTGGTCCGTATCGAGTTTGCCAAAAACAACGTCTCCCTGCATCTGCCTGGCAAGAGAGTCTATTATCGGTCCGACCCTTTTGCACGGACCACACCATTCTGCCCAACAGTCCACTACAACAAGTGGATAGCGGCTTACAAAACCTTCAAAATCGGCATCTGATACTATCATGGCTTCTGCAGGCCAGTTGGCCTTTTCGAGGTCTGTCCTTATCTCTTCCATTCTCCTCTTCCTTATTTCTTCGAGCTCGTCCATGCTTCCCCTCGCATTATTTAGATATTTCATAAGCTATATCTGTGATTCTGATCAATTATCATTTAGCTATGTACTGCATACATTTAAAGGTTTGTATGGTTATTCACAAATAGTGCACAACCAACAATTGCCCATCCCGGAGGGGTTTCTATTACAAAAGCAGATAGTGAAAAATCAAGCAACCGTACAATATTCGATCAGAAATGTGTAACCTGTGGAACTTGGATGGATAGGATAGAGAATAAAAATAAAAATGCTGCCACAACAGTAACGTATTCCTGTCCAGAATGTGGCCTGTCCTATACAGTGGATGAATGATTTGATGTGGGAGATTAATCAACTGCTCAATACTGACCCGTATGATTTTGAAAGGCTGGTAGCTCATCTTTTTGAAAAAATGGGATATAATACCCACTCGACACAACAAAGCAGGGACGGTGGTGTAGATATTGAAATATCTATTGATAACTTTGGTCTTTCCCACCGATGGCTTGTCCAGGCCAAACGTTATTCAGGGCCTGTGGGAGTCAAGGAAGTACGTGAATATGGCAGTTTGTCCTACAGGGAAAATGTGGATGGAGTAATTATTGTTACAACTTCCAGTTTTACCGGTGAAGGAAGAAAGGAAGGGGCAAAACACAACCTTAAATTGATAGAAGGCCCACTGCTTACTGAGATGCTTAACCATTACTGTACTGATGAAGGAGAGAGTTTCCACCGGAAAGGACGGGGGGTTGATGTGCTTGAAACCGGGGAGGAAGTGTTTGGAAGACATAGCGCAACAATTGAAGGGAACAGGATCTGGCTGGTACTCACAAAGAAACATATCTATTTTGAAAAAATCACTGCCACCCTTTTCTCAAAGAAAAAAGAACTTATCAGGAGAATAGATGCAAGTTCTATTATAGGTTTGAAACAGGATACAAACTCACTCTATATAGTAATCGATGAGAAAAATCCTGAGGTACTGGCCCTTTCGATCAGGGAGCCGAAAAGTTTTGCAGAAAATCTTGAATTGTTTCGTCCTTCTTTTCTGCGGGGTGAAACCCTCCTGAAGCTTGAAAAGGAAAAAAAGGGTTGTCTGGTGCTTACCAACCGTAGATTTCTCATGATGGATAAAGGCAATATCGAAACTATCAGGTTGAAGGATATTGCAGGGGCAGAAATTGAGAAACAGGGTATTTTGCAAAAGGATAAACTTGCAATCCTTGAATCAAAGGAAAGTATTACCAGGCACATATATGATGTGGAAAACGCCTCTGACTGGAGGGAGGCAATCCTGAAAGGCCTGGGTAAGGAATGAATGTTATTTAAGCTGTTGCAAATAGCGCTGGTTCTTGAATACCCTTGTAATCAATGTGGCCACAAAAGCAATAGCAATACCAAGCAATATAACAAGTACCAGATTCCCTTCTTCGGCATACTGGAGGAGGAATTTAAAGAGCAGAGCAGTCAGGGCGATCCCTGCTATTATGATATAGCCCACATTGATGTTATAGAGTTTTTCTAACAGACTCATAGTCACCCCTTGGAATCCCTTTGCAATAAATACTTTCCTTAATTTTCGCACAGTGGCAAATTTTATCAATATACAGGATTTTTTGCCAACTGGTTTCTCATCCCAGATCTCTATGGGGCCCCAGGTCACAACCTGTGCATGGCAGGCACATTGTCCTGAAAAGCCTTGTATCAAGCCCGGCTTGATCCAGCTCTTCTCTCAGGAAACGGGTGAGTTTGAGGATCCGCTCCTTTGAAGGCCTCTCTATATTAACCTCCCCCTTTCTGAGGGGATGGCTTGTTGCGGGTCTCAGGATAGGAACCACGCCTCTTCGTACAAGTTCCCTTATTCCTTGCATTACAGTCTCATCATTTTCTCCCAAACCGATTATGAAATTGGAACAAACCCTGTTCTTGCCAAACATCCGGACAGCTTCGGAAAGGCAGTCCAGTATAAAATCAAGATCCTGTTCGCCGCAGAGCTCGCTGTATAGCTGGCGATCCATGGTCTCGACATTATATTTTATCTCATCTGCGCCGGCCTCTTTTAACAGTTTGTTGGAATTGATTGTGGGATATACCGAAACCCCGATGGGTACATGGTACCTTTTGCACTTCCTGACAACATCGACCGCCCGGTCAACTTCCTTTTCAACTTTTTCATCCACTCCGGCAGTGATGGATATGGCTTTCATCTTTCCTGTATCATGTGCTTTTTCTATCATGTCCAGCACTTCTTCCACTGATTTGACCCTGCCGTTGAGTTTTGGGACAGGGCAGAATTTACAGTCAAAGATACAGGTCTCGGTCATATTGATATACGCCTGCTCGGGACAGTGAAGCAATTCTTCTTCAATTTGTCCGCAGGCAAGGAGCTTCTCATCTTTGTAGATACAGATCTTTCCATCCTTTTCAATCGCTTTTAAAGGGGAATTTGCATCTGCTCCAAGTTTTACCCGGTGTCCTCCAGAAGTAAAAAAGAAACCTACTTTACCGGCACCCGGTCCTGCACTTGAAACAAGGGTTTTTCCGAGTAGGTTTTCATCGATTGCCACTCTTCCTGTTGCCAGTAATTCGGCTTTGGTCTGGGCATCCATGTACTCATGGTGGGTAGTAAGATTAATTATAGTTTTCTGCCATCAGTTTATAATAGTGCAGACAAATCCTATTGTAGACAGTTTTGCGGTGGATATAATGAAGCAGGATCCTATTTGTAAAAGAGAGGTTGCAGAAGACACTTCTTTCCAGAAGGAATATGACGGTAAAACCTATTATTTTTGTTCAAGTGAATGCCTGAAAACATTTAATGAGATGAAGAAAAGTGTAATACGTCTCAAACGCAGTCTTGACGAAAAGAAACGTGTTTCTTTTGGCAAACTTAACAAAGATGTTATCAAGCCCGGTATCTGTACCCTTTGCGGTGCATGTGCTGCATCCTGTGAATCCATAGCAATAAAGGATAAACGTCCCAGGATTGTAGGCCCATGTACGTCCTGCGGTGTGTGCTATAACCAGTGCCCTCGCACCATTACTACAGAAGAGGAACTTGTGGGTAAACTCAGGTTTGCATACAGTGCCAAAAGTCTGCTTCCCCACCACAATGGACAGGATGGAGGTGCTGTTACGGCATTGCTGGCTTATGGACTGGAGGAAGGTTTGATCGATTGTGCGGTAGTAACCACCCATTCAAAGGATCAACCCTGGAAACCGGTTGCAATTATTGCTGAGGATCGTGCACAGGCGCTTGAGTCCTCTGGTAGCATGTATTCTCACAGCATGACAATGGAACAATTGATGCAGGCCATCCAGCAAGGTATGCGAAGTATTGCTTTTGTGGGTCCAAGTTGCAATATAGATGCAGTCCACAAGATGCAGCGTAGTCCCTATGGTTTTTTGCATCTGTTCATGAGAGCCAATGTGTTGCGTCTGGGACTATTCTGTATGGACACATTTTCGTATGAGGGCATCAAGGAATTTGTTGAAAACCATGGCATGAGACTTGCGGATATTGATGCAATGAAGATTCGTAAGGGTAAGTTTGAGTTTGAGCAGGCAGGTCAGATAAGCAGGTTCTCTCTATCCGAATTTGATGAATACAGGTCTAGCTCATGCAAGTTCTGTACCGACATGGCGGCAGAAAATTCCGATATAAGTTTCGGGGGTGTGGGTACGCCGGATGGTTGCACCACGGTTTTTGCCCGATCAAGTATTGGTTATGAGATATTCAATGAAGCTGTGGAAAATGGTTTCATAGAGGCCCGGCCCCTGGAGGATTATGAGATGGACAGGGTGCTCAATCTTGCCAGGATGAAGAAGGTACAGATGTATGGTGTAAACCGCAGGAGTAAAAAAGCCCGATGAGAAAATATTAGGCCCGGGGCCGTTCCTTTTGGAAGAAAAGCACAGTTTCGTTTAGTGTAACGTCCTTTATGGTTTTGGGGTTTATTGTGGGATAACAGTAATAATGGATAGTTTAAAGAATGGATAATTGGGAATGTTGATATAAAATTGGATGTGGCTGCTGCCAATAAGTTGAAAAAATAAATAAGAAAGAAGTAGTATTTCTTCCTCAAGGGAATGGGCACACTCTCAAAATATAAGTTCAAGAGTTTCTTGTCCGTTCATTCCTTCTTCTTTTCTTCTTTAAGGACAAACTTCTTTCCACAAAGGTCACATTTGCCTTCTTCTGTGACACTTGGTTGCCTTGGTGCATCACCGCCACAAACTCCACATTTTACCATTCTTTTCACCTCCCCAGGTTATATGCGGTTTAACATTGGTTAACAATGGATATATGTTTGAGCATCATTAAAAAATATCTATATTGAAAATTATATTACATAATTTATGGCCAAATGATAACATAAATTGTCAATATTTAGATAAAAGCGTTTGTTAAATTGGTTTAGCTGGAATTTGATACCTTATTCAGGTGTAACCTTCCTTTGTTACACAATCTTCCACTACCACCTTTTCTCCACCTATGGCAATAATGACGGCTCAATGAACGAAAGCCTCTTATAAATTTATTGTTTAAAGGTGTAATCGAATAGCAGGTAGGAACTCATAAAATCATATCAACTTTTGAAAATCATACGATATAAAACATAGTTTCAACCAATATTGATAATATCATATTTTGTGTAACACATACGCTATATAACGCTTACCGAGGCTTCATATCATGATCACAAAGGAACAGGTAGAACACATCGGCTGGCTTGCACGGGTCAATATCGATGAGGAGGATGCTTCCGAATTTGCATCGGAACTGAGCACAGTACTGGATTATTTCGGACAGCTGGATGAGGTGGATACCTCGGATGTCAAGCCTACATACCACGTTGCAGATATCATGAATGTATTCAGGGAAGATGAGCCAAGAGGTTCCCTGGAGCAGGATGCCATTCTTGCAAATGCTGAAGAGGTACAGGATGGCTACATTAAAACTCCAAAGATCATCTGAGGGCCAAAAAATGCTGGACGGTTTATCTGATATAAAAAACAGGATTGTTTCCTCATCAGCCGAGGAAGTTGTTGCCTCCTATCTGGAAAGAATAGAAAAAAGTAACATTAACGCCTTCACCTGTATTGCAGAAGATGCTATTGAGCAGGCTAAAAAAGTTGACTCTCTGGATATTGAAGGTCCTCTTGCAGGTGTGCCCATTGCAATCAAGGATAATATTTCCACAAAGGGATTATCCACAACCTGCAGTTCTGCCATCCTTGAAGGTTATGTGCCACCCTATGATGCTCACGTGATCGAAAGATTGCGAAAGGCCGGTGCAGTGATAATCGGCAAGTCCAACATGGATGAATTTGGTATGGGTACTTCCACTGAAACAAGTACCTATGGTCCAACTCTTAATCCCTGGGATACAGAAAGAGTGGCTGGAGGATCGTCAGGTGGCAGTGCCGCCGCTGTAGCTGCAGGGCAGGTTCCTGTCTCGCTGGGCTCGGATACAGGTGGCTCGGTGCGTTGCCCGGCGGCTTTTTGTGGGGCCGTGGGCCTGAAACCAACCTATGGGGCGGTCTCCAGGTACGGATTGGTTTCTTATGCCAACTCTTTAGAACAGATTGGCCCCCTGGCAAATCGTGTTGAAGATGTCGCAGCCCTGATGGACGTTATTGGCACATATGATAACCGGGATTCAACCTGTGTTAAACATAATGCCGGTTATACTGATACCCTTCAGGATGGTGTGGACGGGTTAAAGATCGGAGTTCCTGATGAATACTTCGGGGAAGGCATCGATGATAATGTACAGAAACTGGTATGGGATGCCATTGGTAAATTCGAGGACATGGGAGCTGAATACACAAAAGTTTCCATGCCAAACACGCCTTATGCACTGGCAGCATATTATATCATAGCCATGAGTGAAGCTTCTTCCAACCTTGCCCGTTTTGACGGTACTCGCTATGGCAATCGTTCAGAGGGGGAGAACTGGCATATGATGGCTTCAAAGACCAGGCAGGAAAAGTTTGGTGCAGAGGTAAAAAGACGTATCCTGCTTGGAACTTATGCTCTTTCTGCGGGCTATCATGACAAATATTATCTAAAGGCCCTCAAGGTCCGCACTCTTGTAAAACAGGATTTTGAAAGAGCCTTTGAGGATGTGGATGTATTAATGGCACCCACAATGCCAACTCCTGCCTTCAAGATAGGGGAAAAAATGGATGATCCACTGTCCCTGTACCTCTCGGATGTCAACACTGTCCCGATTAATCTCGCAGGGGTGCCTTCCATATCAGTGCCGTGTGGCTTTTCCGAAGGTCTGCCTGTAGGACTGCAGGTAATCGGGAACTACTTTGATGAAGCTACTATTCTCAAAGCAGCCCACTCTTTTGAGAAAAATACCGATCATCATACCAAATTGGCCGCAGAGGTGGTATAAATGGTATACGAAAATCCCGATGGTGTGATGGTAGGTCTGGAGATACATGTCCAGCTCAACAAACTTGCTACCAAGTTATTCTGTGGTTGTTCTACGGATTATCATACTTCACAACCCAATACTCATGTATGTCCGGTATGTATGGGCCTTCCCGGTTGTCTGCCGGTGCTGAACAAAAGGGCTGTGGAATATGCTATCAGGATCGGTCTGGCCCTAAACTGTGAGATTGTGGAACAAACCCAGTTCCATCGTAAGAATTACTACTATCCCGATCTTCCAAAAGGTTTTCAGACCACCCAGTATGATTACCCGATTGTCAGTGACGGCAGGGTGGTAATTGAAGGTGAGGACGGTGAACATGTCGTTCGTATCAGGCGTGCCCACATGGAGGAAGACCCGGGCAGACTGATGCATATGGGTTCCATTGACAGGTCCAAGGGTACACTGATTGATTACAATCGATCGGGCATGGCCCTGATTGAGATAGTTTCCGAGCCGGATATGCGCAGTCCCCGGGAAGCCAGACGTTTCCTGGACAAGCTGCGTAACATCCTTGAATATCTGGATGTCTTCGACAGTACCCTGGAAGGCTCGATGAGGGTGGATGCTAATATTTCCATAGGTGGCGGTGACCGAACCGAGGTAAAGAACATCTCTTCCCACAAAGGCGCCGAAAGGGCCCTGCTCTATGAAATCATGCGCCAGAAGAATATCAAACGCCGGGGGGAAGAAGTTGTTATGGAAACACGTCACTTTGACGAGGCCCGTGGGGTCACGATTTCCATGAGGACCAAGGAAGAAGAGCACGATTACCGCTATTTCCCAGAACCCGATCTGGTACCCATGAGGGTTGGAAGCTGGGTTGACGGTATCCTTGAGACTCTCCCCGAACTGCCGGATGCCAGGCGCAGCAGGTTCATTTCGGATTACGGGATGGTGGATACCCACGCCAAGGCGCTGACATCTGACATCAGGGTGGCGGATTTCTATGAAGAGGTTGCCTCAAAGGTAGACCCTGCCGCAGCAGCAGTCTGGGTTTCCGATGTTCTCAAGGGAGAGCTCAATTACCGTGATCTAACCATAGCTTCCTTTAACGTAGAAAATATGGTAAAGATCATTGAGCTGGTGGCCAGTGGTAAAATTACCGAAAAGGGAGCTGTGGAGATCATACGCAATATCCTTGATGAAGGTGGCTCGCCGATGGATATTGTGAAAGAGAAGGGTCTGCTGAAGGTAGAGGGTGATGTGGTCGACGAGGCTGTAGGGGAAGTTTTGAAAGAAAACCCCGACGCTTTGGAGGATTATTTTGCAGGTAAGGAAAAATCCCTGAACTTCCTTGTGGGCCAGGTAATGAAGAAAACACGTGGTCGTGCGGATGCCCGCTCAGTACGTGAGATGATGCTGGAGGAAATCGATAAGAATTATCGATGATTCCTCCTCCAAAACAATTATATGTTTTGAGGGCTATTTAGCCAGCCCGATACTATTAATTTAATTACAATTATTACAAAGGTGAGAATATGGCAAGATTCCCCGAAGCTGAGGAACGTATACTTAACAAGAAGATCTGCATGAATTGCAATGCCCGTAATGCTGTAAGGGCTGTTAAATGCAGAAAGTGTGGTTACAAAAATCTCCGTGTAAAATCCAAGGAAGTAAAGAGAGGCTGATCGGTCTGATGCAGGTGGAAGAGTACCTCAATGACATTGTGAAGAGGGACGGTTGTGTCCATCTGACGCTTATAGACCCCGCCTCCCAAAAACCCGAAAGAGCGGTAGAGATTGCAAAAGCTGCCGTTGAGGGAGGCACTGATGCGATAATGATTGGGGGTTCCACCGGAGCGATGGGTCAGGTTCTTGACCAGACCCTACAGCTGATGAAAGAACAAATTAATGTGCCAACTATTCTTTTCCCCGGCGATTCCGCAGGCGTGAGTTCATACGCCGATGCTATATTTTTCATGAGCCTGCTGAATTCCAGGGATATCAACTACATTGTTACCAACCAGGCGATGGGTGCGCCCCTTGTACGTAAATTCGGCATTGAACCCATTCCAATGGCCTACCTGATCGTGGAACCAGGCGGTACGGTTGGATGGGTAGGGGATGCACGTTTGCTACCCCGTACAAAACCGGAGCTTGCTGCAGCCTATGCTCTTGCTGGATCTTATTTTGGAATGCGCTATGTTTACCTCGAGGCAGGCTCGGGTGCAGAAAAACCGGTTCCAGTTGAAATGGTGGGTGCTGTGAAACATGCTATCGATAAAGGACACCTGATAGTAGGTGGAGGCATCCGCGACCGTAATGCTGCAGCTGCCTGCGCAAAGGCAGGAGCGGATATGATCGTGACAGGTACTGCCGTGGAAGATGCTGGCGATGTCCGCGCAAAGATTGCTGAATTTGTTTCTGCGATCAAAAGTTAAAAATGGATTTCCCTTAATGAGGTGGGGAAATGCTTAAAGTAAAAGGTATTTCAAAAATTTACGATTCTCCCTGCGGGAAAAAACAGGTACTTGAGGACATCAGTTTTACCGTACAGAATGGCGAAATACTTGGCATTACAGGTAAAAGTGGTAGTGGCAAATCTACACTACTTGAAATTTTGCGTGGAATAGAAACTTTTGACAGTGGAACGATTGAGATTGACGCAACGGCTATAAATCCGGATATGGGGCAAACCGGTCAACGTTTTTTGATGAGCAATAGTGCCCTTCATCTTCAGCGCAACTTCAGCCTCTGGTCCGGTAAAGCGGTTGAAAATATAATCCGCAGGCTTTATTATGCAAGGGAAGGTTACGAAGCCCTTCCGGAAAACGATCATCCCCTTTATGATGAAATGTATGAAGAGGCAATGGCCTATCTGGGTATTGTGGGTTTGAAGGAAAAAGCCCTGCATTTTTCTGGAGCATTGAGTGGGGGAGAGAAACAACGCCTCATTCTTGCCCGCCAGCTTGCATCCCGGCCATCCGTGCTGCTGCTGGATGAACCTGTCACAATGGCAGGTCCGGATTCCAAACAGCAAATACTGGACATAATTCTTCTTCTGAAAGAAAAACTCAACATTCCTATTCTGGTAGTATCCCATCTGCCGGAAATTTTGAGCTACCTTGCCGATGATATGCTCTACATTGATGAAGGAAAAATTGTGGCATCAGGTAGCTCTGGCGAAGTTCTGGATAAGTTCCTTCATGGAATGGCTGCTAAAAAACCTCTGGGTAATTTTTCAGAAGAGGTTTGTGTCAGGGCAGAAAATCTTGCCAAGCGTTATTCCCTCTGGAGGGTAGGCGAAGTTTTGGACCTGAAGGATATCTCTCTTTCTGTTAACAGGGGTGAGATACTGGGTTTGATAGGTCCTTCCGGAAGTGGTAAAACAACCCTGCTAAGGATGCTTGCCGGTCTCCTCGAACCCCAAAGCGGAAGGGTCCTTTATTCCCTTGAGGATAACTGGGTTGATATTTCCCGTTTCAGCCCGCAAAGAATGGAAATGCGCCGCAGAATGAGTATCATGCATCAGGAATTCACTTTGTCCCCTCATTCGACAATAGGACAGCATATAGCCTTTAAACTCAGGCTCAAAAGGGAGGGTGCAATAGAACACGCCCGCCAAAAAGCAGAGGAGCTGGGTATCTCTGAAAAGATGCTGGACACGATTTATCAGTTGCCAGATATGGCAGAGGCAGAAAAAGAACAATCCCTTTCAAAAATGGGACTGACACCACAGGTCTACCTTGAATTATTCCCCGCCTGGCCGGACCTTGATGTGGCCAAATATGCAGAACCTGTATTTGATGCTCTGGATCTTTCTCCTGACATACTTGAAAAGAAACCTGCACAGATAAGTGGTGGAGAACATGTGAGGTCCTATATTGCAGTATCTCTTGCCACATCTCCCGATATACTCATGCTGGATGAACCCTTTGGAGATCTTGACCCCGTAACTCTGAGAGATGTTACCAATTCTCTCAAGGAAATAAATCGCAGGTTTGGTACGACCATAGTTTTTGTCAGCCATCACATGGATTTTGTGAAAGAAGTGGCCCACAGGGCAGCTTTGGTATCCGGCGGTCAGGTGATTGAAGAAGGGGATGCACGGGACGTATGTGATAAATTTATAGAATCAACCGGTGTAACCTATATTGGAAAGGGTATTGAGGGGCTCCTTTCAAAGTAATTCTGATATTTTTGTGCTGACAAAGTTTTCAAGATGTGTGCTAATTCTTTCTTCTGCTTATTTTCATTTTGTTTATATATTATTGAAACACAATATACTGGTGGAGGTTTAATAAAATGTACGATCCTGTATATTATATGAAAAAATTTGGGCTTTTTACCGTGGGTCTGTATGCCCTGACCGAAGAGAAGATTAATGAGTATGTGAAAGACCTCGTCGAGAGTGGGGAAATTAACAGGGAAGAGGGTAAAAAGTTCGTGACGGACTTGATTGAATCCAAGAGAAAGCAGCAGGAGGAGATGGAGGATAAGATGTCTTCCCGTGTCAAGGAAGCTGTCAATAAATCCGATGTCGCAACTCAGGAACATGTAAAGAACCTGGAAGAAAAAATCGACCGTCTTGAAACGATGCTTGCAAAATCTATGGGCGAGGATGCACCCGCTGAGGAAAAAGGCAAGCATGAAAAAGATGATGAATGGTCCTGATGCCATTCATCCCTAATATCTCTTTTTTGATAACATGGTACCGGGTATTTCTCACAGATATTCAATGGTTAAGCGGTACGGGCGAATCATAGATGTACTCGTATCTAACGGATTTGGTTATTTTGTGGATAAAATGGGCCTCTGGTCAATGGGGTCTGTTCGCAGTCGTGTCAAGGATCGGTTTGGAAGGGAAAAGGAAATTGATACCCGTCCGGAAAGGGCACGGAAGGTACTTGAAGAACTGGGGCCCACCTATGTCAAATTCGGCCAGTTACTCAGCATGCGGGAAGACCTGATACCCCTGAAATACGCACAGGAATTTACAAAACTTCAGAACGATGTCCCCCCTTTTCCCTTTGAAGATGTAAAAGCAGTACTCAAAAGTGAACTTGGCAGGGATATACCTGAACTCTTTTCTGATTTTGATGAAAAACCGGTTGCAGCTGCATCTATAGGTCAGGTCCATAAAGCACGCCTTCATAGCGGGGAAGATGTGGTTGTAAAGATACAGAGGCCAGGTATTCGCCGCATCATTGAGGCGGACCTGGATATAATGTACAGTCTTGCCGGGTTTGCCCAGCAGCATATCGAGGAAATAAAACTCTACAACCCGGTAGCTGTTGTAGACGAATTGTCAAGGTCGATTCACTCGGAAATGGACTATACTCAGGAAGCAAGGAATATCGAACACTTCCTGAACAACTTTGAAAAAGATCCTGTTATTATAATTCCCCGGGTATACAATGATTACAGCAGCGACCGCGTACTTACCCTGGAATATATTGAAGGGGTAAAATGTAATAAATTTGAAAACCTGGCAAATGAGAATCTGGATCGGGAAAAACTTGCCACAAATGTTTCTGAAGCTTTTATGAAACAGGTTTTTGAACATGGCTTTTTCCATGCTGATCTCCATTCGGGCAACATATTTGCCCTGGAAGACAACAAAATAGCCCTGCTGGATTTCGGGATGGCGGGCCATCTTTCCGAAGATATGCGTGGGCTTTTGATAGATGCCCTTATAGCCATTACAAACGGGGATAGTACCCAATACATAGAGGTTATGCGTGATCTGGGAGTAGCGGATGAAAAACTGGATGTGCGTTCCTTCAAAGCAGATTATGATCATTTCCTTTTCAAGTATTATGGGCGCACGTTAGATCAGGTGGATGCCACAGAAGTCTCCTCTGAAATGTTGTCTCTTTTGCGTAAGCATCAGATAAAGGTTCCTCCGAATGTTGCCCTGCTTTTTAAAGGAGTAATGACTGTAAGTGGGTTTGCTATGCAAATGGTCCCGGATTTCAATGTAACTGAAATCGCCGAGCCTTATGCACGTAAATTCATGAAAAAACGCTTTTCTCCACGTAATATAGCCAAAAACAGTTCAAAGAATCTCTGGTATGTAAGCAGGCTTCTCAGTCGTGCCCCGTTGCAGCTTTCACACATTCTCGAGGTTGCCGAAAAAGGCTACCTGAATCTTAAATTTGAACATGAAGGAACCGACCGTCTCCTTTCGGAAATAAGTGTTGCCTCCAACCGGCTTGCTTTCAGTCTTATCATTTCTGCCATTATAGTTGGTTCTTCCCTGGTTATACAAACCGGTATGGAACCCCAGATGTGGGGAGTTCCGTTATTTGGTCTGTTTGGTTTCTTTGCTGCCGGGATTTTCGGTATGGGTCTGATTATATATATTATTAGAACTGGAAGTCTATAACATCACAATTTACATATTGCAAATATGCTAAATATAATGTCCATAAAAATGGAGGATTCCTATGACTGACCCCCAGATCGAAAGAAAACTTATCGAAATCATGCGTATTATCAATGAAAGTGACAGGCCTGTAGGTGCCCGTATCATTGCCGACGAATTACGCAACAGGGGTTACAATCTTGGTGAAAGGGCTGTACGTTATCACCTCAGAATACTGGACGAGCGGGGCTTTACTGAAAAGCACGGCTATACAGGTCGCTCCATCACATTAAAAGGCAAGGAAGAACTGGAAGAGGCCCTTATCGGTGACAGGCTTGATTTTGTAATCACAAGGATTGAGGACCTGATCTATCGCACAGATTATGATCCCGTTAAAAAGCAAGGGAATGTGATTGTAAATGTATCCTATGTGGACAAGGATGATTTTGAAAAGACTGCCGGCTTGATGAGAAGTGCAATTGATTACTCAATAAGTCCAAGGGTAGGAATTTTTGAAGAAGATTCGGAGGATATATTTGTTCCAACGGGGAAAGTGGGGATTGCGACAGTTTGCAGTATTACTTTTGATGGAATTCTCCTGCGGCATGGAATTCCGGTCAAACCTAACTTTGGAGGAATTCTTTCCGTGGAAAATAATGAACCAGTGGTTTTTAAAGACCTTATTTCGTACAGGGGCACATCTATAGATCCGATTAAGATTTTTTTGATGCGCCAATCAACATCGGTAACAGGATTGCTTCAGTCGGGTTTTGGAACCATATTGGCTAATATGCGTAGTATTCCACAATCTGCTGTTGAAAATGCCAGTCTTCTTTTCCAGCAATTGCATGAGTCTGATATAGGCGGGTTGCTTGCGATGGATAACGAATCGGGTAATGTGCTGGGCGCACCTGTAGATGTTGGCATGTCGGGGATTGTTGTTTCTGTAGGCGTAAATGCCCTGGCTGTTGTTGAAGAATACGGTATTGATGTAACTACCCGTCCGGTTTCAACGATTATGGATTATGGAACAATGAAACCCCTGTGAGATAATCTGTTTTCATTTTGTATTTAGATTGTAGGGTTTCAGGAATTGTCCTTCCACCTCATCTCTGTGGAATGCATTGTAACTACAGAAAGGAATAATCCTTCCGTCTGGTGTGGCATAATGGATCCCACAGCGGCAAACTCTTTCCAGGTCAAAATTATAGAGATCCTGGAAATGCATTGCTCCAACAAAAAGTGATTTCCGGTGGAATTGGCTGGTCACTTCCCTTTCTCCTTCCTTTATTATGTTAATCAGCATTTTTGTAATATTGATTGATTTGGGAGCCTTTTCCTGATCGACCAGTTTTGGGATTTCCCGGACTACCCTGGCAAGGTTGATAAGGTTCCTGGCTTTTGTACCGTTGAGATCCTGTGTGGCATCATCAAGCAATTCGATAAATCCCTCAACATCAAGGAAATCTGTAATCGGTATGATCCTGCCTTCCTCCACAAAAAGGTATGTTGCGGCTCCACAGTGTGGATGGACTGTAAATTCGGGGAGGTATTTTCCCTGTACTCCTTCTATAAAACGCGAGATGGGTACCACAAAGGGTATTGGGTACCAGGCATTTTCGGCCACTTCCCCTGAGGTCTGATCTGCAAGTCCCTTTATCAGGTCAGGAATTGTAAATCTCTGTTTTTCCCTGCTTTGCCTGTCAATTCTGCCGGTGAATGCCACAGGCTGAAAGTTGATTCCTTTCACCACGTCCAGCTTATCGGTGGCAAACCGAACAATATCGGCAAGTTGATCGTCGTTTTCCCCTTTTACCAGGGTTGGCACGAGAACGATACTGTGAATACCTGCTTCACGGCAATTACCGATTGCTTTTTCTTTTACAGGCAGGGCATTGAAATTACGTATCTTTTGGTAAGTTTCTTCTTTGACCCCATCAAAGGAGAGGTATATTGTATGCAATCCTGCATTTTTCAGTTTTCGGGCAAATTCAATATCTTTTGCGATTCTGACACCGTTTGTAGCTATCTGAATCTGGACAAACCCCATCTCCTTTGCCTTCTGGATCATGGCGGGCAGGTCATCTCTGACAGTTGGTTCTCCGCCTGAGAATTGTATTGCTGGACAGGGGGTTGGTTTTTCTTCCCTCAGGATTTTTAGCATATTTTCTATCTGCTGGAAAGTAGGTTCATAAATGAAGCCCCTGGTTTTTGCATTGGCAAAACAGATGGGGCAATTGAGGTTACAACGGTTTGTAACATCGATGTTTGCAAGAAGGGTTGTTGTTTTATGGGACGGGCACAGTCCGCAACTCAAGGGACAACCCTCATCATCTGAAGTCAGAGGGTTTGAAACTCCGTTTCCTTCATGACGATATTTCTGGAACTTTCGGTACAGGTTGGCATCCGACCAGTAAACTTCTTCGAATTTGCCATGTTCTGGACATTCCTTTTCCATCAATACTCTGTCATTATTTTCAAATATACTGGCTTCTATGACTTCCTTGCATTCCGGACAAACAGATTTAGTGCTATGCATATACGTACCCTTCCCACATGTGAACCTACGTTCTGCACCTATTTATCAGGTGCTTAAAAAAGGGAGGTATACATTACCCCGTCAGCAAACCTCCCTGAAATTTCACTTATTCTTCAAGTATTATTCTTGCGATATCATCTCCCACATCGGAGGTTTTAGCGCTGCCTCCCATATCATAGGTTTTGACATTGTTCTCCATGATATTTTGTTCAATGGCAGAAACAATACTTGCTGCAGCTTCATTTTCTCCGAGTTGGTCTATAAGCATGGAGCCGGCCCATATTGTGGCGATAGGGTTGACTTTGTTCTGCCCCTTGTACTTGGGTGCAGAACCGTGGATTGGTTCGAACATGCTGGTTCCTTCGGGATTGATGTTTCCGCCGGGTGCAAGTCCCAGTCCTCCCTGTATCATTGCGCCCAGATCGGTGATTATATCTCCGAACATGTTGGGGGTTACAACTACATCAAACCAATCGGGATTTTTGACAAACCACATGGTAATAGCATCAACATAGTTGAAATCTGTTTCAACATCGGGGTGTGTGGCAGCTACATTTTCAAATTCTTCTCTCCATAATCCATAGATATCGGAGAGCACATTTGCCTTGTCCACTGAAGCCACATGTTTGTCACGCTTTTCTGCAAGGTCAAAGGCATACTCGATAACCCTTCTGGTACCCTCTTTGGAGATCATTCCTATCTGATAGGCAATTTCCTCACTGTCGGTTTCTATGTCAAGGTCAAATTTTGCGGAGTACAGGGAACGTGAGACCTCAAGCATTTCCTTGCTGGTACCCTTCTTGGACCTTCCACCGATTCCGATATAGAAATCTTCGGTGTTTTCCCTTACCACTGTAAAGTCAATATCTTTCGGAGTTTTATCCTTTATAGGAGTCCATACTCCCTCGAGAAGTTTTATTGGACGCAGGTTGATGTACTGGTCAAAATAAAAACGTGCAGCAAGCAGAATGCCTTTCTCGAGCACGCCCGGGGCAATCCTGGGGTCTCCTATAGAACCCAGGTAGATGGTTGAATAGTCGGACAGTTCTTTGAGTGTGTCCTCGCCTATCAGTTCCCCGGTTTCAAGGTAATGGTCAGCACCGTGCGGATAATCGATCCAGTCCACATCGAATCCGAATTTTTCTCCTGCGGCATCTATAACTTTCATTCCTTCTGCTACAATTTCCGGGCCGATGCCATCTCCGGGAATTACAGGCACTTTATATTGGGTCATTGTTAATATCTCCGGTATTATCAGATTAATCGATTATCTTTCGTGTGTATTCTATAAGTCCGCCGGCGTTTACAATCTCCCTTACAAAATCAGGTAGGGGGGTTGCCTGATACTTTTCTCCTTTGGACAGGTTCTCGATTACACCGGTGGAAATATCCACTTTCAGTTTATCATTCTCATCTATACTGTCGGTATCAGCACATTCCAGTAATGGTACACCGATGTTGATTGCGTTTCTGAAAAAGATTCTTGCAAAGGATTTTGCAATAACGCATCCAACCTTTGTCCCTTTTAATGCCAGGGGTGCATGTTCTCTGGATGATCCGCAGCCAAAATTGCTTCCAGCAACGATTATGTCATTTTCCTTTACATTTTCTGCAAAATCTGGTCTTACTCCTTCGAACGCATGTGCTGCAAGTTCTTCAGGGGTGTTTAGGACCAGAAATCTTCCCGGGATAACCGCGTCAGTATCTACGTCATCTCCGAATTTCCAAACTTTTCCTTCCATTCTATCACCGGCAAATCAAATCACTGGATGAGATGGCATCTTGTATCCAGAATTGTGCTAATAATACTAGATAATCATATAATAATCTCATCCTTGAATGGTATATTTTTTCCACATTTCATCTGAAATAACAATTTGTAGCATCATGTATGGTTATATCGGCTTTCCAATAGCAAAATATATCCATTTACCTGCCAGATTCCAGATGATGGCAGCTTATAATAATGATTCATTGTGTGGCAATAAGGCGCTTCCTTTACGCAAAATTGTGCATATGTCGGGAGTGGCGGTTCCTTTTATCGCGGATATTTATGGCAGGGAATATGCCGCACTGGCACTTGCAGGTGCAACACTTGTCTTTCTCATTATGGAAGCAATCAAACCGGCTGAAAAGAAAAGGTATCTATATGGTCTTTTATGGAGGAAGGGAGAGAAGGAAGTTTTCGCACTCGACCCTCTGTTTTACATTCTATCTTTTTTTGTCCTTCTGGGTCTGAGCTATTTTGTAAATGAAGGTATATGTTATGCTTCCATGGTAGTCCTGGCTCTGGGTGATGGAGTGGCGCCACTGATCGGTCGTCTGGGAAGATGGCGGCTGCCCGGCTCATGTAAGACGGTGGAGGGTACCACTGGAGGAATAATCCTATCTTCTATAGTAGGATTTTATTTTGTTGGAGTACTGGCTGTTATTGGTAGTGTGGCGGGGATGGTCACGGAATGTTCTATTTCCCGCCATGACAATCTTTTTATACCCTTTGCTGCACTTGTGGCAATGCTTTTAGGAAAGGCACTCTTTTAAAACAAATTAGGAAATATTTCAGACTATTATTTTACTAAGCCGGATTCTCCCCTTAAATATACGGGCATTGTTAATTATTATTAGTTGTAATTAAATAGAAAATAATATATACTATAACAAGGCAATATTTTTCCGTAGGGAATGGTTTTATCTAACTCATTTAGATTCTATTTCTGAGTCTATGCTGCTTTAAATTGATATAAAACAGGTTATTACAATGCACAAAGATGAACTGATCCAGTTGCATACTTTGATGGCCCAAATCAAAAGGTATCTGGAAGATCAGGGTGTAGAGCACGATTTTGAGGATTATAACTCCCTCTCCATAAGTCCGGTTCACATCCATCGAAGCAAAGCAGAACACAAGCATGCAATCTTTATCCTCGGCAATCACCTGGCATCCATTATTTCAGAAGATGAGATATCCAGTGTAAGCAGGACCTCTATCAGGATGCAGGAATTTGCCGAGAGATCGGGACATGGGGTTTCACATAGTAATTGAACGGAACTTAAGATATGGCAGGCCAATTGGCTGTCAGTAAATCTTCATGCAAACCTGCGGGATATAGATATTTCTTCATAATTATTCCACATTCCCCATCTATGTAATAACCCGGTTCATACCAGCAATCGACAAATCCCATGCGACTATAAAGATATCGGGCCTTTTTATTGCTGGCACGTACTTCCAGGCGCACATATTTTACATTCAGGTTGCGGAAATGTCTCTGTATTATTTGTAATAATGTCTGGCCTATTCCCCTTTTCTGGAATTCTTTTTTAACGGCAAGGGAAAATATCCTTCCCTCCTGTTCACTACTGCGGTATCCCATTACAAAGCCTGTAATGGTTTTCCCGCTTTCAGCAACAAAAAAACCTTCCGGGTTCATTTCATAGAAATTCATGTAGGTATAGGGGTCATGGTCCTCGAATGCCTCAATTTCAATCTGGAGTACTTCAGCAAAATCCCTTCCTTCGAATCTTCTAAACAACAATGTTGCCCCTCCGGGGACTGTTACAATTTTTCGACGTGCCTTACATCCACGGCAATGCCCCGGCTTGAACGTATCATTTCGGGGCCGCTCATTGCAGCACGTCCAACACAGAATGCTTTATCTCCGCATATGAACACTTCATCATTGGGGCGAATCCGTTCATCTGCATCGAGGACTCCAGGTGCAAGTATTGAACCCCGTGGCACAAAATCATCGATATTTACAACATAATCTCCGGTTTTGATAATCCTTTTAGCTCCTTCGATGGTCAGGGCTATTGTACCATTTTCGGGAATCAGGGTTATGAGTTGTTCCTTATCGAGAAATGCCTGGTAGCGGGGGAAAGGGGCCTTTATTTTTGAATCAGGAGGTAAAAGGGTTTCACCGGATCTCGCACCAAACTGGTAATCTGCAATGGCTTTCAGCATGTCCCGCCTGTAATCTCCCCTGTACCTGAGCCCGTCGCACAATTCTTTCATCGTATCTTCCAGTTTGTGCAGGGAGTTTTGGGAAGTCACATTTCCGTCGGATGTGTAAGTTATGTCCAATCCGAGCTTATTGGATACGTTCTCACATATACTGCGATATTCATTTTCCACATGTGCTACAATATGTTTGTAAGGATGTTTTAGCAGGAAGTCCTTCAGGCATTCCTCCACCCATCTGTGTTCCTCTGCATCCCAGTAGCCCGTTACCGTGGTGTCATAATGTGCTGCAGGATATGTGACTTCCAGTTCCCTGGGTACTATTCCCAGGGGTGAGGTAATTATGACTTCCTGTACAAGTTTGAGATTTTTGCCAAGTGCCTTGCGGAATCTGGAATGGGTCATAGAAATAGAGTAGGGTTTGCGGGCTGAACAGGGTAAAAGTAGCAGGACATCCTTGTCTGGGGGTGTATATCGCTGCTGTATTCGTCGGGCAAAGCGTACAACTTCAGGCCTTGTCAGGGATTCAGAGGTTGTTGCAAGCAGGGGTGCGGATTTGAAAAGGGCTGTTCTCTCTTCGAGGAAATCATATTCTGCATCACTCAGGCGCAGCATTGCCACAAGGGCGGGGTCATGCCGACATCTTCCTTCCACGTATTCCCTGAGGGAGGCACTGCGTATCCTTTGTCTGACAAGGGCCACTTCTGCCTCAAGGGTAGCTATGTTATGTTTTTCAAGTAGACGGGCACGTTGCTTTTTATCCATATCCTTTACTTCTTTTGCATTCATGCCGCTGCAATGGGCGCAGCAGCAGGGTAATTCTGCAAGTCTGTCCAGATGGATGAAACCGGCTGATGTCATGTATTTATCTTCAAAGGCAGCGATAGTCGCTCTTGTTGTATCCAGGATGTCCACTCCCAGGTAAATCAGCATGGCAACATTTTCCGGCAGCGCGATATTTGGTGCATACAGGGCCGAATCCGGTGCAATGTTCTTCCTGACCTTCATGAGATTAGCCAGCAGCCTGCGAGGGTTGCCTTCATGGCAGCCGATGCCGTCTGCCACATAGAGGTCCCGTATAGTTTCCGGGTCTCTTTCAGAATAGGCTATACCCGTGGGTCCCTCATCAGCTGGCACATCAATCTTTTCACAGGTAACATCTCCTGCGACCATGGGTGAATATGTGCAGGAGGGCATGATCATGAGTTTATCTTTTCCCACACGCTGCCTTAACTCCAGGGTGGCTAGTGTTGCTGCTTTTCCATTCCTGAAATGCCACTGGTTGCCTGGATATATTATATCTCCTTCTGCCTCTGGTTTGAGGGAAGAAGTGTCAATTACCGTTGGTGTAGGGATTGTGCTGTTAAGATAGAGGCTTCCCGTTCTTGCAGCCCCGTCTCGCTGGTGGACTTCAAAGTATCTGGTCATGGCATAGAATAGAACTATATAGATGTAAACGTTTTCTACTCAATCAGATAATATTGATCAATACATTACAGGTTGAACGTATATGCTTCTTAACAGGCTGAAGGAGATAGTCGGCGATAATAACGTAAGTAATTCGGCCTCGGACATTTGTTGCTATTCTTCGGATGCATCCCAGGTAAAGGGTCGTCCTGAATATGTGGTACGCCCCCATAATTCAGAACAGGTGAGCAAGATAGTAAAACTTGCTTCTGAAAACGAAATTCCAGTCGTGGCCCGGGGTGCTGCCAGTGGTCTTGCAGGTGGCGCAGTACCGGTCCTTGGTGGAATTGTGCTGGACATGAGTGGTATGGATGAGATTATCGATATAGACATTGATAATCTGCAGGTAACCATCGGTCCCGGGGTCGTGCATTCCAGACTAAACGAAACACTGAAGCCCCATGGTTTTTTCTTCCCTCCCGACCCTGGCAGTACTGCTATGTGCACCCTGGCGGGCCTTATCGCAAACAATGGTAGCGGAATGCGTTCCGTGAAATACGGGACCACGAAACGCTATGTGCTGGACCTTGAAGTAGTCCTTGCGGACGGCAGCATCATCAGGACCGGTTCAAGAACACTAAAAATGGCTTCAGGTTATGACCTGACATCCCTTATGGTAGGTTCTGAAGGGACCCTGGGCATAATTACCGAGGCGGTTTTGAGGATTCATCCCCTGCCCCGCACCAGGCTGGTAATTCTCCTTTCCTTTGATAGTGCGGAAAAAGCGGGGGGCGCAGTTGTGCGTATCCTTTCCTCGGGTACAATCCCTTCAGCTTGTGAAATACTTGATAGTACCACTATCCGTGCCCTGAAATCCTATGATCCGAGTCTTGATATCCCTGATGCAGGTGCGATTCTCATGGTTGAGGTGGATGGTTCGGAAGGTGCGGTCTCCGAGGCTTCAGAAATGGTGAAAAAGGTATGTGAAGGGATTGCGAATGACATACGTGCTGCACGGGATGAAGAGGAAAGTGACCGTATCTGGGCTGCCCGGCGAATCGTGGGTGCGGCAATAAGCCGCCTGGATCCTTTGCGCAATCGGGTGTATGTAGGTGAGGATGTCGGTGTGCCGATAAAAAAGATACCTGAAATGATCGAGAATGTGCACAGGATATCCGATGAAGTAGAAATCCCGATTATGATATATGGCCATATAGGAGATGGCAATCTGCATACCGGCATGAGTATAGATATGCTCAGTGAGGAAGAATGGGACAAGCTCCACAGGGCTGCTGACCTTATCTACCGCAAGGCAATAGAACTAGGAGGAACGGTCTCCGCAGAACACGGTATTGGTGGTGCACGCTCGAACTATATGGAACTTGAGCATCCTACATCCCTGCCGGTAATGTCCCTTATCAAGAAAGCCCTTGATCCCAAAGGAATCCTCAATCCCGGCAAATTGGGGGTGGATAAATGAATGATGAAGAGCGCAGGTCGATCCTGAAATGTGTGCACTGTGGAACCTGCAGGGCTTATTGTCCCGTTTTCAATGAATATGGCTGGGAATCCACCAATGCACGAGGCCGAATGCTCATAGCCCAGCAGATCGATGATGATTCGGATATTGATGACAGTTTCCGTTTTTCCCTGGATACCTGTACAACCTGCGGGATATGTGAGCAAATGTGTCCTTCCGGGGCAACACCGCCGGATGTAGTTGAAGATGCACGTGCAGCTGTTGTGCGCAAAGCCGGAGCCAGCAAGGCTCAGGAAAAACTCAAAAAGGATACTGTTGAATGGGGCAACCCCCTGCGCGAATCCCGGCAACGCCTGCACTGGCTTGAACCGGCGGAGAGGGAAGAACTGCCTGATAAATGTGAATATGTTTATTTTGCAGGCTGTATGACTGCATACAGGTATCCGGAAGTTGCACGCAAAACCTTTGACATCCTCAAGAAATTCGGGGTGGGTGTTTTGAAGGACGAGGTATGCTGTGGCTCCCCTCTGCTTCGCACAGGCACTGGTGCCTCCGAATTGATCGAGCACAACCTGGAGCAGATAAAAAAGAGCGGGGCAAAGACCATAATCACAGGATGCGCCGGTTGCTACACTACCCTGAAAAAGGATTATCCCGATGAGTTTGATGTACTTCATGTTTCTGAGTTTTTAGAGCAAAAACTCGATGAACTTGATATCCGCAAACTTGATATTTCCGTGTCCTATCACGACCCCTGCCATATAGGCAGGGCACATGGTATCTATGAAGCACCGCGCAATGTTATCAGGCGTATCTGCAATCTTGAGGAGATGGACACCCACCATGAAAATGCACGTTGCTGTGGTGGTGGAGGTGGTGTGAGGAGAAGTTTCTCAGACCTTTCCCAGTCTCTTGCCTCCAAAAGACTGGATGAGATTCCAGAGAAGGCCGAAATACTCGTAACTTCCTGTCCCCTGTGCCGCTCCAATCTTGAGATGGCTGCAGGAGACCGTGAGCTCATAGATCTTATTGAGCTGCTTGAAAAGGCCATCTTTTAATTTTGATTTGACGAGAGTTTCACGATAATTTGCGTGAGGCTCTCGCTTTCTGTTATTTTCAGTTCCCCTTTGTGTGTGTCGATTATTTCCCTGCAAATGCGTATACCTGCATCGTCCATGTTTTCAAGAGTAGATGTACTGTCTTCGATTTTGTCTGGTAATTCACGCACATATTCAATACAGATATCGATATTTTCGCCCCTTTTCAGGGTTGTGATGGATATTGTGGAATCTGCCGGGCAAAACCTGATGGCATTATCCAGCAGGTGGAGGAATACTCGCCTGAGGTAATTATAACTGCCAGAAATTTCACAAATTTTGTCATCAAAGCAGGTATCTATAGTAATTCCCTTTTCCCTGATTTGAATGGAAATATCCTGTAGTATTTCTTTTAAAAATTTGTTTATATCCAGGGGGCTAAAGGAATAGCGTATGTTGTCTCTGGCTGTATCATCTGCATAAAACAATGACTCAATGAGTCTGTGTAGAAATATTGAATTGCGAGAGATGGACTCCATGGCTTTTTTCTGTTCTGAGCCAAGTTCTCCGAGCCTTTCTTTGCTGAGCAGGTCGCTGAAGCCTTTGAGGGATATCATGGGAGTGCGAAGTTCATGACTGGTATTGGCAATGAATTCTTTTTTGACCTGATCAATAGTTTTTAGTTCTTCATTGGCCCTTTTAAGTTGCTCTTCAGTTTCTTTTTGGGCAGTAACATCTTCACCGGCAACCACTATTTCTCCAACTTCTCCTTTCTCATCCCTCAAAACAGTTTGGCGCCAGCGAATTAACCTATTTTCTCCTTTGCGGTTTATAATATGATTTTCCAGGTATTCGGGTATGCCCTTTTCTTCTTCGAGTAGTCGTTTGAATTGCTTCTTGACCTTTATTTTTTCCTCTGCAGGAACAAAACTGTCAATCCAGTTTTTTTCCATTAGTACGGAGGTCTCATATCCCAGCACCTTTGCAGTTTTTTGGTTTGCAAGTTTGATATTCATATGCCTGTCTAGGATTATCATTATGGAACCTGCCGTGTCTATGTACTTGAGTGCCAGGTCCCTTTCCTGACGGATCTGCTCCTGCAATCCTTTTACTTTTAAAAGGGTCTCAATACGGCTCTTGAGTATGAACTCATCAACCGGCTTCAGGACAAAATCATCCGCACCATTATTGAAGGCCCTGATTTTTTCTTCCCTGTCATTTATGGCTGTTACGATTATCAGTGGGATGGCACGTGTATCTTGGCGTTGCTTGATGATCCTGCAGATTTCATGACCACTGATATCATTCAGCTCGATATCCAGCAAAATCACATCCGGAGTTATTTTTTCCATAATCTCCAGGCTGTCAATTCCTGAATTTGCCTTTGTTATGGTATACTCTGCCTGAAGCATCCTCTCGATAATATCGATGTCTTCAGGCCTGTCATCTACCATCAGTATTTCTAATTGCTTCTTTTGAAGCATGAGCAATCTCCTGTAGAGTTTATATCTGCAGAGTATATATACATATAGCCATATAAAATCCATTTTGAAAAAAGTTCATTTCTTTTTGGATTCCCACATGCCGTTTTTACCGGATATCAGACATTTCCAGCTGTTACCCACAAGATCCATCCGGTCTGCCTTTTTTAAAGCTTCAAGGATATATTTGCGATTTCGTTTATCCCTGTAATGAAGGATTGTGCGCTGGATCTTCTTGTCTCTTCGCGAAGTGGCAACTTCTATATTTTCCCCTGTGAAGGGGTCAATTCCGGTATGATACATGCAGGTGGATGCCGTCATGGGGGTAGGTGTGAAATCCTGGACCTGCTCACTATACAGTTTTTTATCACGTATGTATTCGGCAGTTTCTATCATCTCTTTTAGCCCGCAACCCGGATGGCCGGACATGAGATATGTCTGGAGGTATTGCTCTTTGCCCAGTTTCTTGTTGATTGCTGAATACATTTCCACAAACTTTTCGAAAACATCCCTGCCGGGTTTTCTCATACTGTCGGTAACCTCTTTTGAATAATGCTCCGGTGCCACTGCAAGTCTTCCACTGACATGCTTTTTACATATCATTTCCAGGTACTCAGGTTGGGTCAGGGCAAGATCGTAGCGCACACCGTAGGTAATGAAAACGTTCTTTACCCCCGGTATTTGTTCCAGGCGGTTTAATAGTTCCATGTTTTTGCTGTGGTCAGTATTCATTGACGGGCAGACTCCGGGGTAGAGGCAAAACTTGTCGGTACACACCCCTTTGTCTTTCCAACGGGAACATTCCATTGAATACATATTTGCGGTGGGCCCGCCCACTCCATTGATATTTCCCTTGAAATCTTTCATTTTGGTGAGGCTTTTTGCCTCTCTTAAGAGTGATTCAATACTCCTGGAATTAACCATGCGGCCCTGATGGTGGGCGATGGCGCAGAAAGAGCAGGCACCAAAACAACCTCTGTGGGTAGTGAGGGAGAAGCGCACCGGCTCAATAGCAGGGATGTCTTCTTTGTAAGCGGGGTGTTTTTGTCTTGTGTAAGGTAACTCATAAACCTCATCCAGTTTCTGGGTTTCAAGAGGTTTTGCCGGAGGATTCTGGACAATGATAGTTTTGGGGTGGGGCTGGACCAGCATTTTCCCGTTTCCCGGGTTTTGCTGTTGCCAGAGGGTTTTGTAATTTCTGGCAAATGCTTCCTTTTCTTCTGACACAGTGGTGTAGGATTCCAGTTCGATATAATCCATGCCTTTAAGTTCTTCTTTCCAGGTCTTCACCGGGGTTTTCCAGACGGTACCGGGAATGTCCTTTATTTGTTTGATATCTTCTCCTGCCTGTAATCTGCGTGCGATTTCTTCTGTCTGGGTTTCGCCCATCCCATATATCAGAAGATCTGCCGGGGCATCTGCAAGAATTGATTTCCTTACCTTTCCTGACTGGAAATCATATTGTGCAAGTCTGCGCAGGGAAGCTTCCACGCCTGCAATCACAATAGGGGCATCCGGGTATGCCTGATGTATACGATTGGAATATACAATGGTCGCCCTGTCCGGTCGCATGCCATGGGCGCCTCCCGGAGAATACATGTCACGCTTACGTGGTTTGAGGGATGGTGTATAGTTGGATACCATTGAGTCCATGTTGCCGGCGGTTGCGGCAAAGAAAAGTTGCGGTTTTCCAAGTTTTTTAAACTCTTCCGGTTTATCGTGGGCAGGCTGGGCTATTATCCCTACTCTAAACCCTCTGGCTTCAAGGAGGCGGCCTATCAGGGCAGCCCCGAAGGAAGGGTGATCAACGTATGCATCGCCTGTCACTATGATTATGTCAAGGGTCTCCCATCCCCTCTGATGCATTTCTTTTTTTGACATGGGGAGGGGCTTTGGTGTTTTTTTATCGTGTTTCATTGTTCTGGATCACCATATGGATCGGGATGCACGCATTGAAAGCTGGATCTGGCGGTTGGCATCAATTTTGACCACCGGGCCATGGCCGGGATAGAGGGTTTCTACATCGATTTCTGCCAGTTTTTCTATGGATTCTGTGAGTTGTCTGGCTGAGCCACCTTCAAAATCCGTGCGTCCAAATCCGCCGGATGAAAAGACAGTGTCTCCCGAGAACAGGCTTTTGGAAAAAGGTTCGTAGAGACATATGCCTCCCGGAGTATGCCCGGGTGTGTGGATTATCTGTAGGCCTTCGATTTCGTCTAATTTGATCATATCTCCATCTTCATAGAGAATATCCGGCTCAATAGCAGGCGCCTTTTGTCCAAAGAATGTTGATACACTTCCCATATCATCTGCAAGCATGGGGCCATCTGCACGGTGGACACCGACCTTTGCTCCACTGAGTTCCACAAGCAGGGGCACAGCTGCTGTATGGTCATAGTGGCAGTGGGTCAGTATTATCAGTTCCAGTTTATTGAGGTCTATATGGCTTTCAATTTCCCGGGCAAGTCTTTCTCCATTCAATCCGGTATCGATGAGGATGCTGTCGTTTATAAGGTAGGAGTTTGCATCATTGGTGGTGGCATTGCATTGTATGACTTTCATGTGAATCCCTTTAGATTTTGAATGCATTGTAGGTATTTTTCCGAGTGGTTTTTGCCACATCGGCAGGCTTCATGTCCTTTATTTCTGCTATTGTATTTATTGAATCGACCAGGAATGCAGGTTCATTGCGTCCCTTGCGCGGTGAAAGATAAGGGCTGTCTGTTTCTATCAGCATGAGTTCTTCAGGTACTGTGGCAGCGATCTCTTTGTGATGGCTGGAGAAGCATACCAGAGGAGGTATGGATATGTAGTGGCCGGCATCAGTTATTTTTTCCATGGTCTCAAGGGATCCTCCGTAACAATGGAAGATTACCCGGTCCAGATGCCCTGCCATTTCAAGTGCTTCATCCTCGGCATCCCTGCCATGGATAACCAGCGGTTTTGCATGTTTCTCTGCAATCGTGATGACCTGTTTAAATACTTCCCTCTGTTTTTTGCGTAAAGGTTCAGCGGTGCAGTGATAATAGTCCATCCCTGCTTCTCCAATTCCTATGGCGGCCGGGGCATATTCATCAAGCTGGGAAAGAACTTCCAGTACCCTGTCTTTATCTGGACTGGTGGCTAGCATGGGGCTTAACCCTATTGTTGGGTGGATGCAGTCATGGGCTTTGGCCAGTTCAAGGGTTGAAAAGTTGGTTTTCAGATCAATACCCGAGTTGATCATTTCATCAGACCCTGCTTCTTTTGCACGGTGGATGACCTCTTCCCGATCCTTGTTGAACTTGGAAAAATCGAGATGGCAGTGTGAATCTATAAAATAAGGTAACATGTTCCTCACTTCTGGAGGAGCATGTTAATAGCGGTTACGAGTGCTTCAACGGATGCATATACAATATCTGCACTTGCAGAACGTGCGGATACTATCCGTCCGTTTTCATCCTGTACGCCGACTATCACTTCTGCAACGGCATCCGAACCTCCGGTTACCGCTTCAATACGGAAGTCATGGATGCTTATGGTGGCGTGTTCCCCGATTATACCGGTTACTGCCTTGAGTGCTGCATCAACAGGTCCGATTCCGATGTTTGAAAGAATCTTTTCTTCATCGTTAACCAGTGCTTTCACAACTGCTGTAGGTGTTGTGACATTACCTGTCATTACGGACAGCTCTTTGAGGTCGATTGCAGGTTTGCCCATTGGTTTGTGCATTACTGCACAGGCAATCGCATACAGGTCGGCATCAGTCAGCCGCTTGCCCTTGTCAGCTATTGTTTTGACCTTCTCTATGATGTGATTGAGTTGTTCATCATTGGGGTTAAGTTTAGCAGCTTCAAGGGATCTGCGTACTGCATGTTTACCAGCATGTTTGCCCAACACGATACGGCGCGTGTGTCCTACCATTTCCGGGGTCATTATGCCCGGTTCAAAGGTGTTCGAATTCTCGAGGACGCCGTGAGTATGGATTCCGGATTCATGCGCAAACGCATTCTCACCAACAACCGGACGATGGGCTGTAATAGGAACAGTTGTATAGCGTTCGACCATTCGTGCGGTTTCAACGATATATTCTGTATTGATATTCAGGCTGGCACCGTATATGGATTTGAGGCTCATGACCGTTTCCGCCAGGTCTGCATTGCCGGCTCTTTCCCCAAGACCGTTAATCGTCACCTGTGCCTGGTTTGCACCGGCTTCGATTGCCATCAGGCTGTTAGCTACAGCAAGCCCGAAGTCGTTGTGGCAGTGTGTATCTATGGGTATACTGATCTGCTGGCGAAGATCACTTATCATATTGTACATGCCCGACGGAGACATAACGCCCACGGTGTCGGGGACATTGATAATATCACAACCGGCTTCCTCTGCTGCCCTGTAGATTGCTATCAGGTAATCGAGGTCGGTTCGTGTGGCATCCATGGCAGAAAACATGCATCTCAGTCCGTGGTCTTTTACGTATCCCACAGCCTGGGTGGCCATTTGTTGTACTTCTTCACGACTTTTGCGTATGGTATGCTCCCTCTGGATGTCCGATGTGGAGACGAAGGCGTGCACCATGTCCACTCCCGCCTCTATACAGGCATCGATATCTTTTGTAAGCACCCGGGCAAGACCACAGACCTCTGAAGTAAGGCCTGCATTGGCTATTGATTTTACCGATTCTTTGTCTCCCTGGGATGCTATTGGAAAACCTGCTTCAATCGTATCTACCCCAAGCTTATCAAGCTGAGTTGCAATATTGAGCTTCTGTTTTGGGGTAAGGGATACACCAGGGGTTTGTTCCCCGTCGCGAAGAGTAGTATCAAAAATGGTTATTTCTTTATTCCTAATCGATTCAGCGCTGTAAAAAGCGATCCCTCAGTTGATTCTTCGCATACATGATAATTCCCGCAAATTACTCTGCTTTTCTAGTATTTATATTTGCGTGTTATTTATGTTTGTATTCAGGGAATCCATGTGAGATATCTTGTCACGAAATCTATATATATTATGATGGTATCTTAGGGCTGCTTTCGATGACCTGTTTCATGCGCGAACCTCGCTTGTTTGTCGTGTGAATTGGTTCGGCCTGGCCGGATCAGAAGGTTTATATACCAAAAGCAATATTCATGTGTTCCCGCACAGAACGTGTGTGGAAACATAATCACCTTCACTTTAATGGAGACAGGAGATAACAATTCTGTCTGACTCACGCAATGGCAGTTCGGTGAATTCTGATCGTTAGTATTTAGAATTCACTGTGCAGGGCCTTTAATCAGCATCCATGTTGTTTAATAGGTACCCTGCCAACAATTTCCTTTAACCTTCAAAAGGTGTGCTAGAAATATATTATAATTCTGGTTGATCCTGCCAGAGGTTACTGCTATCGGTGTTCGACTAAGCCATGCTAGTTAAATGTTCTTCGTGAACATAGCGGACTGCTCAGTAACACGTGGACAATCTGCCCTTGGGTTCAGCATAACCCCGGGAAACTGGGGATAATTCTGAATAGATCACATATGCTGGAATGCTTTGTGATTTAAAGATCCGTCGCCCAAGGATGGGTCTGCGGCCTATCAGGTTGTAGTGGGTCTAGAGTACCTACTAGCCAACGACGGGTACGGGTTGTGAGAGCAAGAGCCCGGAGATGGATTCTGAGACATTAATCCAGGCCCTACGGGGCGCAGCAGGCGCGAAACCTTTACACTGCGGGAAACCGCGATAAGGGGACACCGAGTGCCAGCATACAATGCTGGCTGTCCACATGTGTAAATAGCATGTGATAGCAAGGGCCGGGCAAGACCGGTGCCAGCCGCCGCGGTAACACCGGCGGCCCGAGTGGTAATCACTATTATTGGGTCTAAAGGGTCCGTAGCCGGTTTAATCAGTCTTCCGGGAAATCTGACAGCTCAACTGTTAGGCTTCCGGGGGATACTGTTAGACTTGGGACCGGGAGAGGTAAGAGGTACTACAGGGGTAGGAGTGAAATCTTGTAATCCCTGTGGGACCACCAGTGGCGAAGGCGTCTTACCAGAACGGGTCCGACGGTGAGGGACGAAAGCTGGGGGCACGAACCGGATTAGATACCCGGGTAGTCCCAGCCGTAAACGATGCTCGCTAGGTGTCTGGAATGGTGCGACCGTTTCAGGTGCCGCAGGGAAGCCGTGAAGCGAGCCACCTGGGAAGTACGGCCGCAAGGCTGAAACTTAAAGGAATTGGCGGGGGAGCACTACAACGGGTGGAGCCTGCGGTTTAATTGGACTCAACGCCGGACAACTCACCGGGGGCGACAGCAATATGTAGGTCAAGCTAAAGACTTTACCTGAATCGCTGAGAGGAGGTGCATGGCCGTCGTCAGTTCGTACTGTGAAGCATCCTGTTAAGTCAGGCAACGAGCGAGACCCGTGCCCACTGTTGCCAGCATATCCTTCGGGATGATGGGTACTCTGTGGGGACCGCCGATGCTAAATCGGAGGAAGGTGCGGGCTACGGTAGGTCAGTATGCCCCGAATCTCCCGGGCGACACGCGGGCTACAATGGTTGGGACAATGGGCTCCTACACTGAAAAGTGACGGTAATCTCATAAACCCAGCCGTAGTTCGAATTGAGGGCTGAAACCCGCCCTCATGAAGCTGGAATCCGTAGTAATCGCGTTTCAATATAGCGCGGTGAATACGTCCCTGCTCCTTGCACACACCGCCCGTCAAACCACCCGAGTGAGGTATGGGTGAGGGCGCGGACTAAGTGCTGCGTTCGAACCTAAATTTCGCAAGGGGGGTTAAGTCGTAACAAGGTAGCCGTAGGGGAATCTGCGGCTGGATCACCTCCTAAGCAAAAAAAACTTTCGATCAGAAACCGAAAAACTGCCATTGCAATCATATCATTTAATCCAACATCGTTGGGAAACCAAGGGCTTGTAGATCAGTTGGAAGATCGCTGCCTTTGCAAGGCAGAGGCCCTGGGTTCGAATCCCAGCAAGTCCATATTTAATGCACCAGGCAAGTAATTTTGCCCGGGAAGGATGGATGTGCTCTTTCTGACCAAGGAGAGCACGATGAGATCGTGTATAAGTTGCATACCTGACGCTTACTGGAGTAAGCAAACGGATAATGGCATTTATGCCAGCAGGTGAATGGCTCGGCTCAAGGACCGATGAAGGACGTGTCAAGCTGCGATATGCCTCGGCTAGGCGCATGAAGCCTATGAACCGAGGATTTCCTAATGAGACCTCTTGACCTTAATGGTCGATCAGTAATGATCGGGAACGTTCCGAATTGAAACATCTTAGTAGGAACCGGAAAAGAAATCGAAGAGATGCCGCTAGTAACGGCGAGTGAACACGGCAAAGTTCAAACCGAATCCCTCTGGGAACAGAAGGGAAATGTGGTGTGGAAGGACTTTTCCAAGGATCCCATCTCATAGAGACCGAATTTGACTGGAACGTCAAACCACAGAGTGTGATAGTCACGTAGGTTAATATGAACGGATCTGGAATTGTTCCAGAGTACCGTGCGTTGGATATCGCGCGGGAACCCGGGAGGCATCAACTTCCAAAACTAAATATCTCTTGAGACCGATAGTGAACTAGTAGGGTGACCGAAAACTGAAAAGTACCCCAAAAAGGGAGGTTCAAAGTGCCTGAAACCTGTTGGTTATGGAACGATATGGCATGAAAGGATCTGCGAAATGAAGGAAACAGTCGCGAGGCTGCTGTACGAGTTTCGTTGCCGATGTCATATCTTACGTTTTGAAGAACGGGCCAGGGAGTGTATTTCAATGGCGAAGGCTAACCGAAAGGGGAGCCGAAGCGAAAGCAACAAGCATGCAGTCTTCGGACAAGATGCGGCGTATACAAGTGCGTGGAGTCATTGGAATACGACCCGAAGCCGGGTGATCTAGGCGTGGGCAGGTTGAAGCGTGGCGAAAGCTACGTGGAGGACCGCAAGCGGTACTGACCTGCAAATCGTTCGTGTGACCTGCGTCTTGGAGTGAAAGGCTAATCAAACCCGGCATCAGCTGGTTCCTTCCAAAACATGTCGTAGCATGACCTAACTGGAGATAGTCGGTGGTGTAGAGCACTGATTGGGGATCCCGGGGGAGAAATCCCTCGCTCCCCTGTCAAACTCCAAAACTACCGTCGTCTGAGAAAGTTGGAGTCCGGGCTACTGGGGTAAGCTTGTAGTCCGTAAGGGAGAGAACCCAGCCCGTGGTTAAGGTCCCTAAGTGTCGACTAAGTGTTAAAGATAAAGGGTGTCCCAGGCCCTAAACAGCTGGAAGGTTAGCTTAGAAGCAGCTACCCTTTAAAGAGTGCGTAACAGCCCACCAGTCGAGGTCTGGGGCCCCGAAAATGGACGGGGCTCAAGTCGACCACCGATACCACGGAGTACCGAAAGGTAATCTTGTAGGAAGGCGTTGCGTTCGGGCAGAAGCAGGGTTGTGAAGTCCTGTGGACCGTACGGAAACGAAAATCCTGGTAATAGTAGCAGCATAGTCAGGTGAGAATCCTGACCGCCGAAGGGGCCAGGTTTCCTCGGCAATGATCGTCAGCCGAGGGTTAGTCGGTCCTAAGACGTACCGTAATTCGAGTACGCCAAAAGGGAAACAGGTTAATATTCCTGTACCGTTTAGCATTAAACTGACGTCTCAGGGCAGGTTGAGCAGCGTTGTCGCGCTGTCTAAGCATCGAACCCCGTGGAGAGCCGTAATGGCGAGAAGCGGGCGAATATGTTATTGCGAAAGTCAACTGCACCCCGGGACCCGTGAAAAGGAAGCTAAACGACCGTACCAAGATCTGACACTGGTGCCCCTAGCTGAAAAGGCTAAGGCGTGTCGGAATTAATCTGGCTAAGGGAATTCGGCAAATTGGCTCCGTAACTTCGGGAGAAGGAGTGCCTGCCATGAAGATGGCAGGTCGCAGTGACCAGGGAGCTCTAACTGTCTAATAACAACATAGGAGATCGCAAACCCGAAAGGGCTAGTACGATCTCTGAATCCTGCCCAGTGCGGGTACCTGAAACTTCGGTCCAACGGAAAGAAGGGCCCGTAAACGGCGGGGGTAACTATGACCCTCTTAAGGTAGCGTAGTACCTTGTCGCTTAATTGGCGACTCGCATGAATGGATCAATGAGAGCTCTACTGTCCCTAGCCAGAATCCGGTGAAGCTTACATTCTAGTGCAAAGTCTAGAGACCTCTAGGGGGAAGTGAAGACCCCGTGGAGCTTTACTGCAGCCTGTCGTTGGGTTGTGATTTCGGATGTACAGTGTAGGTAGGAGGCATCGAAGCCCGTGCGCCAGCATGGGTGGAGCCAACAATGGGACACTACCCTTCTGAAGTCGCGACCCTAACTCCGCAAGGAGGACCCCGATAGGTGGGCAGTTTGCCTGGGGCGGGACGCCCTTGAAAAGATATCAAGGGCGCGCAATGGTTGACTCAAGTGGGTCGGAAACCTGCTGAAGAGTGCAAGAGCATAAGTCAGCCTGACGCGATTTAGCATAGCAATGGATCGCGAGACGAAAGTCGGTTCTAGCGAACCTTTATGTCCTGCTTGATGCGGGCTAAAGCTGACAGAAAAGTTACCCCGGGGATAATTGTGTCGTTGCCGGCAAGAGCACATATCGACCCGGCAGCTTGCTACCTCGATGTCGGTTCTTTCCATCCTGGCCGTGCAGCAGCGGCCAAGGGTGAGGTTGTTCGCCTATTAAAGGAGATCGTGAGCTGGGTTTAGACCGTCGTGAGACAGGTCGGTTACTATCTACTAGAGGTGTATGTGGTCTGAAGGTAAGTTGCTTTTAGTACGAGAGGAACAGGGCAACGGCGTCTCTGGTCGATCGGTTGTCTGACAAGGCACTGCCGAGCAGCTACGCGCCAAAGAATAAGAGCTGAAAGCATCTAAGCTCGAAATCCAACCTGAAAAGAGACCACTGTAAGGATTCCGGTAAAAGACCGGTTTAATAGGATCGGGATGTAAGCACTAAGGAAACGAGGTGTTAAGTCCGCGGTTACTAATAATCCGTGCCGATTCCAATTGCTTATTCCAGGCGAAATCAGGTATGTAATATGAAAAAATACACGGTCAGATGAAACGCAAAGTTTATGACGGTTGCGTCATAGAATCACGCTTCGCACATGACCAATGTGCCAAGGTGGCGGAGCGGCTACGCAATCGCCTGCAGAGCGATTCCATCCCGGTTCGAATCCGGGCCTTGGCTTTCATCCATCTCATATAAGTTGAGAACAGCGGCCATAGCGGCAGGGTAACTCCTGTACCCATCCCGAACACAGAAGATAAGCCTGCCAGCGTTGTATACGGTACTAAAGTGCGAGAGCCTTTGGGAACTATACATCGCTGCTGACTCAACTTATTGACACTTACTTACTTATTCTGAATTCTGATTTTTTAAACATCTTTCCTGAAAGTATTAATCCGATAGAGAAATCAATGACAGATATAAAATATTATAACGATCATAACTTGAGTGGATACTAACTGGACAGTAAAGATATATTGGATATAGAACTATCTTCTACTACGGGGTAGTTTCGTGACAATATCATCAATTATTTTTGTTTATAATGCAGATAGTGGCCTATTTAATGAGATGAAAGATTATGTCCATAAAATAGTCTCACCTGCCAGTTATGGCTGTAATTTGTGTGCAATCACCTATAGCAGCACAGGTATGAAAGATGAATGGAAGGTTTTTATCGAACATCTCGCCGTTCCGATCCGGTTCTTTCACAGGGATGAATTTGTTGAAAACTATGGAAATATGGAACCATCCTTCCCATGTGGGTATATCGAAACGGAAAATGGCCTTGAGCTCTTTATATCTTCTGAGGAAATGAATAAACTGAACAATATCAAAGAACTCAAGACACTTGTCAGAACAAAAATAAACGGCATTTTGGACTGATAATATGTCATTTAACGTTGAAACCATAAAAAATTATATGGTTCTGACAAGGATTGGTAACTCGGTGTTTGCAACATTTTCTGTATTTCTTGCCGGTATCCTTTCTGAAGACCTGAGTGGTCATGTTATTGAATATATGCTGGCAGCATCGGTTGCAATTTTTCTTTTCATGGGTTCCTTTGCAATCAACGATTACTATGATCGTTTTGCAGACAGGCTAAATGGGAAGATGGCACGTCCCCTGGTACACGGTAATTTATCGGAAAAAAAAGCCCTGCAGGCTGGCCTGCTTTTTCTGGCCATTTCCCTTCTCCTATCTGTACCACTGGGACCTGTAATTCTGATTTTCATAGGTTTGAACATAGTGGTATCATTACTATACAGCATGCGCCTAAAAAAGATATTCCTTCTGAAAAATATCTCCATCGCTTATTGTTTCATGGCAACCATTCTGTTTGGTTCCATTATTTCTGATGTTGAAATAGAGCCTCTGGCAGGTTACTATATGCTTATGGCATTCCTTGTAGGTTTGGGTTATGAAATAATGATTGATATCCCTGATATGGAAGGTGACCGTGCCTGTGGAATCAGTACCCTGGCATGTTGTGTTTCTCCCCGTTTTGCCGCAGCGGTATCCTCTGCCATATACGTGGTGGTTTTTCTTCTGGATCCATTGCCCTTTTTTGTGCAAATCCATCCGGCCCTTTTCTATGACCTTTTATTCCTTGTGCTGATCCTGCCGGTATCCTTGATGTACATCTTCATATCCAGATCGCTGCTCAATAATCCCTCGCGGGAAAATACTTTGGGTATCAGGTCCAGGACTCTTGCAGTAATGCAGGTGGGATCTGTTGCTTATCTAGTAGGTTTTATCATGTAACTTCCACCATTATCTATAATTGTTATTGGATACAATGTCTGGATGGGGTATAATAATATGAAAGAATATGACTTGATTATCGTAGGTACTGGCTCGGGTATGAATTATGTGGGGTCCATCCTCCAGCAAAATCCGGAAATGAAAATTGCTGTTGTGGATAAGGATGAACCAGGTGGTATATGTTTAACACGGGGCTGCATTCCTTCAAAGATGCTTTTGTATCCGGCTGAACTTGTACGTGAAATAAATTCAGCACAGAAACTTGGTATTTCTGCAAAAATTGAAGATATTGATTTCAAATCTATAATGGACAGAATGAGAAATGCCATTCACTCAGACATTGCCCTGATACGTGAAGGGCTGGAGTCTGATGATGTAATGGATTATTATCATGGTGTTGCCCGGTTTATTGCACCGTATACTCTGAAGATCGGGAATGAAACTCTCAAAGCCCCAATGATTTTTCTCTGCACAGGTTCAAAGCCCTTCATGCCACCGATTGAAGGTCTGGATAAAATTGCATATCTTACAAGTGATGAAGTACTGAATATGGAATCCCTCCCTGAAAGTCTTGTAATTGTGGGGGCCGGCTACATAGCAGCTGAATACGGACACTTCTTTTCTGCCATGGGCTGCAAGGTCACTGTTATTGGCAATGGTCCGCGGGTTCTGCAACAGGAAGAGCCCGAAATCTCCAATCTTGCAAAAAGGAAGATGGAGCAATATTTAGATATCCATACTGGATACAGGGTTGTCAGTGTAAGGGAATATAATGGAATGAAAAAGGTTACTGCGATAAATAGTGAAGGCGATGAGATAAGCATTGAAGCCGAACAAATCCTGTTGGCTGCAGGCAGGGCTTCTAATTCCGACATCCTTCATCCCGATAAAGGGGATGTTGGTACCGATGAAAATGGCTGGATCAGAGTTAATGGAAATCTTGAAACAACCTGCAAGAATGTCTGGGCTTTCGGGGACTGTAATGGACAGCATCTTTTCAAACATGTCGGGAATTATGAGTCGACTGTTGTATTCCAGAATGCTATTCTCAGACAGGACATAAAGGTGAGTTATCATGCCGTACCTCATGCTGTATTTTCCTGGCCTGAGATAGCAGGTGCGGGGTTAAGTGAAGCAGAAGCAATCGAATCTTTCGGTGAAGAAAGTATTTCGATTGGTTTTGAAGAATTCGAAAATACAGGTAAAGGTCTTGCAATGGATTTGCATGATTATTTCGTGAAAGTAATTATTGAGGACAACACTCAACAAATCCTTGGAATCCACATTATAGGGCCTCAGGCATCGGTACTTATACATCAGGTAATACCCTTGATGTATGTGGATGGTCCCCAGACTCATCCGCTTGTACATTCAATGGATATACATCCTTCCCTAAGTGAAGTTGTGAAAAGAGCTTTTTATTCTCAATACTCCATAGGGGAGTATCATATGATCCTTAAGGAAAAAGGGATTGAAAAATCTTAAAATCGGAATACTGCCCTCCTTTTTCAGGAGGACAGTTGCATAATCGCTTCGGCCAAATCGCCGTTGGCATTTTTGAGAGCTTCTTTTGCTTTTTCTTCAGACACACCGGTCTGTTCGGTGACAAGCCTGACATCATCCTCGGGGATTTCAACTTCCCTTGCTACTTCCTCAGGAGTGCCGACGATTTGGTATGTGTCGACTCCCTGTGCATTCATGATGCTTACATTTGCATCATTGAATACAATATCTTTGTCAGGGGTACGGATGATTACCTGTTCCACATCGGAAATTTCATCTACACTAATTCCCATCTGTTTCATCATCTGTTTCATCTTTTTTGGGTTCATACCCTTGCCGCCCATTCCTGGAATCATATATCATGTCTCCTTTTAAGGATGATGTCTATTACTTGCAGTTATATATAACTTAGTGGCAACTGCCGCCGCATGAACCGCATCCACTCATTTCACTGGGATTGTCGATGACAAATCCATTGCCCTGAGGGGTTTCTATGAAGTCGACTGTAGCTTCGGAAAGTTCTTCATTGATGTCATTTGCCATCACGATTTTAATTTCTTTGTCGGTGACAGTAACATCATCTTCTTTGGTTTCATTGTCAAGTGCCATACCATACTGTACGCCACTGCAACCCATTCCTGCGACAAAAATCCTCAATGCGTGATCTTTCTTGTCTTCCGATTCCATCAGGGTTCTAAGTTCTGTTGCTGCCTTTTCTGTTATCTCTATCATGTGTTCTCTCCTTAAGGGTCCGCTATGGTCCCTTTAGCAATGGGTCATATATATAAATTTTTCCTATATATATTGTTCGCTCCAGTATGAACAATTCACATTATTTCCACATCGTTATCGACCGGATTTAACAATACTTCCCCATTAGTAGCGTTTATTTCCACCGAATTTCTTTTACCCTTAGCTTCCCATACGGGCAAATAAACGATCTCAATTTCCATTTCAATCTCTTTTTTGGAAGGAGAAATCCGTTTGTGTTCGGAAATTATAGCTTCGCCTATAGTGTTATCGAATTTGACATCCCGGGTGTATTGGTCAATAATTCTTTCATAGATAGCTTTGGTGGCCTCTTCTTTTGTAACGATTGGGGCTTTAACCTCATAGTCGCTGACTTCTACCTCTATCTGATTATTTATTCCAGGCAGGTCCAAATCCTCAAAAATTTCATTCATTGAATTAAAGTATCCCTCTCCATCACCTTCTATGTCTATTATCTTGGAGCGGAATTGTCTCTGTGCCTGAATATCATAAGTATATTTCCACAAAGGTACAAACTTGAGTGCCGCAGTCGTGACATCTCTTTGATGTGGTTTTGCAATTGATATCGCACGCTCGCCGGTAATATTTACAGGGGCACTGCGCAAGTCGATTACCTTGTTTTCAACTGAAGGTATCGTCTCAACGTCAGATTTCACCTTAGGTTTGCTTTCAATTGCTCTATTTTCCACTTCCTTCTTGGTGCCAGCAAACATATTTGGTTTCTTTTTCTTGTCATCAGCGATGATATATTCTTCTGTGGCTTTTTCGACCGGGGTACTTTGTTCTCCCAGTTCAATACTTTCCCCCTCGATGTCTGCCAGCACAGCGTTACCGATCTGGTATGCAAGTTCTTCCCTGTCCCATACAATAACCCCTTTTTGCTTTGCAAATTCAATTTGTTCCTCAGAGGCATTTCCTGTTGCTACTATAAGGCCAGCCCCGTCGCGGATGTTGTATGCAAAATCTTCAATATATGATGTATTCAGGAGATTACTGAATTTTATGTACATTTTCTTTTCATCTTTTTCTGCGATCAGGTCAGCGATACTGGAGTCCACTATCCTGTATCCAGATGATGTGAAAATGTCCTTCAATATTTGTGTAACGTTTTGTTTCATTTTTCCACCAATTTAAGTTATGAATTTTAAAGTACCCTCGTAGTAGTTTCAAGCTCAATTCCTTTCTCGGTTACATTGTAGGGAATTGTCCGGTTTAAGGGGATCATACCTCTCATCTTACGAATCAATATGGACCTCTCGATTTCACTTCCCCTTTCCCGCATTCTGAATTCAATGACACCATCACAGACATTTTTCAGATTATTTTCAACTATATTGTCATGCATGCCAGCGGTCATTGTTATCAAATGAACGGCACCTGTAGCTTTTCCTACAGATGATATTATCTCGATTGTATCTACTACATTATTAAGCTCATAAGCTCGCAGGAAATAAGATATGGAATCTATAATTCCCCTGTATTTTTCTTTTCTCTCTTGTGTAGCAGTTGCTTTGAGAAGATTCATAGGATCTGTATTTTGTTTTATGAAATCTTTCGCAGAAAGGGATTCTGAATATGATTTTGGGAGGACATTATAAAAGCGCAGGCTGTAGGCGTCTACGAAATTCATAGTTCCGCTTTCAATGTAATCATCTATGTCCCATCCAAAATTTTTCATTTCAGAGGTTATTTCGGAAACCGGCTGTTCTGATGTCAGGTAATAAACGTTTTCCTCATCAGTTAGTCCCCCATAAGCAAATTGCTGGGCAAATATTTCCGAGCTGGCTCCGGGTTCTGCAAGTAATAGAATAGTACTTCCCCGCGGCACTCCACCACCCAGCTGCACATCAAGTCCCAGTATTCCTGTGCGTACTTTTTGTGCCATGTTTTCATCGAAAGCGTAATCCATGTAATCACCGCAATATCAATTATAAATTTAAATCTCCAATCTTTTTATATATTCATTCCTCTTAGTTTTTATAGTTATAGTTTTATTTACGGTGATTCGATGATAGCTATAGATGACCTGAAATTCAAAGATAACCTTATCCCGGCAATTGTGCAGGACCATGAGACCGGGGATGTATTGATGTTTGCATACATGAATCGCGAATCCCTTGAAAAAACTCTTGCTAGTGGTATTGCACATTACTGGAGCCGCAGTCGGGGGAAGTTGTGGAAAAAAGGGGAGAGTTCGGGCCACATTCAATATGTAAAGGACATCCTTGTAGATTGTGATATGGATACCCTGCTCCTGAAAGTAAGACAAGATGGGGGCGCATGCCATGTGGGTTACAGGTCATGTTTTTACAGGAATATTAAGGGAGATATAGTTGGTAAAAGGGTTTTTGATCCTGATGATGTTTATTGATCCGTAGTCATGATGCAATTAAATTAAATATCTTCGTATCATAGCAATAATTATGGATAATCCTAAAGCTCTGAAGATCGTACCCGATACAAGCGTAGTTATAGATGGCCGTATTTCCCAAAAGGTGAAGGAGGGAGAGTACAGGGGATCAAAGGTTTTGATTCCCGAAGCTGTAGTGGCCGAATTGGAAGCCCAGGCAAACAGGGGGCTTGAGATCGGGCAAAAGGGGTTGGAAGAGCTTAATCAGCTTAATCGGTTTGAACAGGAAGGTCTTATAGAGATTGATTTTGTGGGGCAGCGTCCCAACCTTGAGCAGGTGCAACTTGCAAAGGGAGGGGAAATAGATGCCCTTATACGATCAACTGCAGAGGATTTTGATGCGCTTTTTGTTACGGGGGACAGGCTCCAGGCGGACTTTGGTCGTGCCAGGGGGCTGGAGGTGGAGTACATTCATCCACCATCGGCTGAGTTAATTCCTCTGCACATAGAGAATTTTTTCACTGATGAGACGATGTCGGTACACCTGAAAAATAAAGTATCCCCGATGGCCAAAAGAGGCAGTATTGGGGACGTAAGATTTGAAAAAATCCGTGATGAACCCTGCAGCTATGGTGAACTGCATCAGATGTCTAGGGAACTTCTGGAGAGGGCCCGGGCTGACAATGAATCTTTCATTGAAATGTCTACGGGCGGGGCTTCCGTTTTGCAGATTCGTAATATGAGGATTGCTATCTCCCAGACACCATTCTCGGATGATATTGAAATTACAGCTGTGCGTCCGGTAGCCTCTGTGAAATTCGATGAATACAGGCTCAGTGAGCAGCTTAAGGAACGTGTGGATATGCAGAGAGGCGTCCTGATCTCAGGACCTCCCGGTGCGGGGAAGTCAACTTTTGCAGCCGGGCTTGCTATATATTTGCATGAAAGTGGTTATGTTGTAAAGACTATGGAATCCCCCCGGGATCTTCAGGTGCCCCGTGAGATTACCCAGTATGCTCCCCTGGATGATGATATGGCCAATACGGCAGATGTCCTTTTGCTTGTGAGACCGGATTATACGATTTATGATGAAGTAAGAAAAAGCCGGGATTTCGGTATTTTTGCCGACATGAGGCTTGCGGGTGTGGGCATGGTCGGTGTAGTACATGCCAACAGAGCGGTAGATGCCGTACAGCGTCTGATAGGAAGGGTCGAGCTGGGCGTGATTCCGCAGGTAGTTGATACAGTTGTATTTATTGAAAAAGGAGAAGTTGCAAAGGTCCAGATACTGGATTTCACTGTAAAGGTTCCTTCTGGTATGACAGAAGCTGATCTTGCAAGGCCGGTAATCACAGTGTCGGATTTTGAAACAGGCAAAGTGGAGTATGAGATTTACACCTATGGTGAGCAGGTAGTTGTGATGCCTGTTGCCCTGGAATTCAAGAAACCTGCCTGGAACCTGGCCGAAGGTGAAATACGTGAGGTTGTGGAAAATTATGCCAGTGGTCCGGTAGAAGTGGAAATGGTAAATGACAGTAAGGCTGTTGTAAGGGTTTTTGAACATGATGTGCCAAAGGTAATAGGAAAGGGAGGTTCTGTGATTGACCGCATTGAAAAGATGCTGGGGGTACATATCGATGTACGCCAGTTTGACGGTCAGTCCAAAAAAGAATCCCCTATGGAAGTCAGGCCCGTTGTCGAACATACGAAGAAACACGTTGTCCTTTCAGCTCCGGAGCTGGCCAAGACCGATGTGGAGGTTTTTGTCGGTGAACAATATCTTTTCACTGCAACCGTAAGCAGGCACGGGGATATCAAGGTGCGTAAAGGTTCTCCGATTGCCGATGAGATTGTTGATGGAATCGACGAGGGTTACCCTGTATTAATAAAAATATTGTAAATTCAATTGTTACATTTTTGAATATATGGTGAGGAGCCCTTCAAGGATTACATATCCTTTTTTTGATATATAGTAATCTCCTCTTTCTCCCTGCTGGAATATCATCTCTGAATCCAGGAGTTTTTGCAGGTGGAACAGGAGATTACCTCCTCTCAGGTTGGTGATTTTGGATAATTCTGAAAATCCTCTCGGACTTCCTGCTACGGCTTTTATTATGGCTAATCGCTGTTTGTTTGCCAAAGGTTCACAGATCGCAGGTACTATTTCGACGGGTATTTCGTCTATCTTTTGTTCCTTCTCCTGACGGTCATATATTTGCAGGGATTGCATTACATCTACCTGCTTCTGGTAGAGGTTATTTACATGTGAAAAACACTGGTCGCACATTGGCATGTTCGTCATTTTGCGCAGGTTCTCTATCTCTTTCCAGTATTTTTCAATGGTATCCTTCTTCACATTATCTTTGCTTATAAGATAGGATGTCTCTCCCAGAAGTTCATTGAACTTTTGTTCACAGAAGTCCCGCATCTTGCAATCCCTGGCCATTTTTTCCTTCAGGCACGATTCGGCATCTTTGCTTATGTATTCAATCAAAACTCTGGAAAAATTCTTTTTGAGGTCGGCTGCAAGTTGTTCAACAATATTCCGGTTGGAATTTTCAAGGAAGCGGTTGAATTCCATCCTCATTGAAGTGATTTCCTGTTTTATTTCATCAAGTTCCTGATGGGTGGGGGGCTGGTTGCTTTGGTTTTTTATGTCATTCACGTTATCCATATCCCGATTTAAGGTTATTTTACTGTACAAAAGCGTTTCTTGTACATTTTACTAACGATCAAGTATATATTTATACATTTCCTACTGGAAAGTGGTGACATACAATGTCTGTAAAAGAAGATATACACGCACAGATAAAAGGCGCCCTTGAGGGTGCACAGTTTCCTATCAAAACTCCTGAAGCCCTTCTGGCAGCTTTTCCTGCAGGGGCAGACACAACCTGTAAGTCCGGAGATGTTGAGATTACCGCCGGTGAAGCAGGTGGCTTGCTTCAGGAAAGCGATTTCCCGTTTACCAGTGCCAAGCAGGTAGCCGATTTACTTGTTGACAGGGCAGGCCTGTAAATCAGGGGATTACGTCTAATCTCTCTTTTCCTTATTTTCCTTCCTGTCTTTTTTACCCGGCAAACCATCATCCTAATATATAATTATCAACAATTTACACAGCCGGGAGTTATTGTTATGAAAGTTTCTATTATAGGTTCAGGTTATGTGGGTTCGGTTACAGCAGCCTGTTTTGCCGAACTGGGTCACGAAGTCATCTGTATAGATATTGATGAAGAAAGGGTAAGGCAGCTCAATGATGGTTATCCTCCTGTCTGGGAAGAGGGGCTGGAAGGGCTTATGAACAAGCATGTGGGCAAACGCCTGATCGCCACTTCTGATTATGATTATGCTGTACAGAACTCGGATATATCTTTTATCTGTGTGGGTACACCTTCCTCAGATAACGGTGAGATTGACCTTTCGATAGTCGCCGCTGCAAGTAAGAGTCTTGGGGAATCAATTGCTTCCAAAAATGCTTATCATACTGTAGTGGTGAAAAGTACGGTGATACCCGGTACAACAGAAAATGTAGTTCGTTCCATTCTGGAAGACTATTCCGGCCGTAAAGCGGGGGACACTCTTGGGCTTGCCATGAATCCTGAATTCCTGCGTGAAGGCCGTGCTGTTCATGATTTCCTGAATCCCGATAAAATAGTGGTAGGCTCCCTTGACAGACGTTCCGATTCCCTCGTATCCGACCTTTACAGGGATATTGATTGTGAGGTTACCAGCGTAAATATACGTACAGCAGAGATGATCAAGTACGTGAATAATGCTTTTCTGGCCACAAAGATATCTTTTGCCAATGAGGTGGGCAACATCTGTAAACGCCTGGATATTGATACATATCAGGTGATGGATGCTGTAGGCAGGGATTTCCGTATCAATCCGGCTTTCTTGAATAGTGGGGCGGGTTTTGGTGGCTCATGCTTCCCCAAGGATGTCCGTGCCCTGATTGGAAGTGCAAAGGATATGGATTATTATCCTTCCCTGTTGGAATCAGTAATCGAAGTTAATGAACTGCAACCCCTCCAGATGGTTGAGATTCTCGAGGATAAGCTACCGCAGATCAAAGATAAAAGGATTGCCGTGCTGGGTCTGGCTTTCAAGAATGACACCGATGATATACGTGAGTCCCGCTCGATTCCCGTTATCAGGAAATTGTTGGAAAAAGGAGCGGCTATCCATGCCTATGATCCCCTTGCCTCTGATAACATGAAAAAAATCTTCCCCGACATCACCTATACATCCAGTGCACAGGAAGCTCTTGAGGGTGCACAGGCTTGTCTGCTGATGACTGAATGGGACGAGTTCAGAAAACTTAACACTGAATTTGATTCGATGGATAGGAAACTCCTGATCGATGGGCGCTATCTTCTAGACGCTGAAGAACTGGAGGATGTGGAGTATGAGGGGTTATGCTGGTGAGCATTGTTCGATACATTGATGTATCAAAACCCTTTTTTTATCTGACATGAAAAAAATAACCATCATTGATTATGGCCTTGGCAATCTCAGGAGTGTCCAGAAAGGGCTGGAGCATGCCAAAGCTTCTGTAAATATCTCTATAGACCCTGCAGACATCGAGAACAGTGATGGGGTCGTGCTACCCGGTGTAGGGGCGTTCAGTGATGCCATGCGCAACATCGAGCCGTTCCTGGATATTCTTTATGATTATGTTGAATCAGGCAAACCCCTGCTTGGAATTTGCCTGGGTCACCAGATGCTTATGACAGATTCCGAGGAAGGAGGAATGCGGGATGGGCTGGGTTTCATTCCCGGCAACGTTATTCGTTTTCCCCATAGTAAACTTAAAGTTCCACATATGGGATGGAATTCTCTTCATATAACACAGCAACATCCTATATATGAGGGCATCGAGGATGATTCCTATGTCTATTTTGTGCATTCCTACTATGTGAGTACTGATGATGATCATACCCTTGCCTCATGTGATTATGGTGTGGAGTTTGCGGCATCTGTTGTTAACGAGGGGGGTAATGTAATAGGAACCCAGTTCCATCCGGAGAAAAGCGGTGAAGTTGGGTTGAGAATATTAAGTAATTTTGTTAAAATGTGCTGAGGATTAATCATGGATATTGAAGGCTATGCCAGGCATGCCCTGCTTCGTGGAGAAGATGGGATTGCCGATAAACTTGCAGAACGTATCATGGAAATAAAGGACACTGACAGACAACATGCTATTGCACTGGCAAAAGCAGCCGTTGAAGAAGCCAGGGCAACTCTGGATGTAAAGGGCGATATACTATCCCCGATCACTTCAGGAGTAACCATGGGTAAGTTCGGGGTGGGTTCCAGAGGCATCGGCGATTTCTATGCCCATGAAAAAATTGCCGAGGTAATAGGCAGCACCAAAGCTGCAGTAGACAGCACTCATCTGGATGATTCCGGAGCTGTACAGATGGAAGGAGGGGATTTCCTCATAGTCACAATCGATGGCATCCACTCCAGATTGAGTGATTTCCCCTTCCTTGCCGGTTTCCATGTGGCCAGGGCTTCTTTAAGGGATGTTTATGTAATGGGTTCCAGGCCTCTTGCCCTGCTTTCGGATATCCATGTGGCCGATGACGGGGATGTAGCAAAGATATTCGATCATGTCGCAGGTATCACTGCGGTATCGGAACTTACAGACATCCCTCTTGTGACCGGAAGTACCCTGCGTATTGGAGGGGATATGGTAATCGGAGATCGAATGACCGGTGGTGTCGGTGCTGTGGGTGTTGCTTCTTCGATGACTGCAAGGGAAAGAGCTGAAATCGGGGATGTGATTCTCATGACCGAAGGTGCAGGCGGCGGAACTATTTCTACAACCGCTCTCTATTACGGGATGCATGATGTGGTGGATGAGACTATCAATATCAAGTTCCTCCAGGCATGTGAGGCACTCCTTGAAAAAGACCTGGATAAAAAAGTACATGCCATGACCGATGTTACCAACGGAGGGGTGCGCGGTGATGCAAAGGAAATTTCAAGGACTGCAGGAGTCAAGCTTGTCTTTGAAGAGGAAAACATGCGTGAGCTCGTAAATCCCCGGGTATTCGGGATGCTTGAAAGTCTCAATATAGATTATCTGGGTGTATCCCTGGATTCCCTTCTCTTAATAGTCCCTCCTGAACACGAGCAGGAAATTCTTGAAACCGTGCAAAATGCCGGTGTCGATATTGCAACAGTTGGTTACGTTGAAAAAGGACAAGGTGCCGAGCTTGTGATTGACGGGCAGCGCCGGGACTTCACTCCACGCTTCCGTGAATCTGCCTACACACCAATTAAGAAGATGGTTGGAGATACAACTCCCGATGATTTCGAGGCAATGAGCAAAGCAGTTGATAGGGCTGCTGAAGAAGCGATATCCAAAAAGAGACGTATTGTGGAGATGTTGGGGAAGCAGTGATTACTTCCCCTTGACTTTACGGACAATGAGTACGGGTCCGTCTTTTTCCAGTATTTCCACTTTTTCTTCCGGGTTGATAATGTCTTCTGAGCGGGCTTTCCAGTATTCTCCGCTATATCGTACATAACCCGGATTCCCTTCGGATATGGAATCTATCGCTTCGGCAATTTCACCGCTCATTTCTTCGCCTATAATCGGCTTGCGTCCCTTGGCCTGTACCACTTTGTATATTGCAAAGGCAAAGAAGAGGCCAATTAAGACGGTGGGTACTATTACAAGATACATCATATTCCTCTGTACGTCTGCCGGCGTATACCAGCGAGGGAAATCCATGGGTATCAGGAATATACTGCCTGCTATCAGGCATATTATTCCTGCAATCCCGAATATTCCAAATCCGGGCGCCTGCAATTCGAGGATAAGCAGGACCACCCCCAGGCCAATAAGAAACAGTGCTGCTACATTGACATCGAACCCCATACCTATTAATCCCAGACTGATGAGTATGGCACCGAATATTTCCGCACCTGCCCCCGGGCTGGAGATTCCCAGGACAATGGCATAAATGCCTATCATAAGCAACAGGGATGATATAATTGGATTGGATATTATGTTCATAAGGTACAGGTTCAGGCCAGGTTCATAATTGACAATGTCCGCTCCCGAGGTATTGAGCTGTCTTTCCTTGACAGTTTCACCGTCCACCTTTTCAAGCAGATCGGGGATATTTTCTGCTATATACTCGACAACATTGCTGTTTTTTGCTTCCTCAGCGTTTAGATTGAGATTTTCAGTGATAAATAACTCCGCAGCGGTCACATTCCTGTCATGCTTGCTTGCTTTTTCCTTGGATAGGGCTACGATGGCATTTATTATCTTAGAATCGTTGATGGGCTCTGAGCCACCGGCAGGGGATGCCTGTACAGGCTGGGCCGAACCAATCACTGTGAATGGTGCCATGGCAGCGATATCGGTGCTGATAAGGATCAGTGTGCCGGCAGACCATGCTTTTGTCCCTTCGGGATATACGTAGCCGATTACAGGCACAGGTGAGGCATCAATGCTCTCTATTATGTTGAGGGTTTCCTGCAGACCTCCTCCCGGGGTATTCAGGGTAATTATCAGTGCTTCATAATCTTCAGTTTCAGCAATTGCAAGTGCATTGTTAACCATATCATCGGATACCGGTGTGATGGAATCTGACATCTCCAGTACCAGTACTTTTTCACAGCTTGCATTTGATGCGGCTGATGTCAATAGTAAAAATGCAAAAAGAAATAGGAAAAGGGCCTTTACCCTCATGGCTCCTCCTTATTTGTTCTTTGAAGTGAATGCTTCGGTCAGGGCCGCTATATCTCCACTGTTAGAGGTGTTGGTGACTACAATCGTGTTGCCTTCCCGGGCAACCTCGGCTATTGTCTGCAACTCCCTCAATTTTATTGTAGTGGGCACTTCCTGATAGAGCCTAGCGGCGTCAAGCAATTTCTGGGCAGCCTTGTACTCTCCATCTGAAAGTATAATACGGGACCGTTTCTCACGCTCGGCCTCAGCCTGTTGGGCAATGGCCCTGAGCATCTTTTCATCAACACTCACATCCCTCAGGGTGACCGAGGTGACCTTTATTCCCCATGGATCGGTGGAAGCATCCAGTATCTCCTGTATGTCCTTGTTGACCTCCTCTCTTCCAGAAAGAACTTCATCAAGTTCGATTCGGCCAACTACATCACGCAGGGTTGTTTGTGCCAGCATTGAGGTTGCATACTTGTAATCCTCAACTTCTGTAACTGCTGATTCGGGTTTGAGGACTTTGTAATAGATGACTGCATCCACTGCCACTGTAACGTTATCATAGGTGATAACTGCCTGTTTCGGGACATCTATTGTTACGATACGCAAATCTACCTTGACTGCAGTATCGATAATAGGAATTATGAAAAATACACCCGGACCCTTCACTCCGCTAAATCTGCCCAGCCTGAAGATGACCACTCGCTCATACTCCTTTACCACTTTGATGGATTGGGACAGGATTATTACTAATACGATTAATGCAGGAATTATATATTGTTCTACCATGCTAAACTCTCCCTTTATGATACTTTGCAAACAATACTTCTAAAAGTTATTGGTGGGATGGATGGAACAGGTTGAGATCTTACTATTGTAATTCTCTGTAAGTAGATAAATTTAAACTGCCAAATAGTATCTTCTCTTTGCAGCAACCTACATAAACAAGCAGGTCAATCAGCAACACAGATACAATGAAAGAAAAATGCAGTGAATGTGGCGGAACTGGTGCCCGTGAATCCTCTATACAGAAATGTCCTGAATGTAAGGGCTCCGGGAAACCCAAATCAATGAATCTTATGGAACTTTCAGAAAAAGATGTAAACAGCTTCCTCAAAGGAAGTTCCGTATGTGAAAAATGCGGTGGCAGCGGGGAAGTTGAAATAAAGGACCCATGTCCTTCCTGTGGAGGAGAAGGATTTCTTTACAGCTGTGACCTATGCGGTAAATCTATCGACCATCTGATAGACGGACGCGAGATATGCAAATCATGCAATGAGGTAAAGGTTGTCCATCTGCTGGATGACTCCTGTGACATGAACGAGCTTTCTGTAGGAAAATATTACCACGCAGAGGTAAACAACCTGGCATCATTCGGGGCCTTTGTGAACCTGAATTCCAATCTGCGCGGGTTGATCCATTCAAGCAACATAAAGGCCAAACTTGAACCCGGGGAACGGCTGGTCGTAGAGATAAATGAGATCCGTTCCGACGGGAAAATGGACCTGCTACCACGAAGTGTTGGCGAGCATAAAGTCGTAGAAGTTGAAAAGGAAATGCCGGTGCGTATCTCGTCTGAATTGAAGGATTATGTGGGTAAACTTGTGCGTATAGAAGGAGAGGTGCTCCAGGTTAAACAAACCGGTGGTCCCACCATTTTTGTAATTTCTGATGAAGGCGGGGTAATTCCCTGTGCAGCCTTTGAAAGTGCAGGGGAGCGGGCATATCCGGATATTGATTCGGATATGGTGGTCTCTCTTACGGGTGAGGTCAACCTCAGGGGAGAGGACCTGCAGCTTGAAGTCAAGAGCATGAAGCAGCTCAAAGATGAAAGAGAACAGACTGTCAGGCAACGCATAGACCGTATACTTGACCAGAGGGCGGAACCTTCTGATATAGAATTCCTTGTCAAAAGCAAGTTTCTTGAAGATCTGCGTCCCGCGATGAAAGATGTTGCCCGAATTATCAAAAAAGCTATCCTCAGATCACGCCCGATTTTGTTGCGCCACCATGCTGATGCTGATGGCATGACTGCCGGAGTGGCCATTGAAAAGGCAATCCTGCCTCTTATTCGTGAAATCAACGGTCAGGATGGAGAATACTATTTCTACAAACGTGCTCCTTCAAAGGCTCCATTCTACGAGATCATGGATGTGACAAAGGATATTTCCTTTGCTCTTGAAGATGCGGATAGGCATGACCAGAAACTGCCGCTTGTTGTGATGGTGGATAACGGTTCCACAGAGGAAGACGTACCCGCGATGAGACAGGCATTGATATATGGTATTGATATGGTTGTTGTGGACCATCATCATCCGGACAAGATCGTTGATGATTACCTGCTGGCTCATGTAAACCCTGCTCATGTGGGTGGGGATTTCGGCCAGACTGCCGGTATGCTTTCCACAGAGGTTGCACGGATGATCAATCCTGAAGTCACTGAACAGATAAAACATCTGCCTGCAATCGCTGCTGTGGGTGATCGCTCGGAGGCCGATGAGGCCTATCAGTATATTGATCTCGTTTCTTCCAGCTATTCCCTGGAAAATTTGCAGGATATTGCCCTGGCCCTTGATTTTGAAGCCTACTGGTTGAAATTCAACAGCGGTAGGGGAATTGTAAATGACCTTCTCAATTTTGGTGATTCCACCAGGCATAAACAACTTGTAGATCTGCTGTGTGAGCAGGCAAGAGCTATGATGGATGAGCAACTTGAGGCATGTATGCCCAATGTCAAATCACAGCAACTGCCCAACGGTGCTATCATGAATGTGCTTGATGTGGAGAACTATGCTCACAAATTCACATTCCCTGCTCCTGGAAAGACCTCCGGGGAAGTTCATGACAGGATTTGCAGGAAAAATGAAGGCAAACCCATCGTTACGATTGGCTATGGGCCGGACTTTGCAGTCATACGGTCCCGTGGGGTTAAGATGAATATCCCTGAAATTGTCAGAAACCTCCATGAGGAAATTGTCGGTGGAGGGGTGAATGGTGGTGGACACCTTGTTGTCGGAAGTATCAAATTTGTGGAAGGAATGCGTAAAACAGTCCTATCCAAACTCGTGGAAAAAATAGGCCAGTATGAAGTGGATACGGAGATTTAATATCTCCTTTAATCCACTCTTGCCAGTTTAATAAGTGAATTCACCGGGACTCCGGTGATTGTTTCTGAATTTTTCTTGTCAATAATGACCGCAATTGCCACCGGGTTGGATCCGCTTTTCTTTATCTGTTCAATTACATCGGTAATCGTTGAGCCAGATGAGACCACATCATCTACAATAATGCAGTTCTTCCCTTCGACATGCCCGAAATTTCTGCTAAAAATTCCTGTGTTTTGATCCCTCTCTTTCTGGCTGTCATATCCGTGGAATATGGAAAATTCGACACCCAATTCCTCGGCAATCATGGTGGCCATGGGTACACCGCTTAATCCGATTCCCACTACCATGTCTGCCATCTGGTCATTTTTATCAAGGGATTCGAGTACCATGTCACACAGGGCCTGTGAAATATAACGCAGGCGGAAAGAGCTTTTACCTATGGCACTCCAGTTGACAGAGATGTCCTTGGGTGCAGGGGCTTCAGCACCTCTTTTACCCCGCATGAGAAGCCATGTGACAGTATCCCTGGAAACATTAAGTTCATTTGCGATCTGGCCGGTAACAAGACCATTGGATTGCAGTTCGACTGCTTTTTGTATAAGTTCTTCTATATTCTTCATATTATCCCCACGTGCTGTTTTATGATATTTATTTTCCTATACATCCTTTATAATATTATATCTTTCTTTTACGTATTTTCTTGAGGGGGGATCCACAGATAGGGCATTCTTCACCATTGTCAAATCTTTTCATGCACCCGGTGCATTTTTTCCCCCAGATTATTTTGTCCTTTATCCTTGATTGGGATATGGGCTCTACCTTTATGCCAATCATACTTGCCACATTCTGCACAGCATAATCATCTGTCATGAGGACAGCATTTCTCCCATATTCCAGAGCTTTTGCCAGCACATCGATATCGGTCCCGGAAAGTTCTTCAAGATCGCCTGTACCTTCTGCCTTGCTCACGATTTTTTTCCTAAATACAGGATCTGGTTGCTCAACCTTTGCCCCGGTTTCAAGGGCGATCAACACTTCCATGCTTGTGTATTTTGCCTTAGTTTCATCGATTACTGCAGGTACTGTAACAAGCTGGCGGTCCCTGCCCTTTCGATTGATGAAAACGCCGGTGTCTGCTATGTAAATTTTCATGAGGCTAGATATGTTAAAGGAATATTAAAATTAAGCCCGCCTCTTCAGGATATTATATCGGTAAGGGGCAAGATTCCTTTAATTTCCAGCCCATTTTCGCCAATATTAATCTCATGGATTTCTTTCTTATGTTTTGAATTGAAGTTCTTGAGGACGATGAGGCCTTTTTTCAAATGTAATTTATCCGCTACATAACAGGTTGCTATGGTGCTGTCAGCATGCAAATTTTTGCCGGCTTCACCTATTGTCGGAAGTCCGGATGATATGGTTCCTGTCATCAGGAGTGTGATATTTGCATTTTTGTATTTTGCCACAAGGTGCTGGATAAAGCTAGTCCCTTCCATAGTTTTCATATGTTTTTCCACGTCATCAACAAAAATCCTTGTTGCATTGATCTTTTCTACTTTCTGCTGAATTTCGTGAAAATGCCTGGCAAAATCATTTGTGGAGAGTTGTAATATTTCGATATTTCCTGTATGAATATATTTTTCAAGATCCATTCCTGCGGACTCAGCACGATTCAGGATGTCATTTTTGGTTTCATTAAATGAAACGATGATGCCCCTTTCATCCTGCTCAGCTCCCTTATTTACATATCGGATACCCATCAGGGTTTTACCTGTGCCGGTGGGTCCCCCTATATAATTTGCCGAACCTACTCTCAGACCACCACAAAGCATATAGTCCAGCCCGCATAGGCCGGTTTCAAGTAGCTTGCTTTCTTCGCGCCTGGATATCCTGTCCTGCCAGGGAAGTACTGTTATTCCTTCACTGGTTATGGAAAAACTGTGTTTGCCCGGGATGTATTCCTGTCCCCGTAGTTTTAGCACTTCAAGATAGCGATTTCGCTGCTGCCTTTCTTCTTTATTTGTAAGATGTATTATCCCGTCTGTTACATATCCCAGAGTACTTTCTTCAATTTCCTTTTCTGACATCTCTCCGGTAACAAGTACCAGTGAATTCCATTTTTTCATTCTTTTGAAAAATTCATAGTAGAATCTTCTTCTGGTATTCTTGTCGAAACTACATCCTATGATGGTAATGGGATCAATAACGATGATCTTTGGTTTGATTTTTTCAATGGAATCCTCAAGATTCCACATGAAGGAATATATCCCTCGATCGAGGGTTTTGATATCAATGGATATCTGGTGTATGTTTCCTCTGGAGATCCGGGATACGTCATAATGGCTCAATCTTGACACAAAGTTATTCACGATTGTGGCCGGTTCGTTGACCGAAGTAACATACAGGCAAACTTTCCCTTCTCTTGCACTTTCACATAATGCCTGTAATGCAAATGTGGTCTTCCCGCTGCCTGCAACACCAGCTATAAGGGTTGCAGAAGGGCAATTCCAACCTCCCTTGAGTATGCTGTCGAGGCCCTGGATGTGGGTGGTGACTTGTTGCATTAGATGCTCCTTTATATATTCATCTAAAATATATCTTTTATTTTATTTAAACCTCATTCCTCCCGGTGTAAATGTATTAATACAATCGTCCAAATAATGCCACCTCAGGTGGATATAAATGGACATTCTACAAGCAAAGGAAAGAATAGTGGATTTCATTGGCGAGAAATGTGAGGATGCCGGTGTAACCGGTTCTGTTGTAGGTATCAGCGGGGGGGTGGATTCTGCACTTGTGGCACATCTGGCAGTGGAAGCACTTGGTGCTGAGAATGTATTTGGGTTGCATCTCCCTGAACTGAATGTCACACCACCGGAAGATGTACTGGATGCAACCGAGGTGGCCAATGGGCTCGGGATTGAATTCAGGACCATTGATATTGGGGGAATAGTTCAAACATATCTTGCAAATATGCCAGGTTCTGATCCCGCTAACAAATACGTCAACGGCAATCTGAAAGCCAGGATCAGGATGTCCATTCTTTACTATTATGCCAATCTTGACAGCAGACTTGTGGCAGGTACAGGGAACAAGACCGAAATCTTGTTAGGTTATTATACCAAGTATGGCGATGGCGGAGTGGACCTCGAACCAATCGGGGACCTCTATAAAACTGAAGTGTTTCAAATGGCGGAAATGGTAGGTGTTCCCGGGGGAATCATTGATAAATCCCCCTCAGCCGCTCTCTGGGAGGGCCAGACAGATGAAAAAGAATTGGGCCACTCCTATGCTACTATTGACAGCATCCTGATAAAAATGCTTGCACAAGAGGAGGCCAGTGCAGTGGCATTAGAATGCGGTGTCCCAGAATCCGAGCTGGACAAACTTCTCCAGCGTGTCGATTCCAATATGCACAAAAGAATGCTACCTCCTGTAGCTGACCTTGCAGATATAAGGACTTCGAATTACCTTGAAGGGTGAATATCCTTTCCTTCTTTCCGGATAAGAGGCATCGAAAGATGCCTGCGGGCACAGGGGGGTACCTCATATATTCCGGGTTTGATCTCTCTTTCAACTTTGGACCTTGCGGCTTTATCTGCCCGTGTTTTGCAATGCCTGCATCGATATCCCTGTCCCTTCCCGGCGGATTTCATACTCTTTTCACATTTGGGGCACAGGGGGTTGACCTTCCTGTATTTTTCCGTAAGTTCGATCACATCAATTTTTTCAATATTAAGTGTCTTATTCTTGACACTTCCGTATATTGTTATATGATCTCCCGGGAGAAGTTTGCGAATTAGTTCCCGGAAGTTTTTTGTGGGTTCAAAAGCGGCACATTCCATTTCCTCTCCCTCTTTGTCCCTGAAAAGGAATAAGGTGTGTCCTCCTTCAATTGTACGGGGGTTTGAAGCCACAAACCCCTGGATTATATATGATTCCATGTCCTGCAGCTTGCTGATACTTTCTGCTGGAATCAGATGCATATCGGTTCCCTGGTTTGTCTTATATATTGCATGCCTTTCGGTAACCTCTCCCTCTATCATGGAGGCGGCATGGGAGATGTATTCGGGTGTCTTTCCCCGAATTCCATAAAGGACAGGATCTGGTGAATGAGGCACGCAGACTACCATATTGTTTGCAATATCACGGTTGTCCCATGTATGGGGATAGGTGGCATCATCTGCCCGGATTACACTATTTTCATTTACAAATCGCTGTGTGCCCCATGCTTCTTTCTGCCTGTATGAGAGGTATTCATAAGTGTGGTCCCACTCTTCTTCCAGCATGGCACCGCAGCCGGCCAGTGCTCCTATCAGCCCACGACTGTTTTTGTACCCTCTTCCATCAAGTTCGTATTTTTCAACGAGGCCTTTTGCTTCCTGGATTGTAATTACGTGTTGTACAGCACGTTTGAAAAAGGCGGTCAGGGCAGTTTTAACTTCATCATTGTTATTTTCGAGAAAGACCACACCTGGATTTGTATTTTCATCCTCCATCTGTGCCAGTTCTTCTATTCTCTGTATTACATGTTTTTTGATTTTTTCAGATTCAGATGTTTCTATTTTGATTGCAACTGCAGCATTTCCCCGTGTTTTGAAGGGTATGGTGGGATTCAACCTTATAAGCAGGGGCAGACCGGCGGGCTTTCCATACGCTTTAAGTTCATCCATCAATAGAGCACCCAGGTATGTGGTGCACATCCCAAGACTGCGGGAATCTGTATCATCAAAGCTTATAATCATGTTTTTTCTAATCATGCATTTGTGGGTGGATATATTTATATAGATGTGCAAGGACATTATAGTTTGTCATGACAAAAGACATTCTAATACATCAAATCATTGATGTACTGGAAAAGAGTAATTTTACTGTATCTAGCCGCTGTAACATTAGACCTCGTAGTTTTGATCTGGCGGCAAGGCAGGATGGTGTACTTCTTTTCTGTAAGGCATTATATAATATTGATAGCCTGAATGAAGAAACAGCATCTGAAATGAAAGCATTGGCAGGATATCTCGGTGGTACTCCGATGCTTATTGGGGCAAAAACGCGTGATCAGATGCTTGAAGATAGCGTAGTCTATGTCCGGTATGAGATTCCTGCTCTAAATGTCCAGACCCTTTATGATTATTTTGTAGAAGGCATACCTCCTCTGATTTCAGCGGCTCCCGGTGGTCTCTATGTTTCCATTGATGGTGATGTGTTGCGGGATGCCAGAAGTCAACTTTCGATGTCTATTGGTTCCCTGGCGTCACATCTGGGAGTATCCCGGCGTACTATTAGTAAATATGAGGAAGGCTGCATGGATGCTTCTATTGATGTTGTACTCGAATTGGAAGAATTGCTTGATGTGGCGCTTGCAAAATCCATTGATATTTTGGGTCCGTTTCACCGTTCTCGTCAGGAACCTGATGAAAATGACACCTTAAAGCCTCCTACAGATGGTATCCTGAGTTTCATTTACGGGCTCGGTTATGATGTACTTTCAATATCCCAGGCACCTTTTAATGCAGTATCCAGGGACTGTTCCACTACTTTCCTTACCGGAGTAAGTAAATACAGCAATGCCATGATAAAGCGAGCTCATTTGATGAGCAATATATCTACCATCACACGTACAAGATCGGTTTATATCATTGAAGGAGAGAGTAAAATTACATCGGTAGAACACACAGTCCTGATTGAAAGAAAGGAATTGGATTCCCTTTCGGATTCTGAAGAATTGGATGATCTTATAAGTGAAAGGACCAGTGCGACTGTTGATTATTGATTTTTGGATTGTTTTTCCAAAACTATAATATATGGCAATTCCCTTAGGATGGGCAATGACTCTCAACATTGCAGTCCTGATATCCGGCAGGGGCTCTAATCTACAGTCAATTATTGATAATGTAGAAAGTGGTTACATCCCAAATGCCTGTGTCAGTGTGGTTATAAGTGATAAAAAGGACGCTTATGGTCTTAGAAGGGCTATGGACCAAGGCATAAATGCTGTTTTTATCGACCCGGCTGCTTATCAATCCAAAGAAAATTTTGAGAATGCACTTCTGGAAGCTCTTGCAAAATTCAGTACGGATGTGCTCTTACTTGCCGGTTTCATGCGAATCCTGGGTTCCAATGTGATAAAAGCCTACAGTAACAGGATAATGAATATCCATCCTGCCCTCTTGCCTTCTTTTAAAGGACTGCATGCCCAGAAACAGGCGCTGGATTATGGTGTAAAAATCGCAGGTTGCACTGTACATTTTGTTGACGAAGGGATGGATTCCGGCCCAATTATTCTACAAAAAAGCGTACCTGTACTTGATTCAGATACAGAAGACTCCCTTTCTGAAAGAATACTTGCACAGGAACATATCATTTTCCCCGAAGCAGTTAAGTTGTTTGCCGAAGGAAGACTGGACGTAAAAGGAAGACGTGTACATATATTATAATCATCTCATAAATTCAAAGATACAAGGAGGAACAATATGTCTTATATTTCAGAAACAGATCCCGATATTGCCAGAGCACTGGAGCTCGAGGCCGAAAGACAGGACTATAAACTCAACCTTATAGCATCAGAGAATTACACAAGCAGGGCGGTAATGGAAGCTCAGGGTTCCATTATGACCAACAAGTATGCAGAAGGCTACTCCGGTAAGAGATATTACGGAGGCTGTGAATTTGTTGATATTGCAGAGGATTTGGCGATTGAAAGGGCTAAGGAAATTTTTGGTGCCGAGCATGTGAACGTCCAGCCGCATTCAGGTTCAGGTGCCAATATGGCTGTTTACTTCTCCGTCCTCAATCCAGGTGACAAGATAATGGCAATGGATCTTTCACATGGAGGTCACCTATCCCATGGAAGTCCTGTAAGTTTTTCAGGTAAACTTTATGATATTGTACCTTACGGAGTAGCAGAGGAAACCGAAGAGCTGGATTATGATGCCCTCGAAGAAATGGCAAAAAAGGAAAAACCCCGGATGATAGTGACCGGTGCTTCTGCATATTCCCGCACGATCGATTTCAAGCGTTTCAGGGAAATCGCTGATTCTGTGGATGCATACCTGCTTGCGGACGTTGCTCATATAGCAGGCCTAATTGCAGCCGGTGAACATCCAAGTCCGGTGCCATATGCTGATTTTGTAACAACGACCACACACAAAACACTGAGGGGTCCCCGTGGAGGTATGGTCATGTGTTCTGAAGAATATGCAAAAGGTGTGGATAAAACAGTCTTCCCCGGTCTTCAGGGGGGCCCTCTTATGCATATTATTGCTGCCAAGGCAGTTGCGTTTAAGGAAGCTCTTTCTGATAAGTTCAAGCAGGACCAGAAACAGACCGTGAAAAATGCAAAAGCTCTCTGTGCAAACCTGATAGACCGTGATTTTGATATTGTGGCCGGTGGCACGGATAATCATCTTATGCTTATCAATCTCAACAAATATGATCTGACTGGTAAGGAGACTGAGACCTATATGAGCAATGGTGGGATTGTTATCAACAAGAACACTATACCTTTCGAAACCCGTGGTCCCTTTATCACAAGCGGTCTGCGTGCAGGCACTCCTGCAGTAACCACTCGTGGTATGAAGGAAGCCCAGATGGAAGATGTTGCTAACTTCATAGAAACAGTAATTCATAATCCAAAAGATCAGTCTGTACTGGATCAGGTAAATGCTGATGTACAGCAGCTGTGCAGTGACTTCCCGATATACAAGCATCTATAAGGTGATTTAATGGCGGGTGAAGCTAAACAGGGAATCATAGACGGCAGAGCTATTTCAAAGCAAATTGAGGCTGAATTAACAGAAGAAATATCTTCTATGAAGGCCGATGCCGGTATAATCCCGGGTCTTGCAACTATCCTTGTGGGGCAGGACCCAGCCTCGCAATTGTATGTACGACTGAAACATAAAGCATGTGACAGGGTAGGAATTTATGCGGAGGATCAGAAACTCGACGCCTCTATTACCCAGGAAGAACTGCTGGATGTGATCGAGAATTTGAACACACGTGCAGATATCCATGGTATACTGCTTCAGTTGCCCCTGCCGCCACATCTGGATGCAAAAGAAGCCATGCAGGCTATTGACCCGGCAAAAGATGTGGATGGTTTTCACCCCTATAACATGGGTAACCTGATGATCGGTGACGAGGGCTTTGTTCCCTGCACACCTGCGGGGATAATCCTCGCTCTTGAATATTATGATGTCGACATTGAGGGAAAGGATGCTGTGATAGTCGGCCACAGTAATGTAGTTGGTAAACCCATGGCAGCAATGCTCTTAAACCGCAATGCTACAGTGTCGGTATGCCATGTTTACACCAAAGACCTTAAAAGTTACACCACCGGTGCCGATATACTTGTAGTTGCAGCCGGTGTCAAGCATCTCATCAAAGAAGATATGGTCAAGAAAGGAGCTGTTGTTTTTGATGTGGGAATCACCGAAGAAGAAGGCAAGATATATGGTGATGTGGACTTTGAGAATGTTGTGAATAAAGCCTCACTTGTTACACCGGTGCCAGGGGGCGTGGGGCCTATGACCATAGCAACGCTTCTGACACATGTGACCTTTGCTGCAAAGGAAATTGAGTAATCATCCTGTTAAATATAAAATCATCTGGTAATTTCAATGGTCGTCGATGTTGACATATGTGGACTAAAGGTAGGGGACAATCATCCTGTAAGATTGATGGGTGTATTGAATCTCAGCCATGAATCCTTTTATAAGGGGTCTGTTGTCAGGGAAGATTCTCTCATTGATGCCGCTTCTGTCATGCTGGAGGAAGGTGCAAATGTGCTCGATATAGGCGGGCGTTCCACCTGGCCACTTGCAGAACCCATTAGCAAGGAAATAGAGCGGGAACGATTACTTCCTGCAATAGATGCCCTTGCAGGAAACGTGGATGCTGTTCTTTCAGTGGATACAGTGTTTGCGGATATTGCCGACCAGTGTCTTGACAGGGGCGCTGACCTTGTAAATGATGTTTCCGGTTTCACGATTGATGAAAACATGGTGGATGTGGTGGCAGACCATGCATGTCCTGCTGTTGTAATGGCCTCCCGGAAAGTGCCGGGTGACGTGCTTGGGATGGATGCAGTTATGGATTCCCTGGAGGCAATCATTGAGCTGTGTGAAGGGAAGGGTATTGATACGGACCGGTTAATTCTGGATCCTGCTATTGGTAAATGGGTCCCCGAAAAGGATCCGATATACGATTTTGAGACCTTTGACCGTTTTGAACGTCTGCAGACATTTGGTAAACCAGTTCTTGCGGCCCTTTCCCGTAAATCTTTCATAGGTGAGGTCCTGAACAAGCCTGCTGCTGAAAGATTATATGGAAGTCTGGCCGCAACCGCAATTGCTGTGCATAAAGGAGCGCACATTATACGCACCCACGATGTGGCTGCGACAACTGATGCTGTGCGAATAGCTGAGGCGATAAGGGGCAGAATTCCCTGTCAGAAAGCGGGTGAAAGGCAGGTGAGAATGCTGGAAATTACCGATCCGGATGATTCTGTAAAGGTGATGAAATCCCTGGATGTGACTTCCACCGGCGCACAGGTTATGAAAAATAAATCCGTGATGTTCAATCTGCTTGTGAGCAATATCACAACCACAGAAGCCCTTATAATCAAGCAGGAGATCCTGGCAAGAGGCGGGGATGCATGTCTTGAGCGAAATGCTGTATCACATGAGACTGAGAATACCGATCTTGTTGTAATGGGCACCCTTTTGCAGTTGAAAAAGCTTGTTGCAAAACTACAGGGCCAGGCAAGGAATTTGCCTCAGATAGCCGCGATGATGGATACAGTTCTGGATGAATATAATGATGTAAAATATCGTTATTCTTCCTGGAAGTTTGATTAATCTCTTTTTCGATTGTTTATTGTGGTGGATGACGGGTCTTTTTATACTGCTACGTTCCAAATATTATATATATCATAATACCGTGCGATATGCACTAAAAGATTTGCTGCATGCTCGTACATAAAAACCGGAATTTTATTGCAGGATTTATTTTGTCCTGTGGGTTAAATTAATTATATCTATGGATGATATCTTATTAATGAACTGATTAACTGGAGGCAATTTATTATGCAATACAGTATGGGGATTGATGCAGGTGGCACATATACGGATTCGGTTATTATCAGGGATTCGGACGGAGCAGTTATCGACTCTAATAAAGCTCTTACCACTTATCCGGACCTTCTTGGAGGAATAAGAAATTCGCTTGACGGGTTGGACCAGGAGTATCTCACAAATGTAAAATTGGTATCTGTCTCCACAACCCTGTCCACGAACACTATTCTGGAAAAAACCGGTTACCCTGTGGCATTGTTGATGATCGGGGATTATTCGATTCCTGAAGGACATTCTATTGACAATTCCATTGTAATTAAGGGAGGACATGGCTCTTATGGGGAGGAAATAGCCCCTCTGGATGAGCAGGCCATCAGGGATTATGTGAAAAAAATGGAGGAGAAAGTGTCAGCTTTTGCCATTTCTTCCTATTTTAGTGTACGTAACCCAAACCATGAACTGCGTGCAAAAGAGATCGTAAAAGAACTTACCGGGATGCCTGTGGTCTGCGGCCATGAGCTGTCCCAGGCACTGGGGGCTTATGAAAGAGGAGTTACTGCTTATCTCAATGCCCAGTTGATACCTATAACAAGTCAGTTCATAGAAACAGTTATTGGTGAAATGGAAAGGCGTAACATTAATGCTCGTCTTTTGATGCTCAAATGTGATGGTTCAGTGGTGGGTATTGATGAGGCCAAGGAAAAACCCATTGAATCCATATTTTCAGGTCCTGCCGCAAGTCTTGTTGGCGCTTCCTACCTATCGGATTCTCCTACATGTCTTGCTATTGATGTCGGTGGTACCAGTACCGATGTAGCCATGGTAAATGACGGGTTGCCCGAGATTACCGACAGGGGCGCAGTAGTGGGAGGCTGGCAGACCAAAGTACAGGCCATACGCATGGAAACCTCTGCTATGGGTGGAGATAGCCACGTATGGATCAAAGCCCAGAAGATAAACATTGGCCCTCGCAGGGTCATGCCTCTATGTGTAGCAGCTTCGAAGTGGCCATCGATTATTGATAAGCTCAAACTTTCACGTACTCCTTCCAAAATGCAGATGTGTGAGAATATCCAGCCTACCAAATTCTTTGTTAAAACGGGCAAAGAGATTCCAAACATCAGTAAGCTTGAGCAGGAGATTTTGGATAATATAGGTGATGAACCTGTTTCTGTAACTGAAATCTTCATCGACAGATTGCCTTCTCCTCTGCTATTGGACAGGCTGATTCAGAAAAGACTGGTGCAGGCTATCGGCTTTACTCCTACGGATGCATTACATGTACTCGGCGAATATGATGCCTGGAATGCAGAAGCATCCCGAATAGGTGCAAACACATTGGGCAGGTTGACTTTTCTGGAAAAAAGCAAGTTTTCCAAAGCTGTAAAATCCAAATTTGCCCATAATATGGCATTATACATAATGGCTTATCTTCTCCGGAAGGTGGATAAAGAGGAAATTGAGACAATCATTGCAAACCAGAAAGAGTTTTTCAGTCATTTCAAAGTCGATGTGCCGGTAATACTTCTGGGTGGGCCTGTAAGTGCCTATATAAATGAAGTGAATGAGTTGCTAGATGCCGACATAATCCTCCCTGAACATGCGGAAGTTGGTAATGCTGTGGGGGCACTTGTGGGTAAAGGTATCAAACGTGTGGAGATCCTGATTCGTACAGTATCCAAGGGTAACAAAACAGGCATAATGATGTTTTCCCCGCATGGCAGGCAAAAATTCCCGGGTTATCCGGATGCACTTGAAGCAGCTGAAAAACTCGGCAGGGAAATGGTGCTTGAATACATGAAAGAAGCCGGTCTGGATCGCGGAGATGTTAAAGTGGAAGTCAGCAAGCAGGAAATCAAACTCCATGAAGGTGGTGGCTTGCCGATTGAGACCAAGCTGACTTTTGTGGGTATAGGAATGCCTGAGATTGAAAAATAAGGAGGTTTGGATGCAATTATTCGCCCTCCTTTTCCCCCTTCATGAATAGAATAAGGCTAATTTTTCAAGACACTGGTAAACTTTAATACCATCTTTTCCTTTTGCAGAATGGATACCTATGATAATCTCCTCTTCCAAACCCTTTGAAGAAATCCTGGAAAACCTCGATGATTCCGGCAAGATATTTGTGCTGGGCTGCGGGGTCTGCGCCACAAAGTTACATGTGGGTGGGGAACCCGAAGTTGAGGCTATGTGCCGCAAACTACGGGATGCGGGAAAAGAAGTAATTGGTGGAGGAATTGCAAAAGCTGCATGCAGCTTTAAATCAAGGGAGAGTTTGCTGGAGAATGGTCCTGCAATTGAAAAAGCCGACACCATTATAGTTATGTCCTGTGGCAGCGGTCTTTCTGTGGTTTCCTCTCTTGTGGATGTGCCGGTGCATCCGGCAACAAACACCGATTCACTGGGAGGATATTCAGAAGGCCATGTCCGGCAAGACCTGTGTGCCATGTGTGGCAGCTGTATAGCAGATTCTTTTGGTGGTGTATGTCCGACGGCACGCTGTCCCAAGGGCCTTATGAATGGTCCCTGTGGTGGTGCAATGGAAGGAAAATGCGAGGTGGATCCTGACAGGGAATGTGCCTGGGAATTGATCTACTTAAGGCTCAAAGAGATTGGCCGGCTGGACCTGCTGGAGAGGATTTTCGAGCCGAAGGAATATTGAAGGCTGGGTATTAATATTTCCTTTTCCCGGTTCGATGAGTTTAAAAACCAATGTCACATATTATCCTGCCATGCCCTCTGCCTTCAAGGAAAAGCTGCTGTCCGATGACTTTGTAATCACCTCAGAGATATCGCCTCCCAAGGGCGTGGATGTCTCCTCGGCCTTTGAGGAAGCAGGACTGATTAAGGATTACGTGGATGCATTCAACGTTACCGACAACCAGCGTGCGGTTATGCGCATGTCTCCCCTGGCAATGGGTCACCTGTTAAAGGAGCAGGGATTGGACGTTATTATGCAGTTTACATGCAGGGATCGTAATCGTCTGGCTCTCCAGTCGGATCTACTCGGCGCTTATGCAATGGGTATGGAAAATGTCTGTATAATGTCCGGGGATTACCCGACAAAAGGGGATAATCCCGGTGCAAAACCGGTGTATGATCTTGATTCGGTACAACTGCTCGGGGCAATGAACCGGTTGGAGGAAGGATACGATATTGCAGGCAACCCGCTGGAATCATCTCCCTCCTTTACAAAAGGGGCGGTATGCAATACCGAACCTGATCAACCACTACAACTAATGAAACTCGAAAAGAAAGCACATATGGGAATTGATTTTTTCCAGACTCAGGCCGTCTATGATATCGGGCATTTTGAAACATTCATGGACAGTATTTCTCATATGGATGTACCGGTGCTTGCAGGGCTTATTCCTCTCAAATCCGCCCATATGGCCCGTTTCATGAATGAAAAGATTCCTGGTATCCGGGTAGGGGATGAACTGATAGCACGCATGGAATCCTCAACTGACCCTGCAGAAGAAGGCCTTCTAATATGTGCCGAACAAATTCGTGAATTAAGGAAGGTGTGCAGGGGCATACATCTCATGCCCATTGGCCATTACAGTCACATAACGGCCCTCTTTGAAATGGCCGGTTTACATGAAAAAAACTGATTACCCCCTCTAAGGGATTATTATGCTTACACAGATTGATCATGCCAAAAACGGTGAATTGACCGCTGAGATGCAGCAGGTCGCAGTACAGGAAAATATGGACTCTGGCACGGTACTATCCCGCGTCTTAGGGGGCAGCCTCGTAATTATGACAAGGCAGGGCAATCCTCCGGTTGCAATCGGGGAAGGAGCTACTACCAAGATCAATGTAAATCTAGGCAGTTCTGCTGCGAGTATTGATCCCTCCTCAGAGATTGAAAAGGCCCGGATTGCAGAAAAATACGGTGCCGATACCATAACCGATCTTTCAATGGGAGGAGACATCCAGCAGATTCGCAAAGCAATTATTGAAAACACCACCTTGCCATTGACTACGGTCCCTGTGTATCAGGCCGTTGTGGAATGTGGCCTGAAAAATGTCACTTCAGCTGACATACTTTCTTATCTCAGATCCCAGGTAGCTGAAGGTATAAGTTCCGTTGTATTGCACTGTGTTGAAAAACAAATGCTTGAAAAAGTTAAAGGTTCAGGCAGGCTGATGGGCATGGTTTCCAAAGGTGGCTCATTTACCAGTGTCTTCATGCTTGTGAGTGGCTGTGAAAATCCATTTCTTGAAAACTTCGATGAGGTAATGGAAATTCTACGGGATAAGGATGTGGTGCTGTCTTTGGGTAATACTATGAGAAGTGGTTGTATCCATGACAGGCCGGATCAGGCCCAGCTGATGGAGATGGAAAACAATGCAGCCCTTGCAAAACGTGCCAATGAATGTGGTGTACAGGTAATCATAGAAGGAATGGGTGGCCATGTGGCGGCATCTTCCATTCCTGAATATGTTGGGACCTATCGTTCCAAATCCTGCCATCCCCTTTTTGTGGCAGGTCCTCTGCCTACGGATATTGCCCTGGGTTATGATCATATCGCAGGTGCTGTAGGGGCAAGTATGGCAAGCGGTGCAGGTGCCGACTATCTCTGTTACATAACTCCTTCCGAGCACCTTTCCCTGCCAACCCCTGATCAGGTAAGGGAAGGTCTGGTTGCTTTCAAGATAGCGGCTCATATAGGTGACTCGATGAAATATGGTATGGCAGAAAAAGATCGTCTGCTTGCAAAAAGACGCGCCAGTTTTGATTGGGAAGGGCAGATGGAACTTGCTTTTGATCCGGACCGTCCAAGGGATTTTTGTCCGATGGAGGGTCCATGTTCCATGTGTGGGGAATACTGTGCCATCCAGATAATGGGGGAATATCTTGCAGAAGGTGAGTAAATCCCCTTCAATGCAGCTTATAGGTGTCAGGACCCCCATAATAAATTCCGGGGACAACGTTGTAGAGGTACTTTCAAAAGCTTTTGCAGAACAATCCATCACTCTGGAAAATGGTGACGTGGTAGTGCTGGCTGAATCTGCAGTTGCTACAGCTGAAGGAAGGATAGTGAATCTTTCAGACATAAGTCCCACGCAACAGGCATTGAAACTGGCCCACCGCTACAGTCTGGATCCGCGGGAAATGGAATTGGTGTTGCAGGAATGTGATGAAGTATTCGGAGGGGTTCCCGGTGCAGCATTGACTATAACTAAAGGAAATCTTTCTCCCAACGCAGGAATTGATGGTTCCAATGCCCCGGCTGGCCATGTTGTCCTGCTTCCTGAAGATGCCGATAAAAGTGCTTCAGTTATCAGGAAAGGACTCAGGGAAAAATTTGAATGTGATATCGGTGTAATTGTGGGTGACAGTCGTACCCAGCCCCTGCGACTGGGGTGTGTGGGTGTGGCGCTTGGTACCTCCGGCTTGATTCCGGTCGAGGATGCCAGGGGAGAAAGTGACCTGTTTGGCAATATCCTCCATATCACTCATAAGGCTGTGGCGGATAATATCATGTCTGCCTGCCAGCTTGTAATGGGTGAGGGTGGAGAAAGTGTTCCCTGTGTAATTGTGAGGAATGCACCGGTCAGGCTGGTGGATGAAGATGTGCCTATGCCCCTCTTTTCCAGGGAAGAATGCATGTATTACAGCAATATTCGTAATAACGGTACTTCGAAACCCTGATTCTCTCGCCAGCAAATTTATATAGGATAAAACCATGATTTTGTATGGTTGGTGCAATACCGTGCAACCTACGGTAAAGCATTTCAAAGATACTGTTGTAGATATATTTGGTAATATTCAAGGTGATATCGGATGAGTAATGTTGTATTATATGATTTCAGCGCCACCTGGTGTGGCCCATGCAAGATGCAGAAACCAATTCTTGAGAACCTGGAGAAAGAACTCGGCGACAAGGTCGATATAAAGGAAGTTGATGTGGACCAGAGTCCGGATCTTGCCGGGAAATATGGAATTCATGCGGTACCTACCCTGATCATCGAAAAAGATGGTTCGGAAATTAAAAGGTATACCGGTGTAACCAGTGCCGATATACTGAGTGCTGAACTCAAGAAATTATTCTGATACACTCCTCTTTCTTTTTTCTTCTTTTTTCGGAAAGAGTATATAACTTGTAATCCTCTCCTCTCCTGAGGTATAACAAGTGCAGCGTTTGGTCAGGATGGGTATGATGCCGTATAGGCAAAAAAACGCTCGTGGAGGTTTTAAGCCCCACCTGGCTGTAAAATTCAGAAGTGAAGAAGGAAGCTTGCGTTCTTTTTTTATTGATTCTACAAGGGTTGCGGCAAAGTATCCGCAGCCGGACGCTTATTTGATAACCCATGCCCATTCCGACCATCATGGCAGTTCAGCAATGCTGTCTGGGTGCTCAATATGTACGGAAAAAACAATGAATGCCCTGGAGGTACGGCATAGGCGTGACTTTAAAGGCAATCTGGCAGGGGAAAATGGTTTTATTGACTATAGGGGCGTAAGAATACGAACCTATCCAACCCATCACACTGACGGTTCTGTGGCCTTTGGGTGGGAGAATGAAAACGGGATGCGTATTCTTGCAACAGGTGATGTGAAAGATGCCTCTAATCTTCCCGCTTGCGATGTACTCATAACCGAGGCAAATTATGGGGATCCTGCGGACCTTTCCTGTTATTTTGAGGATGATCTGGACGGATTTTATGCGGCTCTTGGATCCCCTCAGGATGTAGCATTTGGCGCGTATCCCTTTGGGAAGGCGCAAAGGGTTGTCAGACTTATCAGGCAATCAGGTTATCAGGGGCCAATAGGGATGGATGAGAGGTCGCAGGAACTTACACAAAACCTGCTTGAGGATGCAGGTGAACTTGTTTCGATGGATGAAGGAGTCGGAGTCAATGTAGTTTCTCCGGGTAAACTCGAAGACCTTCCCCTTTATATGTCCAAATACATGATTACAGGACGCAGGGATCACCGGTTTCCCTCCATTAATATTAGCGATCACCTGGATGCTTCAGGCCTGGAAAAAATGGTTCTGGATATCGATCCTGAATTTGTGGTTGTCTATCATCCCGGGGGACATCGTCCCTCCAGATTTGCTTGTCATCTGAATTCATTGGGATATGATGCCGTTTGCCTTGCGGATATCAATAATGTTGTCAGCAATGAATTTATGTAATAGGTGGTCACCTATGAATAAACGTTTATATAGGTTATTGTGTTGTATGTTCATTTATAATATCCATTCAGGAGAAGATGCCCCTTGAAAAATAAAGCGAATAAATCAAAAAAGGAAAATAAGCCTGCTGAAGGGGAAAAGGCTTCTGCTGCAGAAGTGGCCAAAGCTACTAAGGTCATGACCCCCGAGGAGAAGAGAGCAGCTCATGTTGAGGGTATCGTGAAGACTGCAGTTGCTGCTTTCATAGGAATTTTTGCAGGTATCATAGCATTCAATGTACTGGGAATAGGAGCGGAGTCAAAATGGTATGCTATCCTTGTAATTGTTGCAATACTTGCCTATTATGCCCAGCGGTTGATTTTCCCAAAGATCAACATCGATACCAAGGAATTTGGTATGAAAGACTGGTTTTACGTAGAGTTCATAGTTGTTGACTTTTGCCTTGTCACATGGACATTACTTTTGAACTGATATCCACCCTTATCTGGCAGGTATTTTGATATGCGAATTGCAGTACTGAATAAAGATAGATGTCAGCCCAGAAGATGCAGCCACGAATGTGAGAAATATTGTCCCCGGGTCAGAACGGGCGACGAAACCATCATTTTTGGAGAAGATGGTAAACCCATAATTTCAGAAGAGATGTGTGTGGGTTGTGGTATATGTGTCAATAAATGCCCCTTTGACGCCATTATGATTATTGGCCTGCCCGAGGAACTGGATAAACCAATCCATCGCTACGGTACCAATGGCTTTGCGCTCTACGGCCTGCCTTCAGTTGAAACCGGCAGGGTAACCGGTATTCTGGGGCCCAACGGTATCGGAAAAAGTACCTGTGTGCAGATTCTTTCAGGAAACATGATCCCCAATTTTGGTGGTGAGGAAGGAAGCTGGGATGATGTACTTGAATATTATTCAGGAACCTCTATGTATGAATATTTCAGCAAGGTTGCAGAAGGCACTATAAAAGTTTCCCAGAAACCCCAGTATGTGGATATGATCCCCCAAGCTTTCAACGGTAAAACCCGGGAATTGCTTGAAAATACAGATGAATGCGGCAGACTGGATGATCTTGTGAATAAACTTGGTTTATCTAATATAATGGATCGCAATATCGGGGACTTGAGCGGAGGGGAACTCCAGAGGGTAGCGATTGCTGCCTGTGCTGCCAAAGATGCCGATTTCTACTTTTTTGATGAGATAAGTCCCTATCTTGACATTTACCAGCGTATAAAAGTGTCCCAGTTAATTCAGGAAATTTCACAGGATAAGGCCGTACTTGTTGTAGAACACGACCTGGCAATTCTGGACATGCTATCTGATGTGGTGCATGTTGCTTATGGTATGCCTTCCGGTTATGGTGTGATTACTCATCCCAAGGGAGTGCGTATTGCCATCAATCAGTATCTCAAAGGCTATCTTCCCGAGGAGAATGTGCGTGTCAGGCCGGATAGTATTAATTTTGAGGTTCATCCCCCAAGAGCTGAAAAGGAAGTTGGCACACTTGTGGAATATGAGGGCTTTTCCAAGAAGTATGATAAGTTCAGCCTCAAAGCCGATGAAGGTTCCCTTAGAAACGGTGAAGTGCTCGGTGTTGTCGGTCCCAATGGAATTGGTAAGTCCACTTTCGTAAAGGTTCTTGCAGGCGAGGAAGAACCGGATGGTGGAGAAATGGATTTTGACATATCTATTTCCTACAAGCCCCAGTATATCGTAGTTGACCAGAATCTTCCGGTTAAGTATTTCCTCAGGGGAATCTCTTCAAAGGTCGACACCAGTTACTATGAGGCAGAGATTGCCAAACCACTCCAGCTTGAAAGGCTCTATGACCGCTCCCTGACTGATCTTAGTGGTGGTGAATTACAGAGGGTTGCAATAGCAGCCTGTTTGACCAGGGATGCAGATATGTATATTCTTGATGAACCCAGTGCTCATCTTGATGTCGAACAGCGCTCTCAGGCCACCAAGACAATCAAGCGTTTTGCTGAGAACAATAAGAAAACCGCCATGGTTGTAGATCATGATATTTACATGATCGATATGCTCAGTGAAAGATTGATCGTATTTGAAGGTGAGCCGGCTGTATATGGTGAAGCCCATTCCCCGACCGGTATGCAGGAAGGAATGAATAAGTTCCTCTCCAATCTGGACATTACTTTCCGACGCGATGAAGACACGTCCCGGCCCAGGGTCAATAAAAAGGACTCGCATCTGGACAGGTTGCAAAAATCCAAGGGCGAATACTATTATTACAATCTGGATGAATAATTTTCATCCTCTTTTTGCAAGGTACCAGGTGAGAAATTCACTGTAAATGATTATTCCTGTCAGTGTAGTCCATACTATGAACAGGATATGGTAGTTATTTATTGGGACATTTCCACCATCAAGCATGAAATGCTGTATGGACAGGAAGGTTGCGGTGGGCTCAGGTACAATAATTGTTGCAAGTATAATGGGTATTGTGAGCAGCAGTATTGCAAAAAAGGACGAATACCTGAAAAATATGAACAATACAGCAACGGATAATATCAGAAAAAGGGCAATTGATATTGAGAAGGCTACTATGTCCATTTAAATCCTCTTTACTTTCAATCAACGTTTTTTATTTATATATAAGTATGCGATCAGGGGGCCGGTTACAATCACCATGAGCAGTACAGCATAGATGCCAATGAGCGTTTTTGCTCCCATGTTATCTCTGGTCGGGTGGTTTGAATCTTTCGTATGGCCGTCTGCATTGTCATCCTGTATATTTATTGTATAAGTATCGGTTTTTTCCTGGCCGGCAGTCCCATCGTCACTTTCATATTCAAGCACAGTCGCAGGTAAATGAACTGCAGGGACGTCAGGTGTCTTGATGGTGTATTCAATGGTTTTTTCTTCCAGGGGTTTCAGTTTGCCAGCCCAGGATAGCTCCCCTCCAATAACATCCACCTCATCAGGAACGCTTTCCACGACCTCCACATTCGAGGTTATGGTTCCTATGTTGGATGCTGTCAGGGATATTCTGACATGTTCCCCGATTTTAGGAGTAGTCTTGTTTAGTTTCCTGTCTATTTCCAGTTTAGTACCTTCGACTACTACCGGGAAGTTTCCATCAGAGACCACTTCATATGAATTGCCCTTATATTCAAAACTGGCAGTTGCGGGTTTGATTTCATATCTTCCTGCTTCTGTGGGCATAGCGGTATAATTGATTGTGTCACTGCTGTTAGAAGGAATAACCAAATCCCATTTTGGATTGGGCTTATCCATTAGCAGGAAAGAGGAAGGGAGGTCGTCCTGAAGATGGACAATCGTTTTTGAAGAAGCATAATTATGGATTGTGAGGTTTACCGACAAGTTGGAAGTAGTGTTTATGTTTTTTTCCATTATTTCCTTGTTGATGGATATGAAGGGAAGAATGGTAACTGTGGCTTTTGCGGAATCATCATACTCGTTGCCCAGATAATCAAAACCTTTTAGGTTAAGTGTAATTTCGGTATCTATCTTACGGGGTTGTTCGGCTATTCGAATAATCAGGTCAGTGGTGGAGTTTTTGCCGGGCTTGAGGGTTTGAGGAACATTTTTCTGGATTCCTATATCTCCAACAGGAGTTTCTGTTTCAAGGGAAATTCCCCGCAGGGTCAGCTCTCCTGTGTTCTGGATGGATGCTGTTGCATGGATCTGATTGTTGCATCTGTATGTCTCCCTGATGCCTGTGAGGTTTAGTTGAACAGAGGCTTCACCGGGGGTGTATACCTCAACCACTGCTGATGTACTATCGACATAGGATGCCCTGAGCATAATTTCCCTGTTGTATTTCAGGACATCCCCGCGTTTGAATCCCTGCTCTTGATTTTTGTTATTATGCTTTATGTCAAGATATGCGGTCTTTGTAGCTTCATCGATTGCTTGCAGTTTCACATCTGTATTTTCATAGGATACATTGTTTCCTGCACCAAGCCTGTAACTTTCTCTCAGTATCCATACTTTCTCAAACTCATGGAATGCAGCATCAAAAGTAACTTGGCCCTTGTTTATTTCTGTGACATTAACCCTTAATGTGTTTCCATGGACATATTCATTGTTGGCGCTGTCATCAACACGGAAATGCCCAACATAGTTATCATTGAGATAGAGAACTAATTCTGCGTTTCCATTCTCAATATTGTAGGGTTTTATGGTATAACTATCAATGAATGCCCTTTCCCCTTCCTTCAGAGAATAGGAACCCTGATTGACCCATATGTCCTCATGCTGGTGGTCATATGCAAAAACAGGATTGCATAGTAGTAACAGGATTAATATTGCGGGAATACACCTTGAAGGCATCTTCTCCACATATATGTTGCATTGTCTATAAAAGTTGTTATATCCCACGGTCTTCATGGTGGTTATAATTGTTGAGGCATTCGTTTACATCCCTGTGGGTATGTTCATGAATGTGCAGGTGGACATGTCCTTTGCCACCTTCTATCGTTTTTGTTAATTCGTCAACTGCTTCGTTGATACTTAAGGGCAATTTCTCACAATCATATCCAAAACATGTGAGTACCTGGAAGAGTTTGAATACATCCGGTGCCTCCAGGTTGTTATCCCTGAGTAATTGCCAGTCTGAAAATATTTCGCGGGGTGTACCTTCAGCAATAATTTCCCGATTTATGATATATATCCGGTCAACAAGTTCCGGAAGAGTATTTACTTCATGGCTTGCAATTATGGTTGTAATCCCCTCACTGTTGAGGCGATTTACGAGTTTGATCAGTTCCGCTTTGCTTCTGGGGTCAAGATTTGCAGTGGGCTCGTCAAGGATCAGGATTTCCGGTCCCATTGAAAGGACAGCAGCAATTGCAGCCCTCTTTTTCTGGCCATAACTGAGGTTATGGGGTACCCTTTCCTCAAATCCAGAAAGGCCCACTGTTTTCAGTGCAGAAGATACCCTCTTCTGTACCTCTTCTTTATTCAGTTCCATGTTGATGGGCCCAAACGCCACATCATCAAAGATTGTTGGCATGAACAGCTGGTCATCCGGGTCCTGAAATACGACTCCTACTCTGTGTATCCTTTCCTCGGTCTTGAGGCTGGAAATATCCTGGTTGAATATGCTGACCTCACCATCGGGATTCTTGATAATCCCGTTTAAATGCATGAAAAGGGTGGTCTTACCCGCCCCGTTGGGGCCCAATATACCGATTTTTTCTCCCTTTTTGACATGTAGTTCTATATCTTTTAATGCGAGTGTCCCATCGGGATATGCATAATTTAAATTACGGACACTTATTGCTTCATTCATTCAGAACACCAGGTGGTAGGTATGTAACAGGATCGCAACCGCTATAATGGTGATACCTGCCAGATAATCTTTTCCTTTCATATGAAATTCCACGATAGTGCATGGTTTGCCCGTATATCCTTTTGCAATCATTGCCTGGTATACCCTTTCAGCCCGGTCATAACTTTTGACAAGGAGCATTCCGATAAGGTTTCCTGTTATAGAAAGAGCATATTTACCTGTTGCCGGACGAAAACCCTTTGATCTTATGGCCTTCCACATCCGCTGGAACTCATCAGTTATCACAAAAATATAGCGGTATGTGAACATAAGCATCTGTACTATAGTGGAGGGTACCTTCAGGGAATAAAGGGCCTTGATGGTGGTATCAAAACTTGCGGTTGCAAGCATAATGACCACCAGTGTAACAGCTGCAATTGCCCGTAGCATTATGAGGCTTGCAAGATAGACCCCTTCATATGAAATAGTGAAATAGCCGGTTCCAAATATTCCTCTGCCTTCCACTGTAAATGGCAATATGAAAAAAAGGGGTAATAGAATTAGTACTGCCCATTTGACCCTGTGCAAAACAAACATTTTAGGTAACCCGGAGATGACCAATGTCATCAGGCTGGCAAAGAGGGCTATTAGAGCAAGGCTTAACTGGGGCAGGAAGACAAATGAAAATATAAGGATAAAAAAGGCCACCATTTTCATCCTGTGGTCCAGGGAGTGGATAGGTGAATCCATCTCTGCATAACGGTCAATATGGGGATATTCCATTAAAGTTACACCTTATTCCTTCTGCATTTTACGGGCACGTGCATACAATCCGATTCCGGCAAATCCCATAATGTATCCGATTCCTGCTACAATGTTGGCTGTGAGGGGTAATTCCGTGTCATCTGTGGAATTGTTTTCTTCCGCAGATTTTCCCTCACCCTTGAGGTCGATTTCAATTTCATCCTGATGTCCCATCTGGGAGACAATTATACGGTATTCATCCACTCCGAGTTTCGGGGAGAAATAGTACATGCCATCTTCATCGGTTACATCTTCAATGTAAATCTCCTCTTCACCGTCTTTTATGGCATAGATCGTAATATCGGCGTTGGCTATGGGGTCGCCGCCACCATACCAGGCCTTTACCTCTACCTCGTTTACCTGGTGCATGAGATAAACACGATGTCCAGAAACTGCTGGAGTTGTAAGCATTGCAAGAATGAGGGCCAGCATCAGTAGATTTATTATCCGTTTATTCATTTTTGTGACCTCCTTTCAGGTAACATTTCAGGTTTAACCTTCAGCAAAAATCCTACTACAGAGCCTGTCACAAGGGCTTCGACTATCATAATTGGGACATGGGCTGCAATAGCCGCATAAGCTACTTCGGTGAATTCCTCGCCTGTTGTGATAAGTACAAGGGCCATCAGAAGGGCTGTTAGCAGGGTCGCAATTCCGCCGCAGATAATTCCCAGAACAGATGGATTGATACCCACCGAATATCCCTTCTTGAATATGAATGCTACAATCAAGGCCGGTATTCCCACATTCAATGTGTTCACCCCGATCACCGTAATTCCTCCGTGCTGGAACAGGAATGCCTGTAGTATAAGGCCCACAAAGATTGCAGGGTAGGCAAGGGTGCCCAGCAGGACCCCGAGTAAACCGTTGAGGATCAGGTGTACAGATGTGGGTCCCAGGGATATGTGTATCAGGGAAGCAACAAAAAAAGCAGCTGTCAATATGGATATTTTCGGTATCTGTTCCAGTGGGTCTTCTCTCCTTTTACTCCACCAGAGTGTCAGGGCAAGCAATATTGCAGTAGCTGCCCAGCCTGCTGCAATTACTGTCGGGGAAAGCACACCATCTGTAATATGTACCATTGGATTCCTCTTATGAAACAAATGAATGTAAACATTTAGTGTTATGGTAGCCTTATGAAGTATGATTTGATATAAAAAAAGATTGGGGAATTATTCCCCGTGATTATTTTCTTCTGACGAGGAAGATTGCTCCAAGGATAGCGGCAATAGCCAGTATTCCTTCAAAGCCGGGAGCACTTTCAGTGGTGGATTCCGTAGATTCCTTTGCTTCTTGTGCAAGTTGTTTTGCTTCATCCACTTCCTGCTGGAGTTCTGCATAGTCACCATTTGCATCTTCTGCGGGGAATTCCTTGATCACCGGTATGATGAACACTCCACGTGTTGCTTTGCCGGCTTCAGGTTCCATGGTAGCACCCACAAACCAGATGCCGGGTTCGTCAAGGGTATAAGAGAAATCTCCCTGTGCATTGGATTTCGTGAGTCTTGTAAAGACCATCGGGGCGTCATAGGGATACATTTCCTCTGCTTCTTCCACAACCTCTTTACCTTCTTCAAGGTCGTGATAGATCTCAATTTCCACATCTGCACCTACCAGCGGTTCATCGTTGTGGAGGGCCTGGCCTGCAAACACAAATCCTTCTTCCATGCCATAGGGTCTCATGTAGGGCACGATTTCCGTTTCCTGTCCTACTTCACTATCCCAGCCCAACCACATCTCTTCTCCGCAGTGGATCACGGCTTTGGTGTAATCAATGAGTTCTTCCTCACCGTCTTCATATTTAACTGCGATAACAGTGTCTCCCAGCTGGTCCACGGTGAATGATGTCTTGTAGGCAACAAAAGTGCCATCATTGCCTTCCTCATCCATTCCTTCCACGGTAGTCTCCTCCACTGTGAGGGTTTCTGTTGTCCCGTCAGGTTTTGTGATGGTCACTTCGGGTATCGAGCTAACATCAAAAGATATGTGTTCATAAGGATGTCCCCACATGATATAGATGGTTTTTTCCTCTCCGAGTTCTGCAATATAATCTTCGGGTGCAACGTCCCACATATTGTCGTCGTCTGATGGGAATACCATGGTGAAATGGGCACTGGCCGTTCCAATCGTGGCTGCCAGCATAATAGCCAGTAATAGTGTTGTGATTATTTTTCTCATTTTCCTACTCCTTATGTGTGATTATTATATGCAGAAAAAGCAATAAGTGTTACTAATATTTATTATTTTGTGATTATGTTGCATATATGATGTACTACTACGATTAAATCAATGGTTCCACAATACATTTTTCATATGTTGAATAAAAAAAATTAAGCACATGCCCCGACGGCATGCGGGCTATGGACATAGAAAACATAGAAACTTTGCACATCCCTCTTCTTAAGGAATGTTGCCTTTTCCCGATCCTCGATATGCTGGGCAAACACAATCCATTTACCATCGGAAGTTTCCCTGCAATCGGTGATCTGGGGTATGTCGCATTCTCTTTTGTCCTGCAGCACTACGTGTGCACTGACAAATGAATCATGCGGCATGTCATGTAGCATATGTCTCACGGGTGAGGCATATGCACGCCTGCTATACATCATACAACCACTCCCGTTTTTAGTCAACAATAGAATGTATTTATTGAACATATATGTAATTTACGAAGTAGGTTCTGCATCTCTACAACAATATTTAATACAATAATACTTCATTGTCATTTGCATGCTCACAAAAAGAATCATCCCATGTCTTGACGTAACTCTGGATGAAGCCGGCGGGACCGTAGTCAAGGGTGTGGAATTCCTTGACCTCAGGAAAGCCGGAGATCCGGTGGAACTGGCAAAACGCTATAATGAACAGGGAGCTGACGAACTGGTTTTCCTGGATATTACGGCATCCCATGAAGGCAGGGATACCATGATCGATGTAATACAGCGCACAGCCAATGAGGTTTTCATTCCCCTGACAGTGGGAGGAGGAATTGGTTCGGTAGAGCGTATTCGTGAGATCCTGCGTGCGGGTGCTGATAAGGTTTCCATCAACACCGCAGCGGTCAAAAACCCTCAACTTGTGCGGGAAGGTGCGGACATATTTGGCTCCCAGTGTATTGTTGTTGCTATTGATTGTAAGCGCAATACAGATGTTGAGAACAATCCGGATAAGACCATCATCGAACTTGAGGACGGAAGCCGGGTATGGTATGAAGTTGTCATCTATGGCGGACGCAAACGTACCGGTGTCGATACTGTACAGTGGGCAAAGAAGGTGGAAGAGCTGGGTGCGGGTGAGATCCTGCTGACCAGTATGGACCGTGACGGTACCTATGACGGCTTTGACCTGCCGATAACCCGCAAGCTTTCCGAGGAACTGGAAATCCCGATCATTGCATCAGGCGGGGTAGGTGGCCCTGAACACATGCAGGAAGGATTTGTAGAAGGCAAAGCTGATGCAGGACTGGCTGCCAGTATTTTCCATTTCGGGGAATATACGGTTGACGATGTGAAAAAACACCTGCGTAAGAACAACGTGCCTGTACGACCCTGAGGTGGCAGTAATGGAGATAGCAGCATTCCAGCAACTGATGCGTGACCTTTATCTGGAAAACGACAAAAGACGGGGTAAAACAGCGACTACCCTCTGGCTGGTGGAAGAGATTGGAGAGCTTGCAGAGGCCATTCGCCGGGATGATCGGGAGAACATCCGGGAAGAACTTGCCGATTGTTTTGCCTGGATCGGAGCGCTGGCAAACCTCTATGGGATAGACCTGGAGGAGGCATTCAGCGAGAAATATCCACAGAGTTGTCCCACCTGTGGAAGGAATCCGTGTATCTGCACGGATTAATGTTTTTTTGTAATTTTCCCGGCAGCATTTATATAACGCCCGTTCATATGCACACCAGACAATGAACAAAAAACCGGAACTTCTTGCTCCTGCAGGTGACTATGATTCCCTGGTGGCTGCGGTCCAGAACGGGGCCGATGCGGTCTATCTCGGGGGTTCGGCCTTCAGTGCACGGGGTTATGCAGATAATTTCCCGGATGTCAATCTCGGGGAAGCGATTGATTATGCCCATCTTTACGGGGTCAGGGTCTATGTGACCGTAAATACCCTGATAAAGGACAGTGAGTTTTCGCAGGCCATGGATCTTTTGACTGAATTATGCAATAGGGGAGTGGATGCTGTCATCATACAGGATATCGGCTTGCTTGCCGCCTGCCGTAGCCATCTCCCGCAAATGCCCGTTCATGCCAGTACCCAGATGACAGTACATAACACTGAGTCAGTGAAATTGCTGGAACGATACGGGGTAAAACGTGTGGTCCTCTCCCGCGAGATGAGTCTGGAAGAGATTGCTTCAATGAATGATAACACAAATATGGAACTTGAGGTCTTCGTGCACGGAGCCCTCTGTATCTCGTATTCCGGACAGTGTCTTATGAGTAGCATGATAGGGGGAAGAAGTGGCAACAGAGGCTACTGCGCCCAGCCCTGCCGCAGGCAGTATTCGCTTAGTTGTGATGATGAAATTGTTACAGCAGGCTACCTGCTAAGTCCCAATGACCTGTGTGCAGCCCGTTTGATTCCGGAGCTGGTAGCAGCGGGTGTGGATTCTTTCAAGATAGAGGGCAGGATGAAAAAACCCGAATACGTGGCGGGTGTGGTCTCCCTCTATCGCAGGTTCATTGATCGTTATTTTGCAGACCCCACAAATTTCCATGTGGCCGAATCAGAGATACGTTATCTTGAACAGCTCTTTAACCGGGGTTTCACTTCAGCCTATCTTGAAGGAGGTACCCGGGACATGATGGGTACCGTCTCACCGGGTAACCGGGGCATCCCCATTGGGACAATTGTGGGAATTGGCAGGTACATGGATCGTGCTGTAGTTTCCCTTGAAGAAGACATTAATGTAGGTGACGGGGTTGTTTCGGGATCAGGTGATGGTGAGAAGATAGGTGTGATCTATCGGGCAGGCAGACAGGAAAAGAGCGCATCGGCCGGGGATACGATAGAGATTTCTTTCTCCGGATGCCTGCAGGAAGGGGATATCCTTTACCGTACTCTGGACAGCCGCCAGAAAAAAAAGTTGCAACAGACCTATACCTCTGCTGCACCACAGCGTAAAATTCCGATCAGCATGCAGCTGAAGGCGCGGTGGGGTCATCCTCTAACACTGTCAGTGGAGGATAGGGATTGCAATACCGTCTCCCTTCATTCTGACTATGTGGTCGAGGGGGCCAAAGGAAAAGCAGCCTCTGAAAAACAGTTGCATAAACAATTGGCAAAGCTGGGAAATACGGCTTTTGATCCCTCCTCTATATATGTAAAAATGGATGACGGGATTTTCGTTCCTGTTGGGGTGCTGAATGAGCTGCGCAACGATGCTGTGGACCTTCTACACAAAAAACGAACCGAACAATATCACCGGGAATGCAGCAAACCTCCCCTTGAGCCGTTGGATAGTAGTGCTGAGTCCAATACAAACCCGTTGCTCTGTGTGGCTGTATCCTCGGTTGAAGATGCGGAGGCTGCTGTGGCTGCAGGTGCAGATGTGATCTATTTCGCAGGATTGCACATGCCTTCGGTTGATGAAATTACTACAGTTAAAAAGCAATGCCAGAGTGGGCAAACATCCCTTTATCTATCCACCCCGCGAATCATTAAAAACGGGGAAATGAAAGACCTTTTCTGGCTGCTGGAAGAGGCACGGGAATGCAGTGGGCTGCTTGTGGCCAACATGGGGATGATCGGGCTGGCATCGGAAAAGGAAATTCCTTTTGTTATCGACGTCCCGCTGAATATTTTCAACCACCATTCCTGTACCGTCCTGAAAAACCTCGGAGCCCGAAGGGTCACGACATCTCCGGAACTGACACTGGATGAGCTTGGTCAGGTCGCTGACAGTTGCAGCGGTCTGGAATGCATCGTAGAAGGCAACTTCGAGGTAATGGTCTCAGAATATTGCCCCCTTTCGGACGCTGCAGGATGTTCGGATTCCTGTCGCAAGGTGGAAAGTGCACTTGTTGACAGGAAAGGTTATTCCTTCCCTTTGAAAATGGATGAACACTGCCGGATGCACCTGCTTAACTCCCGGGGATTGAGCATGCTTGATTACCTCGGGGATGTGATCGCTACAGGGGTTTCTGCTATACGTATCGAAGCCCGCTGGGAGTCGCCGGGTGATATCGGCAGTCTGGTTGGCCTTTACAGGCAGGTTCTGGACGGCAGGGCGGATACAAGGAAAATGCGTGCAGGCAAAAAATATACCACTGGTCACTTCTATCGGGGTGTACTATGAAAGTATTCCTGTCAGGTTCTATCAGGGGAGGCAGGCAAAACCTCCCGGTTTATCAGCAAATGGTACAGATTGTAGAAAATCAGGGGCACGATGTGGCCAGTCTGCATGTGGCTGACCCACATGTTGAAGAAAATGAAACAGGCATGTCTGAAGCCGAAATTTTTGAAAGGGACATGCACTTGCTTGATGGCTGTGACTGCATGGTTGCAGAGGTCTCTCTTGCCTCCACAGGTGTTGGCTATGAGGTATGCTCTGCCCTGAACCTTGGTATTCCGGTGCAATGTGTCTACCGTGAAGGTTCAACGGTCTCTGCAATGCTGCTGGGAAACACCAATCACCTGATTCTTTTGGATGCTTACAGTGAAGACAAAGATCTCGAAGCCCTCATCCCGTCTTTTTTGGACTTTGTAAGCGGTGAAGATGCGCAGGTGGAATGACCTTTCAGGTCAGTATGGATGAAAGGCAAGCCCCTGCATTGGAAACAAATATATAATTATGCTGCATATTTTAGTGTATGGTAGGATCAGAAATAATTCTCGTTCTTGTAGCGCTCATTGTAGCCCTTCTGATATATAAGGTGCTCAAGACCGTAAAAGGGCTCATAGTAAACACCATTCTAGGCCTTGCTATTATAGTGGGAGCAAATGTCATTTTTGGGTTGGGCATAGCTTACTCGGCCGTGGTAATCCTGACATGTGCTATTGGCGGACCAATCGGAGCCTTACTGGTTATCCTGCTCAACCATCTTGGCATCTTCTTCTGAAGGTTTGCGGGCTACAAGGAAAATCGAATGGCGGATGTATTCTTCGCCTCTGAATATCTTTTTTTTCAGTCTGTTTTCTTTTTTACTGATATCCAGTTTATCAAAAAGACCCTCTAATTCTTCCATGGTGAAATAGTGGTAGATAATTCCATTTTTGCGCCGGAATGTATGCTGCTCCACGGCAGCCCCCCCATAGCGCATGTCCTCCCTGCCAAAAGCCTCGAAGATAAGTTTCCCTTCCGGTTTCAGTACATTCGTCATCTGGTCTGCAGCCTGTTTTCTTTCCGCCTCAAACAGGTGCTGGAGTACTCCCTGACACAGTACCACATCAAAAGAGTCCTCAGGGAAAGGAAGGTCTGTAATGCTTGCCCTGCATAACGGCAATTCTGCCTTTTCCTGTAATCTCAAAAGGCCACGCTGGGAGACATCACAGCCCATGGTTGTATATTCACGTGAGAGGGGTATGGCATACCTGCCGTGGCCGCAGCCGGCATCCAGTATAAGTTCCCCTCCCTCAAGTTCCTCCTGCAGGGAGGATATATCGAGGGGTCCCGCCCACCGGACATGACGGTATTCCTCGTCCCAGGCGCTGAAATGTTCGCAGGCCATATCAGGGCCTGTAATCTGCGGCTTCCCTGAATCGTCGGATCAGGAATTCCTTTTCCAGTGAGGACAGGAACCATCCGGCTTTTGGCCCGGAAGCCTGGCCCAGCAGGGAGATGTAGAGCGCTTTGAACAAATCCTTCGGGCTGATTTTGAATTCGTCTCCCAGTACTTTCTCCATCTCCTTGTGCAGCCTGCCGTCCTCTTCCTTTGCGGAATAGACAAGGTTGTGATAATCAGAACCGTCAAGTTCTGCGCTTTCTTCAAGTGCATCGGCAAGGGTTGTCAGGAATGCTCGTTGTTTGTCGGAAAGGGTGGCTGCAAGCTCGGGCAGTTTCTCCTGGACGCTGAATTTTGCGAAGGGAGGGGCATACATATCAAGCCAGTTGCCCACATTATCGGCGAGCTGCTTTATGCATTCCGTATTTTCGGTATCGTAACCTGCCCGTTCCACGATTTTCAATATCCTGTCGAAATCCCCGTGAGCTACCTGATGAATGGTTGTCATATGCTTGAATGGGATTTCCGTATGGCACAGGCTGCTTGCATGAGAAAGTTCCTTTACACGCCTGTCATATTCGGAACTTGTGTCGGTGTGGTGAAGTTTTTCATATTGGTCCACAAGAGTGAGAAGGGGTTGTGCAGGGTCAAAACGGATGTGTTTTTCAGGTTTTGTCCGGATGATCAGATACCTAAGAACTTCTGGGGGTACAACTTTGAGCATATCTGCAATGGATACAACCACGCCAGTGGATGAGGACATCGCCCCTTCCTTGCCCAGCATGATCCATTCATAGACAATAGGGTGTGGGGGTTCGCAGCCAAATATTTCCCTGGCGATACGTTTGCCCGTGTCATAGGAGCCACCCCTGGAGGCGTGATCCTTACCGAAAGGTTCCACGCTCACACCGAGGATCTGCCAGCGGGCAGGCCAGTCCACACGCCAGGTAAGTTTCCCGCCGCCCTGCATGGGTACAGTGCCACTGTGGCCGCAGGAACAGGTATAATCCACTGTTTCTTCCCTTTCATCGAAACCAGTAACCTTTGTGGTATTGATCTTTCCGCACTCCATGCAGATGGGGTTGAAGGGATTCCAGTCATCAGTAGGCTCCTTTCCGGAAACCTCTTTCAGGATGGCTGCAATCTCATCTCTCTTTTTCAGGGCAGTTTTAATGGCCTCGTTATACCTGCCGGATTTGTACAGTTCATCTGCCAGGTAGACTTCAGGCTTGATTCCCAGCCGGTGCAGGGAATCCAGGAAAGGTTGCAGGAAATGATCTGCATAATTCTTGCATTTACCACAGGGACAGGGAATCTCGGAGAGGGGTTTGCCCACATGTTCCTCATAACTTTCATCCAAAAACGGATAGACCTTTCTCAGAGGGTCGTAGGTGTCTGCAATGTAGATCAGTTCTGCGTTTGCATCCTTGTCCAGTAATGCACGATATGCGGCATCGGCCGTCACAACCTCCCGCATGTTCCCGACATGGATGTGGCCGGAGGGGGTGATACCGGTTGCAACGAGGTGTGTATTTCCCTTTTCAAGGGTTTCTTCAGCAACAACATCTGCCCAGTGTGTAATTTCTGCCATTATGTTCACCGATAATGATTTTATTCAAAATTTCTATGATTATATGCCTTTCTAAAGGTGTCATGTTTTAAGTCAATATCTGTAGGCATCGAAATTTATTTATCAATAAGGCTCTATCGGACAGCCATGATTCCTTCCAGGGCGTTCCTCACAAAGGGAACTGGTGTCCATCGGGATAAACTGGCTTCCTTTGAACTTGCGTTAAGGGATGCAGGTATTGAAAAATATAATCTTGTGAGTGTTTCCAGTATCCTTCCCCCGGGTTGCAGGATGATTCCAAAGGAGGAGGGTCTTGAATATCTCAGTCCCGGTGAGATTGTCTATTCCGTACTTGCTCGCAACCAGACCAATGAAGCTCATCGCCTGGTAGCTTCGGCAGTGGGAACGGCGGTACCTGTGAATGAGGACAATTACGGATACATTTCAGAACATCATTCCTTCGGGGAAGATGAGGATACCGCAGGGATGTATGCAGAGGATATTGCTGCCACAATGCTCGCAACCACCCTGGGCATTGAATTTGATGCCGATTCTGCCTGGCAGGAAAGGGAACAGCTCTACAGGGCCAGTGGGCATATTATTAATACTTCTCATTTCTGCCAGACCGCCAAAGGTGACAAGAGCGGCCTCTGGACAACCGTTGTGGCTGCTATGGTATTTGTTGAATAATTCAATCAGTAAATTCTGTGGTGATTTCTTCCAGATCGCAGAAATCAGACCTGAAATTATAGGCCCCTGCATTTATGAAAGTAATCGGATCACCAATTTGCGGCCTCTTTTCGAGATAAACACGGTACCTGAACAGATCCATTGAACAGGGTGTACAACCCTTGATCACATAGGCTTCTCCTTCATGACTGCTGACCTCATTCTCCACACGCAGTTTTACAGGTACCAGAATTGCATCCATATCACTGTTGTACACAGAAGCATTCACGATAACATTGTCCTCATAAACCGCCATCACACGGGTTACCAGTTTGCCGGCAGGTGCGGCGATATACCTGCCGGGTTCAATCATGAGGGATATGTCCCTGTCATGCAACCATTTCCTGAAATCTGTAATTCTTTTGAAAATACCTCCGATAACATCGGCATTACTGTTGGCATAAACCGAAGGCAAACCTCCCCCTATATTGAGAATATCGATGGCATCCAGTGTCTCAGGACTGATTACATCTTCGATATCCCGCTGGAGTTTCCATTCGCTCACATTTTGGGTCTTCCTGTGGAAATGTATGCCAAGTTTACCGATATTAGGGCTGTCCGCCAGTTCGCCAATGCGCCGGTTTATGGTCGCAGAAGGCATACCAAAGACAAAATAGCGTTCGGTACGGATGGAATTTTCGCGCAGTTTGAGCCTGAGCATAAGGTTGACCTTGCGGTTGGTGTCCTTTAGGTTTGCAAGCAGGACATCCAGGTCGTGCTCGTTGTCCAGAATGAAATTCCGAATGCCCCTGTCGTAGAGGTCCTTTGCCTGGGCACTGCTCCACCCCTGTGCCAGAAATACCGCTCTGGATAGATCATTTATGTGTTTCAGTTCGTTTTCCATATGGACACTGAAAAGACAATCCGTCATCTCTTCAAGTACGGAGGTTACTTTGGGGTTGGTCTTGGAACTGTATGTGACAATGTCAGCTATATCTTCCACCAGATCATACTGCTGCATAATCACGTTTTTTGAAAGAATGAATTTGGGATCAGGGACTGTCATTTTATAAATCTCTTTACTTATTTTCTATATTCAGTAATCCTTCTTCGTACAGTTCATCCAGTGCCCGTGTCATTGCTAGGGGGAAGGTTATGCTGACATCACCGATAACTGTGGCAATATCACTTTCGTCCTTAACTTTGCCCCAGGATTTTGCTTCACTTGTATTGGCACCGGACATGCTGCCGGAAGTGCGGTGGGCTGTGGTCATGTATACGGCGTATTCCGCCCCTCCATTGAGCAATGTGGCAAGGATTGCATGATGTTTGGATATTGAACCACCCAGAGCGATTACTCCCTTCCTGTCATCATGACTGGTTGTAAGGAGAATGTTGCCGAAATCCTTCACAACGTCCACTATGAAATCCGGGTTTTCCTGCTGGAAAAGATACAGGTGGAATCCGAAGGCACCATCGGTTATGGCGGGACAGAAAACAGGCACATCATTCTTTGCTGCCTGGTACAGGATTGAATTTTGATCATCCAGTAGCAGGCCGATTTCCCGCAGCATCTCTGATACAGACCATCGGTTTTGCTTTGCGTAGAGTTTCCTGAGAATATCCGTGATCATATCTTCGAAATTCATGTAACTTTGATTCTGGATCAGGAGATTCCCGATTCTGTTTATTCCTCTCTCATGGAGTTCCACATCGTCGGTATTGAAGTTGCCGATGGAGAAAACTTCCCCTGTAGCCTTCATTATATCTTCTTCAAGGCCCCCGACTGTTGTAACAAGTACATCTGCAATTCCCAATTCGATGAGCTGGGCAAAAAATCCTCTCAGCCCGGAAGTAACCATGTTAGAGGTAAATGTAAGGAAAACCTTTGCTGAATCCTTTTTCATCTTGACTATTACTTCGGATGCCCTATGCAGTTCTACACTCTGAAAACCCACATTCTCATAGGAATTAACGAGTTCTGACACTCTCATGTCTTTTTTCCAGTGGAGATCCTTTACCTGAACCATTGTATATCACGACTTTTAGGAAACAATTCATGTTCTTATTCACTTAAAAAGTTGTTCGGCATTTGTGTGCGAGCGTTAAATATATATTTATAGATTCTCTACTTGACTTTCGCATAACCTAATATAATATGTATTCTAATTTTCCTCTGGCAGTGGGTCATTTATGTATACCGAGAGAACCGAAGAATATCTGGAAACCATACAGGGTTTGATCAATCGCACCAGTTCCCCGGCCAAGAACAAGGATATAGCAAAGGAACTTGAAATATCTCCGGCAACAGTTACTGAAATGATACAGCGCCTATCGGATGAAGGCCTTGTGACTCATGCTCCTTATCGCGGGGTTGAATTGACTGAATCCGGAATAACACAGGCCAATAATCTTCAGCGCAAACATCTGGTGCTCAAGAACTTTTTCACCAGGGTACTTGATATAAATGAAGAAGTAGCGGACCAGGAAGCCTGTGCGCTCGAACATGTTATGTCAGATGTTGTACTTGAAAGAATGTGCTCTTATCTGGCAGAAAAAGGTCTTTGCGATATTTCTGAAACCACTCTGCCTTCTAAATGTAGTTTGAGCAGGGAACATTATATTTCTCTTGTAGAAATGAATGAAAAGACTAAAGGAAAAGTGGTAATGGTTGCCCTGCCAAAAGAGACCAAGGATAGGCTCACTTCACTGGGGATGGTTGCAGGTGAGGATATTGAAATCAAAAGAAAACAAAAACAGGGATGTATTTCTATAATTACCAAGGGTACTGAAATAGCCCTGGGAAATGAAGTGGCAGAGAAAATTTTTGTAAAACCTGCAGAAAAAGAGCACAGTCTGCGGAGACGTGGTAAACATTCCTGATTCATGCTGCGGTGCAGCCGAAAAACGCATGCATGATGGCGATCATGACATGACAATTGCCTTTGTTGGCAATCCCAGTGTAGGTAAAAGCGCTTTTTTTTCCAGGGTCACCGGTGTGGGTGTCATGGTTTCCAATTATCCGGGAACCACCGTGGAAATGACACGTGGGACTGTAAAGGTTGGCCGGAAGAAGATAGATATTGTGGATTTGCCAGGTATTTATTCACTGGGTACGTCCACAGAGGATGAACGGGTCTCAAAGGAATACCTGCTGCGTGAATATCCTGATGTAATCGTGAATGTGGTGGATGCCACACGCCTAGAACGTAACCTGTATCTTACCCTCCAGATACTGGAACTCGGTGTACCCGTAGTAATTGCCCTCAATCAGCTGGACGCCGCCAGGGAAATGGGTATTGATATTGACGCCCCTAAATTATCCCAGATACTTGGTGTGCCGGTTGTACCTACTGTTGCCACCAAGGGAATCGGGCTTGATGAAGTCCTGAAAGAAGCAGTAGATCCATCCCTTTCACCAGAAGGGCGAATCCGTGTTCACTATGATAATCATATAACTGAAGCTATCAATGACCTTGGTGTGGATTTTCCTGATACGGCTTCTGTAATAAAATTGCGTGCTCTTGAAAATGACGCTGATTTTGTGCGCATGTGCTGCAGACCCCACGAAGCAGACCTGCTTCTATCAAAGGCTTCAGAAATGGCTTCAGGGATTGAAGATGTCCACGACATGGCGATTTCAGATACCATGGCAAGGGACCTCTACGGGGAAGCTGGACAGATTGCAGACTCTGTCCTGTCAATTGTGGAAAAGGACACTTCTCTAAAGCATCGTATTGATGACATGCTCACATCTGAATATGTGGGTGTCGTGGGTCTTGCAGCGGCCCTTTTACTTACTTTCCTTCTGGTTTTCAGGGTTGGAGGATTCCTGGAAGAGGGGATCGTCCATCTTTTTGAAACCTACCTGATAGCTCCGGTTGAAGCGGAACTTGCAACAAGCAATCCTATTGTGCGCAATGTGATTATCTACTCCCTGCTGGGCATAGAGGCTGGATTTGCCATTGCAATTCCCTACATAGGGATTTTTTATATTATTCTCTCCATTTTCGAGGATTCGGGATACCTGACCCGCGCAGCCTTCCTGCTGGATAACCTTACTCACAGGATGGGGTTGCATGGCAGGGCAGTAATCCCCCTGGTCCTGGGACTGGGCTGTAATGTACCGGCTATCATGGCTACCCGTGCATTGAATACATTGAGAGAGAGGCGTATCGCTTCGGTTCTCATATCTCTTATTCCATGCTCTGCAAGGACTGTTATTATTCTGGGACTTGTAGGAACATTTGTAGGTTATTGGGCTGCAGTATCAATATATGTGCTGGAAATCTTTATAATTTTCATAACCGGCTGGATACTTGGTAGGGGTCTTCCGGGGGAGCGAACCGGTTTTATAATGGAAATGGGTCCGTTGAGGCATCCTGATGTTGTATCCACTCTTAAAAAGACCTGGCTCAGGATACGTGAGTTCATCTACATTGCTTTTCCTCTATTGATAGTGGGGAGTGCATTACTGGGTGGGCTGGATACCCTGGGTATCCTGGATATTTTCGAGAATGCCGTATCCCCTATATCTGTAGGGATTCTCGGTCTGCCTGCTTTTGCTGCCACAGCACTTGTATTCGGTATCCTGCGCAAGGAAATGGCGCTTGAGATTCTGGCGGTGCTTGCGGGTACTGCTAATTTTGCAATGGTATTGACGCCTCTGCAGATGTACGTGTTTGCTGTAATTACAACAATATATATTCCCTGTGTTGCAACCATTGCAATACTAAAACATGAGCTGGGTACAAAGGATACGGTTATGATTTCCACATTCACGATACTCCTTGCATTCACCGTGGGCGCCTTAATCTACCAAATTGGAATGCATTTGTAAAACAGGTAAAAATCGACAGGTTTTTAAAAACAATCAACGGTGTTAACCTTAATGACTCGCATCACTGATCCCCGGAAAAGAAACGCAATATCTGTTTTGCAAGATATTTTTGAAATGAACAATATGAGGGAACCTGTGGGTGAAGAGGTTGATTCATTGCTCGAAACCATGGGCACACATGCCAATCTCGTAGAAGGCGGTGTTTTATTAAAAGAAGATTTTAGTGATACTGTCACCGATTTGCCACTGAGGGTCAATGAAGGAATGTAATTTTACCAGTCAGGCGTGAGATTGAGCAGTTTAACTACATCCCGCAGGATGTCTGGATCAAACTCATCATCTATCCTGTAGTCACTTATTACGTGGCCTTCAAGGCTGATTCCATCCACGTAACCGTACCAGTAGATAATCATTCCACTGCCGTATAATTCTTCATAGTGGGAAAACTGCTTTTTGAGATAGGTCTGATGATCGTTTTCGTTACCAAATACGGCTTTGCTTTCGATCCAGCTTATCTGCTGTCCCCGGATCTCAACAGGATCTGGAAGTAAAAAATCAGGTGTCTTTTCTGCACTTTGCTTTCTCAATTCTTCTTCTGTCAGATATTCGATATTTCTGTATTCAAGCCACCTGGCTACAATCATTTCTCCTAATATTCCTTTCCTGGCCTGAAAAGAGTGGGCTTCAGGTGAGAAATAGAGGTCTATTTCAAGGGCTTCCTTTATTTCAGATGCAAGCCGGTTATCTTCTATCTCATCGAGATGGTTGAATACATATTTCTTGGACATCCCCATCTCTTTTAGCAGTGTTGTGGCTATAAGTGTAGGAGGGAATTTGTATTCTTCTGAAAGTTGAATTATACTACTGCCGCTTTTCCATTTTTTGAGCAGTAAAGCACTTTTATTCTGGATAATGTAGTATTTTTTCTTGACATAATCGATAATTTTCTGGTGCAGGATGGAAGCGACTACGCCTACTGGCTGGCAGTAATCCAGGGCCAGTTTTTCGAAATCTGAAGCATCCGTGACGCTTCGGTGTATCTCATCGTATTCAGTTTTGTCCATCCTTGTTCCCCTTCAGGAGACATTTGTCGCACTGCCTGGTTGAACAGTACCTTTTAGCATACTCAACTATCAGGGCGTGGTATTCCTTATACATTTCCACATCATTTGGAATGTTTTTCTCAAATGTTTCCTGCAGCTGGTGATAATTACCCTCAATTCCTATACATCGCATTATTCTGGTTGTATATGCATCAATTACAAAACGGGGTTTTCCGGCAGCATATAACAGGATGCTATCTGCGGTTTCAGGTCCGATACCCTTTAATTCAAGTAAATGCCTGCGTAGTTTTTCTGCTGGAAGTGAAAAAAGTACTTCTTCACCGTGATTATAAAAAAAGTTTGATATTCCTTTTAACCTGCTGGCTTTTTGTCTGTAAAATCCGGTACATCTGATATCCTCTTCAAGTTCCTGCAGATCCATCTCTGCCAGTTTGCCGGCTTCAAGAACATTTTTCTGTTTGAGGTTATCGATAGCTTTATCCACATTAGTCCATTTTGTCTGCTGTGTAAGCATTGCTCCCACGATAACTTCAAAAGGGGTTTCAGCAGGCCACCACTGCTGTGAACCAAATTCCCGGATTAGTGTGTCATAGACAGACTGCAGCATCTATGCGTGCATATTATCTGCTTTATCTGTCGGACCAGAACTCTTCTTCATAATCATCTGGAAGGTCAAGTTCCATTGCTTTGTCTATACTTTTCCTCTTTCCTTCTGTGGATATCTCTCTGTTTTTTTCTTCCGTGGGAGCCTTATTGCTCTCTGGTTGTGGGATTTCCTCTGTGGGTTCTCTGGAATCTACCGGTGGCTCTGTCCTGTCCCTGAGTTTTTCCTTCACACGCTGGGCATATTCATCCACTACAGATTCGGAACTCTTTCTCATTTTTGTGGTCTGATTATATCCAACGGAACAATTTTCATCACCGGTACGCCAATCCACATGGTAGAGGTGACACTTTCTTTTTTTGCACACCTGGGTCCCATCAATGGGACATATTTCCGGTAAAGACATTCATTACACTCCTCATATAGGTGAATATTAGAGGCTTTTAAGGGTGTCGGCTATCAGGGGGGCTACCGAAATACTGCTCTGTGGTTTTTCAAGGGTATCAGTGGATATAATCTCCTTGACACCGGCATTGTAAAGACGCACCACAGCATTGCGTGCAAGTACGGGGTGTATACAGGCAACATATATGTCTGCTGCACCCTGCTCTTTAAGCATACGGATAGATTCTGACATGGTACCACCGGTTGCAATCATGTCGTCCAGCAGTATCAGGTCCCTTCCGCTCACATCAATCTCTTTTTCAGCAATCGTTACACTTTCTCCGTTATGCCTTGTTTTTTCAAGTTGTTCGTAGGGAATGCCTATATCTGCAGATGCACTTTTTGCAAGTTCGAGGGCACCGACATCCGGGGAGATTATGAGTGGATCTGTCAGGTTCAGGGAACGTATATGATTCCCGATCAAGTGTGAAGCGTCAAGGTCAAAGGAATCGGCATTGAAATGTTCAAGTATGCTCCTCTCATGTATGTTTACCGTGAAAACCCTGTCAGCGTTAATGGTTCTGGCAATTGCACGCGCACTGACGGGTTCTCCCCGGTTGAAGACTTTGTCCTGTCTGGCATATCCCATATAGGGTATTACAACGTTGATGGTTGGTGCTTCCTCACAAGCATCTATTAATTGTAGCAAGGCTACATAATCGCTATCTGTAGGTGTGCTCTGTATGATAGTAACATCATCGATGCTGTCATCCCTGATGCGGGTATACAGTTCCCCGTCAGGGAATCTTTTATAGTCACATATTGTGGGAGGCGTATTGAGTTGCTGTGCCACTCTGGAGGCAAGCAATTGGGAAGCTGGTCCGGCTATTATTTTCACATCATTCCCTCACTTTTTTGATAATGGCTATGAATGTATTGGTGACTTATAAGAATTGGGTATCAGCTTTCTTTCACTTTATGGATTACCCCAATATCAGTGATCCGGGTATGGGGATAGTTTCCGGTTGCATCCTTTTCAAGTGCCTTGACCATGTCCCATATTGCAAGGAGGGCACAGCTTACGCCTGTAATTGCTTCCATTTCCACGCCGGTCTGGCCTCTGGATTTGACCGACAGGTCAACAGTAATCCTGTCCTCACGTATCTCAAAATCCATGTCGATACCGGTTATCGGGATCTGGTGGCACATAGGAATGAGCTCAGGAGTCTTTTTGACAGCCATTATGGCGGCAATGCGGGCGGTGGCCAGTACATTGCCCTTTTCGACATCTCCCTTTTGGATTTCTCCAATGGTTTCTTCACAAAGGAATATACTGCCCCGGGCAAGAGCACTGCGTTTCACTTGACTTTTTTCGGACACGTCTACCATATGGACATGGCCATCCTTGATGTGAGTGAATTCTCCCACGGATTCGCCTCATTTAATCTATTCTGAGATTCTGGCGCTGCTCATAATCCTCAAGTTTTTCCCCGAGGGCCTGGTGTAGTGTCCGGGCTTCCCCAACACTTAATTTGATGATTTCTTCATCTTCTCCGTGGCTGATTATAACTCGCAGTCTGTTCCTTTCAATATCCACTACAATATTCCTGTCTTTTGTGTGTGTCATTTGATTCACCTTTCATTGTTTCATAATGTCTGTAATATGTTCGATCACATCGGTTGCCAGCAATCCGTACCCCTTTTTTGCAAAAGCAACATCTCCTGCCTCTCCATTAACAAATGCTGCACAGCAAGCGGCATTCAACGCATCCGTGCGACAGAACAGGGCACCAACGATTCCCGTGAGCACATCTCCTGTGCCGCCAACGGACATACCTGCATTTCCGCTATAGTTATGTCTTATGTATCTGCCGTCAGAAATTATATCGGTTTTTCCCTTAAGGACGGTTATAACTTCATTTTCCCGGCAAAAATCCTGTAACATTTTGGCTCTTGCAGGCAGTTCTTTTTCAACCTCTTTTCCTATAAGTCCGGTTAATTCCCGGGAATGGGGTGTAAGTATCATTTCACAATTTTCAGGAGAGGGTAGTTGTAATCCATTAAGGGCATCTGCGTCCACAACAACTTTCTTGCATAAAGGAAGGATTTGGTGTATTGCCTGACGTATTTTTTCTTCGTTGCCCAGCCCCATTCCAATAACCACCACATCGTGTGCATGAATAAGGTCTTTTAAGACATCAATATCTTTTGTATGCAGGAGGTCAGAGGATAATTTCCTGACAATGAGGTTGGGGGAAAATGAGGCAATTGTATCCGAAACATTTGCCGGGGATGCAATGGTCACGATGTCTGCACCAGTGCGCAGGGCAGCCATTGCTGACAGGGCTGGTGCTCCGGAGTATCTGCCTCCTCCGATTATAAGTACCCTGCCGGACTGTCCTTTATGTGAATCAATATGTCGTTTGAGCAGAGGTTCCAGATCCCCCCAGTTTACAGCATCTTCTGCGTCCCTGCAAACACCGATATTAACAACTTCGACATCTCCTGTGTATTCACCCTGATTTTCGAGTCCGGTTTTCATTCTGTGGAATGTCAGGGTTGTATCTGCCATGACAGTATTCTCAATCTCACCAGTAGCAGGATCAAGGCCTGAGGGAGTGTCTACTGCAACCACATAGGAATTGCCGGTATTTATGGCATCTATTAATGTAGCTACAGGTTCCCTGGCAGGTCCCCGGATGCTCATGCCAAGCAGGCCGTCTACAATGACATCCGCTTCTTTGAACCATTGGAAAATGCCGGATTGTGTAGAATCCGTAATTTCAGCCAGGTCATTAATACCACAATGTTTCAATAAATTGAAATTTTCCAATGCGTCATTTGTTCTTATGCCGGTTGCTTTCCCCGCCAGGACCACCCTAACACTGATATTATCATAATAACTTAGATGGCGGGCAGCAACAAATGCATCGCCGCCATTATTTCCCCTTCCTGCCACAATCAATACATTGTTGTGAGCATCCAGGGATAACACTTTACGTGCAATTGCAGCTCCTGCATTTTCCATAAGCTGTATCCCTTTCAATCCCAGATGTGTGCAGTTTGTGTCTATGGCTTTCATTCTGTCAGGTGTAATAGATTGCATTCTTTCCCCTGTCCTTTATTGTTCTTCTGAGTAAATGAAATTTCTGCTGTATTAACCATTATTCACCGATTTGAGACGAAAACGTCTTAATAGTTAGGGATATTTCATCTTTTACAGGGAGGTATATTTTCATTCCCGCCACACCAAAAGAAAATGAACCTGAAAGGACACGTTTTAAGCCTACCTATCTGATACTCGGAAGTGGAAGTATTGGTTTTGCCACAGCAAAGGCATTGAGGGAATTAGGGAAAGACCTTATTATAGTAGATAAGGACCCACAAAAAGTCGAAACTCTGCGTGAGGAAGCCTATGAGGCGATAGTGGGTGATATTTCTGAGATCGAAACCCTACGTGGCCTTCAGACCAAAAAACTATCCGGTGTATTGATTGTCAGTTCAGACAACGAGGCCAATAAACAGGCTCTCAGGAATGTGAAAAAACATTTCCGTCCTTCTCTCTACTGTGTTGCAAGGGCATCAGATGTAATTAATCTGCAGGAAATGGAAGAAATTGGTGCGGATTTTGTATTCATGCCATCCCGGATAGTATCAAAATCCCTTTCAAGATCCCTTGAACGTGCTGAATCTGTGCGAATTGGTAACCAGCTATCCCAGTGGTTCAGCAAAAATACCGGTAAAACCCTTGCTGTAGTGGTTCATGACAACCCTGATCCCGATGCTATAGCAGGTGCCTTGGCCCTTAAACTCATGGCCGAAAATTATGGTCTGCATCCCACGATTCTCTATAATGGTGAAATAGGCCACCAGGAGAACAAGGCATTTGTAAATCTGCTGGGTATCAATCTCGAGCATATGGAAGGTCATGATATATCTGAATTTGATGAGATTGCACTTGTCGATTGTGCGGTGGCAGGGTCAAATAATATGCTTTCAGAAGGAACACATATTGGTGTGGTAATAGACCACCATCCTGTGGGTGATGCTGAAATAGATGCTGATTTTATTGATGTTCGCCCCAACGTGGGGGCTTCTGCTACTATAATGACCAAGTACCTGCAGGAATTGAATATAGATATCAGCAGTGAAATTGCCACAGCCCTCCTGTACGGCATTCGTACCGATACGCTGGATTTTAAACGCAATACCGACCCCAATGATCTTTCAGCTGCTTCTTTCCTTTACCCGATGGCCGACCATGAAGTTCTGGACCAGCTTGAAAGGCCGTCAATGTCCATTGAAACCCTTGATGTGCTCGGCCAGGCTATCAAGAACCGGCAGGTCGTTGGTAGCTACCTGCTTTCCAATGTGGGAAACATCCGGGACAGGGATACTCTTCCCCAGGCAGCCGATTACTTACTCAATCTTGAGGGTATATTTACCACAATAGTTTTTGGTGTAAGTGATGAAGTTATCTATGTTTCAGGACGCAGCAATGATATCCGTGTCAATCTGGGTGCCATACTGAAAAAGGCCTTTGGTGAGGGTTCTGCCGGTGGCCATTCCACAGCTGCAGGTGCACAGATTGCTCTGGGTGTTTTCAGTGACATAAAGGACCGTCAGACTTTACTGAAACTTGTGGATGAGGCAGTCGTTAAGAAATTCCTCAAGGCTGTCGGGGTAGAGGAAGTGGATGAATAAGATCTGAATGAAGGAAAAAGAATATCGTTCACTTATTTTAAAGGACCTGAAAAAACAGGTCATGGACTCTATTTCTATATCTCTTCATGAATTGGTCGTGGAAATAGTCCGTACCGGTTTCAGATGCAGTGGATGTGGCAGATGCTGCAAGTTTTCCACAGGAGATAACAGCGTACTGCTAACCTATTTTGATATTGATAACTTGAAAAAAAGCGGCAATATAAATGCGATTGAACCGACGGTAGCAGAAGAGGATATGTTTCTGGCAGATACTGAAGGTAATGTACATACATTTGGCTGGAGGCTCAAAAGGAAAAAAAATGGAGAGTGTGTCTTCCTAGATGAGGGCGGATGCACCATATATCCATTGAGGCCCCTTCTCTGCAGGACCTATCCTTTCTATATCGCAGAAGGCAAGCTGGAAATTTCTGAATGCGGTGGTAAGGGCAGGGTTTTACCTCTTTATCATGCGCGCAGGCTTGCAAATGAAGTGTTACAACGCTATATTATTGAACTTCGGGATACCATGATGACCTACAGGCATTTTAACAATGAATCTGTATCACTGGTTATGGATTTTCTGCCAAAGTCTGATTTTCAATTAATTGTACATGATAGCAGGGGTAAATGGAAACTCGATGACGAATGATTCTATCGATTGGTTTATTTATTATATCACACATTATTTTTGCTGATTATCATGTCTGTCAATGACTCTCATCCAATGACTATTTCAGAAAAGATATTTTCCCGTGCCTCGGGTAAGGAAGTCAAAGCCGGGGACTTCGTCCTTGCAAATATTGACCTTGCAATGACCCATGACATCACCGGTCCGCTGGCGGTTGATGGTTTCTATGAAATCATGGAAGGCAGGGAAGAGAAAAAAGTGTGGGACCCCAGCAAGATTGTAATCCTGTTTGACCATCAGGTCCCGGCTGATTCTCTCCATGCAGCAAAGAATCACATTATGCTGCGTGAGTTTGCACAGGAGCAGAATATTCTCAATTATGACGTTTATGAAGGGGTCTGCCATCAGGTGGTGCCCGAAAAGGGACATGTGAAACCCGGTGATCTTGTAGTAGGTTCGGATTCACATACATGTGCCTATGGTTCCCTGGGTGCTTTTTCCACCGGCGTGGGCTCTACTGATATGGCAGCGGTGCTTGCTTCTGGCAAACTCTGGTTCCGTGTTCCCCAGACCATCCGCTTTGAGGTTGAAGGAAAACTGCCCGAGAGGGTTTATTCCAAGGACCTCATTCTTCACCTGATAGGAGATGTGGGTGTTGAAGGTGCAAGATACATGGCTGCAGAATATGCAGGCTCTACAGTACGTTCCCTTTCTATCTCAGAAAGGATGACCATGTCCAATATGGCCATAGAGATGGGAGGAAAGGCAGGTATCATCGAACCGGATGGTGTTACCGAAAAATACCTGCAGGAAAGAATTCCCGGCTATAAGCTTGATCCCGAGTGGGTTTCCGATGAGGGTGCGGATTACCAGGATATCCGTCACTACGATGTGTCGAACCTGGAGCCACAGCTTGCCTGTCCTCATAATGTTGACAATGTAAAGCCCGTTTCAGAAGTAGAAGGAACAAAAGTGGATCAGGTCTTTGTGGGCTCCTGTACCAACGGCAGGTTCGAGGACCTTGAAATTGTTGCCAATATGATGGGTGATGAACCTGTTGCAGAGGGTGTAAGGCTTCTGGTTATCCCTGCTTCAAGGACTGAATACCTGAAAGCCCTCAGAGCCGGATATATAGAACAGTTCATGGAAGCCGGTGCAATTGTGGAATCTGCATGTTGTGGACCATGTATGGGTGGCTCGTTCGGCCTTCTGGGTGACGGTGAAGTTGGCCTGGCAACCTCCAACAGGAATTTCCGTGGCAGGGAAGGAAGTGCTGAATCCTTTGTATATCTGGGTTCTCCTGCGACAGCCGCAGCTGCTGCACTGACAGGTGAAATAACCGATCCAAGAAAAATATAAGTAAGCAGTAGACGGGAGACCACAAAAAATATATTTATCAATGTTAATTGGATGATAAGACGTTGGCTGAAAAGCTTAAAGGTATCCCGTCATATTGGTTTTTCTTCCAACGTCATCCTATTTATTTTCGGATAAGATATTTTATTACGTCTACCGGGCTCAGTATCCCGATTGGCCTGTATGACGCACCTACTTTATCCTCTGACATTACTATCAGGCGATGTATGTGTTTTTCAGCCATCTGTTTTGCTGCATCCTTTAGTTTCATACCTGGATTCACGGTTTCAACAGATGATGCCATTAGGTCTTCTATTGAGGCAATTTCCCAGTTTTTCTCTCCGAGTCTGGAGAGAATATCCATTTCGGAAACAAATCCAAAGGTTTCACCATTTTCGTCAACCGCCACAACAGCAGAAACATCACGATTTGCCATTGTTTCTGCTACCTCTGCTGCGGTTGCATCCATTGGCACTGTAACCACTCCTCTGCTCATTGCATCTTTTACCTGCATATTTTCCCCTATCATTTTTCTGACTCCTTGGAAAGGTATCATTTACCTCTTCCTCATTTTATTTATTTTTTGCAGGCATATATAGGCATTGGCTGTTGGAGGAGGGAAAATCATATAATATCATATATCCTTTGGAAAACTTGTATTCCTTTCTTCAGGGAGTGATTATCAATGAGTTCAATTTCAGTTCTAGAAGATGTATATGATGTTATAGAAGACCGCAAAGAAAACGCAGTTGAGGGTTCTTATGTATGCTCTCTCTTGAAGCACAATAAAGGGATGGATAAGATTCTGGAAAAAATAGGTGAAGAATCCACCGAAGTAATCCTTGCCGCAAAAAATGGACAGAAGGACAGGATCATTGAGGAATCCTGCGATTTGTTTTTCCACATGCTGGTTATGCTTTCAGCCAACAATATTACCCTGGACGAGATATCTGCTGAGATGAAAGGCAGACGTCACTGATATTTTAGTAAACGGCAAGTTCGTGCAGTACATCGGTTTTTGATAACAGTCCTGCAGGCTCGTCGTTGAGTGTCACCACAAGTCTTCCGATATCGTACTTGTTGAACATCTGGACTGCATCACTGAGGGAAGAATTCCCGTTAATGGTGATAAGGTCCTTTGTCATAATATCTTTGACTTTGAGGGTCATTTTTCCACTCGCAAGAGCTTCTCCTATATCTGTGAACGTCACGATACCGACCATTTTGCCATTATCTTCCACGGGTGCGCCGTGTATATTGTTGCTAACCAGTATTCTGGCAGCTTCCTGAATGGTTGAATTGACGCTCACATAAATTGGCTGGTGAGTTATGTAATGTTTGACGGATTTTTTGGGTAGTGAAACCATTTCATTTATTGAGAATAGAAGGGAGTTTTCGGTATCATCCCTGCCTACGATTTCCCCGCGGACTGTCAGCCTGTTAACAGGTGTTGGCCCTACCTGCACCTGGTCTCCTTCGAGGAAACTGCGGACATTGCCTATTACTTTAATCCTGCCATTGCAAAGGTCGGGATGCCTGACTGTTGTGAATATAATCTCAGCAGCTGTAGCTCCCTGTACAAGTTCCCCGTTACGATAGATGGGCACAATTGCTTCATGTTCCATGGATGTGACACAAAGAGCTTCATAGGCGGTACCCGTTGCACGGTATCCTCCCTTTGGACCGGGGACTCCTTCTACAAGTCCCAGCATTTTCAGTGACTGCATCTGGTTTCGAACTGTCCCTGGATTGCGGTCAATCAGATTGGCGATCTCTTCCCCTTTAACGGCCGAATCTTTCTGGCGCTGTAAATTTATCAATGCAATTAGTATTTCTTTCTGGATTGGAGTAAGTTCCATGATGACCACCGTTTTATAACAAGAAATAATCAAAAGCTGTATTTATAAATAGTGTTTTTGCAGAATAAAGACTATATATCTTACTTGTGTTTGTCGCAATCGGAAGGTAATCGTATCATGATATTTGAGAAGATTAGTACAGTACCTACAGAAGATGAACTTGTGGACAAGGCTTTCAGGCGAGCCAGTCGTGCAAATGCAGGTAAGGAGAGAGGAGGTAGGGAGGCTGCTCTGAAAGCAGATGAATCAATGGTACTTACTGCAGGTAACATCCTGACAGATAATCTCTCCAACATTGTGAGGAGGTTCCCCAGCTTTGAAACCATACCACCTTTTTATTATGAACTGGCCCAGATTCTTGTAGATGTCGACAGGATGAGGCAATCATTATCCCGGCTTGACTGGGCATCTTATAAGATTCATGATCTCTCTAGGGAATATGTCCAGAAAATGAGAGGTGCCCCTTCATCACCACAGGTGCGAAGAGAAGCTTTTGGCAGGATGGCTTCCGTTATTTCATCCATCAAGAAGGATCTTTTGTATCTGAATGAAGCCCGCAACAAACTTCGCAAGCTTCCGGATGTGAGGGAAGAACCCACAATAGTTGTGGCAGGTTATCCCAATGTGGGTAAGTCGAGTTTTGTGGCTGCTGTCACCGATGCAAGGCCAGAGGTTGCTTCATACCCCTTTACAACCAAGGGTGTTACGATAGGTCACTTTATGCGAGGATATAACCGTTATCAAGTAATTGATACCCCCGGTCTGCTCGATCGCCCGATGTCGGATCGCAATGAAGTGGAGATGCAGGCTATAACTGCTCTGAAATATCTTGATGCAGTGGTAATTTTCATCCTTGATCCCAGCGAAACCTGTGGCTATGAAATGTCCCAGCAGGTAAAATTGCTTGATGATGTACGGGATAATTTTGGATTGCCTGTGCTGGTCGCTGCAAACAAATTGGACCTTTGCGAACATAACACTGTTAAAGTGGATATTGAAATGTCCACCCTCTCCGGTGAAGGAATAGATGAGGCGCTTTCATTGTTGCTCGAGCGCCTGCAAGAATAATTTAAAGCGTTTCTTTCATAATTTCCATTGCTTTTTTTATGTTTTGCATGGAGGTGGCGTATGATATTCGCATATGTCCTGCTCCACCTTCGCCGAATGCTTCGCCCGGCACGACCACTACTCCATTTGCGATAAGTTGCTGGGCGTATTCGGGTTCGACTTCGGGGAATGCATAAAATGCACCGGCGGGCTTGTGGCATTTGATGCCCATCCCATTGAGCCCTTCTATGAGTACATCCCTGCGCTTTTTAAATTCTTCGCGCATATGTACAACCGGGTCAAGTGGTCCCTGAATGGCAGCAAGGGCAGCCCTCTGGGAAATGGAACATGCACAAGCCTGTACATATTGATGAACTTTTAACATTTGCTGGATGTATTCTGAAGGAGCGGTAACGTATCCCAGTCTCCAGCCGGTCATCGAATAGGTCTTTGATGTTGCATTCACGGTAATTACATTGTCTGAATATTGGGCGGGGCTGACATGTTCTCCTTCATAGATAAAATGCTCATAGACCTCATCAGAAATCAGTGTAATGTCATAGTCATCTGCAATCTCGGCAAATCCTTTAATATCCTTTTTCGTCTGGACGGCCCCTGTGGGATTGGAAGGGGAATTCACGATAAAAGCTTTGGTTTTTGAGGTGATTTTTTCCATCACGTCTTCGGGTTGCATTCTCAGGTCATCGGATAGGGGCACACCGATTCCTTTCCCTCCCATGATTCCTGCAAGGGATGCGTATGATACGAAACCCGGATCTGCAAGAAGAACTTCATCACCCGGGTTTACCAGTGATGCAAGTGCTATTTCCAGGGCCTCTGAGGCACCGGATGTTACGATTATATCATCCGGTGTAGTGGCAATTGCATTTTCTTCCCGGAACTTTTTGCTCAATGCCTCCCTGAGTTCTATGATGCCGGGTCCCAGGGTATAGCCTGTAAATCCTTCATTTATGGCATCTATAGCACCCTTTTTTACATGTTCGGGTGTGTCGAAATCCGGCTGGCCCAATCCAAGATTGATGGCATCCGATCCGGCCGCTTCGAATATCTTGCGGATGCCGGATATATCAATGTCCTGTACCCTCTGTGAGAATTTCCCGGCAAACATGTTTCACTCCAGTTTGGCGTGGCGCGATTTTAGATCTGCTTCTGATGCACCTGTGATAAAGATCAATTCTGCAACAAGGGCATCAAGGAAGACAAGGGAAGAAATTTCAAAGGAAGTGCCCAGGGGTGTGAGGTGGGAATATTCTCCTCTCATGTGTCTTTCAAGATAGCCGCCGGCGTCTTCCTTGCTGCGTCCCTGTATCTCCAGAGTTGCATCTGATATATGGCCAAGTGTGGAATCCTTGTTGGAGGTTACTGTTATCAGGGTTGCTCCGATATCCTTTGCAATTCTTCCCAGATCTGATACGGAGCGCGTTTCACCTGATCCGGAAATGGCGATTACTACATCGTTTTTGTGTACTGCAGGAGTTGTAGATTCTCCTACAACATAACTTGTAAATCCCAGGTGCATGAGACGCATAGCAAAAGCTTTTCCAACAAGGCCCGACCTCCCTGCTCCCATTATAAAAATGGAATCTGCATCCATTACATACTCAATGGTTTTTTTGATACTTTCCTTGTCGATTCTCTGTGCTATGTTCTTTATTTGATCGGCCATCAATTCCATGGATAATGTGAGGTGTTCACATTCATTACAGGTATTCATTCTCTTTATTTCTCCTGTTTTTCTTTATTGTTATCCTTGTAATTTATGTTTTTTACTTTCCAGTCATCAATTTCCTCGAGATGTTCAGTTAACCGGGTGATGTCTGAATCATCCCCATTCCAGTATATATCTATCTTTACATCTCTCTGCTGCAATTTTCTGACTATATGTTCTGCAAAAAAGAAAAGGGCCTTTTTGTTATAGAAGGGAATGTGGAATGTAGCCCTGTAACCACCTTCACATTTAGCATAGGATACCAATACATATCCATGACTTTCATATTCTGTTATTTTCTCAAAAGGACAAACAATTTCCACTTCATGGACAGCGGATTTATCAATCCGGGAAATAGAAATAAGGATTCTTCCAACCACGACTTCAGGAGTTTGCCTGCCAAACCACACCGATATTTTTCCGTAGGTACAAATGACATTGACGTCATCTCTACCCATTTCATAAGATGAAAGGGATTGGTTGCTGGTATTTTCCTTAATGTCTCTTTCTATGGATTCCATAGCTTAAACAACGCTTATCTGTTTGAGGATACCAATGCTGTAATCATATCCCTGTCTTTTTTGAGGGTCTTGAGCTGATCGGCCGGGCCAATAAGGGTCAGTCTGCCTTTTGGGCCTTTGTTGAAAAGTTTTCCCAAAAAAGACTTTGTTTCGTGGGCTGGATATGTTTCCATTTCGATACCTGAGAATTCATCCGGTGCTATTTGTGTCATTGTCATCTCGATAAGGTTGGCTTCCTCTTCAGGACTGAGTCCTCTTTCGAGTACAAGGATTTTGCCGTTTTTGACTTCATCAATGATGAAACGAACCTTTTCCACAGGACTCATCCTTGCAAGACGGTCCTCTGAAAGTAAATCCATTTGAATACCCTGCATTTCAAATCACCCAAATCTCTTTGCAATTTCCTCATAAAGAGTATCAATGTTCTTTCCTTCAAGGGCAGATATGGCAACGAGTGGATGCTGGGGGAACGCTTCCCTTATTGTTGAAGGAGATGAATCTTCACGATCGATCTTGTTGGCAGCGATTAAGAGCGGAAGGCCGCGAGCTTCCATATTTCCTATGACAGTGACATTTACCTGTGTAAAAGGGTCCTCGGTCGCATCCATTACAAGGATTATACCGTCAAGGTTTTCCAGCCATTTGACCGCTTCAATAACTCCTTCGGTGGCTTCCTTTGCCCTGCGTTTGGATTCTGCTTCACTCATCCCCTGCTCCATGAATTCATGGAAATCTATCTTGGTGGCAAGACCGGGAGTATCTATGATATCAAGTGATAATGAATTACCATTGCCTTTGATAGTTACTCCTTCTCTTCTCCTGGCACGACGTGTTTCATGTGCGACATTGGATACCGATCCCATGGCATCTCCTGTCCAGTCACGTAGTATGCGGTTTGCAAGGGTGGTCTTCCCTGCATTTGGGGGTCCATAAATGCCGATCCTTGCACTTTTTTTATTGAGCAGTTTCTTCAGGAAACCTGTGAAGTTTCTTTTTAATGATCTTATTACTCCCATCTATTTCCTCCATTTATGATGTGGGAATTGTCCTCTTGATTTCTGATATTATCATTATATAAATAAGCGTCTGTTTTTCAATTCAGGCACTTTCCTCTGTAGTGGCGATGGCCATATTTATAGCAGTCTCAGCAATATTTGTCCCGTATTCTGCTGTCCTCTCTATACTATCGGCCACGGTTCCCAGTCCTACTACGGTCCCTACATCTTTTAGCTTCATAAAGGATGCATTGAGTTTGTCAACATCGGTTTTTATGTGCTGTATGTTCTCAATGGTTTTATTCGCAAGCTTCACATCACAACCATAGAGGGCATCAATTGCTTTTTCCACAGTGCTGCGTGCCTCCTCGCTCGCTTTTTCAATAGGCTCCATTATTTCTTCGGGAACAGGCCCCTGCAGTTTTCTGGTAACTCCTGCGATTCTGTGTGCATGGTCTGCAATCCTTTCCAGGGAACTTGCAACAAGTCGGAAATCATGATATTCATCAATGGATGTCTCTGTGGTATCGGCAAGCCGTGTTCCCCTGAAAAGAGAGCGGAACTGTTTTGAGATAAGTAAAAACAATCTGTCCACTTCATCATCCCTGAGCATCACATCAAGTGCAAGGTCTTTTTCACCGGTCTTGAGAGACTGGATGGCATCCTTGTGCATTGAAGTGGAAATAAGGTACATTCTGCGGATACTTTTTTTGATGGAAACTTCTTCAGGGTTGAGTAAATCCTGTATGAGAACACCTTTGGAGGTTTCCTCGATGATTTCGGGGCCGATTAATTTGTGGCAAACTTCTCTTATTATTTTTTTCTGCTCGGCAAGTATTCTTGGTGAAACAAGTTCGATAAGGTCATAACCGGCAACATAGGCGGCAATTATGTTACGAATCAGGCCTTCTCCCTTGTAATTGGTGATTTCCATCTTACGTTTTTTGGGTTTTGTTGTGGTATCCAGAGTGGCTATATTAAGGGATCCATCGGGTTGGTTTCTGACGGATACTCTGGAGCCTGCTTCAACTCCCATTCTCTGCGCCCAGGGTTTTGGGAGGGAAATAATGTATGTAGAACCTCCGGTTTGCTGTACTTTTCTTGTTTCTATATCCATCCCTCGATTAATTCGTCATCACTATATATGCGTATATAGATGGATTCATTGTATATATGTCCATCGTATATATTTTTCATTAAATAGATTCTCTGTACCCGTATTTTCCAATAAGGGGTACAAAAATAACGCCGCCAAGGTTTTCCTCACTGAAGGTTCCGTCATCAAGTTTGTGGACAAGAATCAGGTTTTGCATGTATTTTCCAACCGGAATCACCATAATTCCGCCAGCTGAAAGTTGCTCTTTGAGAGGTTGAGGAATAGATGGAGCTGCGGAGGTTACACACATACGTTCATATGGAGCCTCGGGGGAATAACCGAGAGTGCCGTCGGCTTCGATGACAGTAACATTTGTATAACCCGCGCTTTTAAGATTATTTTCGGCAAATTGCTTTAAAAAAGAGATTCTTTCAATGCTGTATATATGGCCCTCTTTGCCTACCATTTCGGCCATAACAGCAGCATTATATCCGGAACCGGTTCCGATTTCAAGAATCTTCATGCCCTTTTCTATTTTCAGGACATCACACATTATGGCTACCATATGAGGTGCTGAAATCGTTTGCCTGTTCCCTATAGGCAACGGGGAATCAATATATGCAGAATTCTTAAGATCTTTGGAAACGAAAAGATGCCTGGGAACTTTACCCATAGCTTCAAGCACCTGTTTTCCGATTCCTTCTTCTTTTATCTGGTTTACCAGTTCCTTACGTTTCTCTTCATACTCCAAGCGGTCCTGCCCCCTCCCCAGCCTTTCTTATAGGCAACCCTGCCGAAGATTCTTTTTATATGTTTAGCCTCTACTTTGTCTCCCCTTTTAAACCTGAATTTTCCTCCGCGTATCTTTATTCTTGTGATCCTGAAGCGCTCTCCTCCAGCTTCGTATTCCAGGCCGACTTCAAAAAGTTCCTCTCCTGGTACTCTTTTTGTGTGGGGGTTGGTATTTCCTATGGATTGTACGGAAATTTTGACATCGACTTCATCAATCGCACGTGCCCAGATGGTTTCAACATCTGCAATCTTTGCGTATTCTTCACGTTTTGTGGGTGTTTCGATGGAAGTGATCTGTATGGGGTATACGTCTTCACCGTTCTGGTCTTCAACAACCAATTCTTCGTTTGTTGTGATGACCTGTGTCTCTTCAAAAAGTGCATTTGTCTTGAATGATTCATCCCCTCTGCTGATTACTATTCTTACCGGGATGGTCTTCTCTGTCTCGATCTCTGTGGGATGCACATCACCGCAAACCTGGCACCGGACAAGCATGTTCTGTCCATCCTTCAGTATGTCGTGCCACACGAATTCCTGTGGTGAGCATGCAGGGCATGTGGTCTCGATCTCTTCACTCATAATCGCCAGTTAGGTTTGAGGGTATATATCTAATTGATGCTTATTGGATATTGCCGGCTGCATGAGCGGCTATGAATTCCCTTAGTAGTTTTGTACCGAGCAGGGCTGTCTGTCCACTGTCATAGTCGGGAGCAACTTCCATAATATCAAAACCAACTGTATGGGGGGCAAAAGCATGTATCAAATCCCTTACCTGCCACGGATCAAGGCCAAAGGGCTCAGGAGTACCTGTGGCCGGGGCATAAGCAGGGTCGAGGCAGTCCATATCCAGGGAAAGGTAGAATTGTGAGGTTCCTATTTCTTTCATAACCTTTGTAGCAAGTTTTTTGGCAGAGTATTCTTTCACATTTTCCGGTGTGTAATAGGGTATGTTATTATCTTTTGCAAAATCCCACTCATCCCGGGGTCCGCTCCTTGTCCCAATGGATACATACCTGTCGGTGATTTCTTCTAAGATATGCCGGCTGACGCACGCATGGTTATTTTTCACTCCGCCAAATTCTTCCCGCAGGTCAAAATGAGCATCCAGTACGATCACTCCAACGTCATCATCGTCTTTTGCACATGCTTTTACCGTGGAAAGGGTCAGGGAATGCTCGCCTCCCATCATTAGGGGTATTTTTCCGTCCCTGACTATGTCTCTTGTATCATAGTAAAGGTCCCTGAGGGTTTCATCAACGGAAGAATAAACCTCAAGATTGCCGGCATCATGAATCGGAATAGATGTGAGGTCTATATCAAAAAAAGAATTGTAGCTTTCAAAATTTTCAGACGCCTGTCTCATAGCATCCGGTGCCCTGCGGCTTCCCGGCCTGTAAGAGGAAGTCCCGTCAAAAGGGACTCCGAATACAACATATTTTGCAGCCCCGTAATCCCACAGGGCGTCCATCATAAGGGGCTGGTAGAACATTTCATTATTTAACGCAGGTCAATCTTCATTTTACCCATTGCGGTTATGTATGAAATGTCTCCTCCTTCGTTCACCCTGTCCTTGTATTCATCAGGGATTTTCATTTCGAAGGTGGAGTAGTCTTCCATATCCATGAGCTGGGCAATATCTCCTGAAACGGAAAGAACCTGTGCACTTTTCCTTTCGACAATAGGCACAAAGGTCTTTGAGGAAACAGAGCTTACGATTGAACGTTTTTGGCCATCGAAGATACCGACTGCGTCAATCCTTGCTTTAGCAGAACCGTGTTTTCCGGGTTTGGATTTTGACAGGCCCTTGATAATGCATGGTTCATCATCGATAATTACGTATTTGCCTTCCTTGAGTTCCTTTACTTCAACCTGTTGTTTCATGCGATTATACTCCTTTGATAAATTATGAACATTAATAGTCAGGGGTATAATTTTCGGTTCCCTTATATCAACTTAACGAACTGATTCATCGTAATCAATGGCTTTTTTCCATTTCCAGTAATTTTTTCTTTAATTCTGTGCCGCCTGCATAGCCGCCTATATTATTTCTACCAACAACCCTGTGGCAGGGTATTATCAGAGGATAAGGATTTTTATTGAGTGCCTGGCCGACTGCCCGGCTTGCTTTGCTTTTACCAATATATTTTGCCAGTTGCCCGTAGGTGCGTGTTTGTCCGTAAGGGATTTTGCGTGTGGCTTCCAGGACTTCCCTCTGGAACTTTGTAAGATGCATAAGATCCGGATCATATTTCAGGAAATCCACATACTCGCCTGCGAGATATTTCATAATGTCGCAACACAACTGATGCATATTCATTTTTTGCCTTCAAAAACCTCCTTCTCGATTTTTTTGCGCTGCTTGCGCATTTTTCTCCAGCCAATGCCGTGGTATCCTATTATGGTTACGATTACTATGATTGCACCTATCAGGTAGGGGAAAGTGGATTTTAATAAAAGGGGATTGATGTTGTCACGTTGTTCATAGCTGGGATACATGATGTCTCCCCTGTCTGTGCTGTGTCCCAACCCCAGAGCATGTCCGATTTCATGCTTGGCCACTTCCTGCATATTTGCATCGCCGTATTGTACCCAGGAAAAACCCTGGTAATTTCCGACCTCCAGTACAATTTCAGCATGCAGGTATTTGTTCCCGACAATGGTGGGTCTACAGTATCCAGCCACTCCTTCACCGGCTCCTTCGACCTTTTCAAGATTTTCCACCCAGCGAACATTTATGTCAGCATCAGGACTGTCGATGATCTTGAACACCGGCTGGTAACTGAGGGCCCCGTTACCGCCCTTTTCCCAGTAATCCAGGGCAATTTCTACCTGTTCTCTGTAGGTTGGACTGTAGTGTTCAGGCGCTTCTTTATCATCTATATATACTGTTATGGGGCTATGGTCCCAGGGTTTGTCTGATATTTTTTCAATATCTGCAAGGGACGTGCCGGTGAAAGATATCATGACGGCAAGTAGTACGAAAAGGATTTTTTTAGCCGGCTTTTTCATACCAATCAGTAATCCTCCATCAAAAATAAAGATTGCCCGGGGCACAATTATATTTTAATAGAGGCAGAATTATTTTCTTTCTATGTTTAAAAAGACATTAATCTTCGTCGTTGCACTTCTAATACTTCTTTCGAGTGGGTGTCTTTCTTCAGATGAAAACCAGATTGTGAATTCGACCACAACGGTTGTCAGGGTGATAGATGGGGATACTTTCGTGATGGATTCCGGGGAGAAAGTGAGGCTGATCGGGGTAGATACACCGGAGTTAGATGAACCTTATTATACAGAGGCAAAAGATTATTTGTCCAACCGGATCGAGGGTAAGCAGGTTTTGCTGGAAGGGGATAGCAGCAACCGGGATACTTATGGTCGTTTATTGAGATATGTCTGGCTTGACGGTGAACTGGTAAACAGGGAGCTTGTGGAAGAAGGACTGGCCCTGTCCAGGGCCTATGAGCCCGACACGAAATACCAGCATATTTTTGCTGAAGCCCAGCAAAATGCAAGAGATGCGAAATTGGGAATCTGGTCCTATTCGAAGAATAACAATACCGCAGTTATTTCTTATCTGGAAGCAGGCAACCATATAGGTGAGGTGAAAACGGTTGAAGGCAGGGTGGTATCAACAGCTAAAAATGAGGAGGATGGTATAATCTATCTGAATTTCCATGAGCCTTACGAAGGCTACTTCACTGTAATTATATGGCAGGACAGCTGGTCAAACTTTCCGCAATCTCCTGATATTTACTATGAGGGTAAGGATGTGCTGGTGACAGGCAAGGTCAAGGATTATAAGGGCACACCTGAAATTGAAATAAGTGGAGTTTCACAGATTGAAATTGTGGGGTGAATCCCGGACGAAAAATATTAATCGGCTTCTGTCGCTTTATCCAGTATGGAAAACAAACTGGCAGTGGTCTTTGACAGTGCGGGGACATTGTTGCATATGTATCGTGTTGCCCGGGATATGTCCAACGGGATGATGCTGGAAGATATAGAAAGCACGATGCTGGTGGCAGGTCGCAAAGGCAGGGCACTTGTAGTGCTCCATTCTGATATGGAGATGATACTGGAGTCACAACCCCACCGGTTACTTTCGGATTTCATGGAAAAAGAACACGTAGAGCTGGATGTGAGTTGTTCCAATGGTGAGGTATCTCCCTCCGAAATCTCAAAAATCGCCCAGCAAAGCGATGTGGTGCTCGGGGATGTCCAGGAGGTATTCTGCAGGGTAAAGACTCGCTGTCCCAATATCTTTTACCTGGCGTGTGGGTTTATAGTAGATGTTGTTGAGCAATCAGTAACCTATGTGGTTAGTACAGGGGGCCGCCTTTATCCTGAAAGCAAGGATACTTTGCAAGCTCTTCATCAGAGGGGAGCGGGTCTTTATATTGCCTCAGGAGATAGCATGAAAAACCTGAACAGGCTCTCCCGCTGCATAGGTGTTCCTATTGATGGGGTTTTTGATATTGCCTCAACATTTGACAAGGACAGAATAGTTAAGGATCTCAAAAAACAATACGATAAAGTAATTATGGTGGGCGACGGAATGAACGATATGCTGGCATTAAGGTCTGCTGATATAGGAATTCTTACAGTTCAGCAGGGCGACTCCCGCCCTTCAAGATTGCAGGAATCTGCTGATGTTGTGGTTGACAATATTGGAGAGGTTGTCAGGTTTGCAGATGAGGCAATATCATCTTAACACTATCAGAAGCCGGTTTTTAAAAGTTAACAGCGATATAATTATGCGTTACGTTTATGTAGTGTTCAATGTAATCCAGATATAAAATACCAGATTTAAATTTTTGGTTATGTTGGGCCTGCTCACAGGTTTATGGTTTTGTACATACCGTGCAAAAAGTTAAGTACATTTACTGTATAATCTCAAAACAGGTCTGATAATATCCATGTTGGAGGTACTAAAATGTCATTATTCATCGAGATCAAAGACCTTACCATCTCTTATAATGGTGCAGCGGTCTTAAAGAATATCAATCTCAACATAAATGAAGGTGAAGTTGTCGGAATCCTGGGAAAAAGCGGTTCCGGTAAAACTGTACTGATGCATGCGCTTCGCGGTGCTGAGGAATTGGATGAAATCACAGGTTCAATAATCTATCACGTTGCACGCTGCGGAAAATGTGGCTATATAGAACCACCCAGTATGGTGGGGAAGGCCTGTTCACATTGCGAAAGCAGTAATTTTGAAGCGTTTGAAGCTGATTTTGCAAAACTTGGCATTCATAATAACGAACGCAGGGCGGTATCCCGAAGGGTAGCAATTATGCTCCAGAGGACCTTTGCCCTTTATGGAGATGACAGGGTAATTGCCAATGTAGTAAATTCCCTGACAGAAATTGGTTATAGTGGCCCCGATGCAATGGAACGTGCCGTAGAATTACTGGAGGAGGTTCGTCTCTCTCACAGGATGATGCACGTGGCACGCGATTTAAGTGGCGGTGAGAAACAGAGGGTGGTTCTTGCACGCCAGCTTGTGAGAAATCCCATGCTGCTGCTTGCCGACGAACCGACAGGAACCCTTGACCCCCGGACAGCAAAAGTGGTTCATGATGTTGTAGAGGATACGGTTTCATCCCACAACATGACAATGGTAATCACTTCTCACTGGTCAGATGTCATTGAAGACCTGGCTGATAGGGCAATTATTCTTGAGGAAGGGGAAATTGTATGTGAAGGTGATGCCTGTGATGTCTCCCGCGACTTTATGAAAATGGTTACTGACATTGGTGAATGGGAAAAAGCCAATGTAGGCGAGGACATCATCAGGGTGGAGGACCTCGTGAAAAAATATATTTCCGTTTCAAGAGGAGTAGTTTATGCCGTAGGCGGTGTGAGTTTTAATGTGAAGGAAGGTGAGATATTCGGGCTTGCAGGTACCAGTGGTGCAGGGAAGACAACTACTTCTGAAATGCTCATGGGTAATGTACAACCAACAAGCGGGGCAGTGCATGTTCGCGTTGGTGATGAGTGGGTGAATATGAGGGAACCCGGAGCTGACAACAGGGGCCGTGCGGTTCGCTACATGGGTATCCTGCATCAGGAATATGGTCTCTACACACACAGGACAATCATCGATAACCTGACCGAATCTATTGGGATTGACCTTCCCTACGAACTTGCTACCAGAAAGGCTATCAATACTCTTGTGACAACCGGTTTTACCGAAAACAAAGCCAAATCCATCCTTCCTAAAATGGCCGATGAGATAAGTGAAGGAGAGAGGCACAGGGTTGCTCTGGCCCAGATTTTAATGAAAGAACCAAATATCATTTTAATGGATGAGCCTACCGGCACAATGGATCCGATTACAAGGACCGAGGTAACCAAATCCATCCTAAAGGCAAGGGAAGAGATGGGTAATACATTTGTGATCGTGTCGCATGACATGGATTTCCTCAATGATATCTGTGATCGAGTAGCACTGATGAGGGATTCAAAGATAGTTGATATCGGAGAACCAGAAACAGTCCTTTCCCAGCTTACTGAAAAGGAACTTGAGGAAGTCCCTCAACAGTAACTTTATTATTAAGTGCTCTCTATGTAGGGATTGGAGGAATTAGGGACGATTCAAGTGCTTGTTAACGGCGAGAAGTTATCTCTCCCGGATGGTGCTACAGTACAAACAGCCATCGATACAGCAGAGGCACCCTACAAAAAAGGTGCATCCGTGGGTATTCTCAAAAAGTCGGAAAGTGTCCGCTCTGAAAGTGTAAGGGAGTATCGGGTCAAGACCACAAAAGGAGAATTACGCCTTGAAATAATTGATCCTTCTTCCGCCTCTGCCCGCAGGTGGATGGAAAGTTTCAGGCAATATGAAGGAATTTCCCTGCGCTGGAGTAGCAAGGATGCCACAGCCTTTGGACCCTTTTCGGAATCCCTGAAACCGGAAAGAAATCCCACAAAGCTGGATAAATATGATGTATTATTTTCAGCTGGGGGATATAACCCTTCTAATTTTCATCTTCTTTTTTCCCTTGCAGAGCATTCTGCAGACTACGGTGCACCCGCAGATGGTCCCTTTGCCAGGGTTGTGGGCGGTAAGAAACTTCTGACCAGTTTTGAGCGCTCTGATCGCATTCTTGAAATTGAACCCGTAATAGAATGGCAGGAATCTGCAAAACACCTGGTCACAGATGATATTAACACAGCCCTGGAGGAAGGTGACGGTCTCTTTACCTTTATCAAGGTAAAACTTGCTCTTGAATCCCCTGAAGGAGCTGAATTTTTCTTTGGTCTAATTAAGGATGGACTTTTCGAAGTTGACGATGAATCCAGTTCTTTTATAAGTGACAGTAGTTTAAAAGGTGAGATCTGCTCCTTTGAAAACTTTGAAGCACGAAGGGATGGTGCGGTATGGGTACGAACTGCAGGTTATGGCACCGGTAAAGTGTTCATCTCACGTGATGAAAGAGCTGCCAGTGTTGTACATTCTGTAATTGGCCATATAGAACAGGGTATTGAACTTATACACATGGCAGGGAAGGGTCACTCTATATTTGTAAAGACGGATCCTGCTCCCATCAATATACTTGGTATGGGCTTTAAAGAAGCTGCAAAACATCTTGAAGGACTGGGAGTTGAACTGGTACGTGAAGGGTACAAAGAAGACGATGCCAATATTGTGAAATTAAACCCTTCCAGTACTATCGATATTCTGCTGGCAAAAAAAGTAATTGCAACCGGGGCTCCGGATTCTCTGGTTATTCGTGTTGAACTGTATGATGAACTCGCCCCGAAAACCCTGGATTTCTTCAGGCACGCGGCAGGTCTTACTTTCAGGCCGATAGGTACACTTCCTGTTATGATGATATATGAGGATACATACTTATTTAAAGCCGCAAAGTCCGCTGAAAAATATAAGGAAATATTGCCGGAAAACGTGCTTGTGGACAAAACCAAAGCTTTTGAGATAGGGATTACCAACCAGGCCGCCAAAAGAATGGGTATTGTGGGAGTTAAAACAGAGGATGACGACCTGTTTGGTCCCACCGGTGAGAAATTTTCAAGTACCAATATAATAGGAAAAATCCTTGAGCCCGAGAAATTCAAGGCATTGACTGAAAAGGATACAATGTACGTGCTGGAAAGTAAGAAGGAGGAGATTGAATGAGCGGGGAGGATGTTGATGAGATTACAAAGATAGTGGTGATTGACTCAGAAAGTGTGCTTCCTTCTGATGCTGCGATGAAAATCTATGAGTCCGATGTAGATATTACCATTAAGGAAACCTGTTTCGGGACAATGGTGACAGGTCCGCGTGACTCGGTGGAAAAGGTAGTAGCCGAAGTAAGAGCCCTTGATCCAAATCATGTTTTTGTGAAACAGAGGGGTTTTCCACCAGGTGATAAACGTCGCTGCAGGGCTTCCAGAGGCGGAGGGCCAAGGCCGGGGTTTCATTACCTGAGAAACGAAGTAGCATCATTGCCCATCATCAGCAAAGCTCTTGATGAGTATGAGGCATATAATCCGGCTGAAAAGGAAGAATCTCCTGAAAAAATTTCACCATCCAAACTTAAAGATATTATTGAATCCAAATTATGAGGTGACACCTTGGCAAAAATTTTCATCTACCCCACTAACAGCCTTATCCTTTCTGATCTTGTTGAAAGGTTTGGCCATAAACCCCTTGCAATGATGGAGAAGATTAAGGAAAAAATCACTACAGTAGGTGTGGATTCCCCACCGATCAATATTACTCCCGAAGATCCAAAACTTGGCTTGAAATATGCTGCAGTGGAAGTTCCTGCCGGTGTGAGGGGCCGCATGGCCCTGGTGGGTCCTCAGATCGATGAGGCCGAAGCTGCGATTATCGTGCTGGATTCGTCATCTGCTTTTGGTTGCATGGGTTGTGCACGTACCAATGAACTGACTAAGTTCCTTGCACGTCAAAAGGACATTCCCCGTCTTGAAGTAAAATATCCTCGCACCGAAGAAGAAGGTAAATATTTTGTATACCAGATTGCTGAATTCCTGAAATCCCTGCCTAAAGAGGAGGATGAAGAATGAGTAATTCTGATAAAGTAAAGATAGCACTGGTTTCATGCGGTTCTGAATATGCCGGTATCCAGAAGGAACTGGAATCGGCAGCATCTTCCTTGAATGCTGAACTTGTCTTTCCGGAGATGGATGTGGCATCGCTGGATACCATAGGGCAGGAATTCGGGCTGGAAGTCGCAAGTCCGGATCTGCGTCTCATGATGGCCAGGGCAAAAGCCGTAGTAGAAGGCGTGGCTCAGGTGGACGGCGTGTTTGTTGCTACCTGTTTCCGATGCGCTGAAGCTGCGATTGTTCGTAACGAAGTACGTCGTTATATATTTGAAGATTCAGGTCTGCCGGTTATAAGTTATTCCTTTACCGAGCGAACGACTGCAGCTACCCTGCTGACACGTATGGAAGCCCTGACAACCATTGCAAAGAGCAAACATTTACTTGCAAGGGAAAACCAGGAAGGATTAACTGCAGGTATTGACTCTGGTTCAACCACTACCAAAGCTGTAGTTATGAAGGATAATGAGATCATTGGTGAAGGCTGGGTGCCCACCATCAAAGTGCTTGAAAGTGCTGAAAAAGCCCTTCAGCAGGCACTGGACCAGTCCGGTGTCAAGAGAGAGGACCTGCAGGCAATTGGTACAACAGGATACGGACGTTTCCTTATAGGCGATCACTTCCATGCCGATCTTATGCAGGAAGAAATTACGGTAAATTCCAAGGGCGCAGTCTACCTTGCAAAGACACAGCAGGGTGATGCCACTGTAATTGATATTGGTGGTATGGATAACAAAGCCATTTCAGTACAGGATGGCATTCCCGGGATGTTCACTATGGGAGGCGTTTGTGCCGGTGCTTCGGGCAGATTCCTTGAAATGACTTCCAAGAGACTGGGTGTGGACATCACGGAACTCGGGGATCTTGCAATCAAGGGAATGCAGAAAAATGTAGAAATGAACAGTTATTGTATTGTTTTCGGAATCCAGTCCCTAGTAAATTCCCTTGCCAAGGGAGCTACACCCGAAGACGTGGCGGCTGCTGCCTGCCACAGTGTTGTGGAACAAATATTTGAACAGCAGCTTCAGGAAATTGAAGTCAAAGAACCTCTTGTCCTGGTGGGTGGTTCATCCCTGATCGCAGGTGTACCCAAAGCTCTGGAAGAACTGCTCAAGATCGATGTAGTTGTTCCTCCATATTCCCAACATATCGGTGCAGTGGGTGCTGCGTTGCTTGTCTCCGGTTTTGTGGATAAGGAGTGATTAGAATTGGCAACCCTTGAAAAGTTCGTGGTTGAAACCACAGTTGAAGAGGAAGCCGCTCCATATCGAAAGATTGTATCAGATGTAATCTCCGATCTGGGGATGGCGGGCAGGATCGCAAAAATCAAAGTAGTAATAAGGCCCGAAGATTCCCTTTTCCAGCTGGCGGCAGTTGTGCGTGGTGTTCTCCCACAGGTGATATTGAAAGATTTTGCCGAAATACAAAAAGGGGGCAGTGAAGGAGAAATTTTGATCACGATCTCTGTAGAAAAACATCTTCCACGCCTGTTGCAGATGCTCTGGGATCGGTATGGACGTGACAGCCTTGAGCAACCGGACAGGTGGACCATTTCCCTGTTTGTGGATAATCCGGAGGATGAGATGGGCTCTCTCGAAAATCTTGTTGTGGATGACCCGCGGCGCACACTCAAGTCCAACCTGGCGGATATGGCTATCAGGGTTGCTCCTGAAGGTTTCAGGGTACGTTATCATTCATTGAACGGTAATGATTTCATATTTGTGGCATCTGAGGATACGATGCAAAAAGAATGGATTGATGAAGCACACGCCATGCTTGAAGAACTAAAGGGAGATGATGCCAGTGGCAGCAGTACTTGAACCCTACGTCTATGAAGGCGGTGTGCACAAACATGGCCTGATTATTGAACTCCTGGAAGACCTGGGCGGCTATCTTGTACAGAGTACACCGGCTGCAACGGAAATTAATCTTGTAATGCTGATTCCCCGTAAAGATGTCCCCCTGATGGAAGAACTTGCAAAGAAAATACTGGGCAAACTCACGCGAGCTCCCTTAACAGGTACCGAAATAGCTGTAGTATCCCCAACCCTTGCCTACCATCATCTTCCTCATTCAGCATGTGATGTTGCCGAACATCTGCGCAGGGATGGTGCTAATACCAATATGCTGGGACTCGCACGTGGTATGGGCCGAAGAGTGGCTCTTTCTCAGGATTATGAAAGACGGCTAATTAACGAACATGACATTGCCGTTTACAGTTTTGGGAATTTCAGTGACTGTATAATAAATAAGAAACCCAAACTTTTCTCGGGTGTCAATGTTCCCATTGTGGCTACAGGAGGTCCGGATCTGAGTACTGGCGATGTGGAGGGTGCCGATGTTTATGTTGGAGGCATTGGACGTGTATCTCACAGGCTGCGCAATGAAGGTGAAATGGACAGCCTTGATGTATTGAATAAAACTGTCGGGGAAGTTGTGGATAAACTGCGTGAAGAAATATCCCGGGATCCTCTTGCGGTATTGCCTGCAAGAGTTATGAAGGAGATTAAAGAGCAGGTGCCTGAAATTAATGACGTGCTAACCCCTGCCCCAATAACCCTTCAACTGGATGGTATGAGGGTGAAACTTCCCTTTGGACAATTCCATGAAAAACTGGAACAGCTGGAATTGGATGAAAATATCTCCCTCTCGGATGTGGCAAACATCACCCCTTCAAAAATGAAAGATTACATTTTAATAAAGATACGTCGTCGCTCAGAGACCGGATTTACTATATGATTAAGAGGGTGTGTAATGGATCTGGAAAATATCAAGGAAATTCTTGAAAAGGATGAAGATGAAGCGGTTTCCGATGTGCTTTCAACAGTTGAGGAACGATATGGGGAAGTCCCCTATATCCTCAATTTCATGAAAGATATGCCAGAGCTGCTAATCCCTAAAGTAATGTATGATAATTCTATAATGCGGGAGTTTGAAAGACTTGATCCCGAAACAATCGAACTTATCTGCGTGGGTGTTGCTTCTGCACTGAGATGTGATCATTGTCTCAAGATGCATATCAGGGTTGCCCGCAGGCTTGGTTTGACAAGGGAACAGATATTCGATGCTATTCTTATAGGAGGGGCTCTCTCCAATGCCTCGGTGCTTGCAGAAGGCACACGGGCCCTTGATGAGGAGGTAAATGGTAATTCCTCTTCCTGTGACAGTGAATGTGATTCATGCAATATCACAGGTTCGGAAAGGTAATTTTATCCCAGAAGGGGCATCCCGGCTATTAAGGCACCGGCCACGTAACCCAGAATTGCCCCGCTATTTAAAAATGGGAGGCCTGCCTGGGGTTTCCCTTTCATGACCAGGATTGTCAGGGCAAAAAATCCGATAAGGGTGCCTATCATTGCTCCGATGGCAGGAACTCCTATGAAGCCTTCATGATGAAGGAATACATTTGCAGAAACGACTATTATTGTTGGCATTATGGCATCGCCCAATCCCATGTAGAAGGCTTCTTTTTCTCCGTCTGTTGAGGGAGTGTCCTCAATAAATGAGTAATTTCTTTTTTTGGGTATAACAAACAGGATTGGCAGTTTTAGATCCATCACGCCTTCTGCAAGGGCAATCATATGTTTTGTCTTATACACTGAGATTGCATCGTAGGCTGCAAGCAGTCCCAGCAGCACAATTGCGGGCAAAATGCCAAATGATATCCCAAAAATAGAACTTGCAGCTGCTCCTACAATGATACCCACAAAGTCTATTATGTACCATTCAGGATGGACATAAAGCAGGATTGTGAAAACAGTTGCCATTAACAGCCCCCCGATTACCGGTCCGTCTCCCCCCAATCCTGTAAGATGGAAGAGGGGATAGAATCCGTAATACATGGTAGAGGCCACAGCAACAAGGATGCTCATCTGGATTACCCATTTTATCTCTTTCTTGATAGCGAAAAGTAAAAACAGGGTGAATATGAGAATTGCGATTATGTAGTATATGGAATTGGTCGCGGATTGGGGATTATCTACTGCCTGCATGCCCAGGTCGTTCATTGGTTGTGCAAGGGTGAGTGCAATGATCTGGATGACCAGTATAAAGCCGGCCATTACAATCATCGGGAAGTATTCCTTGATTCCGTTTTCATTCTCGCTCAAATTTTCTCATCCTGTTTGTATGGTACAGAACCTAATGCAACATCCATTAATTAAGTTTATGTAATACTTAAGTAGTAACATGGATTAAGTAAAATAGAGGTCTTACCATGGAAACAAGGGACATTGTTTTTTCTATCGTTATGGTTGTATCAGCTTTTGTGTTGACATATGTATGGCTGGGCAGGTTCAAATACAGTCCGGCTAACTCATTGATCGTTCTTGCTGCCATTGTAATGGTAGGAGCTCTTGCAGCGATGCTCCTTTCCCTGGATATGCGGATGCGTAAGATTGAAGAGCAGCTCGATCTAAGGGAACGTTCTCTTCGGATTAATATTCAGAGTGTTGAAGATAACATGGGCAAAAAAATAGATACTGTCACAAATGTGGTGGATGATGCCATGGAAACCTTCAACAGAAGAAACTATCGTTGAGCTTTTCTATTCTTCATTATTTTTAATCATCGACATCTGCCGAAAACAATATTAATGTGATGGTTTGTATGGGCAATTATCAACAAGTTTCATAATGGTAGGGTGGGCTCAATGCAAATTAATCTTAAACCAATTGGTGTCATAAAAAAATCCGGCAAAAATTCAGAAATTCTGATATATTCGGAATTTGAGCAGGTAATCAGGAATATGCTCTCCCGGACAGGTAAGACTGCTGTTGAAGGAAATGATGTGCTGGTAGTCCATAAGGGTGACAAGAAGGATGGGCATCAGTTACAGGTTTCCAGAACAACTCTCCTTGAAAGGGCAGGTAATATACTGAAGGTAGGGCGGATGAAGGCCGATGATGACTCGGTGCTGGATATACGCCTTGATACAGATATCCAACTTCATCAAACCAATTTAAGAGGGCACTGAATGGGTGTAGATATCGGGGATATACTGAAAAAAAAACAGGTGGGATTGGATGATCTTGCTCACAGGACTGTGGCGATTGACGGATATAATACCCTTTACCAGTTTTTGAGTATCATCAGGCAACGTGACGGCACTCCCCTGAAGGATTCCAGGGGTAATATCACGTCCCATCTCTCCGGTATCCTGTACAGGATGACCAATCTTTTTGAAGCCGGTATAAAACCTGTTTTTGTTTTTGATGGCAAACCTCCCGATTTCAAGGCAGATACAATTAGCCAGCGTAAAAAATCCAGGGAAGAGGCTCGTACAAAATGGGATGAAGCAAAAGAAAAAGGCCTTTCAGAAGAAGCCTACAAATATGCACAGGCCTCTTCAAAGGTAGATGCCCGGATAGTGGAGGATTCCATGCAACTTCTGGATTTCATGGGAATTCCCTGTGTACAGGCTCCTTCTGAAGGTGAAGCACAGGCAGCCTATATGGTTAACAAAGGTGATGCAGATTATAGTGCTTCTCAGGACTACGATTCCCTGCTTTTCGGTGCTCCAAGGGTAGTGCGCAATCTTACAATTACGGGTAAACGCAAACTGCCGGGCAAGAATGTTTACATTGATGTAGAACCCGAATCTATTGATCTTATGCAAAATATCAAGTTGCTGGATATAGACCGTCAGCAACTGATCGGGATTGCCCTGTGTGTGGGTACTGATTATAATAAAGGGCTGGAGAAAGTCGGCCCCAAAACCGCCCTTAAATTAATAAAACAACATGGCAGTATTCATAAGGTCCTGGAGCACAGGGGTGAAACTATTGACGAGCTTGATGCAAAGATCGATTTTTTCCTGAATCCACCTGTAACGGATGCTTATGAACTGAAATGGAAATCTCCACAAAAGGAAAAGATAGTGAATTTCCTTTGCAAACAGCATGATTTCTCTGAGGAGCGAGTTCTCAAAGCTGTAGATCGGCTTGAAAAAGCCGGCAAGCAGCGAAGCCAGCAAACCCTGGATCAATGGTTTTGAACAATCAGGGACTTTCCTGTCATTTCTTCGGGTTGTTTTATTGAAAGCATTTGCAGGACAGTCGGTGCAATATCAGCAAGGATGCCATTTCTAATTTTGATATTTTGCCTTTCTGAGATACATATGCATTTAACCGGATTGCTTGTGTGGGCGGTATGGGGCTGGTCTCCCTGGACTTCTTCCATTTGTTCCGCATTTCCGTGGTCGGCTATTATCAATGCTTCACCGCCTTTTTGTTGTATCTTTGCGATTACTTTTCCCACACATTCATCCACAGCCTCTACGGCTTTGATAGTCGGCTCAAAGAAACCGGTATGTCCCACCATATCCATGTTGGCGAAATTGAGTATGATCACATCATAATTTGCGGATTCAATCCTGCTGGTGAGTTCTTCAGCCACTTCATAGGCACTCATATCGGGCTTGAGGTCATAGGTTGCAACTTTGGGTGAGGGAATGAGGCATCTTTCTTCTCCTTTGAATTTCTTTTCCGCCCCGCCGTTGAAGAAAAAGGTGACATGAGCATACTTTTCAGTTTCGGCGATACGCAACTGGGACATATTTTCCCTGCTCAAAACTTCTCCAAGTGTATTTTTTATCTCTTTGGGTGGATAGGCAACAGGTACGTCCAGTTTTTCATCATACTGTGTCATGCAGACATAATGTACCTGTGGATGCTTTGTCCTCTCAAAACCTTCAAACCCATCTTCCACAAATGCATAGGTAAGCTGCCTTGCCCTGTCCGGCCGGAAATTGAACATGATCACAGAATCATTATCTTCAATTGTGGCTACAGGTTTGCCTTTCTCCTGGATAACAGTGGGTTTGACAAATTCGTCATTTTCTCCTCTGTCGTAGGCAAGTTGTACCGCTTCCACAGGATCTTCAGCAGTTATTCCTTCTCCCAGTGTCAGGGCGTCATAGGCAAGCCGGGTACGTTCCCACCGTTTGTCACGATCCATTGCATAGTATCTGCCGGATACACTGGCAGTCTTTGAGATACCGTTTTCCCTGCAGAATAATTCATGCTCTTTCATGTCCTCAAGGGCGGCCCTGGGGGCTACATCCCTGCCGTCAAGGAAAGTATGGATGAATACTTCACTTAAGGCTTCCTTTTTAGCCATCTCTATCAGGGCACGCATGTGTTCTATGTGACTGTGGACTCCTCCGCGGGAAAACAGGCCCATGATATGCAGTTTTGAATTTTTTTCCTTCACATTCCTGATAGCATCAAGCAGAACCTGGTTTTCATAGATTTCCCCATCTTTGATTGCTAGGTTAATACGGGTTAGATCCTGATAGACAATTCTGCCTGCACCGATGTTTAAATGGCCTACTTCGGAGTTTCCCATCTGCCCGTGTGGGAGGCCCACAGATTCTCCGGCAGCCTGCAAAAGGGAAGTTGGATTCTCTTTTTCGAGCCTGTCAAGACTTGGGGTATTTGCTTGTACTACAGCATTTCCTTTTCTGGTGGGGGAGTATCCCCATCCGTCCAGTATCATTAACAAGAGAGGTTTTCGGGCCAGTGTCATGTTTTCACTCACGCTTTTATGCTATATAAGGAATCAGGAATGTATTATTTATTTGCAATATGTTAACCATCAAGCTTTATATGAATGACAGCAATAAATTTATATTAAGTGGCACTTGATGAATAATAGTTCAATAATTCCCTCATAACAACACCTGTACATTTTATATGTAAGTGTTAACGGAAAGGATTCATTATATGTTCATGTTGAAATTTATGAAGGTCCTTTGATGAAAAATGCACAAATAATGATAGTCGAAGACGAAAATATAGTTGCTATGGGGATTAAAAGCAAACTTGAATCTTTAGGCTATTCCATTCCCTGTACGGCATCTTCCGCAGAGGATGCTATACGCAAAGCCGATCTTTTTTATCCGGATTTGGTTTTGATGGATATCTTGCTGAAAGGAGAAGGTGACGGTATAGAGGCGGGAAATTATATAAGGAAAAATTTTAACATTCCTGTAATATATCTGACCGCTTATACTGATGAAGAAACCCTTGAAAGGGCGAAATTAACACACCCGGCCGGCTATATATCCAAACCTTTCAAAGTAGAGGATATCCATACAAATATTGAGATTGCTCTGCACAAAAATGACGTATCTGATGATTCCTGATATCATGGAGTATTTTTATACATGGCCAGGGCTTTGATTTTTGATATGGATGGCATTCTCATTGACTCAATGCCCCATCATGTAAAAACAATTAATCGGGTATTCGGTGCTGTGGGAATACATCTCGATGAACAAACCATCTATGATATGGAAGGTTCCAGAACAGTTGACATTGTAACTCACATATTAAAACGTAAAAATATCGATCCTGGATCTCTGGACATTGAAGGACTCCTTGCACAATATCAGGAGGAATTCAAACGGACAGCCAGTTTCAGGCCCTTTGAACAAATACGTGCGATTTTACCGGAGCTAAAGGAGCATTTTCTGATATCCATGGTTTCGGGTGCCGACAGAACAATTGTGAACCATATAGTGGATGATTTTTTCCCGGGCATCTTCGATGCGGTTATCAGCGGGGAGGATGTCATCAAGGGCAAACCCGAACCGGAGCCATTCTTAAAAGCTTCCCGTATGCTTGAAGTGAATCCCCGGGAGTGTATTGTGGTAGAAAATGCTACAAAAGGGGTAGAAGCGGCCAAAAGGGCAGGGATGTATTGTGTGGCTGTCCCTACTTATGTTTCCCCGGATAAGCTGGAAGGCGCGGATAGGATATTTGAAGATCATGGGAAACTGGCACAGTACCTTTTATCTTTGAAATAAGTTCAGGTAATATCTTCAATTCTTATCCTTTTCCGATATGCAAGTCCTTCGAAGCGGGCAACAGTGTCTGCTTCATTATCCGTGACAGTTACCGTATAGGTTGCAATTTTGGGATTCAGTGAGGTTTCAAAGGCTTCAGCTGTCAGTGTCCCCTCGGTTGCAGCCTTTGGGTAGCTTATGTTGGCATTGATGGCTACAGCTACATTGCCGTGGGAGTTGGCAGCAGCTGCAAATGTAAAGTCTGCGAGGGTGAATATGGCCCCTCCCTGTACTGTGCCAACCCCGTTTTTATGCTTGTCCTCAATTCTCATGGAAGCTTTTGCATAGCCTTTTGAAACTTCCATCAGCTCTATACCTATATATCTGGCAAACAGGTCCTTTTTCAGCAATTCTTCCGCTTCTTTCATACAGCAACATATTTCTGGTTAGATAAAAAGGTTGTTTATCAGTACTTCTCATGATTTAAATCTTCAAGTTTCAATAACCTGAATGAAAGGATGAATACAATGTAAATTATCAAAGCTGTGACAACAAATGCCTTTGCCTGAAATATTTCATAAATAATTCCTCCCACAATAAGTCCTATTATTGCTGCCATGCTGGAAAAACTGCTGGCAAATCCCTGTACAGAACCCTGATTCTGTGCTCCTGCAAGCTTTGAAATTATAGAGAGGATGGAAGGCCACATTATGCCGTTTCCAAAAGCAAAGAAAACGGCTGCTATGTAGGTTAATACGAAATCACCTGATGTAAGTAACAAGAAATTGGTTCCAAGCAACATACTCCCGGCAATCACGAGCTGGCTGTCCCGGAATCGTTCTGAGGCGCGGGTCAGTACAGGGCCCTGTACAATCACCATTATGATGCTCAAAAATGAGAAATATATTCCCATATCGCTGACCGACCATTTGAGTACTTTTATGGCATGGATGGGGAATGATGTATAGAATATGTTAAAACCCAGGAATATGAAGAAATACAGGATTAAAATAAAGGGTATGTTTTGAATTTGCATTACATGTTTTAACTTTATTTTATTTTGCTGCCGGGATATACAATGGGTTGTTGCAGGGATAAAAAGGCCAATTATTATTGTGCCTGCAATGGATATAACTATGGTTGCAATTACAGGTATCATTTCCCCGTAGGTGGTCATGCTTAAAACACCTGCCAGTGCAGGTCCGATTATGAAACCGAGATTTGAAGCAATGGACATTTTCCCGAAATTTTTGTTCCTGTCTTTTTCCCGGGTTATATCGGCAAGATATGCATTTGCAACAGCTACATTGCCTCCAGTGATGCCGTCAAGCGATCTGGCAATGAACAGGATTATCAGGGGAAGTGTCAGGATGAAACTGCCTGTTATTGCTGAATTCACCCTGATTAGTTCATCCAGGGGCAGGAAAAAAGCGCACAGGAATATTATCCAGGAGAGGAGGGTTCCGATCTGGCTTACCAGAAGGATCTTTTTCCTGCCATGTATATCGGACCAGCGTCCCAGGATGGGCCCCCCCACCAATTGAAAGGCAGGATACATGGAATTGATTAGGCCATAGATGATGGCATTCCCCCCAAATCTTTCCACAAGGAAAACAAGGAACGGGATGACTATGGCAAAACTCAGGGAACCTATGAAATTAACCGTTATTATAGGAAGCAGGGAATGCTTTGGATCGTTGCATCCGGTATTTTTCATCCATTAGGTATTAGAGGTCTTATCTAATAACTTTTGATGAATTCGGGATACTTCCCTCAAGGTTTCAAGTGAGTTATGGTTATGACTGAATCCGGATCGTAGTAGTTTCCGTTTTGGTGTTGTCTGGAATTATGGATTGTCATATAAGGGTTCCAGTACTCTGCAGGTATACAGTAAAATAAAAATTAATGCGGACCCGGTGGGATTTGAACCCACGACCACCGGGTTAGAAGCCCGGTGCTATATCCTGGCTAAGCCACGGGCCCAGGATAGTGAAGCGACATGAAATAGGATTTGGTGCATAAAAGCCTTTTGTCAACTGTCGGGTATGAATTTGCAAATATTCATATATATTATGATAACATTTGTCCACCTTAATACTGATAAGTCATATTAAGAGGGCTGAAAATGAGTGAAGTTCTGGTTTATTACAACGGTGATTATGTCCCCAAATCCGAAGCAAGCACTTCTGTCTATGACCATGGTTTCCTCTATGGTGACGGTGTCTTTGAAGGGATCAGGGCATACAACGGCAGGGTATTCAAATTAAAAGAGCATGTGGATCGTTTATTTGATTCTGCAAAGGCCATTGCAATGGAAATACCCATCAGCAGGGAAGAGATGATTCAGGCAATCCTGGAAACCCTGCGAAAAAATGATCTCAGTGATGCATACATAAGACCCATCGTATCCCGTGGTGTAGGGGACCTCGGTCTTGACCCCCGCAAATGCAAAACTCCCAATATATTCATCATTACCCAGGAATGGGGGGCAATGTACGGGGATCTCTATGAGGTTGGTTTGAAAGCAGTCATGGTTGCAACCCGGCGCAACGCTCCCGATGCCCTCTCTCCAAATATCAAATCCCTGAACTACCTGAATAATATCCTGGCCAAGATTGAAGCCAATGCCAAGGGGGGCGACGAAGCGATATTCCTGGACGGCAACGGCTACATCTGCGAAGGTTCCGGGGATAATATCTTCATCATAAAGAATGGCAAAGTGTATACTCCTCCAACGATTTCCAATCTGAAGGGTATTACCCGTGCAACAGCGATTGAGTTACTTGTTGAAAGAGGTTATGAGGTATTTGAGGAAAACGTAGGCCTTTTTGACTTATTCACAGCAGATGAGGTTTTTGTAACCGGTACGGCTGCTGAAGCCGCCCCCATTACAAAGGTTGACGGAAGGCTTATCGGAGATGGAAAACCCGGGCCTATTACCGGGGAAATGGTAAAGGCTTTCGAGGAGATCACAGGTACTACCGGTACTCCGATATATGAATAAGTATTGAAGGTTGCATAAACTAAGATGCGCAAAATACTCAATCATCTAACATCACTGGATGAGGCCAGGCAAATTCTGGCCTCTCTGCCCGTCAATTGCGGAGTGGAACATGTTTCACTTGTACATGCCGATGGTCGCATACTTGCAGAAAAAATAGTATCTGACATCAATGTTCCATCCTTTGCCAAGGCACTCAAGGATGGTTATGCTATCCGTGCCAAAGATGTACCTACGCAAGGCACATGTTTGTTACTGAAAGCCTATGTACCTGCGGGAAGAGGGGATATCCTGTCCCTTGGAAAAGGTGAAGCTGTGGAAATTTCCACCGGGGCCCCGATTCCACAGGAAAGTGATTCTGTTGTTATGGTGGAAGATACCACTCTTGCAGACGGGAAAGTGTGTATCCATAGTGATGTAAGGCAAGGCCAGCACATCCTTGCCGCAGGCACTGATATTTCCAGAGATGAAACTGTTCTTGAAGCAGGGCAAATGTTGTCTCCTGCAAAGATTGGTATCCTTGCAGCGCTGGGCATCAATAATACAATTGTGAAAAAACTGAAAGTGGGCATTATCTCTACCGGTAATGAATTGACCGAGCCTGGCAATCCTCTAGGTCGGGGCAGGATCTATGATGCCAATTCCTATACACTGTCAACCGCTATCAGACGTTTGTCGGCAACTCCTGTAGCCTATGGTATAGTTGGGGATGAACCTGAAAAAGCCCGTTCTCTCCTTTTAAAGGCAGTTTCTGAATGTGATATCGTATTGACAACCGGCAGCACATCGGCAGGTTCGGATGATTTCATGTACAGGTTAATGGAAGAAGAAGGACAAATCCGGATGCATGGCTTAAAGTTCAAACCCGGCAAACCGGTAATTATTGGATCAGTCAGGAATATTCCCGTGATTGGATTGCCCGGTAATCCTACAGCATCCCTGATGGTATTCAATGAGATTGTGTCTTCCCTTGTAAGAAAAGGACTGGGGATTACCGCCCCTGCAAGGCAAAGGATTAAAGCAACCCTTATGGATGATGTGTATTCAGATAACAGGCTGGAATATCATTGTGTGGAAGTAATTGATGACTGTGCCTATTCGGTGGATAAAACCTCTGCTTCAATTACAACACTGGCAAAGGCCGATGGTTACATTGTAATCGAACCGCAAATCAGTTTTGTGAAAGCCGGGAACGAGGTTGAAGTCACTTTCTTTGAAAATTGATCCTGGCTTCATTGGCCTTTTTTAGAAACTTATTTATGTGCATATGTATCAATGCACCGTTATGCTCATCCATACATATCGCTTGGAGTATAAGGTGATTGAATGAAAAGAAATAATCAGATAATATTTTTGGTAGCAACAATGGCAGTCTTAGCTGTGCTAGGTGCATATTTAGTCAATTCGACTGCATCATCCGCACAGGAGGTTGACAGTGATGAAATCACGGTATCTGCAGCTGCCAGTTTGACGGAAAGTTACCGTGAGATAGTAAAACAGTTCGAGGCTGATAATCCTGATATTGAGGTCAATCTCAACCTTGCAAGTTCAGGTTCCCTGAGGATGCAGATTGAGGGAGGAGCACCGATTGATGTTTTTGCTTCAGCATCCCAGAAACACATGGATATTCTGGATACGAAGGATATGATAGATACTGATTCAAGACGGGATTTTGCCCGCAATAGTCTTGTTATGATAGTGCCCGCAGGTACAAACCAGATCGAAAATCTTGAGGACCTGGACTCTGAGGATATCACAAAGATTGCCCTGGGCAATCCCAACACTGCGCCTGTAGGACGATATGCAAAACAGGGGCTGGAAGAGGCAGGGCTCTGGCAGGCTATTGAAGGCAAGACCATATTTGCGGAAAATGTGAAACAGGTCCTTGTGTATGTGGAACGAGGGGAAGTGGATGCAGGATTTGTATATATGACAGATGCACAAACTTCTGAGAGCGATAATATCAGGATTGTAGGAGAGGTGCCGGTAGATGCCGATATAAGTTATCCTGTGGCAATTCTGGCAGATTCTGAGGCAAAGGGAGCATCCGAGAAATTCATTGATTTTGTAACAGGTGCAGAGGGTAAGCGTATTCTGGAAGAATATGGATTTAAGGTAGAGTGAGATTTTTGCTTGAGCAGGCCATTTATCCATTGTACATAACACTGAAAATAGCCACCCTGTCAACTATACTGGTGGTTCTGGTGGGCCTGCTCATTTCATACCTGCTGGCACGGCGGGATTTTACGGGTAAAAATTTTGTGGACATCCTGGTGACCCTGCCCCTTGTATTGCCTCCTACGGTAACCGGGTACTTGCTTGTCATATTGCTCGGGAAGAATGGTGTGCTGGGTCAATCCCTTTTTGAAATTACGGGTTATAGCATTCTTTTCACATGGCAGGCAGCCGTGATCGCTGCATTTGTGGTATCCCTGCCATTGATGGTTAAAACCACGTCCGCTGCGATAGGCAGTGTGGATCGTGAGTTGGAATATGTGGCTTATACCCTGGGTCACAGTGAACTGGAAACTGCCCTTTTTGTGACCCTGCCCCTTGCAAAGAAAGGAATTATGGCAGGGCTGGTGTTGAGTTTTGCAAGAGCTGTGGGGGAATTCGGTGCAACCCTTATGGTTGCGGGGAACATTCCCGGAAAAACGAATACCATGTCACTTTCTATTTACACCGCCTTCCAGTCAGGCAATGACAGCCTTGCCAATATTCTTGTTGTAATCCTTGTAATAATGTCACTTGTTTCCATGGCTGCAACAGCAAAACTTGTTAACAGGTGGAAGGTGTGAGGTATGACAGGTAATATTCAGGTTGATATAGAAAAGCGATATTCAGGGCAGGAGGAAGCACCGGATTTTAATCTGGATGTTAATTTTACTGCTTCAAATGAACTGGTTGTCCTCTTTGGGCGTTCCGGTTCGGGAAAAACCACAACCCTGAGGTGTATTGCGGGACTTGGGAAACCTGATGCGGGTTTTATTGAAGTTAACGGCAAGGTCTACTTTGACAGTGGATCAAAAAAGAACCTGTCTCCCCAGGACCGCAGGCCGGGTTATGTTTTCCAGAATTATGCCCTTTTTCCGCATATGAACGTGGCGAAAAATATCACTTACGGGTTAAAGGGCAAATCGGATGCTGAAAAAGAGCAAAGGTTGCATGAGATGCTGGAACTTCTGCACATAACAGGTCTGCAGGACCAGTATCCTTCCCGGCTTTCGGGAGGACAGAAACAGCGAGTTGCCCTGGCCCGCGCCCTGGCTCCCAATCCTGACATATTACTTCTGGATGAACCCTTTTCCGCACTTGATATGGTGGTCCGGATGCGCCTGCGGGAGAGGATACACAGTATCCAGGAGAAACTGGATATCCCTGTGTTGTTCATCACTCACAATCCGGTTGAAGCTTTCACCCTGGCTGACAAAGTAGTGGTATTGCATGAGGGGTCGGTGCAGCAGGAAGGCAGGCCTGAGGAAGTTTTCTACAATCCTTGCAACAGGCATGTGGCAGAACTTGTAGGGGTATCGAATATTTTCGATGCCGATACTGCAGGGAAGTCTGAGAATGGCTTTGTTCTGGATACGGATTCGATCTCAATAACCACCACAACGAATGTTGAACAGGGTGGCAGGTATTCCTGGGGTGTGCGGCCGGAGAATGTCCATCTTCATCCTGGCGGGGAAGATATTAGCGGTTGCAATGTATTTTCCACAACTGTGCGCAGTGTTGTCAACAGGGGGGCAAGCAGGGTTGTGGCTGTGGATATTCCGGGAGGCGGATCAGTGCTGCTTTCGGAAATGGATAACCGCACCTTCGGGAAACTGGATATCGGGCCGGGTTCGCAATGCAGGGTGGAAATCGATCCCCGGGATGTACTTGTTTTTGCCCGGGAGGATTCTGCCGATTGAATGCAACTGTAAAACCAACAAAAATTTATGGGATTGCGGAAACGGGAAAGTCTTTTTAACATTGAAGTGGTGGTAGGTGGCGATGAGCGTCGAGGACGATATTGCCAATATTGAAAAAGAGATTCGAGACACTCCTTATAACAAAGCAACATCTCATCATGTAGGTAAACTGAAGGCCAAGATTGCCCGGTTGCGTGAGGACCTCCAGAAGAAAGCTTCTGCCAAATCCGGCGGTGAAGGTTACGGAGTACGTAAATCAGGAAATGCTACAGTTACACTGGTAGGTTTCCCTTCAGTTGGTAAATCCACTCTCCTGAACCGGCTTACCGGGGCAAATTCCGAAATCGGTGCTTATGAATTCACAACCCTGGATGTTATTCCCGGTGTAATGGAACACAAAGGTGCAGCCATACAGATTCTGGATGTACCGGGTCTTGTCAGGGGTGCGGCCAGCGGACGTGGCCGGGGTAAGGAAGTTATCGCAGTTGTGCGTAACAGTGACCTGGTAGTTTTCATGCTTGACGTTTTCCAGACAGAACACTTTGAGGTTCTCAAAAAGGAGCTTTATGATGCCGGTATCCGGCTGGGCCAGCACCCGCCTGATGTCGTGATCAAGAGGAAGGATCGCGGTGGAATTACTGTGAGCAGCACCATTGACCTTGCTCTCTCAGAGGATCTTATCAAGGCAATACTGGATGATTACAAGATAAACAATGCCCATGTGCTTATCAGGGATGATATAGATGTGGACCAGCTTATCGATGTGGTCATGGGCAACCGTGTCTATATTCCCGATGTGACTGTCATCAATAAGGTGGACCTGGCGGACGAAAGCGTTCTGCCTAAAGTAAGGGAGAAGTTCCCGGATTCCCTGCTGATCTCTGCCAATAAGGGCACTCATCTGGAAGAGGTAAAGGACATGATCTTCAATTCCCTGGATTTCATACGGATATACCTTAAACCCCAGGGCGAGGCTGCGGATATGGAGGAGCCGCTTATAATCCGTAAAAGAAGCACGGTGGGAGATGTGTGTGATCACCTGCATCGCGATTTCCGGGATAAGTTCAGGTATGCCCAGGTTTGGGGCGAATCGGCCAAACATCCGGGACAGCGTGCGGGGCTGGACCATGTGCTTGAGGATGAGGATATCCTGACCGTGATCATACAGACGTGAACCTATTATTTTTCAGCCCATTGTTATCTGGATGGCAGTTGGGTATTTGCGCATGATCGAGTAGGCCATACTTTTGCCGACCCAGACCTTGCCCTGACGCATGCGATACATCTGACCGAGTTCTGACAGGATTTGCAGTGCTTCGAGGGCATATCTATCATTGAGAAAACAGCTGTCTTCCACACGGAAGTCAAAGAAAAAGAGGATGGGAAGTTTCAGGCTGTCATGCAGCTCTGAGGGCAGTTCCTCGCCCAGCATCCCGATAATCTGCCTGTCGAATACATATCTGTCTCCTGCCCGGGTTTTGGAGTGTGGCAGCTCTTCTTCAAGCAATTGGGCCAGCGTCTTTCTCTGCGCCACTATTGCCCTGTTGATCCTGCCCATTTCCCCTTTCATCCAGCGGGCAAATGCCGGGTTATCCGAATCAGGCAATCTTCCTGTCATTTATTCCCTCCACATAATGATCTGCCGGCAACCGGCGGGGCAGAATCGCCGCAAATTAACCTTCTATCAGGAAATAAGCAGGTCCCCCTTACATAAAAATTAAGTAGGATTATGCGATTATCACAGTGAACAGTAGCAGTCCCGTAGGGTAGTGGTCAATCCTTTCGGCCTTTGGAGCCGAAGACCCTGGTTCGAATCCGGGCGGGACTACCAGTACTTTTTTTGGATAGTTTCCTATCTTTTACTATTTTCAGGATTAATGTATTAATACACGCCCTATGCTACCTTATTTTTTTATGTGTCCTCAGAAATACAAGTCTTTTATAAATATTGGCAAATATACACGTTTTTTTACTACTGTATATACAAAAAAAGCAATTTTTATTTTAATATACTTATTAGTTTCTGTAATTTAAGTACATGACTCCTAAATTAGTTGCATAACAGGCAATCAAAGCAGTTTCAGATTATGCGCCATATGTACAACTAATTTTTATTGTATATTAATATATTTCTAGTTAACAGCGCTTACTATACGTGTATATACAAATATATTATTTATAAAAATGGAAACTTTTAAATGTGAATAACAAGATTTGTACCCCTACTAGTGATTCTAACCTTTAGTAAGAAAGATGAGTGAAATAAACATGAATGGACAGAAAAATATTATAGCAATAATGAGCGGTTTGCTCATATGCCTGTTGCTTATGGGAACAGCTGCGGCTGCTCCTGCTATTGACAGTGCCTATACTGTTGATGACGATGGGGATGGGTATATTGATGCATACGAACTAACATTTAATGAAAGTGTAAACGACTCTACTTTTGATTCCAGTGCATGGACAATCGGTGACTATACCGGTTACAGTGCAACAGATGTCAGTGAGGATACAATCAGAATAGTATTCAACGAAAAATCTACTCCTGACACAGATGTCACGCCGGATATTACTACAACAGGTCCGGGTATCTACAGTATGGCTGATGAAGCTCTTCCATCTGTCACATCAGGAGATGTCAATGAAAATGATGGAGCGGCCCCTGTAATTATTTCTCAGGAATATTTTGCATCTGATGCTGGAGATGTTGATGAAATTGTATTAACCTTTTCAGAAAATATTGATTATGGTACTTATGAGGATGCTGACTGGGATGTTAATGCAAAAGATTTGACTGGTCTCGATGTTACTGATGGCACAGTTGTTGACAGCAACACCCTTACTCTATCAGCAACTGCCAATAATGGCATCACTTCTGCTGTTGATGAACCAACGATTGATTATGTTTTGCAGGGCACATCAAATGTTACTGATGATTCAAATGAACTCGTTGGTGTAAGCGGTTTAGTTCTTTCTGATAAAGCAGCACCTGTAATAGAGACCGTAACATCTGATGCTACAGAAGAAGATGTGCTTGGAATTGGAGATACTATTACTTTCACTGCAACTCCTACCGCAACTGAAGACGGCTTGGATATTGTTTCTGATTCCTACAATGGAGTTGATCTGGAATGGTCTACCAACGATAACGGTGCTAATTACAAGACAACTTACACTGTAAAAGAAGGTGATGACACAACAGAACCATTGCAGCTTACCGGTGTAACAGCTACAGACGCTGCAGGCAATGAAGGTCCTTCTGCAGATGGCTCTGATGTTGCAGTCACAATCGATGCTACATATCCGGAAATCGAATCTGCACAAACAATCGATGCCAATGAGAACGGCAAGATTGATGGCTACAAGATAACCTTCACCGAAAGTGTGGATGACTCCACATACAATAACTCCCTTTGGTCCATTGAAGATCATGTGGCTGAGGAACTGAATACTGTAAATGAAGTAGATGATTCTACTATCATTGTGAATATCAATGAAAGTGAATCCCAAGATGTAGATCAGACTCCTGATTTTGGAGTAGCAGAAGATGCTATCAGAGATGGTGCAGGCAATCCAATTCTTGGAGTAACCTCCGGTACTATTGATGTAACCGATGGTGCAGCCCCTGTAGTTCTGAATGCAACAACTGTTGACAGTGACGGTAATGGCCTGCTTGATAACTACACAATTGAGTTTAGTGAAGCAATGGATGATTCAACTCTCAACTACAGTAAGTGGACCGTTGCTGGCATGTCTATTACCGGATATGATACTGATGATGCAGAAGATGACAATATCATCATGTTAGAACTGGAAGAGGCTATCGGGTATGGAACAACAGACACACCTGATATAACAGTCTCTGGTGCAGAAGTAACCGATATTACTGGCAATGTGCTTGACAATGTTGCTGAAGGGGATATAGATGAATCCGATGGTGCTGGTCCGGCTATTGAATCCGTGACTTGTGATGCCACTGGTGTACTTGGAATAGATGACACCATAATATTTTCAGTAAAACTGAATGAATCCGAATCTGATGTAACCATTCAGCCGCAAATGTACAATGGCGGTGCTCTTGAGTGGTCTACCAACGATAACGGTCAGACCTACAATGCAACTTACACTGTAGAAGAAGGCCAGGACCTTTCAACTTCTCTGAACTTGACAGATGTAAACGCAACTGATGCTTCAGGAAATACCGGTTTATCCGTTAATGGAACTGATATGGAAGCCACTATTGATGCAACACGTCCTTATATAGTGAATGCCACAACCATCGATTGGGATGGCAATGGAAGCATTGATGGCTATGAGATCGTATTCAATGAAAATGTAAGTGATGACACAAATAATACCAGTGCATGGTACATCGATGGTTTTACAGGGCTTGATTTTGATACTGGTGATGCAGCAAATGACAACATCATCATTCTGAACTTCACCGAATCCGGTGATTACAATGCCAATACCGCTCCAAATGTAACCACAGATGCTGGAGCAATTGCAGATATGGCAGGCAACGACATCAACTCTACAAGTGAAACCGATGTAACAGAAGAAGATGGCGCAGCACCTGTAATCGAGTCTGTAACATCTGATGCTACAGAAGAAGGTGTGCTTGGAATTGATGATACTATCAACTTCACCGTTACAATGGCATATGAGGAAGATGTAACCATCAGTCCAACAACATATAATGATGGTGAACTTGTCTGGACAACCGGTGATGGTGGTCTGACCTACAATGCAACTTACACTGTAGAATCCGGACAGATGAGTTATGTTGACCCATTACAGCTTACTGGTGTAAATGCTATTGATGCATCCGGCAATCCTAGTGAATCTGTCAATGGCGATGATGTGAATAAGACCATTGACGCAGGTGGACCAATCGTAGTCGCTGCTGAAACAGTAGATATAGATTACAATGGTATGATCGATGGTTACAACCTGACATTCACCGAACCTATCAATGACAGTACTTTCAACTACGAAAACTGGGACGTTGAAGGTTACACAGTAACAGGTTTCAACACAGAAACTCCAGACGACAGGTATGGTATCCTTGTCTTTGAAGAAGGTAGTTCCACAGACACCGATGCTGTGCCTGCATTCAATAATGTATCTACTCCTGAAGTAGAAGATGCTGATGGATACACCATGCCAGAAGAATTTGGTGACGCAGAATATCTCAATGACTTGACTGAGGACGGTGCAGCACCGGTACTGATGCATGCTGAGATAGATTCATCAGAGTATCCTTATTTAGTTGATGTTATCTTCAGTGAGCCTGTGGATGAAGATGCAGAGAACGGAAATGTCACATTTAATGACGGTTATCCTAGTCTTTCTGGGTCTGCTGAGTCTTGGTTCTTCAGGTATGATGACCAACTTCAGACAGGTGACTCCCCTGAGATAACTGCTGTCAACAACATGATGGATGATGCTGGCAACGCTGCAGTACTCTATGGAAACAATGACGAAAATGGTGTAGTAGTCAACACCTTCAGGAAAGAGCTTAAAGCAGGTTACAACTATGTATCCTTCCCGATAGCCGATGAAGGTGACGTAAGCCTTGCAGATGTTGGTCTTGATGGAAACGAAGTTGAGTCTGTATGGACTTACAACCCACAGGACGGCTGGATTGTCGATTCAGACGATGTCTTTGAAATTGCAGGTGGAGTTGGATATATTGTTTATGCGAACGAGGATTTCTTCCTTGCTCCTAATGTGAACAACTATCCTGATAATTTCGAGTCTCCTGCATTTACAAATGTTTATGAAGGATGGAATCTTGTAGGTCATTATAAAGCATATGATCAACCTGCATTTGATCCTAATACTAATTATTATGGTGGAGCATTTGAAACCATAGTAAACAACATGAATTTCGTAATGTATGAGCAGAGGACAGCTGGAGAACTTGGACTGCGGGAACTCAATTTAGTGTCAGATACCAATCAGCCCTTGGGTCTCTCTAATGTAAGAAATAATGAAATATCCACAGGCAATGCCTACTGGATAAATCTGAATGAGGTCGACCAGTACTCTGCAGGTGGCTACATCTCTGTCAATGAATGAACAGATGAATAGGTGAAATAATGAGAACGACAAATGTTGTTCTCATTGCCATTTTTCTTTTTTTGTCCTGTATGACCGTGGCTGGAGCAATTCCTGGCAATCCTCATTCGGTTTATGGGCAGATTAATGATACAGATGGCAATGGGATCAATGCCGCTAATGTTCAGTTTATATACAATGGAGAAGTGCTAGATTCTGACCTCACCGATGCAAATGGTGATTATCGAGTTTATCTAACAGATGTGGATGAGGGTGAAACTGTTTCCATGTTTGTTGATGGTGAGGACACAGGTGAATCAATTATCTTTGACAATTATGGAGATACAGAACTCAACTACATACTCGAAGTTACAGAAGAACCCATGCCTCACACTGTATCCGGTTACATCACTGATGCAGATGGCGATGGCTTGGATGCTGCTGAAGTCCAGTTCAGGGACGGTGGCGACACCATAATAAACGTATCTTCCACCAACGCTACTGGATATTATAATGTATCCATTTCCGGGGTTGTAGAAGGCTCTACACTTGACATGTATGTTGATGTCAGTGCTGAAGATGCCACTAACACCGGTAATACAATCACTTTCACTCCCGGTAAATTTGAAGAGCTGGATTATCAATTTGAAGAAAAAGACGATGATCCCTTTACTCCAAGTGGTGGATCTTCAACCAGTAGCTCCTCCGGCGGCGGAGGCGGTGGTGGCAGCACAGGTGAAGCTTTCGAGAACATTGCTTCCAAGGATGCCCAGACACAGACCGTTACAGCCGGGGCAAATGCCAACTATGAGTTCGATGGTGAGGGCAACGATGTGACCTTTGTCCAGTTCAGGGGTGCAACCAACTCCGGGCAGATCAAGGTGCTCATCGAATTGCTGAAGGATACCTCGGCCCTTGTGGATGAGGATGCACCGGGTAATGTCTACCAGAATGTCAACATCTGGGTGGGTAATGCCGCCTTTGATGACGACAACATGGAAGATCCTGTCATCGGCTTCAGGGTAAGCATGGACTGGATGTCTGACAATGGTGTCGATCCGGCCTCAATAGCCCTGTTCCATTATGAAAATGGATGGGAGCAGCTGGAAACCACTCAGACCGATGAGGACAGCGACTACTTCTACTTTGAGGCAGATACAACCGGTTTCTCACCGTTTGCGATCTCCACTGTAGAAAGCAGTGCCATTCAGACACAGGATACTGGCGGTGACACCCAGACTGACAGCACCGGTGAGTCCACTGACACCCAGCAGGAAGATTCCATTGGCTCTGACAACAATTCCACTGATGTACCGGCATTGTCAACCATTGGTATAATTGGCCTGGTTGCACTCGTGGGTATCGGTGCGGCTTATTCAATGAAGAAAAAGAATTCCTGAATGCAGCAAACTTTGCTGCACTTACTTTTTTTATTTTTCTGGAATCTAAATATTACATCTGTGTACCGGGAAGGATTCAACCTCTCAAAGCTGGATAATAACCATTTGCCTCATTCACATCCGTTTTTCGTACAGGCTGTTACTGTTGCAGTGCTATCATCCCCTTTGTTTCCAGTCTCCCCTATTTCCAGCACCTGCTCTGCCTTGCTTCCATAACGGTAAGCAGCAATTCCCTTACACTTCAACCGATAGGCCAGCGTATATATCTCCCGGAAATCTTCCACCGTAGCCTCGTGGGGCAGGTTCACCGTCTTGGCAACAGCATTATCCACATGCTTCTGGAAAGCCGCCTGCATCCTTACATGGCATTGGGGTTCAATCTCCAGTGCGGTGGCAAAAATCCTTCTGGTCTTTTCCGGTATATTCGGGCTGTTCTGCAGGGAACCCGTACTTGCAATTTCCTCCATCAGCTGGCTGCTGTAGAATCCATGTTTCCTTGCTATCTCCTCAAAAACAGGATCGATCTCTGTCAGCCGGGTCCCCATCACATTACGGCTGTAGGTGAGGGCAAACATCGGTTCAATTCCTGAGGTGGTATTTGCAATTATGCTCAGGCTGCCTGTGGGGGCTACTGTATTCACCGTTGCATTGCGCATTGCAGGATAATCCTTTGCAAGAGCACTCCTGTGAAAATCCGGGAAACTGCCCCGCTGCTCACCAAGTTCCACAGATTTTTTCACGGATTCTTCCCGGATGAATTTCATTACTTTTTCAGCTGTCTCAATTCCTTCCCGGCAATCATAAGGAATCCCCAGGCGTGCCAGCATAGCGGCAAATCCCATGACACCCAGGCCTATCTTGCGGTTTTGTTTTGTCCTCTGTCCGATTTCCGGGAGGGGGTATTTGTTGGCATCGATTACATTATCCAGGAAATGCACTCCTGTACGGGTCGTTTCCTTCAATTTCTCCCAGTCGATAGCCCCTTCCTTAACCATTCGCGCAAGGTTGATCGAGCCGAGGTTGCATGATTCATATGGCAAAAGAGGCACCTCTCCGCAGGGGTTTGTACTCTCTATCGTGCCGATTGCACTCATGGGATGTCTGCGGTTGATCTCATCCAGAAAAAGCAGGCCGGGGTCTCCTGTTTGCCAGGCACAGTTTAGTATCCGGTCAAAAACATCCCTTGCCTTTAATCTCTCCTTAACTTTACCGGTTCGGGGATTTACAAGCGCATAATCCCCCTTCTGGCTGACAGCCTCCATAAATTCATCCGTCACACCCACCGAGAGATTGAAATTGTGGAGCATATCCTCATTTTCCTTGGCTTCGATAAACTCGATAATATCCGGATGGTCAACTCTCAGCACACCCATATTGGCTCCCCTGCGCCTGCCGCCCTGCTTGATCACATCCGTTGCCTTATCAAAGATCGTCATAAAGGAAAGAGGCCCGGAAGCCACGCCTTCTGTGGAGCGTACAGGGTCTCCTTTTGGTCGCAGGTTTGAAAAAGAGAAGCCTGTGCCACCGCCTGATTGGTGGATGAGGCTCATGTCCTGCAGGGATTTGAAAATACTTTTCAGGGAATCTTCCACAGGCAGTACAAAACAAGCACTCAATTGCCCGAGATCGGTACCCGCGTTCATGAGGGTTGGGGAATTGGGAAGAAATTCCAGATCTGCCATAATCTGATAAAAATTATCTTCAGTTATTTCCGCACTGTATCCGTATCTGCTGTCAACTCTGGCAATAGCTTTTGCAACTCTGCGGAACAACTCGCCGGGCTTTTCTGCGATTCTTCCTTCCTTATCCCTTAAAAGGTAGCGTTTTTCCAGCAATGTTTTCCCATTGGCAGACAATTTGGATTCGATTGTGCTATTCCTTTTATCCATACAAAACCCCATTTCAAAATTGGGTTAAAATGCTTTATAATTACCTCCAGTTTCAGGAGCAATCCTGGCATTCATTACTTTGCCTTCTCTGTATCAGGGAATAGGTCATCATTACTGCCAAAAGCAACGCAAAGAAGGTTTTCACTTCTGCAGGAAGCAGATCACTTGCACTTCCCACAATGGCCGTTGCCTCAATTCCCAGTTTTATGTATATGAGGTCGAGCAACATCCCAAATATCAGCGCAAAGAGGGCTATCATTGCGAGATAAATGGTAACAGCCTTTTTTCCCATAAATTTTGTAACCATTGTAATGGTTGCAGCATTGGTGGCCGGCCCTGCAAGCAGGAACACAAAGGCGGTACCCGGGCTCATCCCTTTGGCAATTAGGGCAGCTGCCAAGGGTGTGGAGGCGGTGGCGCATATGTAGAGGGGAATCCCGACAAAGAGCATCAAGATCATCGAACCGATTCCGCCTCCAAGGTAGCCTCCCACAATTTCCTCCGGTACAATATAGGAAATAAATCCTGCTATCAGCAGCCCCACAATAAGCCATTTTGCAATATCTCCCAGCAGTTCCACGTAAGCATATTTTATGGCATCAAAACCCCTCTTTTTCAGGCCTGCTTGCTCGCAATTATCACCACAACAATCACAACCCTGATTTGTTGTATCTTCGCTTTTTGAAAGCATAACGGGATTTGAAAGGCTTGTATTTGTCACGTCCTTTTCCATAATATTGCTTGTAACTCCCGCTCCCAAGGCGGTTATGAAGGTAGCGATAGGCCTGAATACTGTCATAATGGGATCTAGCAGGGCATAGGTGATTGCGATTGAGTCAGCGCCGGTCTGGGGTGTCGATATCAAAAAGGACAGGGTAGCACCATTGTTTGCCCCTCTTTTTTTCAGGGACATTGCAGCAGGTATCACGCCACAGGAACATAGGGGCAGGGGAATGCCGGCAATAGAAGCTTTGAGGACCGAACTGAATTTCCCGGCCCCACTGCCTAGATGTCCAATAATCTTCTCATTGGAAACCACAAGTTCCAGCAGCCCTGCAATCCCAAAGCCGAGGAAAAGATAGGGTGCAGCCTCTTCGAAAAGGTACCAGGTCTCGTGTATTATTCCTGCCAGAATTTCCATAAAGCTTTGTGCAATGCTCATCGGTATTCCTCGATAATATGCTGTCTGCACATTTCGATCAGCAACCTGACATGCTCATCTGCAATGTAGTAAACCGCAAAACGCCCCTCTTTCCTGACCCTTACAAGGTCTAGCTGGCGTAGTGTCCGCAGATTATGGGATATTGCAGACTGTGAGGCTTCAAGTGCTTCACTGAGTTCACATACACACATATCCCTTTCTTTGAGTAAGAACAGGATATTCAAACGTGCAGGTGATTGCAGTGCCTGGAATATGGCAGACATGCGGGTAATTGTTTCAGGTGGTGGGATTGTCAGTTTTTTTATCTGGTTTTTATCCACGCGTTTGCAGCCCGAATGATCCATGAATACATGATCAATGTTTCATATATATGAATCTGTTTCTATGAGACAGGATGACGAAATGTAAAATTCCTTTTCCAGTAATTATCTAAATGATTCGGGTCGATAGTAGTATAATTATTATAGGTAAGTGGATAAATACACTTATTGGATATATGTTGTCTAAAGACAAATGGAAGGTACTAAAATGAAGGTTGTAGCATTCAATGGGAGTCCCAGGGAAGACGGGAACACCGCAAAGCTCGTCAAAAATGTATTTTCAGAACTTGAAAGACAGGGAATTGAGACCGAAATGATTCAGCTGGGAGGCATCCCTGTTATGGGATGTACTGCCTGCATGAAGTGTTTTGAGAACAAGGACCGCCGATGTGTCATATCCAGTGACCTAATCAATGAATGCATAGGAAAAATGATTGAGGCCGACGGGATCGTTATAGCAAGTCCTACATACTTTGCCGATTTGACGACCGAAACAAAAGCCCTGATTGACAGGGCGGGGTTTGTCGGTAAAGCAAATGATGAACTTTTCAAACATAAGGTCGCAGCAGCCGTTGTGGCTGTCAGGAGAGCAGGCGCACTCCATGCATTTGATTCCATTAACCACTTTTTCTTGATCTCCCAGATGGTCATACCGGGTTCAAGCTACTGGAATATAGGAATGGGTGTTGCACCGGGGGATGTAGAGTCTGATAAAGAAGGATTGCAGACGATGCAAACCCTTGGCCAGAACATGGCCTGGCTTATGAAAAAGATCAATGGCTGAGTAGCCATTTAGTTTCCGGTTTTTGGATATGTATTTCTACATTATGAAAATGCTTATCCATCAACTCTCTTATTTTCAAGTCTAATCAAGTGTTATTTGGACAATTCATTAAGGACGCGTGCCAAGTTCAAGTTGTGTTGTCATTTTTTCCCCATCCCTGTAATATTCAAGTTCGATCTCGTCCCCGGGCTGTTTTTCACTTATGTGCGCTATGATCTGGTCATTGTTGAATACTTCAATCCCGTCTATTCCTACAATGATATCCCCGTTGATGAAGATTATTTCATCATTGATCTTCACCTCTTCGGCACTTTTCAGGCCGGCATCCTCTGCAGGTCCGTCTTCCACAACGACCACGACCATTACTCCTCTGGCTGCCTCCTCATTAAGGTCCATGAAATCTGCTGCCCTGGGACTTACAGGTAACATCTGTATACCAATCCAGGAATGTTCGTATTCTCCCTTCTCAATTATGGCATCGGCGACCAGGCGGGCTTTGTTGGAGGGGATGGCAAATCCCAGATTATCTCCGCTGCGTGCACGGTTGATCCCGATCACTTCCCCTGAGAGATCAATCAGCGGTCCCCCTGAATTCCCCGGATTTAACGGCGCATCGGTCTGTATCACATTGGGTATGGAAAATCCGTTTGTTGTTGGCATTGTCCTGCCGGTGGCACTGACGATTCCATGTGTCACACTTCCCTCAAGACCGAAAGGCGTACCGATTGCCATCACCATCTGTGCAGGATTTATCATGGATGAGTTGGCCATTGGCAGAGGATAGGGTTGGCAGGTTTCATCACAGGGGATTTCATCTACTTTTAATACCGCAATATCAGAATATATATCGGTACCCGTGATTTCAGCATCCATCACCACTCCGTTACTGAAATATACTTCTACGGAATCTGCATTTTCCACGACATGCTGGTTCGTTATGATATGCCCCTCTGAATCATAAAGAAACCCGGACCCGCCACTTCTAAATTGGTCTCCGTCGATTTCTCCTTCAGTCCTTACGGAGACAACCGAGTCAAAAACAAGTTTGTAAAGTTCTTCGTAGGTCTCACCCGCAGTGCCATTAATATTGATAATGCCGGTAACATCACTTTCATGATCATTAATTTGTGTGTTTTCCAGACTTCCCTCATCATAAAGCACGGTTGTCAGGCTGATCCCGAGAACAAAACCAATCAGGAGGAACAATATTGCTATCAAGGGTAGTGTACTGCCCCTTTCCTCCTTTAGCAGCGAAGTTGAGAATTGCATCATAAGATATACTGTTGGGCTTGTTTATTGACTTTTCTCTTTCTTTTTCAAAATCTGGAATATATACTGGCTGCGAGTTGTTCGAGTTCCTCCCTGTCAGGGTTGGAATCCACGATGGTATGCATTGACCCCCCGCCATCATTTTCATAACGAGGAATTATATGCACATGGACATGGGGTACAGTCTGCCCGGCAACCAAGCCATTGTTGATCCCAATATTAACTCCCGGCGCACCAGTAACTCCAATTACTTTTTTAGCGATCCTGTTTACAGAAGTGAATAATTCTGCTGTCTTTTCCTCATTCATTTCCAGGAAACTTGCTATGTGTTTTTTTGGAAGTACGACTGTATGTCCTCTGGATGTCGGATAGATGTCCAAAAAAGCATAGGCATGCTCATCTTCATACACTTTGTGGGAGGCAACTTCTCCGTCTATGATTCTGCAGAATAAACAATCCATGTTTTTCACACTTTTTATGTTTTAGTTCCTGCTTTATATTTATTGGCCTGTTTTTTTTCGGGCATACAAAACATATATATTACACGTAGTTGTAGGACATATATAAATTAGGAAAGCCTAACTTCGGGTGTTTTAAAAAATGACTGAAAAAACATTGGATCTATTGGATGTGGGCCAGAATGCCCGTGTAATCCAGGTAAAAGGCAAAGGTCCTTCCAGGCGGCGCCTGCTTGAAATGGGAATGGTGCCTGGTGTTGGTCTTAGTGTGATCAAAAGGGCCCCGATGGGTGACCCGGTGGATTTCAAGTTGAAAGGCTACAACCTTTCCCTGCGCAAACAAGAGGCACAGATGGTTGTTGTTGAGGTTCTGGGAGGTATACAATGAAATCACAGATGCCTCTTGCAATGTCTCCACCAGGGCAGTCATGCCGTATCTGTGAGGTGTGTGCCGGCAGAGGATTGAAAAGAAGGCTTGTGGAGCTGGGCCTGACTCCGAATTCCATCATCCAGCCCCTGGAATGCAGAAGGGGTTGCCTCCTTGTATCCATCAATGGTACACGTTATGCTCTGGGTAGGGGAATGGCCAATAAAATCATGGTTCAGCCTGTTTATGGGGAGGTGTCACAGTTTGGCTGAAAAAATAAAAGTTGCAGTGGCAGGTAACCCCAATGTGGGGAAAACCACGATATTCAATGCCCTAACAGGGGCACGCCAGAAGGTGGGTAACTGGCCCGGCGTTACTGTGGAAAAAAAGATAGGAACAAAGAATCATAATGGGCATGTCCTGGAAATAATAGACTTGCCGGGCACTTACAGTTTAACGGCTTATTCAGCAGATGAGGTGGTTGCCAGGGATTATATCCTTGAAGAAAAACCTGATGTTGTTGTACAGGTCCTGGATTCCACAAATCTGGAAAGAAATCTTTATCTCACGACACAATTGCTTGAAATGGGCACCAATCTGATTCTTGCCTTGAACATGTCAGATCGTGCTGAAATGCGCGGCGATTTTATTGATGTCCAGAGACTGGAAAGCCTTCTTGGTGTTTCCGCTATCAAAACTGTTGCAGGTGAAGGCAAAGGGATAGATGCACTTCTTGATTCTATCGTGACAAAAAAAGAGCAGAACATACCCCTGCCTCATGAGATCGGTTATGGTGGCATGGTGGAAGAGAAGATATGTGCGCTGGAGGAAATAATTAAAGGTGATCCGGAAATATCCAAACACTATCCTCCCCGCTGGATAACTGTAAAATTGCTGGAAGGTGATGATAATGTCATTTTCAAATTATCTTCAGAAAGCATTAAAGGAAAAGTACAGGATTTCCTGTCGGCTATCGACAATGAGGAATATGAAGTTGAGATGGCAGACAAGAGATATGAATTTATAAGTACCCTGATGCCTCAGGTTTGTACAACCTGTGCTGACGAAGTATCTCCCTCGGACATGGTGGATAAGGTAGTCACCAATAAGTATCTGGGTATTCCAATATTCCTGATACTTATGTGGGGCATGTTCGAGCTGACCTTTGCTTTTGCCACTCCCTTCATGGAACTGATCGACATGTTCTTTGGGTGGCTGGCGGCAGCGGTTATCTCAAATATTGAAACTGTTTGGCTTGCTTCCCTTCTGGGTGATGGCATCATTGCCGGTGTAGGTTCTGTCCTGCTCTTTGTGCCCAATATTTTCATCCTGTTCTTTGCCATCGCCCTGCTTGAAAGCAGTGGCTACATGGCACGTGCAGCATTCATTATGGACAAACTCATGTATACAATGGGACTGCAGGGTAAGTCCTTCATCCCGATGCTCATGGGCTTTGGTTGTTCTGTTCCGGCTATTATGGCAACCCGTACACTAGAGGATGAAAAAGATCGCCTCATAACGATGATGGTTACGCCTTTCATGTCCTGTGGCGCAAGGTTGCCCGTCTACATACTGCTTGCAGGAACATTTTTCGGTCGCCAGGCAGGATCGGTAATTTTTGGCCTGTACGTACTGGGGATACTTGTGGCTATTGTTTCGGCCAAACTCTTCCGGACCTTTCTCGCCAGGGGCCAACCTTCCCCCTTTATAATGGAACTTCCCCCCTATACCAAACCTTCACTGAAGGATTCCCTGCGGCATATGTGGAATGAGGGCTACCTTTACCTCCGCAAGGTCGGGACAGTAATTATCGGAGGAGTCGTGCTGATCTGGTTGCTTGCCTATTTCCCGCAAGGCGCGGAATATGGCAGTGCTGGCAGTCTGATAGGTTCGCTGGGTAAATTGATCGAGCCACTAGTAGCCCCACTTGGATTTGACTGGAAGATAGCCGTTGCACTGGTCTTTGGCTTTGCCGCAAAGGAAATTGTAGTAGGTTCCCTGGGAACCCTGTACGGTACCGGTGGGGGGGAAGCATTGTCCTCAGCCCTCATGGCAGATCCGGGTTTCACTCCTGCAATAGCTCTGGGTCTAATGGTTTTTACTCTGCTCTATGTGCCCTGCATAGGAGCTGTTGCAGCTATCAAGAAAGAAACAGGTTCCTGGAAATGGATGTTTTTCCAGGCAGCCTACTCGACTGCGGTAGCCTGGGTGCTGGCAATGGTGACAATCCTTGTCGGAAATATGGTTCTTTAATGAGGTGTATTTGATGGAAAGAAATTACAATGGTTTGAAGTTCTTTTCCCTTTTGTGGGGAATACTGTATATGGCCGCAGGCCTGATTCAGGTCGGCAAGGGAGTGGGGCTTTTGCATGCTTCCTTTTTATCCTCCAGTCTGTTACCTGCTGAGCTGGCCGGAGGAATTGTACTTGTGGTAATCGGTGCAGTATTTTTCGTCGCAATCTTTGAGTTTTCAAAGGATTCCTTTGAAGGATCCGCCTATGCCTATGTGGGAATACTGCTCTGCCTGGTGTTTGGCATTCTGTATTTCCTGAGTATGGTAGCAGATCTTATCAATGCCTATATCCTTGCCATGGAAGGTTACGAAAAATGGACATTTGTTGACAGTTTCAAACCAGCATTGTATCTGGGCATTTTATCCGGGTTTGTATATATTTTCTGGAAGAACAGGTTTAGCCCCGTAAATCAGGGAGGATTTTAAGATGGTTGCGGGATACAAGTATGTATTGAAAAAAATGGCAGAAATGGACCAGAGGGGCAGCATCTCCTTTAATGCTCTCTCTGAAGGAATGGATATGAATACCCGGCAGCTAAAGGGCATGCTGGAGTTAATGGAAAATATGGGGCATGTCAGGAAAATCGGGGATATCAATGCCAGGCCCGAGCTTCTTTCCTGTGGCCCCTGCAAATCATGTGGATGCTGTAATAGTGGGATTTCCTATGGTAATACATACCAGCTTACCGACAAAGGTCGGAGGGTGTGCAGTACCTGATTATATTGCCGGGTCCGCCCGGAAGCTGAATGCTATGATATCACTCCCTTTTGTAAACGAGCTTCCGGCCGGATCATTCATCTTTTTTATTAAGTTCAGATTTTGGAAAGATATTACTCCACGGGCCTTCTGACCAGGGATCCGTCTCGCATCTTGATCGTTACATATTTGCCTTCTTCTCCGGCCTCGTATTTATTGTAACGTAAAATCTCGAATTTGCCGGCATCTGTGAGTTTCCTTATTGTGCGTATATCTTCGCGGCCGATTTTACCTTTTTTTGCAGGTGGGTCAATATTGGCCTTTTTCTTTGAATATATGGTCCCTCCTTTCATGTCCGCCCCCACATGGCTGCCTGCATCCTCTGTCAGCAGTATTCCGTTTTTCATATATGCACCGGCAAAGGCTTCACATTTACCCTCTACGTAAACTGTTCCGCCATTGAGATGGGCTGCAGTATTCATGCCGGTATCCCCTTTGATTAGCAACATTCCATTTTCCATCAGCAATCCGCTTCCGTTACCCGCATTTCCTTCTACTGTTATGCTGGCTTCACAGTTGCAACGGGCTGCCAGGGTATTGCGCAGGATGGCGTCATTGAGCAGCAGGTTATTTCCTTCCAGTTTGTTTAGCAGAAGTTTCTCCTGCAATCCCTTGCACACCAATTCAGTTATTGACACGAATTTGCGATAACCTTCCATATCGGATTCCACTTCCACTATATTTCCCATGGGTTCCCCGATACTTCCTTTTACGTATAAGGCGCCGGCTACCATCCCCATCCCTGCTTCAGCGGCGACGTTACCATCAATTATGATGTTGCCGGCATTTTCTGTATTCCCGCTGCCTCCAAGATGGGATATGCTGGCGCCCATTCCCTGTGCAAGCCGTTTTGCGACATCACCGACAATCTGTACAGTATCTTCTTTTTTGAGATGATCGACTATTTCCCTGTAGGTATATTCCGTGCCTTGCTGGTGGGGGATGAGAGAGTCCGGATTGAAATCACTATTCCAGAAAAAGTTGTAAGTATAGTCACAGAGGTTGTCCGGCGGATTTGATAGTTCGATAGTGATCATGTTTGTGCCCTTAACCATGTATGAGTGCAGGCAGACAGCGGGTACAGACCCAGATGCTTTCTTTTTCATGTCTCAGGGGCATCAGGTATCTCTCGTTTTCATCTTTACCACACTTAAAGCAGTTTATTGACCCAGCTTCATTGTCTTTTTCTTTTGTCTCCTGCATTTCCCTGACTGCCTGCGGATTGAAATCCATTGTCTGCCTTTCTTCAATTGATATTGCATCCTGTGGGCAGACTCCGATACAGAACCCCATACCATCGCACAGCTCTTCAGATACGACTTTAGCCTTACCATCTATTATCTGTATGGCACCCTCGGCACATGGGCTGACACATTTGCCACAACCATTACACTTATCCTCGTCTATTTTGACTATCATCCGATTTACCATTTTCAATCCTCCATTAATGATGTGTACCTTCCACAACTTCAATTCCTGCATTTTCCAGAGTCTGCATTATTGAATCCACATGAGGGCATTCCGGATAGTTTTCCATTTGCATACAGGAACTGAGATGTACTGTTTCCACTCCGTATTTTTTCAGGGAGCGTGCAAGCCTGAAAACCCTCCTTCCCGGACACCCGCCGCATGTGAAAAAAGCTGTCATTTCTGTATTTTCCTCGTAGTCACTAAAAGCGACTGCTTTTTCATTGAATGCCTTGAAACAACCAATTCCCGGGCAGGCTTCTGCAACAATAGCACAGCGAACTACTGCTATTTTCTTATTATCTGTCATTTGCATTCTCCTTTTGTGCTTTATCCAGTGCAGAGTCCACACTTTCCCGGATAATATAACCTGCTTTGTGCAATATGGTGTCCCCTATTTCAGGGTCATTATCCATGCTTGCAGTACAGGGATATGCATGATGGGCAGAGGAAACCGTTTCCTTGAAATCTGCAGCTTCGGTATAGACAAGTTTACGGGCAACAAACCATGTGCATCCGCAGGGAGCATCCTTTATCACCCGTGCAGTTGTAATTTCTTCATTATCAAGTATTATTTCGACTTTGGGCTTCCCAAATCCCATTTCAACAAATCTGTCAATTACAGGTTGGCCTGTTTTCTCAAGGCTGCAGAATGGCTTGGGGAAAGCATATTCTACTTCCTCGTTCTGAAGTTTTTCTGCAACTTGCCTGACAAGGCCTGCCGGGGCAAGCTTGGGATTTTCAACAGGTGCAATTAAGGCTTTTGCATGTGCTTTTTTTGCAACTGTTGGCAGGGAAGCAAATAGGTCCGGATGCAGGTCCATTGCAAGGAGCAGGTCACAGGGTTTCAGGTCAGCAGGCAGGTATTCTTCCGGCTCTTCCACAAATTCAGGCAGATCTGCGGGCAATTCATGGATTTCTGTAAGGAACCCGGAATAAGATTTGCGGCCCTGTCGACAGTGATCGCAGGCTTCCCCGCAGGATGTGCAGAACTGATCGGAATTTATGAGATTGCCCAGTACCTTTTTCCCGAATTCCCCGCTGTACAGGACACTTATTCTAATTGGTTGCGGATCTGCTAAGGTACGACCTCCATGGTATATTTTCTATACCAGGTATATTGGTGATACTGATATATAAATGAGGGAGTATCTATTCAGATACTGCCCAATTCAGGAAGCCAGGCAATTTTGATTATGTACAGGAGAATCAGAATTAATATTATCAGCAGGATTAATTTTTTCATTTTGTAAAAGAAAAACCCGAATGATTTGCCGATTTTGAATATAAAATCCATTCCACCACCATACCACCTATTGTTTTCATTCTTCCACTACACGCAGGCGGTTCATTACATCGCCTGGCTTGATTTTATACACAACATCCATTCCTTCAATGACCTTTCCAAAAACAGTGTGCATACCGTCCAGGTGGGATTGGGGTGAATGGGTGATGAAGAACTGGCTGCCCCCGGTATCCTTGCCTGCGTGGGCCATTGACAGGGCACCCTTTGTATGCTTTCGTGGATTTATCTCGCATTTGATCGTGTAACCCGGCCCACCGGTTCCATCACCCTTGGGGCATCCTCCCTGTATCACAAAATCAGGAATAACCCTGTGAAAGTCCAGGCCGTTATAGAATCCCTGCTTGATAAGTTTTTCAAAATTGGCAACCGTGCGGGGTGCATCGTTTTCAAATAATTCAAGGACAATGTCTCCCTTGCCTGTCTCGATAATGGCTTTTTTCATTTTGCAACTCCGTTTTAATGTCGTCTTGAGATTTGAATAATCAGTTTATAGTTATTTCGCTGGACTTCAGGGATAGGTATATGTCAGAATTAGAATCCCTGATATCCAACCTTACATATTCTCTGGTGTTATTGTAGGTGGCTCAGGTCTGTGATTCGGATAATCTCATCCCAGTCCCCCACAACATCCGATACCCCGTTTTCATCGGCCTGCAAACATCTACCTCTCCACATAATTGACATCTCTGCAATATTATACAGTAATTATAATGTTGTAGTCTATTATATTTAAAGATACTATTAAAATAGCTCTAAAAAAGGTTAGGGTTAGTTAAGAAGAGAAGTTGGAATTAAAAAGAAAATGGAAAGGAGAGTAGATAAAGTAATACCCGGAGGTATTACTTTGCAAGATCGTAGTTCTGGTTTACGATCTTCAGGGCACAGAAGTTTCCGCACATGGTACATGCATCTGTGTCTTCCGGTGCACGGCTATTCCTGACATCACGTGCAAGTTCCGGGTCAAGTGCCAGATTGTACATCTTCTCCCAGTCAAGTTCACGGCGTGCCCTTGCCATTGCCAGATCCTGGTCGCGCTTGTTGAGTTTGACCATATCACCTACGTGAGCTGCGATCTTGGATGTCTTGACACCTTCGATAACATCTTCCTTGTTTGGAAGGGCAAGATGTTCTGCAGGGGTTACATAGCACAGGAAGTCACAGCCAGCTGCTGCGGACTGGGATGCACCGATTGCGGTGACTATGTGGTCACGTCCCGGGGCAACATCGGTGATAAGTGGGCCAAGCATGTAGAATGGCTTGTGGTCACTCATGGATTTCATGAGTTTTACATTCATATCAACCTCGTCCAGTGGCACGTGGCCGGGGCCTTCTACAATAACCTGGAGGTCATATTCGTCGTGGGCCCTCTGGGCACATTCGGAGTTGATGATCAGTTCCTGGATCTGTGCACGGTCGGTTGCATCGTGGATAGCACCGGCACGCATTCCATTACCGGTTGAAAGAGTGACTTCGTGTTCCTTGAGAATTTCACAAAGGTAGTCGAAGTCTGCGTAAAGGGGATTTTCCTTTTCGTTGTGGAGCATCCAGGAGCTCATGAATGCACCGCCACGGGAGCAAAGTCCGCCATAGCGGCCATGGGCTTTAAGCCTGTCCAGTACGATATTGTTAACACCGGTGTGGATTGCCATGAAGTTGGTACCCAGTTTTGCCTGTTCCTCGGTTGCATTCCACAGGTCGTCTTCTGTCATGTGGACGATGGAACCGTCCCTTTTGGCTGCTGAGATAAAGGCCTGGTAGAGTGGTACTGAACCTACGGACAGATCGATTGCGTCACATACCTTTTTCCTGATTCCGAGGAAATCTCCTCCTGTACCCAGTTCCATAAGGGTGTCCGCACCGGCTGCCTGTGCTGCCTTTGCTTTTTCAACCTCCAGTTCTTCCTCGACAATATCAGAAGATGCTCCGATGGAAGCGTTCACTTTTGTAGTAAGGCCTTCTCCAATACCACACACTCTGATGTCCCTGTAGGGGGTAACAGGTATTACGATTCTTCCAGCTGCAATTCCGCGGCGTACGAATTCAGGCTCAACACCTTCGATTTCTGCAACCTTCTTCATCTCTTCGGTAATAGTTCCGTTCTTGGCATCTGTTACGATTGACATGTTTTTACCTCGTTTTAATGATGGGAGATGGGTATATATTTTATTTAAACCTTATTAAAAAATCAAGTTGTATTGATGTAAAGTGATTTTGAGTTTGATACAGATTCCAGCGGGCCGCACATGTATAATTAGTTATGAGCGTGTCGATTGCTCCTTTGAAATGGTATGCATAAAAAAGAAATCATATATAAATAACAAAATCCTATTTCTCAAAAGTAAAGTGAAGTTGTTTATAGATGCCCTCGGGCAATTTCATCTTTGTTGACGGCGAAGGGTACGCATTGTTTCCCTGTGGAGGGATACTACAAGGTCACTTAACATTCCGAATATGAACATCTGGATTCCCGAAATAATTAGCAATGCTGTCAGGATGGTCATTGGTATATGGGTAATACCGATCATCCATTCACTTACGACATAGATTCCCAGTAATATGCCACAAAGAGTAAGTATAGCACCGATTATTCCGAAATAGAACATCGGATTGTGAAATTTGGCCATCTTATAGATCGTACTGCCAATCCCAAAACCATCAGTCAGGGGGTTGAGTTTCGTATCTCCTTCATCAGGACGCGGCCTGTAGGCTATTGGAACGACTTCTACGCGGTGCTCTTTTTTCATACTGTCAACAGCAATCTCTGATTCGATCTCAAAACCCGTTTCATGGAGTTCCAGTTCCCGGATTGCCTGGTTTGTGAATCCCCTGTAGCCAGACAGGATGTCCACAAGATTTTTCCTGTAAATGACACTAAAAAATTTGTTAAGCATCTTGTTGCCGATCAGGTTCAGTTTTGTAAAAGCACCCGGATCAAAATCTGCAAACCGGTTTCCAATGACATGGTCTGCCCTTCCTGTTTCCAGTGGTTCAAGCATTGAATGAACGTCTTTAGCAAGATAGGTTCCGTCCCCGTCGATCATAATGACATAAGGGTCATCTATCATCGCAAGGGCATCCTGGACAGCCTGACCTTTTCCTTTCCCTGTCTGGGCAACAACATTTGCGCCCATATTTGTGGCAATTTCCTGTGTATCATCAGAGCTATTGCCATCAATAACAAAAATATTCCCGAAACCTTCGGTATTGAAATCTTCAATAAGCTGGCCGATGGTGGCACCCTCATTCAATGTGGGTATGAGGATGCAAACATCTTCCCTGTAATCTTCAGTCACGTTATTCCCTTTAAAGGAGGCCCATATTGTCCAGCTGTTGTCTTACTACTTCTACCCCTTCTTCGCAGTTTTCCGGGGATTTGCCACCGGTAACCACCAGTTTTCCGGAACTGAATATAAGTACGACAACCTTTGGCTCATCGATTCTGTAAACGAGTCCGGGGAATTGTTCGGGTTCATATTCGATATTCTCAAGACCAAGTCCGATTGCGATTGCATTAAGGTTGAGCACAGCTTTGAGGTCAGCGGATGCAACAATGTTCTGTACGGTGATATCCGGTTTTTCGAGGGTATCTATGCCAATACCGTTGAGCTTTTTGGCCATATCCGCAATTACGGTGTGTACATCATCTACGTTTTTGGCACCTGTACAGACCACTTTCCCGGAAGTGAAAACAAGAAACGCCGCTTTTGGGTTTGATACGCGGTATACGAGACCGGGGAATTTCTGCTTGTTATATTCTGCTCCTTCAAATTCAGCTTCGATCTTTGTAAGGTCGAATTCCTCGGCAAGTTTGGTGGAAGCTACCACATTTTCTATTTTAATGTTATAATCTGTCATATTCTCAGGTCCTTGGAAATTGAAGCAAATAATTCCAGATAGTTTATATATTCTTATTGTTTCTTAATTTAAATACCTATTTAAATAGCTTTACCTTCTTCTGCCTTCCGCAGACCCTTGATAACAGCATCATATTTGCTTTTGACCCTCTCTATAAGGCCGCCTTCCAGGTTACGATGGCTTGGGACAAAGATATCCGCATCCCTCCCGATCTCCTCTCCTGAAGCGTTTGTTTCGTAATCCGGGGCAATTAGTATCCCATCTTTTGAAACGCCGATATGCAGATCTTTAACAATGCGTGCCACCATCTCGGTTTCCGGGGTAACCCTGGCACTTATGGTCATGGCTCTTGATCGGTATTCATTCTTAAGTTCCTCGAGCATCTCCAGGGTTTCCTTTACTCTGGCCGGGTCTCCCTCGCTTTTCAGTATGTTAACGGCTTCTTCAAGGTCATCAAATGTGGTGGACCCGGCTTCGATAACCTCTCCTGAATAATATTTCTCCACCTTTTCCTTATATCCACGGGAAATAACCATTTTGTAAACCGTATCAAGGGTCTGAAGTTCTTCCTCGGTGGGATTATAAGCATCTACCATGCGGTAATCTTTGATTCCACACATCTGTGCCAGGGATTCATACATGGGGGTAAATCCGACAAACCTGCGTCCAAGCCAGCGGTCAAGTCCTTCTTTGCCACTTTGTTGTTTTGAAAGTTCTATCATCTTGTTGCGGATAAGTTCGGGTTTATTTTCCTCAAGACCGAAATAATCTGCAAAAAGAGGGGTTGTGGAGAGCAGTTTTGTCCTGCCTTGTGGGGTGCTTTCAATAAATCCCCGGTTTTGCAATTCACGGATATGATCATATGCCTTGTTGCCGCGCATATCTACAATATCGGATTGTACTACAGGTTGATGGTAGGCTATCATGGAAAGGGTGCGTAGCATGGGAGAATTCAGCTCCCGGGGTGCAAAGGGACGGATGATATCAGAATACTTTGATCTGACCTGCATGACATATCTTTCACCCAGGTCCACGATTTCCAGACCTGCTTCCCTTTCTTCATATTCCCGGATGAGAGTTTCTACAAGTTTTGTGACCTGCTTTTTATCTTTGTTAAGTATTTTTTGCAGTTTCTGTATCTCAACTGCACTACCTGCTGCAAAAAGTGCAGCTTCAACAATTTCCCTGTCGGACATTTTTCAAACCAACCCCTTCAAACAGGCTGCTCTTTATTTCTATAAGAGTATATATACAATTCTCCGAAGAGTTCATCCTGTCTCAAACAGATTTTCCTCTGGGAAGCCATGAAAAGGAGGGATAGGTAAGTCATTACCCTTTCTGAACGAGAGGGTATAGGATCTACGATCTCAGTAAAACTGACCTTTTCTTTCCCGTGCAGAATCTCTTCAATTATTTCTTCCAGGTCTTCGACACGCCCCTTTATGTCTTCCTCATGAGCAATACCAAGCACATCTTCAGTGGTAGGCTCCTCTTCCATGTGGAGGACACGTTTTTGTCGCCTCTGGGTTCTTCTGGATTCAACATTTTCTGCCTTTTTCAATTCGTTTATAAGTTCCTGCAGGGTAACAGGTCTTGTAGCAGCGCGACGAATGGGCAATTTGGGTACGGGGTAGTCTTCTTCATTCTGGAATTCGAGATCATCATCAGGTATCTCTTCATCGGGTTCTTCATCTTCTTCCTGTATGATACCTGTGGATTTCATCCTGAGGAGAATGGAAGCATAAAGCAATGTCCTGCCTGAAATCCTGAGGTCCATTATCTTCATTTCTTCTATTTTTTCCAGGAATTTATCCGTAATCTCTACAATATCAATATCCCAGGGATTGATACTTTCACTTTTTGCAAGGTTTACCAGGATTTCTACAGGTTCACAGAGCACATCATCTGATAATTCCAGCTCGGCTTCGTCAACTCCCAGTTCCTTCAACGTTTTCAGGAATTCAGGATCAATACCCTGTCCCATGTTTTCCAGCAATGGGATTTCATCGTTTTTTACCGATATACTGTTCACCGTATTTTCACACCCGTAATACTTGTGATATTATCCTGCTGCATTGTTACACCGATTGTGCGCTCGGCAGCTTCTATCATCGGTTTTCTCAAAGAGACAACTATGAACTGGGCATTGCTTGCCGCCTTTTTAACACGCCTGGCAACCCTTTCAGCATTTGCTCCGTCAAGGAACATGTCGATCTCATCAAAAGCATAGAACGGTGCGGGACGATATTGCTGGATAGCAAATAAAAATGCAAGTGCTGTGAGACTCTTTTCTCCACCAGACATCGCTTCCAGTCTTTGCAGGGTTTTATCCCGGGGCTGGGCTTTGAGGGTCATACCTCCGGAGAAAGGGTCTTGTTCATTGTCCAGTACAAGTTCCCCGACACCATCGGAAAGTTCATTGAAGATTTCCTTGAAGGCATCATTGATGCCATTGTAGGTCTCCATGAATGTCTCTTTTTTAAGGTTATCATACTGGTCGATGCGATCCAGGATTTGCTCTCTTTCATTGAAAAGGATTGCTCTGCGGCTTTTGAGATCAACAATTCTCTGCTCCACTTCCTCATATTCATCTATCGCCCGCATATTCACAGGCTCCAGGGCTTCCATTGCCTTTTCAATCGAAGTTATCCTTGTACGCACGGTTTCGTAACCAGGGACTTCATCAGTCTCTTCAAGGCCACGGCGTGTGATCTCTTCGCGGAGCTGTTCGATTTGTTCCTTCACGGCATCCAGTGTGGCCTCAAGTGCCATTTTCTGGTTCTCTGCCTTCTCATAGCGGCTTTTTACCCTGTCAACTTCATCACGCTGGGTTGAGTAGGCTATTTCCTTGTTCTCTCTTTCTCCCTGAAGCTGGCGCAGTTCACCTGTGAGTTCTTCTTCACGTTGTTTCTTTTCTTCCAGTTCGTTTTCCAGGGACGTGATCTTATTCTTGAGTTCTTCTATGCGCTCTTTCAGTGTACGCTTTTTTTCATCCATCTGGGCTATTTGTTCCCGGTTCTGTTCCATTTTCTCGGTTGCATATTTTTTATCGAGTTCAAGAGCATTGATCTGTCCGTCGATATCCCTTATCCTTCCGTCCAGGCGGCGAAGTTCCTCATCCAGGGATTCTGCCTGCTTATTGAGCTCGGGAATTTCCGAATCAGCGAGTTTTTCCTCGATCTGCATTATGTTCTGTTGCAGGGATTGTTCCCTCTCTTCCAGATGCTCTTTCTTCTCAACGGTCTCGTTCATCTCAGTTCGCATCTGCTGGCGTTGTTCTTCGATCTGCTTGAGTTCCTCGTCCTTGCTATTGAGCAACTTTTCAAGTTCTTCTCCTCGATTGCCGATTTCCTCGAATTGCATCTGTTTGCGCGCGATATCGTTTTCATACTGCTGGATTTCCTTGTTGGTGCTTGAAATATGTCCCTCGGTAGTATCCAGTTTGTTTATCGCATTGCTTCTGCGTGATTCCAGTTTGGTAAGTTCCTCGGATATTCTGACAAGTTTATCTTTTTCGGAGGCTGCAAATGAAAGGCCGGACTTGCGCTGGGACCCACCACTCATTGCCCCGCTTTTTTCAACGGTCTCGCCTTCCAGGGTCACCATACGCAGCCCGCCCATCAGTTTTCGGGCATTTTCAAGGGTATCAACAACAAGGGTGTCCCGGAATACATACCAGAAGGCTGCTTCGAACTTCGGGTCAAAATCGATAAGATCAATGGCATACCCGATTACGCCTTCCCTGTCGGAGAGGTTTTTGTAGGGTCTGCGTGCTTCCATCTTATTCAGTGGCAGGAAGGTTGCCCTGCCCGATCTCTGGTGTTTCAGGTAAGCAATAGCCCGGGAAGCATCTTCGTCCGTATCCACCACAACAGCCTGCATTCGTCCTCCTGCAGCGATTCCCAGGGCGGTTGAATATTTCTGGTTTACTTTCCCCAGCTCTGCTATGGTGCCATAAATACCGGGCAGGCCATGTTTGTCCTTTTCCTTGATCACCGCATCTACTGCCCGGGAATACCTGCTGGTATCCTCTGCTGCCCTCACACGGGCTTCAAGCATTGCATAGTCCTGTTGTTTGCTACGTATTTCACTTTCCAGATCGCTGACAACCTTTTTTATCTGAGAACGATTGCTTTCCAGATCATCCAGGTCTTTTGTCAACCCTTCTATCTTTTCGTTGAGTTTGTCAATATCATACTGGACGGATTTGGTATCACTTTCAGAGGACTTGGCCTTTTCCTTTGCCTGTTTGATCTCATCTTCTATTTCTGCTACATCTGCGGATTTGCGACGCAGGGAATCCAGCAGCCTGTCCTCGTTACGCATGAGCTCGTTTTTCTGGGTTTTCAGCTGTTCCAGTTCGTCCTTGTTTGCAGAAAGTTCATCCCTTGTACGGGCAAATTTTTCATCCACATCGGCGATCCTGCTCTGGAGTAACATTCTCTGTGTATGTTTTTCAGAAATTTCCGATTGCAGGGTTTCCTTCTGGAAATTGTGCTCCTTAACCTTTTCCTCGATACCGTCTACCTTTCCCTTTGATTCATCGATTTCCAGGAAAAACCTGCGTCTTGCAGCATCGATCTCATCGATTTCCTGGCCTGCATATTCGATACGGTCACTGCATCCAGATATTTCTCCACGGATCTCTTCAATTCGTCTTTTAACCTCGATCTGCTCATCTTCACCCATCTTCTGGATGCGTTGGTTGAGTAAGCGTAACTCTTCTTCCCTTTGTTCAAGGACATCTTTTTTCTGTTTAAGTTCAGAGGAGATTTTTTCCAATTTTTCCTGCTGACTGTCGTATTCCTGCCCGACTCCTTCAAGTTCGGTTTTGGCATCCTTAAGTTTAGAAAGCAGCACGAAACCCTCAAACTTCATCTTCTCTTCCTTGAGGGACTGGTATTTGACAGCCTGGTCGCGCTCTCCCTGGAGTTTTTCCTTTTGCTTATCTACTTCATCTATCAGGATATCTGCCCTTTCGATACGCTCCCTTACAACTTCAAGTTCATTGAGGGCTCTCTCCTTCTTATTGTCAAACTCTGCTACCCCGGCAATCTCATCTATGATCTTACGCCGCTCCCCGGCGGTCATTGTGATAATTCGTGTGACATCCCCCTGCATTACGACATTGTATCCTTCGGGTGTGACCCTTGCCTTTGCGAGATAATTGTGCACATCACCAAGACTTACCGATTTGCCATTGAAGTAGAAATAGCTGTAGTAACCATTGTCTGTGCTACGCACCTTCCGGCTGATCACGACTTCATCATTATCAACAGGAAGTTCCCTGTCCTTGTTATCAAAATATATGGTAACCTGGGCATTGTCCGGATTTTTGCTCTTTTCCCCGTTATATATGAGGTCGGTAAGTTTTTCCGCCCTCAGAGTCCGGGAGCTGGACAACCCCAGAACAAAAAGAATACCATCAATTATATTGGATTTTCCACTTCCGTTAGGGCCTGAAATAGTTGTGAAATCATCAAAAAAAGGGATTTTTACTTTTTTCCCGAATGATTTGAAATTCAGAAATTCTATCTTTTTAATATACACGCCAATCCTCTTTGGGCTTTAGAACGATTTCTTCTTCCTGACGATTATTTCAGAATCCTCGTCCTTGTTTTCGACAGTTTCGTATTCGCACTCATTTTTGTTTTCCAGAGGTCCCTTGTCACCGGCAATTATGTATTCACAGTTTTCGTTCTGGGTTTCTGGCTTGATGGTCTTTTCCACTTTGCGATTCTCACTTTCAGCAACGATGTACTCATCTTTTTCCTCTTCAGAAACCTCATTTTCCTGATTTTTCTCAGGAGGCATCATTTTGTCGACATCCCTGATCTGGAAGTGCATACGAGGTTTTCTTTTTTGCTCCCGGGATTTTTCGGGGGCATCATCACTGGTTTCTGCAGGCTGGGGTACAGGCTCCTTTTCCTCTGTATTAGCATCCGGACTGGCTGTTTCTTCTTCATATTTGCTCCATGCGTCGGCCTCCCTTTCTACGGGTTGCTGTTTGTTTGCCAGTTCCATTTCACGGATACGGGATTTCTGGTCCAGGAGTTCCTCCAGGATTCCATTTATGTTTGTAGAAATTTCCTTTACCTGTTGTTCGAGTTCGACCAGCCTCTTATTTATATCCATATCATTTCTCAATTCTTCCCGCAGTTCTGTTATAATAGAACTCTTGAGATTTGTTTTGATGTCGGATATTTCCTCTTCCTTGTTCCTGATCTGCTTTTCAAGACGTTCAATAATTAAATCTCTCTGCCCGGATTCCATCCAATTCCTCGCAAAACGTTCATTCCCTCAATATGAATATGATTTATTTATTCTTATAAATATTCTATTTAAATTATTCTTATATGCTTTCACTGGGCGATAATGGAAGATATATTTGTCGTGGGGTCTTTCTGGACTTCAAATACATTATCAGCCGAATCTATAAGGGTTTCATCGTGGGATACTATCAGTATCTGACCGACTCCCATGTCCCTCATGAGGTCTATTAACTTTAAAAGCTGGTGCACATGTCCCCTGTCCAGGAACACGGTGGGTTCATCCATGATCAGGGGTGGCATTTCATTACGGTATTCTCCTCCGGCCAGTCCTTCCGAAAGCAGCCTGTAAATAGCACATCTTAATACGAGGTTAAAGATTGCCCGCTCTCCTCCGCTCAACAATTTGGGTTCCAGGGGAGTCCCATCCTTCTCATAGATGGTAAGCTCATAATCAGTATCCAGCTGGATATGTGAGTAGGCATTGTTGGTGTACATAAAGGAAAAGATTTCATTGAGCAATCTGTCCAGTGCATCAATATTGCGTGTACGCAGGTCTGCACGCAATCTCATGTACATATCTTCCAGGTTTTCTACATCATTTCTTACAGCTTTGAGATACTTTTCCCTGTTATTGAACGTTTTTAGTTTTTCCTGCAACGCTTTTTTCCTTTTGAGGCTGGTTTCTATTTGCCCTATTTCCTTTAAAAGACCCGTTCTTTGTTTATTCTTTTCTTCAATATCCCCGATTATTTTTTCATAAGCTTGCTGGAAATCCTGCAATTTCTTTTCCAGTTTTTCGATATTTTCCTTGCCAAGTTCGTTTTCAAGTTGCTTTTTATTCCTTTTTTTCTCTGCTATCTGTTCATCAATGAAACGTACATTTTCCTGAATATCCGCAATACCTGTTTTCAGGTGTTGATGGTCACTCTGCATTTGTGTAAGATCATGCCTTATTTTTATCAGGTATTTTGCACTTTCAAGATTTGCTTTCATTTTTTTATGATGCTCGGCGGCAGTGTTTGCAGTTTGCTGTATTTCTTTTATTTCATCTTTGGCTCTTTTAATGTGTTTTTCCAGTTCCCCAATCCTTTCTGAAAGTTCCTGTTTTTTCTTTTCATCCTCCTGGTTTTGTTTTGTCAACTCCTCATTGTAGGAGGTCATGTTTTCCTGTTTTTGACTTATAAGCAGTTGCTTTTGTCTTTTTTCATCGACCTGTTTTTTTATTTTGTCTGCATCTTTTAAAGTGGCAATTTTTTCTTCGGCCCTTTGCGTGTCCTGGGTGATTTTTACCAGTTGCTCCTCAAGCTCTTTTTTCTGTAATTCTTCCTCTTTTGTATCATTGGCAATGGTCGAGCCCTGAAGGTCCTGTCCACATGTGGGGCAGGCTCCTTTTTCCAGCAGGTTCCTATGTTCAGTGAGTGTTTTTGAAATCTGGTCTATCCGGGTCCTGACTTCTTTTTCTTTTCCATGGAGATGACGCTGCTTGTTCAAGAGCAGGTCTTCCAATTCCTCCAGATTGTCCAGTTTCCTCTGGTCAAAACCCATTGATTGGGCCTTTTCAAGGAGTTTCCCGATCTCGCCTTCCAGCACCGAATACTCTTGATTGATTTCCTCTATTTCCTTTAACCGATTCTTTTCCTGAGTGGACCTTTTTTCGATTGCTTCTTCCAGTGCCCTGAGATTTTGTTTTGTTTCAGTCAGGCCTTTTTGTGAATTTTCCTTTTCCTGTAGTTTCAGGCCCTGTTTGTTTTTTATCTGACTGATTTTTTCATAGGCGTCCCGCTCTTCTTTTTCTGTACGGGTTGTGAAATCATCCACATCTGTGGTTTCGTCAAGCCCGAAATAATCATACAACTCCTGTATTTTGTTTTCAATTTCCAGAATGGATTTGTGGAGCCTGTCTCCTTCCTTCCTTTTGTTTTCCAGTGAAGTGAGAGTTTCTTTTTTTCGTTTTTCCAGCCCGTTTATTCCCCTGTCCAGTTCATCGATCTGCTTTTGGGTTCTGGAATATTGTTCGATGTGCTGGCGGTCCTTTTCGATACGAGTGCTTGTTCTGTCTCGCATCGTCTCCAGGTCTGCAACTTCCTGTTGCAATTGTTTCAAATCCGTATTCAACTGATTTTTCCTGGCAACGGGTTTGGTTGCATCAATTGTTTCAATCTCTTCCTGCTGGTCCTTAATACGGGCATGAGTTTCAGTGATATGTCTTCCCACGCCGGTCCTGGCACTTTTTGCCCTTTCCCGGTACTCTTCCAGCCTGCCTATTTGCAAAAGGTCATCTATCATCCTCTGCCTGTCCTTTTTGCGGGCATTTATGAGAACGTCAATATCTCCCTGCCTGATATATACACAGTTCTTATAGGCCTCTTCATCCATGCGTAGCAGATTGCGAATGGATTCATACGTCTGTGTGGCCTGGTTTACAACGACTTCCCCGTCTATCTCCAGATAAGACCTGGTGGTTGAGGCTTTGCCTGTTTCGGGATTGTTGCGAAATTCCTGAATTGCAGCGTACTCCTGTCCCTTGTGCTCGAATTCAAGATGAATTGCAGCTTCTTCACATCCCTTGCGCACTAGGTCTGCAAGTATGAAATCTTTTGGTATGCCCCTGTGTCCGAAAAGCCCCACAAAACAGGCTTCAAGAAGGCTGGATTTTCCACTACCGTTGACTCCTGAAACCACAGTTACCCCATCGTTGAAATCAATCTCGAGATCACTGTAACTGCGTATGTTCTTCACTTTAAGCCGCTTAAATCTCAAAGATAGTCCCCCAGATTGTATTGTCGTGGAACCTTTGTTTTCTGTGGTTTTTTCTCAACATCCTTGTCCACTGCATCGGTTTCCTTTTTCTTCTTCCTTGAAGGTTGGGATTTTTTATCTTCTCCCTTTTCAACGAAAACAGTCTCCTTATTTTGGGGTGGCTCTTCCTTCCGGGTAGTTTCAACCTGTTTTTTACGATGAATGTTTAAGGGGATTTCCTGGCTGAAATCCAGTTGTTCTATCATCGTTGCTATAGAATTCTCTGTCTTGTGGTCGATTGTGGTTTTAGGTATGGACAGGTCCCTTATGATTTCATCAATCAACAGGCCTGCATCTGTAAGATCCATTTTTTTGATTTCTTCCCTGGCAGCAATGTCGGGATCTGAGAATATTATTTCCGGTTGATTTTCAGTCTCATCAGGGTAATTGTTTCGCAAATCGGATATGCGACTGACCAGTACTTCCTGTTTATCAAGAAATTCTTCTATCTCACTATAGGCAATATCCGCCTGTGAATTGCCTTTTAATTCAATAAAAACAACCTTATCCTTCACATCATATTCGCGGATCGTATTGAAAATGTCGCGGTATGCATCATTTTCATCTTTTATGTCCACGACGATGTGCAAAAATTCTCTCGTATTTATCTGTCGCCTGCCTATATCAATGCCCTTTTGGGAAACAGTGATTATATTATATCCTCTGGGTTCTTCCTCTGCAGCACTGTTCCTTTCTGTGCTTCCACAGTAGGTAACCCATGTATTTTCCACCTTTGTTTTTTCATACTTGTGGTAGTCCCCGAGCAATATTGCATCCAGTGCACAGGGGAATGAATGGATTACTTCAGCCACATCCCATTCCCCAAAAGGAAACGGTTTCATTAGCTGATGCATTACAAGGATATTGTGTGTAGCTTCGCCGGTGGTTTCAAAAACGGAGTAGTCAAAAGACTGTATCTTCGGTCGGGGTATACTGTCTATACCGTAAATCGCAATTTTGCCTGCCATAAAAGGGCTGTTGCCCAGGCGCCTGACCAGACGCATGTTTTCCAGCAGATCGAGCCACTGGGTTTGCTGTTTGCTTTCATGGTTGCCCACAATTCCCAGCAGGGGAATTTCGGCCATTTTTAATTTAGACATTATCTGAATTGTTTCGAGAATGTCTTCCAGGGTGGGATTGCGGGAATCGAACAGGTCTCCTGCATGAATTACAGCATCGACTTTCATGTCAATAGCATCATCAATGACCTTTTCAAAGGCTTCCAGAAAATCCCGGCGACGTACATCACTGTGATATTGCCGATAACCAATATGTGTATCAGCAGTATGTATTAACCTGATTTCTCTATCCATTGCAGCATCCCGTTCAACATAATGTTGGCCTATGTTTAAAAAGGCACTGGAGGAAAGTTTTAAATTCTTTTGTTTATTAATATTGCCGCTGGCATCTTAAAAGGGGAATATGTCTTGAAGGAGTATGATCATGTCAAATGAAATTATTTTCGGTGGGGTTGAAAGGGTACCAGATGTACGTATGCTTTATGATATGGCTGAAGTCGTTTATGACAAAAAATGGCTTGAAGGAAGGGAAAATAAAGAGCTCTATTATATGTACAGGGACCTGTCCAAAAATCCTGGCGATCTTGATAAAATAAAATCACATAACCTCAGGTATGATATCACAATAATACCTCCGGCAATGTTGGGAGTGGAATATGTAAAAACAGCCGGTCATTATCATCCGCAGGTGCCGGGCAGCAATCTTTCCTATGCAGAGGTTTACCAGGTACATGAAGGCACTGCTACCTATCTTCTCCAGAAAGTTAGTGATGACAGGGTTGAGGATGTTGTGGTTGTAAAAGCCAGTGCGATGGACGTGGTGGTTGTGCCTCCGGGATACGGTCATATTACGATCAATGCATCGGATTCAACCCTCAAAATGGCCAACTGGGTATGTCGTGATTTTTCCTCGGTGTATGAGCCTGTAAGAAATAAAAGAGGTGGAGCCTATTATTTACTTGAAGATGGCTTTATACAGAATTCTGCATACTCGCAGGTGCCTGAAATACGTCACGTTAAACCTATGGATGTGCCTGAATTCGGCCTTTTCAGGGGGGAGGACATGTACGGATTGGTTGAAGATCTTTCAAGGCTGGAATTCCTGACAATGCCGGAAAAGTATACTGATATTTTCAGTCAGATTATCAATGAGTAAACATATAACCTATTGTGTATATTTTTCATAAAAACGATTTAAAGGTGTATCAATGCAGGATAAACGTGGCGCTGTGCAGTTCACGTCTTCAAAGATCGAAGACCTTATGTTCAGGACCACACTGGACTTAAAAAGTATGGAGGGAGATATAATTGTCAACCTCTCCATTGCTGATGCGGATGATATTGTCGATGTACTGGAGCTTTTGAGGCTTACTTCCAGCAGCGGCCTTTCAGTAAGTCCTTTCTTAAAGGTCCTGGAAAGCGGAGACGCTATAGGTGATCTGACCATGCCGGAGGGGAAGGTGGGTATCGCTACAATGTGTAGTATGACCATAGACGGGGTTTTATTAAAATCGGGAATTATGACAAATCCCAAATTTGGGGGAGTTGTGCAGATTCGCAATGGTTTGCCCGTCAGATTCACTGATGTCCTGACCTATACCAGCACCACAATAGATCCTCTTGAAGTACTCATGTCGCAGGACATTACTTCTGTAACCCGGATGCTTCAGACCGGTTCGGGTAAGATTCTTGCAAACTTAAGGGAAGTCCATCTTGCAAAAAGGGATGAGATTAACAGTGTTCTTTCGGGAATGATGGATATTGGGATAAATGGTATTCTGGAGGTAGGGGATCCCAACAGCCGTGTACTTGATGTTCCTGTGGAACGTGACCATCTTGGGGTGGTGGTTATCGGGGGCACCAACCCGATGGCTATTATGAAAGAACAGGGAATCAATATCCGTACCAATGCAATGTCCACACTGATGGATATCAATTCCATGGACAAAATCGAGGACTATTTCTAACTTCAGTTTTTCTGGAATTGGCTTCCTATTATTTCATCCAGCTTATTGAGGAACTCGTTTCTGCACGTTGCAGGTATTGTCGCTCCTGCTGCAATATCATGTCCTCCTCCTGCACCGTTCACGAAGCCGGCTGCATCTGACATTGCCTGTGATAGGTTGAGTCCCTTCCTGATAAGGTCCTGTGTTCCCCGGGCGGATACTTTTACACCATCATCTGAATCTGCAAAGGCAATTATGGGCTTGTCCCGCCTCCCGGCAGAAGTAATGCTCATACCGGCGATAATGCCTACAATCGTTTCTTTGATCTTGTTTCCTGCATCAAAATACTGTATATGGTCCAGCTGTGTAATACCATTCTCTTTCACAAGTTTTAGGCCGTTGACAAGATTTTGCCTGTGTTCTCCAAGAAGTTTCTTTGCATCCTCGTAAGCTTTTCCCCGCTCTCCCATACATACGGCCAGTCCGGTCTCTGCGTGGTCATAGCGTGCAGTGGCATTGAGCAGTGTTGAAAATTCGGAAGCGTCCCGCATTTCAGTTCCTTCGCGTTCATTGAGCAGGACATAAACTTCCCCGATTAATCTTTCAACCTTGAAGGGTTGAAGTCCGGCTTTGATACAATGTTGCATGACCCCGGATATTATTCTCTGTTTTTCTGGAGACTCAAGATCGATCCAGCGTCTCCACCGTTCATCGCCCCCGAAACGGATATTCATGTCATGGAGAAAGCCTATGCATGCATCCTCATCACCTGAAAGGCCCGGCAGGAATGGATCAGAAGAAAATTGAAGTAGTTTATATACCGGGCGGGTTTGTTTGCCAAAAAGGGTGATATCTTTTTCATAACTTAGATGGCCGTTTTTCACTCCTTCTTCAAGCAGCAGGCGGTTAACTCCGGTCAACTGTCCCTTTTTGAGGTGTTGCATGTCTCCGATAGCACCAACCATGGCTATATCCACCAGGTCTGTATTCTGGCCTATCTCATTTGCAAGGATATAGGTTGTTCCGGAGCCGCTTAACTGGTATGATCCATTAGCACCGAATAGATGGGGGTTGAGGTGATATTTCCCTTCTCCACGAGGCTGGTGATGATCTGAAACAATGGCATTGATCCCTTTTGCATTTATGCTGTCCAGCATGCCGCTTCCCAGATCTGTGAAGATTGCAAGTTCCGGATTTATGTTTGCGATGTCTTCTATGATATTGTCATCCAGCTGTTTTACAAACCTCATCTCATAATTGATACTTGCACGTTGCAGGGCTTTACATATTATTCCGGCAGAAGTCAGGCCGTCTGCGTCAATGTGGGAAACCACATATACAGATTCGTGTTTCTGTATTTCTGTATTACATTCTCTTGCATGTTCTTTCATTAATCTAAGTACTTTTTCTATATGTCATTCCCCCGTCTGCATCCAGTTATTTTGCTTGGCCCATTTTTCAGGTTCGATATGATATGCGTCACCCTTTCTTTCAAGCTTAGAATAAAGCTTGATTTCATCAATTGTGTATTTCAGTTCTCCTGATCCGTATTTTTCCTCGATGTCTTTCCAGGGGATAATATAGGCTTGCCGCGACTTCCCGGATCCCTGTCGTAATTCAACAACCAGAAAACCGGCCCTTCCGGACCTTCTCAGGTATTCCGATATGCGTATTACCTGATGTGCCCCGTTCTTGTCTATGGTGAAATGCTGACTGAAATAAAGAGCATTGGCCCCTTTTTCAGTTGAAATACTCTTGCACTCTATCCCTAAATAAAAATCCGGGTTCAAAGAATCTACCATTACATCCAGGAACTGGGGTGTGAAACGATGTTGTTTTATGCGGTGGGCTATCGCTTTTATATTGCAGTTTTCAAAATAATCGTTGAAAGACTGTACAAGTTTCCTTTCGAATTCTGTCATAACAGCTCTTTACCACCTTTTATGATACATTCCTTCGGTATTATTTTTATAGCTTGTCTTTATTTGCGTTAATTTCATGTATGAAGTTGAACATGTAAGTTTTCATGAGTAAAAAGAGCATTGAAATTCTGCTGGCTGTGGGCTCAGTAACCCTTTTCGCCGTTATGCTTATTCTTGTGCATTCCCTTGGAATGGCAAACGAGGGATACGGCTATGTGGTGTCACTGATGATTTTTGTACTTGTAGTTTCAGTGGTGGGGCTTAAACTTCCTTCACTGGGATAATTAGTATAAGGAAAGTTAAAAAGAGAAAGTTGAAGACCCCTTGAAGGGGTCCTTCTATCTTTTTGTAGAATCAGGAATTCTGTTTCATTAAGAAAGTTATGAAATCCGGGCTTAAACGGGTTTCTTTGACCATTTTGTCGGTAATTTCTTCTTCGGCAAGCCCTTCTTTCCTGTATTCTTCAATACGGTCATACACACTTCTGGAAACTTCGGAATACTCGTTTATGTCTTTCCTGTGTCCCCATACATCGCCTTCAAGTAAGTCAATACCTTGCATTTCAAGATACATTCTTGCAGAGCTGGATATTGTTCTTTTATAGGAACTGGGTATGTGCAGGGCCTTTACGTTGGGACATTTCATCACAAGGGAAAAAATATCCGTATTAGATGGCCTGAACGCGAGGTGAATGATTTCCTCATTTTCATCCAGGGTCTCGATTTCTTCTTTAGAACTGACGACTCTTATTTTCATTTTTGGTCCCTTCTTCTTTGATGTCAATTTTTTAAGCGGTATAAAATCCTTTCAAAACTGACTTCTAATTGTATATACATTAGTTATTCTATATAAATTTTGTTAGGTTGGATTTAATTTAAATTCAAGGCGGTTTGTATTTATATTTCCTGATGTTTCATTTTTAAAATGAAACTCCCATTTAATCTCTGATTAAATGTGGCTGGAAAAAGTTGAATTATAGGATATAAAGGATGTTTTCTTGTATTAGCTTTGATAAAAAGAAATGTTAATCAACTTGTTGCATTAAATATTCACAGGAGGTAAAAGATTGAAAGGTATAGATATAGGAAAAGTGCACATTGATTGGCTGGGTCATGCAGGATTCAGGTTGCAGGGGGACAATCTGATAGTGTATATTGATCCCTATGATGTTGGTGGTTATATCGACTACGAAGATCAGGCCGATGTACTGCTTATAACTCATGAGCATTTCGACCATTGTTCGCCGCAGGACATTCAGAAGGTCAGGAAAAGTACGGCTACGACCTTAATTCCGACAAATTGCAGTCTGCAGTTTCGTGGCGATGCAAGAAGAATTGAATCTGGTGATGTCCTCAGGGACGAACTTGCAATAAAGGGATTGAATATAGAGATAGTTGCAGCTTATAACGTAGACAAACCTTTCCATCCGCCCGGTGAAGGTGTGGGTTATGTGGTTGAGCTGGAAGGCTTGCGGATCTATCATGCGGGGGATACAGATTTGATTGATGAAATGGCTTCCATTGAAGCTGATATCGTCCTGCTTCCTATCGGAGGAAATTATACTATGGATGAAAAACAAGCTGCAGAAGCAGTTTCATGTATAGGGCCAGACTATGTCATACCAATGCATTATGGAAGTGTTGAGGGAACGGAAGCTGATGTGAATCTCTTTAAAAAACTTGTAGAAAAAAGAAGTGAAGCAAAGGTAATTATTCTTGAAAACAATATGGATTCCTGAATATTTGAGGTAGTTTGTGTGTCTAAATCCCGAAAAAAGCAGAAAAATCTCATGAAGGATCTGGCAAAACAGAGAATTGAACGTCTCTTCAAACTTGCAGAATCATCATACAGTGTACACCCTTACAGAAGTGACAGGTATGTTACACTTGCACGCAGGATTGGTATGCGCTACAGGATCCGTTTGCCCGCCTATCTTCGCAGAAGGGTGTGCCGTAGTTGTAATTCTTATCTCGTACCGGGTAGTAGTTCCAGGGTGCGGCTGAAAAAAGGAACGGTGTGTATAACCTGCCTTTCATGCGGCAGGAAAATGTGTATTCCTTACAAATATTTTTTTTAAAATGATGACAGTAGTGCTTTGATAAGCAGAGCTGCAATTATGACGACAATTCCCATTGTAAGATAAATTAATACATTGCGATATACTTCTTCTTTTTCAGAACCTGGTTTAATCCCCCAGTGATTGCAATTTCCTTTTGAATCACAACCGCCACAGGAAGGAGTTTTTTCTTCGTGCTCTGGTCTTTGGATAACCGGGAGTTTTTTCATGTTATCTGGCATTGTATTAACTTTCTATGTTCTCTTTGATAAAATGATTGAAAAAATAGTTAACGACGAGAGGGGGATTCGAACCCCCGAGGTGGCGAGCACCACAGGATTAGCAATCCTGCGCCATACCGGGCTTGGCTATCTCGTCCCGGGTAAGCAGTCCATAAGCCAGTCATGTATATAACTTTTTCCTTGTATAAAGTGGCAGGCATGCTTCAGGTTGCCATCATTCTCATTTTCCAGGGGACTGTGACCTCGCCTCCACCCCGCAACCCTGAGAGCGATGTATGTTCGCGGTAAGTCTGCTCCCTTCCGGGCCTCGACCGGTTTCCGCGGTAAAGATAGAGGGCCGATTCTCCAACCAACCTCTCTAGCAACATCATCCAAACAGGACGGAGTTTCTTAGTTGAGGTCACAGGCTTGAAAATAATCCTGATGACTTCCTTCAGCTTCGTCTCCCGCATATCGGCGATTTCGGGTTACAGGTAACGCCGGCCTACCCAGACTAGCCTGCCACCCCCTAAATGTGGTTTGATGCTTATAAAATTATTCCCACGCATATGCCTTCTCTAATATTGAAGAAAGTTAATTATAGCTGTAAACTTAATATTAAATGGTGATTTTATGGAGGAAATGATGGGTTTTGTGACAGGCAACAGGAATCGACAAAAACTTCTTGAAATGCTGGGATCCAAAGGTGACCTTGAGACATCCCTTATTGCAAAGAATATGCATCTTGCACAGCCTTCTGTCAAAAGACTGGTTGAAGAGCTGGTGGAAAAGAAATTGATAGTGGAAAAAGCAGGCAAATGCAGTCTTACTGAATTAGGGACAACAGTTGAGAGGAAAGTACAAAACCTCTGATTTATATTATTACAATACCGCCTTCTTTTATCCCATATTCTTTAATAAGGGGTTCACTGGCGGTTCCTCTTGATTTGATGATCTGGAACTGCCTCTTTATTTCTTTTTCAGTATCTGTTTGTTTAAGCAGGATTACATTATCCATTATAAAAGACGACTCCTTGCTTCTTATCTTTTCAGGCCCGCCAAAAAGTTCCGTGGTAAAAAGTGTTGTAACATCATGGCTTTTCAGGTAACCTACAAGGGAATGCAAAAATCCTCTTCTCTTAACAGGGTCTATTATTGTGATTTCCACGTTCACAAGACCATCTATTAGCAGTCTGGCAGGCTTTTTTTCCTCAACAATATTACTTATACGGTTGGAATATTCTGCATAACAGACGTTTTCGGTATCATAAGTGATTATACTAAGTTTTCCCTCGTCAATATATGGTTGCAGATCCCAGCCAAGATCACCTGTGGCTTTTATTATCTGGTCTACACTTTCGTAAAAGGTGATGATAGCACAGTTTTCCCCGTTTTCGAGCCCCTGCTGTATAAATTGCCATCCCATTATGGTTTTCCCGGTGCCCGGTTCTCCTCCTACAAGAATAGAACTTCCAGCCGGGACGCCTCCGTTTAACATTTTGTCAACTTCATCGATGCCGGTTTCAACTTTTTTATCTTCAGGAGCCTGTTCCTCATATTTCAGATTGGGGTATGCACTGAATCCTCGTGTGCTCACCAGATAATTGAATTTCTGGGTCATGCACTCATTACTGTAGGAGGGCTTAACTCCCGTCATCTTGAGAATTTCCATCTGGTTGGAGGTTTGCATGCCTTGGTTGGTTCTGGACAGATAAATTATTCCATCTGCAAGATGGCTGACTACATAACTGTGGATTTCATCTTTCATTAATTCGCCTGTCAAAAAAACCAGGGAGTTGGATTCACGCACCATTGAGTCCAGTGTGTAGAAGAAACGTCTTCTTTCCTGTTCCACAAATCCAAATCCTATGGGTGTTATAGGGTCTATTACAAGTCTGTCTGGTTTTGTGGATGATATAGTATTGTCCATTTCGATTAGGGTACTTAATGGATCTTTTTCTGCAATCGGTCTGTTAATCTCATGTACTTCCACGGATTCATCCAGAAATTCAAAAGTGGACAGGTACATCTTCAGCCGATCGGAATTTTCCGTTGTAATTGGTATGTACAGGGTTTTTTCGCCGGCTTTTGCTGCATTTGACAGCATCTGCAGTGCCATAGTTGTCTTGCCTACACCAGCTGTCCCCGCAATAAGAATGATCGAAGGGGACTTGAAACCACCCACAATTTCGTCCATGCCATCAATATGGCAGGGGATTTCCCTCAATTCACTCATCATAAGTTCTTATGAATAAAGAATTACTTATACTTTCTTGATTTCGTTATGCATAGAAGTTAAACAGGTTTGTTTCAGTTTTCCTGTTCAAAATCACAGCTCTCAATTTGTTCATTTCTTTCTATGAGTTGTTCTATGCGTTGTTCAGATTCTTGCAGAATGTGATTGCAGATGCCTGCAAGTTTTATTCCTCTCTCGAACATTTCCATGCTTTCCTGAAGGGAAATCTGCCCGCTTTCAAGTTTTTCCACAATATCCTCGAGTTCGAGCAGGCTATCCTCAAAGTTCCTGTTTTCAGTGTTTGATGACATTTAGCATCCCTCATCCAAATTTTCTTTATGCTTCACTCTGCAACACCCGTCCCAGAATTTCAATTGTAAACTCTCCCCCATCTCAATATCAATAATACCGGTTATGGTCCCTCCCTCATCGGACTGTGCCACACAGTATCCCCGTTCAAGAGTATTAAGGGGACTTACGGCATTCAATCGCCCTGCAAGGGCACCCAGTTCTGCAACTTTAGTTTGCATTATATATTCTGTTCTGGATGTCAGGCGATATGTCATCTCATCCAGATGTTGGCTTCGCTGGTTGAGCAGTTCCCTGTATCTATCAGGACTAATTCGGCCCGAAAGGTATTCAAGATGTTTTTTCTGGTTCAGAATACGGTTTTTGAGTGCAGATTCCATTCTCTGCCTGAGGTCATCGATGTGCTTTACTATTTCTGTCCTGTCTGGCACTGCAATTTCTGCGGCTGCTGACGGAGTGGGTGCACGCACATCTGCTGCAAAATCTGATATTGTGAAATCGGTTTCATGTCCGACTGCAGCTATAACTGGTATTCTGGAATTGTAAATAGCACGGGCGACTTTTTCCTCATTGAATGGCCACAGGTCTTCAAGGGAACCTCCTCCCCTGCCGGCAATAATGAGGTCTGCATCTGTACGATTGAGCAATTCCAGGGATCTTATGATACTATCTGCGGAAGCCTCTCCCTGGACAGTTGTCGGACAGAGCAGGATATCTACAGGGTAGCGCCTTTGTAATACATGCAGTATGTCGTGTATAGCTGCTCCCGTGGCGGATGTAGCAACTCCTATCTTAAGGGGATAACGGGGAAGGGGTCTTTTGTGTTCGGGAGCAAACAAACCTTCTCCTTCAAGCCTTTTTTTGAGTTGTTCGAATGCTTTATACAATTCGCCCACACCATCAGGGCGGATGTCCAGCACCTGTAGCTGGTACTGTCCACGGATGGTGTAAACATTTACCGATCCAAAAACCAGTACTTTCATATCCTTTTCAGGCTCAAATTTTAATTTGCGGTTTGTGGAGCGAAAACTAACACAGCTTACCTGGCTTGATCCATCCTTTATGGAAAAATAGTAATGGCCTGATCGGTGTTTTGTGAGGTTGGATATTTCTCCTTCTACCCAGATATGCTGCAGGGCCCCTTCAGAAGTTAACACGTTTTTGATATAGTTATTAAGCCCAGTTACAGTATAGACGCCCATCGTATTCTCCCCGCTGGTATATGCAAATCATGCTATTATAAATTGGTGCAGGCAGGATGAAAGTATTTGGATATCTGCAATATCCATAAAAGAGTAAAATAAAGCAGTTATTAGCTGCTTTTTTATTCATTTTTGCTGCTTTTTATTCCTGTATTTTGTGACAACTGCAGGGTCGGCTTCATCTGTTGCAATGAGCCTGCCGCTTTCAAGAGCTCTGGCAACTGCCAGTTTACCCGTATCGCTGCGCACAATCAACGTTGTATATCCTTCCGGGCTTCCTACAGAACCTGCTGAAATATCAGCATACAGGGCATCGAAATCCTTGCATATATGACAACCTGGACGAATAGTATCCTCGATATCTTTCAGGGGTATGGTAATGTCCTCATTCTTGAGCTTGACAACAAGTTTTCCTCTTACATCCATGCGTTCGATGTCCAGTGGATCTATATTCATTTCTGATTTGAGTTTACCTTCCATGAGTTTTTCATAATCGAAACTCTCTGTACAGAACAGGCCGATTACGTATTTTATCGATTTCGCAAAGGGTCCAAGCAATTCATTGTCACTTTTACGCAGTTTCTCCACTGCCTGGGCGGCACAAGGCAAGGCAACAATTGCTATATTTTTGGACTTTTTCCCTATTACGGCTTCCTTCATGGCTGCAAGCAGAGGGACCCACCAGTTGTACCGGCTTCCTGCACTGTTTATTAATGCCTCTGTTGACGTGATGACCGTGGATTTTGGTTTCAGGGTCCAGGGATCTTCTGTTACAGTTACGACAGCATCAATTATTCCTCTCTCCAGGCTATCAAGCAGGATTGCAGAAACAGCACCTCCGCTTTGTCTGCCTGGAATTTCCATTCCCGCTTTTGCAGTCATGTATTCTTCCCTGCAGCTGCTACTTTCGGGCATTTCTCCTTCTATGCGGGGGCATATGTCATAACATGCTCCGCAGGGAACACCATCAGTGGCATCCTTGCAGTAGCCATTGCTGGAGGGATTTATGGATTCTTCCCCTTTTTTGAAATACAGGGCATCTGCAGGACATACTGCCACACAGCCTCCACATCCGCTGCAACGATTTGTATCCCAGACTTTCTTTTTGAGATCAAGGTAATTGGTCATTATATCACTCCCAGACATATTTGCCTGCAAAAGGCCTGCTGCTTGACGCGACTATTTTTGTGTATCTGGTATCCAGGTATTTTTCCGGGTCAATTTCAAAATATGCACAAAACTCTTCAATATAAGGACTTATCTTTTCCAGATCCTTTTCTGTGAATTCCGTGATCTTGGCACCCACGCCAAGCTGTCTTTCTTTTAATTCGCCTCGAAGGATGATCTCGCCACCATGAATTCCACTGCCAACACCTCTGCCTCCAAAAGTATTGCCGCTCTTGGACAGGACAATTATTACTCCCCCTGCCATGTATTCTCCCAGGAATGAACAGGCATTGTCTCCAATTACGAGGATGGGTTTATGGCCTGTTCCGTATTCCTTCATATGGATGCCTCCTCTGTAACCGATGTCATCCCTTACGAATACTTTGCCACCTCTCATGCTGTGAGCTACAGCATCTCCTGCGCTTCCATGGATAACGATTTTGCCATTGTCCATTGTATTGCCGGGTGCGTGATCACAGTTGCCTTTAACGATACAGGTGGGGCCACTCATAAACATTCCAAGGTCCCCGCCTGGAACGCCGTTGATTCGGATGGTGACTTCTCCTTTTAACCCATCTGCTATGAATCGCTGGCCAAGTACATTATCCACGATAATCTCTGTAGCACCTTCAGAAACAGCTTTGCGTATCTGCTGATTCAGGGGTGTATAATGGAGTGCTCTTGCATCTATGTGCACTGGTTCCATGTGATCAGGCCCCCACAGGTTTTACCTGCAGCACATCCAGGGTGCCTTCATCCAGCATATAGCCTCGCAGCCTGCTGCGGTTGCCTCTCAGGCTTTCTATACTGTTGATTCCGGCTGCTCCCATGAGTTCACTGAGTTCCAGTGTCCAGGAATTGATGAGGTTTGCAACATGTTCGGACTCAACTTCCGGGTCAAGCCGGCTGACAAGATCTTCCCTCTGGGTAGCAATACCCCAGGGGCACAAACCACGGTAACAGTTCCCACAAACCCGGCATCCCATGGAAATGAGGGCTGCGGTTCCAATATAAACTGCATCCGCACCAAGGGCTATGGATTTAGCAATATCTGCACTGTTGCGGATACCTCCACTGGCAATTACCGATACCTTGTTGCGGATGCCCTGGTCATTGAGTTTCTGGTCAACACTGGCAATCGCTGCCTCTATAGGTATACCCACATTGTCCCTGAATACCTTCGGGGAGGCTCCTGTACCTCCACGGAAACCGTCTATTACTACCGCATCTGCCGAGGATCTTGCAATACCAGCCGCCACAGCTGCGACATTATGCACAGCTGCAATTTTTACGAAAACCGGTTTCTTCCATTCGGTTGCTTCCTTGAGGCCTCTTACCAGCTGTGCCAGGTCCTCTATGCTGTAGATGTCATGGTGGGGGGCGGGGCTTATCGCATCGCTGCCCGCGGGTATCATTCGTGTACAGGAAACATCAGTACACACCTTCTCGCCGGGCAGGTGTCCGCCAATACCGGGTTTTGCACCCTGGCCAATCTTGATTTCTATGGCGGCTCCCCTTTCGAGGTAGTTGATGTCCACACCGAACCGTCCGGAGGCAACCTGCACGATCATATTATCCTGATAGGGGTAGATGTCCTTATGCAGGCCACCTTCCCCGGTTCCCATGTATGTACCGGTTTTGGCTGCTGCCTTTGCAAGACTTAACTGGGCATTGAGACTGATAGCACCATAACTCATATGTCCGATCATTATCGGGGTCTGTAATTCAAGATTGGGGGATAGTTTGGTATTGAGTTCAATGTCCCCATTTTCCTGCTTCCTTATATCAAGTTTTGAAGGTTTTTGCCCCAGGTAGGTACGTAATTCCATAGGCTCACGCAGGGGATCTATACTCGGGTTGGTCACCTGGCAGGCATCCAGCACCAACCTGTCGTAGATTATAGGGTAATCCTTGGCATTTCCCATTCCCGCCAGGACGATTCTGCCACTTCGTGACTGGTTTATGACATCCTCCCGGGCTTCCGGGGTCCATAAGGGATGGCTGCGGTAATCAACGGGTCTTTCACTGAGATTGATGGCATCCCGCGGACACATTGAAATGCAACGGTGGCATGCTGTGCACTTGCGTGAATCGATCAGGATATTGCCGTCATCCTCTTCCCGGAATACACCATAGGAACAATTATCCACACATCTCATACATTGCATACATTGCTGTCTGTCTATCTGGATGCGGTATTTCAGGGGTACGCTTCCCAGGCTCATGTTACAACCCTCCCGATTACCGGTTCCCCTGCACCCGGCATGTGGATGTCCTCCACCTGGGGATCCATGGTTCTGATTGCGGCTTCCTCACTGGAGATGTATAATCTTGAACCATGTTCCCCAACTACCAGTGGCCTGAGTTTTATCCTGTCAGTGAATCCTACTATACCGTCATGGGTGGCCACAACTATTGCAAAGGGCCCGTTCATGAGAGCCGGGCCGTAGGTCAGGCGGATTGCCTTGTTGAGTTCACGCTTTTTATCGTCCATTTCATCAATCTCATCCCAGAAGGGTGGAGCCATTGCTTTTACAATGATCTCTGATGGTAATTCGTGATGTCTGCCAAGCAGATCAAACAGGTATGCCACAACTTCCGTGTCGGTATACATTGTACACTGGTAACCATTACTTTCCACGTATCTCTGGTTGGTACCGTAGGAAGTAATCTCTCCGTTGTGCACCACCGACCAGTTCAGCAGATTAAAGGGATGTGCTCCTCCCCACCAACCGGGAGTGTTGGTAGGATAACGGTTATGTGCCAGCCAGATATAGCCTTCATATTCATCAATTTTGTAAAAATTTGCCACGTCTTCAGGCCACCCCGCGGCCTTGAACACTCCCATATTTTTCCCGGAGGAAAATACCAGGGCGCCCTCGATAGTGGATGAATTAATTTCCATGACCAGATATTTGACGATATCTTCATCCGGTGTGAGACTTCCGGTCATAAGATCAGTGTAGGGCTTGAAGAAGTATCTCCAGGGGACATGATTCCTTTTCAGGTTGGGTTGTTCCTTTGTAGGAATTTCTTCCTGATGGACGACGCGTCCCCACTTCTGGATGATATCATCAACTTTTGATTTTGGCTCCACAAGGTTATCAAAGAATATGTGCAGGGCATAACAGTCTTCAAAATCGGGGTATATGCCATATGCAGCATAACCTGCACCTTCGCCACTGCCACGCTCATTCATGAGGCTGAGGGCTTCTTTGATTCCCGAACCATTCATTTTTTGTTTCTGTCTGTCAATAACTCCTATTATCCCGCACATCGGCGTCACCTTGTTATGATATGTAAAAGTGTGTATAAAGTGTATGTATCGAAAAATATTTGGGCGGGATTTCCTGTGAAATCCCTGCTTAAAGTACGCTAAGGTAGGTATCCAGTTCCCACTGGTGTACCCGCGCCTTATAATCATCCCATTCCTTATTCTTGGCACAGAGGTAGTTGTTGAAAAGGTGGTCTCCAACGGTCTTTTTGACAAATTCACTACCTGCCATCTCGTCTATCGCTTCCTTGAGGCTTCCGGGTAGGGAATTAATTCCCATGTCTTCCCTTTCCTGTCCGGAAAGGTTGAAGATATTGTGGGTTACTGCTTCTCCAGGGTCGGTTTTGTTCTTGATCCCATCCAGGCCAGCAGAAAGCATGGTTGCAAAGGCAAGATATGGATTACATGCCGGATCAGGGCATCTGAGTTCTACCCTTGTACCCTTGCCCCTGGTTGACGGTATGCGTATCAGGGAACTGCGGTTACTGTCTGACCAGGTTATGTAGATGGGCGCTTCATATCCCGGGACGAGTCTTTTGTAAGAGTTGACAGTTGGGTTGGTTATTGCCGCAAATTCCCTGATATGTTCCAGCAGTCCACCGGTGTAATACCTGGCTATGTCAGAGAGCTGGTTTGGAGTATTCGGATCAAAGAACACGTTTTCGCCATCTTGTGACATCAAGGATTGGTTGGCGTGCATACCTGAACCGTTTACACCGTAGAGTGGTTTCGGCATGAAGGTTGCATAGTAGCCGTGATGGTTTGCTATGGATTTGACCACATACCTGAATGTGATTACATTATCAGCTGTAGTAAGGGCATCCGCGAACCTGAAATCGATCTCGTGCTGTGAGGGGGCAACTTCGTGGTGTGATGCCTCGAGTTTGAATCCCATGTGTTCCAGGGCATAGTCAATCTCCCTGCGCACATCCTGTGCCATGTCCAGGGGTGCAAAGTCGAAATAACCGCCTTTATCGGTAAGCTCGGTTGTGGGATTGCCTTCACTATCCAGTTTGAACAGGAAGAATTCAAGTTCCGGTCCCACATTCATGGAATATCCCATTTCCTGGGCTTCCTTGAGGGTCTTTTTGAGAATGTAACGCGGGTCTCCTTCGAAGGGTTTACCATCCGGTAATTTTACATCACCTATTATACGCGCAACAGCTCCTTCGGTTGGTCTCCAGGGCAGGATACGGAATGTTGAAGGGTCGGGCATTAGCATCATGTCCGATTCCTCAATGCGGGTGAATCCTTCGATTGAAGATCCATCGAACATCACTCCTTCATCGAATGCCTGATCCAGGTCTTCGGAAGGAATCGCCCAGCTCTTGATGATTCCCATTGTGTCGGTGAACTGCGTACGTATAAACTTTACATCATTTTCAACGACCGCTTCAAGTACGTCTTCTTTGGTCTGTATCTCTGGCTTATGTTTCATTTCTCTCACCTTTCACAGGAAGGCAGTAACCAATTACCGTGTTAATATTATATAAAACATTTGGTAAATGGTATTTAATCATAAAAAATCAAACCAGAACTACAGGAAATGCCTTATCTTTATAACAAATGAAAATCTACTTTCGGATAGGTGAACATAATCATGGCAGGTGCTCCTTCAATTGAGGAGGTTATAGAGGATTTCAATGTCCTGAAATGTATGCAATGCGGCGTATGCAGTGGTAGTTGTCCCTCCGGCAGGCAGGCCAGTCTGAATGTCAGGCGACTTGTACGCAAGATAGGCAGGGACCATGCAGCCATCTCCGATGAGTCCCTCTGGATGTGCACGACCTGCTACAACTGTCAGGAGAGGTGTCCCCGGGGTATTGGAATTGTGGATGCAATACTTGCTGTACGCAGTATTGCCGCACATGAGGGGCATATTCTGGAGCGACACAGGCATGTGGCCAATCTCCTTCAGGAACATGGGCATGCTGTCCCTATTGATGACGCTCACAAAGAAAAACGCATGCAATTGAACCTGAATCCCCTGCCTTCCACGGTCCACAGCCATCCTAATGGCCTGAAAGATGTAAAGCGCCTGCTTTCAAGTTGTGGTTTCGGGGAAATTACAGGAGGTGAGGACCAATGAAAATATCCCTGTTCCTGGGCTGTCTTGTTCCCAACCGCTATCCCGGAATCGAGAAGGCTACAAACCTCTGTCTGGATGAACTCGGTGTGGACTGGAAAGAGCTGGAAGGCGCATCCTGTTGTCCGGCACCCGGTGTTTTCCGCTCATTCGATGAATCCACCTGGCTGGCTCTGGCTTCCAGAAACATCACTTTGTCAGAAACGGATGAGAGAGATGTCCTGACAATCTGTAACGGGTGTTATGGGTCCCTGGCGGATGCCAATCTCAAACTGAAAAACAACCCTCTCCTGAAAGAGCAGACCAACAGTCACCTGTCACAAATAGGTCACCATTTTGAAGGTACTATTGATGTACGCCATATAATCGAATTCCTGTATTCTGAAATCGGTGTGCAAAAAATAAAAGAAAAAATTGTCAGGCCCCTGGATATGAAAGTGGCCGTACACTATGGATGCCACATGCTCAAACCCTCATCAAACAGGGCTACTGCCAGCGTGGAGCATCCTTCCGTTTTTGATGAACTGGTGGAAGCACTGGGCTGCACAAGTGTGGATTATCCCGATAAGATGGAATGCTGTGGTGCCGGTGGAGGTGTCAGGTCAGCCCTGGGTGACACGGCTCTTGCAATCACCAAACATAAACTGGGCAAGATTGAAGGTGCAGGTGTAGATTGCATCGTGGAAGCGTGTCCTTTCTGTCACATGCAGTTCGATGCGGGTCAGGTATCCCTTGCAGAGAAAGGCAGGAAATTTGGTATCCCCGTAATTCACTATTCCCAGTTGCTGGCCCTTTCACTGGGTTATTCTGCAGAGGATGTCGGCATAAATCTCAATGAAATGGATTGTTCGGATTTCTGTAATTTACTTGAAAATAAAAAAGACTGAGCGCCTTGGGCTCAGTAATTGTAGAGGGATGTATAGGTAACTTCCACATCTCCCCCTGCAGGTACTTCCACCTCGAACTCGATGGTATTTGCATCCTGCTTGATGTAGGGATGGGATGATTCGGTGATTTCCCAGTCTCCATAGAGGCGTTCCACTATCACAACGTCCTCTGTTGTTTCCTTGTAGTTGGAAATCGTGATCTTGCTTGTGGTTCGGTATCTGTTTGTACCAATTCTATCATATTCGACCTGTTCTCTTTCACCTGTTATATCGAATGCATATCCAGATGTAAGGCGGATGTTGTCCCCTACAGGTGTATGATCTATCCTGTCCTCACCTGCAAACTGGAGCTGGCCCCTACTACTAGGCTGGTAGAGTTTTGCAACCCCCGCAGGTAACGGAACTCCTGCCCCCTTTTCCTCTGAATTGTCCAGGGTGAAACTGATACTGATCCTGTCACCATTCCAGCTATCGTAAACCAGTTCTTTCTCCACGGGCACATTGTCCTTTGAGAACAGGGAGATCTGCTTGGATTGCTTATCCTGCAGGCTGGACGGGTGGTTCAAGGTGTACATGTGGTATTCCGAAAAACTTTCCCTGTCAAAGGAACCTGCAGCAGCTTCTTCAGCGGGAACTTCGTATACCACTGAATCATAGGCTTTTTGTGCAGACTGCCTGTTAATGTCGCCAGCCATCAATTTGATTGTTGCATCATCAAATGATGTACCTGCATTGTTATTTATATTGACCCATCCCTCGATATCAGCCGTTGTTTCGCCAGCATCGGTCTTGATGACATAGCCGGCATTCCATCCAATTCCGTTTGTGAGATAGGACGTGAGCATCTCCACATTACCGGAAATTGGAGAATACAGTTGCCAGATGAGAGTCGGGCTTGTGAGCAGGTCTCCTGAATCCGGATATTCAATCCTTGAAGTATCGGACAGGCTTATGACACCCTCTGTTGTCTGCAGTATCAGTCCGTCCCTGTAACTCAGGAGGGTTCCTGTATACTGTTTCCCATCGGGGTCATATACCGTTATTTCCCTGCCTGTATAAGTTTCCAGTAGGCCGGACTTACTGGCGACGTCATAGCGGTATATTTGTTCGATTAACGAGATGCCATTGTCACCGGTATCTTCCAGAATGACGGATGACGGGTCAATTCTTGTAGGCACATCCGAATACCGGATGTAATTATAACCCTCTTCCAGCTGTGCCTGTCTTTTTTCCTTGACAAGGGCAAAGTTGCCGGAGTAGATTGTCAGCTGGAGGCCATTGTTTGAATTTTCCATAGCTGTCATTTCCATCAGGTTTTCAAAAGAACCCGGGGTTGACGCCACGGAAGGCTGTACAGACTGTTCCTTATCGCCATTTCCGGATGTGTTGTATGTAGCCACCGAAAAAGCGATAGACAGCACAACAATTGTTAGTAAGGCATAGAGTAACATCTTGTTTTGCTTCATAAAAGAAATAGTCATGACAGTTATATGTAATTGCCTTTAACTTCGAATTCGTTTGAAGCCTTTTCCTCAGGTAATCCTTATTATTTTGCATAACATTGGGTTATCCATGGACACAGAAGAAATATTCGACAGGTTAAAACCCCTTTATCCTCATGAGTACTTTTCCACCGAAAGGGACCCTTTCTACATATTGATATCAACGGTTCTTTCCCAGCGCACCAGGGATGAAGTTACAGAAGTTGCCTCCCGAAGACTTTTTGAGCACTATTCCACTCCTGTCCAGATGGTGGGAGCAGATGTGAAAAGTATTGAATCCCTTATCAGGGATGTGGGTTTTTACAGGGTGAAAGCCGGCAGGATTAAAGAGATTTCCCAGATACTTATAGATGAATATTATTCACAGGTACCTGCTTGTATGGATGAGTTACTCAAACTTCCCGGGGTTGGAAGAAAGACTGCAAATTGTGTGCTTTCCTATGCTTTTCTGGAAAAAGCAATCGCAGTGGATACTCATGTGCACAGGATATCAAACAGGCTGGGTCTTGTGGATACCGTGACTCCTGAACAGACCGAAATTGAGTTACAAAAACAGGTTCCTGTATCTTACTGGAGAGAAGTTAACGAATTGTTTGTCCAGTTTGGCAAAACGGTGTGCAAACCGCTGTCTCCGGATTGTGAGGTTTGTGTAATAGAAGATTTGTGTGCTAAAAAAGAAAAGAAAAAGTAAAACCGATCTGAAATATCAGACCAGTTTGTTGATTGGGTGGTTTTCGTCTTCGATCTCCAGGCCGAGTTCCTTGGCATTTTCTGCAAGGATGATATCGGTCATTGCGGTTGCCGGGAACACTGTGTTTGTGTTCTCGATTGGACCGAAGAGCTGGAAGTTGGATCCGAGGATCTGTGGCACGAGGTTTGTACCAATATCGGAAGGCATGTAGATTGCCTTACGCTGTTCCTTGGTCTCGAACTGTTTCTTGTATGTTTTCATCCAGTCCCATGCTGAAGCCATGTTGTGATAACCTCCACCAACAGGCAGGCCAAAGTGGCCCTTTACAGCAATTACTGCACGAATGGATGAACCGGCACCGGCACCAAGGGGAGTTGCTGCAACATCGACAAGTGGTTTTGTGATTCCACAATCTTTGGCGATATCAAGCATACCCTGTGTCTGACCGGATGCACCCTTTTCGAGTACTTCGATCTTACCCTTAAGGGTGGGGTCAACTGCATTGAATGCAAGTACGATGGATGCTTCAATGTCGCTTCTTTTGACCGCTTCGATCTCTTCTTCGTGGATACTGGCGTTAATAGAGTTGTAGATTGCCCTGTCAGCAACACCGATCTCTGTAACATAATCAGCTGCTGCAGCACGGACATCTCCTGCTGAAGAATCTATCAAGAACGGAGTCTTTTCATCGTACTCAACAAACCAGTCTATGTACTTTTTGATGGCTTCCGGGGTTTCACCCACGATCTGGTTGACACAGGGGTTTCCTGTAGTTTCTGCCATCTCGAGCATGTTGTCCCAGAGTTTTTCTGCTGCTGGTCTGTCGAATTCTCCTGTGTCTTCGTCAGTGACAATGTTGTGCCTATTGTAGAACATTGACCCGACCAGGATGGTTGGGTATTGGCCGGGCTGTCCGCCGAATTTGACATTTCCGACCTCGAATACTTCCTGTTTCTTATCAAATTTGAACATGTTATTACCTCTATTTTAGAAAAGTATCGGTGATATCGAGATATAGAGCAAGAACATCAATATGCCTGCAACTGCTCCATAGAGTATTCCTATATCCCTTCCTACTTTCTTGCCTATCTTCTGTGTGATTTCACTGTTGGCAAACTCGATTTTCTCGTCTATATCATTGAGTTTCTTGAGTATTTGGTCAAAATCGTCCGAGTCCACCACTACGGCTGGAATATTGTTATTCGTTTGTTCGTCAGCCATCTTAAATCACCTGCCATACCAATAGTGGTAGTATGATAACCATTATCAGTGCAAAAAGAAATCCGATTGTGAAACCGACTATTCCTGCGGCTGATACACCAGAATCAAGTTTTTGGCTCCTGGAAATCAGCTGGGCCCTGTAACGGATATCTTCGACCACTCGATCAATGGCGCCCATTTTTGGTTCAATGACCATTGGCACGCCTTTTCCATATTCTTCTTCCGCCATATCATTCACCTCCCGAATAATATCAGGCCAAGCAGGGACAATGTAATGGTTAGTCCGATCATTATTCCTTCAATCTTGCCTGCGTGGATACCGGCATGGAATTTATTGAACTCTCCAATCCTGGCCATTTCCCTTTCGACATCAAGGATCCTGCCACGAATTACAGAGATTTCGGATGCCATTGGTTTAAGGCCGCCGACTTCTTCTTCCTCTTCTGCTTCACCGCCGACTTCTATCACAAGGGGATCTGCATCAAAAGCACCAGGGTCCTTAGCTGCAAGTTCCTTTATCTTGCTGCTGATAGTTCCCATGTCTTCAGTACCAATAAGATCGATACATTCGATCTGTTCCTGATACCTCTGTACAGCTTCTTCGGTCAGGTTCTCGACATAGGGAATAGCACCTGTAGCACCCACGATCCTGTTATCACTGACACCGTTTTTGTGCAGCATTATAAATGCTTCACCGGTTATGTGCCCTTTTACTTCAGATCCGGTTACGACCAGGTACCTTATATTTGGGTTTGCAATAATGTGGGATACAACTTTTTCCAGACCGAGATTCTCTGTTTTACAGGGACCTGCAATTGAAGCTCCTGCATCCAGCAGAGGTCCTCCATCCAGATGTGAACCCAGAGTAATTACTGCAACACAGCTTTCCGGATCTCCTACGTCGTATTCTCCCTTGAGGATTGGCCATCCTGGTGCTGGTTCTCTTTTTTCTGCCATTTTACAATCCTCCGGTCATGCTAAGCATGTAGATCACAATTGCCAGAATTCCTGAGAATACCAGTCCTACAATGACACCATAGAACAGGTTGCTGTAGATACCGGCACTGTATGATGTATTTTCTCTTCCCGGGAAGGAACTGAGAAGTGGCCTGTCCGGGGCGAGGGAATTCACAAGGTCATCTGCGATCTTATCAAGGTCATCTATTCTTTCAACTATTGGATCCATGGAATATTGAATCACATCATCCCTTTCTGCTGCAAGCAGGGATGACATTGGATCCAGTACCAAATGTACTTCGGGTGCAACATGTACCATGCTCATTCCGATTCCTCCTCTTCTTTTGGCAGGAGACCTGTTCCAACCACATCATATGCGTCCCTGACAACATAGTTCCTGTACTGGCTGAAAGAAACATACCATATGGCCAGTCCGATGACGATTGTGGGGGCAGCGGATGCACCGGCTGAAACTGCAGAGACGATACCGGCCATTATCATTGCAATAGCACCTTTCTCAAATCCAGTGGTAAGAGTCCTGTCCTGTTTTTCATCGGGTCCCAGATTTGCATTGAACGGATGAAGGATAGCAATACCGGCGACAATGAAGATCAATGCGATGTAGCCTGTAGCGATTATCTCAGTAAGCACCACATCAAACATGAAAGTGCCTGTCATGGCGGTACTGAGTCCTACAATAGCCAGGGTACCCGCACCTGCGATCTCTGTGGTGGACTGTTCCATTATAGGAATGCCCATTCCAATTATTCTGTTGGCAAGTGCACCGATGACCAGACCGATTACCATTGCGGTTACGAATGCAACTATGGGTCCGGCAATACCTCCGATTGCGAGGCCAAACATTGTTGCCACGACTCCCATACCCAGAGCAAGCATACCGATGGAAGGTACACCTGTACCAAGTCCATAACTGGCTACTCTGCGTACTGCAGCTGCGCCCCATACGATAGCACAAATTGCACCCAGGGCGCCTATGAATGAGAAGGCTGGTCCTGCAAATTGTACCATGAAATAACTCAGATAGATTGCTATAAGTCCGCCTGCTGCTCCGAAAGCGATAAGTTTATTCTGGGGAATTGCCTCTGCGGCACCTCCGCCACTTCCTCCTGCAGACATTTTACAGACCTCCTATTGTAATTACACTTACAATTGCACACATAAATGTGACAATTAAGGATGTTACTACTGCTTTTGGCCACTTCTTAAACTTAGGATCATGGAATCCTTCGATTGTACCTCCTATGTTGTAGGAAGGAATTACCGCGTTGACGAAGAAAATTCCCACAGCGAAAATAGCCGCAAGACCCACAAAGTCTGCTGAAGCCATGCCGTTTGCAATACTCATCAGGGAATAATAAACAAGTGCACCGCCGATACCACCCAGGCCTCCTCCGATGATACCACTTACAAATGATACAGTTGGAAGACCGTGTCCTTCGGTACCCTGTGATACATAGATATCCTGTCTGTCCTTTGTGATTGGGTCATAGTCAACCTTTGCTGAAGCGGGAGGCACTCCCACACCGTAGACGTATACAAGGTTTCCGACCATCATAGTTACTCCAATCATTATCATTGCACCGACCATACCGGCTGCAAGGATCAGGACCATACTGTCTGTCAGGCTAAGCATTGCGCCTGCTGTTACAAGTCCTGTAAGACCTGCACCGGCAGCGAGCTGTACTGTACCTGTTCCAATACCTGTAGCCTGTGCCATTGCTGCGGGTGCACCACCCACAGGTACGAAGTGGACACTTCCAGATACGAGCACTCCTCCAAGTGTGATGAGGATCACGTATAGGAAATTGGCTGCCAGTACTCCTGCAATATCTATCATGCAGTCACCTCTTCATCTTCTTTGTACGGGCCGTACTGGTTACGTGCGAAAACTTCCAGTCTGCGGTTCCATAATATCAGGATAAGTATGATTGCCAGTCCGGCGAATATTGACAGCCAGCCGATATTGGTACCCATCGAAGGGTCAAATATCGTAGTAATCCAGCCACTGAGGAATACCACCATACCAAAAGCTAGACCGGTTGCAGGGCCACCGAATTTGGCGCAGAACCAGGAGTTGTCAATACCGTTTCTGAGTCCGCATTCTGCTTTCCTTACAATGTTACCGGAGTTTGCAGCGTTTAAACCACACCCGAATTCCACATTCTGGAATTCACGTTCTGCACCATAGTGCACATCCCCTGTAGAAGAACCGATTGCTCCCACTGTGATACCCCATATGAATGCAAGCAGGGTAAGCGGGAAAGGATGTCCGAGAACAGATGTCATGAGATATGACACAACTAGGATACAAAATGTGGTAATATAGGCAAATCCCATCATAACAGGTACATGTGAACGGACCATATCAAGATATATGGGTTGTCTGAATCTTTTCTGGCTTGCGCTCCTTCCCAAATATGCAGTTGTGCAGTATGTGCCGTGTATACCGGCTGCAATGAGGGCTCCAACTGCGATGGCAAAGACCACTGACATACTATAGGCGCTCATAAGCACCGATGCAGATGCACCTCCGACCGCTGCCAGTAAGGCATTGGAGGGTGGTTCACCTGAAATGGCTTTGTTAAAAATCCTGTGTGGATACATCATCTGGGGTGCCAGCTGTACCTGGGAGTTCGGGTTACTCTGAGAACCGACATCGGATTCCAGATCTTCCGATGCACCGGCGATAGTTGCCGCTGCACCCATTAGTGCCAACACACCCATTCCTATGAGTGGTTCCATATCTTTTATCCTCCTTTTTTAATTAATTATAATAAATCCATGTATTGTTGTAGAACAACTCTCTGGAGTTTGTTCCGTATGTTATGAATTATAACATAGACTCATCTAAGGTGGGTTTGGATTATTTAATATAATTCATAAACCTTTCGGATTTGTCTCCCGGAATCGATTTATTTGTTCTTTTCTAGTTTGAGAATATATATATCAGGACGGGGCTGTTTCCCCTCGCCCCTTGCAAAATCCCTGTAGCAGCTGTCGCAGAGCATTCTTGCATTGAGTGAAGCTACTTCTGCTGTGCCGGGTATCAACCTGGCAAAAAGGAAAGACGGTTGTATCTCAAGTTTCAGGGTAGCCTCTTCCAGAAACTTAAGGATATGTTCTTCGAATACTTCGATATCATCTACCGTAAAACCCCTGATATTTATAGTAGCACCGCTGCACCCACAGGGCAATGCGAAAGCGTCCAATTCAATCAGATAAACAGGAATTCCAAGCAGGTTTCTCAGATTATCCTCAAGTTCAGTGCGCACTTTCAATAGGGAGTTGGTAATTGTCATCATATGTCCTCTGGATTTCGAATGGAAGATAGTTTCTTATTTCCATCTTCAGTCTGAATTTTAATAATATTTTCTGCCAGACGCTTGCAGTACCCGCATTTATGGCAATTCTTGTCGCATTTTTCCCATTGCTCAATGGCACCTTCCAGATCCCTGTTGGCAACGTAGAATGTATCTTTCAGGTCTTTTATGCTGTCAAGCAGATCCAGAAGGTTCCCGTCATAGGATTCGTTGTAGTAGGCATTGATGTTATTGAGGATCCATTCTACAAAATGAGTTCTTCCGCCGATCTTGAACATGTCCGTGATGTGTTTGTATTCACTCAAGTCTTCAGGACGTATCCAGGGAGATTTGATGATCTGTTCTGGATTGCGAATGCGTAGCGAGAGGCATTTGTAATAATAATAATCGTCTATGACATTGGGTTTTGGGCCCGGACCGTTGGCGTGTGAGAAGAAGTTGAAATGGGCATACCTGAACGGGCACTGGTAAAGACACGCTTCGTTGACCAGCAGTTTCAGGTCGCCTGAAGTAACATCTCTGATGGCTTCAAGTTTTCCAAAATCCCTGTTTACCACGGGATCAACAACAATGGTGTCTGCCCCCAGTCCTTCATAGAATTCAGCCTTTTGCGGAGAGTCTACAAAAGAAAGTACGGATACCACTGTTTCCATGTCGTATTCATGGGCAATCATTTCTATGAGATAGGGATCTGCCACAGTAAGGGAATCTATTCCTATATCATTGAGCCTGTCCAGATACCATCCGATGGCCCTGTACCCCTCAGGTGTAAGCTGCTGGCCTCCCATGCAGGAACTGTTGAGTACCATATCGATCTTAACACCCTTCTCATGGGCGTACTCGGTTTGTTCTGCTATGGATTCCAGGGTGGGCGCACTCAGGTTTGTCCTGCCGGTACCAATATAGTCAGGTGAACCCGCCATGTAGACAGAATGTATTTTGGATGGGTCTGCAAGTAATTTCTGCAATCCTTCCATATGTCCCACATGCGGCACGTAGAGTTTCATCGCTGGCATTTATCCTGTATTTACAATAAGTATTTTGCTATCTTGCCTTACCAAAAGGATTATTTATTGCTTGCAGAACAGTATTCTATATGATTGGTGCATCTTCCTTTGCAGCCCCGCTGCCCGAACTCGATGAATATGTTGATTCTGTTGAACTCTATATTCCCAAGCTTGGTGTATATAACGGGAATACACTGGACAGGGAGCGACTCTCTTCAATACTTGATGAATTATCCACCTGTGATCTGGAGACATCGATCCATGCTCCTTATTTTGCCGATGTACCAACCTATCCTTCTGATCTTGTGGTTGATACGGCAGCCATGGATAAACAGGATTTCAGACTCATGGAAGAGTCCATTGATCTTGCCGCAGAGATAGGGTCCCATGCCGTTGTCATCCATCCCGGTATCCAGGGGGGAGATTATGAAAAATCTTTCAACAAAATGATTGCAAACCTGAAAGAACTGGCAGCCTTTGCTTCGGATAGGGGTGTGGTACTGGGGCTTGAAAATAAGGAAAATACAGCTCCTGATAATCTCTGTTGTGGTGCAGAGGAAGTTGTAAGGGCAGTTCTTGAAGTTGATTCTCCTTCACTTGGTATCACTTTTGATGTGGGCCATGCCAATCTGACCTGCAGGGGGGACTGTGGACTGCTCAGGCATTTTGCTAGACATTTTGCAGAACATGTTGTCCATGTACACGTTCATGATAATCACGGGGAGTGCACGGGTGATTATTTCGGAGATGCACACCTTGGCCCGGGTTCGGGTTGTATCGATTATACCGTACTCGAAGAATTGTCAGGATTTGGTGGAATATTCAATCTTGAAGTCTTTTCCCTGGATGATGTCATTGCAGGAAGGAAAAAATTGGATGAGATATTTCCCTGAGTTTCCGGCATACAGGCCAATCATGTAAACATTTCTTTTAATTTTTTATGATCTGATCTGTGACTCCTTGTGTGCAGAGTGGGATGTTTCATTTTTCTTATGAAAAAACTATTAAAACATTACAGCAATGAGTATGATGGTGGTTGCAATACAAAGAAGGTATCAGCATGAATAGGTATGAGAAATTCAAGAAAATGGAAAACAAGACATACTCTGAAGTCAACAGGTACCTAAAATCTACAACTCATTTGACAGCGCGTGAATGGATGATTGCTCGCCTCTGTGCAGACTTCAAAAATGTATCCGATCATTCGGAAATGACCTGGATAGGTGAAAACCTGCCGGATATTGTGCCATTTGCAGAAAGTCCATATTCCAGGCAGGAAGTATCCAATGCCCATTCAGCCTTCAAGAAAAAAATCAGACGTAGTGGCACAACTTTTTTTTACGCATATTATGCAGGCCTGATAGGCCAGGAAGAAATGCTTTCCATGATCCATAGTATGATAGGGGATATAGGAGAACTGCTCAAGATTGAAGGTGGGGAATTATCCGAATCTCATTCAGAGGAAGTGCAGCTATTGATTGCACAAGTCCTCAAAAATATCAATGAAGCAGATGGATTTGAGTACTGATATTGTTAGCTATCTGGATTACACACGTGATGCAAAATAGATGGTATTTATAATGCCGGTATCATTCTCTCAATTGCCGAATATCGGTGGGCTCCTGTCAACTTCCTTTCCATTATCCTGTTTCCCACAATTATTTGATGGGAGCTTACAACCTTTTAATGGCAATATGTATTTATCATTCCCTTTTATAGTATAACCAATGACCCTCAGAGATTTTCTTGACAGGATTCGTACTTCCGGCAGGCTTACCGTAATCAAAGAAAAGGTGAATGCCGAGTACGAGGCACCAATGATTGCAAAAAATACCGCCGGACCGGTCCTTTTCGAGAATATTAATGGCCACCGGGCGATCATGAACGTGCTGGGAAGCCGGGATGAGCTGGGAGCAATGCTTAATGTCAATAGAAGGGACATTATCCAGAGCCTTTCAGGGATACAACCGGATGGTGAAATAAGGATGGTGGATTCTTCTCCTACAAAAGAAGTTTGTGTAGATGAAGTGGACCTCTATTCTCTTCCTATAATGACCCACTTTGAGAAAGACGGTGGTCCCTATATCACGGCAGGAATAGTTGTTTCCGAATATGATGGTGTTACAAATGCCTCGATCCATCGCCTGATGGTTGTAGGGAAAAATAAACTGGCCGGGCGCCTCGTGCCTCCAAGACATACATATCTTCTGCAAAAGGAGGCTGAAAACAATGGGGATCCATTGCCTGTTTCCATAGTACTGGGAGCGCATCCTGCGGTTGCTTTTGCATCCACCACGCGGGTCGGGGAAGGCAAGGAATTTAATTATGCGGCCGCCCTGATGGGAAAGCCCGTGGAACTTTTTGAATGTGACAATGGTGTAAAGGTCCCACATTCTGAAATTGTCATGGAAGGTTACATCTATCCCGAAGAAAGGACAGCCGAAGGGCCATTTGTGGATATCACGGGTACCTATGATCTTGTACGCCAGGAACCTGTCATAACGATTACAAAAATATGGCACCGTAAAGACCCCATATATCATGGAATATTACCCGCAGGTCCTGAACACCTGTTGATGATGGGTGTTCCCTATGAACCCCGTATTTACGGGGCTGTCGGGGAAGTTACAAAGGTAAAAAATGTAATTCTGACCGAAGGGGGGTGCTGCTACCTTCATGCCATTGTCCAGATTGAAAAGCAGACAGAGGGAGATGCAAAAAACGCCATAATGGCCGCGTTTGCCGCCCACACCAGCCTCAAACATGTGATTGTTGTGGATGAGGATATAGATATATTTGACAGTGATGACATCGAATTTGCTATGGCAACACGTGTGAAGGCGGATTCAGATGTTATGATAATTCCCGGAGTCCGGGGAAGTTCTCTTGACCCCCGTGGAGCATCCGATGGTACAACTACTAAAATGGGTATTGATGCCACAAAGGTTCTGGCAGAAAAAGAGAAATTCGAAAGAGCAACGATGCCAAAAAACATTTACTGATCACATTTGAAGGTTAATTATATGTATCTCACACCTGAAGAAGAAAGAATACTCGCAGGAGAAAGGGGCCCGACCCTGCAAAAGGCCATGGAAATCCTGGTCGCACTGGGTGATATTTACGAAGCAGACCGCCTGATTCCCATTAAAAGTGCCCAGATTGCAGGCGTCTCCTATAAAACAATGGGTGATGCCGGTCTGGAATGGATATCCGACCTTGAAGGCAAGGTTCAGGTGCCTTCTATCCTCAACCCTGCCGGCATGGATCTTGAAAGATGGCAGGAGATGGGAGTATCTGCCCAATTTGCTGAAAAGCAGCAGGAGATCATCCAGGCATATAGGAGCTTGGGTATAGAGGTCCAGTGTACATGTACGCCTTACTATCTGCAAAGTTTCTCGGCTTCCTACGGTGATCATCTTGCCTGGAGTGAATCATCAGCTGTATCCTACGCCAATTCCGTTATTGGAGCCCGTACCAACCGTGAAGGTGGCCCTTCTGCTCTTTGTGCAGCTCTTGTGGGTAAAACTGCAAACTATGGCTATCATCTGGATGAAAACAGGACGCCTGAACTTATGATCTCCGTGGACTGTGAACTGGATGCTTCGGACTATGCAGTCCTGGGCTATATCGCAGGCAAAGCAGCAGGTAAACGTGTGCCCCTATTCAGGATGCAATCTACACCTCACAGGGACCAGCTCAAAGCTCTGGGTGCTGCAATGGCTGCATCGGGTGCGGTAGCCCTCTATCATGTGGAAGGCGTCACTCCTGAAAGTTGCAGGAAAGATTTCGAGCTGCCCGCAGAACAATTGACGATTGAAAGAAAGCAGATAGATGAAGTTTATGAAACAGTATCAGGTGATGGAATTACAGAATGTGACAGCGCTGCTGTGGGTTGTCCTCACTGTTCACCGGAAGAACTGGAAGATGTTGCTGCAAAGCTTGAAGGTAAGGTCGTGGACAACAATGTCTGGATATTTACTTCAAGAGAAGTTGCTGCGTCCAATCCCAGGCTTGTAGAACGTATCGAGAAAAGTGGTGCAAAGGTTCTCTGTGACACATGTATGGTGGTCTCCCCGGCAACCGATAAGTTCTCTCACATGGCAGTAAATTCCGGAAAAGCCTATGCCTACCTGCCCGGAATGTGCAAGGTCGCCGCAACAATTGCCAATATTGAAAAGTGCATGGAAAAAGGGGGTGGAGCCCATTCGGATTAAAGGCAGGGGCATCTCAAAAGGAAGTGCTGGCGGTGAAGTATTGCTTTCAGAAGACCCCATCTCATTTCTGGGCAATGTTGATCCCCAAACCGGTAAAATAGTTGATCCAGAACATTGTCTTTTCGGGAAAAATATAGCTGGCAAGGTATTGGTATTTCCTCATGGGAAAGGCTCGACAGTGGGTTCCTATGTAATATACCAGCTTTTCAAAAATGGTGTTGCTCCGGTTGCAATGGTAAACCTGGAATGTGAACCGATAGTAGCTGTGGGAGCGATCATATCCGAAATTCCTCTGGTTGATGGCCTGGAAAGTAATCCATTTGAGATGCTGAAGGATGGTATGAACGTTAGTGTAGACGGCAATGAAGGCTGGCTGGAAATAAAGGATTAAGATGGGCTTAAAACGGAAATCTTCAGTAGACCCTCAGGTCAAACAGCTTATTGACTGGATGTACCTTCAGGTAAGTCCCTTTTTCAGGGTATATGAGGTGAACTACCATGCCGGGTCAGTCTATTTCTATGGGATGTCACGGGTTAGCCGCAAGGTCATACAGGAATCCCTCACAGCGCAGTTTGCCTCCAGGGGTTACAACCTTGATATCGAATCTAAGTTAGGAGAAGAGGTAATTGCAGCGATTCCCTTCAAACAAGGAAAAGACAGGATCTGGATTAATGTTGTGCTGGCAATAGCCACTTTTTTTACAACCATGTTTGCCGGTGCAAGTATGTTTGGGGCAGATGTAATTGCAGATCCTATTTCTGCTTTTGAAGGATTACCTTTTACTATCGCTATAATGGGTGTGTTGGGTTCACATGAGATGGGACACTACCTCGCAGCTCGCAGGCATGGCATGAAAACTTCCCTGCCCTATTTTATTCCCTTTCCCTCCATAATCGGAACAATGGGGGCGGTTATCAAACACAAAGGAATGATACCGGACAGGAAATCCCTGTTTGATGTGGCAGTTTCAGGCCCTCTTGTAGGGCTTGTGGCTTCAGTAATTGTAACTATCATAGGTTTGATGCAGCCCCCGGTGGAGTTTTCCCCGCTGCCCGGGTCCATTATGATAGACCTGCAGATGCCTCCCCTATTTGCCTTCCTGCAATGGCTAATGGGTTCCAGTGGCCAAACCATTCACCCTGTGGCTTTTGCCGGCTGGGTGGGCATGTTTGTCACCCTGCTCAACCTGCTACCTTCAGGCCAGCTGGACGGAGGGCATGCCATGCGTGCAATGCTTGGCGAAAAAGCGAAATATATTTCTTCTACAATGCCGGTTGTACTCGGATTGATAGCCATTTATATCGGTAATGTAATGGGCCAGAATGCCGGTATCTGGTTTTTCTGGGCGATTTTACTCTTCCTTTTCGCTGCTGCAGGCCATCCCCGGCCAATGGAAGACAGGCACGAACTTGGCAGTAGAAGGATGCTACTGGGAATAGTTACCTTCGTGCTGGGCCTGTTGTGTTTCACGCCGGTCCCTTTCACTGTAGTTACTGTTTAAGGAAGTGCACTGAATGGATATAAATCTCCGGTGGCATCGAAAGAACTCATACAGTCTGGCTGCTCTTTATCCCTTACTTGAAAATGCAGGTTTTGTCAGGCATCCGGTTGAAGGTATAATGGTGTACAGTTTTTCCACCTCACAAAAATCCGGCATATTTGCGGAAGTATCCTCTTCAAACACCGATTCTGTTTATATAGCAGGAGGGCCGCACCCATCAGGATCAGTGGAAGAAACTCTTGAGTTTTTTGATTATGTGGTGATCGGAGAGGGAGAAGAAACCCTGCCACAACTTGTGGATACCCTGCAGATAGATGGAGATGTTTCAAAAGTAGCCGGGATTGCCTACAAAACAAACGGCAGAATTGTGCACACGGCTGCCCGGCAACCGGTAAACCTTGATGATTATCCCTGTTTTGACTGTGATGGCCCCAGGTCACCAATTGAAATCAGCCGTGGATGTCCCTGGAATTGCAAATATTGCCAGACTCCCAGGCTTTTCGGTCACAAAATGCGTCATCGAAGTATTGATTCCATTGTTCGTCATGCACGCTGCTACAATGAACTGAGATTCACCTCTTCAAATGCTTTTGCATACGGGAGTGACGGAATTCATCCGAGGCTGGATAAAGTTGAGAAATTACTTTCCTCCCTCGCAAAACTTGAAGGAAGAAATATCTATTTTGGCACTTTCCCCTCGGAAGTGCGTCCTGAATTCGTGTCCAAGGATGCTCTGAACCTGGTAGATAAATACTGCACAAACAAAAGTATAAGCCTGGGTGGCCAATCAGGCAGTGATAGGATCCTCTGGCAAATTCGCAGGGGACATAGCAGTGCAGATATCTTTAATGCCGTTGAGCTTTGTGTGGACAAAGCTATCGTGCCGATGGTGGATTTTATATTCGGTTTTCCCGGTGAAAACGAAGAGGACCAGCGAATCACCCTGGATATGATCAACTGGATAATCAGTAAAGGTGGCAAGGTGCGGGCTCATTATCTGACCCCACTGCCTTCGACTCCCTATGAAAATATAGTTCCTGCACCGATTGAACCGAATGTAAATAAGCTTCTGGGTAAACTGGCACTGGATGGGAAATTGACAGGAAAATGGGCTTAACTTCTATCTGCAATACGGTGAGTATGAAATTGTCCGCAGTGGTAGATGTTAACGACAATTTCTTTTCCTGAATTGTATTTTTTCATCTGTCTTTCGTACTGTCTCTGGGAAGGTTTGAGTTTATTTTCCCTGAAATGGGAGAGCAGGGTAGTAAGGAAATCTATTCGGTGCTGCAGGAAACCGGTTTCATATTCCACCACATCTTTTGCCATATACATGGCACCCTTCTCAGTCATTTCACAGTGGTAGTAACCGTGTTCATTCAATCCGGCCACATGTCTCCACAGGAGTTTACCCCTTTTGTCGGGTTCACGATTGAGCATATACGGATATATGCTGCATATTGCGGGCCTCTGTTTGTATATGGTACAGAGGCCATCTTCTCCCAGGAAAACACAGGTGCCGTCATTCTTGTAGGTCAGGGCATACCCCTGTACATAGAAATTGCCCTTGTTATCACAGTAATCGAAATAAGGTGCAGGTGTGATTTTTGAAGGATCGATCATCTCGATTCTCTCAACATCCTTCTCCAGCAGGAAAACATGATCATTGTAATCACGGGTGCAACAGCGTGTACACCTGCTGCATTCAAAACCCACATCTTTGATTATATCAACCAGTTCTTCAAAAGGATATGCCTCTACAGCAGAAAGGTCTGATCTGGCCTGTGCGAGCTCTTTACTTATCAAAGCTATCTGCATCACCTGGGACTAACCGCGCTGGCATAGTATTTAAAAATATTTTTAACGGACCACATATACAGGTTTTTTAGAATTGCGTATCACCTTCTCCGCAACACCGCCAAGCAGGAATTCTTTGGTGCTATGCTGACCCCTGGAACCAATGACGATCATATCAACACTCTTACGTTGAGCAAAATCCATGATCTTATCTGACGGATATCCTTCCAGCATTTTTGTCTCGCAGGACAACCCTTTATCTTTTGCAATAGCCATTGCCTTCCTGAATGCGTCTTTGCCCATCTCCTCCAGCACCCGGCGAGAAGGGCTCCAGGAATTAGGATTTGACAGGAGTGATGAACCGGGATGTACCACATAAACAACGTAAATACGACTATCCAACCACTTTGCAATTTCCATTCCCGCATCAAGCACCTGTTTCGAATAATCGGAACCATCAATGGAAATAAGCATTTTTTTATAACTCATTATCTACTCCCCCTTACAGTAAATTAGGACAGTATTTTTTATATAATTGTCGTGCTCATTTTTGTTCCCTGAGCTTTTCGGCAATACGCCTTGAGAGTGCCTTTCCGATACCTTCAATTTCTGCGATCTCTTTTTCCTCAGCCTCTCTGACCTTTTCCACAGATCCGAAATGTTGCAGAAGCTCTTTCTTTTTCTTTTCCCCTATTCCTTCAATCCCATCCAGTTCGGAATGGGAAAGTCTTGCTGACCTTCTTTTCCTGTGGGAAGCCACTGCAAACCTGTGTGCTTCATCCCTGATCTGCATTAGTATTTTTAGTGCAGGAGATTTTTTTGGCAGAATCAGCAGTTTACGGGGATGGGTGTCTGGAAAAATTATATGTTCAAATTTCTTGGCAAGGCCGATTACAGGTATATTCATCTGCAGTTTTTGTAATTCCCGGTTTGCGGCGTTGACCTGTCCTTCTCCCCCATCGATAAGTATGAGGTCAGGCATGGCTTGTTTATCTTCTTTCATGCGGGAGTATCGCCTGTCAACAGCTTCGGCCATCATGGCAAAATCATCAATTCCTTCAACACCTTTGATATTGTAATGCCTGTAATCGGCTTTTGAAGGTGTACCGTTTTTGAACACCACCATCGAAGCTACCGGGTCACTTCCCGATATATTGGATATGTCAAAACCTTCTATGTGCCGGGGCAGTGTACCAATTCCCAGTTTTTCCTGCAGGGTCTCGAGCCCTTTCAGTGTCCCCTCCTTTTTTGCTTTCTCCGTGTTTGTCCTCTCTCGGGCCATTGTGGCATTTTTCATCGCCATATCAAGGAGTTTTTTCTTTTCCCCTATCCGGGGAATGTTCAGGGTGACTTTCCTGCCAGCCTTTTCAGAAAGCCATTTCAGGATTACTTCTTCTTCTGGAGGCATTTCCGGAACAACAATTTCGGGAGGTACAGGGGAATCCTGATAGTATTGCTTAATGAATTCGGCGATAATTTCAGAGGAAGTACTTTTACCCCGGTTCAATTCAAAATCCGCTCTCCCAACCATGTTGCCACTTCGGACATAGAAAAGCTGGACATAGATGTCTTTTTCATCCACATGCAACCCGATTACATCCCTGTCATCGATTCCTGCAGTTGTCCTTTGCTGTTTTGCAAGTTCCCTTAAGCCTTCAATCTGGTCCCGGATAACCGAAGCTGCTTCATATCGCTGTTTTTCTGCGTATTCCTGCATTTGCTGTCTGAGTTTGCCCAGCAGGTCACCGGTGTCCCCCCTGAGGTATTTTACTGCTGCCTTCACATTATCCCTGTATTCTTCCGCATCCACATCTCCTGTACAGGGTCCCATGCAGCGATTTATATGATAGTTCAGACAGGGCCTTTTCTTCTGGGCGGGATTGCCGTGACACCTGCGGATTTTGAAGATCTGGGATATCAGGTCAAGGGTGGTGCGCACCGGCTTTACACTGGTGTATGGACCAAAATACACAGCATCATCCATTAACCTGCGTCTGACCAGATATATGCGCGGGTATCTGGAATTGACGGTGACCTTCACATAGGGATAACGTTTGTCATCCTTAAGGCTGATATTGTACCTGGGCCTGTTCTTTTTTATCAGGTTGGCTTCCAGGATCAGGGCTTCAACTTCTGTGGATGTAACTATGTATTCTATGTCCCTGATCTTGCTAACAAGGACCTTTGTTTTGGGACTCTTGTTTTTGTCAGTCTGGAAGTACTGACTGACCCTTTTCTTCAGGTCCCTGGCTTTACCGATGTAGATAATGGTATCATTTGCATCCTTCATCAGGTATACGCCGGGCAGGTGGGGGAAATCCGATATGTCCGGATGTCGCGGGGCAACATTTTCACTCATTTATGTGTTGTGCACCCCTTGTAGCAGTGTTCAACGAACCTCTCATATGTAATATCCAGGATGGTTTCCAGATTCACTATATCTTCCCGGTTGTACTCAAGAAGCAGGTCAAGGGCTTCTTCTTTTCCTTTTTCATATTCCTTCCACAGGCGCACGGCTTCAAAACCGTCCATGCCTTCAGTCTCTTCGGAGCGGTTGATTCCCAGCATGTGTTCTATATTCTTCAGTCCGCCTTTCAAACCTATTCTCCTTAATGGATACATAAGATCGGTATGCATTTGCTCCATTGTGATCTGAGGGAACTCTCTCTGTATAAAGGGAAGGTCAAAACGCGCACCATTGAAAGTCACCAGGAAATCGTATTGTTCCATCTCCTGTACTATTTCTTCCAGATTTATGCCCCGCACGAAACTTTTCACATCTTTGCCGTCATAAACTCCAATGACAGTTATTTTAGAGGATGAAGGTGAAAGCCCTGTGGTTTCAATATCCACGTAGGCTACAGAGTCCGAAAAATTACGGAATCCTCTCCAGTGTTCGGATGCAGGTATCGATTTTGCAAAATAAGGGATATCGCGTATCTCCAGTTTTTCGATGGAGTTTTCAATTTCCATTGCAATTTTATCTTTTTTGGAACCCGGGAGTTTTATTGAGCTTTTATTCTGCAGGAAATCATTCCATGTGGTGATCCCACCGGACCATATCTTCCTCTCGGTTTCTTTCCCGATACCCGGGATGTGGATATAAGTACTTGTAAGCATTAATGTCACCAATATTTTATATGATGGATTCAGCTCATGTAATTAAATTTGCCAGAATATATATCATTTAAGAAAATGTATTTATATATATGATCAACGTAAATTCTTATACAATATACAACTATAACAGGGAATAACATGCGCGCAGATATTACATCACTCTTTGGGTTAAACGTATATACCAACCTCGGTACTTATGTGGGTAAAGTTGACGATCTTGTAATGAACGTAGACGAGGGAGTAATAAGTGGTCTTGCTCTTTCTGACATCAGCCGTGATTTTTTCGATGTGCCTACAAGGGGTGTCATAATTCCCTATCGCTGGGTAGTCACAAGCGGGGACATCGTTCTTATCAGGGATGTTGTCAGCAAATTCAGGAAAAAAGAGCAAGTAGAAGACTGATCATCTCATGAAAGAGCGAGAGATCTATGCCGATTTGCGTTGTGTATCTCCGGTAATTCTTCGCGTAGATGGCAGGAACTTCCAGCGTACCCTGAAAAAAGAAGGGTTTGAAAAACCCTATGATCTTTTCTTTGCCACCTGTATGGCCGATTCGATAGAGTTGTTTTTTAAAAAGAGCAACATGAACCCGGTTTTTGCATACACTTTTTCTGATGAGGCAAACATCGTATTCAAGGATTTACCCTTTGACAGAAGAGTGGAGAAACTTGATTCGGTTGTACCTTCATTTTTGAGCAGTGCTTTTACCCTTTTTTCAGGAATTGCGGAACCTGTGGCTTTTGACTGCCGCGTGATTCCTGTATGCAATGACCATTTTACTGAATATATGCAGTGGCGACAACAGGAAGCCTGGCGCAATTTTGTTAGTTCTTATGGTTATTATACTCTTATAGATGAAGGTATGGACAGAAAGAGTGCAGCTTCAGTAATGCATGGTAAGAAATCACAGGACATACATGAGATGATGTTTGAAAGAGGCACGAATCTGGCAAAGAAACCTGCATGGCAAAGGCGAGGTGTGGCTGTATACAGGGAAAAATATCCAATAGAAGGATATAATCCTCTTCTGGAGGAAATGACACATTCCACACGTACACGTATATCCCAGGATTGGGATTTGCCTCTTTTCAGTACAGAAGAGGGAGATAATTTCCTCAAAAGACATATATCTCTGGATTGAATAGAGATTGCACAATTATTGACCTTATTATCAGTTAAATTATTTTATGCGGTGACTCCATGGACAGAATAGATCTTGTTAAAAGGAATGCTCAGGAAATTGTTACAGAGAAGGAACTTTATGGACTGATGGAAACAAAAGCAGAGCCATCGGCCTACACCGGTTACGAACCAAGCGGTAAGATACATATGGGCCACGTGCTTACCGTAAACAAATTGATCGACCTTCAGAAGGCCGGCTTCAATATTACGGTACTACTTGCAGATGTGCACGCTTTCCTGAATCAGAAAGGTACTATGGAAGAAGTAAAACAAATTGCTGATTACAACAGGAGATGCTTCCTCGCACTGGGACTTGATCCCGATAAAACCAATTTTGTTTATGGTTCGGATTTCCAGCTGGGTGAGGAATATATGCTCAATGTACTCAAACTCACCTGTACCACTTCCCTGAACAGGGCGCGCCGCAGTATGGATGAGGTCGGAAGGACAATGGATGATCCGCGGGTTTCCCAGATGGTCTATCCAATAATGCAGGCCATTGATATTGCTATGCTTGATGTTGATGTAGCTGTGGGAGGAATTGATCAGCGTAAGATACACATGCTTGCCCGTGAAGGACTGCCTGGCATGGGTTACAGGGCACCGATATGTCTTCATACTCCCATCCTGCTGGGACTTGACGGCGATAAAATGGCATCTTCCAGGGGTAATTATATTTCTGTGGATGATGATGAGGCAGCCATCAAGAAAAAGATGAAAAAAGCTTTCTGTCCTGCTGGTGAGGTAGTCGATAATCCTGTGTTACAGCTCTTCCGTTACCATATATTACCCCGTTATGAAGAGGTCGTGTTCGAAAGGCCTGAAAAATTTGGTGGCAATCTTACATGCAATGGTTACGAGGAACTTGTAAAAATCTTTGAAGATGGAACACTGCACCCAATGGATCTAAAAAACGGTGCTGTAAAATACATGAGCCTGTTACTTGCCCCTGTCAGGGAAGTTCTCCTGTAAATCCCCACAATAACATATATAATGTTTGCAGGCAGATATTTAGCATTAAACCGGGGGAAACATGAAATATACATTTCAGGATTCTACTGATCTGCCTGTACAGCGGGATTTCATTGAGGATTTAAAGAACTTTGTGGATGCCTGTTCCAAAGTTCTTCCTGTAGAAAAGGAGGCTATTGAAAAAAATGAAAATTATCGTAAAAGCACCTATTCTCTTGAAAAGGCACTGGAGGAACTGAACAGTTCCAACGATAAAGTTGTGGACTGTGTCAAGTCCCTTGATTCTGATTTTGCCGGCCACCATCTGGATGAATATAAAAGATCAGTTCTGGACGCCTGTGATAGGGCTGCACAGGAAGGGTTGGAACAGGTAAATCTCTCCATCGAAAAGGAAAGAAATGACTATAACAAATTCATGAATTCTGTTGGCAGTCAGGTCCTTTCTATGTTGAATCCTCTTTTTGAAGGCGGAATTTATGGTTCTCATGAAAGCTATTCCATGGAAGCGGAAAATGGCCACTTAATCGGCAAGAAGATATCAACCCTGGGCTCAATGCAATCTTTCTTTGAATTGGGTTATAACAGGTCTTCTGTTGCGATAAAAGATCTGATTGATACTCTTTTCATCCCCACGTGGACACGTGCCGGATTAATATCCAAGGAAAAAAAGATCAAAATGGAAGACCTGTCCGAGTATTTACTGAAATCGTTTGAGTATGATGGCAATGAACATGTGGAAGCCTCTTTCAGCAATAAAAAGGCAGACCATTCTCTGAAAATCATTTCAGATGGCGATGAGTATTCCGTGATTTTTGATGATACTGATATTACTGCAGACCCTGCGCTTTTTAAATCAATAACTCTCGAAGAGATTGATTCACTTATCAAAAACCTTGTGGATTTTGCCCGGTCCAATATTGCTTCCCGCAAACTTGTCAATTTGATGGCCGGTGATGAGAGTGCAATTTACAGCAATGAGATATTTGACTGCTTAAAGGCCGTTGCAGAACAGTATTCAGACATTATAACCCAATGTCGTGAAAGAGGATATGTTAAGGGTGAAATTACCATCAAGATCGAGCAAGAAGATGGAACACGCACTGAAAAATACGTGGATCGAAGCGAAATATTCAACCGTCTTTCTGAACTTGGCAGTGAAGGATTGGAGATTGCGGGTATTCTCGGGGTTGAATCTTTCAAAAGCGGTTCCCATTAATTTTTCTTGCAGTCATGTATGATCTTTATTGCTGCTGCAAAAATAAAATGTAGACGGATATGTTATTGAATATATCTCAATCCTCTGTATCTGTATATTGATGTTCACATTCCGGATCCAGTTCACATATTATGTGAGCGGTTCCAAATACTTTTTCAACCGGTACTACAAATCCCATTCCACAACCAGGTTTGTCAAGACCCACGTCTTTTTGGATAAATTCCAATATGTTATCGGCATTTGAGGATTTGGCAACTGTTAGTACTATTTCCTTTTCAGGCTCAATTAAATTACCAAGAAAATGTTTCTTTTCATGTACACCTGTGCCCCGCCCGAAAATAATTGTTCCACCCTTTGAACCTGCTTTACGGGATGCATTTATAACAGTATCTCCCCATCCCTTTTTCACGATTGTCACTATAAGGACAAGATCATCCACATCATTATTCACTGTCAGTTCCTCCTATGTATCTCATATATACACCTAACATCATGACAAATATAATAGGTGCCAGCGCTATCAATGCAATCATTCCAAATCCATCCACTATGGGATTGCTATCTGGTTGGGATGTGGCCACACCTACAGCCATTGACATAAGGAAGGTCACAGCCATTGGGCCGGTTGCCACACCTCCCGAGTCAAAAGCAATTGCTATAAAATCTTTATCACAAAACCATAATAGCACAAGGACAATCAGATAACCAGGAACTATTATGTAAAGGAAAGGTATTCCATAAACCAGCTTGGTCATTGCGATGGCAACAAATGCAGCAACACTTACAGATAAGGTATAAAGCATTAAATTTGATTTAATGTATCCACTTGATGATTCCTCTACCTGGTAGCATAATACTCTCACAGCGGGTTCTGCAAAAGTGGCCAGAAATCCCAACACAAAACCAACTGGTATCAAAATCCACTTGGATTTTATTTGTCCAAAATAACTCCCAATCTCCAGACCAACCGGGAAAAATCCGTTGTAAACCCCATAGAGAAACAGTATCATTCCCATTGCAGTTATTGAAAGACCTGCCATGAGTTTTAGGAAATATGAGGAGGGAAATTTCAGATACAATAACTGGAATACAAGGAAAAAGATAACAAGTGGTAGCAGTGCTTCAAGAACTTCAAGAACCACGGCTAATAGGTCCTGGCTGTGTTCAACGGCAGTCAAGGTACAAGTACCCCCAGGAGCATTACTGCGAGTATGGGTCCAATAGAAGCAAGCCCTATCAGTCCAAAGCCTTCGGTAAGTGCAGATTTATCTCCGAGTACCGACACTGTACCTATTCCAAGTGCAAGGATTATAGGTACTGTCATGGGACCTGTAGTTACCCCACCTGCATCAAAAGCTATGGCCAGATAGTCGGGATTTGTAAAAAAGGATAATACCAGAATAATCAGGTACCCAACTGTAAATAGATATTTAATCGGGACTCCATAGGCGATTCTCAACATAGACACGGCCACAAAAAACCCAACCCCTGAGGCAATTGAGATAATCAGTACATTGCGAGAGATACTATCTTCTGAGACCGAATCTATCATTGAACTTAGTACCCTCACATCGGGTTCTGCAACAGTTGCCATAAATGATAAGATGAATGCAGAACCAAGGATGAACAATAAAGAATTGTGTTTTGATAATTCAGAACCAATTGATTCCCCAATGGGAAGCATGCCTATTTTGACACCCAGAAGAAAAAGAATCATACCCAATATGACCATTAATGAACCCATAAAAAAAGATAGGAACATATCATGATTCATTCCAATTATGACCATGAGAAAAAATACTGCTACAGTTAAAGGAAGCACTGCCTGTATTACTTCCTTTGTAGTTTCTTTGAGGTCTTCTATCATTCGATCTCCAGGGATGTATCAATTAAAAAACACTTCTATCAGATTTATGGTGCTAAATTATATGAGATTTTTGTTTTTTAAAAAGCACCGGGGGTTGAAATAATCAGGACATTTTTAATTTCAGGTTTAAAAACACCTTGAAATGAATATATTTATTAGATATCTTCACATAATTCATTTTTATGGAATCGGCTATACTTAATGATATTATAATCATTTTTGGAATATCTATTTTTGTGCTTTATGTATGTAACAAACTTCATATTTCCATTATAGTCGGTTTCCTAGTAACTGGTATTCTGGTGGGTCCTTATGGGCTGGGATTCATAAATAATCCTGATGATATCAACATCCTTGCTGAGATAGGCATTATTCTTTTGCTGTTTACCATTGGAGTGGAATTATCTTTAAAAGAACTCTGGAACATGAAACGTTCTGTGGTACTTGGAGGGGGACTTCAGGTTCTTTTTACAACCCTTGGAACTCTTTTTGCAGCTACATATCTTGGTTTTGGTTTCAGTGAATCCCTTTTCCTGGGGTTTTTGATATCTCTAAGCAGTACAGCAATTGTGCTCAAGACACTCCAAAAAAGAGCCGAATTGCATAGTTTGCATGGTCGCACAATCCTTTCTATATTATTGTTCCAGGATGTCATTGTAGTGGCAATGATTGTGGCAACTCCTTTCCTGGCAGGGGTTGGTGGAAATGATGCAAACTCAATTTTTATGATTCTTCTGAAATCCCTGGCAATTATTATATTCATAATGTTTTTTGCCAGATGGCTAATTCCCCATATCCTATATCACATTGCCAAAACCCGCAATCCTGAATTGTTCCTGCTGTCTGTGATTGTCATATGCCTATCTATTGCTATGCTTACTTACAGTGCGGGACTGTCCCTGGCATTGGGGGCCTTCCTTGCAGGTCTTGTGATATCTGAATCTGAATACAGTCATCAGGCACTGAACAATATTCTGCCCTTTAAGGATGTTTTTTTGAGTATTTTTTTCGTATCAATAGGAATGTTGCTTAATGTACAATTTTTCCTGGAAAACCCTTTACTGATATTACTTGTGACCATTGGTGTTATGTTATTCAAGGGAGTTGTCAGTGGTTTTGTTTCTATGGTTCTGGGATATCCCCTTCGCAATTCCATTCTCACCGGTATGGCACTTGCCCAGGTGGGTGAATTCTCTTTCGTCCTTTCAAAATTCGGGGTTGAATATGGTCTCCTGGACAACTACCTATACCAAATGTTTCTGGATATTTCCATTCTCACAATGGCAGTTACTTCCTTTTCCATTTCCTATTCTCCCTCTGTGGCTGCCAATGTTCTCAAACTTCCTATACCACATCAGCTCAAATGCGGCTTTGCCCGTAAAGATGTAACAAAGATGTACGATAAAAAGGAAAAAATGTCTTCCCATCTTATCATCGTAGGTTTTGGTTTCAATGGTAAAACAGTGGCAAAAGCTGCAAAGGCAGCTGGTATTCCTTATCTGGTTATTGAAACCAATCCAGAGAGTGTAAGAGAAGGTATTTCAAAAGGCGAAAATATTTTTTATGGAGATGCAACCCAGGAAGGTGTACTTGAACAGGCGGATATTGATTCGGCAAAAATAATGATTGTTGGTATCTCTGATGCAACGGCAACCCGCAGAGTGATCTGGCTTGCAAGGGAAATGAATCCCAATATTCATATCATCGCACGAACACGTTATCTACAGGAGATGGGTCCGCTCTATGAACAGGGGGCTAATGAGGTTATTCCGGAAGAATTTGAAACTTCTGTGGAAATATTTGTCCGCCTACTCAGACGTTACCTTGTACCGGAGGACCAGATAAAAAAGTTTATAGAAGATGCCAGGTCAGGTGGATATGACATGTTTCGCAGTGTCTCCTCTGATCCCCTGAATTTTGAACAGATGCAGTTTGATATCCCGGATGTGAATATAGTCTCCCTCCGTGTACCTCTGGGAGCTGATGTGGTAGGGATGACACTTGAAGACCTTTCCCTCAGGCAACGATTCGGGATTACAGTCCTGGCAATCAGAAGAGGGTTGGAAACTATCACAAACCCCGGAGGGGATGTACGTATTCTGGAAGGAGATATTCTTGTGTTACTGGGAAGTCATGAAGATATGAAAGAAATAGGGGACTTTTTCACGGACCTAAGTGAAAAAAATACAAAAAATACTGAGGAATAACATGGAGCGGGAAGTAGGGCATATTCTTGAGAAAATTAACCGTAAAGATGCAACAGTTTTCACCTCTCAGGAACTTTGTGATATGATCGATGCAGGTGATGATGTTGGTTTTGAGGATGTTGATGTGGTGACTGCTGCTACCAGGGCGATTATGAGTGGAACTTATGCAGTCCTCTCATTTCCGGTAGCTACCGGGGAAAAATTCACCCGCGCTTCTGCTGTAACCATAAATGAAGTGGATGCCCATGTGGGCCCCTGTCCCAATGAAAGGCTGGGTATACTGGACTTGATGGTTTTTGGTACTGCACACAGCCATGACAGGGAAAATTATGGAGGTGGCCATCTTTTCCGGGATATTGTGGAAGGCAACCCTGTGGATGTCGATGTAGTTACCGATGAAGGAAAGAAATATTCAGATACAGTGTCCATTGAGGATATGCCATACGCACAGCTGTTTGCAACGCGTCATGCATTTAAGAATTACAGTGCCTTTGTGAATTTTTCCCAGTCTCCCGTTTCCACGATTTTCCATGCAACCACCTTTGCACCCGATGCCACTGAAGCCACTATGTCCGGATGTGGGCAAATAAACCCTGTAAAGAATGATCCGCATCTCCATGGTATCGGTGTGGGAAGTCGCATTCTTCTCAACGGTGCGGAAGGGTTCATCCTGGGTTCGGGGACGCGTAGCAGCCCGGGAAAACCCAATTTGATAGCAACGGCGGATATGCATTCTATGGTGGCTGATTATATGGGAGGTTTTGCTACATCTGCAGGTCCTGAATGTATTGTTTCCTGGGCAGTTGCAGTGCCTGTAGTTGATGATTCAGTATTCGATGCGGTCAGGCAAACGGACAGCGCAGTACCAATGCCTGTAATGGATGCTGATCGCAGGGTAAAGGTTGCAATGACAAGTTATGCAGATGCCTGGAAAGATGTAGATCTTGAGGTTGCTTTCAACCCCGGCAAATGTTGCATGTGTGATGTCTGTGAACCAATGGAAAAATGTCCGATGGACTCAATCTACTTCAAGGGGGATAAAGTGGTACTGAACAGGCACACATGTTTTAACTGCGGTCTATGCTCCACTCTATGCAGTGATGTATTCAAGGCAGACCTGGGAAGTCTAAAATTTGATTACGAAGGGAAAAGTATGAATGTCCCTATTGTTGTGCGCCAGTCTGATCGTAAACGTGCACTCATAATGGCTGAAAAATTAAGGGACAGTATAAAGAATGGAAGTTTCATCTTGAATGGAATGGTAGAGCGGATTTCTCCATAAACCGCTTAATTATATCTTCAGGACATAGCCGGATGACAGGAACCTTCTTGTTGCCGGCTTTTGTCTTTACTATGAGGACGCCGTTTTCCATTGTATCCAGTTTCTTTTTAAGGCCTGACTCATCGGACACCATGGCAACATTTTGTACACCGGCTCCTAAAGCAACTTTTTTGAGGTCTGTCAATCCTGCAGTTGCGGTTATTTGATTGCCCGTAGAGCCATATGCACCATTATCGATGATTACAAGGAGATAATTATCCGGATGCTGGTTGGCTATTGTTGCCAGGCTTCCCATATTCATCAGTACCGACCCATCACCGTCAATTGCGATAACTTTCCTTTCAGGTCTTGCCAGGGCCAGCCCGAGTCCTATGGAAGAAGAAAGGCCCATTGAACCAAGCATGTAGAAATTTGCCTTTCTGTCATATATTTCGTGTAATTCTTTTGAGGGGAATCCGATGTTTGCAATTATCAGAGTGTCTTTATCTCCCTCTTTTTCAGCAAGAATCTCAAGTGCACCGTAGCGTATCATGATTCCCTCCAGAAACCTATACTCAATAGGATAGCTGCTTGTTTTCCTTCTTCAAAGGCTTTTTTAGTGGCTTTTTCGATGGTTTTCCTGGACTGTGCAAGATCTGGTTTGTATGCAGGAATATCCAGAACTTCGAGTAAGAGGGGTGTTTTTTCACCCATTGGTACCTGGGCGCAGATGGGTTCTCCTTCAACCCCCCTGTGGCTTATAATTATCAGTAATGGAATGTTGTATAGGCGATTGAGAGATGCAAGGGCATTGATGGAATTGCCCATCCCGGAATTTTGCATCATTATGGCCGGTTTTTTCCCTCCCATGTAGGCCCCGGCGCAGATTCCTATGCCTTCCTCCTCCCTGGTGGCGGGTACGTGGATGATGTCCGGATCACTGTCGACCATGGGAATGAGTTTCTGTAGATTGGCACACGGTACGCTGACTATAAAATCAATGCCGGATTCCTTTATAGCCTTGAATACTTCCTGAGACGGGTCCATGTAGTCTCCTTCCTTCATTCGAATTTGCCTTCAGTTTTTTGTATGATCTTTGCTGGCGCTTCACTGTCATCAGGGGATACTAAGAGATCAGGTTCAAGCCTGATGGTGGGAAGTTCCTTTAAAGCCCTTTTAACTCCTCCACCAGTGATATTGAGCATTATGAGTTCTGATGCTGACACCTTTGTGTTCCTGACAGCTTTTATCAGAGCGGCTGTGGCTACAGCTGCTGAATTCATAATATCGATGCCTTCAAGTTCTTCAAATAGCAACCTGGCTTCTTCTGCCTCTTCATTGGTAATCCCATAAAAATCCCCTTTTGTGGCTTCAAGGGTATCTCTCACTCCTCCGCCCACCGCATACGGAGGTTTGCGGTTAAACAATACAGTGTCGTACATTCTTTCAGGACATTTCGGATCTACTGGAACGCCCTCGTGTAAATGGATAAGGGGTGCACAGGGGAGGTTTTGGGCAAGATGTAACTGTGGTAATTTATCTCCATATCTGCCGTCCTCTTTCAGGCGCATAGCTGCTTCCCAGGCAGCAATCCCGCCGGTTCCACTACCCACTGCCTGGAAATAGTGGTCCGGCAGATGTTTCATGGTCAGTGTTGCATCCAGCATTACCGTTCCCATTCCATCCCGGCGTGCTACGTTCTTAGCACCGCCTTCAGGTACGAATCCTTCTCTTTCGGTAATCCGGGAGGCTATGGATATGGCATCATAGTAATCTCCCTGTACAGCTGCAACACAGATTGATGATGCAGATCCTGCAGGAATCCAGAGTTTTTCAATAGCATTTGCAGGAACTACCAGAAGTAAAGGTAGGCCTGTTATAGAGGATACATGTGCAAAGGCACGGGCAGTATTACCTGCAGAGGCTACTACCATTGTATTTTTTTCTTTCTGCTCGATTACCCTCTGCATTGTAGGGTATGATTCAAGGTCCTTGAAGCTGCAGGTTCTCATAAAAGCCCCTTTTTCCGGCCAATAACCGTTGAAACTTATGTATAGTTTCTCAAGACCGAGTTTATCGGCAAGGTTCTCACTTTTGTAGGTTAATGTTTTTCCGCTTCCCTTTTTGATTATACCTTCCACGGGTAGCCAGTTATAGAATTTCCATATTCCCGGCAGATCACATGGCTTAAACCTGGTTTTTGAGTATTCTGTTCTCAAAAGAGTTCCATCAGTGGGACATACCATGTCATATTTGCCATAAGTCTTGCCACATTTTGGGCAGATGAGTCTGTATTTGTCCATAGAAGGGAGTTTGCTGGTGGTCTTATATATCTTGTCCTATTAGCCAGCAGGAATTTCTTTTAAGGAAAAAAGAAAGGGATTCTTTTGATAAATCATCCCCTATGTACTTTCAATGGTTATTCACAAATATGCCGATTATATCGAATTCATTGAATACGTCTTCCTCATGAGGTGCCTCTTCCATTTCTTCTGTAAGGTCGATGCCACCTTCATGCATGCCCTGATGATCTCCGGCCATCCATAACTCACTGTTTGTTACATCATAGACATTGCCTTTATAGGCAACATAGATCTCATCCCTGTCTTTCCCATTGTATTTGGCCAGACCATCCGGTGTAAATTCTCTCATGAAATCTCACTCCCCTGTATTGAAGTTAGTCTTCTACTTCCATTGCATTAATTATATCGTTGACCGATAGCTCCCCTTTTGCAGCCCTTTTGATCATAGGGTAAATGTAGCTGCAATCATCCATTGCACTCCAGCGTTTTTCACCGACACGGTGAATAATTTCATCCAGGATTTTCTCACACTTCTTACAGTATTCACTGTCTGCTTCTGCTCCGCAAATCGCGCAACTCATAAAACTCCTCCATAATTCCTATTGGTTTTTAAGTTAAAGAGGTTTGTGGAAATTTATAGCTGGAAAGGTTACAAACCAATTTTAGCATTTAGGATTTGATTTACCGGACTGGCAGTCGGAAAGCAACTCAATGCCCTTGTCCGTCAGCCTGTATTCACCATTTTCAATCCTGACCAGTTCCCCGTTGAGCAGGAAATCGATGTGGTATTTCAGTACAGAAGGTTCTTCATCGATGTTTGCGGACAATTCATCTGTGTTGATCCCAAAAGCTCCGATTGTTTTAACTATTTGCCTCCTTAACGGGTGGGATGCAGCCTTATTCAACATGTCATGCTCCTTTTTGACAGATTCACCTTTTGATGGTTTCTGCTTAATTACATCGTCGAGTTCATCGTAGTCGTCTTCCATTGTTTCAACCTCTGGATATCTGCAGATATTTATAACGATTAATAATTTATATTCTTGTTGGCTGTATTCTTGCTACTCATTGGAATAGCAGATTCTGTATGACCTTTATTATGAAATTAGATTGTCATTATTGAACGTTGCTCTGGCCACATTCATTTTCAGCGATTTCCTTTATTCGCTTGATGATCGATTCCAATCCATTCGATCTTGCGGGTGAGAGATTTGATTTCAATCCGGTTTTTTCAATAAAGTACAGATCAATGTTTGCAATTTCCCGGGGATACCGATTGTTTACGACCCTGAGTAAAAGGGCCATAATCCCCTTGGTTATCATGGCATCACTATCGAGATTAAAACTCAATTTGCCATCCTTCTTATAACTTTGAATCCAAACTTTAGATTGACATCCGCTGATTGAATTTTCATCGGTTTTGGAATCTTCATCCATGGGTTCTAGTTTTTTGGCCGAAGTGATAAGAAGGTCATACTTGTCAAGCCATTCAAGGCCATCAAATTCCCTTATTATTTCATCCTGGATAGCATCTGTCACGAGTACATCATCTCTACTTTTTCAATCCCTTCAACAAGCCTGTCTACATCTTCTTTTGTATTATACAATGCAAAACTTGCTCGTACTGTGCCTTCTATTGCGAAGGATTCCATCAATGGCTGGGCACAATGATGCCCTGTTCTGACAGCTACTCCCATCTTATCCATTATGAGGCCTGCATCATAATGGTGAACCGGATCTATATTAAAGGAGATTGACCCACACATTCGGTCTGTATTTCCATAAACTGTCACATTATCCATCTCCAGCAGTCTGTCTCTTGCGTAAGAATAAACGTCACTCTCATACTTTTCTATTTTTCCCAGACCTATTTTTTCCATGTAATCAATTGCTGCACCCATGCTTATTGCTCCTGCAATGTGCGGTGTGCCTGCTTCATGTCTTAAAGGGGGTTCTTGATACGTTGTTTTTTCGAGACTTACTTTATCGACCATACCGCCTCCGCCCTTTGCCGGCATGAGATCACTGAAGCGATCGTTTGTATAAAGCACCCCAACTCCGGTTGATGCATACATCTTGTGTCCTGAAGCAACCAAAAAGTCACAGTCAATAGCTTTTACATCCAGGGGCAAATGCTGTATTGATTGGGCTGCATCCACCAGTACCGGGACATCATGGTCCTTTGCAATTTCAGTTATTTCCTTGATATCGTTTACAGAACCAAGAACATTTGAGACATGACTGATAGCAATCAATTTTGTATCCTTTGTGATATCTATAGAGTCCAACAGCAAATTGCAATCCTCATCCATCTGAATTGCCCTTAGTTTTGCTCCTGCCATCTGCCAGGGAACGATATTTGAGTGGTGTTCCACACCTGTTACCAGGACTTCATTTCCCCTTAAGGAAGGTTCAAGTGAACGTGCAACCTGATTTATGGCATCGGTAGTCCCGGCAGTAAATGTCACTTCATCCGGGTTGCGAGCACCTATGAAGTCACTTACCTTTGTCCTTGCTTCTTCATATCTCTCACTTGATCTCTCACTCAGGTAATGTACACCTCTATGGATATTACTGTAATCTGTCTTATAGAAATCAGATATGGTATCAATCACAGAGTTTGGTTTCTGGGTTGTTGCTGCGTTATCAAGATAAACCAATTGTTTTCCATAGACTTCTTTTTCAAGTATAGGGAAATCTTTTGCAAAACCTGTCATTGTTTCACCATTTCAACAAGGGAGAACCATTTCTTATCATCATTAAAGATGCTTTCTACAGAAAGTCCTGCAGCATTTGCCATTTTATTGATACCATCAACAGTATATTTATGAGAGTTTTCTGTGTGTATGGTCTCGTCTTTTTTGAATACTATCTGATCTTTTAAGAAGGGACTTGTTACTTCCAGGTCTTTCTTTGCCTTCAGATGCATCTCTATTCGGGAATGTTTTTTATTGAAGAATGCAACATGTTCAAATTCTTCTGGATAGAAATCAGTCTCAATATGGTCGTTTACAACTTTTAAAATATTCTTATTAAACTCTGCAGTAATCCCCTGGCTATCATTATAGGCTTTTTCGATGATATCAATATCTTTTACCATATCCACTCCCAGGAGAAGCCTGTCGTTATTATTCATGACTTTGCCAAGGTCTGTCATGAATTTCATTGCTTGTACTTCAGTAAGATTACCGATTGTACTTCCGAAGAAACAGAAGAACCTTCTCCTTTTTGCAGGGATTTTTTCAATATGTTCAAGGAAGTCAGCAGTAATCCCATGGATATTCATTTCAGGATATGTGTCCTGAAGATTACAGGCAGATTTCTCTATAGCTTGTTTGCATACATCAACCGGGTAATATACTATAGTCTGGCGAATCTCTTCTGGTATTTCATCGAGAAATACAGAAATTTTGGAACAGTCTCCGCTTCCAAGCTCTACAAGATCACAGTCTTTCAATTCTTGTTTCAATTTTTGGGCAGTTGACCTGAGCAATGGAATCTCAACTTTTGGAGGATAATATTCTTCTAAATTAGTGATCATTTCAAACAATTCCGAGCCATGATGGTCGTAGAAAAACATAGAAGGAAGTGTTTTAGGATTGGTTCTGAGACAGGCTATCATCTCTTCCCTGATGGAACTTTCTCCAACTTTTGGCATAAAATCTTCTATGATCATTCTTTAGGGACCCCCGTCTCAAAAGGAAGATTGTTATTGCTCCACTCAAACCATCCACCATCATAAACTGCTGCTTTATCCCATCCCATAAGCCATGCATTTAAAAAGGCTTCACTGCCTCTCCAGCCAGTCCCACAGTAGAATGCATTACGTTTATCAGGAGTAATTCCAAGTTTTTTCCAGTGTTCTGCAATTTCCCGGAATTCACGCATGGTGTGGTCCAGGTTCCTGTAGTTTTCCATGTGGTAGGCGTCTGTTCCGCAATCACCGAATACTGCTCCCGGAATCCTACCTTTCTTTTCAATATAATTATAACCACTTACTTCTCCAATGTACTCCTTCCAGCTTCTGACGCTCACCAGGTTCTTGTCAGGAGATGCAAGAATGTCTTTTGCTTCTTCAAGATCAACAGCAATTTCCGGCTTTTGCGGTATGTCAATTCCAAAAGATACTTTCTCGCTTTTAGAAGGAGATGTAGTGATTTCATAACCAGAATCCAGCCATGACTGAAGACCGCCATTGAGTATGCGCACATCTTTCACACCGGCATAAAGCATGATGAAAGCACATCTCATTGCACCGAGATGGCCTGCACTGCTTCCCGGGAACGGATCATCATTATTTGGTGAAGAGAATTTTCCATAAAGTATGACTGTTGTGTCATGTGTTATGCCTGCCTCTTCCAGTGCAGCCTTTAGTTCCTCTGGGGAGCGGCGATTCCATGTCTCTGGCGACTCAAGGGAGTTTGTGTCAATAGGGATAGCTCCGGGAATATGGCCTTCATCATAATCCGAAAGGTTCCTGTAATGAGAATGACAGATCACGAACTTATCATTGTTGTATTCCGCAGCATCATTTGTTGTGATCAATTGGTTAAGCCAATCCGCTGAAACCAGATGCTCATATCTTTCAAGATGCTCCATGGGCAAATCTTTTTCTGCCCATTCAAAAAAATCGTTGAAAACAGTTATATCAGGATACCCGGCTTTCTCAAACTGCCTTGCCACCTCTTCTGCCTTTTGTGGGTCATATCCATAAATGATAAGAGAATCTTCCGGCAGGATACCTTTATTTCTTACTATCTCTATCCAGTCAATATAGTGTAACCATTTGTAAGGCAGAGTTTTTGCACCTTTGATGTGCCCTCCTCTTGCCTCTCCACTTTCTTTCCAGCCATTATAGGCATCAATGGATCTTATATCAATTACCTTATAGTTGTCTAAGTCTTCTGCTAACTTTTTAGTTGTAATTTTCCCCATATAATACAATTGGTTTAAATCTTTATATATTATTTGGGATTTACTTTTTAGGGATCGTCTTTTACAGGATTTTCTGCTATCCTCTAAGTATATATTATGATATATCCCCGGTTGTCACAACTTCGGTAGCGATAAGGGCATAGTTAGTGCAAGCAGTCTGAGTTGCCGGTACGCAGTTTACCCTTCGTGTTCCTTCTGTATCTGCTCCGGGGTAAATTTTTCTACTTTGACTGCACGTGCTTTGTCGCGCAGGGAAACTGGTACGTTCCCTAATGCCTCTGCTTCACTCTCGGCATCTACAATAGCCCAGCCGACGTGTACATCAACCCGGCAACCGAAATAGTACTGATCTAATATGTCGCTCCCCAGCGCCAGTGTTTCATCTAATGCTTCAAGGCATTCTTCTGCTGTGTGTGGTGACTCCACAAGATATTTTGTCATATTTTTTCCTCCAAACTCCCAATAGTGGTTATTTTAACCACCACGGTGCATTAATGCACCATAATTTACTCTGTAATCTTATCATATATAGGTTGTGAAACAGTGATTAGGATCACTGTTTCGGACTACTTCAAGCTGGCAAAACTGCGGTTCTGAACTATTGGTTGGAGATTGTAGAAAAATTGGTTTAATGATACATATGAAGCAGGCATTTTATCTTACTGGCAGAAGGAAGAACTTGGAATTTGTCAAGCCTGTCTATAAGTTTGAAAGGGATGATTCAGAGGAGTTGAGACAGAAGATCCTTGATATGTCTTATTCTGAATGGAAGAAGATGGGGTTCTCTAAAGGTACTTTGCATTATATGAAGCAGAATGCTAAATCTGGTAAACCTTTTAGTTTGAATGCTCATGTGAGGGAGAGGTTGGAGATGTGGGAAATATAATTAAATTTCCTTTAACTAAATATGTGTGATATGATAACAAATAATATTCAGATAAGGAAAGCAAAAGATTCAGATTTTAACAATATAATGGAAATTGAAAAAGAGGCTTTTGGATCCGAGGAAGAAGCAAATCTTGTATCTCAGCTTCTGGAAGATAAAAGCGCAGAGCCAGTAATATCTTTGTTAGCTTTTAAGAATAGAGAAGCAGTTGGACATATTCTTTTCACAAAAGCAACTATTGATGGGAATACAACATCCCCATTAATTTACATTCTTGCACCTATGGCAGTTAAACCAAAACATCAGAGACAGGGAATTGGTGGCATGTTAATTAATGAGGGATTGAATTTGTTAAAAGGAATTGGTGCTGAAATGGTATTTGTTCTTGGACATGAAAGCTATTATCCAAAATATGGATTTAAGCAGGATGCAGGAAGTATGGGTTTTACTGCAACTTATCCAATTCCTAAAGAACATGCAAATGGATGGATGGTCTATACTTTAACCTCAGGATCAACTGATGGATTTAGGGGCAGAGTTGTTTGTGCTGATGCTTTGAATAAATCGGAATATTGGAGTGAATGAAAATTTGGGTATATGGAAAGTTGGGGGAAGTAACCCTTATAAATTAACTAAAAATGTAAGCACAAAGTGTATATACAATAACCATCTTTATTACAATTATTAAATGAGCGGGTAGTATCCAATATCTTTTTCTAGTACCCCCACTCCCCAACTACCCGCTCATACCACCCCACAGAAAATAAACGGGATTTATTACTTTAGTGTTAAGACTATGTCTTATTCACATATATACTCTTTGTTTCGAAAGATAAAGTAGTGTACAAAAAAAATAATTTTTTGAAATAAATTTTATGGTTTTAAAAATTCAAAGCACAATTTTAAAGAATTACAAGAGTTCTGTTTTTCAGAGATAACTATATCCCAAAAATAAGATGCGACTGCCGGGATTCGAACCCGGGTTCTAAGCTTGGGAAGCTCAGGTCATAGCCACTAAACCACAGCCGCTCAACTAAAAATTTATAGACTCTGTAGATAATAAAAGTTTCGAGGGAGAAGGTGTGACCCTCTGCCCTTATTCTTCAGTGTATTTGTCGATTATCTCCTCAAAGGAGTCAACCACATAGGAAAGATTGTCCCTGCCAACCTGATAGGTACTCAGTTTGAAATATTTGGTAAGGCCACCTTTGATACCATGGATATTACGTTTTTTGAGTTCCCTGTACAGGAAATACCTGCCTTTCTTGGCGGTCTTTGAGATCTCATAAAACGGCGGGGTTTCAAAGAACATCAGGTCATGATTATGTGGTTTCTGTCCTAACTGAATAAGTCCGAGTTTTTCCACTTTTTCCGAGAACCAGCGGGCATTGGCAACTTCCTCGTCCCAGTGTTTGGTACGCTCCACAACCTGGGGGAATGAGGCGATCATTGTCATCAGCCCGCCACCCCTGGAGGTACATCCCAATAGCTCGATCTCTTTTTTCTTATGAGTTGGAGATTTCCTGAAAACAGTATCTGCGTATTCTTCCTGTACACCTAGCAGGCCAATCGGGCCGGATGATGCCATTGATTTGTGGCCACTGGCGGCGATGAAATCGGCTCCAATTTTCTTTGCATCGATCGGCATCCTGCCTACGGAATATGCACAGTTGAGGAGCAGTGGTACATCATATTCATGACAGACATCTGCTACCTTTTTTGCATCTGCCAGGTTACCGTAATTGCCATCTGGATAAGTCAACAGGGCCAGTGCCGGAGGCTTGCCATTCTGACTGGTTACCTTTTCGATAGCCTGCCCATAACCTTCAGGGTCAAGGCTATATTCTGGATGGCCGGAACTTTCCACCTTTTCTATTTCAAGATTTGCCCTTTGTGCGGCAACGTGTGAGGAATAGTGAGCCAGCCCGTCAAGCACGACAGTGTCTCCGGGTTTTCCCATTGAATGCATTACCGCAAACTTTGATTCCCGTGCACCATGTGTAAGCCTTACCTCATCGGTACCTATGAATTCTGGCAGGGCTTCATGTACAAATTCATATACAGGTGGCTTCTTAATGAGGTCCAGCACACCACCGCAGAAATCACAGATCGAATAACCGTCTCCCCATTCAAGCAGGGCTTTGCGTGCATCCTCTGTCAGGATACCTCCGGTTTGCAGGGGATCGATATTAATTGCATCCTTTGGTCCCCTTTCGATAAAACCGAATTTTTTCAGTTTATCTTCATTAAGTGACATGCTGGCCCAGCTCTCCTGCCGGATTATGCGAGGGCTTTTTCGAAAACACCACTGAACTCATCACATTTTGCTGTGAGTTTCACCGCTGCATCCCTGATTGCCTGCACAGGGTCTTTGCCATCGGTCCTTACATAGAAGATGGGCTCACTAATACTTACGTGAAGCATATCGTAACTTGCTATATCCACATGCTCATCCTCAAGCAGGAAATGCTTGAGCATATTAAGCAGAGTGTGACTCTCTCCTTTTATTTCTACTTTAATCTCATCATCCTTTTTCTCAATGATCTTTAGTTCCATGATAAATCTCCTGTCGCCGTTGTGTTAGATTATTCCTGTTCCATAATCAGCTGAAAGTTTACGCTTTTCAGTCTTGCCACAGGCGGGACATTTCAGTTTTCCCTCTTCAATAGCAAGGGGTTCACCACACCGGCCACAAACTGCGGACATAACTCCCAGTTCCTTGGCAGCAATGCTCAGGCGCATGCTATCAGTATCAATCACCTTTGCCTTAACAACATCCATAAGAGCAAGCTCATTGGCTATGTTTTTGACGTAATCTTCCTTGATATTTGATATGTGAATGGCGGCAATTCCGGGATTGTTGACTTCCCTTTCTCCATGGCCTTTAATGGCTGCTATCTGTACAAGTGCCATTGAGTCACGTACATTCACCACATTGCCAACTACAATATCATCTTTCTTTATTACAGGTGGAAGTTCGGATGTAGCCCGCACGGAAACATTACGCTTTTTCCTGTCAACCTCAACATTTCCTGTCCTGGTTGAATATATGTTTCCTCTTAATGTATAGGTCCCTTCACCGGCTTCATACTCTTCATTAGTACCAACAATATCACCGGGCAGCACAAACTGCTCTTCAATGTGTTTTTCGGCTTCTTCTTTGAGATGCTTTTGGGGTTTCTCTTTTTTCAGGTTCTCAGTATTCTTCCCCTTGGCCTCTCCCTTTTCTTTTTGCTGGCCCTTAGTTTTGGGATTTCGATTTTCTTCTTTTTCATCCTTCTTTGAAGAACCTTTAATTTTCCTTCTGGTGGCCTTCTTTTTGTTGCGTATCCTAATAATAATCCCTCTTAGTTTCAATAATTATGATGTGATAAGGAGTTTATTCTGTATATTTCTACCTCAATTCGTTCTACATCTTTTTTATGGAATTTAAATGTTCTTTTTAGCGGGAAAGATGTAGAATACCACTCGGTAATAACTGATGGATTTATGTATTGCCTTATAAAGTTAAAACTTCCGCTGTTATGAATCGAATAGATATTATTCCCTGCATTCAGGGCAGCTGAGAGGAAAGGTCTGTCATTTCCCTTACATTGGGCGCCAAACGGGGGATTCATAACAACAGTGTTCGCTTTTCCATTTACCTTTTCTATAGGGTAATTAACAAATTCAACTTCAACACCCATCAACAAGGCATTTTCTCTTGCAACATTTATTGCTTGCGGGTCACTATCATATCCGATGACCTCATGTGCTCCCAGCAGTGCGGCACCGATTGCAAGTATCCCGGTGCCACATCCCATATCAAAAACCTTTCCTTCAAGATCTCCCTTCATGTATGCAAAATGTAATAATTCAGCAGCAAGAGGTGCGGGTGTGGCATATTGTTCCAGTGCAGGATCGGGATCATCAAATCCCCTGACCTTTTGCAGTAGCATCTCGAGTTTTCGCTGTTTCATCTATCATTCCCTTATCTCATCAAAAACCAGTTCTTCCCATTCACGTATTCCCAGTACGATCTCAAATTCAGGAGGAGTTAACATGGGAGCCGGGAATCTTCCTGCCTCGTCGATTGCAATCCTGGGGCATGCAGTATTTACGTATGCATCCGCCTGGAATTGCAAGAGCTGGTCGGGTGTTATGAGATCCATTGTTACAATGTATGCCTCTTTTCCATTTTCCCTGGCAATGTCCCTTATATCCCTGGCAAGTTGCATTCTTTCCTGACCGGGTTTTGTGGACACCAGTATGCAGAACCTCTTTTTTTCCATGGTTTTTGCAATTGCTGCATATCGCTGTTTCATGATTTGCCTGAGGTCGATGTACTCGATGGATGAAGAAAATGGATTTGCACAAAGTACAGGTTTGCCTGTTGAAAGGGCTATGCCCAGCGGATGAAACTTCCCGCCGCCAATATACAGGTATTCTTCACAGGTTATGTCATATGCAGCTGAAAAATTGCACCCAAGTACCTGGCCTGGATGTACTATCCTTCCATCTCCTTTTCCAATAATGGTTTCGAATCCGTTTTCTTCAAGGATTTTCCTGACTTCTTCCAGTTTATGCACGTGCTGTACAGTCGTAAGGAGGCCAATCCTTTTTCCTTTAAGTTTGTCTGCAGCCTGAAAAACCACATCACTTATATCGAGATGTGAGGGTGCCTCAATATAAACTACATTTTCAGAGGGCTCGAGTCTGGAATGGCCGAAGTGGAATACAAGATCAGTATCCTTGATAAGCTGCATATCAAGATCGCATGCCCCATAACAGGGATTGCCTGAGATGAGGGTTTCTGCATCGGTATTATCCTCTATATATCCTGCAATCTCCATTGCCTGACGCTTGAAGCCTTCGGGTAGCTGGAGGCCGACCTTTGTGGCTTTTTCCTGAATAATCATATTAATAATGGATTCCAGGTCAATATCAAAATTCTCAATTAGTTTCACCGGTGTCCTCCAGTATTGAAACTCCGTCCTCACTCACAGCTATATCCACAAGTGTTTTGACCCTTATTCCTTCCCCTGCAAGTTGCTGTACACCATCTCCCCTGCCTACAATAACTATTATATCGCTTATAGTAACGCCTTTTTTTTCCAGGGCCTTTACCAGAAAGCGCAGGGTTCCTCCTGTGCTGATCACATCATCAACAAGCAGTATCCGGTCTTTCTTTTCAACACCATTTATGTAGAGTTCGCCTTTAGAATATCCTGTGCTCTGGGATATCTTAATTTCATCGGGCAATTGGTATTGTCTTTTGCGCACGATAGAAAATGGGATGCCGGTTTTCAGGGAGATTGCTGTTGCAAGGGGAATTCCCATCGCTTCAATAGACAGGATCCGGTCGACGTTCATATCGCAGTACTCTATGATGTAGTCACTGATCTCATCAAGCAGTTTGGGATCTATTGCAGGTACACCATCTGTAATCGGATGTATGAAATAGGGGTATTTACCGCGTTTTACAATAGGGGCTTTTTTCAGGGATTTCTTGAGGATTTCTAACATGTTTTACCCCGACAATGAGAAGAATTGTCTTCCTGATGGAAGGAAGGTTGAAGGCAGGAATAAATGGATTTGTATTTATAACTGGCGGATGGTATCTGCAACATCTATTTATATAAATCCCCTCTCCTCAGGGACAGGATTCAGAGATCATGCATCTTACCCAGGACATTACAATTTGTCAGGCTGCTCCGGATGATAGGGCAACGATAGATTCTTTGCTCTCTACCTATTTTCTCGATGGGGAAGATCTGGATACAGGAGATTTTTTGCTGGCAAGAGTTGATGATAAGATAGTGGGCACAGTAGCATTTGTAAGGGATAACATTGAGGAGTTACATAGTGTTGCAGTTCACCCTTCATTCAGGAAAAAAGGAATAGGTGCTTTGCTGGTCTCAAGTGCTCTGGACCTCTCATTGAGCAGTGCAGTATATGCAAGAACCACGGCCACATCCTTTTTCAGGAAATCAGGTTTTATTGAAGTAATCCTTCCTTCCAGAGAAGAATTGTGGGATGATTGTGCATACTGTGAATACCTGGAAAATTGCAGCCAGCATGTGATGGTGTGGAGGAGAGAATAACATGCAGACCCTTGGAATTGTCAATACTTATGATCGTATAAAGGTCCTTGATGCCCATTATAGGGCCATTGCCCGGGCAGCCCCGATTTGCAAGATATTCGGCTTTAGTCTTGCCCTTTTTGATTTTCCTTTTGATATGGAAAAAGATGAACTTGTGAAGTACGTTGTGGAAAAAACAACAATAGGAGAATCAGGAGCCTATCTGCAACAGCTCAATGAAGACCATCATTTTTTTGTACAGGACCTTGCGAAAAAAGGTTTTCCGGCACATTTTGGTAAACCTGTTGCAACCACTTCCAGGGCCGATGAATCAAAGAGAATGACAGCTATGGATGCTGCACAGGGAATAATGCATCACGATTCCTATCTTTTCCTTGTAGGCCTGGGCAGGAAAGGATTGCCAAAATCAATTACAAAACAGGCTCCTAACCACCTTGATATAAGTAGTGAGGGTACTTCCTGTGAGACTTGCACGGCTATGGGGGCAATCCCTGCATATATCATGGGCGTAGTCGAGGGAATAAAGAGTACTAACCATAAATCCCATAACTCTTTTAAGCACTTTCCTGATTATTCATACAATGAATCCTAACCGGGTAGCATTAGTCAGATGTGTGGATTATTCCACCTCCAAACAGGCAGTAAGGGAGGCAATAGACCTGCTTGGTTGTTTTGATGAAATCAAAGCAGGTATGCGCATCCTGATTAAACCCAATGTACTTGCTGCCCGCAAACCAGAAGATGCGGCTACAACCCATCCTTCTCTTGTTCGTGCAGTATGTGAACTTGTAAGGGAGGCGGGTGCTCATCCTGTTGTAGGGGATTGTGCCGGTATTACATCTGCCGGAGCAACCGCAGAAGCGCTAGAGGGATCCGGTATAAAACAGGCTGCTCTGGAAGGCGGGGGAGAAGTTGTAAATTTCCAGACTGCAGGTTTTAGTAAAGCAGAACCTGAAAATCCCCTGCGTTTGAATGAGATCTATGTGAGTGACAGTGTATTGGATGCTGATTATATTATTAACCTGCCCAAACTCAAGACCCATGAACTCACAACGATGACCGGTGCAGTGAAAAATATGTTCGGTGCCGTTCCCCTGCGCATCAGGAAGGAAGCACATATGATGGCCGATCCTCTGGTTTTCAGTGAAATCCTTCTGGATATTTACAATGTGGCAACCCCGCAACTATCCCTTATTGATGCAGTTGTGGGAATGGAGGGGGATGGTCCCTCCCGGGGTAAACCAATTAATGTAGGTGCAATCCTTGCCTCAAAAGATGGTATTTCCCTGGATATTGTTGCGGCACAATTAATGGCCTTAGATCCCCTTTCAATACCTTCCAACCGTGTAGCAGCCAGAATTTACGGTGATATTTCCCCTCAAATAGTCGGTGTAAACGTGGATGATATTGCAGTCCCTTTCAAAAAACCGGGTCCCAGCCTGTTGAGAATGCTGCCTTCCAGGGTCGTTCAGAAAGCGGGTGATTTTTTCACGATACGGCCTGAAATAGATGCTAATAAGTGTACTGCCTGTGGAGCATGTGTGAGAAATTGCCCTGCAGAAGCCATACATATGGAAAAGGGACACGCTGTCATAGATGATAGTAAATGTATCCTGTGTTATTGCTGCCGGGAATTGTGTCCGGCAGCGGCTGTAAAACCCAGGAAGTCACTGCTAGCCCGACTGCTTTGAATCAGAGTTTGCAGACAGGGCTTTTGCGCAACCATTCAATGTCGGACTGGTATAATTCGCGCAGGTCCTTCAGACCCAATCTCAGCATTGCCAGGCGGCTGACACCCAGGCCCCATGCCAAAACCGGTTCTTTGATGCCAAGGGGCTCAGTAACCTCTTTCCTGAATATTCCGGCACCGCCGAGCTCAACCCAACCCAGTTCCTCAATATAAACCTCGGGTTCGACACTGGGCTCTGTATAGGGGAAGTATCCGGGCCTGAACCTGACGTTCTCGAATCCCATCCTGTGATAGAATTCCTTCAGGCATCCCAGCAGGTTGGCAAAGGACATGTTCCTGTCCATTACCACACCTTCCAGCTGCTCGAATTCAGGGGTATGTGTGGGATCAATTGTTTCCCGGCGATAGGCCCGGTCTATACAGAAAGCTTTGACCGGTGGCTCGGGATTATCTGCCAGGTGTTTGATACTGACCGAGGTGGTATGGGTGCGCAAGACGTTGCGTTTTGCGACATCACTATCCCATTTGCCGCCCCATCCCCTGGATTCAATGTCACCGCCCTTTTCGTGCATGGAACATACCGTTTCCAAGTATTCGTCAGGCAACTCTGACCGGGATTCCAGGTGGAATGTATCCTGCATTTCCCGGGCAGGGTGGTCCTGTGGCTGGAATAGGGCGTCAAAATTCCAGAATGAGCTCTGTATAATATCTCCCTTGATTTCAGTGAATCCCATTTCCAGGAATATCTGGCGCATCTGGTCTATCAGGCGCTGGTAGGGATGGACCTTTGCTGCAAAAACTTTTTTTGGCGGTTTGTCGATATTGTAGGGGCGAAAAGTCTTGTTCTTCCATTCCCCGCTCTTGAGCAACCTGGAGGTCAGCTGGGTGATATCGTCGGTGAGCTCAAGGCCTGATGCAGCGATTTTTTCCCCCTCGGCTGTAATTGTTATAGTACGGCTTTTTGTTTCTTCTTTTTCTACCAGCTTGCGTTTGACCAGGTCCTTCATAACCTTCTGGTCAATTCCGGTTTCTTCAAGGGTAAATGCTGTCTCACCGAGTTTTGTCAGGGCAATCTCGTCATCGGTTTCGGATACATCTGCTGCAGGTATGATATTTCCTTTCTCAATGGATGCCCAGCCTTTTCTCTTAAGCCACCCGGTTGCAATTCCCACCATCTGGGGGGAAAGCATTTCCTGCAAGTCCTTTATAGCAGTGGGCCCGTCGATCCTGTTGAGCACCTGTCTTTCTGGGAGGCCCTTTTCAGCATATTGCACACCCTCTGAACTGAGGCAATACTTTTCCGATACTTCATCCTTTACTTCTGCAAGACCCTTTTCTTCAAGTAAAAAGGAGGCCTGTGTAGCATTCTCTATTTTCAGGGATGTTCCCTCGGCTATGTCTGCGGGACTTGCAGTACCTTTTTGTTCGAGGAAGAGAAGTACTTCCTTTTCATTCAGTGTAAGATTGAGGTTTTCCATAGTATCTCCCTTTAAGTATCAGAGTCCGTATTCTTCAAGTCTCTCGCGTGCCAGTTCCCTTTTTTCCTGATGGTCTTTTAAAAATCCTGCCATGCGTTCTGCTGCCAGGCCCTTGCAACTTCCGCACATGCGAATGCCATCCAAACATTCGGAATGGATCTGTGCCAGTTCCCCGTCATCGTCACTAAGATGGAATACGAGTAACTCATAGACAGAACATTCGTCGGGCTGTCCCCCGAGTTCCTTTTGTTCTTTCAGGGTCATACGTCCACCCGTCTTTGCTTTCTTTACCTTGCGGGCGGCATCATCCGGATCATCTGTAAGGGCTATCAGGCTGTCAGGTATACTGCTTGACATCTTGCCGCCCTGCAATCCAGACATAAATCGATGATAGGTCGAAGCCGGTGGAAGGAATCCATATCCACCGTTGTTCATTTCGACTTCCATTGTGATTTCCTTAAGTTTGGTCAGGTCATCCACGCCAAAAATATCCACATGTCCCTCGAACAGTTTCGTATCCCAGGGCAACGCCTCTGATACCTCTTCAAGTGCATCAGCAGGTGCGGTCTTGCTGCGGACGCTGACAAAAGGTATGTTATTCTTATCCGTCCTCTCTTCGATAAGGAACATATTCATCTTGTTTGCCAGTCCCCGCGTAAGTCTCATGTGAGGGTCCTGATCGGCTCCCGCGGGAACAACTGTCGGCTTGGGTCCGCCGAATTCTTCAAGTTCGGGCTGGAGAATATCCGCACTCTGGGAAAGTGCACTGACCATATGTGCTATATTGGTCTGGCCATTGAAGCCATAGATGGCACTGAGTTCTGAGAAATTTGCCTTGACACCCAGTTCAAAGGCTAGATCCTTTACATTTTTGGATTGGGACTGGAAATAAATATGCCCATCTGGTTCAAATCCCAGGGCAATCAGGCTAAGAATATATTCTTCAATTCCAATCTGTTTACATTTTTCCCAGGAAAATCCCCGGACTGAATATGCTTCCCTGTCGGCAATACCCACAAAAGCCTCACCACCCATCTGCTGGTGCCAGATGATCTGGTCCATGACCATTTTTCCTCCGAGATGGACTTTTCCGGAAGGCATGAATCCGCTCATTACCGCAAACGGGTCATTGTCTTTCATGGCCCGGGTTATCATGTCATAATCCCTGTGGCCAAAGATAATCTTCCTTCTCATGTAAGCGCTGGGTTGCTCGATCCGGGGCAGGAGTTCATCAAAACGCTGTATTCCAAATTCATCGAACAATTTCGAATAGTCGTCGATATTTGACGAGCCCCATGGATCTAGTTTCACATTCATGCATATCCTCAAGATTAACCTGGTTTTTTGTTATTGGTATAATTTATTCGATTTTGTCAAATGGGTATGGAGGGACAACTCCATCTGGAATCTTTTCCACAAGTTCAAGATATTGTGGCATCTGCATCTGGCAGAATACATCCCCTGATTCAAACCGTGGTACTTTCTTCATGTTCTTCCAGATGTCTTTTAATTGTTGATCCTGTATATTTCCAAAACTGAATGGGATATACGGGCAGGGCTTGACCGACCCGTCCACGCAGATATGCATCCAGCGCTGAGCCGCCATGCAACCCAACATCTCACCTTCAAAATAACTATTGGTAAATATCCTGGGGCCGGTTTCTGTAGAATTGGCTTTATGGTGCATTTCAAGGACTTTATCCCTGTCCTCAGACGAGATGATAGCATCACCTTTCTTTTTCGGAGCACTCTCCCAGATTGAAAATTCGCTCACTCCCATCTCGGTTGCAAAATCATAGAGTTGTGGGAGTTCATCCATATTTTTCGGGGAGGCATGAGTGCACATAGTGACTAACAAACCCGCATCAAGCCCATATTTAATGGCAGCTGTAGCCATATCAAATGCACCCTCAAGTCTTCTTACCGCATTGTGCTTTTCGGGATCAGTGGAGTATATACTGATCAGAAGATTATGCAGCCCCGCTTCCTTTAGTTTTCTTGCCGTCTGAGGATTCATGTCTGTTCCAGGTGTGTACATATTGACAATTGCACGTTCCTTGTCGACATACTCTATTAATTCAAAAATATCTTCCCTGAGCAGAGGATCTCCCTCTGTAAAAATAATTATGAATGCACCCATGTCAAGAGCATCATCTATGGTTTTCTTGACAGTTTCTGTGTCAAGATCTTCCTCTCCACTACTTATAATGCAATGGTCACAATTACATTTGCATTGTCGTGTGATCTCAAAAGAAACAGTTTCAGGAACCCGTCTCCCCAAAGCATGCTGTACTTCAGCATTAAGGAGTCTTTTAAAAGGACCGCTCGGGATAGGAGGCAGCCAGGTAGAAGCAATTACCCTGTCAGTGCCCATATGTACGGGTTTTTCTTCCCGTAATCTTTCATTAATTTTTTTCAGGATAGGTGAGCAGGCATATTTAAGCTGGCCCCGGGAATTTAACTGTAAAGAGCCGTTTGAATTTTCGAGGTCAATGTTTAGGCCGGGAATTGAAAAAACATTGATTCCCTGACCCTTTTCATCGACTGACATTGGGTTTTTGCTCCTTAATTATGCCGGGGATCTCATGCCTTTTCTGCAAATGCCAGGTTTCCACTAATCTTTTTGATCCTGATCTTTAAGACATCGCCCTTGGCAGTACCAGGAACGAAAATAGTGAATTTTGCCATCTTGGCGATTCCGTCTCCCTTGGAACCAACAGCATCAATCTTGACTTCATATTCCTTCCCTTCTTCAAGGGCGGATTCGGGGGTAGGTGCAGTGGCTTTCCTTTTCTTGACAGGCCTGTGTGCACCACATGCGGCACATTTCATCATGAGTACTCTGTCAACTTTCACAAGTTCCGTATCTGGCCTGTTGCATTCCGAACATATGACATATTCATCAGCATAGGCATTTATGTTGGACTTGATAGCCTGGATAGGGAACTTCCCCTGGAATATGGCCTTGCCACCTTCGACCTTGCCGGCGGTACCCAGTTCCCTTGTGAGGTATTTCATCAGATGATCTGCGTCACGGTTAAGGACACTTCTGATCTGTGCAAAATTGTCCAGTACCGTTGTTTTTCCCTCAAAATAAATCTTGGGTTCCGGAATTACAAAACGTTCATCTGTTGTTTCGGTTTCCGGCAGGTTTTCCATTGCCCGGTCAAGCAAGGATTCATAGTCTTCCATAAGTGTTCCCTCCTCAAAAGCTGGTTTTTTATTGTACCAGCTCTGCGCCTTCATCAACAACAATTCTTATTGGTGTTGGAAGTTTCTGTCCTGCTCTTTTAAGTGCAGCTTTAGCATGCTTGAAATTCTTCTTGTTGACAGAAACAGTGAATATCTTCTGCCCAGCAGAGACTCTTGCTGCAGTACCTACAGCTTTTCCGAATGCTTTTCTCATACCACTGGATACACGGTCTGCACCTGCACCAGTTGCCTGTTTGTTTTCTCTCAGGACCTCGTGAGGGTAAACTCTTAATTTGAAATGGTAACTGATACGGCCTACTTTGGAGATCATATGCCTGTTAGCTGAAATCCTTGCTGCTTCGAGAGCTGTGTGTCTCATCTGACATTTCTCTTCAGATATAAGTGACATCTTGACCTGGAAATCTGCAGTCTTATTTCCCATGTCGTAGTGTATTACCTGACTTCCCGGAACACCACCCATGTACTTTCTGCGTGTATATGAGCGCTGTTTAATGTTCCTGTACATACTTGCTGGTTTTCTTGTCATGGACTAAAAGCCTCCTTGGAATGATAATGATGTAGAATTATCCCATTCTCGAAAGTTTTGGTTTCTTATTGAGATTTACATATTTTAATGTATTGATGGGATGGTGTACTATCTTATATTGCCCTCCATATTGTCTGGTAGTTTATAAGTCTTATCGGTCATTTGTTGTATTTGTAAAGGGTATGCAGCAGAATTATAATATATGCAGTTTTCTATATGTTCTTTTATGAGCTCAAGTACCAAAGAGCATAAAAAAGGGACTGATAAAGCACATGCTTTTAGTCTTGTAACCATCTCAACTTCTCGTTTTGATACGTATGGGTCTACAGAATCCCCTTCTGCTGTGGATGATGTCTCGGGGCAACTAATGTCAGATCTTATAGAGGCTGCCCATAACAAAGTATTATGCTACAGTCTTGTGGCAGATAATATCGCAGATATAAGAAAAGAAGTCCTGTCAGCGATATTTAATGGAGCCGATGTTGTGATTACTACCGGTGGCACAGGATTGTCTGCTTGCGATGTGACCATAGAAGCCCTTTGCCCGCTATTTGAAAAAGAACTTGAAGGATTCGGAGAACTTTTCCGCCTTAAAAGTCTGGATCAGATAGGGTCTGCCACAATATTGAGCAGGGCAACTGCAGGCATCATACAGGGTTGTGCTGTATTCTGCCTTCCTGGTTCGCCAAAGGCAGTGGAACTTGCAATTGAGGAAATCGTACTTCCTGAAGCAGGGCATATAGTAAAACATGCAAGATCATGATAACTGAGGGTATTATCAGGAATAATGTTATTAAGGGCTATCCTTATATAATAAATTAAAATAGAGAGTTCGGCTGGAGTATATGACATCCTATTCACTGGGTATTGAAGAACTGGATAGTATTATCGGGGAAATCCGTGAAGGAAGCAATTTGATGGTGATAGGTCCTCCTATGAGCGGAAAGGAAGATGTTGCATATCATATCCTTAAACACGGTCTCAAAAGGCAAGAATCTTCGGTCATAGTTTCTACAAGAGAACCGGGTGAGCATGTTCTGGAATGGTTCACCTCCTTTGACAAAACCATACCTGTATCCAATATCGGGATTGTGGATTGTGTAACAAAGACACTGGGGATGGCGGCTGAAGATACTGAGAACATAAAACGTGCTTCAAGTCCTGTGGACCTTACCGGTATAGGTGTTCGAATAAGTCAGTTTTTTGAACAATTCTGGATGAAACGCCAGATTTCTCATAATATCCTCTGTATAAATTCTGTCTCGACCATTCTTATGTATTCTAATATCCAGACGGTATTTCGTTTCATGCACGTGTTCACAGGCAGAATCAAAGCCATAAAAGGGCTTGGTTTATTCGTAGTTGAAGACCAGATGCATGACTCCCGCACAATTGCTACCTTAAAACAACTTTATGACGGTATGATCGAGGTACAGGAAGAAAACGGCAGTCATTATCTACGTGCAGTAGGCATATCCTCCAAACCCACTCCCTGGTATGAGTATTTGGTGGAAGATGGTTCGATATCCATTCAGGGCATCAAGGAAGACTGAATGCTTTTCTTTAAGTTAGTTATATATACTTCATGCAGGTCCCTATAGGCAGGTGTTATTTGATGGATAAGGATAAAATAAGGAAATTTAGGTCAGAAGCAACTCACCTGAAACCCATTCTCACGCTGGGTAAAAAAGGAATTGATGATGCGGTTGTAACTGAATTGAAAAAACAAATTAAAGCCAATCATCTTGTCAAGGTAAAAATCCTCAAAAGTTTCCCCGGCGAAAGTATGGATTCAATTGCAGAGGAACTGGCCTCTCTTACATCCACGACCCTGATAGATGTGCGTGGAAGGGCGATAGTCCTCTACAGGTAATTAACTCCTTTTTTCCCCTGCCAGGATTTCCACATCCTGCATCACAATGAGTTCATCAGGAATCATTTTCTTGAGTTCAGGCAGGGTGTTACGCAACTTTTCTTCTTCATCCACGGCCTGTACTATGATCGGGAGGTCCATTCCAAGTCTGAGGATACTTGTCTTATGGATTATACTGTGTACACCATATCCCTCAATCCCCTTGATTGCGGTGGCACCAGCCACATCATTTTCAAGCAAGAATTCGATGATGGCCTGGTGGGCACTTTTGCCTTTGTATGTATCATTTTCACTAAGATAAATTGTCAGTATTTTGGATTGCATATGGTCCCCCTTCTTTGTTGAATTCTATTTTTAAATTAAGTTTGCCATTAACTGCCCGAGTCCGGCACCGAGCATGCAGCACACACAGTTAAGCATTATATTTGTAAGGAAACTCCGGTTTGCCTGTTGCTCCAGGAGTGTAAATGATTCATACGTAAAAGTGGAAAAAGTGGTGAATGAACCCAGAATACCTATATTCAACAGGTAAAGATGCTGCAAGGAATGGGAATATGTAAGATATGAGAGTATTGTTGTACCAATTATATTTACTGTGAGTGTACCTGTGGGCATATCTCCTTTTTTCGGGGTTATTCCTGCGACCATATACCTGAGGATTGCACCAATAAACCCACCGATGCCAACAAGTAAATAACCTGTTGGATACATTTCACTCGCCTCCGATGTATATTACCACCCCTCTTGCAAGAAAAATTGCAAATAGGCCGGGTAGCAGATTTATCATTATGTTTGCAAACCCGTCTACAGGCTGCATTTGCACAGTCTGTACAATGAATGTGGAGAATGTGGTGAATGCGCCTAAAAACCCGATTCCTGCAAAGATGCGGATGCGTGGGGTCAGGTAACCGATATAGTCAGAGTAGAACAGTAACAATCCCAGCAGGAAACTTCCCAGCACATTCAAAACCAGCGTCCCCCCGGCTCCCGGGATAACGGTGGACGTGCCATATCTGCATACAGCTCCCAGGAATCCACCAATTCCTATTACAAAGAGATTGGTAATATCCCGGTATTCCATGGGATTGTCCCACCATCTTTATTTATCCGCCGGAAACGGGGGGGAATATGGCGACTTCATCTTTTTCTGTAATAGTTGAATCTGTACCTTCAATATGCTGGATATTTTCTCCGTTGATCAGGATGTTTATATATCCCCTGAGTTTTTTGCCATCTTCAAATATAAGTTCCTCAAGATTCGGGTATTTTGCAATTATTTCATCCAATATCTCAGAAACGGTATCACCGTTGACCTCTATTTCGGAAGTTCCGGCCTTTTCCCTGACATTGGCAAACAATCTTACCTTCTTGGCAGCCATAGCTTTTCCCATGTCAGGCTGGTTTATAAAATATTCGTTAGAATTAGTAGTTACATGAAGAATAGTGGTGGGATAGCGCGGATTTGAACCGCAGTCCAAGCGTCCCAAACGCTCGAGGATCGGCCAGGCTACCCTACTATCCCACATGATATAAGGGCACCCCCCCTAAATGCACTTCTCCTAGATATATCTAACTATTGAAGGGTGCAGAAGAGGGTGAAAATTGGCTCAGTTGCTATCTCCTTCCCATCTGGGGTATACGTCATTATCTATATTCAGAAGGTCCAGCACCCTTCCGGCCATGAAATCAATTAAGTCGTCTATTGATTGTGGTTTGTTGTAGAACGCAGGACATGCAGGCAAAACCTGGGTGCCGGATTCCTTGAGTTTGAGCAGGTTTTCCAGATGAATTCGGCTGTAGGGTGTCTCCCGCACCATCAGGATAACATTCCTGCCTTCCTTGAGACAGACATCAGCAGCCCTTGTAAGGAGATTATCGGAGATTCCATGGGCAATGGATGCAGCAGTTTTCATGCTGCAAGGGGCTATTATCAAAGCATTGTAAGGATGCGATCCGCTTGCTACAGAAGCAGTAAAATCTTTTTCCTCGTGTACCTCACAGGCAAGTTTTTCCACCTCTTCGATCTTCCAGTCTGTTTCTATATTTATTATTTGCCTGGCTGCAGAGGTTATTACCAGGTGTGTATAAATTCCTTTTTCTGCAAATATTTCAAGTAACCTGATTCCGTACTGTGCCCCGGAGGCCCCACTGATTCCCACTACGACTTCCATATTATTCCTCAATTATATCTATAAATTCGTCAACCATAAGTTCTGCGGTATCGCATATTTTCCTGATCTCATCAGGCTGGATGTTGTTGAAATGTATCCCTACAAGGAATACAGTATCCTTGCCGGTTTTCCTGTTAATGCGGCCTGCCTGTTTGTGTGCAATTTCATCATCCCTGTGTCCGGGAAGGGTAATTACCGAGGAAGCACCTGAATTACCCACAGCGACCGCTCCTATATGCTCCTCTCCACCCGTAAGTGTTACAAGCAAACTGTCTCCAATATTGCGCCATTTAAGAAAGAGTTTCCTTTCCCCCGCTTTTTTTTCAATTGATTCCACTTATATCCCTTATATATCTGTTAACTTGTATTGTCGGGTCTGTTTTTTTACCTCAAAAAAATCGTTTGCTATTTTCTTCACCTTATCCCTGTGTTCCCTGGGGGTATAAACCCCAAGCTTCCAGTTATCACGGTGTGCTTTTTCAAGAGTTGCTACAAGATGGGAGGCTTTATCAAGGGTCATTTTCTTTCCATTGACTTTGATCAATGCTTTCATTTCCTCTATCCGGGGCAACTTTGGAATATCTATGAGGACTTCCTTTTCATCAATTCCCGCCTCTTCTGCGATTTCCTTTTCCACTCTCTGGATGGATTTGCGATAACTCAAAATCTTTTCATCAACGTCATCAAAACCTACATAGAGGGCGCGTTTGTACAGTTTCCTCTCATCAATCCTGTTGATCATTTCACCGGCGTAACCGTCGTCCTGTCGCATAGTTTCAAACAGGCGGTAATCATCCATATCCTGAAGGCTGAAGGGATTGAGTTTCTCCCTCTCTACAAGATACTCGATACCTCTTATTATCATTGTTTCCGAGATGCGTGTCACGTGATGGAAATATACTGAAGGATGCATCAAAAAACGTGATACAAGCAGGGATTCGGCCGCATTGAGTCCACCCTCTGTTACAACCAGTTTATCTTCGTAGAATTGCATTTTATGGATCAGGCGGCTATGGTCCACAAGGCCGTATGCCACACCCGTATAATGTGCATCACGAATGAGGTAATCCATGCGGTCAACATCAATCTCACTATTTATAATCTGTCCGAGGGAGGTTTTGCCTAGAATATGGTCTGCGATCCTTGATATGTTGAGGCCGGCTTCGCTGCAAACTTCTGCTATATCCCCTTTGCGCAGCAGGTGTTTTACATCTTCATGCTCCCTGCGGGTGTATTTTTTGATGATGCCTTCTGTCACATGGGACAGGGGTCCGTGTCCTATATCATGTAACATTGCAGCAACCCTGAGTTCATCGATTTCAGATTGCTCCACGGAATCTATTTCTCCCGCAAGGGTCGTAGCCAGGTGATGTGCGCCCAGTGAATGTTCGAAACGGGTATGGTTGGCACCTGGATACACCAGGTTGGAAAGTCCGAGCTGGCGTATTCTCCTGAGACGCTGCATGCGGGGTGTATCCATAAGGGATACTGCAAGCTCGTCAAGTTCGACATGACCGTGTACGGGGTCCCTCATGACCTTCATGTTTTTAAATAACCGTTCATATTATAATGATGTTGTGATTTTGGTAGTGAAATAGAGGTAATATCATGATAATATTTTCCGGTGGAACCGGCACCCCCAAGTTCCTTGATGGCCTGATGCGGACAATGGATGAAGGAGAAATTACAGTTGTCGTGAATACTGCCGAAGACCTGTGGGTGTCGGGTAACCTTGTAACACCGGATATTGATACAGTACTCTACCTTTTTGCCGGTATGATTGACCGGGATAAATGGTGGGGTATAGCAGGTGATACATTCAGCACTTTCAATGCTATGAAGGACTGTGGTTATGGTGAAAAGATGATGCTGGGGGACCGGGATCGGGCCACGCATATTATGAGATCTGATATGATTCGCAACGGGGCCACCCTAAGTGAAGCAATTGTAAACCTTTGTTCAAGCTTTGGTATCAGGGCCAACATCCTGCCTATGTCAGATGATCCGGTATCCACCATGATACGTACACCTCTGGGCTGGATGCATTACCAGGATTTCTGGATTAAGCATCAGGGCAAACCCGATGTACTTGAAGTTAAGATGGTTGGAATTGATGAAGCTTCTATATCTCCTGCTGTAATGGAGAAACTTCGGGAAGAGACAGATATCCTGATTGGTCCCAGCAATCCGATTACAAGCATAGGTCCCATCATATCCCTTGCTGGAATGCCTGAAATCCTTAAAAGTAAAAACGTGGTTGCAATCAGTCCGATTATCGGGAATGAACCTGTTAGTGGTCCTGCAGGTAAACTTATGAATGCATTTGGTTACGGTATTTCTTCAAATGAGGTTGTAAGGTGCTACCATGACTTTCTGGATGTGTTTGTAACAGATATCCGCGATCAGCAGGTTTGTAATTCCTTTAAAAGTATGGATTGCAGTATAGTAACGACTGATACAATGATGTCTTCTGTAGATGTAAGTATACAATTGGCAAGTTATGTAAGGAAGCTATTTGAGACCCTGGAATAAGTGTGCTTGAAAATTTTAAACATACTTAAAATTCAGAAGCAAAGAGTATATATGTTAATATTCCCTATCATTGACTATACCAAAATGCTCGCTTGCCATAATGGGGGTGGTATGAGCGGGCTGGGGAGTGGGGGTACTAAAAAAGGGATTAAAACCCGCTCATCTATACAACCTAATGCAAGTCTCGTATATACACTTTTCCCTCTGTTTCTATGGATTAATGTGTTCCTATCGCTTCTACAGGGTCCATTTTTGCGGCTCTGCTTGCAGGATATACTCCTGCAATGAGGTTTAGTACGAATACGGCGATGATGGTTAATAACACATCATTATATCGTATTATCACGGGTATGGAATCTACCTGATAAAGTTCGTAGGGCAGATCATAGTTGCCTATTGATAGTGCTATTGCAATGCCGGCAATAGTTCCTGTGATGGCCCCCAGAAAACCCAGAATCCCACTTTCAAGGATGAATATGTTTCTTATGCCCGATTTACCCGCTCCCATGGCCATGAGAATGCCTATCTCCTTTGTTTTTTCTACTACTACCATGTTCAGGGCACTTATGACGCCAAATGATGCTATCAGGAGAATGAAACCCAGCATGATATTATTGGAAATGGTTTCAATTGCAATTGTCTGTAATATTTCAGGATTTGTTTCCGTCCATCCTTCTGCAGAATAACCTTTGTCTTCAATTTTCTGTGCAATTTCCCTATCCTGATTGAAGTCATAAAGTTTTATGCTGATACTATTGACAACATCAGAGGTTGCGTAGAATGACTGGGCTGTTTGAAGGGAAGTGTAGGTAAGTGTGGAATCCAGGGGAGTGTTTGTATCATATATCCCTATGATACGGTATAAGCTAGTTTCAGACTCCGGAAAAGATATTTCTATTCTGTCATCAAGGGTGACCTCAAGTTCATCTGCCAGGTCATCCCCGATTACAATTGTATTGCCTGAAGTAGACAGGCCGAAAAAACTTCCCCTTATTATGTCCGCATTGGTAGATAATACTGCATCTTCATCACGGGGATTTATTCCTTTAAGTAAGATGTTTTTGACATTATCTTCATTGCGTAATACAGCGTCTCCTGCAAGGGATGGGGATACTGCTTTGATACCATTGATTTTATACAATTCACTCTGGAGATTTTTGTATAGGTGGATATATTCACTGTCTTCTTCCGGTGTAACGGTTACATGGGCCATATCATTGACAGTTGATTCATACAGCTTATCAGTAAAACCTGCCATGAATGCATTGGACACAACAAGAATCATGACAGCAATTCCTATAGCACCTACAGAAAGTATGGTTTGGCGTTTCCTGTATAAAATGTGCCTTAATGCAACAAAAAGTTCAAATTTCAATGGCATGGTTTGATCAATATTTTGTTTTTGCCAGATATGCCAGGAAAATCAGAACGATTGAAATAAGAGAACCAATTGCAGGTGTGGCATTGCTTTGTTCTTCTTTTTCTTCATTTACTGTGGAAGGTCCAATGTCTTTTTCCACATCAATTATGCTTTCTTTTGATATTATGACTTTTCCGTATTCCCCTATGGCCTCGATTAGCAGTGTATATTCTCCACGATCTAGTTTATTTTCCCAGATTGCCTCTACAGTTTCATCATCTTCCGCAATCAGAACCGGACTTTTCCGGACAATATTTTCTACTGGTTTTCCATTGCTATCAAAAACAGTGAACCTTATTGAACCTCTGAAAGGTACCTGGGACATACCTGATATTGTAGCACTTGCACCAATCTCATCCTTGTAAATATCGCTTATTTCCACATCTTCTTCTGCCACAAAAGAGCGGCTTTTGAGTAACGATATACTGTAGGGGTCCTTTATGCTGACTTTCAATCTTCCCTGGTATACATGTTTATTTTTAAGTATCACATTCCATTTTTTGTCCAGGGCTAGGGGTTGTGTATGCACAGGAATGGCTTTTTCTACTATTGTGTCCACTACCGTGTTGCCCTCCACCAGCATATATTCAACATCTACCAGAGTGGATTTATAAGGAGTTATTATGGCTTCTATTCCAATTGTTGTGGGTGTCAGACTGTCAATTGTTATGGCAGGAAGAATCTGGTGGCCATGTACAAACTTTTTTTCCTGCTGGGCAAATACTCCATTCTCGTTTTTGACGATTACCTGTACTTCATAAGCCCCATCATCCCGTATTGCGGTTTCCCAGTAGAATACTCTGGTAAGTGCAGAGGCAGGTGTTAGCGTATTTATATCGATTGATTGCGTATCAATGACTTCTCCCTCATGTAACATTGAGGCTTCTATTGTGAGATTATTATAGGTGCTTTCTGAAATAATCCTGACATCACAGCTTTGCACGTCACTGTAGATTTCCTCAATGGTAACATCACTTTTTCCAGCTGCTGTTCCCTGGATAATTAATAACAACAATACCGTGGTTACAAAAATAGAATACTTAGTTTTCCAGCCCATTACATTTTGATTTGTTTTAATGGTATTTAAATATCCTTCAAGAAAAGTTTGTAGAAAAATGTTTATATCCATTGGATCACAGTTTTATTAAAAGAAAAAAGTCAAGAAAAAAAATGTGAGCAAAATCTTCATTTTCTTTATGTTAAAAGAGGATAACATTGAATCTGGATGTTTCTCCCATTTATATCTTCGATATAATTCCCATAAATCATTCCATATGTCCTATCAGTATTTTCAATTGGAGGATTGTGATTTTTGAATAACAGGATGGTGGAGCTGGAAAAAAATCCCCCGCAGGATGATATAGTCGTGCGAGCTGAAAACGTTTGCCGGGATTATGAAGTAGGGGATATGACAATCAAGGTACTCAGGAATGTGGACCTGCTTGTCAGGAAGGGGGAGTTTTTAGCTATCATGGGTCCTTCAGGGTCGGGTAAAAGTACCCTGATGAATATGATAGGATGTCTGGACAGGCCCACCTGTGGTGCAGTTTATGTCATGGGAAAGAATGTGAACCGCATCTCCGATAGTGAACTTGCAAAATTAAGAGGCATGGAGATTGGTTTTGTGTTCCAGAGTTTCAACCTGGTCTCACGATTAAGTGCCCTGGAAAATGTGGAACTGCCTACCTATGCCAACAGACGGCCCGGGATTGATGTAAGGGGTAAGGCCAGGGAATTACTGGATCTGGTAGGGCTTTCAGAACGTATGGATTACAAACCCACCGAGTTGTCGGGCGGCCAATCCCAGAGGGTGGCAATAGCCCGGGCACTTGTAAACAACCCTTCCATAATACTTGCCGATGAACCCACAGGTAACCTGGATTCAAAAACAGGGGAAGAAATAATGAATATTTTTACAGATCTTCATCGAAGGGGCCGTACGGTCATTATGATTACTCATGACTTACAACTTGCAAATAAATATGCAGACCGGGTAGTTTACTTGAAGGACGGTGTAATTGATGACAGGGCTACTAAGGTCAATGCTGCTTAATAGAGGTATAACCATGAAAAAATCCGGATTTTTGATACTTTTTGTATCTTCCTTGTTGCTGATGATCTCTGCAATAGCTGTGGCACCTGTTACTGCTGCGGAGGATTCATCAAGTTCGACCCTGCGGGTAGATGTGCTTAAATATGAACCTTATCCCGCGGATATAGGGGATTATGTGTCTGTGTGGGTAAAAGTTGAAAATTACGCTTCTGGAGAAGCTGAGGATGTTTCAATCAAAATAGAACCGGAATATCCCCTTTCACTGGATTCTGAAACAAATGCAATCCAGAATTTTGGCAGAATCCCTCCCGACCGCACAGCAATCCATGAATACAGGCTGTATGTTGATGATAATGCCAAAACCGGCACGGGAAGTTTTGATGTGCTTTACCGGGCAGATAGTGATCTTTCATGGGTCAAGGAATCATTCGACATAAAAGTAGGTTCCAATACTTTTGACAGTAAAGGTACCGTCAAACTTTCTAATGTTATTTCAGACCCCCGGGTTTTCATGGCCGGTGATGAGGGTTCCATAAGTTTTACATTGGAGAATAATGCCCAGTCCAACACCATAGTAATTGATGGTGAAACCTATGATACTTATGCAAGGGTCCAGTCCGCGACCCTTGAGGGAACTGAGCAGATAGAGGTAACAAGTCAACCATACGAAGGTAAAGGTGTACTCGGGCCAGGGGATTCAGTACAGGTAACATACAATGTCGAAGTGGATGAAAATATAGAAGACGGGACTTATTATCTGGACCTTTTGACAATAGGTAACTCACATTCCTTCAACAATAATTGGCGTGTACCGGTAGTTGTGGATTCCTATTCACTGGAAGTGATCCCTTCAAAGCCTCTTACAATAGAAAACGGGCAGGGTACACTTGAATTTGATGTGGCCAATGTGCATCCGAATGCTCTCTCATCAGTAGCCGTAAGCCTTGAGGCAGAAGGGGTTAGTTTCTCTCCCTCTAACTATTTCGTGGGTTCAATGGACTCTGATGAACTATTCACCATAGAAATAGATGCCAAATCTGATGAGAAGGAATTTACAGGTACCAGGAATGTTACAATTATTGCCAGTTTCCGTAATGGTCTCAACGAACATGAGTTTGTTGCAGGTGAGCGGTCCCTGAACTTCGAGAAAGTACAGGAAGATAATAATACGGCCATAACAGTGGCTGCTGTGTTGGGGCTTGTCCTGCTGATAGTTGCTGTCTATATGTATCGCAGGAAATGGAATCCTAAGGAATGATCGGGTAATCTTGTATGGTCGGGCTTTCAGAGGCGATAAAGTTAGCTTTTGCCAGCATAGGCAGTGCGAAATTGCGCTCTGCCCTGACTACCCTGGGTATTATCATAGGGGTGGCCGCTGTAATTGCCAACATATCCCTGGGGGCCAGTTTCGGGCAGTACTTCGAAGAAGAAATAGGAGCATCAGGTACTAATTTTATCGTTATCTTCACCCAGAAAAACAATGTATTCGGGGATTCCCAGTTCAATGTGGTTGAGAATACCAACGGTGTTGCTGCTGTATCCCCAATTAACCAGCAATCAGCGACCCTGCGGTATCAATCAGCAGAGCGTACCGCAACTGTCAGTGGGGTCCTTCCCGATTATGGGGAAGTGGGGAATATAAATATGGAACATGGCCAGTTTCTGACTAGTCAGGACGGGAATGTGGCTGTAATCGGTTCGGATGTGGCCTATGATAAGTTTGACCGGAATCTATCTGTTAAGAATTTCATAAAGATAAGTATAAGAAATGTGGACGGAGGGATAAGTACACGGACCTTTCGTGTAAAGGGCATTATACAGGACCCGGATGCCTCCTTCGTATCCCCTGAAGTGGATCCTGCAGGACGTGTTTTTATTCCTCTTGCTGTCATGCAGGAGATGCAGCACAGGGACGATATTGGGGGATTTTTCATTAAAGCGGACTCTCTCGAAATCCTGGATAGGGTTACCGATGATGTGGATGAAAACCTTGCCCGTTCTGTGGGGGTACCCAGCAGGGATATTGATAATGAAGACGCCAAACCCTATGAAATCTTCAACCAGCAGGACATCCTGGACCAGATAAACCAGCTATCAAGTGCCCTGACATCCATACTGGTTGCTGTTGCCCTTATATCCCTTATAGTGGGCTCGATAGGTATCATGAATATTATGCTTGTGACGGTTACCGAAAGAACAAAAGAAATCGGCCTGATGAAGGCTCTGGGTTACAATTATTTTGATATATTGACTATTTTTATCGTGGAATCTGTTATAATCAGTCTTTTTGGAGGTATCCTGGGATTGTTACTGGGCCTAGTGGCTTCAATGGCCGTGAACAATTACCTTGATATTGCTAATATTTTCCCTATAAGTCTCATACTGCTGGGCTTTGGCATCTCATTTGTTGTTGGTCTGGTCTCTGGTGTTTATCCAGCCAACAAAGCCGCAAAAATGGATCCTGTGGAGGCATTGCACTATGAGTGAGGTGGACAAAATATGTTGAATTTCAAGGAAGCTTTGCGGCTTTCCCTGGGAAGTATCAGCGGTTCAAAGATGCGTTCCACCCTCACGACCCTTGGCATCATAATAGGTGTTGCTGCTGTTATTGCCAATGTGTCCCTTGGTGCCAGCTTCAACCAGTTCTTTGTGGAAGAGCTGGGTACCCAGGGGTCGAATTTTATTATCGTTTACAGTCAGGATATTGACCTTTTCTATGACAACCAGCTGGAAACTGTGCGGGGCGTACCGGGAATTGAGGGTGTATCCGGTATCCGGCAGCAGCTGGCTAGTGTAACCTATCTCTCAACAGTGCGCCAAATTGATATGCAGGGCTGTTCGGCGGACTATGAGCAAATTGGGAATATACAGCTGGAGGAAGGCACTTTTTTCAGTGACAAGGACACATATGTTGCAGTGCTGGGTTCGGATGTGGCTTATGAGAAATTCGACCAGAAAGTATCCAATCATAATTCCATTGATGTTGAGTTTGTACGCAGGGACGGAACAAAAGTTTCCCATTCTTTCAAGGTAATTGGTATCATCGACAGTCCCAAGACAACTTTCATCCAGAGCGGAGCCGAATCTGATGTGCGCATATTTATCCCGATAGATACGATGAATGACATGCTGGGGCTTGAGGACTATGGGGGGATATCCGCAACCGTTGAAGAATCCCGTTCGGTGCGGGAGGTTTCGGATGAAGTGGATCGCAGGCTTGCCAGAAGTCTCGGGGTTTCGGAGAGAGAACTGGATAATGAGGATGTGAAACCCTATTCAATCTTCAACCAGGCGGATATCCTGGATAACCTGAATCAGCTTTCCAGTGCCCTGACAACCCTGCTGACCTCTGTAGCACTGATTGCCCTGCTTGTGGGCTCGATAGGTATTATGAATATTATGCTTGTCAGCGTGACCGAAAGGACAAAGGAAGTGGGTTTGCTCAAGTCCCTGGGTTTTACCCGTGTGAATATCCTGACCCTGTTCCTTATCGAATCGGTGGTCCTGAGTGCGATTGGCGGTATACTGGGGACGATTGTCGGGATTGTCGCCTCCTACGGTGTGGCCTATTTCCTGAACCTGCCCTATATATTCCCCTTCTACCTGACAGTCCTGGGTTTTGTGATCGCTATTGCAGTGGGGCTGGTTGCAGGTCTCTATCCTGCCAGCAAAGCCTCTAAACTCGATCCCGTGGAAGCCCTGAGAACCCAGTAATAAAGGTTCGAATGAGTTCGCAGCTTAACAAATAAATATATAATGTAAAATACCATGTATTCACATGGAGATGGTTACTTGAAGATTAACACTTATGCAGGAGCAGGCTTGCTTTTGATAACCTTTATCGTTGTGGTGGCCGCGGTTGTCCTTTCCCTGGGATGTGCGGATGATGGTGGTACAGGTGTGAATGAAAGTGTGGATGCCGGGACCCTGAACGACGGTATGGAACTATCCGGCCAGTGGGACGGTAGCACAGTGAATGCTTCCACCGGGGATAATTTCTCAATACGCCTGGAGGAAAACCCCTCCACAGGGTACCAGTGGAACCTGACAACCTCCGATGGTATCAAAATTGTCGCCGATGAATTTGAGCTGCCGGAGAATGAGGGTGTCGTGGGTGAAGCAGGTTTCCATGTCTGGACCTTCAGGATCATGGATGACGGAAACCAGCAGATTGATGCCATCTACAAACGCCCCTGGGAAAACGTCACGGGTGAGGAAGAGACCTTTAGCCTGACGCTGGAGGTTGAAGGAGAATCCGTTGTCCCTGCAGACGAGGATGACACCGGGTATATCTACGGCACCGCCGATGTGGATAACATAGAAATAATGAAGATGGAATCGTTTCCTGTACAGGTCAGTGTCCGGGCCACCGGTAACCTTAAGGATGGTTGCACCGTGATCGATGAGGCCAATATCACAACTGCAAAGAAAGGTAACAATTTCAATGTACATATCCCGACCAAGCGCCCAAAGGATGCCATGTGTACCCAGGCTCTCGTGCCCTTCGAGATTAACGTACCCCTTGACGTCTACGGTCTGGAGAAGGGTAACTATACCGTGGATGTGAATGGTGTGCAGGGTTCTTTTCCTTTGCAGAACGATAATGTGCTTGAGTGAGGATGGATGAGTTAGATGCCAAAATCCTGTCGTGGGGTTTGGCATTATTTTTTACTGGATTTTTTGTGGAGTTCAAAAACAATAATATTTTTTATGTTTGTTTCAATGAATTCCTGCAAAACCAAATGGGCTATCTTTTCTTCAGTTACTGTACCCTCTACTTCCATATTGTTTATCAAATAACTCAACATCTGGCTGCCATCATTGAATGTGGGTTTGAATTCCATCGATTTAACTACCACATCATGATAAGCGGTTTTCTTGCAATGAGGACAATTTGTCCGAATAAACATTTTACTCATCAGTCGAAATTTGATAGTTTATTTTTATAATAAAAATATAAAATATGTATTAAGCAGGATGAAAGTAAAAATATTATTTATGATTGAATTTATAAATTATATATTTTATTTATTTGGTTTTATTTCTTGCTAATAGAGCAATGAATAAATTTTGCTATATAAAATAAATTAATATTTTAGTAATTAATATTAAAGTAAGAAAAATGAATATATTATAGGATTGATACATTTTGTTTTCATTCAGATAATGTGTAAGGTCCTTACCTTCGTTTTCTTTGTACTAAATCCATCATTTAAATTATTATATACATCCAAAATTTTATATTTCTAAATGTTGTAAGCAAGGACCATTGGCAAACAAAATGGAATTTTCTCCCTAATTTAGCAATAAAATGAATACATAATAATTTGAATTGATCATTTGTTAAAAAATTAGAACGGTTATGATCGAAATGGATGACACACAAAACCTAGTTTCTACTATTCAAACTATGAAAGATAGAGGAATTTTTAAATCATTTATAGATTATATTAGATTCCCTTTCTATCGCAATTTAGAAAAAAACACAAAGATAGATTTTGATTTCCCTCTAACAGTTTTTGTAGGCCAAAATGGATGTGGAAAAAGTTCAACGCTTCAGGCATTATATGGATGTCCAAAGGGTAAAAGTGTAGGGAATTTTTGGTTCTCGACTAAAGTAGATCCGATTGGAGAAGATGAAGAAAGAGCTGCTTTAATCTACTCTTATAATGATTCATCAGGAACGCAATGTGAAGTCCTCAAGTCCAGAATGAAAAAAGGTTCTAATCCTGATTATTGGGAACCAAGCCGTCCTCTAAAAAAATATGATATGGTAACCCCTCCAGATGGAGGTATGGACAGATATCCAGCTATAGAAAAAGAAGTCTTATATCTTGATTTCCGTTCAATATTAAGTGCTTTTGACAAATATTTTTATTATCAAAAGCCCCTCAATTTGAAATCCAAAACTAAACAAGATTATTTACGTAATCGTTCCTCTTTGCTCAAATCCGTAATTGATGATAATATTATCAAAAAAGTTGGATCCAGGAAACAAAATCGTATCCCTACTGACTTTTCAACAGAAGAATTAGAAATAATGTCATCAATATTGGGGAAAAAATATCACAAGGGAAAACTCATTTATCACAAATTTTTTAAAGATTGGGGCAATTCAATTATATTTGATACATCAGAGTTGGCATATTCTGAAGCTTTTGCAGGAAGTGGAGAATCTGCTGTTGCAATATTAGTCCATGAAATGTTAAAAGTTGAAAATGATTCCCTTATTTTACTGGATGAGCCGGAAATGTCTTTGCATCCTGGAGCACAAAAGAAACTGAAAAATTTTATATTAGAGCAAATTAAAAAGAAACATTTACAGGTTGTAATATCAACTCACTCAGCAACTCTAATTGAAGGTCTCCCTTCTCCAGCAATTAAAGTTTTTACTCAACTACCAAATGGTAAATTTAATGTCAGAAACAAAAGTCTTCCAGATGAAGCCTTTTATTATATAGGTCAATCAATAAGTTCAACGAAAAAAATCATTGTTGAAGATCAATTAGCTATGGATATTATAAAAGCTGTAATTGATGAAATTGGAGAAGACTGTGCTTCTATATTTGATATTGAATTTTACCCTGGTGGCCATTCAATAATAAAATCTGATTTTATAAGAGTTTATAGCCAAGATGAAAGTAATGTTTTTATTATTTTTGACGGGGATCAGTATCCAACTACGTATCCTTTAGATACAAGCGAAATTCCTGTAGGGTAGAATGGAGAAAACATTATCAATTGTTTTGAAAATAGTATTAAAGAACAAACTGGTATAAATATAGATTTTCATCCAAATGGTGATGGAAATAGAGGTAACCAAGAAGAAAAAATATACTTAATGAAAAAGTATATTGAGTATTATAGAGATAACGTATTTTACCTACCTGAAGTAACCCCTGAAGCTATAATTTGGGATGAAGATTTTGCAAAAAATAATATTTCAATAATGAATATAGAAAATAAAGATGATATTGCTAGCGAAATAAATGAACTTTCTAATTATAAAGAGAAATTTATGCGATACTCTCAAGTAATGTTTGGTACAGCAAATGTAGAAAGTGCATATCGACAATTCTTGACAAATTGGATCAATAAAAAAGATTACAATTACAATAAGATTGTTCAGATTATAAATGCAATAAAGAATAAATAATTGTTTCAAATAACTCCATATATACCTATATATCGAGAAAGATTTTCAATTCATTAACACAACTAAGCATCATCGTCATACTTCTTCATAGATTGGAATTTTGGTTTTTCCATCATTCCACATCCTCCTCTACCTTAAACTCCGTATAAACCGGATAGTGATCTGAAACATCAGTCGTCAATTCCTCATCTAAATCATATTCCAGATCATACCTGAATACTCCGGCTTCCCCGGTAAAATCAGCAGAATCCGTCAGGACAATCCTGTCATAGGTGTAATCCGTGTTCTTTGTGGTTGTATCGATGGAATCATCAATTACCCAGGTATATTCATCAATATCTGATGTGGAATCTTCATCAAAATAAGATCCGTCTGCGTTGAAGTCCTCAATTATAATGAAGTCTCCTTCCATTAAATCAACAAGTTCAACAACATTTCTATAGTCCTTACTTGTATACTCTTTGATCAATACCAACGTCAGTAACTGATGTTGAGTATATTTTCGTTTGGAATACTTACAACTGTAGATTGGAAGATGGGATCTTCCAGCTACAGACATAGCTGTATTGATAAAGTTTAAGTAATCGCTTGACAAAACACATTTATCCCCTTTGTGTTTTTATACCCAAAATCACATTTGGCGGACTCTTTTTATAAAATTGATAATGTATTAGTGGAAGTTAGAGGAAAGGGTTTCTACAGAGCCAAAATATTATCTACCAATGGATGCTACATAAATTGGATAAAGAGGCCTTTAAATGCAACTTCAAAAAATCGAAGATTGGCACCCTCAAATGGGATGCTTGCAAGGATTGTGGGCACTACAAAACAGATGTTTGTAAGTTCTCATCCTCCACCATTTTTGATTATGGTTTGAAATTGTTGGGCCAGTGATGTACTGTTCACTATTCGACAAAGGATACTAACCTAGTCCCCTAAAAAAGGGCATATCCAACAGCATGCCTAAAATTTCCTTTTTTACCAATCCGGCATAAATGGGCCATATTAAATGTTTCTGAACATAGGAATCACAAATGAACATAATGGCAGAGAATGAGTAAATCAGTTGGGTGATAAAATTAGTTAAATATGAACGCTGCAAATATGGTCGTGGTAACAATGGTTGACGTTCACACAAAAGAACAAAGAAGTTACAATATGTCCATGGTGAAGTCGAAGGACACAAAACCCGAGTTGTTACTCAGAAAATATATTTATTCTAAGGGTTTGAGAGGGTACAGAGTAAATCTCAAATTTCCCGGTAAACCCGACATAGTATTTACAAAATTTAGAGTGGCGATTTTTGTTGACGGTTGTTTTTGGCATAAATGCCCACTTTGCTTTTCTATGCCTAAATCCAATATCGAATTCTGGGAAGAGAAAATCAATAAAAATGTTGAAAGAGACAGAAAAGTAAACAAAGAACTTTTAGATATGGGGTATCAAGTAATAAGGTTCTGGGAACATGAAATCTTGAAGAATTTGGATGAATGTTATCTTGTAATTCTTAAAGCTCTGCAAAAAAGAGGCCTTAATATACAAAACAGAACTGCAGGAGGCAAATGAAATGAAAAAAGATATTGTAGCGGTAGATCTGTTTTGCGGTGCAGGCGGTTTAACAAGAGGTCTTTTAGATGCAGGTATTCAGGTTAAAAAAGGATATGATATTGAGGAGAGATTAAAGGAAACATATGAGAAAAATAATGAAGGATCCGAATATCACTGTACTGATATCCGTAAGGTAAGCGGAAATTCTTTACTGCAGGATATTGATCTGGGTAATAATTATTTACTTCTTGCCGGATGTGCTCCTTGCCAGCCCTTTTCATCCATAAATAAAAGTACTAATGATAAAGACGGAAGGAAGATCCTTTTACTGGAGTTTGGAAGGTTGATTGAAGAAGTACGACCCGATCTTATATTTGTGGAAAACGTACCAGGATTAAAGAATGGTAAAGGAAAATACGTATTGCAGCAATTCGAGCAGATTTTGAAAAATATGGGTTACCATTACATTTATGAAACATTAAATGCAAAAGAATTTGGTGTGCCACAGAAAAGAAAAAGATTTATTCTGTTGGCATCTAAGCACGGAAATGTAGATCTACCTTCCCCTACTCACGGACCAAAAAGTCCTGGTAACCGTCCCTATGTTACGGTGAGGAAAGCAATTTCAAAATATCCTCCTGTTACAGCGGGTGGGATATACAGCAAAATTCCGAATCATAACGCACCTAACATATCTGAGAAAAACAGGATGAGGCTTAAGCAAGTAACAAAAGACGGAGGTTCCAGGACTGACTGGTCTGAAGACCTGGAGTTGTACTGTCATAAAAATCATCGTGGTCATACTGATGTTTATGGCAGAATGAAGTGGGATGATGTTGCACCAACGTTAACATGTAAATGTACAAGTATTTCAAACGGACGTTTCGGTCACCCCACTCAAACCCGAGCAATATCTGTCAGGGAAGCTGCAGCTATTCAGACATTTGACGATGATTACATATTTTACGGCCCTATGAGTGTTATTACAAAATGGGTTGGAAACGCTGTGCCGGTAAAGTTTGCAAAAATATTCGGGAGTCATTTTATTAGTCACATCGGGGAGATTGAATGAATTTTACTGATAATCAACTTAAAGCAATAAATCATAAAGAAGGAAACCTCAAAATTGTTGCCTGTGCAGGCTCCGGAAAAACAACTGTGATGGCAGAAAGGATTGCAAAGCTAGTAAGTGAAGGAGCTGACAGAGACAAAATAGTTGCATTCACATATACTGATAAAGCCGCAGACTCCTTAAAATTCAATATAAGGGAGAAACTTGAAAAATGGTCCCCCGATGAACCCCATCTTGGGGGCATGTATATAGGAACAATACACTCATTTGCTTTTAAAAGACTGAGGGACATTATTCCAAAATACAGGAGTTATGAGGTTCTTGATGAAGTTAAACGAATAATCTGGGTGCACAAATATAAAGGTGAAATAGGACTCGATTCCATAAGAAAAGATAAATTGCTAATTGACTCTATCAAACGCTTTTTGAATACAGTGGATATAATAAGAGATAATCAGATACCTGCAGAACGTTTGAATGCAATTCCCGATTTTATGGAGGTATATGAAAACTATCTTAATATTTTAGAACGTGAGAAATATCTTGATTTTTCAGGAATCCTCCATAAACTTGTTAGTGTTTTAGAATCGAATTCAACCTTACTGACTGATCTAAAAGAAAGCATAGATTATTTGGTTGTGGATGAATATCAGGATGTAAATAAAATACAGGAAAAATTAATCTATTTGATGGCAGGGGAAAACGGTAATCTCTGTGTTGTCGGTGACGATGATCAGTCAATTTTTGAGTTCCAAGGTGCTGATGTAAACAATATACTTCAGTTTGAGAACAAATATTGTAACGTGACCACAGTCAAACTTGAAGAAAATTTCAGATGCCCTGAAGAAGTGATTGAAGCTTCCAGAGACCTTGTGAAAAGGAATAGAAACAGAATAACAAAGAGAATGGTAGCTGGAAATATTGGAGACGAAATTAATAAGTCAGATTCAGGTGACCTGTATAAAGTTGAATTTGATAACCAGAAAGAAGAGTCAAGTTTTATTATTGATAAAATAAACGATTTAAGAGGATGCGAATACAAAGATGAAGATGTATTGAGAGGTCTCGATTATGGGGATATGGCAATTATCGTTAGATCAAGGCTCTCTGCACAACATATTGTCAATGCTTTGAGAGAGCAACAAATACCTTTCACATTTAAAGGTACCGGTGGTCTTTTTGAAAGGCCCGAAATCAAATTCATACAAGCAATATTTTATTATATTGCAGATTATTCTTTTTCCAGAGAGGAACCACCGGTTGATTTAAATCATCTTAGAAATAGTTTTGAATCTTTAGACATCAATCATTTAGAATGGGGTCAATTATCTCAACAATTTGAAGAGTTGAAATCCTATATCAAATCCATCACTCCTTCAAATCCAATAGCACCTCAAAGAAGGACTTTTTTACAAGAATTTTATTACCAATTAATGGGAATATTGGAAGTTGATAGTGACCACTATTCAGAAGACTTACTGTATGACTTTGGAAGGTTCAGTAAGTTGGTTGCAGAATTCGAATCTATACATGGATGGATAAACTATGGCTCATTCATACAATTCGTTACCTTTTTGGCAATTTATGCTCAAAACAAAACAGATGAAGGAGGAATTGATGACCCCAGGAATACTAATTCAGTCAACGTTTTGACCATTCATCAGGCAAAAGGACTTGAATTTCCACTTGTATTTATACCGGATGTGTCTACCGGAAGGGTTCCTTCAAGAAATAGGAATAGAAAACCTAAGACACATTTTGAAGAGGGAATTATTGATCTTGATTCCTTTTGTTCTGGAGATGAGGGAGAAAGGCGCTTATTTTATGTTGCTACGACAAGAACAAAGAAATTTTTGTTTATGGCCCGGGCAAAAGACAACGGAGGAAAAAACCTAGTTTCCAGGTCAAAATATTATACTGAATTTGATCATGAAATTATGGAATATAATAATAAGCCTGATCCTACGTCCAGAAATAAAATTGAACCCCAATGTAAACCGAATATGGAACTAATGCCAACCTCATTTACTGATATAAGGCATTATATTGAATGCCCTTATCGTTATCGTTTACAGCAGATGATGGGTTTCTCTCCTGTAATTAATCTTGCATATGGATATGGTTTGCAGGTACATAATTTACTTAACTATATTCATAAAACATATGGAGGAGAGCCACCCTCATTAAAAGAAATCGAATCTTTAGTAGAGTCTGACTTTTTCCTCAGATTTACCAGAGGTGAACCTTTAGAGAATATGAAACGAAAATGCAAAGAAATTATTAGTAATTATATTGAGGAATATAATGATCAATTTGAATTAAAACTGGAAACAGAAAAACCTTTTGAATTTCCTCTAGAAGGTGCTTTAATTTCAGGTGAAATTGATTTAATTCAAAAAATAGATCCATCAAGTCAGGAAATAAAGAATGTATCTATAATTGATTTTAAAACTGAAAAAGAAGATTATGAAAATTTTCCTCTCCTTAGAATGCAACTGAGATTATATGCAATAGCCGGAAGTAAATCCTTAGGTTTGAATCCACTTGATGCAGGTGTACATTTCCTAACTAACAATGTAAGGAGAAATGTGAGTGTGAATCCTGATAAATTGGATGAAACAAGAGGACAGGTTGCTGATGCCATAACAAATATAAAAAGAGGGAACTTTATCGCAACTCCTAATCATGATAAATGCAAAAACTGTGATGTGAGGTACGTTTGCAGCAATGGTAAATGCTGCAATGGTTGTTAAACATTCAATTCAGTTTTACATTTGGGTCATCTCACCTCGTCAATCTTCTCCCTGTCTCTTCCTTTTCTACTGAAATGAAATGTAGTCCCTGATAGTGTCTCAATGAAGTCATCTCATTGTGTCCTTAGTAAAGATATACCCATAGACTGATATCTCTCACTTGCAATAAATAGGAAATGTGAATGTCTGTGGTGGAGTTGAAAAGCAATTGGTGAGTTTATCACAATAACATTCCTCTTTTTGCCATAAACCCTATATACCCCTGCCATTTGCACTTAATATGCATGAATCAAATCCATGCAACCACATTTTCCGAATTCTGCAACTAACCCGAAGAAGTCCATGCATTTATGTCAGGCATTCATCACGCATTCTCCTGTAGAAAAAAGCCCATAAAATTCGGGGAATGCGACAAACATCTTTCTCCTGAACTTCTGCAGGACCTCAGGAAAGAATACCACTACTACATCGGTGCCTTCTGGGCCACACGGCTGGCAATAATGCTGGTTTCAGAATACAGGAAATTAATAAATTCAAAAATCAGATCTTACTATGTCGTTTACTTTAATTTCAGCGCCGGGGTTGGGATTCGAACCCAAGCACCCCGTTAGGGGAAACAGGTCTCGAGCCTGCCGCGTTTGGACTCCGCGGCAATTTTGTAAGCCGTTGGATTAGTCCGCTCTGCCACCCCGGCACAATGTGCTTGGCTTGAAGGAGTTTATGGCTTAAAAAGGTATCGAAGGGCGCAATTATCAGAAATCAAAGAGGCTTTTCTGTTGTTTTGCGGCAAGGTTTGGGTCATCGGGGTCGGCTTTCTGCGAACTGGATTTCTTGTTTGCTTTCAAATTGTCGGGCAGCTCGATCCAGCCGTATTTGCCCCCTCCGCCGGGGTGCAGGATCACGTCCTCATTGCGGAAGGCCTCGATGCTTCTCACAATCCGGGGGTCCACGAAATCCAGCTGGGAGATGTCGGCCTCCAGCAGCACGGCCGTCTCACTGCCAAAATGCTCCACAAGAGCTTTCCAGGCATTGCTCACGCCCTTTGTATTGATGCTTGCATGATCCAGGGCCATCATGATGATCTCTGCCAGGGGTATCAGGTGGAGGTAATCCGGGCGGTGGGAAGGATGTTCCGGGGTGTCATAGTTGGCCAGTTCGTTTACCCGGTCTGCCACACCTTTCTTGATCTGGCCACCACAAACCCGGCAATTCCAGTCCAGGTTTATTGCCTCTTCCATTGTGTAATGCCGGTAACACTTGATACAGGCTGATTCATTGTACTTGCCTTCCTGCGGGAAGAATCCCACATTGAGCACACAGCCATACCCCTCTTTCCTCTGGATTGCCTTTTTAACACCTTCAAAGGAAACTTCAGGAACTTCCAGGCGGTTGAATTCCCGGGCCAGTTTATTGGACCAGGGAGAATGGGCATCGGAATTAGAAAGAAATGTCAAATCCTGCAGTTCTTCTATCCTGTCTGCATAATCACTGTCAGCGCTCAACCCCAGTTCCAGGAAAGCAATACTATCGGCCATATCCCCGTAGCAACTTTCCAGGCTGTCATGGTAGGCATACATGGCAGTCCAGGGGGTAAACGCATGACAGGGGCCGATTAGGGCTCCGACATCGGTTGCAATCTCTGCAATCTGGCCTCCGTCCAGTTTAAGCGTTGGTCTGCCGTCCACGGTGAGATCTCCATGTCCAGCCACCTTTTCTGCCAGTTCCTCTGCTTTGGATATGGAGGGGACTAGCAGCAGATGGTGTACGCGGTTTTTGTCCTCTATCTCAGTTGTAAGAATAAAAGAAGTATTATCGATACCGACCGTCCCGTCATCCTGTGCATATTCCCTGATCTCGGAAAGCCATTTGGGATGTATGCAATCTCCTGTTGCCACAAGATTGATTCCCTTTTTGGCGGCTTCCCGGGCCATCACAGGCAGTTCCATCTTATTGGAACAGGCCATGGAATATTTGGAATGCAGGTGCAGGTCGGCATTAATTAACATGCTTACCCGATATAACCCAGGTCCTCATCACTCGGTGGTGTTTCCGGGAGCGTCTGTTGCTGTTGCTGCTGTTTGGCTTCTACGAGGTTGGCCATGATTTTCTCCATCTCTTTAGCACGTTCCTCAAGTTCACTGATATCAACCTCGATATCAAGTATACTGCTCAGCACAGCAAGCAGGGACTGGGCACTTTTAGGATCTACAAGATATCCTGACGTGTATCCCATAAGACATGCAGCATCAATATCCCTGAATTTGCTCAGGCCAAGGATCAGTCCCGAAGCTCCAACAATTCCGCCGTTGGGTTCTTTTTCCTTGAAGGTGACTCCGTGCTCTTTAAGACTTTCTGTAAGCTCTTCCTTATTCACGGCACCCATAACTTCATCAACATGGTCCAGCTGTCCCGTTGGGAATCCTCCGAGAGAATATATCCTGGAAACCCCGTACTCTTCGGCAATATCCAGGTACAGGTCACACAGCTCGTAATGTCCCTCTGAATTTGTACTTTGCTGGTCGCCTGCAAGCAGCAGGATGTCCTTGCCATTTACCTGGAATGTATAGAATGCGTTACTTACAAGTCTCACTGTACTATTTTCATCCACGAGTACCTGAGGTGGGAAAGAGGTGGAATATATTTCCAGAAGCTTTTCTGCTTCGAATTGCTCGATGAGATGATCAACAACAAGTTTGCCCACATGTCCCACACCCGGCAGGCCGACAAGCAGGGTAGAATCCTGAATTTCAATCTCAGTATTTTGACGCACGATTTTTGTATTCTGCATTGGAATCAATTCCTTTTGCTCAATCTGCGATATTTCCCGTAAGGGTCACGGGGAGAATAGCGGGCAGGTGAAGGTTTGATTGGCCTTCCCCCGCATTTGGGACACGTTTCCTGTAGGGTATATTCCCCGCAGGAAATGCATTTCAAAATCTTTTTACCCAATCGTTATCACGCCTTGGCAGTTTCGGCATGCCTGTGGAAGGCACCTTCTCCGCCAAGATATTCTATTTTTTCGATGGCTTTTTCTGCAGATTCCTTCAGGACAGATTCTGCGATCTTATAATCAGGAGCTATTACCCTGATACGGTATCTGGGTGCACCGGTATATGTTATATCCAGACGGACATCTTCCATCTTCACTTCACTGGCGGCCCGTAAGGCCTCCTTGATGATCTCGATCCCGTTCGGTGCAGAACTTGTAAGGTCTATATGTCCGGCAATCTCCACAAACGGCAGTTTGATATTGTCCTGTGCGAGTTTGACAATGATTTCAACAACTTTTTCATCGATCTTGAGGTTGCTGAAGGCATTTTCCCCGCGCATGGCAGCTTCTTCAAAGGCAGAATATTTGCTTCCGAATTCTGTGTCAAAAGAATCTTCTATTTCCTGAAGTTGCTGTTTGTCGAGTCTTGCTTCTTCTGCAACGAACTGAAGCCATTTCTCAGCCTTCTGTTCGTTCTTCCATTCCTGGATCTTAGCCCTTTTCTGATGTTCATTTACATCTTTGAGGGAAAGGTCAATATGGCGACGTGAGGTATCTACTCTCAGGACCTTGCAGACAATTTTCTGTCCTTCCCTGACGTGATCCCTGACATACTTGACCCATCCTGCCTTAATCTCAGATATATGGATGAATCCTTCTTTCCCGTCGTATTCCTCAAGAGTCGTGTAGGCGCCAAAGTCAGTAACATTTTTTACCGCACAGACTACAAAATCACCGACTTCAGGCCATTTGTTGTTGTCCATTAATATCCCTTATTCGAGTACTTCCAGTATATGTGTTGTAATTGCAGATTTTCCGCCTGTTGGTTCTGCAAGGGTCCTGCCGCATACAAGACAGGTGACTTTCTGGCTTGCACTGCCAAAAATAACCTGCTCATTGGAGCAATCATTGCATTTTACTTTCAAAAATCTACTTTTTGGTTCGGCCATTTATGCTCACTCCTTGAAATCGAATTTCTTTGCACGGAAGCAGGGTCTCTGATGTGCCTTGTTGCACTTGCTGCAACGGTATCGCAGGGCAATCCTTTTTGTTGGCTTGTCACCACTTGGGACCTTGGAGAACTTCCCACTGTTTCCTATACCAGTATGCCTTTTCTTCTGCCTTCTGATACGTGTGGTCATTGATTCCCTGCCCTTTTTAACCTTTTCAGCAACATGTTCTGTATGGGTTTTGCAGTAAGGGCAGTATGTTCTGAACCTTTTTGGGATCTTCATTATCTTCACACCTTTAATGTTGATTTTTATTCCTGATTTATTGGATATGCAGCACCACGTTTTACCAATCCCTGAGCATTCATGGAAGGCAAAACCACAACGTCTTCTGCTGCAAGTGTATAATTGAGATTATCCATCGCTTTTATGGTAGGAAGGTCTTTCAATATTCGGACAACAAAGTATTCCTTACTTATATTGTTTTTGCCCGTATCTTCCTCTGCAGGGAGTTCCTGCGAGATGGTCCCGGTTTCCTCTTCTTCATCTGTTTCATCAGATATTATACTTTCTTTCGCAAAACCCTTCTCCTGCCTATCCTGCGGGTTCATGATAGGTTCGAGCAATTCGGACCTTGCAATCTGGATTGCTGAAAGGGTGGCATCAAAAACTTTGCGTTCGGATTCCAGGAGTTTGTCAAGGTCCTGTCGGGATGAGATGTTGGAAAATGCATTTGAGGTTGCTCTGGATGTTATTTTACGGATTCTCCTGATAAAAATCGTTTCCACATCATTGAGGGCACTTTGCATTTCGTCTTCTAAAATCTTTGATTCAACTGATCGCGGATTGTTGATCTTTTTGATTTCTTCTTCCAATTCCCGTATATATTCATCAACCTTTTCATAAAAATCATAGGGAAGGGAATTTAAAGATGAGCTGTTTTCCTGGCGGAGAATACTCTTTAATTCAGTACGATCCATATTCAGCAACCCCTCTGCACATCAAATACACCGCTGCATATTCGGGAAGTTCCTGTACTCCCTCTTCAACCCGGATATCCAGATCCTTCATTTGTACTTCAAAAGGTTTTATGGCTTTTAACGTTACCGGCTTATCCGAAAAAGCAACAGCATCCTGAAGTGGTTCGAAATCCTCCATGTCTTCCAGACCTAAAGGAATTACCTTCATCCCTGAGCCGCCGTGCAGGGAACCCGGTAATCGTATCAATCTTTTTATATCTGCGGTGACCGGTTCATCCACCTGTGCTGATCCCGCCAGCGTGACTCGATGCTGGTCGATGGTATTATCAAAAAATTGGGCCATTATGGCTTTGAAATCCTTAATTTTTCCAAAATCCAGTCTTCCTCTGCGTATGTCTTCCAGGGCTTTACTGTCTTTGGATATCCGGTTCATCCGTTGCTGTGTTTTTTTGCCAAATCCCTTTGTATTTTTTATATCCGCAAAACGCTCCTTTTCTTCCTTTTGTCCTTCTTCTTCAAGATATGAGGCAATATATTCAGCAAGTCTTTTCCCCCAGCCGGTATCGGGGTTTTTGATGACATATTTGGAAAGTATCTCAGTTCGGTCATTGAAGGTACGTGTTCCGGTTCCATGGTCTCCGATCATGAATTCTTTCTGGTAGAAATATTCAGATTTAATCCCCTTTCCTCCCACATAATCCACAATTTCCCTTCTCTGGGAACTTTCCAGATTCCATATTAAGGGGTCAGTTATATGGAAGTGGTATCCCCTCCCACCGGAAAAGACGGCTTTTATATTATCTTCGTCAAAACCAAAATCATCTACCAGGAAATCCAGCAGTCTCAATGATTCTGTTTTTACCATATCCAGCATTGCTGCATAGGAAGAAGGGGCATCCTGCAAGTGATCAGCATCCAGATCAAAAATCAGGTCTGCACCCTGCCATTTTTTCTCTTTCATTGTGGGTGCATCCGGATAATCATAAAGGGCAACCGAATGATACACATGGGCCGGTTGCATCGATACAAGATAATCTCTGAGTTCTCCTTGCGTACCGAATGCTTTATGCCTGTACATCATGGTTTCCGGCATGGAATCATACGATATGAATCCCCATTCACGGTTGGTCAGGGAATGGGGGGCATGTATCTTTGCCTCCCTGTAATAATCATGGAACCTTGATTTGAGATAGCGTCTTGTTGATGTGTTCATCTTCTGTGCCTTTTCCATCTCTAATTTTAATCGGGGATATTAATCTATTGCACAAAACTTTATAGCCCCTTCCCCAATTAGTACAGTTTATGAAAGAAGAGATGACAAGTGCGGATGTGGCTGCACTGGCAACGGAACTTGGCACAGGGGAGGATTCCCTGGTCGATTCCAAGATAGGGAAGATTTATCAGCCCGGTGAGAGCCTCCTGCGTATCCACCTCTATATTTTTAAGAAAGGTAAGGCCAATCTTTTAATTGAAGCCGGAAGCAGGTTGCACCTTAGTGAATATATCCCTCCCAGTCCTAAAAACCCACAATCCTTTCCCATGCTTTTGCGTAAACACATAATGGGTGGACGTATAACTTATTTCAGGCAATATGATTTTGACCGTATTATTGAGATTGGTATAAAAAGAGGGGACGATGAGACCGTTCTTGTCGTAGAGATATTTGGACAGGGCAACATAATATTGCTGGATTGCGACAGAAAAATCATTCTGCCTATGAACCCTGTTACTTTTAAGGGCCGACGTATCAGGAGTGGTGAGATCTACCAGTACCCTGAAGCGCAGTTGACACCTCTTGATGTGAATGAGGACCAGTTATGTGAAGTATTTTCCCATTCCGACTCGGATGTAGTGCGAACCCTGGCAACGCGTTTTAATCTGGGAGGCATCCTTTCAGAAGAAGTCTGTCTGCGAAGTGGTATCGACAAAACCCTTCCTGCTTCGGAAGTTAATCCGCAGGTCGCCTCTAGATTGATTGAAGCAATAGGTTTCCTTTTCTCCCCCCTGGAAAAAGGGGAGTTAAACCCCTGTACTGTTAGCAAACCTGACTCAAAAGAGACTTTTGATGTAGTGCCCTTTGATCTGGAAAAATATTCAGAGTTTGAAAAGAATTACTATGATTCATTCAATAAGGCTCTGGATGATTTCTTTGGCAAAAGAGCTGCTAAATCCCTGGAGCAAAAAAAGGAAGCCACTGTGAAAGAAAAAACAGAAGATGTTTTCCTGCGCAGGCTCAAACAGCAAGAGGGTGCCATTAAGAAATTTGAGAAGGATATAGAGAAAAACACCTCCATTGCCGAGAAGATATATGAACACTATCAGGACATAGAGCAATTACTGCAAACGCTGCTTGATGCCCGTGAAAAAGATTATTCCTGGAAAGAAATCCAGTCAATAATCTCGGATGCAAAGGATCAACTGCCTGCGGCTAAAAAGATAATAAATATCGATGGTTCACAGGGTCTTGTAATGCTGGATCTTGACGGCAAGAAGGTGAATATTGATGTAAGGCTGACCGTTCCCCAGAATGCCATGCGCTATTATGAGAAAGCCAAAAAACTGGAAAAGAAACGTAAAGGTGCCCTTGCTGCAATCGAAGATACGAAAAAGGCAATGAAAAAGAAAAAGACTGCACCGAAAAAGCATTTCAAGGTAGTTCATAAGAAACACTGGTATGAACGTTTCCGATGGTTCTTTTCTTCTGATGGTTTCCTTATTGTAGGGGGCAGGGATGCCACAACCAACGAAGAAATTGTAAAAAAATACATGGAAAAAAGGGATCTCGTATTCCATACTCAGGCACCGGGTGCCCCTATTACTGTTATCAAGACAGAGGGAAAGGACATTCCCGAAACAACCCTGCAGGAAGCAGCAGAATTCGTGGTTTCATTTTCAAGTATATGGAAAGGCGGCCAGTTTAGCGGGGATTGCTACTGGATCTATCCCGAACAGGTCACAAAGACACCGGAATCCGGGGAGTACCTCAAGAAAGGTTCCTTTATTATCCGTGGTGAACGTAATTATTACCGGGATGTGCCTGTCAGAGCTGCCGTGGGGCTGGAACTCAAACCTGAGACCCGGGTAATTGGGGGCCCTGTAGCCTCTGTAAGATCACGGGGTGAACATGTTGTAGAACTCACACCCGGCAAATTCAACCAGAATGATATAGCAAAGAAGATATATCGTATATATGTGGACAGTCTAAAAGATGTGCATTTTGTAAAGCAGATAGCATCCCCTGATAAGATTGCCAATGTATTACCCCCGGGCGAATCAGATATCAAAAAGTGAACCGTGATTGTATGAGAGTTACCAAAAAAAATCTGAAAGGAAATGAAGGGGAAATCACCGTCGTACCGGAGACCCTGGATGACCTCTGGCATCTTAAGTACATAATCGAGAAAGGGGACCTTGTATTCGCCTTGACCAAACGCAAATCCGACTCTTCCAACGATAAGATACGTCCTGAAAAAACCGAGAAGAAGACTGTGCGGCTTGGTATAAGGGTCGAAAACCTGGAATTCCATAAATTTTCCAACCGTCTCAGGCTTCATGGTCCCATTGAGCACGGTATGGATGCCGGTTCTTATCATACCCTGAATGTCGAGGACGGGGTTGATATTTCCATAATAAAGCGCTGGAAAAAAGACCAGATTGAAAGGATTAATGAGGCAGAGGCATCCTCGAAAAAACCGGGCGTGATAATTGTTGCAGTCGAGGAAGGGGATGCTGACATTGGGCTTGTGCGCCATTATGGTGTGGAATCCTATGCCCATATCTGCCAGTCTTCGGGAAAAGGGGAGGGCACTCTCAGAGAGGTCTTTTTCAATGAGATTCTTGACAAGCTTAAATATGTGGTTTCAGATTCTCAATCTGTCGTGGTTGCAGGACCCGGGTTTACCAAGGATGATTTTCTCAAATACATTGAATCAAATGACCCTGAGCTTGCGGCAGGTATTATCGTGGAGGATACTTCTTCGATAGGCACATCTGGTTTTCAGGAAGTGTTGCGCAGAGGTGCGGTTGACAGGATAATGGAACAATCACGTATAGCCCGGGAAGCATCCCTCATGGAGTCCCTGCTAAAGGAAATAGCTATGGATGGCAAAGTTGTCTATGGGGTAGAGGAAGTTAAGCGGGCCAACAATTACGGTTCCATTGAAACGCTTCTCATTTCCGATGAATTCCTGCTTCATGAACGGGAGAAAGGCGAAGGTGGAGGAATTGACTCTTTCATAAGGAATGTAGAATATTCTCAGGGTAAGCTTGTGGTTTTCAGTACAGAGTTTGAACCCGGGCAAAAACTGGAAGCGCTTGGTGGAATTGCCGCACTCCTGAGATTTAAAATTTGATCAGTGTTTGCGAATGGCCCTGTCGTTACACTCTATAGAGGCCATTTCCTTGCCATCCATGAACATCCGTACTGTTCCGCCACTTTCTGAAACAGTTATTGCAACTGACACGGTGTCCCTTGTTATAGCAGCTGCTGATACATGCCTGCCTCCCAGTCCCTTATTTATCCCTATGTCCTTTGCATCAACATCCAGATAACGACCTGCAGCATGCACTACTCCTTCTTTGGATATTATAAATACGCCATCAAGCAGAGCAAATTCTTTAATGGATTCCCGGTTGTTTTTCTTTAAGATGTTCCTTTCATCTTCAGGATGGCCTGAATAAGGGTTGAGGATCATCTGGTGGGAGCGCTGCATCACTTCTTCAAGATCACCGATTATAAAAGCTGTACCTACGGGGCTGCCTTCCCTGCCCATGGAAGCAATTTCCAGAGCAATTTTAAGAACTGCTCTTATTATTTCAGGGGAGACTCTCTGTTCAAATTTTTCCAGCGCTTTTAATAGTGGATTCCCTGAAATATTATGGATTATTACAGCCCCTGAATCATCTGTAATTATCAGTCCTACAACATTTCCTTTTTTAATATTCCCGATTGCCTGCTCAATAGATGCTGCATTTTCTACATCTTCTATGGAAACCGCGGCATCTCTCTGGATCTGGTTGACAATTTGTTTTAACCTTCCTTCTTCTTCGTCAAGAGGTATCAGGCTTTCAACGGCATTTCTTGATGGATTAGCAGCAAAGTAGACGGGCAGGTCGCAATCAAATAAATTTCTGTCAACATCTCCTGATACGATTATTGCAGTAGCCTTAATTTGTGTTGCAGTTTCAATTGCGGATTTTACAAGTATGTCAGCGGTGTCCATTTCATCCCCGTTTTCTTTTGTATAGATTATATTTTTGCTACTATTAATTTTTGTCTATATAATAAAATAAGGTTTAGTATCCTGTGTCGTTATTCTATTAAAGAATACCATTAATTTCAATATGGTGATTTGGTTTGGTAAGGATATTTGTTGCTGTGGAGTTGCCGGTGGATTTTACACAGGTAATAAAAGAAGTACAGGAAAATTTCAGGGAACTGGGAAAGATGAAAATTGTCCCTGCGGAATTGGTCCATGTAACCTTGAAATTTCTGGGGGAAGTTGATGAAGACAAAATTGCGGAAATAACACAATCACTTGAAAATATTTCCTGTGAGCCTTTCACATGCCTTATAAAAGGGGTGGGGATATTTCCCAATGCCAAAAGACCGCGTGTATTATGGCTTGGTATCGAAGGCGATTTTGGCCCTTTGTATAAGCAGGTTGAATACTACCTTGAAAAAGAAGGTTTTGAATCCGATACGCGTGAATTTACTGCTCATGCAACTATTGCACGAATAAAACACATTCCTCGCTCCAATATGAACCAGTTTGCCAGTATAGTTGAGGAAACGGAGGATGTCGAATTCGGGAAATTTACGGTTGACAATTTCAGGCTAAAAAAAAGTATATTGACTCCAGAAGGGCCTGTATATGAAACCCTCCGGCAGTTCAATCTTTAAGTTGTTCGTATTTAGCAAACCCGCTTGACCTGGTAATCTCTTTCTCACTGTTTATAAGGAGGCATTCCACCCCTTCCAGCTTTTCTATCATTTCAAGCCCCTTTTCTTCTTCCATCACAAAAACAGTAGTTGCAAGTGCATCTGCCTCTATGGCTGTAGGAGCTATTATAGTTGCACTGATCAGGTGTGAAACGGGATAGCCTGTGCGGGGATCCGCAATGTGTGATACGCTGGCGGATTTGTTATAGTAGCGTTCGTAGTTGCCGCTGGTCGCAACAGCTATATTGCGGGCATTGATTATGGTTATTGGTTCTGCTTGTTTATCCGGGTCCTGAAGCCCGATAGACCATTCCTGTCCATCGGGTTTTTCTCCTATATATCGTCCGTCTCCACCAGCATTGACAAATCCATCATCAATTCCGTTTTCCTGCAGGCTCCCGATTGCCCTGTCTACGGCATATCCCTTGGCAATTCCTCCAAGAACGATTCCCATATTCTTTCCAATAATTATTGTGTTGTCATTTATGGTGATATTTGAGGAGTTTACGAGGGAAAGTGTGTTGTTTATTTCGTTCTCTGTAGGGGGAATATTAGGTTTATCGGGTCCGAATTTGCTTGCCCACAGGTCCAGTACGGGTTTTACAGTTATGTCAAATGCCCCATCGCTGATCTGTGAATAATAAATTCCACGTTCAATTACGTATATTATATCATCACTGGCATTTTTGATTTCCTTGTTTTCATTGAGGATGTAGGTCTCACTGCTTTTGTTGTAGGAATCAAGCAGATTGGATGCCCTTTCCATTTTCATGAAAGCATCTTCAATGCTGTTATATGCATGTACTTCATTGTTGTCCACAACAGTTATTGTGACACTTGTGTCCATCAGCATTCTTGTCTGGTTATATGTACGGTATTCTTCAGAATTATCTTCAGATGTGGATTGCACGTATGCAAACCCAACAGTTATAATGATTATTAATGTAAGAATCAACAGGTATTTCGGGTTCATGCGAAGGGAAATGAGGTGTTTTATTTTAAACTTAATTCGAAATCTATAAATATATTCAATTGGTCAGTTCTGCCTTAATAATAACGAATCACGATTATGTCATCATTCCTGCTTTATGGATGTATACTCGCCACAATGGCGGGTGTCTAATGCGAGAGCAGGTTATATAGAAGGAATATATTGTTACCTGAATGGTTAGATTGGTATTATGACCAGTATCTGAAGAAGTTGCAAAATTATAATGTGTGATCTTTATGGCAAGTTTGAAAGCAAGTCTCGTTGCGGTTTCATTTATCGTCCTTGTATTAGCAGGGATAAACCTGTATTTGGGATACAGTGGAAACGATCTTCTTGCACACCACTATATGACAGATGGTGAATGGACAGACTCAAGTTGTGGTGGCTGTCATATGGGTGTGTATGAAGAAGTTGCTGAATCCTCTCATGTACAGAGGGACATCGCTCAGTGGGAACCCCTGACCAATTATCACGTTGAGGTCCAGGGAGAAGAACAGTGGGTGAAAGAATATGGTCGCTATCATCCTGGCGGGGGTGAACTGGAAGAATACGGTGTTGATATTGATTGTATGAGCTGCCATGAACAATATGGCTTATATGATGCTGAAAAGAGAGCTATGGCTTTTGAATCAGGGAATTTCTCCGCTGCCAATGATGCTGCTTTGGAAGATGCCATACCTGTGGTTCAGCAGGATCCCTTACATGTGGCCACCTATACCCTTGATGTGGTAACACCTCTGCCAATGCTCATAGTTTTCCATGATGCTGTGAATGCAGCTCCTACCAAGACTTCATGCATCGACAGCTGTCATGAGATGAATGTCCCGACAACTGCTGTGATGTGGGCTTCAGAGGACTATGAAGAGTACGATGTGCATGCTGAAGTCAATTGTGTTGAATGTCACACTACAGAAGAACACAACATTGCCACAAGCGAGGTTCATGCACCTGAAACAACTGAAGAGGAGTCGGTGCACGGTGAACTGGGTTCCATGAAAAGTTGTGAGGATGCAGATTGTCACGAGGGAATATCCCACGGCCCAATCGCAGATGCTCATCTGGAATTCCTGGAATGCCAGTCGTGTCATATTCCTGCCCTGCCGGGTGGTGAATTGCCCGGAGGCACTCCACTTAAGTCTTTTAACTGGTCATCAGGTGAACGTGTGGATAACTACAGAATGGAAGACTTTGCTCCACAACTTGCCTGGTCCGATGGTGTACAGGAAGGTAAACTCAATTTGCCTGACAGTAAGAATGATAGTGATGTCAAGCTTACTTCTTTCAATGTGGTAACAGGTAGCTGGTGGGACGCAGGCCAGGATTCCGATGTCCTTGCCAATCCACATACCAGTGCTTCAATGGGTGACCCGATACCTACGGCTGAGGTAAAAGCAGCTGATTCAAATGGTGATGGAACGGTAACTTCTGAGGAAATGCAGGCTTATGATGGTGACAGTGAAGATACACCGGATTATCCGAATGCTATCTTGAGGCAGGTTGATCTTCACTATAAGCTGGGACACAATATTGCAGGTTCTGAAACCGGAATGGCAGACCCTCTTATGTGTGATGACTGTCACGGGGTCTCTGCTTCAGAAACCCTTCAGCAAGTCCACTTTGAGGAAAGGCCGGATTGCCAGACCTGTCATGAAGTGCAGCCTGTAATTGACTGGGCAGCCCTTGGATATGACAGTGATCCTGCAGAAACCGATCCTCCTACCAATTTCTCTGCAAAGACCATAGATATAAAAATACCCGGGGCAAAGCCACCTGAGGTAGAAAGGGAGCCTGCATTCTAAGGAGCTGGTATCAAATGGCAGAAATTAATGTAATGGAAACAATCCCTGAAAAAATGATTATTCCTCTCAAGCAGCACAATGGGGATATTTGTGAACCGCTTGTAAGTAAAGGGGAAGTTGTTAAGGTTGGCCAGAAGATCGGTGAATGTCCTTCTGATAAATGTGCTGCAATCCATTCTAGCATCTGCGGGGAAGTGGTTTCAGTTGAGGAAAGCTCACATCCATCCGGCAACAGGATAAACAGCGTAGTTATCCAGCCCATAGAAGAAACAGAATGTGAAGATTTCACTCCCTTCAAAGATTCCGGTAAGGAGCAATTAATCTCGGCTATCAAAGAGGCAGGTATCGTGGAAAATTACGGTACTCCTACGCACCTAGTATTGAATCCTCCTGATTGTGATATCGATACAGTCTTGATCAATGCCACTGCATCGGAATGGGTCGGCCATAGTTATGAAACTCCTCTGGAATATGCATCACAGATGCTTGATTCGCTCCGTTTGTTGATGAAAGCCGCCGGTGCCAGCCGGGGGGCCATTGTTTTGAGAAATGATGATAAGGATTCAATCGATGCCTTTAATGGACTGGATTATGAGGGTAAAACTGTAATGGTGGCCCCTCTTATCGGTAAAAGAAGGGTTGATTATTATTTCAATGACCAGAATACTGATATCATCGTAGTTTCACAGGACAAAATATACGGCAAAAATATTTTTGAATATTTCACTTATAATGTTACAGGCAGGAAAGTACCTTTCCGTTGCACTCCGGCCAGCGCAGGGATTGCTATATGTGGGGTGAAATCTGCAAAAGCCATTCATGACCTGGTCAATACCGGAATGCCATATATAGAAACTGTGGTTACTGTTTCCGGTCAGGTGAATAATCCTCAGCATCTACTGGTAAAAATAGGTACTTCTTTCAAAGATGTTATCGAAGCCTGTGGTGGTTATAGTGGTGAACCTGCAAAACTTATCTCAAATGGGGTAATCACAGGAGTGGCACAGTATGAAGAAGAAGTCCCGGTTACCAAAATGACCACTTCGATTATAGTTCAGGGCAAAGATGAAGTACTAAAGGATATTTCAAAGGAATGTATCCATTGTGCCCGCTGTGTAGATGTGTGCCCCGTAGATCTGACCCCAAACAGGATAGCAGCTCTTGCAAATCAGGGTCGGTTTGATGAATGCAAGCAGATGCATGTGGAAAATTGTATAGAATGTGGTAGATGTTCCTCGGTCTGTCCCAGTAAGATACACATAATGCAGTTGCTGCAGTATTCCAAGGAAGCGATTGCAAAAGCATACGAAGATTTGTCTGAAAAAGAATCATCAAATCTTAAATTAGGATGTGCATGCGGAAGTGAATAAAATGACTCTTACAATATCAGCTCCCCCTCATATCAAGCAAGACACTACATTCAGAAAAATAACCTGGATTAAATTTTTGGCTCTTCTGCCGGTAAGTCTTGTATCAGTTTACTTTTTCGGACTATATGCCCTTGCTCTCATTCTTGCAGGAATTGGTATGGCGGTAGTTACGGAAGTGGTAATACAGAAAGCCTTCAAAAAGGAAGTTACAGTAACCAATGGCCATGCTCCATTGATTGGACTAATGGTTGCCCTATTGGTGCCAGGTGAAGCTCCTATATGGATTCCGATAGTCGGTGCCTTCTTTGCAGTGGCTATTGGTAAACACGCTTTTGGAGGGATTGGTTCATACATTTTCAATCCGGTGCTTGTTGCCTGGGTTTTCCTGCAGTTGGCTTACTGGTCTGCTATGTATCCTGCATCTTTCCCCGAATTGGGTGGCATATCCGATCTGTTTCTTGAAAATGGAGCAGGTCTGCTTGTCGGCGTATCCCCGATTGCTTTAGTTGGCGGATTATATCTGATTTTAAAAAGATATGTAGAATGGAAGGTCCCGCTTTTTTACGCATTGACGACCCTTGTGCTTGCCCTGTTGATTGGGGACAAGCTCAGTCATGTTGTAACCGGTGCATTTGTTTTTGGTGTGTTATTCCTTGCAACTGATTCTCCTTCATCTCCCGTTACAAAGAATGGAAGAATTATTTATGGTATTTTCTGTGGGCTGTTGACTGTGATATATGGTCACTTTGCAAACTACATATTTGCGGTTTTCTATGGTATATTCCTGGCAAACTGTGTAGCATCATTTATTGATAATAACACTCTGCCTCGGTCATTTGGAGAAGAATCCTTACTTCAACGTAAATACCGCCTTATGGTGGATAAAATACCCCTTGAAAAACTGGGGGTGAAAATTGATGACTGAGTCCCCTAAAGACATTGCAGTAATCATAGGAAAGCTGGTTCTTGTTAGTCTGGTTGCAGCTTTACTGCTAGGCCTGACTTATGTACCTACACAGGAGCAGCTTGAGAAAAATGAAGTAGCAGCTAAAAAAGAGGCCCTCTCGCAGGTAGTTCCTTCTGCGTCTGATTTTGAACCAGTGTATGGCAATGAGGTAGATGAAGAAGGGAATCGCAATATTCTTTATTACAAAGCAGTGGATTCTTCGGGTAATCTGGTAGGTTATGCTTTCTTCAAGACACAGTCCGGTGCCCAGGACGTGATTCAATTGGCCGGAGGTGTAGATCCCTCTTTCAATAAAGTCACAGGAATGGAAGTAATGAAACATTCCGAAACACCGGGTCTTGGTTCCAAAATTGCGGAAGAGGACTTTAAGGGCCAGTTTAGGCAACTCCCCATCGGTGACCTTCAGCTTTCTAGTGCTGGTGGCTCAATTGATGCTATTACAGGTGCAACAATATCCTCGCAGGCTGTGGTGGACGGGCTAAATACAAAGATCGATGATGTAAAGGAGCAAGAAACGTAAAACAGGTGATATTATGAGTAAAGCATTCAACGAATTCATTCGTGGAATTACAAAAGATAATCCCATATTTGCCCTTGTACTGGGTTTATGTCCTGCTCTGGCTGTAACTACATCGGTTGATAATGCGATAGGAATGTCTGCTGGTACAGCTTTTGTATTGGTTGGAGCCAACCTTATGGTTTCGGCCCTGAGGAATTATATTCCTTCCACTGTAAGGCTACCGATATTTATCCTGATCATTGCTACATTTGTGTCTATTGTAGATATGGTGATGGAGGCGTATACTCCTCCACTATATGCGGCACTGGGTGTTTTCATCCCTTTGATCGTAGTAAACTGTGTGATAATTGGAAGGGCAGAAGCCTATGCTAATAAGAATAATACGTTTTATTCCCTGATAGATGCATTGGGAATTGCTGTGGGTTTCCTTCTGGCTCTGGTTGCAATAGGTGGTATCCGTGAACTTCTGGGTACCGGTCAGATTGTGGTATTTGGCCAGATGATATTGAATATTCCAATGATAACTCCTGCTTCTTATATGATCCTGCCTCCTGGAGCTTTCCTTACAATAGGTATACTTATGGCGGTTATCAATCACAGGCGTGCAAAAAAACTTGCAAGAGGTGAATAAAATGGTAGAAAAAGCTTTATTTGCCATTTTCATGGAAGGTCTTTTCATAAAGAACTTCCTTATAATACAGTTTCTTGGACTGTGCTCATTCCTTGGTGTAACCAAAGATACCAAGAGTGCAGCAGGTATGTCCGGTGCTGTTATTTTTGTAATGACAATGGCTTCGATTGTTTCATATGTAATTTATACTTTCGTTCTCATTCCACTGGATCTTCAGTTTTTGAGACTTATCAGTTTCATTGTAGTAATTGCTGCACTTGTGCAGCTTGTAGAATTCGTAGTGCGGAAGAATATCCCTTCCCTTTATAGGTCCCTTGGTATTTACCTTCCTCTTATCACAACAAACTGTGCGGTTTTAGGTGTGGTTTTGTTGAACGTTATGAATGAATTTTCATTCATGCAGAGTCTTGTGTTTGGTATATCGGCAGGTCTGGGTTATACAATCGTTATGGTAATGATGTCAAGTATAAGGGAAAAAACCACAATTCTTCCTGTACCTTCTGCAATGAGGGGGCTTCCGCAAGCTTTCCTGATTGCTGCAATGCTTTCAATGGCTTTTGTTAATTACTTCAAGGTGATACCCTTATGAGCATGCCAATCTTGCTAATTCAATCAATGGCCACTCTTGGAGGTCTTGCCCTTGCAATCGGTGTAATGCTGATTGTTGCTTCCAAGAAATTCAAGGTTGATGTAAACCCTCTTGTGGAAGAAGTAAATGAAATTTTGCCTGGTGTAAATTGTGGTGCATGCGGTTATGCCGGTTGTGCTGACTTTGCTGAACATGTGGTGGAGGACAATGCCCCACTTACCGGGTGCCCGGTTGGTGGTTTTGATGTAGCAAAGGAAATAGGAGGTATTCTGGGCCAGGAAGTTTCCGAAGGTGAAGCTGAATACCCTTATGTTAGATGCGAGGGCGGCGTGCATTGTGTGGACCGATTCAATTATGAAGGTATTGAAGATTGTAAAGCCGTAATGATGCTTTCTGAAGGTGAAAAAGGTTGTAACTACGGATGTATGGGCCGTGGGGCCTGTGTACGGGCTTGTCCATTCGATGCTATCCATATTGGTGATGACCGTTTGCCTAAAATTAACAAGAATTTGTGTACAAGCTGTGGTCTTTGTATTGAATCCTGTCCCAACGACATCCTTGTGTTTGCAAAGGAATCAGAAAAGGTGCATGTAGTTTGCATGTCCCATGACAAAGGAAAGACTGTAAAAGCAGTATGTGAAAACGGTTGTATTGGTTGCAAACTTTGTGAGAAGGCATGTCCTGTAGATGCAGTACATGTAACCAAATTCCTTGCAGAGATCGATCAGGAAAAATGTATATCCTGTGGCAAGTGTGTGGAAAAATGCCCTCAGGGCTGTATTGAAATGAGGTGATTTGATGAGTCGTCTTGGTTATTCAACAGTTACCGGCTTGGATGAAAACGTTGAAGCTGTGCTTTGTTATGTAGGTTTCTGGATCACAGGTCTTATCTTCCTTCTCATAGAAAGGGAAAACAGGTTTGTACAATTCCATGCATTGCAGTCTATTCTAACATTTTTGCCTCTTTCCGTAGGTATCTACCTTATTGGCTGGATTCCATATGTAGGCTGGATACTTGCTGATTTTGCAGGATTCTTTTCCCTGTTCCTGACACTTGTCCTTGTTATTATGGCATGGAGGGGTGCAAAGTTCAGGTTGCCTTTTTCAGGAAAAATTGCCTATGAAAAGATTTATAGATGAAGTCACTTATGGCTTCATCTCCTGTCATGTTTTGCGAAAATTTAAACTCTAATTAACACTTATTCTTGCCCCCCTTGCGCTCGCCGAATTTGGAGGATAGCTATGAAAGAAGAAATATGGATTGAAAAATACAGGCCTTACAGGCTTGAAGATGTGGTGGGACAATCAGATACAATTGAAAGATTGAGATCCTATATAAAAACCAATAATCTTCCACACTTGCTTTTTTCAGGTCCGCCCGGTGTAGGAAAAACAGCGACAGCCGTATCGATTGCTAGGGAACTATTTGGTGATGATTGGCGGGAAAATTTTACTGAACTTAATGCCTCGGATGAGCGTGGTATTGATGTGGTCAGGACCAAAATAAAGAATTTTGCAAAAACTTCCCCAATCGGTGGAGCGGATTTTAAGATAATCTTTCTTGACGAGGCCGATGCTCTCACGCCTGATGCACAGTCAGCATTGAGGCGTACTATGGAACGCTATACGAACAATTGCAGATTTATTCTTTCATGTAATTATTCTTCCAAGATCATTGAGCCAATACAATCCAGATGTGCTGTTTACAGGTTTCGTCCTCTTTCCGACGATGCAATAGGTAAACGTTGTCGGCATATAGCAGAAAAGGAAGGTCTGGATATTGCAGATGATGGCATCGAAGCCATCAAATATGTTGCAGAAGGGGATATGCGCAAAGCAATAAATGCCGTTCAGGCTGCTTCAATGTTTGATTCCAGTATCCATGCGGACAGTATTTATCGGATTACTGCCACGGCTCACCCTGAAGAAATAAAAGGCCTTTTGGAAAGTGCTCTTGGGGGCAACTTTATTTCATCTCGCAAAAAGCTTGAAGATTTAATGGTTTTAAGAGGTTTGTCGGGAGAAGATGTTGTAGGTCAGGTTTACAGGTCACTTTTTGATATTGATATGCCTGACCGGAAACTTGTCTCAATTGTTGATGTGGTGGGTGAGATCGATTTCAGGATAACTGAGGGGGCTGACGAGCGCATCCAGCTGGATGCTTTACTTGCCCATCTCTCCATTGAAGGCGAGGAATAAGGGTATTGAATGCTTTTTGGTGACCACCTTATAGGTTTACTGGGTTTGGTTCCTTCCTGGCTTGCTACCATAGTAATGGCTGCTTTGCCGGTAGCCGAGCTCAGGGGTGCAATTCCAATAGCTATAGGTTTATACAATATGTCTCCTCTGGAAGCATATTTTCTGGCTGTTTTTGGTAATATGCTTCCAGTGGTTCCTCTTTTATTGTTTCTTGAGCCGGTGTCATCCTGGCTCAGGCGTTTTTACATTTTAGACAGATTTTTTGGCTGGCTTTTTGCACGCACCCATCGTAACCATTCGGAGAGGTTTGAAAAATACGGAACAATGGCACTGGTGATGTTTGTGGCCATTCCGCTTCCGATTACCGGTGCATGGACCGGCTGTGCAGCAGCTTTTGTTTTTGGAATTAAATTCAGACACGCTCTCATTGCCATTATGGGAGGGATCTTGATTGCCGGTTTTATAGTGACCATATCCACACTGGTGGGAATTGGTTTTATGGATCTTATATTTTAAAATTAGTCGCGTGTCTTGCGTGCAATATCAAATGCCATTTTTATGTCTTCTTCTTTAACTGTTTTTCTTCCTGCATGCCTGGCAAGAGCAATGGCTTCACTTGATATTTTCATGCCGTATTCTTCCAGTATCCTGGCAAGCTCCTCACTTGCACTTTCACTAATTCTCTCTGCCCCTGCTTCTCTGATAACTCTTCCAACTGGTGCAACTGGTATTATTGTCATTCTATTCTTTGTCTCCTGTTAGCAGATAATTTATATGTTTATGTTTTAGTCATCAATTTCTTCATCAAAATCGATACTGACGCTACCTGATTCTTTTGCCAGTGTTTTGGAAATGAATCCTGATTCTAGGTGGCAGGCATGAATTGCTCCACTGGGTACGATACAGGTCGGACATGTGTGTGCTTCCTGTGCCTTTTTGGTGATGTAGTTGTCCCGGATGTCAAAAATTTCCATTCTTGGTACTTCCATATTTGACATTGCCTGTATTTTTTTGCAGTCACTGGCAATATCGACGTTAATCTTTTTACCTTTTTTTTCTGCGTTAATTTTATGCTTGTAGCCACAGATTCTTGAGTTTACAGTAACTTCTGTCATATTTCCACTCCTTTTAAGATTGGTGCTCTATCTGATAATTATATTTGGTGGTCTTATATAACAGTTATGCATATATCTCACAAAACCACTGTGATTATGTTCGTAGCTATAGTTTTTAACCGGCAATAATTCGACATCCTTAAATATCCAAAAGAAAGAGATTATTAGCAGTTCGTTAAAATGACTTAATCATTCTTTTATGAGGGATACAAATTGGATAGAGATAAAATAACTGAAAAGGTTCTTGAAAAACTGGGTCAGATTAAAGGTGTAGGTACTACAAATTTACTTTCTTCAGAGGACAGGGAAACCATAAGGAAAATGGAGAAAAAGGCTGACCAGATGACTTTAATGGGACTGGGCAGAGGTGATAACCAGGGTGTGAAAAAGGTACTTGATATGGATGTACTTGTGTCTTTCCTTACGGATATGGACTATGAATGGCCCTGTGGCCCAAATGTAATCTTAAAGCATAAAGATAAAAAAGTGGGTGAAGATACGGAGGATGCCGAAAGGATCAAAGAAGTGGAAAAGTGTGCCGATTCTCTTGTAATAGGCAATATTATCATTTATGACAAGGGGGTCCTTATGGAGGCCAATAGCAGCAAAGAACCGCTTATAGTTGTCCTCCCCCCCAAAGAATGTGAACCTGTCGGCTGCATTGAAGGCGTTAGTGATGCAATTCTGGCTTCCCCTTCACCTCCCACTGACGAATACATTAAAGAAAGGATGTGTGAGAAGAACGAATGTGGGAGTGGTACATTCCTGCTGGGATTTGATTTTGAGAACAATGGCTGATTTACAGCGTATGTCAATTTAATTATTATGTAACAGTGTGGTTTTGTGATTACTTCACAAAACCTTATATACCTTCGGATTTTATCTTCTTTCTGTATTACTTTCTGTATTGATAGAGGTGTATAACATGTATGGTATTGCTCTAGATTTGGGAACAAGTGGTTTTCGGGCACAATTGATTGATCTTGATACGAAGGATGTTTTAAAGACTGCTATTACAATGCGCCACCCTTTGCCGGGTGGCAACGTGATGGATCATCTGGATTTTTCTATTCAGGTAGGTCCGGATATTTCACATGAAATAATGATGGATACGGTAAAGAAAATAATCGAAAGATTCGATGTTGATCCGGCAGATATCCGGCGTATTGCTATATGCGGAAACCCTATACAGCTTTCAATTTTCCAGAACATTGAGATCCGCGATCTTGCTTATGCAGGTAAAAACAAACAAAAGAAGCTTGGTGTCGAAAATGTGGTGCGGGATGCTCGGGTTTTCAATGCTTCTGAGATATTTGAGGGTGTGATCTCTCTTCCAAATTGTGAAATTATTGTCCCTCCTGCAATCAAACATGAGATTGGTGCAGATGCATTGGCAATGATGATTATGACTGATTTCTATGAGCAGGAAAAACCTTCTCTTGTAACGGATTATGGTACAAATGCCGAAATGGCACTGAAAATAGGGAACAAGATTATTACTGGCAGTGCAGCTGCGGGTCCTGCAATTGAGGGTCAGGGTATTTCCTGTGGTATGCTTGCAAGTCCCGGTGCAATATCCGATGTAAATCCTGAAGGTGATTATTGGAGAATCACTATTCTGGATAAGGATATGTCTCCCCGTAAAGCCCATCTGGTTGAGCCGATTACCGGTGATATAAAAGAATCCAGTGACATGATTGCAAAAGGGATTACCGGTACAGGAGTAATTGCGGCGATTTCGGTTGCCCTGGATACTGGATTAATAAAGAAGCTTCCAAATCTGCCCAACGGTAAAGTTATTCTGGCTGAAGGTGTGGAAATTTATGACCGGGATATCGAAGAAGCAGGCAAAGCGATTGGTGCGATACGTGCTGCACACCTGACTTTACTTGTTGAAGCAGGTCTTGCATATGAAGACCTTGATTATATGTATATGTCCGGCGCAACAGGTGCATATATTGATGCGAACAAGGCCAGAATACTGGGGTCCTGCCCAAACTTCTCCAAATCAATCGTGCAATTTGGTAACACTTCGATCTCCCTTGCAAGGGAGCTTGTGTTTGATGGAGGTCGTCTTGAGGAAGTAAAGGAAGTAGCCAACAGAATAAAGGCTGACCATTTGATGATGGCCGAAAGCAATACTTTTTCGAACTTCTATGTTTGTGAACTTTCCTACTGGACACAGGGAATGCCCATTGAAACATACAATCAGATGCTTGAAATGTATGGTCTTCCAACATTACCCGAGCCTTATAAGGATCCTGTAATTGAAAAAAGGGTAATAAAGGATATCGATGAAGTAGGCAAAGAAGGCCTTGAAGTTGTGAGCGATCTGGGTATCGTAATAGAAGAGGAGGCTCCCAAGTGTATCCTTTGCCGTAAGTGTGAGGAGGAATGTCCAGAAGATGCTATTGTGGCACTGGAAAAGGACGGTAAAAGATACGTGCATTATGATAGTGAAAAATGCCTTGGAACTGCCTGTCATCGTTGCGTGACAATTTGTCCGGTGGACGCAATTCATTACATAGACATTGATATCAAAACACTCTGATATCTCTTTTTTTTTTGAGCGGGCGCGTGTGGAGCGCGCTTTTCTTCCTATTTATAAGTTCCGTTTGTGCCATTCATAATTCTGTATTCCTATTGTCACTCTATACTGATATTTAGAAACAACATTGTCTGTATAATCAATATTAATATGTCGAATAATACTTGTGTATTATTGGGGAGTTTGGAGCAAATTGCCTTGTTTTTGTTACGCAATTTTGTTGCAAAATTGATTTGATATAAATGGTATCCATTATCATCGATAATTCAAAATTGAGAATATTGGGCCAATGACAAATCTAATTGATTTTTAGTTGATTTCTAGCTCATGAATCGATTAATATCTATGATTCTTTCCCTTTTGTGATAATTAGTGGTGACATCATGGTCTGCTTTTCACCGACAAATATATATGGGCGTATTAAAAATCAGATTATGACAGCTAGTAATGGAGATGGAACTTACAGCACTACAAATTTGACGGATATTCGGCAAAGTTTGTTATGTTTATTTATGGAGGTTGTAAGTTTGTCAATGAATAAGGGTTGGTTTTCCTTCCCGTAATTTGTTGGCTAAAAAATTGCATAGGATGCGGATTACCCATCTCCTGGTCCGATGTAAACCTGTGCTGGTGGTTATCCACCAAACCGCGAAATATCGAATAAATATAGGAGTGAAAGGAAAATGAAAGAACACTACTATCCAGGCTCACGCCCATTGGAAGGTGTCGAACTTAATCTCTTCTCCGAAGATGATTTAAGAAAGATCCATTATGCAACAATGGAATGCTTCAAGAACCCTGGTATTCAGGTTTCTGATGCTGAAGCAAGGCAGATCTTCAAGGAAGCCGGCTGTGAAGTCGATGAAAAGAATCAGGTCGTAAAGATCCCTGAATTCCTTGTAAACAGAGCTCTTATGGACTCTCCTTCAAAGTTTACTCTCTGGGGACGTGACAAGAAAAACAATACTGTGCAGGAGCATAAGGGTAAGGTCAACTGGACTTGCTTCGGTACTGGTGTCAAGATGTGCAACTATGAAGCACCAGGCAAGTACAAGACTGTCGATTCCGTTGAGCAAGATGTAGCAGACACCGCCAAACTTTGTGATTGGGCAGACAACATTGACTACTACTCCCTCGCAGTATCTGCCAGAGACTGGGCAGGCAAGGGTGCACAGGATGTTCACGAAACATTCACACCATTGACCAACACCTCAAAGCACTTCCACCACATCGATCCTGTAGGCGAAAGTGTTGAGTATTACAGGGACATGGTCCATGCCTACTATGGTGGAGACGAAGAAGAAGCTCGTAAGAAACCAATTTTCTCCATGCTTCTCTGTCCAACCAGCCCTCTTGAACTCAGCAGCAACGCATGTCAGGTTATCATAAAGGGTGCACGCTTTGGTATCCCTGTAAATGTCCTGAGTATGGCTATGTCCGGCGGTTCATCTCCAGTATTCCGTGCTGGTACCCTCGTTACACACAATGCAGAGGTCCTTGCAGGTATCGTACTTGCACAGCTTGTAGTACCAGGTACTTCAGTATGGTATGGTAGTTCAACCACAACCTTCGACCTGAAGAGGGGTACTGCTCCAGTAGGTGCACCTGAACTTGGTCTTATCAGTGCGGCAGTCGGTAAACTTGCACAGTTCTATGGTCTTCCATCCTTTGTTGCAGGTACCTAGGCTGATGCCAAGGTCCCAGATGGCCAGGCAGGTCACGAGAAGACAATGACTACCCTGCTTCCTGCATTTTCCGGATGTAACACCCTTTATGGTGCAGGTATGCTTGAACTCGGTATGACCTTCTCTCTTGAGCAGCTCGTATTCGACAACGACATGATCGAGATGACCAAGTCCGCAATGCGTGGAATTCCTGTTGACGAACTGACCCTTGGTGTAGAATCCATCCAGAAGGTAGGAATTGGTAAGAACTTCCTTGCACACAAACAGACAAGGAACTACATTGACAGAGTATCTGATCCAAAACTCATCAACAGGGATATGTTCGGTGACTGGGAGGCAGCAGGTTCCAAGGATCTTGCAACCGTTGCTCACGAAAAGGTTGTTGACGTCATGAAGAACCATGAAGTTACACCTGTCGATGCTGACCTTATGAAAGACATGAAAGCTGTCATGGACAAGGCAGACGAAGATGTCAGGAACGCAATGTAATTTAATTTCAATTTAAATTTTTAGGAGAATAAAAATGGCTACACAGGAAGAGTTACAAGAAAAAGGAAAAGCTGCAGTTATGGATTTTGATGACGAAGCAGTTGTAGAAGTTGCAGAAGAATGTATCTCTGCAGGACTTGACCCGGTCGCACTCATTCAGGAAGGCTTCACTGCTGGAATGAACGAGATTGGTGACCAGTTCGAGCAGGGTACCCTTTTCCTTCCACACGTAATTGCTGCATCCGAAGCAATGAGTGCAGGTGTTGAAGTTCTCACCCCCGAACTTGAGAAACTCAGTGCAAAATCCGAAGACAAAGGTACAATCGCAATCGGTACCATCGAAGGTGACATTCACACCATCGGTAAGGATATCGTTGCAACCATGCTCAAGATCGCTGGTTTCAATGTCATCGATCTCGGAAGAGATGTACCAATTGCTGACTACGTCACCGCTGTAAAAGAAAATAAACCAGATATCATTGGTTCCTCTGCCCTGATGACCACCACAATGGTCCTTCAGACCCAGGTAGAAGAGCAGCTCAAGGAAGCTGGTGTACGTGACAGTGTCAAGACAATGGTCGGTGGAGCACCCGTTACCCAGGATTGGGCAACCAAGATAGGTGCAGACATCTACGCCGAGAACGCAACTGACGCAGTCGTCAAATGTAAGGCAGCAATGGAATAATTCCGTTGATGTGCGTGGGTGTATTGTTTAATACACCCACAAATTTATAACCTCTCTAATATCTATATATATTTGCTATATCAACTATAAATATTTGTAAATGAACTGGAGGAGTTTGTTTGGTAGATCTATAAGCATTAAGACAAGCAGAACATGGAAGACGTATCCGCTTTGGATATATGTGGGCACTTTTCTGTGCTGTACTTTGGGGTCTCTGGTATATACCAGGTACCGTCGTATGGGGTCTCGCACCCTTCGTTGAAATGTATACTGAAGTCGCATCAACAAGCGGCGACAGTATGGCATTGATAGTTACTGCAGTATTGATTACTGCATTAAATGCTGTGACAGTTGTACTTGCGCTATTCGTATGGAATGGTGTGCTTGGTAATTATGGTGAAATGATAAGGACAGCCAAGTCTTTCCACCCCTGTTCCAAGTGGTTCTTATTTGCATCTGTATTTGGTGGACCGGTTGCAATTCTTGGTTCCTTTATGGCAATGGGATTTGTCGGAGGAGCTTTTGCAGCGGTTGCCGCATTGCTTTATCCTGTTATTGGTGCTGGCCTTGCTAATGTATGGCATGGTGAGAAGATCAGTAAGAGGGCAGCAATGGGTATTATTGTTATCATCGCCGGTGGTATTACCATCTTTGGTGGCGGTGTGATTTCCGAACTCCAGGCCGGAAGTGTTGGCTGGATTGGATATGTTGGTGGCCTTATGGCTGCATGTGGATGGGGTATCGAAGGTGCTGTTGCTGACAAGGGTCTTGACGTTGCAAATGCCGATGTCGGTCTTCACTTGAGATTCATCGCGGAACTTGCCATCTGGATAATCATTGCGCTGCCTTTGCTCGCAATCATGGGTTACCCGGTCTTCACATATGCATTCCAGGTATTCCAGCCTTGGACAATACTCATGTTCGTATTTGCAGGAATCACTTTCGGATTCTGTTATGTGTCCTGGTACAAGTCCTTCCCACTTATCGGTGTCGGACGTGGTCAGGGTATTGCAAACCTGTACGGTATGTTTGCTGTGATTTCCACAATTTTGTTCTTCGGTGATGTACCACAGTGGACCGTGCTGGTTGGTGGTGCTCTCTGTATCGTTGGTAGTTTCATAATGTTCTCCGAAGAGAGTCTGGAACTCGAAACACTAAGGAACTGAAGTGATCAGGAGGTATAAAGAATGTCTAACTTACCACGAAAAATTAGATTGATGGAAATCATGCAGGATGGCAGCGAATACTGGAATTATGAAGTCATCAAGCAGGCAATGCAGGACTTTGGTTTTCAGAGCGATTTTTCTCGCGACACTTTGAACATGGACCTGATTGAACTGGCAGCAGTAGCTTTCATCAAGGAAGTCGATCTCAAGGTCGATGATGAAGGTGTTTACAAGAAGGGTTTCCTTCTGCACAAGTATGTAATCACTGAAGCTGGAAAAACCAGACTTTCCGATGCATGTATGTACGCAATCTAAGGAGGCTTTGTAAATGACACAAATGGAAGCATATACAGCATTCTTTGACTCTGCATATGTCCCTGCAGGGGAATATGTATGGTTGTTTGTTGTACTGGCTATTGCCTTTTTGGCAATCTGGCAGGCAAGGACTTGGGTATCGAATTTCTAAACTTTAAAACGTAAAATATATATAGATATTAAGCAGTTGATGGAGTTGGCAGGTGGGTGTTCACATGCCAATATCCATCGCTGATTGTGTTTTTTCTATAGTTTCACTATAGAACTTTTTAAGGAGGTTGTAACAACGACAAAAGAAGAATTATACAAAGAATTGTCTGACGCTATTGTAAGTTGCAAGAAAGATCAGGTTCTTGCTGCTGTCGAAAAAGCCCGTGGTGAACTCGAGGCTCCCGACATCATTGAGAATGGTCTTGCAGCAGGTATGAACGAAGTTGGTACCCTTTTTGAAAGGGGTAAATTATTCCTTCCACATGTCATGATGGCTGCAGAAGCCATGCAGGCCGGTGTGGATGAACTTAAAGACGATATGCCTGAATCATCCGGAAAAGCGGCTGGTGTAATTGTCAATGGTACAGTAGAGGGAGATGTCCATGACATCGGTAAGGCTATTGTATCCACCATGCTCCAGACATCAGGATTCGAAGTCTATGACATTGGCCGTGATGCACCTGTAGCAGATTTCATTGCCAAGATCAAGGAAACCAATGCAAACATGGTTGGTGTTTCCGCACTTATGACCACCACTCTCCAGGGCCAGAAGGAAGTAATCGAAGCCCTCGAAGAAGAAGGTCTCCGTGACAAGGTAAAAGTAATGGTAGGCGGCGCACCTGCAACCAATGCATGGGCCAAAAAGATCGGTGCAGACTGCTATGCAGAAAATGCAACTGAAGCTGTAGCCAAAGCAAAAGAGCTTCTCTTGTAAGGTGATTATTTATGGCAAACGAATATTTCTTAAGAATGGGAGATGGCGAGCGTATCTCCATGACCAAGGACCAGATCATTGCAGACCTCCAGGAAGGTAGTGCAGATGCAGCAGACCTTGGTAACATTCCTGAACTTTCCGGGGATGAACTTGACAAACTCGCAGATATCATAATGGATTCCAACCGCCTTGTCAGTGTCGAGCCTGGTATGGAAATCCCGGTTACCCACGACATTGGAACCCTCAGGATCGATGGTGACCAGGGTAACAGCGGAGTAGGCATCCCATCCAGCCGTCTTACTGGCTGTATGATGCACGAGAGAGGTTTCGGTGCTGACACAATGGAATTGGGTCATATCGACTACAGTTTCAAACCTGTCAAACCAGTAATTGCCCAGGAACAGCAGGCAATGGAAGTCTGTCAGCAGAACATGACTGTCCCCCTTCTCTACGGTGCAATGCCAAACCTTGGTCTCTATTATACACCAGATGGTCCATTCGAAAACCCTGGTGACCTCATGAAGGCTTTCAAGATCAACGAAGCCCGTGAATCCATCGAGCATGCTGGTGACCACGCAACCCGTGACATCACCTGGATCATGCAGCACCTTCAGAAAGTAGGTTGTGACGGTGTCAACTTCGATACCATCGGTGCAGCCGGTGATGGAGATGTATATGCATCCCTGTACGCAATGAAAGCACTCAGGGAAGAATTCCCTAACATCTACATCGAAGCAGGTATGGCCGGAGAATGTACCCTTGGTATGCACGGTGAACTTGAGTTCGAAGGTAAGGCTCTTGCAGGCCTCTGGCCGCATGAACAGGTGCCACTTGCTGAAGAAGCCGGTGCGAACGTGTTCGGCCCGGTCTGTAACACCAACACCAGCAAGACCTCTGCATGGAATCTTGCTCGTGCAGTAACCTTCACCAAAGCAGCCGTTTCAGCTGCAAACATCCCCTGTCATGTTGATATGGGTATGGGTGTCGGCGGTATTCCAATGTTCGAGACTCCACCGATCGATGCAGTAACCCGTGCCAGCAAGGCAATGGTTGAAGTTGCAGGTGTCGATGGTATATAGATCGGAGTTGGCGACCCAATAGGTATGCCAATCTCACACATCATGGCATCCGGTCTTACAGGTATGCGTGCAGCCGGTGACCTTGTTGCCAGGATGCAGTTCTCCGAGAACATGCGCATAAATGAAGCCAAGGACTATGTCGCCAAGAAACTCGGTGTACAGGCACTTGATCTGGGTGACGAGCACATCATGAGGGAAATCCGTGAAGACCTTGATATTGGCGTACTTACATCCGTTCCAGGATGTGCCAAAGGTATCGCATCCAAGATGAATATTGAGAAACTTCTCGATATTGACATCAACTGCTGTGACAAATTCAGGGAAATCACAGGCTAAATAAAATAATGTTCTGTCTGCTTCTTGCAGATAGGACTTCTTTCTTCTTTTTTGAACTAAATATTAACGATCATTTATGGATTCATGTTTTTCATAAAAGATTTATATATGAAAACCTTTTTTTTGTTATCATATTAACCTCATCGGAGATAACAGGGTGGATTCAATATATTTCTTACAGGTTGCACTTGCTGTGCTTCTCATGACTATTATAGCCCACCTGTTGAGTATGCGCTTTCGTATGCCTATATTGATTTTCCTTTTGATTGAGGGAATAATCGCAGGCCCAGAGATTCTTAATATATTGGATCCCACGATTTTGGGTGAAGGCCTAACAGCAATTGTTGCCCTCTGTGTGTCTGTCATTGTTTTTGATGGTGGCCTTCATATTGATCTTCGTTCTATACGTAGTATTCAAAAAAGTGTATTAAGACTTGTTATATTTGGCGTTGTTGTAACATTTATACTAGCTACGACAGCCAGTTATTATATTGCAGGCCTACCTCTGAATATTGCTGCCCTATTTGGTGCACTTGTAACAGCTACCGGTCCAACTGTAATCACTCCACTTGTAAGGAACGTCAATGTTCCCCATAAAGTCAGTAAGATACTTGAACTTGAAGGTGTTCTCAATGATGCTGCAAGTGTCATATTGGCAGCACTTATTTTTGAATTGATTGTTTCACCTCTTTCAGGTTTGGAACTTGTCGGTTTTTTCATACAACGAGTAGGAATGGGGCTGATTTTTGGGCTAGCCAGTGGCTTTTTGCTGCGAAATATCCTTGGCAAAATACTCCTTACTGAACAAACAGTACGGTTCATTACCTTTACAATGGTGATTGCCACTTTTGTGATTGCTGAGTCTTTTGCCAATGAATCGGGCATTCTTGCTGTTGCAATATTTGGTATTATGGTGGGTTCATCCAAAGTTCCCTATAAATCTGCACTAAAAGAGTTCAAGGCTGATCTTGTATTGATGATGTTGTCTTTGATCTTCCTGTTACTTGCAGCATTACTGCGTTTTGATTATATTATACAGATAGGGCTTGTGGGTGTAGCGGTTGTAATGGTCTTGATTTTTGTGGCCAGGCCAATTTCTGTATTTCTTTCTACCCGTGGCACATCTTTTAATCGCAATGAAAAATTATTCGTTTCCTTTGTCGGTCCAAGGGGTGTGGTTCCTGCTTCGATTGCAACCTATTTTGCAGTAAAATTAAATTCAATGGGGATGGTAGGCGGCGATGCCCTTGTAGGACTTATATTTATTACTATCATTATTACGGTTTTAATGACCGGTTCCTTTGCCAATCGTGTTGCTAAGTTCTTAGGAGTGATTCCAATGGAGATACTTGTTGTAGGTGGCGGTGAGGTTGGAAAGATTCTCGCCGAGCGTTTTGAAAAGAGAGGGGAAAATGTAGTGGTTGTAGACCCTTCCGAAGAAAATTGCCAGAAATTGATGAAATCTGACATAAGAGTTGTGCATGGTGATGCGGAAGATATTAATGTCCTTAAGGAAGCAGGAATTGATCATGCTAAATATGTGGTTGCAACTACTGACAAGGACAATACTAATCTTTTAATTTGCCAGATTGCCAAGACCAAGTTTAATTTTGATAAGGACCAGATCGTTGCACGTGTAAATAATATTGAAAACCTTCATGCTTTCTGGGACCTTGAAATAAGAGCAATGAGTCCTGCAATGACAACTGCTCTTGTGCTGGACAATATGGTAGGCCGTCCTCATATGTTCTCCATGTGTGAAGTTGGGGAAGGAGCCGACATCATAGAGGCACATGTAAGTAATCCCAAAGTTGTAGGCAAAGCTATAAGTGAACTTAACTTGCCTGAAAACAGTCTTCTGTTAATGGTCCGCAGAGGTAATGAATCCTTTATCGCCAACGGGAATATTGTACTTGAATATGACGATATTGTAACTGTAATTGGTGAAGGCGATTCAGCACAGAAGGTTGCAGACCTTTTTGAGCGTTGATTACTTTCAGCCCACTTCAAACATCTATATATACCCAAACGCCATATTCACCTTTGCCTCTCTAGAAGGAAAAACAAGAGGTCAAGGTGATTTTATGGAAGACATTGCAAAAAGCATACAGACCCAATTTAAAGATATGGGAATAGAAGTTCCTCTGGAAGAAATTGAAGAACGGCTTGATAAACTTATTAACAAATTCAAAGTTCCCGGTAATGAGGCACGAAAAAATACTGTAAATGTTTTGCTTAAGCAGTATAATGTCGACAAGAATGAATTTTTCAACCAATCAAAACCCGCAACCATGTCTAATATTGCGGATGTGAAAGCAGACCAATGGGTAAATGTCGACATTAAAGTGTTACAATTATGGGATAATTCAAACAGTTCAATTTCCCAGGTAGGCCTCGTAGGCGACTCTACCGGTCGAATAAAATTTATCAAATGGGCCAGGGATAATCTTTCTGAAGTTGAAGAAGGTAAATCATATCGTTTTAGTAACGTGGTTGTTAATGAATGGAATGGTAAACTGGAATTAACCCTGAATCGTACCAGTTCCATAGAACCGCTTGCTACAGATATTGATGCAGGTTCAACTTCCGCCGGTTCTCCTGAAGAATGTCAGGTTTCAGATCTGAACCAGGAAAACATGTGGGCCAATCTCAAAGCCAAAGTTGTCCAGTTATGGGACAATTCCAATGAATCAATTTCCCAGGTTGGAATTCTTGGGGATGAATCCGGTACTATCAAATTCATCAAATGGTCTCGTGATGGTCTGCCTGATGTAGAAGAAGGTAAATCTTACCTTTTCAGTAATGTGGTGGTCAATGAATGGAATGGTAAGTATGAAGTTACCCTAAACCGCACCAGTAGCATTGAGCCCCTGGAAGAAGATATTGATACCTCCTTCCAGCCGGCCGGATCGGCTGAAGACCGCTCACTTTCAGAATTACGTCAGGAAAATATGTGGGCCAACATTGAATCCAAGGTTGTCCAATTATGGGACAATTCCAATGATGCGATATCCCAGGTAGGGATTCTTGGTGACAAAACAGGTACTATCAAATTTATCAAATGGTCTCGTGATGATCTGCCTGATGTAGAAGAAGGACGGGTTTATCGCTTCAATAACATTGTTGTCAATGAGTGGAATGGAAATTATGAGGTAATTCTCAACCGTACTACTACAATTGAACCTCTCTCTGAAGAAATAGAAGTTGGAGCTAATAGTTTCCAGGGTGCAATGATTGATATCCAGGATGGTTCCGGTCTTATTAAACGCTGTCCTGAATGTAACCGGGCACTTACAAAAGGAGCCTGTATGGAGCATGGCAAGGTTGATGGAAATTATGATCTGCGTATCAAAGCTGTGCTTGATAACGGGGAAACTGTGCAGGATGTTCTTCTGAACAGGGAAATCACCGAAGAATTGACCGGTATCACGCTTGAGGAAGCAATAAATCTTGCAGCGGATGCCCTTGATCAAACTGTAGTGGTAAGTAAAATGCGTGAGGACCTTGTGGGAAAATATTATTGTGTGGAAGGATCCCTTGCTGATCGTTACTTAATAGCAAAATCCATTGAACCATTATCCACTGTTGATATGGAAAAGATTGACGAGCTTATTGCAGATCTGGAGGTGGCCTGAATGTCTACCTATGTACGTGAAGTAGCAAAAAGAATGTTTGCAAAAGAATTTAGGAATTCGGATCTCTCATTCAGGGAAGGTGACGATGTTTATTCTCCCCAGTATCTGTTAACACCAACCGGGGCCAGGGTAAATCGCCTTTTTATTGTAGGGACTCTTATCGAGAAGGAAAATATAGGCAATGAAGCGGAATACTGGAGAGGTCGGGTTACAGATCCTACAGGTACTTTCACAATATATGCAGGTCAGTATCAACCGGAAGCAGCACAACTGTTGTCAGAATGTGAAACTCCCGCATTTGTAGCTGTTGCAGGCAAACCCAGTGTTTATGAAACTCCTGATGGGGACACTATTACTTCCATAAGACCTGAATCCATAAGCATAGTTGATGGTAACACACGGGATATGTGGGTTGTTGATACTGCCATTCAGACAATTAATAGATTACATGATCTGGATGGTTCGGATACATATGTTATTCGTGCTAAAGAACATTACAATACCGATAAGGGAAGTTATTCATCCATGGTACTGGATGCTTTGAAATCCCTGAAAGAACAGATTTGATGTGTGTGCTTCATGCACACCTTTTTTTGCATAAGTATAATAAATGAGTAAATCTATTTTAATTCAGGTGATATTTGTGAAAACTTATCTGTTGGTGTGGTTTAACAGTGAAGGTGCAAGTCCCTCAGAAGTTAACCGTCGCCTTCTGTCTCTGGGGTTTAAACCAATTCAGGGATATTATGACTATGTCTATGAATGGGGCAATAATGTTCATGTTGAGGAAATCCTCCAGTTTGGAGATAAAGTACACCTGAGCCTGAATGAGCTTGGAGTTATATTTAAAATAGAAACGATTGATGGGAAAAAGTAAACGTATTAATTGTCCGCTTTTTCGAGTTCTCTTGAAAATCCGACAAATCCACAGGATTTTCCTTTTATTTCTATAAATCTTGCTTTTACTTCACCTTTTTCAATATTTAGTTCGGCGGCCATAGGGTCTGACATGCGTGGAGATGTCGGGGAGCCGGGACACAATACCAGTACATCTGTTTTTTCCAGGATTGGTCTGTGTATATGGCCGAATATAAGCACATTAACACCCATTTCAAGGGCTTTGTAGCGCAGGGCAGTTGTATCATTTATTGATAGGGCGGCTTCGTGGACCACGCCTACACTTACGCCTCCAATATCTAGTTGCAGGGTTTCGGGAAGTATCTCTTTTAATTCGTATGTATCGGAATTTCCATATACTGATTTGAGTTTCCCCGTATCGTTGAAAGCCTTATAACATTCAAGTGTAGTAAAATCTCCGGCATGTATTACCATGTCATATCTGTCAATCAGGCCTTTCAACCCTGGAGGAATTTCTCCACTTTTGAGATGTGTATCTGAAATAACAAGTACCTTCATGTTTTTACCTTAATGAATACTCAGGTCTACAAGTTCGTATTCCAGGTTTTCCATTTCAAGTTTACTCATTATAGTGGGTACCTGCTCATCGATTGCAAGCACAAGGGATGAAAGTCCATGGAATGCAGCTTCTACGACCGATTCCTTGGCCCCATACATAACATCGGGTTGACTTCCAATTTTTTTGAGTGCCACGAGTGATTCAACTCCAATCACCGCTATATAGTCCTTTGATTCGGTGAGTTTTTTCAATCGTTCCAAATCTACATTTCTGGACCCCTGCCTTTCACTGCGGGGAATCTTGCAGACTGTAATACTTGCTGTTTCCAGATCGATCATCCCGGTCAGGTTGGTGACACCTACATCTTCTCCTTTTCCTGCATCAGATACGGTGACACCCCGGGCATCTGCTTCTTCTTTAGTGTCAACATATAGCAAACCGTTTCTCATATGAAGATAGACATCCTCGCCTTTATCCAGATTTTCATCGGCAATAGCAGTCCAGGTAGATACATGGCTTATAATATCACTCATTACGAATTTGGCATATCTTTTCATGTCAGCAGCATTTTCCAGAACCCATTCTACTCCATTTTTTGTAATTCTGTAACGTACCCTTCCGTCAGAATAAATGTATCCTTCTGATGTAAGTTCCTTTATATATTCTGAGACTGCCTGAGGAGTCACTCCGACTTTTTCTGCTATTTCTTTCTGTCTGACATTGGGTTGATGGGCGGCAACTTCGATAAGTATCTGGAATTTGGTAATGCCGCTTTTACTCTGGAGAATGTCAATCATTTCTTTTCCTCATTTATTTTCAATCTCTGGCCCATAACCGTTAACTTATTTGCTCTTCTGGCAAGGGATCTTATGTATAATGCACTTCTGTTGAGCTTACGTGTAAGAGCACTCATAGAATGGTTGCCACTTTCTACTTCCTTTTCAAGTTCTCCTATCAGATCTTTTATTTCTTCGTAAGGAGTGAATGTTAAAGTAATTATTTCACTGAGGTCGTCAAAAGAACACTGGAAATTCGCCTGTACTTTTGAATACGATGAGTGATATTCCTTATCCGGTTTCTCTCCAGGTTTGGGCATGCGCCACTGGCTTTCCAGTAACCCGCATTTCTGGAGTATATCGATACTTTCCTCTGTGTCAATTCCCATTTTTTCGTCAAGCTGGCCTTTTGTCATCCACTCTGAACTGAGTGCATTGAAGACATGTTTATGCTCCTTTGACCTGAATGTTTGTAAGAGGGGTACCATTTCAGATGGGTCGTTTATTATTCGGGTTCTCCTGGGCATCACAAAACCTCATATGTAGGTTATTGATTCGATTAAGAAAAGGCTAATACAGCTATACTAATATGGTCTTAAGATTAATAAATGTGTTGTAGTATTGATATTGATAATTATCGCAGTTTTTCGTCATACATTTATACCGTTACATTTATTCAATCCTGTTAACAATACTGTTCAGTTATTATGACAGAGGCACTGTATTCTAAAATTTTCAGGTTGCTTGATAATCGACAACTTTCAATTAGTGGCATCACGAGAGACCTCAAATCAGAAGGTATTGATGAACATCGATTAATTATGACCGGTTATTTGAGGGCATTAAGAGATCTGAAAAAACTTGATGAAATAGAGGTGCCTCCATCAAAGACCTATAAACTTTCAGATAACGTTGAGAAAGAAGAAGATAATATTTATTCTCTTATAGGCCATCATCTGAAAGATGTTCCTGCATCCAAACGCATCTATGTAGCAATCTATGTATTTTCTTATCTGTTGGAAAGGCCGGTTTTCAAGGCTGAGTTAAAATCAATGGGGTTTCATGAAAATACTATCATGGATGCAGTGCAACTGGGCAATCCTATAATAGAAGTACCTGAAAAAGATATTAGGCCTTTTCGCAATTCCATAACGCGAATCACAATACCTTCATTAGACCCAGCTTATGAGTTAAAAGTTGAAGATGATAGCTATCTTCAATATACTGGAATAGTTCTTTTACCGATACTCAAGGTTTTTGTAAATCTGGAAGGACTGGTTCCCAAGACAAAACAGCTGAAATTGACGATGTAATTACTCGTCCAGTTTTTTTTATTGACGTCAATTATTGTTCATGCTGTCAGTTCTTAATTCTTAGTATATCTTGTGCATTGACTTTTCAAAAATTTTATGTTACCCATTTAGATAACATGTATTACCCAAATCCTCGTTTTTTTATTATAATATTTTGTATCACCAAGAGTTGTAAAACAAGTTTTGTTTAATATAACTCTAAAGGTGATTGTATGAGATCTTTAAATAGAAAATATGGAATACTTTTTGTATCATTTTTATTTGTCGTCTTGACATGTTTGACCGCAACGGCTCACGAATCTCACTCCGATGCTCCTCATGCCCTTGCTGAGATTGAAGAGCATGCCGGAGAACTTGTTGAACTTTCCGATACTCTGCATGTTGATTCTGCGCAGATTGCAGACGATGAATCACTGGATGAAGACCTGCGTGCCACTGCTGAATCTGTTCATCTTTCCACCCATGATATGAAGCATATCGGTGAACATATTCTCTCCCATGTGGAAACCCTCGAGGGTCTGTACTCCGACTCTGAAAACAATGCAGATGAAATAAATTCCGAGATTGCAGCCATTGAATCTGAAATAGATGAACTTAAGGAAATAGTCAATTCCAATGCTGATGCTGTACACACTGTTGAATCCAATACTCCCGCTTCCCATCAGGAATATGCTGAATCCCTTCATGAAAATTTCCATGAGGTTGGGCACATCGGCACCCATCTTGTAAAATACACGGATGAACTTGGAGGGGAAGATTCCCATGTATCTGACCATGATAGCTCAAATGCATTGATGGAAATCGAAGAGCATGCCGGTGAACTTGTAGAACTTTCCGATACTCTGCATGTTGATTCTGCGCAGATTGCAGACGATGAATCACTGGATGAAGACCTGCGTGCCACTGCTGAATCTGTTCATCTTTCCACCCATGATATGAAGCATATCGGTGAACATATTCTCTCCCATGTGGAAACCCTCGAGGGTCTGTACTCCGACTCTGAAAACAATGCAGATGAAATAAATTCCGAGATTGCAGCCATTGAATCTGAAATAGATGAACTTAAGGAAATAGTCAATTCCAATGCTGATGCTGTACACACTGTTGAATCCAATACTCCCGCTTCCCATCAGGAATATGCTGAATCCCTTCACGAAAATTTCCATGAGGTTGGACACATCGGCACCCATCTTGTAAAATATACGGATGAACTTGGGGCAAGTATGACAACAGAAGATTCTACAACCTCTGTTGATGCAGCTAATGAAGAACAAAGAGAACAGGAACCTTCCGCCACATCCAACCAGGCACCTGGTTTTGGAATTTTGATGGCAGTATGTGGACTGCTTGCTGTAGGTTACTTAAAGAGACAGTAAACTTTCAGGAGGGTTATAGGTATCTTTTACCTATTCTCTCCTTCCAAATATATGTTGATTCAGGAGTGAACTAAATAATGCATATATCAGATGGTATCCTCTCCACCACTGCCATAACCGGTGGCTGGGTTGTAACTATAGTCATAGCCATACTGTCTTTTTGGTGGAGGTATAGGGAAGTTGATGTGGTAGAAGAAATTCCTAAGTTTTCAGTAATGACAGCCGCATTTTTTGTTGCTTCTCTTATTCATATTCCCTTAGGGCCTACAAGTGTACATTTGATATTTAATGGCCTTGTAGGTGTGATTCTGGGTCCCCTGGCGTATGTGGCAATGTTGGTAGGTTTGACTTTACAGGCTTTCCTTTTCCAGCATGGCGGAGTCACAACCATTGGTGTCAATACTATGAATGTTGGAATCCCTGCCCTGTTATGCTTTTACATTTTCAAAAAAGGGATAGATTATGGTTTTTCTGAAAAAATAATGGGAGGCATAAGTGGGGGCCTTGCAGTATTTTTTACAACAATCCTTCTCTCTATAAGTTTGTTGACTACAGGAGAGGAATTTTTAGGCGTAGCAGGAGTAGCAGCAGCAGCTCATGCCCCGGTAATGATTATTGAAGGAATCGTAACTGCTTCAGTAGTAACTTATCTGGCAAAAGTTAAACCTGAATTATTACCTGTTAAATTAAATAAGTGAGGAGTGTGATGAAAATGAATTCTAGATTCAAGCAAATTATGTTTTTTGTATTGGTATTATCTTTAATATTAATGCCAGTAGCTTCAGCACATAGTGTCTTCATGGATGTAATAGAAAAATCGGAGAGTAATATAAAGGTAAAGGCATATTACGGTGGTGGAGACCCTATGAAGGATGCAGAAATAAATGTGTACATTATTGGTGAAAACGGTGAATCACTTTACATTGAACAGGCAACCAGTGATGCAAATGGATTTTATTCCTTTATTCCTGAAGAGGGTGAGGACATGTACAAAGTAGTTGCTTCTGATTTTGGCCACAGGGCAGAAAAAGAGATAGATATAAGTAGTAAATCATCTACTCACTCGTCTTCCGGTACTTCTTCCAATCTGCCATTGTCTGCCAGCATTGTTGCTGGTTTTGGATATCTTGCAGGTATTGCTGGTGTAGGGATGATGATAAGTGCCAGAAGAATGAAGAAGAAATACGAAGAACAATAATTGAAGTGTGGGTGTACTGGAATGAATTATCCAAGGGTTGATGAGTATTCTGGAATAGAATCAATAGTACACAATTTTGACCCAAGGGCCAAGATAATTACATTTACAACCCTTATTTTTTCCTTTGTTTTTATTGAAAATATTCCGTTGGCAATATTAGCTATATTCTTTTCCGTTGTTCTGGTCTCAATATCAAAGTTGCCAACAGAATTCGTATATCAACATTTGAAGTATCCCGTTTTATTTCTGTTTTCTATTTTTCTTGTAATGGCTTTTACAATGAAAGGAAACGATATCCTTAATTTGCCTTTCTTAGATTTAACTATAGAGGGGATATATCTGGGATTCCTGATATTTCTCAGAGGTGTTGCAGCTTTATTACTTGCATTTTTGATATTTTCTACAAGCAGGTTTGATGCAATAATCAAAGCTATTTATATGCTGAAAATCCCCAATATTTTTGTCCAGATGATTGCTTTTTCTTATCGGTATATATTTGTAATTATTGATGAATTCCAGAATATGAAAAAGGCACTCTCATCGAAAGGGTTTGTCTTTGGGTTCAATCAATATAGTTTATCTTTAATAGGAAATATGATTGGAGGATTGCTTATAAGGAGCTATGAACGGGGAGATCGAGTTCACAGTTCCATGGTTTCCAAAGGTTATGGCGGTGCTCAACAACTGTTTTTTGAATATAACATGAAGGCAAAGGATTATTTTATGGGCACCTCATTTATTATAATAGCTCTCTTATTCCATATTTATCCGGTGATTCTATGAAAAAAGAAGCAATATGCATATCCAAACTAGAGTATTCATATCCGGATGGGAAAAAAGCATTGAACAATGTTAATATGAAGGTATTTGAAGGTGAAAAAGTTACTATAATGGGACCAAATGGAGCCGGAAAAACCACGCTTTTATTAAATATTAATGGAACAGTGAAAAACCCCTCCTCATCTGTATCGATATTCGGTAAATCTATTTCTTCAATGGATATTTTAGAAAGGATTCAAAATGTGGGTGTGGTATTTGAAGATCCCGATGACCAGCTTTTTATGCCGACTGTTTATGATGATGTAGCTTTTGGCCCCGCAAATATGGGGCTGGATAAGGATCAAGTGGATAAAAGGGTAAAAAATGCTCTCTTAAGGGTAGGAATGGAAGATTTTGAGGAGTATGTCCCCCATCACCTGAGTAGTGGGCAAAAGAAAAAGATAGCATTGGCTGCAGTTCTATCAATGGAACCTAAAATTATAGTCCTTGATGAACCCACAGCAAACCTGGACCCCAGAAGTAAATCAGAATTAATCAATTTACTTGAAAAACTTAATCAAGATAAACAAACAACGATTATTACTGTAACTCATGATGTGAATACAATATCCCGGCTTGCTGAAAGGATATATGTATTGAACCAAACAGTGGTTGCTGAAGGCACTCCTTATGAAATATTCTCTAACAAGGAACTGTTAGCAGCACAAAATCTAGAATCGCCTGATACTCTGCAGTTATTTTATATGTTAGCACACCTTGGTTATAGTTGTAGCCAACATCCATTGTCTGTGAATGAGGCAGCAGAAAACCTTATTTATACAATGCAGCAAAATAATAATTTAATTCAATTGAATATGAATAGTTCTGCTTATGAAAACATAAAAGAGCTGACAAAATTACAGACGGATAATGGTTAATATATTTAACCAATACCCATCTGGTTTCCGATATCATTCAAGATAGATAGCCGGTCTCATTGGTGCTGCAAAGCGGGCTTTCTTTTCGGGATCATACGTCTCTTCTCCTTCCCTGGTGATCTGCACTTCACAACCAATTTCCTTTTCAAAGAAACTTATTGCTTCATTCAATGTTTCTTTTTCGTCCAGGTTGAAACCGCATACCATCTCGAATTTCTCTTCTTTCATGGCCTTTATGTCGTCAACAACTTTCTTTGCAAACTTAGGTACTTCTTTACCATAAGGTCTCATTTCGGGATCCTGCATGAGATTCTTTATGAGAATTCCCGGGTTGAGATTTCCCTGTTGCTGGAGTTCAAGAGCCTGTTTAAAAGCCTCTGATTTCCATTGGGAAGCTGTATAGAGTACAAGTTTTTGCGGCTTTATACCGGTGACTTTTATTATTTCCTCTACATCTGAAAAAGTGTTGCTGATAAGTTCTTCTGCAGATTCTGCATCCCTGTCGATAAGTTGCGGGTCATACTCAGGATATTTTTCCAGGGACACATAACCTTGCGTTTCTTCCATTTCACTCCAGATTTCCTCACATATATGGGGAGTGAAAGGTGCCATCAGGCGCACCCATGTATCAAGTATATCATACTGGAGAGTCTTTCCTCCTCTTCTCTGATACCATTTCACATCATTAAGAAGCAGGAAGAAAGAATTCTGTAGGGCCTGCCGGGTACGTATACTTTTAAGTGCCTCGTTTGTCTCACTGATACGCTGCTGCAGGCGGCTCTGTATCCACCTATCTATCAGTTGTTTTTCCTTGCAGGCCCCAGGGGTACATTTGCTATCGATAGTATCTTTTGCAAAATGGTAGAACCTGTCCACCTGTCTCCTGGCGGACTCGATACCACTGTTCTTCCAGTCAGCATCCTGTGTCTGTTCGGCACTGGACAGGATATACATTCTGGAAATATCCGCACCGTAATCTTTTACTGCTTCACTGAGTGTTAGCAGTGGTCCCTTGGACTTACTCATTTTCTGTCCTTCAAGGGATACGAAACCATTGATTGCAATGGCACGAGGCCAGTTCTCTTCTCCAAATATAGCAACATGATGGAACAGGAAAAACAGGAGGTGGTTGGGTATCAGATCTTTTCCTGAAGACCTGAGATTGACGGGATACCAATAGTTGAAATCCTCTCGAATGTTTTCAATTACAGAGGCATCAATTCCACTTTTTTCTGCTGCATCATGCACACTTCCCTTTCCAAGAAGCACATAATCAAAGAGTTCGGGCACAAGTTGCTCGGTTTTAATATCTTCATTAAGAAACTTTGCAACTATGTAGTAGGACATGTATACCGTGGAATCTCCCAGGGATTCGATCAACCAGTCCTTATCAAAGGGCAGGCGTGTTCCGAGTCCTTTTTTACGGGCACAGGCTTTGTCTTTTAACCAGTCAACTTTATTATTGAACTCCACCCTGAGTTCTTCGGGGATTATGTCCATATTCTCTATGCAGCGATATACTTTGTCCTTCCATTCAGGATTGGAATAATTGAGGAACCACTGGCCCTTAACCATGTTTACTACACATGGGGTTCCACACCGGCAGACCACAGGTTCACTGAATTCATAGAATATCTCGCCGATTTTCTCCTCGATCAAATCCTGTGTAAGAAGGTCTTTTATCTTTGAGACCTTCGTGCCTGCATATTTTCCAGTATTTTCTTTCAGGACTCCTCCGTGGAATTCCCGCCTATAGACCATTTTTGTTGCAGATTCGGCTTTTGGATCATCCTGGTCCTGTACTCCAAATTCCTCTACCGCTTCAACTGCCGGATATTCTCCGTATTCGGGAACATCGATAAGGGGTATGAGCTGGATATTCTGGAGATTTTCTGTAATGCCGTATTCTGAAAGATCTTTATCATAGAGGTCCTGCAGGGCAAGATAATCATAAGGTGCATGGGCGGGCACACTCATTACAACTCCGCTTCCGTTACCTCCCTTGACAAAAGATGCCGGAAGGGTGATTACTTCCGAGTCTGTCAACGGGTTCTTGACCTTTATTCCGATGATGTCCAGGCCATTTATTTTCTCTATGAATTCGACTCTACGATCGGTGTAGGTAAGTTTGTTGTATGCTTCTTCACTTACCACCCAGGTCTCTTCATACTCGTCGGTTTTCACTTTCGCCTTGACATATTCCACATCGGGGTTTATCCAGAGGTTGGTGACTCCGAAAGTGGTTTCCGGACGCAGGGTAGCACAGGGTAATACCATACCACCGTAGGTGAACTTGATCAGGGTATAATCCACGATTGTGGCTTCTTCTCCCCTGAGGATGTCATGATCTTCCACAGGATTATCATCATTGGGGCACCATTTGACAGGATGTGAGCCTTTAACGATCAGTCCTTTTTCGTAAAGCAGATTATATTGCCATTCAATGAATTTTTTATATGTTTCATCGGTGGTGGTGAATTTTCTTCTCCAGTCGATGGAATAACCGATGGATCGCATGGCTTTTTCTGCTTCCACACTGAAATATTCCACGATTTTTTCCGGGGAATCAAGTCCTTCCAGAATATCTTTTGGGATGCCGTGGAAATTGGAGTACACATCCATAGTCTGCGGCTCTCGGTTGGCTATTAGTTCGGCAAGTCCTACAATGGGTGTACCGGTTACGTGGAATCCCATTGGGTAGAGCACATTGTATCCCTGCATCCTCTTGTGCCTTGCAATAACGTCCCCTATAGTGAATGTCCTGGTATGGCCTGCATGTAAATTCCCGTTAAGATAGGGGTAGGGAATTGTTATGAAATATTTATCCCGGCTGTCGGGTTCGGCCTCGAAAACTTTGTCCTGAGACCAGATGTTTTGCCACCTTTTTTCAATGGTGGCAGGGTTGTAGTCCTGTTCCATTATCATTTCCCCTCAGTACAGGACCTTTCTGATAGCTTCCATTGTGGCATCAACTACAATGGGTTTGGGTGCAACAGATATTACTTCTTCCGGATCCTTGAGAAGGTGTCCTGTAGTCACGCAGACCACGGATTCATTTGCACCTATTACTCCGGTCTCTACAAGTTTTTTCAGGCCGGCAACGGAGGTGGCACTTGCAGGTTCGACACCGATTCCTTCAAGTTGTGCCAGATCGATCTGGGCTTCCACTAATTCATCATCAGTAACACTTTCCGCACCACCATTTGATTCGGAAATCGCTATAAGGGCCTTTCTGGCATTAACCGGATTCCCTATCCGGATTGCTGTTGCGATAGTTTCGGGGTTCTTTTCGGGGGTAATATCAGTTTTTCCTTCCCTTACGGCTTTTACTATTGGACAGGAACCTTCAGTCTGTATTCCCATCATCTGTGGGACTTTATCGGTAAGTCCCAGATTCTTGAATTCTTTGAAGCCTTTATGGATTGCAGTAATGTTACCTGCATTACCTACCGGAAGTACCAGTCGGTCAGGCATTTGGAAATCCAGCTGGTCTGCGATCTCAAAACCTATTGTTTTCTGTCCTTCCAGCCTGTAAGGGTTAATGGAGTTTAAGAGGTAGATCTTTTCCTTATCACAGAGTTCTCTTACAAGTTCCAGAGCATCATCGAAATTGCCGCGTATGCTAAGCACTTTTGCGCCGTGCATCAGGGCCTGTGCAACCTTGCCCAGTGCAACTTTCCCTTCCGGTAACAGGACAATGGCAGGAACTGCCGCCTTTGCACCGTAGATGGAAAGGGCTGCTGAAGTATTACCTGTAGATGCACAGGCAATTGTTTCCATCCCTAGTTCCAGTGCTTTGCTGACACCTACGGTCATACCCCTGTCCTTGAAGGAACCGGTAGGATTCATGCCTTCATGTTTGACATACAGTTCCCTGACACCTACCTTTTCGGCTAACCTGTCACATTTATAGAGAGGTGTGCCACCTTCCTGTATCGTTATAGGTTTTCTGTCAACAGGAAGAAGTTTTGCATATTTCCATACAGAAAGTGCAATTCCCTTTAAATCTTCCTTTTTTATATCAATCTGAGAATAATCATAAATTACATCAAGCAAACCGCCGCATTCACAGGTATACAGTACCTCTGTTTTAGGATATTCCTTACCGCATTCGATGCATTTTAAATAGTACATTGGAGTTCTCCTGATAGTTTTAAAGCTTTAATAGGGTGAATCTTATAACCTAATCAATTCCAATATAAATAAAGTACTCGGAAATGGCGCCTGACCCGTTCTATTATGTAATTGTTATTAAATCTGTTGAAAGACCACCGTTATCTTTATTGTAGGGAAGCCACCTCCATCCACCATGTATTGGAAGACTGTTCAGGGTACTCTTTTTATTGATGACCTGAATGCTTTTTTGCAAAACCTGATTGCCCTTTCGGATGAGTATGATGTCACCATACAGGCAATGGATGCAGGTAAAATAGCAGGTATCTCCCATATCGAACTTGCTATAAAAAAAGCCGGAAGAGCATTTGAATCCGGCAATAACGTTGCCAGGGATATTGGGGTTGAAATACTCCGGTATGCTTCCGGAAAGAGGCAGATAGTTGAAGCTTTTTCCATAGGGATAAAGGAAGGGGACATTTCTGTTGTTTTTCTTGTCCTGGGTGAAAAAGATAAAGTAGATGCTGTCTTACCCGAACTGGATTCAATGGTATGCAAGAGTGATGTGGCTGATTATTCAGGTGAAAAGGAAGATGCAATAAGGTCTCATTTTGACATCAGCACTGAAGAAACAGATGCCATAGATGTATCACGGATACCCGACATCGTGCTGGAGCGAGTGGCACTGGTGGACATCCTGAAATAAGCCCATTGGTAAACTTATTAATAAGTACATACAGATTATTCGTCTATATAACTATCAAATGAGAGGATTACTAATGCCACACCCCAAGACTGCAGAGAATATTATGAAAAACGCCGGTCCGATAGAAAGTGCTTTACTCCCCAAACTGATTCATGTCACAGAAGCTGCTGCTATTGCTGCTGCCCATCAGATAGGTAAGGGTGACAAAAATTATGCCGATCAGGTATCTGTGGAAGCAATGCGCAGGATGCTCAATTGCCTGGATATCAGGGGCATCATCAAGATTGGTGAAGGTGAAAGGGATGAGGCACCAATGCTCTATATTGGTGAAGAAGTTGGTACAGGTAAAGGCGACCTTGAGGTAAATATTGCAGTTGATCCGCTGGAAGGTACCAACCTCTGTGCAGACGGTGTACCGGGTTCAATCTCAGTTATGGCCATGTCCGAACCCAACGGCTTGTTCCATGGTCCAGATGTCTATATGGATAAAATCGTGGTAGGTCCGGAAGTCGTAAAGTATGAACGAGAACACCCCGGAGAGGAAATTGATCTGGATGCTCCGGCAATTGACAATCTTGAGATAGTGGCCCGTGCTTTAAACCGCAGTGTAGAGGAACTTGTGGTTGTGATTCTGGACCGTGAGCGCCATAAGGATAAAATCGAGGAAATCCGGAAAACCGGTGCCAGGGTAAATCTGGTTTCCGATGGTGACCTTATGCCCGGCGTATCAACGGCTATACGCGGCTCAGGTATTCATGTGGTAATGGGTTCGGGTGGCTCGGGTGAAGCTGTACTTACAGCTTCTGCAATGAAGATCCTGGGTGGTAAGGTTCTTGCACGCCTGGTTTTACCTTCAGTTGCCAATCACAAACCCGATGATGTAATTGCGCGGGAGGTAGAGGAAAAGATGCCCCGGCTTAAAAAGATGGGCATAACTGAAGACAACATGCATGATGTTCTTGACACTGAAAAACTTGTACCCGGCAAAGATGTAATCTTTGCTGCAACCGGTGTGACCTCCGGGCATTTCCTCAAAGGCACCAACCTTTTTGGTTATGGGGACGCAAGGGTACACAGTATATCAATGGGTAGTTCAGGTATTGTCAAGTTCTCAGATTCGGTTTATATACATGATAAGGAAAATACGCCTCTCAGGCTATAATATGGAGTTTTTGTCCTGTTAAATATACATATTGCAACCTTTGGCTGTACTGCCAACCAGTCCTCTTCTGAGATCCTTGAGGCTAAAGCGGTGGACCTGGGCCACAGGCTTGTATCTGAAAGAGAAGCTGACGTGATCATATGCAACACCTGTACAGTCAAGGATACTACAGAGCAGAAGATATTGCACAAGATTAAGGAATGGGGCCTTCAGGGCAGGGAAGTAATTGTTACAGGTTGCATGCCTCAGGTTCAACTGGACGAAATATTAGAAAATAATCCAGAGGTTCACGTCCTGGGCATGAATTCCCTTCTTAAGCTTGGTGTAATACTCAACCGGGTTCATGAAAGGCTGAAGGGATTCACATTGAGGCCCATAAGTGTCTTTGAAGATTCCCCTGGAGGTTTACTCAATGTTCCCCGCAAGAGGTCCAGCCCGAATATCCATATCTGTCAGATATCACAGGGTTGCAATAACCGTTGTTCCTATTGTATTGTCACACTTGCCAGGGGTCCACTTTACTCCTTTGACGCCGATTCGATTGTTACAGACATCGAGCAGGCTGTTTATGAAGGGTGCAGTGAGATATGGCTGACATCCCAGGATAATGCACAGTATGGTTTGGATAAAGGAATTCGTTTGCCTGCCCTTTTAAAAAGGATTACTGCAATTCCCGGGGATTTCAGGCTACGTGTGGGTATGATGAATCCTGCTTCTACACTTGAAATTCTGGATGAGTTGTTACAGGCTTATTCCAGTGAAAAGATCTACAAAGTTTTACACCTTCCCATCCAGTCAGCTTCGGACAAAGTTCTTGGGAGGATGAAACGCAAACATACAATGGAACAGGCAAATATTATAGTCGAAAAGTTCAGGGATACATTTCCCGAAAGCACCCTTTTCACAGATATTATTGTGGGTTTTCCCGGGGAGAATGAAGAGGATTTCGAACTTACGCTGGACTGGATTCGAACCTATCGCCCTGATAAGGTAAATATTTCACGTTACACACCCAGACCGCACACTGAAGCACTGCAATTCAGAAACATTGATACACGTATCGTTGTGGAGCGTTCGGGCAAACTCCATCGGCTCTGTAATCAAATCAAGCTCGGAAAAAAGGAAGATATGGTAGGAAGGGAAGTTGACGTATTCATCTCACAACAGGCAAAGGTAAAAGGATTGATGTCCCGTACTGATTCTTATAAACCTGTTGTGATCCCTAAAGCAGGTAAATTTAGTCCCGGTCAGCGTTGCAGGGTGAAGATAGAGGAAGCAACCCCCGGTTACTTTATCGGCCACCCGGTTTAAGATTATCATCTTCACCTTTTTGCATTCTGTTGACAATTTCTCGGTCATAGGATTTCACGATATCACTGCGGGTTATTATTCCGATCAGGGTTATTCCATCATTTCTGGAAACAACAGGTAATCTGCCCACATCATGTGCTGCCAGTCTTTTGAGTACGATGTCAAGGGATTCATCAGGATAAGCAGTAGCAACACCTTTAGTCATTATTTGAGTGACCGGTTTTTCCAGTTCTCCTTGCTCTACCTTATCGCGCATATCATGGAGGGTAACAATTCCTGCAAGTTTTCCCTGATTGTCAAGTACAGGGAAACCTGCATGTTTGCTTTTCTGCATTAGATTAAGAAGATCGGCAGTTGTATCTTTTACGTTAAGGACTAACACATCTCCTACCATATTATCCCTGACAGTCAGCGATTCCATCAAATTGATCTCGGTGCCGGCTCTGATTATGTGTCCTCTTCTCCTGAGCAATTCTGTATATATCGACTCTTCATGAAGGTGAGTTGATATTACATTGCTGATCACACAGGCCAACATCAGGGGCAGGATAAGGCTGTAATCACGGGTAAGTTCAAAAAGGATAAGCATGGCAGTAAGAGGTGCACGTACCACTCCCGCAAAAACTGCCCCCATCCCGACAAGGGCATATGCTCCTGCAGGTGCTGTAGATAAAGGAAAAATATAATTCACCAGATTCCCAAAACTCCCTCCCAACATGGAACCCACAAAAAGGGATGGAACGATTGCTCCTCCTGAACCCCCTGAACCAACAGTGAAAGCAAATGCCACTATTTTCAGAACGAGCAATATCAACAACATTTGCATGGCAAGTTCGTTGTTGAGGGATTGCTTGATAACATCGTAACCGATTCCGAATATCTGGGGATAGAAATAACCAATACATCCGACTACAAGTCCACCAAGACCCGGTTTAAGGTAGGGTTTGATCGGGATTTTTTCAAAGGAATCCTGGGTGAGATACGTATACTTTATGAATATCGAAGATACAATTCCTGCAAGTACACCCATAATTATGTAGAATGTTGGCTCGTAAAACGGATTTTCCATCCCGTAATAGGAAACCTGTATGGGCTGGATGCCAAAAATGATGTCAGTTACAAGGGTAGAGAACACTGAAGAAAGAACTACCGGTATAAGTGTCCTGGCCTGCAATTCTCCGAGAATTACCTCCACTACAAAAACCACACCGGCAAGAGGGGCATGAAATGCTGCTGCAATTCCTCCAGATGCCCCACAGGCAATTAATATCCTGAAACGGTGGTCCGGACTTTTCAGCCGGTTGGCTACAGTGGCTCCTACTCCGGTTCCCGCGAGTATGCCGGGAGCTTCTTTGCCTACTGATCCTCCTGTACAGATTGAGATCATTGAAAGAAATACTTCATAAAAAGCAAATTTACTCTGTATCTTCCCGCCTTGAAGAGCTGTTGCCTCCACAACCTCTGCCACTCCACAACGACTTTTTTTCATAAATTTATGGGATATCAGGCCAACACATAATCCTCCGGCAGCGGGAAGGAAGATAATATATGTAGGGAGGCTGTTATCCGGGGAACTAAAAAAAAAGTTTGTAAAGTAAAAGGTAACCTGATCATAGGCCACAAAAGCCAGGCCTGTCATAATTCCTATTATTATGGCAAGGAAATTAGAAATGAACCCTTCGGTGTAATACCGATCCTGTAACTCGCTTTTGAAGTTATTCAAAAAAGGTCGCCTTCATAAATAAAAATGTAATGAGGAAAAGAGTCCTCATTTATGTTTTCTTCATCATTTCGAGTAAGTCACACACCTTTTCAATAGTATCGTCCAGCGTCTTGGTACCGGTCTCATCTTCGCTGAATGGCTTCTTGACAATGCCGCCGAAATGTCCGCCATCTCCCACAACAACCATTCCATGAATATGCATCCAGTCCTGGATTACCTGAATTGTCTTTTCCTGTCCTCCATTTCTGGAGCCACCAATAGCAATACCTGCACCAATCTTATTGCTGAGCTTGAAGTTATCTCTCCTGAGAAGGACGCTTCTGTCAAAAAGGGCTTTCAGCTGGGCAGTGGGACTTCCGAAATAGACCGGGGAGGCTACAATAATTGCATCGGCCTCATCCAGTTTTGGATAAATTTTTTCCATATCATCTTCGATGGGGCATTCATCGCTTTCCCTGCAATTGCCGCATGCAATACAGGGTTTGACTTCCATCTCTGAGAGGAATACCTTATCAGTGGTAAATCCTCTTTTTTCAGCCATTGCGAGGACCCTGTTTATCATCTGTTCACTGTTCCCATTTCTTTTAGGACTGCCTGATATGCCCAGAATTTTCATAAGATCACCTGTCTGCCCGTATAGGTTTATGTTAATATTAGCTTTTGGGTGACTTTGGTATAAATTTATTAATCATAGGCCCTTCTCCTTATTATAAAGAGGGATCCGGGAATAATCATGTTATCCAGTCTTTTTAATCCTAATTCAGTGGCTGTGATCGGGGCATCAAGGAAAAAGGGTAAAGTGGGAAATGCTGTCCTTTCCAACCTGGTAAAGGATTTCAGAGGTAATATCTACCCTGTCAATCCCGGCGAGGAAATGATTGAGGGCCTTAAATGCTATACTTCCGTCCTTGATGTGGCCGATGACGTGGACCTTGCTGTTGTAGTCGTGCCTGCAAAAGTGGTGCCTCCTACGCTGGAAGAATGCGGCAGGTCAGGGGTGAAATACGTGGTTGTAATCTCTGCGGGTTTCAAGGAGGCAGGTGTTGAGGGAGCAAAAATTGAGCGCAGTGCTCTGGAAATATGCAAAAAATACGATATGCATATGGTTGGTCCCAACTGTCTGGGAATCATGGATCCGGTTGCAGGTCTGAATGCTTCTTTTGCCGCATCGATGGCATATGAGGGCAATATTGCAATGATGTCACAATCCGGTGCCATATGTACTTCCACCCTTGATTGGGCAGAAGCCAACGGGATAGGTTTTTCCAAATTCGTAAGCCTTGGGAATAAGGCTGATCTGGGGGAAAACCAATTTCTGGCCGAATTCCGGGATGATCCGTCTACTTCGGTTATTGCGGCCTATCTGGAAGGTATCAAAAATGGGTCACAATTCATTGAAATTGCCAGGGATGTTTCCAGAGAAAAACCCGTGATTTTGGTCAAATCAGGCCGTACAGCTGCCGGCTCCCGGGCAGTATCATCCCATACCGGTACTCTTGCCGGCTCAGACCAGGCCTATAATGCCGCTTTTGATAAAGCCGGTGTGGTGCGTGCAGATACTTTGGAAGACATGCTGGATTACATAAGGGCATTTTCAACCCAGCCAATCCCTGCAGGCAGGCGAATTGCCATACTCACAAACGCAGGTGGCCTGGGTATTCTTACGGCAGACGCATGTTATTATGAAGGTCTGGAGCTGGCTTCACTCTCTACTGAAACAATTGAAGGGTTACGTGAGTTCCTGCCGGATGCTGCCAGTTTTTACAATCCTGTGGATGTACTAGGGGATGCAAGTGCAAAACTCTACGGGGATGCCCTTGAAATTGTGTTAAATGATCTAAATGTGGATGGTGTTATCCTGTTGACTTCTCCCCAGGCTATGACTGATGTGGGAAGCATCGCAAGGATCGTAATTCAAAAGATGGAAAACTCTGAAAAACCGGTACTTTGCAGTTTTGTAGGGGGGACAAGGGTCATGGAAGGCAATTCCATCCTTGTAGCAGGAGGAGTGCCCAATTACACCTTTCCCGAAAGAGCAGTAGCCAGTATGGGTGCCCTGTGTGATTACGGAAAAAGGCGAAATATGACTTACCCTTTACCCAAACCGGTTCATTCAGACAGGGAAACAGCATCAGCACTGCTCGATGAAGCAGCATCAAAGGATAAAAAAATTCTGGGGCTTGAATCATTTGATCTTTTGAAAGCCTATGGTATTCCAGTTGTGGATATCGGGAAGGCTTCCACGGTGGAAGAAGCGGTGGAGGAATGTGAAAGGATTGGCTATCCTGTAGTTATGAAAGTCCTGTCTCCTGACATTTCACATAAGACCGATGTTGGAGGTATCCGGCTTTCACTGATGAATAAAGATGATGTCAGGCGTGCATATCATACAATGATGTCGGATGTACGCCGCTACATGCCTTCTGCACGAATTACAGGTGTGCAATTGCAGAGAATGATTGAAAATGGCCGGGAAGTGATAATAGGTATGAACAGGGATGTCCAGTTCGGCCCCCTTCTTATGTTTGGTCTGGGTGGGACATATGTAGAAATCCTTAAAGATGTGTCTTTCAGGCTCGCCCCACTCAATGAAAAGGATACTCATTCAATGATTTCTTCCATCCGTTCCTATCCTTTACTTACGGGTGTGAGGGGAGAAAAAGCATATGATGTGGATGCTGTGGCGGATGTCCTCATGCGTGTTTCCAGACTTGTGGAAGATTTCCCGCAGGTTCTTGAGTTTGAGATAAATCCGCTGATGGTCCTTCCGGAAGGTGAAGGTTGTTTTGCTATGGATATGCGTCTTACATTGAAAGAATCAAATTGATAACAGGGAGGGTTTGTATGGCTTCAATACTTGTAAGTTCTTCTGAAAATTATTCTGGTAAAAGTTCGATATGCAGTGGCCTTGGCTTGATACTTAAAGAACGTGGGAATAGTGTGGGCTACATGAAACCGGTGGGCAACCTGCTGGTGGATGTTGATGGTGTTCTCTCAGATGAAGATGCAGAACAAATGCGAGATCTGCTGGCTCTTGAAACCCCACGCAGTTGCATCACTCCGATTATGCTTACCGAGAATCTTACCAATGATGCTTTGCTGGGAGTGGAAAAACATCTGGATGAAACCCTGAAACAGGCTTATTCGGAAGTTTCCAGAGATAAAGATATGGTGATTATAGAGGGGGAAGGAGGTATCGGCAGTGGTGCCATGTACAATTTGTCAGATCCCCAGGTAGCTTCCATACTGGACAGTAAGATCCTGCTGATTACCCGTTTTGATTCGGTTAGTGCAGTGGACCGGATTCTCTGTGATATTGAATTGATAGATGACAGGAATATGCTTTCAGGTGTCATTCTCAACGAAGTGGAAGAAGACAAACTTGGAATGGTAAGGGATATGGTCGTACCCTTCCTTGAAAAGAAGGGGATAAAGGTATTTGGTGTAATTCCCCGGGATCACACCCTTGGATCGGTTTCTATAGAAGAAATTGTGGAAGATTTAAGAGGAGATGTCCTGACGGGTGGACAGGAAATGGACAAACTTGTTGAACATTATCTTGTGGGTGCTATGGAGGTTAATTCAGCGATCAAGTATTTCCGGCGCACACCAAACAGTGTAGTAGTGACAGGTGGGGACCGCGCGGATATACAGATGGCGGCTATAGAGGCCGGGGCAAGGGCACTGATCCTGACGGGCAATCTCCGGCCCAGCGAAGCTGTACTTGGAAGTGCTGATGAAGCAGGCGTGGTTGTTGTACTTGTAAGGGGCGACACCCTTTCCACGATAGAAAGAATGGAAAACTTAATCGGGCATGCCCGGATACAGCAGAAGGCCAAAATTGAAACAATCTCCAGACTGATTAAAGAGAATGTGGATGTTGACTCTATACTGGATTCAGCAGGTTTATGAGAACATATATAATATGGATATGTATATAGGGGCTTGGCTGAAGTAGCCTATGTTAATGGAAAGGTTGACTGGTGATGGATACCGTGCAGGACAAGGATTATTTCACTATTGATGATTTTGATGTGGACGACAAAACAGTGCTGGTGCGAGTCGATATCAATACCCCGATGGACCCCGAGGGCAGTATTCTGGATGACCTGAGGATAAGCAGCCACATTCCCACAATACAGGATCTTGAAGATTCACGGGTAGTATTGCTTGCCCATCAAAGCAGGGCGGGAAAAAGTGATTTCACAACTATGCAGCCACATGCAGAAAGGTTAAGTCACTATCTGGGCAGGGAAGTGGAATATGTAGATGATATTTTCGGCTCCCATGCCCGTTCAAGGATTGCAGCAATGGAAAAAGGGGATGTGCTCTTGCTTGAAAATGTACGTTTCTATTCCGAGGAAACCATTTCAAGATCTGCCAAAGAGCATGCAAACACGCATATGGTGAAAAATCTGGCCCCGTTTGCGGACATCTTTTTGAATGATGCTTTTGCGGTATCCCATCGTTCTCATCTTTCTTTAATGGGTTTTACACATCTCCTTCCGTGTGGTGCAGGCCGTTTAATGGAAAAAGAGATTACTTCTCTGGACAGGGGAATAAAGGGAGGGGGCAGACCCTGTATTTTCGTACTGGGTGGTGCCAAAGTTGACGATTCCCTTACGGTTGCTGAAAATGTACTTTCAAATGGTGGTGCTGACCGCGTACTTGTGACAGGTGTTGTTGCAAATGTAATGCTGGCTGCATCAGGTTTTGATATCGGGAAAGCAAATAAGGATTTCATTGAATCCCAGGGCTACCTTGAACAGATCGACAGGGCAAAAAAAATTCTTGATGATTTTGACGGAAAGGTGGGTTTACCTGTTGATGTAGCATTGAATGATAACGGCAGCAGGATTGAAGTATCGGTCGAAGAAGTTGGGGGTTCAATACTTCCAATCAATGACATAGGAATTGAAACGATTGTTGCTTATTCCCGGGAAATCAGTCAGGCAGGCACTGTGATTCTCAATGGGCCTGCCGGGGTTTCCGAATTTGATGGATTTGAACTGGGGACCTATGAAATAGTAAAAGCTGCCACAGAAGCCGATTACTCCATTGCAGGAGGCGGCCATATTTCTGCCGAGGTGAGGAATATGGGTTTCGATCACAGTTTTTCCCATATAAGTACAGGGGGCGGCTCATGCATCGACTATCTTGCAGGTACTCCCCTGCCAGCAATCGAAGCCCTTAAAAAAGCTGCTGTCCTAATTTCAAAACACGATTGATTGGAGGTAATATTATGCTTGGCCTGGATGAAGGCAAAATGGCAGTAAATCTTGCCCGGAATACAATTACTGAATTCCTCGAGAGCGGTACTAAGCTGGAGCCGGATTCTGAGTCCCTCACTCCGGTCTTTGAAGAAGAGCGCGGAGTTTTCGTAACCCTTTCCATGGAAGGAGATTTGAGAGGCTGCATTGGTCATCCCTATCCGGATTCATCCCTGAAGGATGCAATTGTTGATTCTGCCATCTCAGCATCAACAAGGGATCCGCGTTTTCCTCCTGTAAATCTACAGGAGATGTCTGTAATAGCGGTTGAAGTTACCGTCCTGACCCCGCCGGAAATGATTGATGCGGCTCCTGAAGATTTGCCCGGTCTAATAGAGATAGGCAGGCATGGGCTTATAATCAAACATGGTTTCTATCAGGGTTTACTCCTGCCACAGGTGGCCCCTGAGCAGGGATTTAATGCTGTGGATTTTTTGAATCACACCTGCATAAAAGCCGGACTTGCACCGGATGCATGGCTCACAGGCGCCGAAGTGTACTGGTTTGAAGGACAGGTCTTTTCCGAAGAATCTCCCCGGGGGCAAGTCGTGGAAAAGCAGTTCTAAACTGCTTATCTTTTCATATTTTCAAGTTCTGTAAGCAGTTTATCGGTTGAATACATAAGTTTAATTAGGGTTTTTTCTATCATCAGGTTGACCGTACCTTCGATTCCAAGTGTGCGGAAATCAGTCCTCAGCCCCATTACCGGGATGTTTTTAGCATAAGCATAGCCGATTTCCCAGGCTGTACCGGAATCCACATCACTGCCTCCATCCAGTATAGCAATTACAAGATCGGCTCTGTCTATGGCTTCTGAATTTTTCCGGAACAATTCTGCAGCATTCTGTTCTTTGCGCATACTTTTCGTATCTGTTGAATCCCTCTGTGGCAGGAATACGTCATATCCTGCAATTTCGATTCTCTTTGTGAGTTGTTCATTGAAATTCTTCTCAGCCTCGGAAAAAAGAGGGCCTGCCAGGTATATTTTTTTGCAATTCATTGTGTCCCTTGCCTGCCTGTATGGTAATAACTTTAATTAGTGGTAAAACATAACACTAAGGCATGAAAGATAAGGTTAATGCAGGCATAATCGGTGCCTCCGGCTATACCGGGGGAGAATTGATGCGCCTTCTTCTCAATCATCCTCATGTAAATCTTGAAATGGCGACTTCAAGAAAACTTGCCGGACAAAACGTATCCAAAAAACATGCCCATCTGGCCGGCATGACAAGTCTTGAATTTGAAGAACTTGATCCGGTTGCTGTAAGGCAGAGGTGTGACGTGGTATTTCTGGCGGTGCCTCATGGCAGTGCGATGGACATTGTACCTCAACTTATTGACAGTGGCCTTATTGTTGTGGATTTGAGTGCGGATTATCGTCTGGATGTGGACCAATTTGAAAAGGTCTATGGTATTAAACACCGTGATCCCCGCAAGGCAGTATTTGGGTTGGTGGAACTGCATCCCGAGGTAAAAGGGAAAACCTTTGTTGCCAATCCGGGTTGTTATCCCACAGGAGCCACCCTTGCGGCTGCTCCTGTTGTGAAAGCAGGGCTTGCAGACATTACGGTTTTTGATTCCAAATCCGGCATAACAGGCGCAGGTGTGAATCCAAGCCAGGCATCCCATTACCCCAATATGGCGGAAAATATCCAGCCCTACAAGCTCACAACCCATCGCCACCAGGCGGAGATATGGCAGGAATTGAATGCCCTTGGAAACATTGATAGTGTTAATTTCACTCCCCATGTAATCCCTGCTATACGCGGGATACTGACTACAGCTCATATCTTTCTTAAGGAAGAGTGCTCAAAAGAAGATATCCGGCAACTATACGATTCTTTTTACTCCGACTGTCCCTTTGTAAGATTGGTCGATGATATACCTGCGCTGGGTAATGTACGCGGTTCCAATTTCTGTGATATTGGTTTTGAGATTGACGCAAACAGTAACAGGCTTGTCGTAATCTCGGCAATTGACAATCTCGTAAAAGGAGCTTCAGGACAGGCTATACAGAATATGAATCTCATGTGTGGTTTCAGGGAAACCGATGGTCTATGGAACGCGGGCCTTGCGCCCTGATTTATTTGGAGGTGGATTTATGCTTGTAAAGGAAATTATGAACAGTGATGTGATTTATTGCAGTCCCGAAGACAAAGTGAGTGATGCTGCCAGGTCGTTGAAGGATAATGACATAAGTGGTATGCCTGTAGTGGACAACGGCAAGATTGTAGGTATACTCTCAGAGGTTGATTTGCTGGCTCTGCTGGAAACTCCCGAACATGGTGATTTCTGGCTCCCCAGTCCCTTTGAGGTAATAGAAATTCCTATCCGGGAATATATCAGCTGGGAAGATACCAAAAAAATGCTTTCGGATGTAGGTTCAATGCCGGTTAGCAAAATAATGCGCACCGGGGTATTCACTATCTCTCCTGAAGATTCAATAGAGGATGCTTCCCACCTGATGTCCAGACACAAGATAAACCGCCTGCCTGTGGTTGAAAATAATAAAATTGCAGGCATAATTACCAGGGGAGATATTATAAGGGGTATAGGCAGTCTGTGAGGTTTACGGTTATGAGATCAATTGATGGTGGTATATGTGCGGTACGTGGGGTCCATGCTGCCGGTTTGAAGGATGATTACATGGGCCTTGCGCTGATTGAAGGTGCAGGTCCTTCAGCAGGCGTTTTTACGCGCAATAAGGTTGTAGCGGCTCCAGTAGTGCTTACCAGGGACAATCTTGAAAACCATAAATATGTTGCAGGCACAATTGTAAACAGCGGGAATGCCAATGCCTTTACCGGTGAAAAGGGAATGGCCGATGCCCGTGAGATGGCAAAGGCTGCTGCCAGCAAACTGGGAGTTCACGAATCCCACATCGCAGTTGCATCCACAGGTGTGATTGGTCGCTTTCTTGATGTAGGTTGGGTAAAAGATCATCTGGATGAGGTTTACGGGGCACTTTCTGCAGATCCTCAGGAATGCCGCAATGCTACGAAAGCCATTATGACCACTGACCTGATGGAAAAGGAAGTTTCTGTAGAACTGGAGTGTGGTGTACGTATCGGAGGCATTGCAAAAGGTTCCGGTATGATCGAACCCAATATGGGAACAATGCTTGCTTTTATCTATACTGATGCTATTCTTTCAGCCGATACACTGAAAGCATGTCTTGTAAAAGCCAACGATTCCAGTTTCAACATGATGGTAGTCGATGGTGATACCAGTACCAATGACATGGCTTTGCTAACCGCAACAGGTGCTTCTTCAATAGCTCCTGATGTAGCAAATTTCCAGAGAGGACTTGATTATGTCCTTGTGGAACTTGCAAAGAAAATCGCCCGCGACGGGGAGGGTGCTACCAAACTTATCGAAGTACAGGTAAACGGTGCCTCTGACCTGGCCGATGCACGCAAGGTTGCCAAAACCATTGTACGGTCCCCTCTTGTAAAATCTGCGATATACGGGCATGATCCCAACTGGGGCAGGGTTATTGCCGCAGCTGGATATTCAGGTGCCTCTCTTGACCAGGATAAAATTTCCCTGGAATTTTCGGATGGGAAAAATGCAGTTACTCTGGTGGATCACGGTCAGGTTGCGGATACTTCTGCCAACAGAAAACTAAAATCCATAATGGAAAGTGATACAGTCATAATTTCAGTGGATCTTTCACTTGGTGGAGCTTTTGCGGTTGCCTGGGGTTGTGATCTTACATATGATTATGTACGTATTAATGCGGAATATACTACGTGATATTGTTTCAGGGGAATTTTAATGGACATATCTGAGTGGGATAAAAGATACATTGAAGCTTATGAGTCGGTTGCACGAAATATTTCCTGTGTAAACGGAATATTTGTTGCCTATAACAGTAATGTGGACGCCATCAAGCATATTGGTCCTGGTGATGTGGAAAACCTGCTGAGGAAGGTGGATGTGGAAACTGTTCAGCAGCGAATATTTTCCTATCCCCGACAGATAGATTCTCCTGTAGATTTCCTTGCACGACTCCTTATTGCGATGAAGGATGGTAAAGCTGCGGAAATTCCCACCTATTCAACTGATATCCATGAATGGTTGACCGATAATCTTGTTTTTGATGAAGCCAGGATGGGGGGACAGGCCGGGATAATATCCAACCTGCTTGCCAACATGGACCTGAATAAAGTAATTGCTTATATCCCCTGGCTTTCCCCTGAGCAGGCGGATTACTTTGTATCCTCTCCGAATCTTTTACATCCTTTTGTCAGGGAGGGCAGGATGGAATTGCTTCCTCCTGCAGAGGCCAGTAATTCCGATTATAAAGCCAAGGTCAACTGGATTATCGAATTCAATAAAGGACTCTCTGTAAAATATGCCGAGGACAGGATAATAGTTCCTCGCAATAATCGCCTGATCATTTCATCACGTCCCCCCTGGATTCGTATCGATATGTCCGATGAGGTCTATGAGCATCTCCCCGAGATGGGCAAAACCGTCGATGGGGCTATTCTCTCAGGTTATCAGATGATAAAAGAAGCATATGAAGATGGCAAGACTTACAGGGATTATGTAGAACGTGCGGTAGGGGCAATAGGCCAGTTAAAAAAAGCCAATCCTGATATTTGCATACATGTGGAATTCACTTCCATACAGAATAAATTCATTCGCTCGGCAATTCTGAATGATATTGTGCACAATCATGTCCACTCACTGGGTCTTGATACTGTGGAAGTTGCCAATGCACTGAATGTTTTAGGTTATGAAGAACTTGCATATTCGGTAATCAAAAAGGAAGAAGATGCTATAGTAGCCCTCTATGAAGGAGCTGTCCGGCTGCTTCATGAGCTCAAGTTGCAGAGGATACATGTACACTCATTGGGCTTTTATATCTGTGTTGTTTCCAAAGATTGTCCTATTGATGTTGAACAACATCTTGATTCCCTGCTTTTTGCATCCACTACAGCCGCTTCCAGGGCTCTCCAGGGCGGGATAAAAGGTTTTGAGGACATAAAAGCAGGTCTTGATGTGCCTATATCCACACAGGGGATGGATCAAATTGACAAACTGGGTGCCTATCTTGTAAGGCAGGGAAAATGTAATCTGGAAGATTTTGAAAAAGGTTGTATCTGCACCCGTAATCATGATGTATTGATCATTCCGGCCAGGGTGGTGGATCATCCTGTTGATACAGTAGGCATAGGAGATACGATTTCAGCAAGTGCCTTTGCGGCTGTGCTGGCAGGTATGTGCAGTCCGCGGGAGAATTGAATGAATATCCTTTGCGGTTACAACGCTAATATCGATGCAGTTTACAGGATAACCGGCAGGGAGGTGGAATCCATCCTTGGTGAGGTGGATAAAAATGAACTGCTGATGAAGATTGAACATCAGCCGCATATCATCAATTCCCTCGAAGATTTCCTTGCCGGTCTTATATATTGTATGGAGTATGGCAGGGGTGCAGAATGGTTCATTTATTCCCGGGATGTCCTTGATTTTCTCAAGAAACGTTTTTTTGAAAGGGCAGAGATCAGGATTGGGGGAAATATGGGTATAATGGCCAATGTCCTCTCTGGACTCAATGTGGATGTGATTGTACCAAATGTTGTTTACCTTTCCGGGACACAGGAGGCTCTTTTTTCAAAAAAGGGAATGGTGCTCCCTCCAAAATTCGAAAGCCAAAGTGGCGAGGAGGAGCCGGTACATTTTGTTTTTGATTTCCGTCAGGGGGATAGTTTCGATTTATACGGTCGCAGGATAACTGTATCCCGGGAAAACAGGTTCATTGCGACATTTGATGAATTCAACCCCCAAATGACGATTTCTTCCTTCTTCAAGCAATATGCAACCGCACATATTGGGGAAATGGATGGTGCAGTTGTATCCGGTTTTCATATGCTCCAACCCTTCTATCCGGATGGTTCTTCCTTCGAGGAAAAGTTATCCCCTGTCCTTGCACAGATTGATGAATGGAATTCGATGGCTGGTTTTTTCACCCATGCTGAGTTGGGTCATTTTGCAACAACGGATATCGCCAAACATGTTTTCCTTAAACTTGCAGGGAGGGTTGATTCTATGGGTTTGAATGAAGATGAACTTGCAACCCTGGCGCAAAAGATGGGTTTTGGGATTGAAGGCATACATGAAATGGATATTTCTGCGATGTTTCAAGCGGCCCACGATTGCATTAAAAGTTGTTTGGCCAGAGCCCTTGTTGTCCATACCAGGGATTTTGTTTTTTGCCTCTCTGCTTCAGATCACATGGATGAACAGAAAATAGATGCTATTGATTTTGGTTTGAAGTGTGCGGCATACTTTGCTTCTTCAGGCTCATTGCCGGACAGGTCTGAACTGGAGGAAAGGTGCAGCCAATTCAGGCGCAGCGAATATGGTAGGCTGCAGGTCAAGAGAATAGAATCTATTACTGGAGCCAAGCAGTACGGTTTTGGGATATATGGCAGTTTCAATGAGTATTATTTTTGTGCGATTCCCACACTTGTGGTCAATGAGCCGGTAGTGACGGTTGGATTGGGAGATACATTTACTGCGTCTTCTTTCCTGCGCTTGCTTGAATTACGCAATAAATCCTAAATTTATAATTTATCCATTCCGTGTTACTATTTTAATTAATTTTATCGGATTCGAGTTAATCTTAATATAGTCTCAAGTACACTTGCCATAAGTTAAAATAATCAGGATTCTATTTGTGACTCAGGAGTATTTTTCTTATGATTGGTATCTCTTCATTTGCTTATCACGACTTATCTCTTGGTGAAGCTTTACAAAATATTGAAAATGTTGTCAATTGTGCAGAAGTCTTTTCCGAAGGAAAACATGACCTCTTCAGGCAGAATGAAATAGCCTTTTCCTATGACCTTGAATATACGGTTCATGCTCCCAGTACAGACCTCAATCTTGCAAGTATTCGTGAGCCTATAAGGAATGCAGCTCTTCAACTTGTGGAAGACATGGCAGATATTTGCAATGAAATTGATGCTGAAGTCATGGTTGTCCATCCCGGTTATTTCCCCTTTGCTTACGATAGGGATTTTGCACTTGCTGCATTCCAAAAATCATTACCTGTGCTGGAAAGGATCGGTGAAGATGCCGGTGTACGGATATGTGTGGAAAATATGCCCAAATGGGAATGTTTCCTGTTCAGGAAACCGGATTTTGAGATAGGAACAAATGATTTTGTACTGGACATTGGTCATGCCAACACAATGGGTAATCTGGAGGCTTTTCTTGAACGTGAGATTTCCCATTTTCATATTCATGATAACTATGGGGATAACGATGAACATTTGCCCCTTGGTGAAGGCAACATTGATTTTTCGGCCATACAGGGTTTACTCCGCCAAAGCAATTCCATTAAGATAATTGAAAATAAATCAGCTGAAGATGCTCTTCAGAGTCTTTCTGCTCTGAAAAATATGGGTATCAAATGAACAAATCCAGTTAAATTTATATATTTACAATTCACTTGACTTGTATATGAGTTCTATGGGATGCAGGATATTTCATGCACTTGGCAGTGAAACCCGGATAAAAATACTGGAACTCTTAAGCAGCAAAGAAATGCATATATCTGAAATTGCCCGGAAGCTGGATATTTCAGTACCGGTAGTTTCCAAACATGTAAAGGTGCTTGAAGAATCCGAACTCCTTGAGAGGCACATTTTCGGTAAATCCCATGTATTAAAACCCAACAGGAGAAATATTCATCTGGCCGTTGATTCGTTTGCTCCCATCAGGCATGTGGAAGTCGAGAAAGGTGCTTCCCTTATGGAAGCCCTGCGCAACGTGGCAGATATTGATGTCAGGAAAAAGGGAGATAGGGAGATGATTGTTTCTACTGATGGGGAGGAAGGTCTTTTTGTTTATGAGATTGATGGTAAATTCGGGGATAAAAACGTGAATGATTGCTTGCTGAAAGATGATACAATAGTGGACTGGAAAAAGCTGGAACCGGTCACAAGGATTCGGCTCGATATTCACATCAAGGAATGAAGGTGCCCAACGAATACTTTCAATCCACTTTCTTGTCTCTTATATAGGCGATGAACTTAGTTACATGTAATGAGTATTCCTTCAGACGGCTATCATTTCACTTTGCATGAGAGGATGCAATACCTTTCCTCGGGTACAAAGTATGACAGCTGTAACCAGAGTGCAGTATGCCATGCTTTCGGGCCTGACGGGCGCTGTATACAATTATACAAGACATTGCTGACCAACTACTGTGCCGGAGAGTGTACCTATTGTCCGAATCGCTGCCATAGGGATGTGCGCAGGGTTTCCCTGTCCCCGGAAGAGATTGTGAAGATTACCTGGGATTTTTACAGGAAAAATGCTATTGAAGGCCTGTTCCTTTCCTCCGGTGTTATCGGGGATCCTGAAACAACAACTGAAAAACAACTTCATGTGGCCCGGCTCTTGAGAAGTCAGGGATTTAATGGTTATATACACCTTCGGCTCATGCCCGGTACACCTTTGCATTTGCTTCAGGAGGTAGCCGGGGTTGCAAACAAATTCGGGGTAAATGCAGAAACAACTGGTTCAGTAAATTATTCGGAAATCTGTCCCAATTTCGATTACAAGAATGATGTCCTTCAGCGTTTGAACTGGACCTGCAAATTGATCAAGAAACAGAGGAAACTGCACAGATATGATCGTAAGATCATAGGTGCCAACGATACCCAGTTTGTGGTGGGTGCCCTTGACGAACCCGACAGGGATATTGTGAATACTGTGCATGATTTCATGGAAAAATACCAGTTGCGCAGACCCTATTTTATGAGTTTTGACCCGGTACCTGATACGCCGCTTGAAAATGGTTCAACATCTCCTAAATGGAGAGAACAGAGGCTCTATCAGGTATCCTATCTTTTGAAAGATTATGGCCTGGATTCCGGGCATATTGATCAAATCTATAATGACGATGGTTTCCTTTTGAATGATGATCCAAAACTCGAACTTGCCCGGATCAACCCGGAAATGTTTCCTGTAGAAATAAACAGTGCCGATTACTCTACCCTCCTCAGGGTGCCGGGTATAGGGCCCATAAGTGCTTCCCGTATTCTACGATCCAGGCCAATTCGCGGGGAGGATGAACTTGCACGTATGGGTATTGTTATAGGCCGTGCACGTCCCTTTATCAAAATTGGTGGTTCCGGGCAGGCTAACCTTACACAGTTTGCAGGGGAATGCACATGATAATTCTTTTTAAGGCAACTGTAACAGGTGTCTTACTGGCCTGTCTGGAACTGAGGCAACGGCCTGAAGCAGATCTGGTTTTTGCCTGTGATCCCAAAGAAGGGGAGGCTAAATTGAAAATGTCCAATCCGGTATCTGAAGTAATTCGGGTTGGATTCAATAAGAAAATTGATAAGCAACAGTTGATCAAAAGAATTTTTCCCGATGGATGGCACAGAATAACCAACTTTGATTCCTCTCCATTGAATTATATTGACTTGGTTCTCAGGCACAGGAAATGCAATCCTGCAGAGCTTGTAAGACTATTACGTGGGTGTGAAGGGGAGGTAGATGGTCTTTATTGTGGTAAAGAAAGACTTTGCAAGCGATATTACAGGTATATGCGTGAGGTTAAAAACAATTATCACAGACTTTGCATGTTTGTGCGGCCAGTTTGCGGAGAAACAGTCCTTTATGTACATGTAACTCCTCCAAACCGTATTTCTGATATGCTTTGCAGGTGGCTTGCAGTACGCAATCCAGATAGGGCGGTAATTGTTGTTGATGGAAAGTTTGCTTATGTATGCAATGGTGAAATCCTGAAGATGCAGCACTTCCTGAAAACATCTGTGGATTCAATACAACATTTGATTCCTTCTGAAGATTCTGCTAATCTGGAAGAATTGTGGGATACTTATTACAAAAGCCAGATGATAGATAACAGGCGCAATCACTCACTTTCAAAAAAATTACAGCCACGCGCGGATTCGGGTTATAGTCCAATGTCTAAAAAAGATCGGTATTTTGTAGAACGGGGTATTCCCACATCTACATTACTTGATTTTGTGAATGAAAAGCAAGGTGGCCAATAATATGCAGTCACTGGTTGATGCTCCACGTATAGGAGAAAAGATGGCACAGCGCTTTATATCTCATTTTGGCTGTGAAGAGGATGCCATGGCGGCAATTCTCAGAGGTGATATCGCCAGTATATCGGAGATCGAAGGAGTAGGAAGAAGATATGCCATATCCCTTGTACACGATGTGAGGTCTGCACAGGATGGTCTTGATATCTCCTCTTTTTTGAAAACCAGGGATTCAGTCGATATTTATGAACGGGTAATCGATTCTATCAAAAATTATGCTTCCACCCCTTATGCAAGGGATAAGTTGCATACCTATATCCCATATCCTTCAAGCAGGAAAGACCTTATTGACATAAACCGGGACTGGGTTGAAAACCATATGGAATATCTCTCCATGCTCGATGATATGGATAGGATTTCAACAATTCTTTCCAGGATAAAACCCCTGAAAAACTCTCCTTCTATTCCCCGAATCAGGGATAGGGTAATTGTCACTTCAAATACCGATGATTACAGCACTTTAAAGGAAAAATATGGAAAAAACATTGAGGTCCAGCTGGTGGAGGATCCCCTGGAATTTGCAGATGTTGCACGCAGTTATCCCCATGTAATTGCCATAGGAGAACCCTTCCTGGAATATGATTTTCCAGAGAGTACGAATCCTGAAATAGTAACAAATACCCGGGATATTGAGGAATGGCATATTTTACCCGAAAAACAAATTTCTTTTTTTGCTTTCAATCATGAACGAATAATGAATGCATTGGATCTTGCAATTACACTGGATAAAGCGGGCATCTCTTCAATAATCAATACGGATCTTTCGGCTCTTTGCAATCTCATGGCTGCCATTAATCCTGAAGGAAATATTGTTGAAGGCAGGGACGTGGAAATAGACCGGTTAAATCATATTCTGGACAATGTGGATTCAGAACTTACAAAATATGTAGGGCAGTGCAACCGGGAAATAAATGATCTCCTCCAAAAAAGTAGTATTACCCTCAGTGGGAATGACATGTTGGGTGTTATCAGGGATGAGGTGGAGTTAAAGGACATCCTTTCACGCAATATATCGGCATCTTTCAGCCAGATAATTAATGATGCCAGGAAAGAATTCATTGAAACCCTCTCACTAAAGCGAAATGAATCCCTGTTTGTGGATTATTTCTTCCCCTCTGAACTTTGTTATCCGGTAGAAGCCGACACTTCCCAGTTACAAAAATTCAAAGACCAGATCAAACAGCAGATATTCCGCAGGGAAGTGACTCATAAAAGGGATATTGCATATGAGCTACATGAATTCAGGCAACCCCTGAAACAACTTGTTATGAGATTACTTGATCTGGATGTGGGTTTGGCGGTGGCTCGTTTTGGTCATTCCCTGAAGATGCAACTTGCCGGTTTTGAAGATGAATGCGGTATGGGGCTCAAGAATGGAAAAAATATTTTCCTTTGCGAAAAAGGCGTTGCTGTGGAACCTATAGATTATTCCCTGGGATCGATCATGTCTCCTTTGCAAGTGCCCTCTTCTCCGGTAGTTCTTTTAAGTGGTGTGAATTCCGGAGGAAAAACATCCATGCTGGAGTTAGTGGCTCAATGTACAATTCTTTCCCACATGGGTTTCCCTGTACCGGCAGATGAGTTAAAGATCGGGCCGGTTGATAGTTTGTATTATTTCAGCAAATCCAGGGGCACTCTTGATGCGGGAGCTTTTGAAACGACCTTACGCTCATTTTCAGCTCTTGCTGGGGCGGGATCCAAACTTGTGCTTGTCGATGAACTTGAATCCATTACCGAACCCGGAGCTTCTGCAAAAATAATAGCCGGGATCCTTGAGACTCTTTCTGAAGAATCCAATACAATGGCTATTTTTGTTTCCCATCTTGCCGACCAGATACTGGAAAATACGGATGCCTCCATCAGGGTTGATGGAATTGAAGCAAAAGGACTTGATAATGAATTGAAGCTGATTGTTGATCGCAATCCGATTTATAATCATATTGCAAAGAGTACTCCGGAATTAATTGTGGAGCGTCTTTTCAGGAGTGGAGGGGAAGTTGAAAGGGAGTTTTACAGACGTTTGAAAAATAAATTCGAAAAAGGATGCTAATCAGAGACATCCCTTTGTACTTTTGACCCCTTTGCCCTCGGTAACTGTTGCTTTTTTCATTGCATGAGCAAATGCCTTGAAAAGGGCTTCGATTTTGTGGTGGTCATTGTAACCATATACATTGGCATGAAGGGTGACTTTTGCATTGGAGACAAATGATTCAAAGAAATGCCTTGTAAGCTGGGTGTTAAATTCCCCTACTTTTTCGGATTCAAAAGTCGTGTCCATCACGAGATAACTGCGCCCTCCTATATCCACTACTACACTGGCAAGGGCCTCATCCATTGGTATTCTTGCTTCTCCGAAACGGGCAATTCCTGACTTTTCTGCCATTATCCGGTCAAAAGCCTGCCCCATCACGATCCCAATATCCTCAATCAAGTGGTGACCGTCTACTTCCAGATCACCTTTAGCATCGATTGTAAGGTCAAAACCTGAATGTCGTGCAAAACATACCAGCATGTGGTCAAAAAAACCGATGCCTGTATTTATCTGTGAATCCCCTTTGCCATCGATGTTAATCGTAAGTTCTATACTTGTTTCTCTGGTAGTACGGGATACAGTGGAAGTTCTTGGCATACTTACTCTCCACCAGAGATTTCCTCTCTGATTGTATTTATCGCTTCTGTAAGGGTAAAATTTCCTGCATAAAGAGCACTCCCGACCACAACACCGCAGGCACCGGTTTTTTTCAGGGTCTGGATATCTTTCAGGGTGGTTACTCCTCCTGAAGCAATCACCGGTATTGTAAGTTCATTTACCAGCTCTGTTGTGGGTTCTGTGTCCACACCTTCCATTAATCCTTCTTTGTCGATGTTGGTGAACAGAATGCTTCCTGCGCCCTTTTCTTCGAACATTTTCCCCAGTTGTACCGCAGTATATTCGGATTGCTCGGTCCATCCCTTTGTAGAAACTTTTCCATTTTTTGAGTCCAGAGCAACATTAATGTTTTCGGGTTTGAATTCTCTGGCAAGTCTTTCAACCAGATCCGGATTTTGAACAGCTGCGGTGCTTAGTATCACCCTGTTAGCCCCCATGTGGAGCAGGTTTGCAGCATCCTCAAAAGAGCGAATTCCACCGCCTACTTGTACTTCGACTCCTTGTCTTTCACATAGCATAATGATATTTTCTATAATCGGGGCGTTTTTCCTTTTACCTTCGATGGCGCCGTCAAGGTCTATCAGATGCAGGGTTTTTGCTCCTTGTCCGATCCACTTAATAGCAACTGCTTCAGGATCATCAAGTGAAATACGTTCCTGGTCTGGTAGACCCTGTATCAACTGGACACATTTCCCGTTTTTCATATCTACAGCGGGTATGACCTCAAATTCCATTATTTACTCTCCTCAGGGTATCATTCTTTCGATTGGTACAACCAGTATGTCTGATGCACCTGCTTTTTTCAGTTCACTGACTATTGCAAAGACCTGGTCTGCATCAATAACTGCATGTACTGCATGGGTGGAATTTTTTGATTCTACTTTCATAACAGTCGGGCCCCCAAGACCGGGGAGGATGTCTTTGATAGTTTCCAGTTTGCCTGATGGCACATTCATCATAAGATAGCGTTTTTGCTTTGCATGGAGTACGCTTTCAAGGGCTGTTTTTATGTGCTGGATTTTTTCTTCCCTCTGGGAACTTTCGGCATTTGAAATCAGGTACACAGACGAGCTGAACACATCTGTAATTTTCCTGAGATGGTTTGTCACAAGAGTTGTGCCGGAACTGGATATGTCAACAATCGCATCGGCAATTCCCACGTGGGGTGTCATCTCGCAGGCACCACTTACTTTGATCACTTCAACTGGTATGTCAATATTTTTAAAATATTTCTCTGTAATATTTGGGAATTCAGTAGCAACCCGCATGTTTTTCAGGTCTTCAGCAGTTTTAATCTCTGAGTCTTCAGGGACTGCAAGTACCAGTTTTGCTCTCCCGAAATGCAGGTCCAGCATAACTTCAACTTCTGCATCAGTTTCATCTATAAGATCAAGCCCGGTAATTCCCACGTCTGCAGCTCCGTCCTGCACATATTCGGGAATATCCGCCGCTCTTGCAAATAAAAATATCATTTCGGGGTCTGTTGTTTTTGCAAAAAGTTTCCGGCTTGATCCCTCAAGTACCGGGAGACCTGCTTCTTTGAAGAGTTTCACGGTCGGATCGTGGAGTCTGCCTTTATTTGGTATTGCAATGCGTATCATCCTGGTTGCCTCTGGAATCTGGGTCAACATTTCCAATACTTTCATTGCATATAAAGGTTTGATGAAGAAAAAGTATCCATGAGAGATATTACTTCTAGTAATTAATTCATTTTCATATAGTATCCAATTTATATAGAATGGGTTTTTCATATCATCACGGATTTGATACTGGGGCCTTAATTCATATTTCATTGTTTTCATGAGGTTTGTTTATGCGGAACATAAAAGTTGAACAACTTGTCCAGACACCTGTGGAAAATCAGGAGATAGAGCTTGTTGAACGTAAGGGTCTGGGACATCCAGATAGTATATCTGATGGAATTGCAGAGGCTGTAAGCCGTGCCCTTTGTGCGGAATATATTGAAAAATGCGGTGCTGTACTTCATCATAATACGGATGAAACCCAGATTGTTGCAGGCCGTTCTTCCCCTGCTTTTGGAGGTGGGGAGGTCATCAAGCCAATCTATACTCTTCTTGTGGGGAGGGCTACAAAGGAATTTAATGGTGTGGAAATCCCGGCTGAAACAGTGGCACTCTCGGCAGCACGTGATTATCTGAGGAATAATATTGTAAATCTTGATCTTGAAAAGGATATTATCCTTGACTGCAAACTTGGTACAGGTTCTTCTGATTTGAGGGATGTTTTTGACCGGGAAAAAGTTCCCACTGCCAATGACACATCTTTTGGTGTTGGTCATGCATCATTTTCCGAACTTGAGCGTATAGTCTATGATACCGAGAAGCAGCTTATAGGCGATCTGAAAGGGAAATTACCTGCAATAGGTGAAGACATCAAGGTCATGGGATTGCGGGATAAAGATGATATTTCCCTGACTGTTTGCTGTGGAATGGTTGACAAATATGTTGATGATATGGATGCCTATGTTAGTTTCAAGGAACAGATGAAGGATTATATTCTGGATATTGCGGGCAAATACACTGACAGGGATGTTAACGCATATGTCAATGCTGCCGATAATACCGGAGGTGGTTGTGGCTGTATCTTCCTGACGGTAACAGGCACCTCTGCGGAAATGGGTGACGATGGTTCTGTTGGTCGGGGTAACCGTTGTAATGGTTTGATAACCCCGAACAGGCCCATGAGTATGGAGGCTACAAGTGGTAAGAACCCTATCAATCATGTAGGTAAGATTTACAATTTGCTTTCCACTCAGATGGCCTGGGATATTGTGGAAGCCGTGCCGCAAGTAGATGAAGTATATGTGCGATTGCTATCCCAGATAGGAAAACCTATTGATCAGCCCATGGCTGCCAGTATCCAGGTAATTCCTGAAGAGGGGGCAAATTTTGCTACGATTCAGAATGATGCCGAAGCGGTTGCCGATGAGTGGCTTGGTAATATTACCAAGATTACCGATCTTGTTATAAACGGGGGAATGGGCACTTTCTGAGGCAAGATTCCCTCTTTTTATTCTTTTCATTGGTTTTGAATTCTGTTTTTTTATTTTTGTTTTTAAGCGCTGGTGAAATTTCCTGCGGGCATTGGATTTATATGCCTTTGAAATGGGGATTCGGCGAAAAGTCTATATAAGATTGTGAGGATGAGAGTATCTCGCTGAGTAATGTCCCGCCTTAACTCAGTTGGTAGAGTGCGCGGCTGTAGTATGGTTTGTGTGGATTATCCACATACCGCGCGGTTACCGCGATGCCCCCGGTTCGAGTCTGGGAGGCGGGACCAAACACCTCTTTTAAAGGGGTGTAAACAAAACCCTTATATACAATTAAATGTATTTGGGTGCTGCTCTTGTGAGCGGAAAAGTGTGCCCGGACATTGTCCGAATAGTGTAGAGGCCTATCATGGGGCCCTGTCGAGGCCCCGACCCGGGTTCGAATCCCGGTTCGGGCGTACAAAACTTTTCCGAAAGGCTCCGGTTCTGCCGGGGCCAAAACTCACATCTAATTTTCTTTTCTATAATTTTATAACAGAGTAGTATCATTATTATTTTAATAACACGTCTGCTCATGTGTATATACAATTAGTTAGTTCTAAAGTGATAATTTTTATATAGTTTTCATCCTTATTTGTTTCAGAATGTCGGATAAAATATTGCCATGGAACAGAAACACAGATCACTACGTATTCAGATTGCTCTGTGCCTTTTTCATTTTCACAGTATCTTTTTCTACAGGCGTGCTTGCCAATGATTCCTATGAAGTGACTGAGGTCTATTGCAATGGTGAATTATATCCAGGACATTTCACCCCTTCTCCTGTTCTGGATGCAAATGAGTCGTTCTCTCTGACAGTTGATATGACCGTAAAGCAGGCAAGTATTGTCGATATTACTCTCAATCAACATGTTTTGGATTCTGGCGCTTCTCTGGAAATACAGACAGGGGCATGTGCATTCAATTCAACTCATTCACGTGAGTTTGCCCCAAATGAGACTTTTTCTTATAAGTGGATAATCAGGGAGGCAGAAAATAAGACATGTGGACAGGTTCCGGTTGGATTCCAATATTCAATTAAGCCGGTAGACACTCCTGAGTTAACTGTTGAGAATTCTTGTATTATTGTCACTCCCCATATCACGAATGAATGTGTTAACGATGAGATATGGAATGATAATTATCCTCTCTCTTTAAATTCCTATATCCCACGTTCAGAATCATCTTCAGGGTTTTCACTTGTTGGGTTTGTCAGTCCTCTTTTTGCTTTTGCAATAGTGGGTCTACTATTGCTTCGTCGCAAAAAGTGAATAATATTGTGATTTATTGTTTCAAGAACAATTGAAAAGCTACAAATATCATTAGTAAATTGAAACCATCGGATAGACTTTTATACGTACATCTCTCCCTTTTATCCAATAATCGTTGATGTGGTCATATGTCTTATAATATAATTGAAACACGCAATCTTGTTCCTGATGTGAACCTCTTGAAGGTCGAAGCTCCGGATATAGCAAAAGCAGCGAAGGCGGGGCAATTTGTAATATTACGTATTGATGAAAGCGGAGAACGCATTCCTCTCACAATAGCCGACTTTGATGCTGATGAGGGTTCTATAACTGTAATATATCAGGTAATGGGCAAGACTACCAGGCAATTAACAACCCTTAAGACAGGTGAAACGTTGCGGGATTTTGTCGGTCCTCTGGGCACTCCCTCGGATATCCGCAAACTCGGCACAGTAGTAATGGTTGGGGGTGGTGTCGGCGTGGCTCCTGTTTACCCACAGGCACGTGCCTATCGCGGGGCAGGTAACCATGTAATATCTATAATTGGTGCCCGCAATGAAGAAATGCTCATTCTTGAAGAGGAAATGGCAGAGGTGAGCGATGAGCTTTATGTGGCTACTGATGATGGGAGCAAAGGCCATCACGGTTTTGTAACCGATATTGTCAAGGATATTCTTGATAGTGACCAGCAGGTTGACCGTATTGTAATAATCGGGCCGCCCATAATGATGAAAGTAGGGGCGGGTGTAACCGCTCCATATGGCGTGGAAACCCTTGTAAGCCTCAATCCAATTATGATCGATGGTACCGGAATGTGTGGCGGTTGCCGTGTATCTGTTGGTGGGGAAACCAAATTTGCGTGTGTGGATGGGCCGGAGTTCGATGCCTCTGGTGTGGATTTTGACCTTATGATGAGCAGGCTTTCCATTTACAGGCCACAGGAAAAGGAAGCCCTTGAAAGTTACAACAAAAAATGCGGGGGTGATTGTAAGTGTCACTGAAACAGGAAATGCCTGAGCAAAAACCAAAGGAAAGAATTAGAAACTTCGGTGAAGTGGCATTGGGTTACACAGAACAACAGGCTGTAATTGAGGCGGGACGCTGTCTTGAGTGCAATGACCCCCAATGTGTGGCAGGATGTCCTGTTAATATTGATATACCGGGTTTTGTATCACAGATTAAGAACAAAGACTTTGATAAGGCTATAGGTATACTCAAGGAATCCAATGCCCTGCCGGCAATCTGCGGACGTGTTTGCCCTCAGGAAGAGCAGTGTGAGAAACTCTGTGTACTTGGGAAAAAGGGTGCCCCTCTTGCCATTGGAAGGCTTGAGCGTTTCTGTGCGGATTATGAAAGGGATGAAGGAGTAAAATCCCCTGAAAAACCAAAATCCAGCGGGAAAAACGTGGCTGTCATTGGTGCAGGTCCTGCGGGACTTACTGCAGCAGCAGAACTTGCAAAAGCAGGGCATGGTGTAACTATTTATGAAGCCCTCCACGAGCCGGGAGGGGTATTGACCTACGGTATACCCGAATTCAGGTTACCCAAGGACATTGTCAGGCAAGAAGTAGATTATATCCGTAATCTTGGGGTTGACATAAAAGTGGATTATGTCATAGGAAAAATAAAAACCCTTGATGAACTCCGCGATGAATTCGATGCCGTCTTTGTTGGTACGGGTGCCGGTCTCCCCCGGTTCATGGGTATTGAAGGGGAGAACCTCAACGGTGTCTATTCTGCAAATGAGTTTCTCACAAGGGTCAATCTGATGAAAGCCTACCGCTTCCCGGATTATGACACACCAATCAAATGCGGAAATAAGGTTGTTGTAGTAGGAGCCGGCAACGTTGCAATGGATGCTGCCCGCAGTGCCCTGCGGCTGGGTGGCGAGGAAGTAACAGTTGTATATCGTCGCAGTGAGGCGGAAATGTCTGCACGTATTGAAGAAGTTGAACATGCAAAGGAAGAAGGTGTGATTTTCGACCTGCTTACCAACCCGGTCCGTATCCTTGAAGGTGAAAATAAGACCGTTACAGGTGTAGAATGCGTAAATATGGAACTCGGCGAACCTGATGATTCCGGCAGGAGGCGTCCCATCCCAATTGAAGGTTCTGAGCATGTGATCGATGCTGACATAGTGATAATTGCTATCGGGACTTCCCCAAACCCGGTTATATTTGCAGGTTCTGAAGAACTTGAAACAACTTCGAAGGGTACAATAGTTGTCAATGAGGATACTATGTCATCATTGGCAGGATTATGTGCGGGTGGCGATGTGGTAACCGGTGCTGCAACCGTAATCAGCGCAATGGGTGCAGGCAAACAGGCAGCTTCAACCATTAACCGGTATCTGGGCAATCAGTTCTGACAAAAGGTTAATTGAAGAAAGGACTCATATAACTATAAAATGCAAAAAAAACGCTCCACATTTACCTTTGCTTCCGCAGGCAAAAAGAGTCGTCCAAAGGCCAGGAAGACTCGAAAACGCTCCGATAAGCAGGTGCTAGCCGACCATATTTTCTGGTGCAGTTCCTGCAATGTGCCTTTAATAGGTCCTGTCTGTGATACTTGTGGCAGTGAAGGTACGAAATTAACCCTCACTTCTCCTTCAGATGTGAGATTTGTTTCTGCTTATGAAAGGGACTTACTTGATGACCTGCTACGGCAACTATATGGTTGTAATCCTTTTGTTGATAGGGTCATTCTGTTGAACAAAGTTGCCGGGGATGACCGCAATGATGAGGTGCTGGTTGATGGTATACTTATCGGTCATATGTATTTTGATATCCTGCAAAAAAAATCCAAGTTTGAACCCACGGACATGGGTGCCAGCATCCTGATAAATCATACACATTCAAAAATTGCACATCTTCATTATACCGGTCGCCATCTTAACGGTAAAAAAATCTCCATGGAGGGTATCGACCATTTTTCCCTGGATATCGAAAAAGGTGATCCTGTGTTGCTGCGATGTGGAAAACTGGTGGGTATTGGCATCTCTCTTGAGGATTCAGCTAATTTCAGGCCGGGCAAACCTTTGCTTCGGGTCAAGAAAATCAAAAAAATTTCTGCAAACCTGAAGCAACCAGTGCCTTCCATGGATTCTGTCATCAAGGCCAACCAATCGTCTCTCAAAAAAATAGAATCCAATGCTATAAACATGATAAAAGGGATTGGCAATGATCCTGCTTATTCTTCTTTTCCTGTCAACGTATCATTCAGTGGTGGCAAGGATAGTCTGGTTGTGCTGGACCTTGCCCGAAGGGCATTGGATGCCAGCCGCCTCAGGGCAATTTTCCTCAATACGGGTATAGAATTTCCTGAGACAGTGCAATTTGCACATGAGTTTTGCAATGACAATGGGATAGAACTTATTGAAAAAAGGGCAGAGAATGCTTTCTGGGATAATGTGGAGAGTTTCGGTCCACCGGGCAAGGATTTCCGCTGGTGTTGTAAAGTCTGTAAACTGGGCCCTGCTAATTCGGCTTTTGAGTCCTGCAGTGCGGAGAATCCCTGTCTTGCAGTTGACGGAAAACGCAAATATGAGTCATTTTCCAGGCAGGAGACCGCTGCAACCGAGGTCAATCCCTTTGTACCGGGCCAGTTGAATGTTTTTCCAATCAGGCAATGGAGGGCTATTGAGGTCTGGCTGTACATCTACTGGAAAAACCTTGCTTATAACCCCCTCTATGACATGGGTTTTGAAAGGGTAGGTTGCTATCTATGCCCTTCGACCCTTGAATGTGAATTTGAGAGGGTCAGGCAATTGTTCCCCGAATTGTATGAAAGATGGATGGCATACCTGCAAAAATGGACGGCTTCAAAGGGTTTGCCCCCGGAATATGCCGAATATGGCTTCTGGCGCTGGCAGCAGCATCCTCCTAAAATGCTTGCCCTGGCAAAACAGCTGGGAATATCTATCAAACCCGTTGAAACAGAAGATTTCAGCATAAGTGCAGTTTCCGGACATTCTGTCTGTAGTGGAGGCGATTTTTCCGTTGAGGCCCGGATACGCGGAGTGTCACTATCAGAAGCATCGGATGTACTGAGAATGATGGGTAATGTCGTATATTCCCCGGAGATGGGTGTTGTCCTCGCAAAGAGCCGCTCATGTACGGTTAAATTCTTTGCATCGGGCAATTTGAAAGTTACAGCTGCTGACAGGAAAATTGCAGACAGGATGTACAGGAATGCATGTTTGCAGTTGCTACGTATTGCCCGTTGCAGTGGCTGCGGGGTATGTCTCAATGCATGTGCCAAAGGTTCCATTGAATTGAAAAACGGGAAAATAAAAATACATGACTCATGCACAGGGTGTGGAAAATGCAACGAGTCCTGTGTTGTAATCCGGTATGCTAATCGTATCATTCCTGATATTTAATGCGCTGCTTTTAATATAATGAAATAGTAATATGAGATAGTTTATTAAGAGAACATTACCAGTAATGTAAGGGAGTTTCATGGAGTTAAAAGATATAGATGGTGTATCTGTAATTATCGAAAACAGATGGAAAATAATTGCTTCGCTTGCTTTTTTTATTGTTTTCCTGGCTCTTGTGAAAATTCTTCTCCCTCTTGCAGACGGTATCGTGTTGGGTCTGGTTTTTGCCTATATATGCAGGCCTATATATGACAAGATAAACAGGAAAAACCATTATGGGGCATTCATTGCGACGATGTTTATCGTAACGCCTCTTGTTATCATAATCGGCACCGGTTTTGTAGAGATTTTCAGACAGCTTATCTGGGTTATTGAAAACCAGTCACAGGTCCTTGAGATCATATTTGATTTTGTAAGGGCAATATTACCGGGCACTTATTTTGAACGTATCAACCAGCTTGTTTGGGACTCATCGCTTTCGATCCTTTCTTTTGCAGGTAGCCTGGGTTTTGTTTCGTATGCCAAAAGTCTGGGTATGTTTATGATCAATCTGGTTGTGGCAATCTTTGTTTGCTATTTCCTGCTGCTTGAAGGTGAGAAACTGTATGCATCCGCAGTGTGTATCGCTCCGAAGGGTACCCAATTAAATGCAGGCCGCTACCTGCGGGAGCTGGACCGGATACTGAGTGGGATATTTATAGGTAATGCCTACGCTGCTCTGACTGTAAGTACGATTTCAGTAATTGTGTTTTATGCCTTTGGTTTATCTCATATACCGGCACTTGCGACCCTGATATTTATTGCTTCTGTGATTCCCCTTTTTGCGGGTTATATGGTGCTTCTGGCACTGTCTGTTATCAGATACATAGAAATGGGCGCAGAGGCTGCAATTGTCTTTTTCATTGTGTCATCTATAGTAATATACGTCCCGCCTGAGCTCTTCCTGCGTCCGTATTTTGTGAGCATGAAATCCCAGATACATCCGGTAGTACTTGTCGTGGTATTTCTGGGTGGAGGCTTTGTAGGGGGAATAGCTGGATTTTTTGCCGCACCGGTACTCCTGGGAGCTTTGGTAGCTGCTTACCGGGTATATATTGACAATTCGAACAGTCAGGATACAGAAGATTCCGACACGGATTCGGAGGAAGCGTGCCTTACAAAAGATTCCATTTGAAAAAGGTTAATAAGGATTGTTCCAATTTATCCAGAAGACCCGAGGTGAGTTCATGCAATTATTGCTTATCCATTCCGATTATATTGAATACGAAGTAAAAAAAAGTACTCCTGTTGCAGAGCAGATAGAGGATTCCTTCAAAAAAGGTAGACTAGATGAAGCTTTGACCGCTTTCATGGCGGTGGAAAGTAGTGATGAAGCAAACCCGAAAGATGTAGCTGAAAAAGCAGTTGCTGAGATCAAAAAGACTGCATCCCAGGTAAATACTGACAATGTAATGCTTTATCCTTACGCCCATCTAAGTTCCGACCTTTCTTCTCCGAAGATTGCGGTTTCTGTAATGAAGGATATTGAAAATAGCCTTGTTGATTCATTTAATGTAAAACGTGCTCCTTTTGGATGGTACAAAGCATTCAAAATAAGTTGCAAAGGTCATCCTCTCTCCGAACTTTCCCGAACTATCAACCCGGAAAGTGAATCTTGTGGTGAAGGCGTAGATACAGAGGAAGAAGTTGTATCTGAAGCTCTGAAAGCCGAAAGTACGGCCAAATCTTACTGGAAAGTCCTGACCCCGGACGGTATGCTGCATGATGTTGATGGTTTCGATTTCAACGATCATGAGAATCTAGGTACCTTTGTGGATCATGAAATCTCCAAAAGCAGGGCTGTGGAAAAGGTTCCTCCTCATGTTGAATTGATGCGCAGGCTTGAGATTGCGGATTATGAACCCGGCTCTGACTCCGGTAACATGCGTTATTATCCCAAAGGCAGGCTGATCAAATCCCTGCTTGAGCGGTATGTGCTGGATTCTTCTTCCAGGGAAGGAGCAATGGAAGTAGAAACACCTTTGATGTACGATATGAACCACCCAACTCTCAAGAAATATCTGGACAGATTCCCTGCACGTCAGTATTCTATTGAATCCGATAAACGTCAGATGTTTTTGAGATTTGCTGCATGCTTTGGCCAGTTCTTGATGAGCCATGATATGACCATTTCCCATCACAACCTACCCATGAAAATGGTGGAACTTACACGTTACAGTTTCCGTAAGGAACAGAGGGGTGAACTGGTGGGCCTGCGCAGGCTGCGGGCTTTTACCATGCCGGATATGCATACCATGTGCGGGGATATGGATCAGGCTGTCGAACAATTCGGTCGCCAGTACCAGATGTCAATAGATGTGTTGAAAGATGTCGGAATCGATGTCTCTGATTATGAAGTTGCAATCAGGCTTACCCGGGACTTTTATGAGGAGAACAAGGACTTTATAACTGCTCTTGCAAAGAAAGTCAATAAACCTGTTCTTGTGGAAATGTGGGAGAAACGTTTCTTCTACTTTGTGCTCAAGTTCGAATTCAATTTTGTAGATGCCCTGAAAAAGGCAAGTGCGCTTTCCACCGTCCAGATAGATGTTGAAAATGCAGAACGATACGATATTAAGTATATCGACCAGGCCGGAGAAGCCAAAAGGCCCGTCGTATTACATTGTTCACCCAGCGGAGCAATTGAACGCTGTATTTATTCCCTGCTGGAAAAAGCCTCGATGAAGGCTGAAGAAGGAGAAGTCCCGATGCTTCCTGTCTGGTTATCTCCCACACAGGTCAGGGTCATACCCATTGCAGAGCGACATATGGAATTTGCCGAAGAGATTGCATCACGTCTTCAGTGTCGTGTGGATATAGATGACAGGGAAGAAACAGTCGGCAAGAAAATACGTAATGCAGGGCAGGAATGGGTTCCCTACGTGGTAGTTGTCGGTGACAGGGAGGTCGAGAGCGGTAATGTCAATGTTACTGTGAGGGAAGAATCCATGCCAAAGAAGCCTTCCAAAATTGAAATGACTGTGGATGAACTCAACAGCCGCATTCTTGCAGAGACTGCCGGGATGCCCCACGGTCACTTGCCTCTTGCACAAAAACTTAGCATGAGACCAAGATTCATATAATATCGTATCGAAAATCCATTTATGGATATGGAACGTGCAATAATACATGTATCCGGTGTTGTGCAGGGTGTTTTCTTTCGCTCCTTTACCATGCAGAAAGCATCCGACATCGGACTTAACGGTTATGTGGTAAACCTCTCGGACGGCAGGGTTAAAGCTGTTGTCGAAGGTAGCAAGGGAAAAATAGATGCCCTGTTAAATGCTCTCAAAGAGGGCCCTCCTGCATCCAGGGTCAGAGATGTCGAAATAGTTTGGGAGCCACCAACAGGCGAATTTAAAGATTTCAGTATCAGGAGATAATTCATCTCCTGTCCACTACTCTTTTTGGGCGCCCCTTTACTTTATAGAACTCCATCTCCCCTTCAGGAAGGAAATTGAATAATATCTCAAAGCCCTCTTCATTATAGGCATCCTGCAGGCCAGGTTTGTATTGCAGGAAACTTTTAAGGAAGTTCTCCTGGACCTTTTCGCGGTCACATTTTTCAGGTTCTTCACACTCAAGGCTTACCCGTAAAGTGGTGTTTCCTGTTTCACCGTAAAGGAATGCCTCATATTCACCGGTCAGGTATTCCATGTTATCTCTCTGGAATACTCCTTTTTCGACGTCCACGCGGTTGAAGGGTGTTCCTTCCGCCCAGTATGTCTCGGCTTCCCTTTCAGGGTTTAGTATTCGCATGTGTGTCCTTCCACATTCACATTTGTCCCTGGACATAACTACGGTTGTGTCTTCAGTATCGTAATTTAACAGCAGGCTACCACATTTTTCACCCGGTGCAAGTAATGTCGTTAATACGATTCTGCCACATTCACCATCTTTTACAAAGGTCTTTTTGTGTGGGTCATAGACATCCAGGTGCACAATATCTTCGGGTACATGCAATCCGTTTTTCATTTTACACTCACCGCACATGGTGCCTTCGGTGCTTCCATAAGTGTTGTAAACCGGGCAGTCCCATACCTCTTCAAGATATGTCCTGGATTCTTCTGCAAAACTTTCTCCGCCGACCACCATTTTGTTAATTGAGGTCTCGGAGGGTTCTATCCCCTGTTTCCTGAGTCTTTTTGCAAGGCGTAGCAGTTTGAACACACTTGCAACTATCCCTGTGGGCTGGTAACTTTCAAGTATTCGGGGAGGGAAAGTGCATTTTCCTTCAGGTATGATTGCCATGCCAATATCCCGGGCGGCAAGGGTCATCGTGTTTGCTCCCACGTTCATTCCATAGGAAGCGCACATGATTACCCTGTCATCTTCATTAAAATTCTGTGATACAAAACTCCTGCCATATTTCTGGGCGTACCTCTGCCAGTCCTCCCATGTAAGGAAAAATGATTTGGGTACCCCGCTGGTGCCACTGGTCTCATGCACGGTATAAACATCTTTCCAGTCTACACTCTTGAAACGAAAATCCGGTGTTTCAGGAGGCTGGTTGTTTCTTATGATATCACCTGTAACAATTGGTAATTCCAACAAATCCTCATGGGTGGAGATATCGGCGGGTGTGACATTATTTTCCCTGAACCATTTCCTGTAAAATGGTGAATTTTCTGCTGCATATTTGACAGTATATTTTATCCTTTCATCAACAAGGTTATCCAGTTCTTCTCTTCCGAGGTTTTCCATTTCAGGGTTAAAATAAGGTATACAATCATCCTCCTTATTTATTAGCGGAAAGTTTCTTCAACTATCTCATATTCTACGGAAGAAACTTCCCTCTCAAGAGAGGTGACTCCCAGTACGTCTCGCAATTCTTCGATACAGTCCATACATATATGGACTTTCCCTATTATTTTTCCCGGTTCTGCATCTTTTTCGGATCCGCCCTCTATGTCGTAATCCATACACTCTTTTCCACAAAATATACAGCTCAAGAAACCCCCTCCTTCTTATTATATTTTGAAAAGATTTGTATATATTACTTTCGACCTTAACAGAAGGGTTATTTTTATAAGTTCTCCCTTTATATGGCTATTGATGTCTTCTTTTTTGAACAATAGTTCCCTGACTCCCTCTTCGATGTATGAAATTAAGAGAAGATATGAACTGCTTGAAGAATTGCGAAAAGAGCTCATCAAGTGTTCTGATGAAGGTGACATTATCCTGGTTGAAGGAAAAAGGGATGTTTCTTCATTGCGTAGTCTCGGCATACATGGTATTATTAAAAAAGTAACTCATATTCCCCTGCTTGATCTATCCGAAAAACTGCGGGAAATGGATCGCTGTGTTATTATTCTGACTGATTGGGACAGAAGGGGAAATATGCTTGCAGAGAAGATTTCTACAGATCTGGAATATATGGATGTCGATGTGGATACTTCTATCAGAAATAGATTTGTGTCCCTTGTCCAAAAAGAGATAAAAGATGTAGAAAGTCTTGACAGACACATGAAAAAAATGAAAGATACTGTTTTACAACAGTATTAGTGAAGTAACTCCCGGGAAGTTGTCCTGCCACACTTGCGGCAGTAGTAAAGGACATTGGATTTCATCTTCATTACGTTTAACTTTTCCCTGCATTGAGTGCATGTCTTACAGGAGGCTGCTTGCATCATACTACCTCCTCACGCAAGCATAGTTATGGAATCAAGGCGCGCTGTTCCCTCTACTGTCCAGTAATCGCACACATTGCAGTATTCTATTCCATTTTCGTTGACTTCCATTTCGGAATGACATTCCGGACATCTTTTTAGTCTTGTCATATTTATCTCCCCATACATTTTTGAAAAAGGATTAATACTAAAAGTAAATCATTTGTACCCCACTTTTTTAGTAAACCCTGTTTGTACTTATAGGATTTTTTTTGTATTTAAATGTAATGGAACAATTCAACTTGTTTTTCTTCAACTGTTTTTTCGATGTATGTTTGGTCTTTCGGGTATTTCGCAGGAATGAATATCAAAAAAGCAGGATGCTTGCTACAAATCCGGCGAATCCCAGTTTACTGGTTGCCGTGTCTGCGAACCTTTCTTAGCATCAGCCGTTTTTGCATTTTCCTTATTAAATATGTATTGTTATATTTTGTGGAATAGGTTTAATTAACATATGTGAATATTTCTTTCCATGAACAATATAGTCATTATAAGATACGGTGAACTGTCCCTCAAAAGTCCGGGTGTGCGTAATTTTTTCGAACGTACACTGGTCAATAATCTTAAAGCAATGCTTGAACAGGAGGCAGTTTCATATAATAAAGTTATCAGGGACAGGGGGCGTATTTTTGTTGAATCAGATGAACCGGCAGCCGCAGAGGTGTGTTCGAATGTTTTCGGGGTAGTCTCTACCTCTTTTGCCCGTAAAGTCGATCCAAATTTGAAGTCAGCCGCAGAAGAATGTGCTGCAATCGCTGGTGACTTCATCGCAGAATCCGAATCATTTGCAATCCGTCCACGTCGCTCGGGGAATCACTCTTTTACATCTGCGGATTTAGGAAGAATTTGTGGAGATGCGGTTTATGAGATACTTGAGTCACTGGGAAGGAATCCTTCGGTGAATCTTGATAACCCTGATAAAGAGATCTTTGTGGAAATGAGGCAAAACGCCGCTTATGTGTTTACGGGTATTTCCAAAGGTGTGGGTGGTCTGCCGGTGGGTACTCAGGGGAAAATGGTGGTTCTGGTATCGGGAGGAATCGATTCCCCGGTTGCTGCCTGGTTGCTGATGAGAAGGGGTGTTAAAGTCATTCCTGTATTCTGCAACAATGAACCCTTTTCCGATGAGGCAACCCGCCAGAAAGCCATCAAATGTGTGAAAGTGCTTAACGAGTGGTCTGCCGGCAACCCCATGAAAATGTATGAAGTTCCCAATGGAAAAAATTTGCAGGCAATTCGGGACAACTGCTCTCTCAAAAATACCTGTATATTGTGCAAGAGGACGATGTACAGGATTGCTTTTGAAGTTATGGAAAAAGAAAAAGCATCAGGCATTATTACCGGATCATCCCTGGGACAGGTGGCTTCCCAGACAACTTACAACCTGCATGCTGAAATTTATGGTCTGGGATTTCCGATATACCATCCCCTGATAAGTTTTGATAAGACTGAGATTATTGATATGGCCAAAAAAATAGGTACTTTTGATATATCCATTCTCAGTTCTGCAGAGTGTGGAGCTGTTCCTGAACGTCCGGAGGTAAAGGCCATGTATGATGCGGTAGTTAAAGAGGAAGCAAAACTGGATATTGATGGTCTTATTGCCGATTCCCTGGCAAATGCCAAGGTATTGTATGAGTTTGAGTGAAAATAAGGCTTGAAGGGATGGACCTGGCGGGATTCGAACCCGCGGCCTTTACGTTGCGAACGTAACGATCTTCCCCTGATCTACAAGCCCAAAAAAAGACTGTGAAGACCTTCAGACAGGTCTTCCTACTTCTTCTACCTGTACGCTCTCGACGCCTTCGATAGTTGCTATGGCTTCCTCAACAGGCTCGGTTCCGCCTTCCAGGTCGCCTACAAGAACTGTAGCTTTAATGGCCTTGAGGCCAAATGCAATAGGCTCTTCGACAGTTCCGAAGAGTTCTGAACCTTCAGGTAAAACATCTGCGATCTTTGCTTTGATCTCTTCAAGATCTCTTTCTACGCCATCGGGCATTATTTTAATAGTAGCTGCAACATCTCCCATATTTACACCTCATGGACCCATGAATCCACATTTAGGACAGACGTAATTGTTACTCTGCTGTCTGCATTTTATGCATCTTCCAAGTTCGGTGTCACATTCGGGGCATGCAAAACGTGCAAAACCCTTGTCCGAAAGGTGTACACCGCAGGAGGTACAGTAATTGACCTTCTCCATTGTATTTCTCCTTATTGTGATTTTACTATAAGTATGACGGATTGAGTACATAATCCGTATATAATTTAAAATTTCCCCCTGATGTAGGTACTTGTGTCTCTGTTTCCCATTATAGTCTCTGTTATTCTGGAAAAATAGTTGCCATTTACAATAGTGCAATTCATTTCATGTTGTATGAGGTAGTATGGAAGATAGGTATCCACACAACTCTGTTCCATTTTTATGATGTCAGAAGCGGTAATTTCCCGTAACAATTTTCCCTGTTGCAGGATTCCGTCAACATCTGTTATTTTAATATATTCTGCTCCTGTCATTTGGGCAAATTTCGCACCGATAGTGTCGGATGTGACCTTCCATGAATGAGGCAGGTCGTCCCTATCTGTAAGAAGCCTGTAAGGTAGCAGAATTCGTACCCCTTCAAAAGGTATGAGGGTAGCAGTTGTTTCAATTTTCGTCTTTTCCCTGAGGTATATACCATATTGTTCCATAGACAGGATTGCCAACCAGTGAGAGGTATCATCATCAAAACCTGCTGTCTTTTCCATGTCCCTTATTCGATCTGCAAAGGGTCCTCCACCGGGAACCACGAGCAACTGTACTTTTCTATCCTTTGCCCAATTTTTTAGTGACAGCAGTATTTCCGGTCCCCGTTTTATCAGACTCCCGCCCAGCTTTAGTACAACTTTTTCTTTCATGTTTTTGTCAGTTTTATTCCAGCAGATTTGCTACTGCATAGGCGGGGAATACTTTTGATATATCCGGGCTCCATTCCTCTGCCAGTGAAATGCATTCAACACCCAGTTCTTCACATACGTTTTTGATCAAAAATTCACCAAGCCCTGCTGCCAGGACGGTATTTATGTCGTGTTTGTGGCAAAGTTCTGATATTGCTTCTGAGAGCCTTTCTTTCTGTCTATCCTTAACAGCCACTGCTATATTTCTGACATCTACCATGTCAATTTCATTCAGGTCTGCGCAGACAACCCTTGCAAGTCTCCTGGCAGCCTCTTTTTCTGATTTCCCGTGCCCATCAGCAGTTTCACATGTGTATGCACCTTCATCGATATCTGACAGGAGGAGGTAAGCATCCGCGCTTGTGGCAAAGAATTCAGAGGCGACTCGGCAATTCCCTGGCTTTATCGTCACACTATCCAGCAGGGCCGCTATATTTGTCCTCAGGACCCCCTGATATAGTAATTCGCTGTTTGCAAGACGTTGTGTATCGGTATTGTGTGCAACTACTTTCCCGTTTTTGACAGGGATTAAATCACTTGTAGTACTTCCCATATCCACAAAAAGGCAATCTTTCATTTTCCTGGCAATAAAACTTGCAGAAGCCATCCAGTTTGCTGCGGCGAGGGAGGCTGGATTTTGTGTATGTTTTATAAAATTGCCTTCCTGGTCTAGAAAATCAATCTCACAGTCAAAATTGTCTCTTACAATATCCATAATGCCAATAACCCCTTCCGTTTTGTCTTCGTAACAATCGGCAAGTTCTCCGGTCATCACAACGCCCACATGAGATGGATTGTGGTTTTCAGAGATATTTTTCAGAACCGTTGGAAGTTTTGTTTCTTTCCAGAGGGGTACATAGTAAAGTTCACAGACAGCGCCGCCTGGGGAGGCTATTTTTGTGTTTGCCCCTCCGATATCTATCCCGAGTTTTTTCATAAAAGATCCTCCTTTCGGAATTCATAATTGCCGGTAATATGTACTGTTGGGGGTAAGTTATCTCCTAGGGCATCAATCAACAATTCTCCTATTTGGGGTTTGATTATTTTGCAGATGCCCACAAGTGAAGTGGTTGGCCTGGGATTTATGTCTATTACATAGGGCCTGTCACCCATCACAATATCAACACCTGTGTATCCCCTGCATCCAAGTGCCTGGGCTGCCCTTTTTGCAGTATCGATAATCAATTCCCTGTCGGGTGTCTCATAGGGGGTTATCCCCCCCTTGTAATTGATGGCGGTTTTATCTCCTCTTCCTGTAATTTCTATGTACTGGCGATTGATTGTCAGGGGAAGAGGCGCATCGGCACAGACAAGACTCACACTCAGGTGTTTTCCTTCCACATATTCGGTTACGACCATGTCATGGGATATTGAAGGATTGGATGTAATGGTCGTGTTTTCCGCAGCACATCCATAACGGGGCTTGACCACATAATTGGTATCTTTTTTGAGATCTTCCACCGTTTCAACAAGTTGAGGTGCAGGTATTCCATTGTTTTCAAGGATTTTTCCGCACTTGAATTTATCCGCACATTTCCGGATGACTGCCGGGGATGATCCCATATTTGAGGTGTGTTCTTCTATTTCTTCCACAAGCCCCGCAAGCAGGTCATCGGGGGCAATTACCAATGCGCAATCACATTTTTTTGCCTCGGCCTGTAAAACCTTCTTTATGTTTCCTTCGTTACAATATACGGGTTTGCCTACCTGAATTTCGGTTGCAGATGTCGTATATTTGATCTCATGATGGCCTGCCGCAAAGCTTTCTGCAAGACTTTTTAGCATGGCTTTGCCCTCAAGCAGGAAGGTACCTCCCATCCCCGTACTTGTGGCATATTCGCAAATCAGGATGTTCATATTCCGAGAAATGTTTTATTTAATATATGCTTTGGGTTTATATCAATGAGACAATAAATATATACTATCAGGACCTCTTTTTTGCAGAGAGGGATGGATTTGGAAATGTCAGAAAATCCTTTTATTCAGGCACTGTTAATATCTTTTGCAATGGCAATTTTCATGGTGGGTATGGCCATGGGTATAATGCAAATAGTAACCACCGGTTCAAACCCCGTACCTTATGCCATTATACTTTTGGTATTCGCCGTCATATTCATTCTTGGCTCTGTTTTCTTTGAAAAGAGAGGAGCCGACGAATTGGGATCAATTGCTGGTGCAGCACTTGTTTCCTCGGTAAGTACCTTTTCAATCATCTCTTTTCTGGGAGGACTGAGTTTTGCTTTTAATGATGGTCTTTTTTCCATAGGATGGAATAGGCTAGTTTCAGCACTGGCGATTTGTATGATTGTTAGTATGTTGGTTGTCAAGTTCTTTTCTTACAGGATTCAGAACCAGTATTCCTGATTAGATGCTTGCAGCCCGCAAACTATTTATAGAACATCATACAATCCAATTCCTTGCAATTTCTATTATAAGTTGGACCGCTCAATATACAGGCGGAGATGTCAGTGATGGTAGGTAAAGATAAACAAGAAGATAATAACTCCTCAGACGCGGGAAATTCTCCTGAAGAGCTGGAACAGCTGGTTCAGGAAAAGGATGCGGAAATTGCATCCCTGAAGGAAGACCTTTTGCGTAAGAGAGCAGAATTTGATAACTTCCGCAAACGTACCCGCAAGGAGCAGGAAGAATTCCGCAATTTTGCGGTGGAAAACCTAATGGTGGAATTGCTTGATGTCTATGATAACTTCGAGAGGGCTATTGAGTCCGCTCACAATACTGATGATGTGAATTCGGTGGTCGAAGGGGTAGAAATGGTGTTCAAGCAATTTGTATCGATCCTGAAAAAAGAAGGTCTCAAAAGGATTGAATGTGAAGGTGCGGAATTTGACCCATCCAAGCATGAAGCCATGATGCACGTTGAACATGCGGATCATCCTGACAATACTATCATTGATGTTTGTAAACCTGGATATAAGTTAAATTCCAGGATAATCCGGCCCGCTATGGTGACGGTTTCCAAAAACACTTCTTCTGACAAAGAGGAGAAGTAAAGTGCATTGAAATGAATCGATAAGAAATATCAACTATAAATCTGATAATATTACAAAGAGGTAATCTATATGGGTAAAATACTTGGAATTGATCTGGGAACTACAAATTCCTGCATGGCAGTGATTGAAGGCGGCGAACCAACTGTATTACCGAATGCAGAAGGCAGCAGGACGACTCCCTCTGTAGTGGGATTCTCAAAGAAGGGAGAAAAACTTGTGGGTCAGGTAGCCAAAAGACAGATGGTAGCAAATCCGAATAATACGGTAAGCTCAATCAAACGTCATATTGGAGAAGGGGACTATCAGGTAACTCTCAACGGCAAGGAATATACGCCACAGGAAATTTCTGCAATGATACTGCGCAAACTCAAGGAAGATGCAGAAAGTTACCTTGGTGAAACAATTACTGATACTGTAATCACAGTTCCTGCTTATTTCAACGACTCCCAGAGACAGGCTACAAAGGATGCCGGTAAGATCGCAGGGCTTGAAGTTAAGAGGATTATAAATGAGCCCACAGCAGCTTCTCTGGCATATGGACTGGATAAGGAAACCGGTGACCACAAGATTCTTGTTTACGATCTTGGAGGCGGTACTTTTGATGTGTCCATCCTTGAATTGGGAGATGGGGTTTTTGAAGTACTTTCCACAAGTGGTGATACCCATCTTGGAGGAGATGACTTCGATGACAGGATTGTCAACCACATCATAAGCGAATTCAAAAAGGAAGAAGGTATCGATTTATCCGGTGACAAGGCAGCAATGCAGAGATTCAAGGATGCTGCGGAGAAGGCCAAGATTGAACTATCCGGTGTCGGTACCACAAATATCAACCTTCCTTTCATTACAGCTGATTCAAATGGCCAGCCAAAACATGTCGACATAGATATTACGAGGGCACAGTTCGAAAAGATGACAGAGGACCTTATTGACAAGACCCTGCAATCCATGAAAAAAGCTCTCAGCGACGCAAACCTTAAAACTTCAGATATCGAAAAGGTGCTACTTATCGGTGGTTCTACCAGGATGCCTGCAGTCGTCAGGACTGTGAAGGAATACATCGGTAAGGATCCGTACAAGAATATCAATCCTGATGAAGCGGTTGCTGTAGGTGCTGCCATACAGGCCGGTGTAATGGGAGGAGAAGTTGAAGATGTATTGCTGCTGGATGTCACTCCTCTGACCCTTGGTATCGAAACAATGGGTGGTGTCGCAACACCCTTGATTGAGAGAAATACCACAATTCCTACACGTAAGAGTCAGGTATTCTCGACAGCTGCAGATAACCAGAGTTCTGTGGAAATTCACGTATTGCAGGGTGAAAGAGGCGTTGCTTCTGCCAATAAGACCCTCGGACGTTTTATCCTTGACGGCATACCACCTGCACCGCGAGGAATGCCACAGATTGAAGTAACCTTCGATATAGATGCCAATGGTATCCTCAATGTTTCTGCAAAAGATAAGGGAACCGGCAAAGAGCAGTCTATAACTATCGAGAAGCCAGGGGGTCTTTCTGATGAGGAGATCGACCAGATGGTCAAGGATGCAGAGGCACATGCTGAAGAGGATAAGGCAAAGAAAGAAGAGGTTGAGGCAAGGAATAATGCGGAAACCCTGGTAAGTTCTGCTGAGAAGGCTCTCAAGGAGGCAGGAGACATTGCTTCGGACGAGCAGAAATCCAAGGTAGAATCTGCGATTTCAGATCTTAACACTGCTCTTGAAGGCAGTGACATTGAAGCAATCAAGAGTAAAACCGAGGCTCTGCAGGAAGCAATGTATGAAATCTCTGCCCTTCTTTACCAGAAGGCACAGGAAGAGGCTGAGGCATCCGGACAAGCAGCAGGCGGAGAAGGTGCTTCTACATCTGATGCTGAAGGTGGATCAGATGAAGATGTTGTCGATGCTGACTTTGAAGAAGTAGACAACGACAAATAATCTAAACCAGTGCAGGGAATTCCCCTGCAATTTTTATTTAATTAATTACAAAAGATTCACGGGTTTTCTATGTCTACCAAGCGAGATTATTACGAAATACTGGGTGTTTCCAAGGATGCATCAGCTAGCGAGATCAAAAAAGCTTATCGCAAGCTTGCAATGAAACATCATCCGGACAAGAATAAGGAGCCTGATGCTGAGGAAAAGTTCAAGGAGATATCCGAGGCCTATGCTGTCCTTTCCGATGAGGGGAAGAGAGCTCAATATGATCGCTTTGGACACGCAGGAATCGATAACCAGTATTCTGAGGAAGATATCTTCCGTTCAGCTGATTTCGGTGGTTTTGAAGACATCCTGGAACATATTTTTGGTGGAGGCTTCGGTGGTTTTGGCGGAGGCTTTGGAGGCTTTGGTGGCGCAGGCCGGACCCAACGCGCCCCTCGCAGAGGTTCTGACCTGAGATATGACATGGATATTACCCTCAAACAGGCTGCATTCGGAGACAAGGTTAACATCGATGTTCCAAGGTCACATAATTGTGATACCTGTGGTGGGACAGGGGCCAAACCCGGTACAGAACCAGTCAACTGTTCTAACTGCGGTGGTAGTGGGCAGGTAACCCATGCCCGTCGTACTCCCCTTGGTAATTTTATGACAGCCACCACCTGTGACAAATGCCACGGTAAGGGACAGATAATTGAATCGCCCTGTGAAACCTGTAATGGTACCGGTAAAGTCAGAAAGACAAAGACCATTGAGGTAACGATTCCCAAAGGTGTGGAAACCGGTCTGCGTTTGAAAATGGCTGGAGAAGGAGAAGCCGGAAGTCCAGGTGCCCCTCCGGGAGATCTTTATATTGTACTTCATGTTAAGCCTCATGAACGCTTTGAAAGAATGGGTGACGATATCGTATGTGAAATTCCCATCTCATTTGCACAGGCTGCTCTGGGTGACAGCATACAGGTTCCCACTCTTTACGGGGATGTAAAGATGAATATAAAACCCGGCACCCAGACCCATTCAGTATTGCGTCTGAAAGGCAAGGGGATGCCCCATCTGCATGGGCATGGGCAGGGGGACCAGCTTGTAAAAGTTATCGTAAAGACCCCTACAAAGCTCAATGAGGAACAGAAAAAGCTCCTCAAGGAATTTGACAGTCTGGGTGGAGGATCCGCCGGTTCAGGTAAAGGTGGAGTTTTTGATAAATTCAAAAATGCTTTTGAATCCGTAATCTCCCCTGATGACTCGCCGGGCGATTCTCCTGCCTGATTTTTCTTTTTTTACTTTTTTCAGTAAGCTTTAACAATAATAGCATATATTATCGCTCAATCCAGTTTATTATTGTATGTTAATTGGATAGAGGTGCCTTTATGAAAATCATTGTCATAGGTGCAGGTGAAGTTGGTTATCATATAGCTAAATCACTGTACCTGGAAAATGATCTTGTTATCATTGATGAAGACGAAGATGCTTGCCTGAGGGTCGATGAATTCGATGTTCAGGTCATCCGGGGCAACGGAGCAAATGCTGCAATTCTTGAAAAAGTTTTGATCGGTGCAGATCTTCTTGTGGCTGTAACCGGTGATGACGAAGTAAACATAGTTTCATGTATGGCTGCTAAATTGATAAAACAGTCCAATAAGAACTTCAAGACCATGGCAAGGGTCAGTAATCCTGATTATATAGATAGGCCGGTAGCCAAACGTACACAGGTTGGTATTGATGTAATGGTGTGTCCTGAACTTGCTCTTGCATCTGAAGTTGCTGACATCTTATCAATTCCTTCTGCTATTGATTCTGAATCCTTTGCAGATGGAAAAGTAAAAATGATGGAGTTTGTTGTTAAGGACAATAGCAATATTGCAGGCAAACATCTTCGGGACATAGATTTGCTCGATTGCTGTATCGTAAGCGCTCTTTTCAGGGGTTCGCAACTTATCATTCCTCATGGTGAAGATATAATTCAGGCTGGCGACCACATCGTAATTATTGGTAAAGCAGATGCAATGAAAGATATTTCTTCCTTTTTTGGTGAGATCAATAAGTCACGCAGCCGCGTGATGATAATTGGCGGGGGCGTAGTCGGATTTTATCTGGCAAAGCTGCTTGAAAATACCCGTCTGAACGTAAAGATTATTGAAAGAGGTCGCCAGAGATCTGAAATGGTAGCCGATAATCTTCAAAAGGCACTTGTTTTGCGCGGGGACGGTTCCGATCTGAATCTTCTAAAGGAAGAAGGTGTCGGTGAGATGGATGTAGTAATCTCTGTTACGGACAGTGATGAAAAGAATTTATTGTGTTCGCTGATGGCCAAACAGCTGGGGGCAAAGAAGGTAATTGTCAGAGCTGATCACTTTGATTATGTACCACTTTTCGAAATGGTAGGTGTGGACCGTGCTGTAAGTCCAAGGGAAGCCACGGTTAATGAAGTACTCAAACTTACTATGGGAACGGGAATCGAAGCCCTGACGACCATTGAAGGCGAAAAGGCAGAAATAATCGAATACACCGTATCTCGCAAATCAAGAGTGACAGGAAAACTTCTAAAAGATGTGAATTTCCCGGATGATTCCCTCGTAAGTATGGTAGTACACGGAGGAGTAACTATTATCCCCCGGGGTAACTACAGGATAAGGGAGGGAGATCATTTGCTTGTATTTTCCCTGCCCACGGCACATCAGGCCGTAGAAAAACTGTTCAAGTAAGGTTACATTTCTGGATGTCCATGGCCCTAGGGATCGATAAGTAGAAACTCCTGCATTCTGGAAAAAATAAAATAATCAGTCAAACTGATTCTTTTTATATTTGAACTCAAAGTTGTTGTTAACAACATCTTTGAAAAGTCCTCGCAGGTCCCATAATAATTTCTTATTTGCTTTGAATAGGGCATAAAGCAAGTCCCTGAGACTGAGGCTATAAAAATTAACATTGGACAGGGATTGTGCAAGGTGATTGAGGTCCTTGTCTGTAAATTTGACAAATGTCTCTTTTACTACCAGGCTATATTCGATTTCCTTTCCGATGGTGGATCTCCAGAGAGTTTCATATTCGTTCAGGGTATCTGTGGTGTAATCCCCTCTTTTGATGGCATCGGCAGCGACTTCTGCAGCAATTTTTCCAGCTTCCATTGCATTGATAATACCTCCTCCTGTAATTGGATCAGACTGGCGTGCAGCATCACCCACAAGGATTAAGCCATCACTAACTGTTTTCTCGATGGGGCCACTAACGGGAACTCCTCCGTAGACCATTTCGATGACCCTCCCATCGGGGTAAATATCTTTCATAAATTTGTTAAGATAGTCAATGGCTCGGTGGTCACCTGATTTACTTCCCAGGATGCCAACACCTATGTTTGCCATATTTTCACCCTTCGGGAATACCCAGAGGTAGCCTGCTGGTGCAATTTCGTTTCCGAGATAAAAATCACAGAATTGTGGATCAATATCAATATTAGTAACAAGATACTGTACGCAGGTTTCCATATCAGTTGGTTTCAGGGAGGTGTCAATTCCTGCCCATCTGCCTACCTTTGATTCCATACCGTCAGCGCCTATCACGATCTTTGAGCGTATTTCGTACTCCTCGCCCAGGTGCATTGCATAAATTCCGCATACAACACCATTTTCCATTATAAGCCCGGTTGCCCGGGTCTTGACTCTAACTTCTGCACCTGCCCTGGCACATTGGTCCACAAGGGCACGGTCGAAAACTTTTCTCTCAAGGACATAACCTACTTCCCCTCCGGACATTTCTTCACTCATTTCAACCATTGTGCCGTCCGGGGAATATATGCGGGAGCCTGTAAGATCTGCGCATATCCATCGTGGATCAGGTTCAATGTGGTCACTGAGGCAGATTTTAGAAACTCCCTCTGCACAGCGCACAGGGTCTCCTATTTCCTGTCTTTTTTCGATAAGGAGTACATCAAGTCCGAGTTCTGCAGCATTTTTTGCGGCGATTGCTCCCCCGGGTCCACCACCTACGACTATTAAGTCATAAATTTTTTTCATCTATTCACCTCAATAGCCCCTACGGGGCATATTTTAGCACAGAGGCCACAACTTGTGCAGCAATCATTAGCTTCCACCCATGTTTCTACAAGCTCTAGGGCTCCGCTGGGGCATACACCCACACATGCACCACAGTATCCGCACTTGTACCTATTTATGTTAATACTCATCCAATCACCGAAATAAGATATGAATTGACCCTAATAACACATGTAAAGATATATGTTTTGTCAGTAAGGGTTTAAAATTATTACATTTTACCTTTTCCAGTATCATATATGCAGGAGATTTATAAATTATTGCATGCTACCATTTATTATGAAATTTATTATTGTTTATATCACAGCTTCAGGTACAGTTGAGGCACACAATATAGCATCCGAGTTGGTTTCCCGGGGTCTTGTAGCCTGTGTGAATATGTATCCTATCAGGTCAGTTTTTATGTGGAAGGGAGAAGTAAACGAGGATGATGAAGTCGTTCTTTTTGCCAAAACTACCAAGAACAATTTTGAACCTGTGCGGGAACTTGTGCGCAGCATACACAGTTATGAGTTACCTGCAATTGTTTCATGGGATATTGAAGGCGATTCTGAATTTTTGGAATGGATCAGGACATCGGTATCTCATTAAAGGGGCTTATTTTCACCCTTCCTTTACCTTCTTTTTTTCCGAATCTTTTTTCGGCATAATCCTTTGCAATCCCCTGTCCGTGTAATAGGAGTTCTGTGATATCTTGTGGTTCATCAATATCCGTACTTGCAAGGAATGAATCATATACTCCAATTGAGAGATTTTGTTGTGCGGCAATCATACAATGATTCTCAAAACTTGAACCATAGTATTTGACCCTGAAATTCTCAGGTTTGCGGATGAACAATATATTTGTGCCGCCTCCCTTACCCGGGACGATTGTCACATCCGGTTTACTGGATACTATATCTTTTATATGACTGAACTTCACAAGGGGCAGGTCCGCCATAATTATCAGTATCGGCTCTTCCTTTTGAGAGAGATATTTATTCAAGCAATCGTTGAGGTCTGTGTCATCCTCAATTATATTTGCTTTTACTTCCTTTTTCACGTCACAGGCGTTGGTGGTGATTATATCTATATTCCGGATTCCGCCTTTTCTTAAGGTTGCAACAACATCCAGAAGCATTTTTTCGACAAAGATCTCCCTCTGCTCCTTTGTCATAACAGTTGAAAGCCTGGATTTGGCATTTTCTTTTTTGTAGGGTATTACTGCTCTCATTTATATTCCCTTTACTGTGTATCACGTTTGACGGGCCTGCACCTGATACCTTTGATTATCCATTGCATCTCAGTGAAAATCATTGCCCTGTCACCACAGGTTCATAGAGTGTATTCCTTTGCACAGGCTGGCGTCCTGCCGTTTTTATCAGCCACTCGATCTCTGCAACTTCCATGTTTTCCCCGTTTTTTGCACCGGCAGAGCTGGAAATCTTCTCTTCCATCAATGTGCCGCCGAGGTCGTTGGCCCCGCAGGTGAGGGCTACCTGGGCAAGTTTTTTCCCCAATTTTACCCAGCTGGCCTGGATATTGGGTATGTGTGTATGCAGCAGGATGCGTGAAAGAGCATAGAATTGCAAATCTTCGATGCCTCCAGTGGCATATTTGCCTTCACTGATCATCTTTTTGCCGATAGGGTTATTGTAGGGCATGAAAGGCAAAAGAACAAATTCGGTAAAACCGCCGGTTTTTTGCTGGATCTCCCTTATTTTCAGTATGTGATCTATCCTTTCTTCCTTTGTCTCCACGTGCCCGTACATCATGGTCGCAGTAGTGGCAATTCCAAGCCTGTGAGCTGTAGTGATTACATTTTCCCACTGGCGGGTATTCAATTTTCCGGGACAGATTATTTCCCGCACCCTGTCTGAAAGGATTTCTGCGGCGGTACCGGGCATAGTTTCAAGGCCACTGCTTTTGAGCCTTTCAATTGTAGATTCGATAGAAAGCCCGTTTTTCTTTGCAAGGTGGAAAATTTCCATCGGGGAATAGGCGTGAATATTTATATCGGGAAAATTGGCTTTGATGGAACTGAGAATATTCTGGTAAAATTCCAGGTTTGCATCTTCAAGTAACCCGCCCTGGATACAGACTTCGGTGGCTCCCAAATCAACGGCATCTTTTGTTTTTTCGAGTATATCCGATTTTTCCAGAAGATAACTTTCCTGATGCTTGAAAGCACAGAAACCACAGTTGCCTATGCATCGGTCTGTGAAATTGATATTTCTGTTGACAACATATGTCACATCATCGCCGACGGCTTGCTTGCGTAATCTGTCGGCAAAGGAAAATAGTTGCAAAGGGGGAACTTCCAGCAATTTGAGGGCATTTTTTTTTGTGACTTTTCCCTCATATGTTTGCTGTATAATATCATCAGGTATCGTGGTTTTCATATAAATCCTTCTGTTATTTTCGATATCCTTCGGAATTTGCAAGGGAATTTATCAATCCATCAAGTTGCTTACTATACCATCCACTTCTTATGTATTGCGGGTAGATTGGTAATCTTTCCTTTAATGGGATATCTCTTGCCATAGTTTTCAATTTTTCAACATCCGGCCATTCAGCTTCGGGATTTATCCAGTCAATCGTTGTGGGAGATATTCCTCCCAAATCTTTGGCACCGGCTTTTATCAGCAGGTAAGGATCAATCAGGTTTGGGGCTACCTGCACTTCTACATCTGCAGGCAGGATGCTTCTTGCCAGTTGTACGGTATCGAGCATCTCTTCTTTTGAAGGTGGCCTGGTCCTTTCCATCCTGGTGCCAGGTTTGGGCATGAAATTCTGGATAATTACTTCCTGGATATGGCCATATTTGAATTGTAACTCTGCAATGGTTTCAAGGGAATCAATACGATTTTTGCGGGTTTCGCCGATACCTACAAGGATGCCTGTTGTGAATGGGATATGTAATTTGCCTGCATCTTCTATCATGGCAAGGCGAATTTCGGGTTCTTTACCCGGCGATAGTTCATGGGCAGGTAATCGTGCAGTTGTTTCGAGCATAAGGCCCATACTTGCGTTTACAGGTTTAAGGACCTCCATCTCTTCATAGGTCAGTATTCCGGCATTTGTATGGGGCAACAGTCCTTTTCCAATCGCCATTTCACACAATTTGTAGACATAATCCACAGTTGAAGAATAGCCTCTTTGTCCCAGCCACTCCATGTATTCGGGCACTTCCTCGGCATACTCTCCGAACACGAACAGGGCTTCAGTACAACCCGCCTTTTTTCCATGGCTTAGAATATCACCTATCTCCTTCTCATCCATCAAATGTGCATCGGGATGGGATGGCTCACGACGGAAGGTACAGTAATGGCAGTTGTTCCTGCAGATGTTTGTGACAGGAATGAATACATTACGTGCGAATGTGGCATACTCTGGCATGAATGGAGAATGAAATGATATATATCCTACATAAGATTAATGCAACATAAATATGGGTTTATATCATGGGATGTACATTTCTTTTCAGGAGGTCCAAATAATTGATTGAAGCACGGATTGAAAATTGTCCCCGTGTGGGCGGGAAGAATGTACTGTACTCTTAGTGTCGCTCTTGTGAAGACTTTGTGAAGGTGGACTGCATTTACATAGTCTGTGGCTACAAAGGCTATGCAAAGAGACGGTTTATTTATAAGCAGCATTGAGGTCTGGCAATGCGCAGGATAATTCTGGCTTCTTCCTCTCCCCGGCGAAGGGAATTGCTTAAGCAGCTTATTGGAGATAACTTTGAGATAATCCCCTCTGTTTACAATGAGATCATGATTGAGGGGTTGGACTCTGCATCCCAGGCCCTTCAGCACGCTCTGGGAAAAGGCCGTGATGTTGCGGCAAAATATCCGGATTCTGTGATAATCGCAGCTGACACGGTTGTATTATGTGATGGCAAACTTCTCGGCAAACCTGCATGTAAAGAAGATGCCATGTCGATGCTGGAGATGATAAATAGGAGGGCTGTGGCAGTTTTAACCGGAATTGTAGTTATTGATTCGGGAAAAGGGATTGAGAATACTGACATAGTTTCCACTCAGGTTAGGATGGCGAATATCTCCCGGAAAGAAATTACAGCTTATTTGAAAACCGGTGAACCCATGGGCAAAGCAGGGGCCTTTGCAATACAGGGATTTGGTGCTGTGCTTGTGGAGAAAGTGGAAGGGGATTTCTTTAATGTGGTTGGTCTTCCCCTTTTCAGGCTTTCTCAGATGCTTAAAAATATTGGTGTAGATGTATTTGAACTCATGCAGGCCGATTCCTGACCTTTTCCTTTAATAGATAATAGATTGCACCGGTTGATAGGAGAGTGGCAACCATATAGACTATCCAGCCGATGTATGGGATGCTTCCCAGTAGCAGTAGTATGAATATGCCAACTGCCATCTCCTGCCATCGTGTAGTAGTCCTGTCCAACCATCCGAATAGTTTTTTTCCCAGCCATAAGCCGGCTATTACCCTTGCACAGTAAAGCAAAAACACCAGTATCAGGAATAAAATCAGTGCCGGGGGAATTCCGATCATTGTTACTGCAAGTAAAATGGACCCCATGAGAATTCCCAGCAGTGATAAAAGGCCGGCCAGGGTCTTGTGAATCGGTTTATCCGTGAGTTGAAAGGTCATGTCTTCAATGCTATTTGTTGCCAGGTAGAGAATTATCCAGCCGGTCAACAGTAACATTATGTAACGCAATAACCAGAATACAATATCTATGAATCCGTATCCATTTTCATCGGATTCTGTTTGTCCCGGGTATGTATCTGTAGAGATGATTCTTTCCCCTTGAAAAGTGGCATCAGGAAGGGTTTGTATATTATCTGCGTCAATATCCATTTCTCCTGCGACATTCCCGCCAAGTATTATAGTCCCGAAGTTTCCTGAAACATTGCCCGCAAGATCCCCGTAGAGATATGCCTTATCAGTGCCTGCTACCAGGTCTCCTCCAATTGTTGCATTTTCTTCCAGGATGATTTGGCTGCAACCCGCAATGACATCATCTCCGATACTTCCTGATATGGTCAGTTTCCCGGCTGCTATCCTGACATCATCGGCTATGTTTCCTCTTATTGCTATTGTACCGCCCGCAGCTATCAGGTCTCCGGAAATGTCGCCATTGACGGTAATGTTGCCGCCGGTAACTACGAGGTCACCGTTTATATCACTGTTAATCTGCAGGGCACCTCCTGCAGCATAAACATCATCATCTATCTGTTGTAAGATTTCCATATCCTCTTCAACATCATATGAGGTGAAGGCCAAAGCAGGTTGGATGCTTAACAGTACACATACCAGTAATAGGATAGTGAAACTTCTGATTTGCATAGTATACCCCCTCTTAATGATTGGCTGAAGAGTTATTTAAGGAACACTGTCAATCCACATTTTGTTGCTTTATAATATCCAGCGTATTCATAACACCCAGGGCGACACCTTCAACTTCGATACCTCCCTTTCCCTTTGCTCCGTCACCAACCACGTAAAGATTGTTAATAGGCGTGGTATTACCTATATCTGAGCCGGAAGATGCCCTGTTTACAGGCCAGCCGTCATAATATGACTGGGTGAGAATTACTTCATATTTTTTATTGGGGAAGACTTCCTTTAGATCCTTCAGGCCAATTTCGATCTCCTCCTCAATTTTATCGATTTTTTCCTGCTGGACACTTTGATGTGCCATTACCAGATGTTTCCCCGCCGGTGCAAGGTTGGGGTCTGTGTTGGTCACTTCATTGATTCCATTGACCCGGCGACAGTAAGGTGTCAGAAGAATCCCGTTATGGCCAATCAAAGGCTCTTCTGCGGCCAGGCATATCTTAATTCCCGCAGAAGGTTTGGCATTGTCTATTTTTTCTTCATAAGCATTATCTATGGCACCTGAGTCATAAAGGTCTCTTGTAAAAGGGTGTCCAATATTGCTTATTACAATATCAGAGTAATTTTTTATTCCATCTGTTATTACTCCCCGGGCCGTATTGTCTTCCACAATTACCTGACTCACTTCTGTATTTTTATGAATTTTTCCGCCATTTGAACGAATTATTTCCACAAGAGCATCCGTAACCCCTTTGCATCCACCTATTGGGATGCCTGTTCCTCCATAGCGGTAGAGATTCTCAAATATTTCAAAAGCTTCCTCTGCAGGTACATCTCTGTTTGTAAGGCTCAGTGCCCAGCCACAGAATGAGTTGGCGGTTTTGTGTGCACTATCTTCATTCAGGTATTTACAAATCCAGTTTTCAAAAGAAATATTTTTAGGAGGCCACCTTCTGGTGGTAACTAAAAGGATTGAAAGCTTGAGCCTGTTCCACATGGAGAATTGTGAGCCATACTGATTGAAAGATATATCTTTAAATCCTGATTTGTAATTATTTGAACCATCTACAGGTATACGGATAATGGCCATTGGCTTACAGGGTACGATTGCCACATCTGCACCTATTTTCCTGAGCAGGTTGCCCAGGGGGCCTGTAGAACCATGAGGTATCATGTGCAATGCTCCCGTGGACAGGCTAAAACCGTGATATTCGATGTTCGTGAATCGGCCACCTGTAATGGGTAACCTTTCAAACACCTCGATTTCATGCCCTTCGGTTGCGAGTGAAGCCGCGCTTAAAAGACCCCCGAGACCTGCTCCGATGACATTGATTTTCATTTTCCAGCCTCAATAGCCTTAAGGGGGCAGTAAAATGCACATGCGCCACAGTTGGTACATTTTTCTGTAATGTATGCATTTCCTTTAACTAAAATGGCGTCCTGTTTGCAGAAAGCGGTACATTGTCCGCATCCAACACATTTTTCATTGACTTGCATATGATTCTCCACTATTCTGGTAGGTGTACTATGTTTTGAATTACGATATGAATTGGAATTGGGATGAATACACAATTTATTAATATTTAGTTTTCGTTACTTTAAAGGTAGTAATGGTGGAAGCAGGCCATTGTTAATTATCAATGGTGATAGTTATATATCTCCTTGTTCATATGTTCTTAAATGGTGATTGGATGTCTGCAGAGATAATACAGGTAGTATCCCGGAAAAAGGGTGAAATTGTTTCAAAAAAAGTTAAGGCAGCGCCCTATGAATTTACTATCGCAACTCGTGCAAGATGGGAAATGGTGATTGCGGATAACGATTTGGAAATCAGGGCAGGAGAATACAAAAAGATTCCTGTAAGGGAAATAACCCTTGATCCCGATACTCTTGCAATGCCGTGCGCTTTCACGTATCATGCGGTTGCTTCTGTTCTCAAGATTGCTTCTACTGAAGGGGCATGTCCGGTGGATAAAGAGCGCACTGTCAGGTATGCATATGTCTTCGGCCAGACAAATGGAAAAATAAGGGAAGGCGACCTGCTTGGTGTCTTGAATGTTTTCCCGATAATGTTTACCAGGGAAGCAATGACTCCTACTGAAGTTGACTGAGGGGTATTTGGATGGAAACCTGTTTGATCTGTGGAGAGACTCAGGACTATAAACAGTATGGTAATTACAATATCTGCACTACCTGTGCTGATGTTATGGAAGATGTGATGGGGGAATTTTTCCTCCGCACAATTTGCAATTGCTCCAAGCCCCAGTCCCATGAGACATATTTTAGTTATTTAAACAGTACTTCGAAGTACATTTCTGATTACAAGAAAATCACATCCCGTTCGAAAAAATATGAAAGACATATTTCTGAAAAAGCTTCGGATGCAATTGAAAAAGTGGAAGTCCCTTCAAAGCAGCGATATTTTGAAAGAATGCAGGCTGTTGTAAAATGGCTGGAAGACAACCCGGCATTTTATCATTATTATTTTAAGAAATATTATGTCTGTCCTGCCTGTGGAGCTTCTATCTTTGACAGGTATTCAAAAGAGGAAGTAGGGGATTGGATCGTTATTTCCTGTTCTGAATGCGGTGAGCTGATTAAGAAATACTTCGCTCCAAAAACTCTTTGATGTATACATCTCCAACTATCTTTTAATTTCGGCCATATTTGTATTTTGTTTTTCTCACGTCTTGTGTAATGCCCTTTTTTAAATTTCAATTTTGATTATAAAGCGTGATAAATCCAATATGTTTTTATGTGATGATTCATTAGAAGATTCAAAATAAAATCCAGTGGACCATTTATTATACAAATGCAGTGACGTTACATAAAGTCAATTGGTTCACATTTATTTGATATTCATAATCAGGTGAGTTATATGTCAGGAATTGTCGATAGTAATATCGTATATAGTTACATCCCGGTTGCGGTGTTTCTTGTCGTCTCACTACTGATGCCTCCAATGACGATGTTGATCGTTAAATTGCTCAGTCCAAGGAGCAAGGGTGCGGAGAAATATTCCACTTATGAGTCAGGATCGGTTCCTACCGGCCCGGCACGTATTCAGTTCAATGTGGAGTATTACCTCTATGCGATCGCATTCGTATTGTTTGATATCGAAGTCCTCTTCCTTTACCCGTGGGCTATGATATACAGAGGTAATACAGGAGTAGATACGACGGTAGCGGTAGTCGAAATGCTTGTGTTCATTTTTGTTCTCCTGTTCGGTTATGCATTCTTATGGAAGAAGGGGGCCCTTAAATGGATGAAGAATTAAAAGAAAAATCCTATGAACAGCCCGTTGCTAAAGAACAGGTGGAAGAGGAAGAAAATATTCCCGGTGTGGTAACTACCACTTCTCAGGAAATAAATAAATTCCTCCAGAAAACCAAAGCTCAGGACTTCATAAACTGGGGTCGTAAGAACTCTCTATGGTTTATGGCCCAGGCAATGGGATGCTGTGGTGTGGAGATTATTGTAACAGGTATGTCTCCTATGGATACCGATCGTTTTGGTATCATTCCCAGGAATTCCCCCAGACAGGCAGATGTTATGATAATCAGTGGGTATGTTACAAAGAAATATCTTCCCGCTCTCAAGAAATTATATGATCAGATGCCTTCTCCTAAATGGGTAATCGCTATGGGTGACTGTTCTATAAGTGGCGGTCCATTTTACGAGTCCTACAGTACCGTACAGAACATAGATGAGATATTCCCGGTTGATGTTTTCATCCCCGGGTGTCCTCCCAGGCCTGAAGCATTAATTCAGGGCTTCCTTGAAATCCAGAAAAAGATTGAAGCCAGGGAAGATAAGGGGTCAGGATATGACAGGTGATATCATGGATGCGGAAAAGATTATTGATTCACTGACTAGTAAGTTCCCGGAAGCAATCTCAGATACAAATATCGAGTCTGAAAGACGTATTTCTGCATATGCTGATGCTGATAATATTGTGGATGTATGCCAGTATCTAAAAGATGAACTCCAGTTTGGGCACCTTAGTTCTGAAACAGCGGTAGATTTGATTCAGAAAAACGAAATTGATGTCGTATATCACATAGGTTCCTATGATCATCCGGTAGTACTGACATTGAAAGCTAAACTTCCCAGGGATAACCCACAGATTGAATCTGTTGTGCCGGTTTACTGGAATGCCAACTGGTATGAAAGGGAAACCTATGAGTTATTCGGTGTACAGTATACGAATCATCCGGACCTGAGAAACCTTGTGCTTCCGGACGAATTACTGGGAGAATGGCCTCTGCGTAAGGATTACAAAGGTTTCCCCCAAAATACTGCTAAAAACCTGGTGTGAGTGATAAATATGGATACTAATGTTGGTCCTGATGAGATGCTTATCCACATGGGGCCTCAGCATGTTGCACAACCCGGACCTTTCAGGCTGAATGTTAAAGTGAAAGGTGAGACTGTGCAGGACTCTGAGGTCGAGCTGGGTTTCATCCATAAGGGCATTGAAAAAATACTGGAAAGCAAGACCTATCTTCAAGGCATTCCTGTGGTTGACAGGGCATGTTACCTTGCAGCCCTTTCCAATGAAGAAGCATTCGTAGGCAGCGTAGAAAAGCTTGTCGGCATTGAACCAACTGAAAGGTCACAGTATATCAGGGTTATAGTTGAAGAACTTTCCAGGATACAGAGCCATCTGCTTGGATATGCGGAATATGCTTCTTTCCTTGGATTTGTCTCAATGTTCATGTACCCGATAGCTGTAAGGGAAAAAGTCCTGGAACTCCTTGAAATGACCACCGGTGCAAGGATTACGCATTCATACCTTCGTTTTGGTGGTGTACGTGACGATCTTCCAGAAGGTTTCGAGGCAAAATGTAAGGAAACATTCGAGTACGTCAGAAAAGGTGTTGAGGAATGGGGCGAGTTGATGAAAACCGATATGATCTACAGGGAACGTACTGTAGGAGTCGGTGTCCTTACTCCTGATTTAGCAAAGGATCTTGGAGTTTCCGGTCCACCGCTGCGTGCAACAGGTGTTGCTTTTGATATAAGGAAAGATGATCCTTATCTTGTTTATGATGATCTTGACTTCAAGGTTTGTACCGAAACTGCGGGAGATATTGACGCACGTATCTGGGTGCGTGTCGCTGAAATATACGAAAGTATGTATATTGTCGAGCAGGCTCTTGACCAGATACCTTCCGGCCCACTGTTCCCGGAGAACCTCCCGTATGATCGCAGGTCCCCTGTCATGAGAGTTCCGGAAGGTGAGGTATTTTACAGGGTTGAAGATCCAAGGGGAGAAATGGGATTCTATATGGTCTCCGATGGTTCTGACAAACCCTATCGTGTAAAGATCAGAGGTCCCGTATACCCTACAATGCAGGCACTGCCACCCCTTATAAAAGGCACCCAGCTTGCAGATGTTGTAGCGATTGCGGGAAGTATGGATGCATGTACCAGTGAGGCGGATAGGTGAAAATATGTTCGATATTCCAGCAAACATTTTTCCATGGGTAAAAGCAATCGTTGGTCTTGCGCTGATAGGAGCTCTTTTCGGAGCCGGAATGGCCGCTATCTGGATTGAGCGTAAACTTGCCGGTGATATACAGGAAAGATATGGTCCCAACAGGGTAGGTCCGATGGGTCTGCTGCAGCTTGTTGCGGATGCAATTAAACTGTTTACAAAAGAAGATATTATTCCTGCCAGAGTAGACAAGATTTTGTATATAGGTGCACCGATTGTAATTATGATGTCGGTCTTTTTGATGCTTGTTGCTATTCCATTCGGGGCTGTTTACATAAACGGTGTCGAATATGTATTGGCAGCAACCCAGATGGACATAAGTATTCTCTACATTGAGGCCGTTTCTGCTATTGCCGTTATCGGTATATTTGTACTCGGATACGGACAGAATAACAAGTATGCAATGATGGGTACTTTCCGTAACTTTGCAAGAATGATCGGTTATGAGATCCCTCTGGGAATTACCATTGTAAGTGTTGCCGTGATGGCAGGCTCTCTTGATGTGGTTGAGATCGTCCATGCCCAGAGCCCCATATGGTATGCATTCCTGCAACCGATTGGTTTCATAGTATTCTTCATTGCTATGATGGCTGATATGGGTCGTCTTCCTTTCGACCAGAATGAGGCCGAAGAAGAACTTCAGGCTGGTGTTTTTACTGAATACAGTGGCATGAGATTCGGTCTGGGATTCTTCGCAGAATACTTCCATTTGATTCTCGGTTCATTCCTGATTTCACTGCTTTTCCTGGGTGGATGGAACCTTCCGGGATTTGTAACTGATAATATTGTACTTGGAATAATCCTTCCAACACTGTTCCTCATAGCCAAGGCAACGATTGTTATGATGTTTATTATCATGATGCGTTGGGCTGTCCCGAGGTTCAGGATCGACCAGGTGGTTGATCTTAGCTGGAAGAAACTCCTGCCCCTCTCCCTGTTGAACCTTGGATGGGCTATTGCATTAGGTTTGTATCTGGGAGCGTGATTAGATGGTTCTGAAAAATATCACAAGAGCTTTAAAGAACATCCGAAAGCCCCGTGTTACCAGAATGTATCCTGAAATACGCTCGGAATTGCCTGAAAGGTTCAGAGGGCTGCAAAAACTTGATAAAAGTAAATGCATCGGATGCGGAATATGTGCAAATACCTGTCCCAACTGTGCAATCAAGATTGTGAGGGCCAGGGTAAGTAAAGATAGTACCAAGACCCGGTGGTTCCCCGAAATAGATGTCGGACACTGCCTGTTTTGTGGTTTGTGTATTGACCAGTGTCCACAGGAGGCCCTCTCAAGTTCAAAGATTTATACAGATGGTATAATCAAGTGGAAACATGAGGATCTTCTCTTTACACCGGATAAACTGGCAAGGGAAGAACCTATTGACGCACCGGAGGCTGAACAATGATTGGAATAGGAGAAGCTTTGGTCTTTTTCATATTAGCAGCCGTGGTAATTTTCTTTTCCTTGGCTGCAGTGCTGGCTAAGGATATAGTCAGGGCGGCACTAGCGCTCGTCTTTTCGATGTTTACAGTGGCAGGCCTGTTTATCACGCTGAATGCCCAGTTTTTGGGTGTCGTACAGATCCTGGTATATGTAGGTGCAATAGGTGTGCTGATCCTCTTTGCCGTGATGCTTACAAAGAATACAATGGGAAGTGATGATAATGGCAACTGATAAGCCAGATATCTGGGATTCGTTTGTACACCAGTTCAATCCCCGCAGGTTCCTTATCCGTCTTGCACATATGGAAATCCCTCCACTGGAAGTAATTGGAAGGGCATTTGTAAGGGCAGCAGTTGTAGGTTTGTTCCTTGCGGTGGTTCTCGTATCCCTTTACGGAACATCCTGGACAACAGTTGACCAGCTCCCACAGAATCTGGAAGACCAGAGTAATATTAAAGCCATAGGTACCCTGATATTCACTGATTTTGTAGTACCATTTGAAGTTCTTTCAATTGTACTGCTGTCTTCACTCACGGGTGCTATTTACATGGCAAAAGGAGAGGATGACCAATGATTCCCCTTAATTGGTATCTTGCACTTTCTGCAATAATTTTTTCCATAGGACTCTATGGTTTCATTTCACAGAAAAACGGTATTCGTATCCTGATGTGTGTGGAACTTATGCTAAATGCAGCAAACATTAATCTTGTAGCTTTTTCCAGTTACAATGACGACATGAGCGGCCAGGTATTTGCTCTCTTCTCGATAGCACTGGCAGCAGCAGAAGCAGCAATAGGTTTCGCAATCATGATGTCCATTTACAGGATGCGGGATGCTATCAATCTTGACGAGCTTAACTTGTTGAGGTGGTAATGATATGGCTTATGATAATTTAGCGTTTTTAATACCACTTTTACCCGCACTCGCCTTTGTAATTACCTTCTTTGTAGGTAAGAAAACCCCATATGGCGGAGCATTAATTCCGATATTCGCAATAGCAGCATCATTTTTGATCTCTCTATTGATCACTATAGGATTGCTGCAGAACCCGGATCAGGTAATTAGCCAGTCCTACCACTGGTTTGCAATTCTTAATCTGGGTGTTCTGATAGATCCGCTTGCAGCGGTAATGCTCACAATGGTGACCTTTGTAAGTCTGCTTATTCACATCTATTCAGTAGGCTACATGTCACATGACCCGGCCAAATCAAGGTACTTTGCAGAGACCTCCCTTTTCACTGCGTCCATGCTCAGTCTGATTTTGTCCGACAATATTCTCCAGTTGTTCATAAGCTGGGAACTTGTGGGTCTGTGTTCTTATCTGCTGATCGGTTTCTGGTACCAGAAACCCAGCGCTGCTTCAGCGGCAAAGAAGGCTTTCCTCACCACGAGGATTGGAGATGTCATGTTCCTTGCAGGTATTATTGTCCTGTTTGCCGATCTTTTCAAACTGGTAAACGGCAGTATTCCCGAAGGTGTCTACCTGCTCCGCTTCGATGAGATTTTCTCATACATCCCCGAAATAGCTGCCATGAATGCAACTATCCTCGGATTTGAGGTCAGCCATCTTACGATAATCACCCTTCTGTTCTTCGGAGGGGCCGTTGGTAAATCCGGTCAGTTCCCGCTACATGTGTGGCTGCCTGATGCAATGGAAGGTCCAACAACGGTTTCGGCCCTTATCCATGCTGCAACAATGGTTACAGCCGGTGTGTATCTGGTTGCAAGAACTTTCCCGATGTTCATAGCTGCACCACAATCCCTCATAATAGTGGCATATGTGGGTGCTTTCACTGCACTGTTTGCTGCAACAATGGGAATTGTGATGAACGATTTGAAACGGGTACTTGCCTATTCTACCATCAGTCAGCTTGGTTACATGATGCTGGGATTGGGTATGGGAGCAGTCATCGGTGCAGAAGCAGTCGGTGTATCTATATTCCACCTTATCAGCCATGCATTCTTCAAGGCACTTCTTTTCCTTTGTGCCGGTAGTGTGATCCATGCTGTTGGAACCCATGATATGAGGGAACTCGGTGGTGTTGCAAAGGTCATGCCGATAACAGCTGCAACAATGGTGGCCGCATCTCTTGCCCTTGCAGGCTTCGGTATACCCGGAACCTCTATAGGAAGTACTGGTTTCTTCAGTAAAGACCCAATAATTGAGAATGCATATCTCTTTGGAGAACATGCAGGCAACTGGTTCCCATATCTCTTTGCAATCGTGGCAGCACTGCTTACTTCACTTTACATATTCAGGCTGCTGTTCATGACATTTGCCGGAAAGCCCAGGACCAATTATGGTGGACATGAATCTCCTGCATCAATGACAGTTCCGCTTTCCATACTGGGTATACTTGCCCTGGTCTTCGGAGCTATCGTTGTTGAGCCATTCAACAAGTTTGTAAGCAGTACCTTTGTGAACAATTTTGTTAACATGGATATCCCTGCTTTGGCAGAGGTGGGTAACTATGAACTTGTCCATCATGCAGGCCACGAACCACTTCTCATCCTGTGGATGCCTGTTATCGTTGCAGTAATTGGTCTGTTGATCGCCTTTGTGATCTACTACCAGAAAGCAATAGACATGAGCAGGTTTGTTTCAAAAAACAATGTTGTTTACAAACTCCTCTACAACCGCTACTATCAGAATGAGATCTTCACCCAGCTCTTTGCTGTCAAGTTTGTCTATGAAGGTCTTGCTATGGCAGGTTATCACATAGACAGGTTTATTGATGGTATTGTCAACGTAATCAGTTACCTGACAATAGAGGTAGGGGATTCCTTCAGGAAGATACAGACAGGAGTTATACAGCACTACTCGGTGGCTGTCATTACGGGAGTAAGTCTCCTGGTAATATTGATCAAGCTCGTCATGGAGGTCTTCTAATGTTGCCGGTATTATCACTCATAGTGCTGATTCCGCTATTGTTCTCAGCATTTGCATTCCTTACGAAAACAAGGGAGCAAGCTCGTGTGGTGGCCCTTATGGGTACACTTATCACTCTGGTATTGACCCTTTACATGTATTTCAGCTTCGACAGTTCATCAGCTGCGATGCAGTTTGAAGAAATGGCAAGCTGGATTCCAAGTCTTGGTATAAACTACCACCTTGGTGTTGATGGTATCTCAATGCCTCTTATATTGCTCAATGCAATAGTAATTCCACTGCTTATACTGTTCACCTGGGATGATGTCAGATCAACTCCCAACAGGTTTTACGGCCTTATCCTTGCAATGCAGGGAGCAGTTATCGGTGTATTCATTTCCCTGGACTTCTTCCTCTTCTATGTATTCTGGGAACTTACACTGATCCCGCTGTTCTTCATGGTGAACATATGGGGCGGTCCGAATAAGAGGCATGCTTCAATCAAGTTCTTCATTTACACCCATGTGGCTTCCCTGGTGATGCTTCTGGGTATCTTTGGACTTTACTTTGCTGCCTGGGACCAGACTGGTGTGGCAAATATGGGCATTGCCCATCTCATGAGCCAGTTCCCGATGATTGGGTCAGGTATTGCCAGAGATGCAATATTCCTTGCACTTCTCTTCGGTTTCCTGGTGAAACTTCCAATAGTGCCATTCCATTCCTGGTTGCCCGATGCTTATGCAGAGGCACCGACTGCCGGCAGTGTACTGTTCATCCTGCTCAAGATTGCAGGATACGGGATCTTCCGTGTTATCCTGCCAATGCTTCCTGCTACAGGAACCCCGGATATGATGATTACAATCCTGGGATTGCTTGGTTCTGTAAGTATTGTGTACGGTGCATTCCTAGCACTGTCCCAGAAGGATCTCAAGAGAATGGTTGCCTATTCCAGTGTAAGTCACATGGGCTTTGTGGCCCTGGGAGCTGCAGGACTTGTTGCATTGTCTATATCCGGAGCAATGTTCCAGCAGTTTTCCCACGGTTTGATAATGAGCATAATGTTCATGTCCGTAGGAGTAATTCAGGCCTCTACCGGTACCAGAATTATCAATGACCTTGGAGGCCTTGCTACAAAAATGCCCAAACTGGCGGTTATAATGATGCTGGCTTTCATGGCTTCCCTGGGATTGCCAGGTTTGACCGGTTTCATCGCTGAATTCATGGTTTTCACTTTCAGTTATGTAAACGTGCCAACATTTGTAATACTCGCACTGTTTGGTGTAGTCATAACTGCTGGTTACCATCTCTGGGCAATGCAAAGAACTATGTTTGGCGTCTATAATGGAAAGATCGGAGAGGTCTTTGACCTGTCCAATGTACAGACCTTCTCCATGGCAGTTATAGCCCTGCTGGTACTGTACTTCGGATTGAACCCAAGTCCGGTGCTGGATATGATGATTACAGGTTCGAATGAAATAGTCAGCCTTATGGCTGCAATGGGGGTGTAAGAATGGTAGATTTGATGTTACTTGCACCTGAAATTATAGTTGCATTGACTGGATTGATCGTACTCACGATTGGTATTTTCATGGGTTCGTCATCCAAAAACGTACTTGGCTATATCGCAACAGCAGGCTGTCTGGCAGCCCTTGCAATGGTGATTGGCAACTTCAGTGCTTCTGCATTGATGTTTTCCGATACCCTGAGTGTGGACCCCCTTTCCCAGTTCTTTAAACTGGTGTTTTTGGTGGTTGCTCTTATTGTGTCCATTGCATCGATCAAGTACACTGAAGACAATAAAGACACGGAAATCTTCTATACCCTTGTGCTGTTTGCCACCTTCGGTATGATGTTTGTGGCATCTGCCAATGACCTCATGGTTCTTTTTGTGGCCTTTGAGCTGGCAAGTATAGCAACATATGCCCTTGCCGGGTTTGAGAAGAAGAACCCCCGGTCTGTCGAAGCATCAATGAAATACCTGCTTATGGGTGCTCTCTCAGCAGCCCTATTGCTTATGGGAATATCCTTTGTTTACGGTGCAACTGGTACCACATCCATTCCGGGCATCGCCCAGAATATGGATGTATTGGCCTCCAACGCAATCGGTTTACTTGCAATAGTACTCCTGATAGCAGGTTTTGGTTTCAAGATTGCTCTTGTACCATTCCACATGTGGGCTCCGGATACCTACCAGGGTTCACCTTCTGTTGTATCGGCCCTGCTGGCCGCAGGCTCCAAGAAGATGGCATTTGTTGCCGCATTCAAGGTATTCATAGTAGCCCTTCTGGCAATCCAGGCCGACTGGAGGATGGCTTTTGCGGTACTGGCAGTAATTACCATGACATATGGTAATGTAGTGGCCCTGTCCCAGAGAAGTGTGAAACGTATGCTCGCTTACTCCTCTGTTGCACAGGCAGGCTACATTTCAATGGCATTTGTTGTACTGACCCCGATGGCACTGACCGGAGGTATACTTTATACCCTGGCCCATGGTTTCATGAAAGCCGGTGCTTTCATAGCTACGGCCGCTGTAGTCTACATGGTTATAAAGGAAAAGAGGGATACGGAAATCCCTGATCACCTTGATAACTTCAAGGGATTGGGTAAGAAAATGCCAATAACGGCACTGTGTCTTACAGTATTTGTACTTGCACTTGCAGGAATTCCCCCAACAGCAGGTTACATGAGTAAGTTCATCCTTTTCTCCTCGACTATTCAGGCAGGAATGGTATGGCTTGCTGTAATCGCAATCTTAAACAGTGCGGTTTCCCTGTATTACTATGCAAGGCTTGTACGATACATGTATGCAATGCCTCATGAAGGTGAAAAACTAGCCGAGCCTGCTCCTTATGTAGCAGCTCTTCTGATTTCCCTTGTGGGTGTACTGGCTATTGGTTTATGGCCAGAGCCATTCGTTAAAATTGCAATGCAAGCAGCCAGCGTACTTGTCGGAGGTATCTAATATGGCAGATTGTGATCTGTGCGGTGTGTCAATACCCACCGTTTGTCCGGTAAAAGTGTTTGAACCCCGGTTCGAACACTCTTATCCTGAAGGAATCTGGAAAGGTCTTTGCGAAAAATGTCTTGATTCTGCAAAAGGCACATTTGACGAAAAAAGAGATGAGGAAGGCAAATGCGTTCCCGGTAATAAATTCGAGAATTGTGATCTTTGTGGGACCACTTGCCAAATCTATGATATAGAGGTCTTTGTTCCCTCATTCAAGAATGTATACGATGAAGAGGTAAGACATCTCTGCAGGCGCTGTCTTGAAAGCTGTAATGAGGCCTATGACAGGAAAGATGAGTGTTTTGGAGAACACCACTAAAAGGGGATTCTCCCCCCTTCCTCTATTTTTTAAGCTATACTGAGTAATATAACCAGTATCGTAAATCTTGTTAGAATACTCATTCCGGTTGATATTGTTACTATTTTCACGCCCAGTTTTGGACCGAATATAGATATATATCTTGGCAATAGAGTCCTTATACTGAATATCGGCAGCATGAACATACTTCCAAGCATTATGACGATCATGGCCTGCAGATAGGATATACTTCCCTCACCTATCATGGGGCCAAGCAAGGACACTCCCAATATGGGGCTGGCAATATAAGTTGTCAGGGGAATGATGCTTTCTGAAGGAATCCCAAAAAGGTCAGCCAGAGGCAGCACACTGAATATTTCAAAAAAACCTCTCTCCCTCAGTGCAAAAACAAGGGTTGTCATACCCAGGTATATTGTGGCAATCTTGAAGAAAAGTTTCTTTTCTTTTTTGAAACTTGCTTTCATTGCTTCCTTTAGTGGCGGTCTATTACCGTTATGTCCGTCATCCAGTGTACAGTTTTTTTGTTCCTTTATCCAGAATTTGCTCAGTATAATAACAACTGAAAACTTCACAACGGCTGATATAATGAATACCATCACGTAGAATCCACCAACTACAGGTCCCAGTGCAGGTATTATTATGGGTATCTGATACGTTATGATCCCCCTTACATAAGCAGGTGTACTGTTGAGAAGGGCACATAGTATTGCTTCCCTGTCATTAACACACCCTTTATCCTTTGCCTGGACCACCATGCTGTTTGCAGCAGCCGTTGATCCGATAGCAACTAAAAAAGCACTTCCGCAGGACTCGGGCAGATTGGTGTGCTTGAGGAGAGGTCTTGCGAGGCGGGATAATTTTTTCATCAGCCCCAATTCTATAAGGAGTCCGGCACCCCATAATCCAATAAAAATCATTATAAGTATGGGAACTGCAAAATCAAGAACCCTTAATAACAGGTCGATCATATCATTTTAGATAGGAATCCCTGTAAATTAATCTATTTATCCCTTTTTTATTAATACCAGAAGTTTGATATTATTAGTAATAATATCTGGAGATGTGAAGATCATGAAAAAAGAAATGATGAACATCCTTGCCTGTCCCCTGTGCAAGGGGGAGCTAGTTCTAAATATAAGCAGTGATGAAGGGGAAGAGGTTATTAGTGGTACTCTCTATTGTGCTGCATGTGACGAATATTATCCCATCGAGGCAGGCATTCCCAACATGCTTCCTCCTGAAATGAGAGACTAAACAGGTGAATCCCCATTGCAACAGATACATATCAACAGACTTGGTGTAAATTCCATTGAATTTGATATTCCTTCTGTTGAGGTTTCCCTCTCACCCGGTGGAGAACAGAGTTTTGAGATCGTGATTATCAACTATGGTTCGCCGACTCATGTCAATTTTTCCATTTCAGAAAATCTGGATGGTTATGTAACTTTCCTTGATGACAATCCTTATGTGACCCATGAAGAATATGTACCAGTTGTTGTCAGGATTCCTCATGAAGGCAGGGTATTCAGTAGTGGCACAATTTTTGTTACCATGGGATATGGCTCCAAAACAGAATCATTTGGTATAAACATAGGCCAGCAGGACAACGTACGAATTCCTGTAGAGGAAGAACCGAAAATAGAACCTGTCCATATTCCTTCCCCTCCTTCTTCTGCATCAAAGACTAAATGGAGCATGGATTTTGGCCAGTTCCTTAAGAAATCCATCTCTCCAAATGATATGAAATTAATCACCCTTTTGTTTATGTTAATTGGTTTCCTCTTTGGTGCCTATTATGTAATATCATCTGTTAATCTAAATCCTGCCGGTTTTTCAACCAGCTTTTATACATCTCTGGCAATCGCTATTCTTCTGACTTTATTATTTGCTTATATGTTAACCAAACTACCTGTTTTCAGAAAATAACGAGGTACTTAGAATGAAATATATTATAATCACAGGCGGTGTTATGAGTGGTCTCGGTAAGGGGATTACTGCTGCTTCTGTAGGACGGAACCTGAAAAACAAGGGACAAAAGGTAACTGCCATCAAGATAGATCCTTATATCAATATTGATGCAGGTACCATGAGTCCTTTCCAGCACGGTGAAGTTTATGTGCTGAAAGACGGTGGTGAAGTAGATCTCGATCTGGGCAACTACGAACGGTATCTTGACACTGAACTGACATGGGACCATAACCTGACTACCGGTAAGATATACCAGTCTGTTATTGAAAAGGAGAGAAGGGGTGAATATCTTGGTAAGACAGTGCAGATCATTCCTCATATTACCAATGAAATAAAGGCCCGTATCCGCAGGGTTGCAGCCAAAAGTGGTGCTGATATCTGTCTGATTGAAGTCGGCGGGACGGTGGGTGACATTGAAAGTATGCCGTTCCTTGAAGCGGTGAGGCAGATGCACAGGGAGGAAGCCGAGGATGACATTATTTTCCTTCATGTAACCCTGGTTCCCATTGATGCCCAGGGAGACCAGAAAACAAAACCCACACAACACTCGGTCAAAGATCTGCGCCAGCTTGGTCTATCTCCGGATGTGATTGTCGCGCGATGTAAAAATCCTCTGCATGAAAGTACCCGTGCTAAAGTGTCCCTCTTCTGTGATGTTCCAAAGGAAGCCGTAGTAAGTGCCCATGATTCAAATGATATTTATGATGTCCCACTCCTGCTGGAAGAACAGGGACTTACAGGGTACATGATGCAAAGACTCGATCTGGTCACAACACAGCAAGACCATTCCTGGGAAGATATGGTCAAAAGAATGAATTCTGCGACCGGGGATGTCAGGCTTGCAATTGTTGGAAAATATACCAATCTTGAGGATTCCTATCTAAGTATAAGGGAATCCCTTAAACATGCAGCAATTGAAGTTGGATGCAAGGTAAGGACCGACTGGGTAAGTTCGGAATCCTTTGATGAAGACCCCGCGGCAATCAATACACTTCAGCAGTATGATGGTGTGCTTGTTCCTGGTGGTTTCGGGGAACGGGGTGTAGAAGGCAAGATCCAGGCGGTAAAGTTTGCCCGGGAAAATGATATTCCTTTCCTGGGGCTGTGTCTTGGTATGCAATTGTGTGTTATTGAGTTTGCACGGAATGTAGCGGGTATGGAAAATGCCAACAGTGCCGAATTCGATGAAAACACTCCTTATCCGGTAATTGACCTTTTGCCGGAACAGGAGAATATAGTAAATATGGGTGCCACAATGAGGCTTGGGGATTATGAGGCCATTCTCACAAAGGGTTCACTGGCAGAAAAAATCTATGGAACCGATACCATAGTCGAGCGCCATCGTCACCGGTATGAGGTAAATCCCAACTTTGTAGATAGGCTGGAAGAGAAGGGAATGGTATTTTCAGGGAAGAATCGCAATCGTATGGAAATAGCCGAAATACCTTCCCATAGTTTCTTTTTTGCTTCCCAGTTCCATCCTGAATTTCGCTCAAGACCCGGCAGGCCCTCTCCTCCTTTCAGGGCCTTTGTGGAAGCAATGTTTAAGAGAAAATAATTAACTCATATCTGCGGGTTCTGCTTTCATGTATTCCCTGAGGACAGTTGTTGCATAACTTCCCTTGGGCAGACAGAACTCCAGTGTAACTTTTTTCTTCCCTTCATTTAATTCGTCGTCAGCAATTGTGTAAGCCGGTTTGACATTCAACAGTATTTCCCTGCGCCTGCCCTTTGAGGTGATACGAGGAATCTCGGGAATATGGAAATCGTTCTGTTCAAAACCTGTCTGATGGAGTATTTCTTTTTCTATATTGCCCGGTGAGCTGTCCGTAAATTCGGTGGATGTGCCGACCAGCGGGGCCGTCACAAAAGCCCTGCCCCTGCGAATCAGATTATTTATTCCTTTTACCTTGGAGGATGTTACAGTTTCAAGCCGGGAGGTATCTGGCAGTCCCTGCTTATTCTTGAAGCACACAATATCACCTTCGACTGCTTCATTGAGGGGCAGTTTTCCCCGGATCCGTCTGCAGATTATCCGATTATAGATATATGACTGGCAGGCATGGACAAACATATTCCGCATGTTGGAACTCAATTCGCCGAATGCTCCGGCAAAGTCATCCGGATTATTCACAAGATAGTGCATCATTGCCCTTTCGTAGCGCAACTGAACCGGATATTCTTTCAGGCTTTCGATATAGTTGCGCTCCTTATAGAAACGGTCGCGTACAAGCTTTGTTTTCTCGTGCTCATCTGGAAAACTCAAACCAATATAATCTATTGCAGCTTTTTCAATATCTCCCCTTACTATTGATTCGCCCACAAGATGGGTGATGGGACGACGTGAGCCAAATCTCTGAATCCCGAAAAAGTTGGGTACTCCATCAAGTTTATTTATTGTGGAAGTGATATTCAGGAGTCTGTTATCAAGTTTTTCCTGTGGCAGGTCGATATCCCGGACAATGATTTTGAATTTATTTCCCACGAGGTCTCCCAAACCCACATCTTTGTTGGAGCGGCCCAGGACTTTCAGATCCACATCCTTAAGTTTTATTCTTTCAACGTCTTCTGTTTCAAGATCGTATATACTTATACGCTGGATGGTAAGTGCCCTTTTGTCCTTGGTACCGGCAAAACCAAACCTTTTGGAACTTATTCCCAGAATTCGGGACATATCCCTTATCAGGTGGTGGGTTTCCCAGTTTTTTTTCGTAAGTTCAAGAATCAGGTATTTTCCTTCCTTGCCTTCCTCCCTACCCGTGACTTCCTCAACAACAAAATCTTCACTAATTTGTTTTAACTTTCCGCCGATACCTTCTGTTTCCGTTACATAAAGGTCGATACCGGTTTGTTTTTCTATATCAGGCACTTGCATGGATAATCCTCATCTTGCGGCAATATCTATTACTGTTACATTTGTATTCCTGGTGTATGTCCAGCCGTTTTCTGTGGGAGCAGTTTCCACCGGCAGGCTTCCTGCATACATGCCTGCGGTCGGATCAAGAAGTAACCAGCAACCGTATTTATCGGTTGCATAATATACGGGCACGCACCCATAGTATTGCTCTATGGCCCCTGAGATACGATCGATGTCTTCATCTGTTCCGATGTAAACTGCCGCATAGGCATGTGTATCGGTCAGGTATATCCGGGATGTGCCCCCGATTGCTTCCACCAGGGAAGCCATTGTGATGGCGTAATCATCACAGTCTCCTGCCCCGATTTCCAGGGTCTCACCCGGGCCGACCCAGTAATCCGATCCCCGGGGATCGCTGATATAATCCACATCTTCTATCAAATTATCATACAGGGCACATACCTGGTGAATATTGTATTTGCCGGGGTACTCTTTTGCTGCTTTTGCAGCTTTGCTTCTGACCTGTGGGTCGGATGAATTGACAAGGGAGTTTATCTTATCGAAAAGATATGCCGGGTTGTAACTATATTGTGGATTTACTTCTGTAGCAGCAGCTCGGGTTTCGATTTCAATTGCGTCAAAATACTGCATCCCGTAATCGTGCCATTTACCTGATTCGGAAATTGCCATTATCTTTATGAAAGGCTCTGGTTTTATTGTCGTTTTGTCGGGTACGTCAAAACAGGCATATCCCAGTTCTTTTTCTTCTTTTGGGGGTATCAGGTATCCGCTTTCAAAATCGTATATGCCGTTTCCACTTGCCGGCCGGATGCCGTATCCATATACGTAAATTTCATTATTTCCCGTATTTGTGATGGTCATTGTGAGCATACCGGTATTTTTCCGGAAGGGTTCACCATAACTGTAAGCACTTGATATGCTGTAGCCGGGGGGCAGTATCTGACTTTGGGTGGGTTTATCGTCATATTCTGGATCAAGAACGTGTACTTGTGGGTATGTCAGGGTTTGGGTATCGGGTTCATAGGCAGTTTCCATACTTCTGTCATTGGAGATGGGAATGCTTTCTTGCAGAAGTTCCGGATTCTGGCCGCCGATATAGATCAGTATGCCAATCAGGGCTATCAGTAAAATGAAACCCTTTGTCCTCATTGTACCATCCTTTAAAGCAACTTCAGGGAACCGGTGATACGTTCTATGTCTTCATTTGTTGCGGGCCCTATGCCAAGAGCAGTGACAGTGCCCGGTTTAATCTCGGTCAGGCCGGCATCCTGTATCAGGGCGGTGGGAAGGTTCTGTGCCCGGGCGATTTCCCTTAACTCATAAAGGTCCCTTTCGGCAGGCACTTTGAGTACTACTTTTTTCTGTCCTTCAGCTTTCCATTTTGAATATATTTTGGAATCTGCCTTCTCGGATGCTGATACTGCAGCATGGGCCACCTGTACCGCAAGTTTGCCCTTTGATAGTTTCAGGTCCTGTCGGATCACAATACATTGTTTGCAGGTAAACATTTTAATGTCCTCTTTAGGAAATCAGGTCAGAGCCTTTCCATAAGGTGGTCTATTATCTTCTCTGCCGGATTTATCCCCCATGTTCTATAAATACCTGCCCCGGAAGGAGTTGCATTTACTTCCAGCACCATGTTACCGTCTTTTCCTTCGATCAGGTCAACTCCTGCATATTCGGCCCCTATTTTTTCACATGTGCGGATACACAGTTCTTCCTGTTCTTTTTCCAGCATACATTTTTCAGTATTTCCACCCTGGCTAAGATTGTTTAACCATCCCTTTTCCGCTTTCCTGTAGATAGCTCCGATTACTTCATCCCCCACAACAAAAGCACGTATGTCCCTGCCGGGATTTGCTATATATTTCTGGATGTATAACATCCCCCTTTCATTCATCATCCTGCTTACAAATCCCCTTACCGGTGTATCATCCATATTTCCATCTGGATAGATTATCTGTCCGTTCTTGATCCTGTATATTCCCATTCCTTTATACCCGAATACAGGCTTGATAATGGCGTCTTCAAATGATGCCAGGGTATTCATGGCACTTTCTGTATCCTGGACGCCTTTTGTGGGAGGTACCGGTATATTTGCTTCTGCCAGAAGGTATGTAGCATGATATTTGTTTGCAGCATTCTGGATTGATGCCGGTGAATTGATAACAGGTATCCCACAGCTTTCCAACTGGCGTAAAATATCAAACCTGAAAATGACTCCATCTCCATTGCCTCCGCCGGCATCCCTTGCAACGATGGCATCAAGGTCCTGCAGGTTTATGTCACCTGCGTGATAGGTTATGTTTGTCCCGATGGTCACTTCTGCATCGGCAAGATTAATCGGTATGGGGGTAATGCGGTTGTTGGATGTGGCTTCTATTAGAGATTTTGTGGTCCAGTCTTCAGGATCGGTAATGAGTATTCCTATGTTTTTCATCTGGATTTAATGTAATCCTGATCGGATAATTATGTTTTTGTCCCATGATTGGAAATATTAGTAAAAAATGGCATATCTTTAATCAGACATGCCCGATATCAGTATTTCCTGAAATTTCCGTGTTTGTGGTGCACAGGTCCTCTGTGCTTAATTTATGGACATCATCGTTGCCCGTCAACCGGGCAAAATCCTTCATTTCCTCCGTTGAAACTCTCAGGAAATGCTCCAGTTTTTTGGCGGAATATTCGATCTTCAGTCTCTTTCGAAGCTCCGGATTCTGGGTGGTAACCCCCACCGGACACTGTCCGGTGTCACACAAACGGTATTGCTGGCATGCACATGCCATCAGGGCTGCAGTGCCTATCGCTATGGCATCGGCTCCCATTGCAAGTGCCTTTGCAAAATCAGAGGAAACCCTCAGGCCACCTGTGATAACCAGTGAGATGTCCTTTATGTTCCTGTCATCCAGAAATTTCCTGGCCCTGTACAGGGCGAATAGGGTAGGCATTGACGTTGCCTGTTTGACAAACTTTTTTGCAGCTGCGGTTGCTCCGGGTCGCCCGTCGATTGTAATAAAATCAGGGTCTGCATGGATTGCAACCTCAAGATCTGCTTCAATATTGCCTGCCGCTATCTTGATACCGATTGGTTTGCCCCCGGATTTTTCCCTGAGCCAGGAAACCTTGTTCTTGAGATCATCCTTGTTCTTAATGTCCTCGTAGCGGGACGGAGATATAACATCCACCCCCTGTGGAAATCCCCTTGCCTTTGCAATCTCAGGAGTTACTTTCTCAGCCGGCAATTGTCCTCCCATTCCGGGTTTTACTGACTGGCCTATCTTTATTTCTATGGCATCCACTTTTTGCAGGTTCTCATCAGTGACACTGTACCTGTTGGGTACGTATTCGAATATGTATTTGTGTGCCTTTTCAAAAGATTCCTGCAAAATTCCGCCTTCTCCCGAGCACATGGCAGTTCCCAAAGCAGCACTTCCGGTTGCCAGGGAGATCTTAACCTCCCGTGAGAGTGCTCCGTATGACATATGGGTAATGTAAAGAGGTGTGTCTATCATTAGGGGTCGTTTTGCTTTTGGACCGATTGTTGTACCTGTGGTAACTGCCTCGTCATGGTTTAAAGGAAAATTTGCAAGTTGTGCACCTTTTATTAGTATATCATCCCAGGAGACCACGTCCATTTTTGTTCTCATGGGTTCGATTACGGATTCACCTGTGACGGATATTTGATGAATATCTGACATATGGCTTTCCAGTTCGTCGGATTCCCTTTTCCACTCCCCCAGATATCCACCCAGCTCCTTATCGAGGGTGGTTATTGACATTCTGCTTTTTGTACCACAGTAGGGACAGGTTACAACTTCATCTACATGGGTCTCAGCCTTCTCCTCTTTTACGGGTTTTAAGTGAGTCTTATTCGCTTTACAGATAGGACATTCCCAGTCATCAGGGAAATCCTCAGGTTTCGTATCCGGCCTGATATCGGTAAGTGAATTTCCTCTATCGTCGTCGTACTCAAAAACATTACAGATCTCACATCGGTATTTGGACATTGTATCACAGTTTGGTATCTCACTTTTGTTTTCCGGGAGGGATTCGCGGAGATATGCAGGTGCAATGTGGACATATATAAAATTACAATATATTTTCCCTGACGTAATGCACGGAATATGTATGCTCAAAAAAAGATATTATGGAAGGATTACTTCCCAAGCTGTTCCTTCTCGGATCCTCTGGTACAGTAATAGCCGTTAGTAAGTCCCATCTCCTCTGTTACCGGACATCCTCCGCAAATACAGCCACTCTCTTCATTAATGCAGCCACTCTTTCCGATTGTTGAAAAGCAATATCCTCCCTTTTCCCCGCATTCGACCCATGAGGGACAGCTAGGGCATATGCACATGGACATTACCATTTCTTTCTTTTGTTCCATTTCCTCAAGACTCATTTCTTCTGCCATTTATTTCACTCCCTGTTATATTTTATAATAATAGATGTATGATCTATGTCTCTTATTTATCTAACCGTTGCCTCTGAAAAATGTATAACAAATTAAATTATCATACCCCACTTTCATCGAATTGGTCATATATTTTGTTCATCTGATCACTATTTGTGACTACCACTAATTCGTCTTCCTTCTCAATTTTGGGATCTTTTCCTGCCAGAATAAAATTTGACTCTCTGTAGAGGCCCACAAATGCGCTTTCTGAGGGGAGGGGGAGTTCTGAAAGATGCTTTCCAGCAGTTTTATCACCTACGATAATACTGATGAAACGTACATTGGAACGTACAAGATTACTTAGTTCCATTGTATCCACGCCTCTTAGCACATCCGATATTATCATGGAAGAAGTGTTCGAAGGATTAATGATATGCCGGAATCCCAGTTTCCTTGCCACTGCCATGAACTGCTCTTCATTTGTTTTGACAATTATTTTGGCATTATTGGAACTTCTGGCTATCAAGCCTATCAGGATATTGTTCTGGTCGTTATCTGTACAGGCGACAACTGCATCAGCTTCCTCGATTTCTGCTTTCTCAAGTATCTCGGGCTTGGTTCCTTCGGCATTGATGATTGTACAATCAAATGACTCTGCAAGTTCTTTGGCATGTTCAGCATTCCTTTCTATCAAGATGATTTCGTATCCCTGGTCTATCAGGTTCTTGGCTAGATGTTGTCCCAGTGCCCCACCGCCTACTATTATGACTCTCATTCATATTACTCCTTATCTTGCTCTCTGTATCCAGGTTCTTGGCATAAACAATATTAGTATTGGTATGATTTCAATCCTTCCAAGAAGCATGTCAAAACACAGTACAAGTTTAAGGACTGAAGGCATCGTTGCATCTGTCACCCCTGCAGAAAGACCGACTGTACCAAGTGCACTTGAAACCTCAAATATGGCATTTTCGGTACCAATGCCATGAAGCATTAGGATATATGTTGAAACAATAACGATGACCACATAAAGGGCCACGAAAACGGTTATCTGGTACAGTTCATCATTTTCTATAACGCGGTCTCTGATCCTGAATGGTGTTACCGTTTCTTTGGGCAGAAAGAAGCGCAGGAATACAAACCGGATAAGCCCCGCAAGCACAATCAGCCTGAATATCTTGATTCCGCCAGCTGTGGAACCTATGCTTCCTCCTATCCACATAAGACCGCTTAGGACTGCCTTTGATGAATCGGGCAAAACCGACATGTCAAGGGTTGAAAAACCTGCTGTTGTAAGGGCAGATATGACCTGAAAGGCGATTTCAGTAGTCCCCAGCTGTATTCCAGGGTCTTGCAAAATAGAAAAAGCGAAGATAAGAGTCCCTATACCCGCAATGATGAAAAAAGACCTGAGTTCAAGGTTTTCTGCTATTTTTTTGGGATTTTTGAGGGCCTCTGGGTACAGTTCAAAATTGATTGCTCCCATTATACATGCTATGGCGATAGTCAGTGGAACAAGAATATGCCCGAATTCCCCGACACTGCCTGGTCTTGTGGAAAAGCCACCTGTTGAGACACTACTCAGGCCGTGTGCTGTCGCGTCAAACAGGGACATACCACTCAGCAGGAGAATGGCTATTGCAATAACCGTTATTACCACATAGATTTTCCCAAGCAGGCGTGTGGTTGAAACCACGGTTGGTTTTATCGTTTTTTCACCGGAATATGCTTTGTATATCCTGAAAGCAGAGGCTCCGGGGTTGACAAATATCGAGAGGGCGATCAGTATGATGCCTATACCACCTACCCATTGGGACCATGCCCGGCTAAACAGGAAAACAGGTCCTGCATCAGTGGGGGCCACACTGAGCCCTGTGGTGGTGGTTGCGGAAACGCTTTCAAAGAATGCATCAATAAAAGGCATACCTGTTGTAAGGGACATTGGTATGGATGAAACGAAAGATATAAGCGGGAATGCGAGGGCTGCAAGTACAATGGCATCCTTTGTTTCCAGTTCATAGTCCGGGAGTGCCTTATAGATTGCAAACCCCAACATTCCTGTTATGATCGCCGTGAGTGCATAATAGCAGGCAGATGAAGAATCACCCAGCAGTAATGCCGCTCCCACTGGCACGGTTAAGACTAAGGCAAATATCATCAACAGGGAACCTATATATTTGACTACAGCATAGGCGTTGATTGGGGATACCAACTCATACATAGCATATAATATGAAGTTAAGTTTATATTTGTATTCTACTTTAGGCTGCTTTTGGATTTCTAATCACAATATTTTGTTGCAATCGAATCATCCGTTGTCCTCTATACTCTCCCCCACAATACCGTTCTGTTCCATCCAGCATGCAGTTAGGTCGGCCGCCCTTTCCACAGCATCCACTATTACGCTGTCAGCAGTTGCGATAACTCCAAGGTGGCCTGCCTGTTTGAGGTCGAAATCCACATTTTTTGATGTCGTGACGGCTGTTTTGAACAGGTATTTCGCTGCTCTCTTACGGATGAATTGTGCAAGTTTGCCACTGTTGCTCATCTGGCTGTCAAGAAGGATTGTTGCAGAATTCACTCCCAGTACCGAGAGTGTGGTCAGCATCTCATCAACAGCCTGATAGGTTGTAGCTGTATTGGTGTGGTTCTTGAAAATCCCCCGGGTGTCACGCAGGAATCCATCGTCTGCAAACCATACTGTCTCGTTCTGGATTACACTTTCCATGGTTATCAGTACATTGTATCCGTCTATGAAGATATCATACCCCTTCAGTCGTGAGCATGTGAGCCTTCTATTACTGCGTCTGGCTGCGGTCTCCGGGTCAAATACAAGCCTTGTAAGGATGTGCCTGTCTTCCTCTGCCAGACGGTAATGGTTGCTGACAAACCTGATTACACCTTTTCTCCTGTATCCCCTATAGAGAAGATACCTTATGTCGGCTGCAGGTTCTTTTAGTTTATTTTTGAATCTTTCTACTGATGTGATACCTGCGGCAGTCATACCTGAAAATCTCTTCCGATAAGTTTTATACATGTCGGCAACCACCCTTTAATGGTGATTTTTTGGAAATACTCTGGCTTGATCAGGATGACGTGAAATCCTTGCTGGATATGCCTTCAGCCCTGGAGGCAGTGGAAATGGCTTTTGCCCAGCACGGAAGGAATAAGGTACAGATGCCACCTAAATCTTATCTTTATTTTACCGAACATAATGGTGATCTACGCACAATGCCTGCTTTTCTGGAGGAAGAGGATGTTGCAGGTGTCAAGGTCGTAAATGTCCATCCTGAAAACCGTAAAGTAGGCCTGCCTACTGTAATGGCGACGGTTATACTCAATTCCACATCCACCGGTGCACCTCTTGCCATGATGGATGGTACATACCTCACAGATATACGCACCGGGGCTGCAGGAGGTGTGGCAGCCCGCTATCTTGCACGTGAAAACAGCAGTGTCGTGGGGATGGTGGGAGCGGGCAATCAGGCCAGGACACAATTAGAGGCTATATCGAACGTTTTCGATCTTGAACAGGTATATGTATTCGATCTGGATACTTCAAGAGCGGAGGATTTCAAAGAAGGAATGGAATCAGTTGCATGCTGTGACATAACAGTAGTTGATAGTATCCAGAAAGCCTGCGATGCAGACATCCTGATAACCACTACTCCTTCAAGAAAGCCGATAATCAAAGCACAATGGTTACCGGAGGGGCTGCACATCAATGCTATCGGGGCTGACGCCAGGGGCAAGGAAGAGCTGGATCCCAACATTCTCCAGAAAGCAAGGGTTGTGGTCGATGATATGGCACAGGCCACCCATTCCGGGGAAGTGAATGTCCCTCTTTCTGAGGGTTACATCCGACAGGAAGATATCTTCGCCCAACTGGGTCAGATAGTTGCCGGTCTGCATGAGGGTCGTGAATCGGACAGTCAGGTCACGGTTTTCGATTCAACTGGACTTGCGATACAGGATATTGTGACCGCCAATCTGGTTTATAAAAAGGCAAAAAATAAAGGTATAGGTTCGAAGGCAAAATTGTTCTGATTATTCCTGGTAAGGGCAGATGGCCACTCAACTTCTGCCCCTTATGGTCTTAAATCCGCCGACCCTTTCCTCACATATTTGGCGATGTCGTTCTTCTTCCTGTGCGATTCTTTCCATTTGTTTGGTGAACTCGTTACTCTTTTCTTTTCTGCCGAAAAATTCCTGCAGAACATTCTGGTTTATAGATGCTATTTTTTTATAATCACTGTGGGCAAGGATTTCGTATTTTCTTATTTTTTGGAACATTTCCGGACCATCCATACCTTCAAAATCAAAATGTTTAATAGGCACTCCCAGGGGAGGTTCTTTCGGTATGGCTATATCGGCTATTTCCATCCAATATTCCACAATCAATCTATGCCTTTCTGAGTCATTGGATAGTATTTGTAGGGCCTCACTTTCCGCTCCTTCCAGTTCAAGTTCTGATTCCCAGAGTATGAGCTGTTCCAGCTGGGATTCCATCCAATACATCTTCTTTAATTTTGACTGAAGCATCTTTTCACTGAAATATTCTGACATTTTATCACCTATTGAATTAACAATATGGTTTTCGTAGAATTCAGGTCTCTATTTGAAATATATTATATAATATATAAAAACTTCGTGATACTATTTTTCCTGAAATTGTTTACAATTACAGAACGTTATTATTATTTTCTGTTTTCAATTAACTCGGGATAGCTATAAATAATACTCCGGGAGTACTGGAGGAATACCGGTGTATATTAATGAAAGCGGTTTGTTTACTCAGCAGTGGATTGGATTCTGTCGCATCCCTTGCGATAGCGTCTGGAAAATATGATGTACAGCTTGGTCTTACCTTTGATTATGGACAGCTGGCTGCGGATGCAGAGATTGGCCTTTCCCGGCAGATATGTGACTATTACGGCATTCAACACCGTGTCATTTCGCTGGACTGGATGAAGGATATTACTACAACGTCCCTGGTAAACCGTCAGGGAGATGTACCGGATATGGCCGAGGCAGACCTCGGGAATGCTAAAGTTACTTCTGAATCTGCCGCAAAAGTCTGGGTTCCCAACAGGAATGGATTGATGGCAAATGTTGCTGCCGCCTTTGCCGAAGCCATGGGTTGTGACTATATTATTGCCGGTTTCAATGCCGAGGAAGCTGCCACTTTCCCGGACAATTCCCCGGAATTCGTGGACTGTATCAACAGGGCCCTTTCTTACTCCACTCTCAATGGAGTACGACTGATATCTCCTGTGCTTGAAATGGATAAGGTGTCCATTGTAAAGGAAGCAGTGCGGGCAAGGGCTCCGTTGGTTTTAAGCTGGAGCTGCTACCAGGGAGAAGAAAAACCCTGTGGATTATGTGAAAGCTGTGTCAGGCGGGCACGGGCTTTCCGGGAAGCAGGCATCAAGGATCCGGCAGTGGAGGATATATAATGGGAATTGAAGCGCATATAATGGATGAGACTTATAATTATGACGGCAGCCAGATATCCTCTCTCTGGGCCTACCAGGTGTTCGGGATACAGGCAGATTCTGTGGTAGCATTCCGGGGACAATGTGATGTGCAAATAGCACACATGATAGACCTTGAGGACAGAAGGGAAAACGAATCCATTGTATCTGCGGACATGCTTCATTTCATCATTGAGCATTTTGATTCTACCGACCTGAAATTAATCTACAGCAGGCAGCGGCTTTTCACAGCTCTTGTTGCTGAAACTCTTTCCTCTATGGGAATCATGACTAACAGGGAGGGGGATGATCTTTTTGCCAACGGGAAAAAACTGACGGTATCCATTGCAAGCACCTCTGCGGTCTCACAGAAGATACATTTTGGCATCAACGTATGCCATGATTTTTATGGGAATCTGGAAGAATGTGGTATTGCTGCAGAAAAAGCCCGGCACTTGCTGGAAGCTATCACAGACAGGTACATCAAAGAGATGGAGGATGTCGAAGGAGATCTTCGAAAATCCCGACCCCTGGATGTGGTTTAAGTGGAAAGAAAGCCCGTGTCCGAGATATTCTGTGCGGTACAGGGGGAGGGTCCTTATGTAGGGGTGCGGCAGGCCTTTGTCAGATTTGTTGGGTGTAATCTGGATTGCTCTTACTGTGATACTCCTCTGGATGAGCCGGATTATTGTCTTTTTGAAAAAGTGCCGGGAAGCGGTGAATTTGAAAAACTCTCACCCCTGCTTTGCACTTCAGATATCGAAGATAGTATCAGGTCATTTGCTAATCTTCACTCGGTATCCCTGACAGGCGGGGAGCCTCTTTTACATGCAGAATTCATCAGGGATCTGGATCTGCCTGCACCTGTTTATCTTGAAACTAACATGACCCTGCCGGAAAAGGCAGCGATTGTGAAGGACTCGGTGGATTATGTGGCCGGAGATGTGAAATTACCCGAAGAATTTGAAGGGAGTAATTTTGATGAACACATCGAACACACATACCAGTGTTTCCGCACCCTTCGCAGCACTCAGCACAGGGATTGTTTCTGTAAAATTGTAGTAACTTCTTCAACTAAACCGGCTGATGTGATGGATATTGTAGAGCAGATCTCCGATTACATAAGCTGTGTGATACTGCAGCCGGTCACACAGCACAAAAAGGCTACAAATATACAGACAATACTTTCCCTGCAGGAAAATTTACTCAAAAGCAAAAACACTCTAATAATCCCGCAGACTCACAAACTGTGGGGGTGCCTATAATGACAAAAATGAAACTTGGAGTAGAGGAATATATTGACAGTGCCCATCATCTGCCCGGGCATGAAAGTTGTGGTATAGTTCATGGTCATACCTATAAGGTGGAAGTTGTCCTTGAAGGAGAAAAAAAGCCATCCGGTATGGTCATTGATTTCTATGACGTAAAACAGACCGTTCGGTCTACTTTGAAAGAATATGATCATTGCATGCTCAATGATATAATGGAGTATCCAAGTTCGGAAAATCTCTGTGAACATATCTATAACAGGCTATCTCAGCAGCTGGATTTCCCTCTCTCTGTGAAGGTCTGGGAAGGACACGGCAAGTGGTGCCAGTTAAGCGGAATCAACTGACTGAGATTCCAAAACCTATATCTAGATGTGACTCAATAGCAACATAAGATTTGTCTAGAGTGGAGGAAATATTTTGGCCACAGAGAGCGGAAAGGACCCTGAAGAATGTCTGCCGGAAGAAGACCGGGACTCGATAAAGAGACTTATTGCCCAGCATCCCTGCTATAACAAGGATGCACAACATAAATTTGGAAGGATTCATCTGTCGGTGGCTCCTAAATGCAATATTAAATGTAAATACTGTGAACGTAAATATGATTGCGTAAATGAAAGTCGACCCGGGGTTACAAGTGAAGTTTTAACTCCACAACAGGCCCTTGAAAAAACACAAAAGGTATTGAAAGAATATCCCTTCATTAAAGTTGTGGGTATCGCCGGTCCGGGTGATCCTCTTGCAAATGATGAAACCTTTGAGACTTTCAAACTTATAAAACAACATTTCCCGGATGTCACTCTCTGCCTGAGTACTAATGGTCTGGCTCTGCCTGCCAGGATACAGGATGTCCTGGATTCCGGTGTTTCCACATTAACTGTTACTTTGAATGCCATTGACCCTGAAATAGGGGCAAAAATTGTAGATCATGTAAATTATAACGGTAAAACCTACCGGGGTGTTGAAGGAGCCAGCATTCTTCTTGAAAACCAGCTTGAAGGTATTCGCAAGGCCGTGGAAGCAGGACTGGTTGTCAAGATAAACACGGTGCTTGTTCCGGGTATCAATGAGGACCATATTATCGAGATTGCACAGAAACTCAATGACATGGGTGTGTATATCATGAACGTTATGCCTCTTATCTGTCAGGCTGATTTTGCTGACTGGACTGCTCCTACTCCACAACAACGCAAAGCTGTACAGGATTCCTGCGAACCATATGTTCAACAAATGCGCCACTGTCGCCAGTGTCGGTCCGATGCTTATGGTCTTCTGGGCAAAGACCTTTCTCAAATGAGCGAACAACGTCGCAATATGGTTAAAGTCGATGCTCTTAAAAAGGCCGAATCCGCCAAAACGAAAACTTCTGGTGACACGCCAGAATAAATGTGGAGACTTTCAATTGGATGTACATACCCTTGCCCAGAAACTGCATGATTTTGAGGGTGTATCCCGCAAAGCACCTATCGCAGACATTGCACGTATGTTCGATGACGTGAGGGAAAGTTATGGGGGTACTGTCGTTGATATGGGTGATGACGCTGCAATAATTGATATTGGTGGCGATGAAGTCATCCTGTTTGCTGCTGATGGGATATGGGGCAGGATCACAGAAGCAAGTCCGTGGTGGACGGGTTATACTTCTGTTGTTGTAAATATTAACGATATATCTGCTATGGGGGCACAGCCGCTTGCCATGGTAAATGTGATGTCTTCTTCTCACAAGGATGTATGTGACGGTATGCTGCAGGGTATGAAAGACGGGGTGAGAAAATTTGGTGTGCCTATGGTCGGAGGCCATCTGCATCCTGACACACCGTACAATTCACTATCAGTGTCCATTATAGGGATCGCAAAGAAGGATTGTGTAATCCGCAGTGACACCGCCTGTGTGGGTGATACAGTTATTGTCGGCTATGATATGGATGGCCGGGTGGGGAAGAATTCCCCTTATAGCTGGGATACGACTTCTTTCAAGGATTCTGAAACCGTTCGCTCCCGGTTCATGATAATGCAAAATATCGGCGAAAAACATCTTGTAACTGCCGGCAAGGACATCAGTAATCCGGGTACAATAGGTACCCTGGGAATGCTTTGTGAGACAAGTATGGTGGGTGCAGAGGTGAATCTGGAGCAGATACCCAAACCCCCCGATGTTGCCCTGGACCAGTGGCTGATGATTTATCCCGCAACCGGTTACATTGTGACTGCAAAAACGGAAAATGTCGATGAATGCCTGAATGCATTCGAAGAAGTGGGTATCACTGCTGCAGTCATCGGGAAAATTGATGATAGTTGTTGTGTGAAAGTAACCGATGGCGAAGATTCAGCAGATGTTTTTGATTTCAGTAAAGATTTAATAACGGGGATAAAAGAGTAATTTCATTCGGATCCCACGTAGGCTTTCAATTCATCAAAAAGATACTGTTCTGCTGCCTGGACGGCTTCAAGTTCTCCTCTGAGTACTATAACTCCTCTCTCATCACATTCAACAATGTTTACACCGATCTTTCTCTCAAGGGGTTCAAGATCAAATTCTTCAACAAGATCATAGACCAGGTATGAAGGAGTACCCGGAGGGATTACGAGGTCATACAGGCCTTCGATTTCAGCTCCCATCTCATCTTCCTTTTTCTCCTTGCTCAGTTTAAGGTCTTCGAGGGTCAGTTTTTTTACCATAAGTTCACCCGTAACGTATATCTTGAGGCTAAATTGGTTTTTCTGGTATTATAATTTGTCCATGGTTACAGAAGGAATTCGATTTTAGAAAGTTTGATATACTTCAAGATTTATTGTTATTGGTGGGAATATATAATGCGACTTATTAATATGGGGTTAAAGGGAGAACAGGTACGTCTGGACTTTTTTGGCTGTAACCTTAAATGTCCCTATTGTATTCATATCAGGCAACCCTTTGAGGAATACAGTATAGACGAAGTTGCTGATTTTGTCAGCAATTCAGCTGTAAAGAAGGTTTTTATCGGAGGAGCCGAACCCACTCTCCAGAAGGAGTTAATCCCATTGATTGAGCGGTTGCATTCAATGGGTATGGAGATTATTCTAAAGTCGGATGGCATGAAACCCGAAGTACTGGAGCAATCTCTTCGGTTTGTAAAAGGGTTTGTTCTGGAATTGAAGGCACCACTTGAAGATACGGCTGCAATTGAGGAACTTACGGGGCTTTCCTCCAAAAGGGTAGAACAATATGTTGCAAACCTCAAAACATCGATAGATATTGCTAAAACCAGATGGTTGCGACTCTGGGTTCGTGTAATTCCCGGTTATGTTACTGAAGAATCCGTGAAGAGGATGTTGCCTGTTATGGAAGGAGCTTGTGAGGTACTTCTTTATCAATTCTTAAGCAATCCCGATTTTGATCTTCCTTTTGCAGGATACACCTCGCCTGTGCCTGCATGGGAGGATATGGAAAGCCTTGCCAATATTGTTGTAGAAAAGGTGCCCCGTGTAATAATTGTGGGAGAAAAAGGGCGTAAGATAATTGTTAAGGAGTAATTTTTACAATCAGGTAATGAGCAAGGTATCGTAAAAAAAGCAGATTGGTGGTATGGTGGTGGTACGATATGAAAGCTGCTTTTCAGCCTTGCTCATTACAAATTGCTCTATGATATGAAGGTATTTAAATATTTTTCTTATATGTGAATGATTATATCTTATTTATTTGTTTTTTATGCGGTTCAAATTCAGATAATTTTCTTAGACCAAAACATTTATCCATGTCTGCCGGTATGTAATTAATCGATTGACATGCAGGAATACAAATTAAAACGTGGTCATTCCCCTGATATTGAACGTATCTATGAAGCGCTTGAGGAATGTTTCCCTTCCGATATATCAAGGCAAGGAGATAAATTAGTTACTTCATACGGTGTTATGAAGGAACTTTCTGTGTGGCTGAACGGCAAAAAACTTGCAGTTGACACGAATTCTGAAGCTGAAGGCGTCTCTGATGAGGTCATTCTTGATACCAACAAGAGGTTTCGCGATTTTCTCTATAAGGCTACTGGTTACACTGCCAAGGAACGAGTTAAGAACGCCAAAAAGGCAGTTTCCAAATAATAGGATCATACGTGTTTGTCAATCGCGACTTTCTCAAGGATCTCAAGACTTTTGAGATTCCCACATGCCTGCGTGTCTGTGCAGGCACCGATGGTTCTGTAACCTTCCTGCTGGAGATTATGACACGCCACGAAGTTGAGGTAATTACCGAGGATCAACATCTAGTTAAAGCCGATGAGGAAATGGCCAGGCTTTTGGATGTGGATGTTGGCGAAGAAGTGAATCATCGCACCGTGCGATTGGTGGCGGATGGTGTCCCTTATGTTCATGCGGTTTCCCTCTCTCCGATTGGCCGTATGCCAGAAGAGGTTCGCAGGGATATGATGCGTGCCGATATACCCATTGGTAAGATTCTGCGTAATTACGGCATGGAAACCCGCAGGGACTTTGACACTATACAGATGGAGACTGACGGTTCTCTTTTTGGCAGTCGTGAATATCTCTCAAGGACCTATCGTATTGTGCATCACAATGATGCGCTCATGTGGATCAAAGAACGCTTCCCTGCAGATGGTCGCTGGTTGCTCTGAACCGAATCCGGAAAACCGAAAACTTATTATGGTATCACTCCTATTGAGGGGTCGCAGTCAAGAAAAGCGTGCCTCGGTGGCTTAGGGGTGTAGTGCGTCCTTGGTAAGGACGAGGTCGCGGGTTCGAATCCCGCCCGAGGCTTTCTATTTTCAGACCAATATTCATTTTGACATATTGTCCACTGAGATTTTTATGGATATATCAAATTCATAATATACTTCTACATGATAATCTTTTTTTGAGCATGCTCAATTATATATCCATTGTCTCCCAAGCTTTTAGACGTACATAATTTGTGGGAGGTGAATGGAAATGGTAAAATGTGGAGTTTGTGGTGGTGATGCACCAAGACAACCAAATGTCACAGAAGATGGGAAATGTGACCTTTGTGGAAAGAAGTTTGTTCTTGAAGAAGAAAAGAAGCAGAAGGACTGAATGGGATATAAGTTCTTGGACTTATATTTTTAAGAATAAACCCACATGAATCAGGGAAAGCAAGAATGCCAAAAAGGATTGAGGGTTAAGTTTACTTCCCTGATTCATTGCTCATTTACTTAGATCTCATTTCATCAAATCCTTTTTCACCCGGATAAGCAAGTTGAATATGTATGACTTTTTGGTTTCACTCTTATAAAGAATCAGATTGATTCATTTGGTGACTGTGATGTTATATTTTGTTAGATCAAAGTGTTGCGGAGGGATAGTTGCATTCTTTAATCTATCTCTTACTTCATTGTATATCGATTCGGCTTTATTACTTAGAAATAAGTTTTGGAATATTTCAAAACCATCGTCCTCTTTTGGATTGAGCAGACCTGTATAATTGAATTTGTCAAAGAGGTAGTTTATAAGACCTTCCAGATTCTTCAGCGTCCTTCAGGATACAAGGAAACCTCTGCCCCACTGCTCTATCAGGTCAAGTTCCCTGAAAACTCTGGCAATAACACGATTCCTGATCCTTGATACACTCTGCTTGACATCTAGAAGATGGGATAATTAGCTGAATGTTAATTTGATGCAAAATACCACAAAAAATATAGTTGATAATGGTTGCATATTATTGATTGCTATGTCTGATGAGGATCTGAAGAAAAGAAAAGAGGAATGGCTTGCCAAAGTCAGAAAAGAAGGTAAACTCAACCGCAACCCAACTGAAGATCACAGCACCGGGCTAAAAACACTTCAGAATAACATCCGCAGAAGAATACTATCTCTTTTACTGGAATCCCCCATGAGTTTAGAGAATTTGCAAAATGAAATGGAACTGAACAAAATGGAGGCCAAGTTCCATATAGGAATGTTAGAAAATGCCCTTTACGTTGAGAAAGAGGAAAGGAACGGAATAATCGTATATTGTGCTTCTCCCCGGGCAGAAGCATATATGGAAAATGTAAAAAGTGGAGGACATAAATGACTATTTCTATGGATGACAAAGAGTCGAACTGGGAAAAGGATTTCTCAAACTTAAAGGATACCATCATGCAGGATGGTGCTATCGATAATAAAACTAAAAAACTGCTGGCTCTTGCAAGTGCTGTGGCGGTGGGATGTGATGAATGTGTATCCCATCACAAAAAATTTGCTCGCAATGCAGGTTTAAAAGATTCCGAAATCGAAGAAGCAATTTTAGTAGCATCACTGATTCGTATGGGATCAGGACTGCGACATGTTGACTAAAAAGGAAAAATAAATTAAGACTATTTTATACAGAAAGGTATTCTAAAGAGGGGGGACTTATAGTTCCCCTAATGCATTTATCGGATTTTTGGGAGCTCTAAATGGAAAACTAGTATGAGTGAAAATCATATATTATTGCCCTGATCTTCCACTCGAAAACATCTCAAATTTGTAATTTATGAAGGAATTTGTTGTAATAATTCTACATAATACAATCTTCAGCAAACATTCTCGCCTAAGTGCCTTCCCCTTTACAGGCATACCCATGTTTTCCATACTCTACTATCATCTACGATGCGTAGCATCGTATGTACGTATACATCTAGCAACTGTAAAAAGATTAGGAAATAATCGCAGGACAAAAATTGATTATGGGTCATTTGGCCTGCAGGTACTTTGAGAAACAAGGACGTCACTATTCTTAAATCATATAATATCAAGTATATTCATGAGATAATACTCAACGATGTAACGCAGCATTCATTTACGTTAAAGTTGATGATTCTACCATTAGAAATTCGGGAATTTGCAAAGAATTCTAATTCAAAAATTGCCAGGTGCAGAATATTCCAATTAAATATCAATCAGGATGTATCATGCAAAAGAGTAAATTGATTCCTGTTCTTGTAATTGTCTTTCTGTCCCTCTCCTTTATGGGTTGCACAGAAGGAGTAAACACAACCGGGCAAATTCCAGAGGATCAAACATTGGTAGATGATGCTTCAACACCGGATTCACCGGAAACTGATGCCAAAGTGTACAATGCAACCCTGAAGAAAACTGCGATACTGGATATTGATAATGGTTATTCCCTGAAGGTACTGGAGATAAACCGAAAGGACGGCTATTCTACCTTATCTTTTAGGAAAGATGGCTATGAATATGGTACTAAAAAGATATTTACCGGCCGCAGTTATGATGTATGGGACCCTGAGGATCAGTTCATAATTTATTCAATCGAACTTGACAGTATATACGGTAACAGTTTTGTCATCGACTTATCATACACTTTGAAACCGGAAATATATCTGTATGTGGATTTTCCTGGCCCGGACAGTGAACGGAAACCAACGGTCAGAATTGAAAAAGATTCAATCACCAGGAATTATGTATGGGAATACGACGACAGGCAATTCCAGCTCCAGGCCAGATATGACAAAGAAGCTTATGAATTATATTCGCAGAGAACCCGTTATCGTGATTGGGTGCATTTTGTAAATGACCCTTATGATGATGCATTCATATCCCAGATTACATTGCAAATGGAAAATCTGGCAGAAGAAGCAGGTTATGGCCGGGAGGAGATTCCTTACATAACCATGCTTTTTGTCCAGTCCCTTCCTTATGTCAGTGACAGTGTTTCTGCAGGGTATGATGAATATCCCAGATTCCCTTTTGAAACAATGTACCACGGAGGCGGGGATTGTGAAGATTCATCTATCCTGCTTGCAGCACTTTTGTATGACATGGGATATGGCGTGTCGCTGATTGAATTGCCCGGCCACATGGCTGTGGGGGTAAAGGGCAGCGATGACCTTCCCGGAAGCTATTATGATTATTCGGGAACGAAATATTTCTACCTTGAAACAACAGATTCAGGCTGGGAAGTGGGCCGGATTCCCACCGTATACAGGAATACCGAGGTCCGGATAATTCCTATTACTGACGGCTATCCAGAAATTGTAATTGACTTTGCAGGCAGCGGAAGACATGATTCCCGGTTTTCCTATATTGATCTTGATATCGAGGTAGAGAATGTCGGTTCTGAAAAAGCTAAAGATGTTATTATTTATACTGGCCTCGAAGCCACGCAGGAAGGTATGGTCTGGGATCAGGTTGCAAGTGACCAGATCTCCGAAATTGATGTGGATGAAGCAGTCTCTTATAAGATTTCGAACCTGAAGGTTCCTGTGGGAGAGACTTATCGGATTGGAATCCGGGTTGTGGGATCAAATACCGGCGCTGAATATGTCTACAGTGACTGGCATGTTTCCTGAAATAGTGATGTGCCTACTGTGGTACAAAAAAGATGTTCTAATGAAAGCATTGGATGTTTGGAAATCAGTAAAATATTATGGTGGGCCTAACCGGATTCGAACCGGTGATCGCTCGGTTATGAGCCGAGCGCTCTAACCAGACTAAGCTATAGGCCCATAAAAAATGATGAAAGGAGCGCCGCCAACAGGGCTCGAACCTGTGACATTCTGGTTAACAGCCAGACACTCTACCAACTGAGTTATGGCGGCACTTTGCATGCGACTTGTCGCGAGCGCTTCTAATGCATTAATCTGATTTAAACTTTTTGTCTGGCGCCGGCAAAAAGGGGGTACATCAGAGGATTTTACAGGTAACCCCCATACTTACCATAGATTGGAATGGATGCACCACAGTATTCACATTTGTTGTCCTCTGTCAGATGACTTTCTTCCACATCAAAAACACCCCTGCCTATAATCATATTGCCACAGGAAGGACAGAACGTATGCTCATATTTAGAGGACAAAACATTGCCCAGATATACATATTCCAGTCCTTCCTCAGTTGCGATTTCATGGGCCAGGTCGAGAGTCTCAATAGGAGTTGGAGAAACATTCTGGAGTTTATAGTATGGATGAAAACGTGTGAAATGAACCGGTGTTTCTTTACCCAGGTTTTCCACTACCCATCTGGAAACATCCCTCAATTCATCACTTGAATCATTGAATGTAGGAATTACCAGATACACCACCTCTACATGCATTCCCAGTTCACGGGCCAATTTGGCTGAATCGAGAACGGGTTGCAAATGTGCAGAAGAAAGTTCATGATAGAACTTTTCTGTAAATGCCTTGATATCGACCCTGAAAGCATCCAGGTAAGGAGATATATGCTTCAATGCCTCCGGTGTGATATAGCCATTTGTCACATAAACCGTAGCAAGGCCTGCTTCTTTAGCAAGTTTTGCACTGTCATAGGTATATTCATACCATATAGTAGGCTCATTATAGGTCCAGGCAATACTTTTGCAACCTGCTGCAAGGGCTCTATCGATTGCCTGCTCAGGGGTGATCTCCACCGATTGTGCTTCATCCAGGTTGACCTGCGAAATGGTCCAGTTCTGGCAATGTTTACAGCGGAAATTACAGCCAATAGTCCCGAGTGAATAGGAGTAAGTGCCCGGATAGAAATGGAATAAGGGTTTCTTTTCAATCGGATCAACAGCTTCACTTGAAACCGTATTATAAATCAGGCTATACAGCTTTCCTTCCTTATTCTGTCGCACCTTGCAAAAACCGGTTTTGCCTTCTGCTATGCGACACCTGTGATTACATAAATTGCAACGTACCTTTTTATCCTCAAGTTGTTCATAGAACATAGCTTCTTTTAACAAACTTATACCCCTCTTTAACTGGGTATTTTGAATGATAAAAAACTATCTGCCAATAGATTAGAATGTTCCAACCTTTGCATCAACTGTTGCCTTGTGAAGATAAAAATCGATTCTGCTACCTGATGGGTTCAAATCGAAGATTACATAATCGTCTCCTTGATCAACATTGTAATCCCCGGAATAAGCAAGATCGGCATTTTTAGCAGAGTCGTTGAGATATTTAGCCCATGCTGAAGGATAACTGGTATTCATAGAAATTGTAAGGTTGGTAAGTGATTCATTTTTAGTTGGAGTAAACTCTTCTACCCAATCATCACCTGTAAGTTTAACCTCTTCAATACCGTTGCTGGTAATCACTACCCTATCCCCGGCAATTTCCATTAAAGTCAAATCAACTAATAGGGTTCCAGATTGGTTTTTTATTGAAATGGACGGATCCAGTTTCATAAGAGATCTTTCCCTTTGCGAAACGATTACAGCCCCGTTTTCATAGGCAAAGCTTTGGTCAACGTAATAACCATTATTTGAAGCATAACCAATAGTGCCAAGATCATATGAGCCAAGTGATATGAAAGAGCCTGTAGAATTTATTCCCGTAATATCCATATTGTAAATACCATCATTCACCGAAATTATGCCACTTGATTTGGTGGGGCCCACAATGGGAATATCTCCTCCTCCCATCTTAATGGGTATGCTTAAAGAAACAGTACTATTTTCATCAATGGAACTGGCAAGTGAAAGCATATCAGCCCGGGCCTTTAACTGGGAAATGTCATCATAGACATCATCCATATGGGCTTTTTCAGCATCTGCTTTCCATTCAGGTATGTAATGAGCGTTAAAGACAGCCAGCACCGTCACAAAAAGACCCAGCAAAAGGACAAATGAAACTACTGTTGACACTGCAGATTCGGATTCGAATAACTGTTTTACTGAGTTCATATAGTTCCATTGCTCCTGCTTACATGTAAACCTGTTTTCAGATGAATTGTGTAAATGTGATATAAGCTATCAATACCAGGAACAGTGAATGTTTCACGCCCGCTAAAACGCTGCCTGATCCCATCTTCCCGGCAACCAGCCCGGAACACACGCCCTGTATAAGACAAGCATGGAAGAAAAGCAATATATAAGCTTCCATGTCAAATTGAATATTCATAGGCATGCCTGCCACTGCATCTCCTGCAGAAGAGGGTACTGCCGGAAGGAAATAGGCAGCAAGCACATAAACGATGAAAAGAAACACCAGAAATGCGATATATACTATGAATACATATACTGTCATTTCAGCTGAACGTTCTTTTTTGAGCTGGTTCTGCATCTCGGCTTCTGATGCAGCGATGTTGAGTACACTGATAACATCGCTTGTTGATTCGCTGGCCCGTATGATAAAAGTAATAATTCGACTGTTAAATTCAGTCCTGACCCTGTATTCAAACTTTTTGAGAACTTCCTCAAGATTGCCACCCCAGGAAAGATGGGAAGCCATTCTTTTGATTTCTGTATTCAATACACCGATTTTTGAACGTGAAACCAGGGATATTGCGCTGGAGAGGTTAATTCCTGCTTCATTGATACTTGCAAGTTTTTTTAAGAACTCGGGCATTTCACTTTCAACTTTTGAAACCCATCTTCTCTTTGATTCATAAAATACAATAAAAGGAACACTTATGATGAAAAATGAAAACACAATGTAATCATCGATTGCAGCAGCTGCTTCTACATTAATATAACCTAAACTGATACTTGAAAAATCGAGTGATGACAATATGGTCAGGTTTTCCCGTATACCATATGAAATGCAAATCAGACCTGCAGGAATACTTAATATAAGAGAATAATGAGGTTTACTGGTCAACCACTTAAAAGGATTGCTAACCTTTTCAATAATATTATATATCCTGTAATTCCAGGAAATTTTCTTCAACATTTTTTCATCGATAGTTGAATATTCATTAATCCTGACATTGTCAAATTCATTGAGAATTTGCTGTGAAGTTTGAATGCTTCTCCCTTCTAGATTATCCGATATTGTGGATAAGAAAACTATGAATAAAAGTGTGCCTATCGGTATTAGGACATAAACTAAAGTGTACAGTACGTCTAATGAATTCGATCCCATAAAGCCCAATACGATAAGTATTGTTATGAGAAAAACAGGACCCACTACGAATACTGTAATATAAACTTCCGCAAGTATTGCGAGCGTTTCAAGGAAAGTCTTTTGCTCCCTGCTTGCAAGAATACGATATTGTTCACTTTTATTTTTGAGATATGAAGTAACATCTCCGCCACTTGAAATAATTGAGAGCATACCATCCAGGAAATTCTTATATTTTTCAGAGGGAGAATTGTCATTTGCATTTTTCAGTGCTGTGAGCATGTCATAGCCAAAGTATTCCATATCCCTGACTATATATCCAAATTCATCTGCAGCTACTCCATAAATATGCCTCTGCTGGCTTAAGGATTTAAATATATCAAAAAGGCTCATCCCCCCGCCTTTGCTCAATGCGTACAGGTATGCTACAGCATGGGTTAGCGATTGGTCAAGGTAAGCCTTGCGAGTACTTGCCCAGAGAAGGGGGAGTTTCATCTGGATATTAAAGAGAATCGTGGAAAATAACAGGGCCATAATCAAGGATGCTAGAATAGCAATTAGTCGCATATCATCGATGATGGATATATCAAGAATCTTGAAAAGACGCGATGCAATAAAATAAAATATAATACCTGTGACGAAAAAAGAAAGTAGTGAATAGAAATATCCAGTTGAGATATACTGATCTGCAGGAATAGCAAAACGTGCACTTTTCAGGGAATGATCTAATTTATGATACTCATTTTTTTTTTGGAATGAATGTTTGCCGAATAACCTGTATGCAATATCCTGAAAAGGTATCATCAAAAATCACCTTTCTTGCTGCAACAGGTCTATAAGAGTATCATTTTCAATTGCATCCAGTACGATTTCAGGAGACGTTGCATAGGTTTTCACCAGTAGTGAAATACTGATATAATCTCTGATATCATGATCCAGAAGATATTCAAGGATCATATGTCGATTGTGCGTTTCTTCCTGCAATTTTTTGGGAGACCAACCTTTCTTCTGCACGATGAGTTTTAATACATTGGATTGGCCATTGTGGTAAAATTCATCTTTGGTAGAATCCCACTGGTATAATTCATTGATTCTTATATCTCCACTCTTTGGATCAATTCCTGTAAATTCAACCAGGTTATCCAGTCTGCGTACCCTTTTATCATCCAGGTATACCTGTCTTTGTATACAGAGGATGTCAAGAGATTGGAGCATTACATGAGGTACATTGATAGGTTCATTTTCAAGTCTGTTAACCACTGTTTGTACATCACCTGCATGCATCGTGGAATAGGTTGTATGCCCGGTTGAAAGGGCCTGGAAAAGTGTAAGGGCTTCCTTGCCTCTGACTTCTCCTACAATCAGGTTTTCTGGTCTCTGGCGGAGAGCAGATTTGAGAAGGTCGTACATTGAAACTTCTCCCGCTCCACTTCTGCTTATAGAATCCCTGGTAACACCTGCTATCCAGTTGTCATGGTACATCATTATTTCTCTGGTATCCTCGATGGAAACTATTTTGGAAAGCGGTGGTATGAACAATGAGATCGCGTTGAGCATTGTGGTTTTACCCGAAGCCGTTCCTCCTGCAAAAATGGCACTGAAACCGTTTTCAATTGCCAGCCAGAAGTATACCATCATTTCCAGATTGCAAGTTCCGAAATTGATAAGATCTACAGGAGTAATCGGGTCTCCCCTGAACTTACGTACATTAAAAGAACTACCCCTGGTTGTGATTTCCTTGCCCAGGGTAGCCTGCAGTCTCGATCCATCGTTAAGAGTGGCATCAACAAGCGGTTCACTTACTGAGATATGTTTCCCCGATCGCTGGCAGAGGGTGATCACAAAAGAGTTAAGTTTGTCTTCAGTGTACGAAATATTTGTTTCAATATTCAGATATTTTCGGTGGTAAAGATATATGGGAATATCTACCCCATCACATGAAATATCTTCAATATCAGAATCCATCATGAGAGGATTAATTTTTCCAAATCCCAGAAAATTACGTCTCAGGTAATAAAGAATTCTGTATTTAGAAGCAACATCCAGTGGAATATGGTAACGTTTGAAAAGAGAAAGTGCCTTTGAAACAAGGATAATATCCCTATCTGAATCGGCACAAGTTGTTTCATCGATTGTGAGAATGTCTTTCAGATCGCTATAGGTGCGCTCCAGAATATCTTTCTCATACACAGAAAGCGAAGGTTCCACAACCTCATAACGGTATATACCCAGTCTTTTGAGAATACTTACGAATACATAGGGTTCATCAACCCAATAGCGTTCAATTTCCTCATATCTTTCTGGAATCTCAAAATCTACCAGATCACCATGGATATCAGGCTCATAAGCAGGTAGTGTTTCAGGGTGGCCTTTCCAAAACTGTAATTTATCAAGAAAAGACCTGTTATATAGGCATGCCTGATTATAATCTTCTATCCCATGCGCCAAATCTTTCATACCATTCTCCTTGAAAGAATAAAGTATAACTCAGGTTACTATAGGGAGAATAATATATATATAAATTTTCACAAAAATAATGGTCAGTATTCTCTACTGACCATATAATCGGCAATTTCAACCAGTGTTTCTTTTGCCGGAGAATCTTCGAGCAAATTAAGTTTGTTCTTACCATCCTCAAGATAGCTATCAGCCATTTCCCTGACATAGGCAAGGGTTCCTGATTCTTCCAGTTTTGCGACTGCACTGTCGATTTCATCCTGGGTTGCATCCACTTTACCAAAGCATTCCAGTTCAACGCCATTATTCAGGGCATGAAGTGCAATAAGGGTCTTTTTACCTTCTCTCAGATCACTACCTCTTGATTTACCCAGTATTTCCTCCGGAGTAACCAGGTCGATCACATCATCATGTATCTGAAAACTTATACCTGTAAGGCGGCCGAATTCATACATTGCATCAGCAACTTCATCGGATGCCCCTCCAAGGATGGCACCCACCTTGGCAGCAGCACCATAAAGCACAGAAGTTTTGTTTTCTATCATTTCCAGATATTCAGCCACATCCACAATATCCCTTTTTTCGAAATCAACATCCAGCCATTGTCCTTCACAGATTTCGGTACAGGTACGGGACAATAAAGCCACACACTTGAGTAATTTTTGTGGATCGGCATCCATTTTTGAAATGATTTCAAAGGCACGGGAATAAAGGGTATCACCGGCCAGAATTGCGCCTGCAGTACCCCATTTTACATGAAGTGCCGGCATTCCGCGGCGAATATCATCCCTGTCCATAATGTCGTCGTGTATAAGTGTGAAATTATGGATCAGTTCAAGGGCAACGGCAGCAGGAAGCACGGAATCAGAATCACCACCTACTGCTTCAGCGGAAAGCATGAGGACTGCCGGACGAAGTCTTTTCCCTCCAGCATCCGGAAGGTACCGTGTTGCACGGTACAATTCCTCCGGATGGTCGATGGGCAGGAATTCCTGTATAGATTCATCGACCAGGGTACTGCGTTTTTTTAATTCATCAATTAAATCCATATTATCCCAACCAATTATAATTGAAGGTTTAGTCTTCAATATATAATTCTTCTCCGTTTCTCAATAGATGAAGTGTGTGACCGAGTTCATAGCCTGCATCTTCAGCCATTTCAATATAGGCGCTGTGCATATCGATGTTGCCGTGTGCAGGAATTACATTTTCAGGGTTGACGAGTCTTATTAATTCCCAGTGGTCTTCACGGTATGCATGTCCGGAAACATGGACATTGTCATACAGACGTGCTCCTTTCATTTTGAGTTTTGTCTCAAGAGCATACCTGTTTGCCTGTGTCATCGGGGTAGGGATCGTGTTTGCTGAGAAAATTACCTTATCTCCGGATTCTATCTTATAGGCAGTATCACCATTGGCAACCCGGGAAAGAATTGCACCTGGTTCACCCTGGTGGCCTGTAACGATTGGGAGGTATTTGTCCTTACCTTTCTCCATGATCTTCTTGAATGCCCTGTCAATATCTTTCCGGTTACCGTATATTTCTGTTTTCTTCGGAAGTTCGATGTATCCCAGTTCACGGGCAGTATTCACGTACCTGTCCATAGAGCGTCCAAGCAGGATCGGGGTCCTCTTCATTTCTGTCGCAAACTGCATTATGGAATTCAGACGGGCAATATGGGATGCAAAAGTGGTTATTATCATTCCAACATCGGATTCTTCAGTTCCAAGCAATACATCACGAACCATATCATGGGCTATTCTTTCGGAAGGGGTTTTACCTGCACGTGTCGCATTTGTACTTTCGGCGATCATGGCCACAACACCTTCCTTGCCAAGTTCCCTTAACCTGTCAAATGCCGGAGGTTCTCCGAGGGTGGGTGTACGATCGAGTTTAAAATCGCATGCATACAAGATGGCACCCCTGGGAGTGTGGACTGCAACAAATACCGCATCTATGATACTGTGCTGGGTCCTTATCATTTCGATTGATACATCATCATTAACCTGATATGTCCCTCCGGCCTTTACGGATATTATCCTGTTCTTCACACCAAATTTGCGTTCAGAATCAATTTGATGTTGTATCAGGGCAGAGGTGTACGGCGTTCCGATTATTGGAGCTGCATATCTGTGTGCCAGTTTTGAGATAGCACCGATGTGATCAAGGTGGCCGTGTGTACAAACAATTGCACATACATTCCCGTCAATCTCTTTCATTATTGTGTCGTCAGGGATAGCACCCATCTCAATTAACTCAAGAGAATGCATTTTATCAATTTCTACATCTTCATGGATTTGCACCCTATCAAGACGTAGTCCCATGTCAATTATGATGATCTTGTCATCAACTCTTATGGCAGTCATGTTACGGCCCATCTCATTGTAACCGCCTACTGCAACAATCCCTAGTTCTGTCATATATAGTCCTCTTTAATGATTTTCAAATTCTTAATTTAATGATCTTGATCTTGTAATAATCTCAAAGTAATTTAGAATGTAATTCAATATCGCGGATGTCAAAGCCGCGCTGGTCCAGGTATTCGAGGGTCTCACCCTGAAGCACCACGGACGATGATGTCCGCAGGCTTTCAATATCAGGACAGCCACAGAGGAACATTGCAACTTTCAGTTCCTCAAACATTAATTCAAGACGTTGTTTTACAGAATCTCCTTTTTTAAGGGCCGGAGCTACGAAAGGCAGGGCTGCACTGGCCAGGTTTGCTCCAAGTGCAAGGGATTTGGCAATGTCAAGTCCAGTACGTACACCACCTGTAGCTATGAGGGGAAGGGATACACGACATTCAATCAGGGAAGGGATAGTCGGAATCCCGAAATCCCAGAAAAGTTCTCCTAGATGGCCGGAAATACGATCTCCTCTCTGTTTGGCACGATAAACTTCCACACCGGCCCAGCTGGTCCCGCCGGCGCCGCCTACATCTATAGCCGCTACTCCAGCTTCTTTCAAAAGCAGGGCATCTTCCCGGGAAATACCTGCCCCGGTTTCTTTTACTATAATTGGTACATCGATTGAACATATTTCTTCGATTGCGTCAATACATCCGGTGGCGTCCCTGTCACCTTCGGGTTGAATTGCTTCCTGAAGGAAATTCAGGTGTACAGCGAGGGCATCAGCGTCAAGCATTTCAACAAGTTTTTCTGCACCTTCTATACCGTATTCCTTGACCTGGGCCGCTCCAATGTTACCATAAACAAAAGCATTGGGAGCCTTGTCCCTTACTACGCTGAATGATTCTTCCTGAATCGGATCTTCTATGGCAGCTCTCTGGCTTCCTACGCCGATTCCAATACCGGTTTCTTCGGCGGCTTCTGCAAGTGCTGCGTTTACCGGTGTAGTATCGGGGTGGCCGCCTGTAATAGAGGCTATCATGAAAGGTGCATCCAGTTTTTTTCCCAGAAAACTTGTGGAAATGTCCACTGAATCCATGTCCATTTCCGGAAGTGCACGGTGGACAAGTTTCACGTCCTCAAATCCTGGTCCGGTTTTTCTGGATTCAACCTGTTGCTGGGCACAAAGTTGCATATGTTCTAGTTTTCTGCTGGAAGTACTCATAAAAATCCCAATTATTCAAGCCTTGTCTTTAATTGCAGTACCTATCATTTCCCCTCTCAGAAAACTCATTACATTGCCGCCCGCATTGGCATTGAAGATGTAAGAAGGTACTTTTGTTTGCCTGGACATCTCAAGCATCTCTTTTACCTTGCCCAGCATTCCGCCGGTTACATCGGTATTCTCCGAACCTCCAATATGCCTACTGGCAACTTCAAAATTATCCGGAGTAATTAGTGGAATGGGATGGCCATGTTCATCAAGTACACCATCTTCTGCACTTCCCACGCCTATCCTGTATGCATTGAGTTTTGAAGCAAGATAAGGAACGATCTGGTCCCCGGAGATTACTGAAGAACCTTTTATCTTGTCCATCACAACATCTCCATGAAGTACCGGTGTGATTCCTTTTTCAAGCATTATTTGCAGTGCAGGGAGGAATGATTCGGATATGCGCCCGTTCTTTGCTACAAAACATCCCATAGGATGTACTCCTACTGCATTAACATTCCTTTGTGCAAGGGCATTTACAAACGATTCATTTAACGAGGCGACCGATCGGTGGGTGGCCGCAGAGCCTTCCGCGGAAAATTTGTCTGCAAGGGCGTACCTTTGTGCCTGGGGATGGCCGAATGAACCGGCGCCGTGTACGATAATAAGGCGACCTTCAAAGAAAGAAATTTCACGGGCTATTCGTATTATAGCTTTTTCTTTGGCTACTCCTTCATCACTGCTCTTGTCCGTGATGACACTACCGCCGATTTTCAATACGGTAATATCGCTAGTTTTCTCATTCATTATCAAAATCCACCCTTACACCTGAATCAGTAACTCCTGTTATGATTGGAATTCCGCCGGCATTTTTGATCTCTCTGGAAATGGCATCAATATTCTCATTATCTGCAAGGGCAAGCATACATCCACCGCCTCCTGCTCCGGTAATCTTGGCACCAAACGCACCGGCTGCTCTGCTTGAGTGGATAAGTCTGGAAAGTTCATCACAACCCACACCGATTGCTTCAAGCAAACCCTGATTTACATCCATAAGCTCCCCGAGTGCCCTGTAATCCTCATTTTCCAGAAGACCTTCTCCTCTCAAAGACGTTTTTCCTATAGTAGAAAGAATGGGGGTGATAATTTCCGGATATATACTTTTAAGAGATGCGACTTTCGCTACAAGTTGTCCTGTGGAGGAAAATACATTGGTGTTACCTATTATCAGGTTACATAGAGGATTTTTCAGATGTCGCCGCTTAGGTACTTCAATGGTTCCTCCCATTGTAGAAACATAGGTGTCCGTAGCACTTGCAGCTCCCTGTATTTCTTTTTCAATCGAGTGTCCAAAGGATGCTATGGATTCTTTATCCATTCCAAGTTTTAAAAGGTTGTTAAAAGCACAAATCGTTGCCACAACCACCGCAGCAGAGGAGCCAAGCCCCGAGCCAACGGGGATATCCGATTCAATGGATATTGATACTCCTCTACATGGTGATTTTTTTCTTATTTTTTCCACCACGGCAGATACATAGGGATGAATTTCATAATCAATACCTGTAGTTCCAAGGGATGACTTGATCACAATATTTTCTGAATATTCAATATTCACCCTGGTACGCATATTTACAGCACAGCAAATAGCCGACTCATTATAAACGACAGCGTGTTCCCCAAAAAGGTACACCTTTGCCGGTGCTGAACAGGTTATCATATGAATTCTTTTTCCCTTTACTGGATCATTTCACAATTATGGCTGCATATCCAACAACTGCTGAATAATCCCCGGTCATATCTCCGCTTGTAGCATATTTCAATAATTCTGCAGTCTTTGCTCCCATATATTCTGCTGCAGTATACATTGCTACAATGGGCCCATATCCACACGCAGTTGCGGAAAGTTCTTCACGTCTGCGGTTAAATTCCCCAACATCCATATTTACCAGTGCATCTATCAGATACATATCTGTCTCTTTTGCGGTTTCATGTGGCTGGTAATGGGTGAAGTCACTTGATGCTATAAACACCACTTTCTTCCCGGTTTTCTCCGCAGCTTTTGCAACTTCCAAACCGACTTCCCGGGCAGTATCTATATCCTGCAAACCCATGCAGATTGGCAATATCTTGAAAGAATTGCCAAAACGATACTGCAGGAAAGGCAACTGGACCTCGATTGAATGTTCGTACATATGGGCAACTTCATCCATGTCGATTATTGATCCTGCAAGCATTTCTCCCATTTTTTCATCGGCTTGGACATCTCCCAGGGGAGTGGACCAGCTTTGAGTTGATAGTGCCACTGCAGATCCATAGCCCGTATGATTGGGACCGAATATTACATAGGTGTCTGCCTTTGGCAACTTAGCATAGGCATAAGCCGCCACCGGGCCTGAAAACATGTATCCTGCATGAGGAACAACTATACCATATGCATCTTCGCTGACCAATTCCAAATCCTTGAAACAATGGCTCAGCTCTTTCTTAAGGGGTTTGATACCCAGAGGATAGAACTGGCCTGCTACTGTTGGCTGTCTCATAATAATACCCCTCTTATGGTTAGGAGGGAATAATTATATAAGTAATATGGATGGGAGCAAGTTACTCCCGGAATTAACCGGGAGATTTACAGACCTGCTTCGAAATCTTCCATGGTATAATTGAATGGAATGTCCTTTTCTTTTGAGATTTCCCTTGCAAGAAGCCAGTATATGAGGGAAAGTGCTTTACGTCCCTTATTGTTTGTCGGAATTACCATATCAACATTTGATATCATGTTATTGGTATCACAAAGTCCTATAACGGGAATTCCGATGTTGACAGCTTCTTTGATTACCTGGGCATCCCCTGCAGGATCGGTAACCATTATTGCATCGGGCTCGAAGAATCCTTCAATTGAAGGATTGGTTAAGGTACCCGGGATAAAACGTCCTACCATTGACTTTGCTCCAATTGCTTTGGAGAACATTTTGGCAGGGAACTGGCCGTACTGCCTTGCGGATACGACCAGTATTTTTGCAGGATCGTATTTTGAAAGGAAGTGAGAGACCTGTCTTATTCTGCTATCTGTAGCCTGTATATCCAGAACATAAAGCCCATCTGTACGCACACGATATACGAATTTCATCATATCCTGTGTCTTCTGCTGGGTACCGATGTGTACTCCGGATGCAAGATACTCGTCTATCGGAACAAGGGAAGTTGAATCTGGTGCAGGACCTTCCGGATCAGCTGCTTCTGTTGTTTCCTCTTTTGTATTTTCGACATTTGGAGTCTCTGTTTCTACAGGAGCCTCCTCCACCTTTTGTTCAACCTGTTCATCTAATGTTTCTTCAATAACCTGATCTTCTTCCATAAAGTTCACCTCATGATGAAATATCTCTCTTTACTGTAATAGGGATGACACCCATTTCAAATTCAAACTTAGCGATTTGTAAGGAATCATTGCTGTCGATATCAATCAGCACAGGAGCTTCCATTGAAATCTGTAGGGACCTGGCTCCAATGATCCTCGCACGTTCATACTTTGTAAATTTCTCATTGCTCAATTAATCACCCTGGCAGAAGTTACAATAGGATGGATGACGTGGAATTTACTGGATCTAGAAAAGTCCATTTATCAATATTAATCGGAATATATAGGGTATTCGGAGTCCCTCCGAATGTGGTTTGCTAACTATTCATACACTTACCAATTCCTTTAGTATAAAGGGATGGGACCGCTGAGATTCGAACTCAGGTACCGGCGTCCCGAACGCCGAAGGATGGTCCAGCCTACCCTACGGTCCCTTACTGGTATGGTGCAACTACATCGACAAGTTCAACGTGTGCAAGGATCATGCGTCTGCAACAGTACCGGGTGATACCCAGATCATCAAGTACTGCAGCAGATGCTTCTCCTTGATCAACTCGCCTTTTGTAATCTTCCCAGCTATTTGCAATTACCTTGCCACATGTGAAACAGCGAACTGGTAACATTTATGCTTTCACCTGTAAGATTTCTGGTATCTGGCACGAGCGCCAGGTCCGCCAAATTTCTTGGATTCTTTCTGTCTGAAGTCATTTACCAGGAGACTGCGGTCATATGCCATGTATGCATCACGAAGAGCGGTGTCATTTGTCCACTCTACAATACCTCTTGCAATAGCGGTACGCACTGCATTTGCCTGGCCAATAATTCCGCCTCCGCTTACTGTTACATCGATATCAATACCGGATACGGCATCTTCAGCAAGCATGAGGGGCTCCATGATTTTAAGTTTTACAAACTCCGGTTCTAAAACTTCCAGAGGTTTCTTGTTAACACGGGTTTTGCCAACGCCCTTACTAACAGTTGCGCGAGCAATGGCTGTTTTCTTCTTCCCTGAAGTATTACAAACTTTGTTGGTCATTTATGATTCTCCTTAGAATTTTGAACCCATTTTTCTGCTCAATTCCCCGATGGTAATATATTTTGCAGTACTCAGGCGGTCGATATCTGTTTCTTCTACAACCTCTAATTCAGCCTTTCCAAACTCTTCAGGTATGCCAATATAAACCCTGAGGCGTGCAAAAGCGTCTTTTCCACGTGCTCTTTTGTATGGGAGCATTCCCCTGATAGATCTTTTAAGTATCCTATCTGCCCTTTTGGGGAAAAATGGGCCAAATTCATGGCTTCCAAGTGACCTTTTGTGCTCGTAATCTTCGTAGGTAGCTATTTTTGCTCCAGAGATTATAGCTTTCTCGGCGTTGACTATGGATATGGTTTCACCAGCAAGAAGTCTATGTGCAATCTTGCTTGCAAGCCTTCCCATAATAAGTCCATCTGCATCGATAACTGTCATTATAGAACACCTGCCTTTAGATCAAGATCCTGATACCGGAGCCTGCCGGTTTTTCGTTCATAATCTCTTCAATAGTGACACATCTGCCGCCATTTTCTGCGATTTTTTCCTTTGCAGATGCACTGAAACCAAGCGCTGCAACAGCCACGGAGCGTTTCAAAATGCCGGCACCAAGTACCTTTCCCGGAACAAGAACAATTTCACCCTCGTTTGCGTTCCTGTTGAGTTTACTCAGGTTTACCTCGGCATAGTTTTTCCTTGGTTTCTCCAATCTTCTGGCTATATCTCTCCAGATCGGAGCATCTTCCTGACGTGCCTGTTCCTTAAGGCTGACAATCAGGGAAGGAACCCGTGGATCTGATTTCCTTTCAATTTTGTTTTGTGTTTTTTTACTCATAATGTCCCTCTGCAAGAATATCTCTCACTCACGCACAATTTGCGTTCGAACATGGTGAATAGATAGGGAGTGTGGGGTGTAATTAAATTACTAATAGATAAAGATTGTGCATTAGTCAACCGTTAATTGAAACATTTTGCAGGACCTTTTCATAGAATTTGTCCACATCACAACCAAGTTCTCTTCCGATAATAAGGGCAGCAACTTCAACATCCACCATGCCTGAAAGATTCTCATGCCGATTATTCACAAGTGATACAACCTGTTTTAGGTCCATATTACTGCACGATGCGATGTATTCCAGAATCTGATCAACAAGGGTTACCTGGTGCAGGATATCTTTTGAAGGGATGAACCCTCTCGGGATATCAATTGTCGATGGATCAAAAGCAGGGTGCAATTGTTCATCTTCCATATAAAGTAGATGAGAATTTAAAGCAATATCCAGTATTCTGGATGCCTGTTCGGGTGTCATCCATTTAAGGTCGAAGGAGAGAGAAAATTCAAAATCCTGTGGAAGCATTGGACTTCCTTCATTCCTTTTGAAGGGAGCTGCTGCCACACACTTCAATTCATCCATCAGGAGCCACGTCTTAATTCATCAACAATTGTATCAGCAATTCTTCCACATTCGGTTCTGCCGGGTCCATCAATATGATTGATACGAAGAGTAAGGACATCCCCTTCAAGAATTGCCCTTACCAGAAAAACATCACCTTTGAAAGGGACCCTGCTATATTCACCATCCAGGTAACTGTATTTCAGTGAGATACGGAAATCCACCATCCCTTCAGGTTCAATTGTGCCAACAACAGAATCAGCATTACGATAATTCAATGGTGAAAAATCAATACCATTCATGACGATTTCAACTTTGAGTTCACGTTTTGCCTGTATTCGGTAACCTCTTCTTGTAACAGATTCGGTAACAAACATACCGAACCTGCCATCCGTATTAGCCATCACTTTAACAAGATAGGGCAAATCTGCATAATAGCGGTTCTTTTGTTCAAACTGAACTTCCCTGCGCGGGAACCGGTGGTAAATCCTTTTCTTCATCATGGGTTTGGATCAATTCTATTTTATTTATAGAGACACCAGTTTGGCATCTATAATACCATCAACATGGCGAATTTGTTCCAGGATATCCTCGGATACTTCGGAATCTACATTCAATGCCATAATGGTCTTCCCACATATTTGGACACGGCCTACCTGCATTCCAGAAATATTGATCTCGTTATCACCCAGTATCATGCAGCAGGGGCCGATTACATTGGGCCTGTTGATGTGGTTGGAAACAATCATGTAACCGGATGGTGCAAGATCTACCCGCTGGCCGTCTATCATGATAATCCTTAAGTCATCCTCTACAACCGTACCGGTAATACTCTTGGAAATTGAATCCTTGCTGAGTTTGATCGTTACGCTGGATGAATATTCTTCTACTCTTTCGGATTTACTTTCTATGACTTCAATATCCCGGGATTTAGCAATTGAAGGAGCATTTACATAATTCACAGCAGCACCCATTATGGTTTTAAGTACACCTTTAAGGGCCGCAAGTGTGAGATGTCGGGTATCCTTGCCGGCAACATCTCCCTTATATGCAATTTCCACTTTTTCATAATTTCCATCCATAAGCTGGGATACTGCACTTCCCAGGGTCTCCGCAAGTTCAAGATATGGATGGATTGTGGACATTATTTCCGGTTTTATAGAGGGGATATTGATCGTACTGCGGGCAGGTCCGCCATTTAATACAGATATTACCTCTTCTGCTACGGATACAGCCACATTGACCTGTGCCTCTTCGGTCGATGCACCAAGATGAGGGGTGACAACAGCATTGTTCAATCCAACAAAAGAACAGTTTTCAGGTGGTTCATGTGTAAAGACATCTATAGCAGCACCTGCGATCTTATCATTTTTTAGAGCCTCTCCAAGTGCATCTTCATTGATAATTCCGCCACGTGCACAATTAATGACCCTTGCAGTAGGCTTCATCAGGTCAAATTCTTCAGTATCGAGAATATTGCGGGTTTCCTTAGTCAGTGGTGTGTGTACGGTAATGAAATCGGCACGTTTTGCAATTTCTTTTACAGATGCCAGTTCCACACCCAGTTCTTTTGCCCTGTCCTCGTTTACAAACGGGTCATAGGCAAGGATGTTCATTTCAAGCCCCTGTGCTCTTTTGGCTACTTCAGCACCTATCCTGCCCAAGCCTATCACTCCAAGGGTCTTCCCATTTACTTCAACACCTAAAAATTTCTTACGTTCCCACTTACCTGCTTTAAGTGAAGCAGTTGCCTGCGGAATGTTGCGTGCCATTGAAAGCATCATTGCAATTGTATGTTCCGCAGCTGAAAGCATGTTGCCTTCCGGTGCATTCACTACAATGATTCCCTTCTCTGTAGCTGCAGGAATGTCTATATTATCCACTCCAACCCCTGCACGCCCCACTATCTGGAGTTTATCCGCGGCTTTTATTACTCTGGCAGTAACCTGGGTTCCGCTGCGTATGACCAGGGCGTCAAACTCTCCGATTTTCTCAACAAGCTCATCTTCGGAAAGGCCGGTTGAAACCTCCACATCGAAATGTTCTTCAAGTTTTGCCACTCCTTCCTCTGATAACGAATCACTGACTAGTACCTTCATTTTAATATTCTCCATGTGATAACAATGATATAATACACCGATATAACGGATAGCCTCCGGTGAACACAGACTTTAGATTGAACCACCCATATAAATATATCTAACCATCATAAACAGTTTATTTTTTGGGCTCTTTAGAGTTTCCCAGTATATTGCGTGTCATGCATGACAGCCATTTATAGTGAAGCAAAGTATGTACCAGAACGGCAACTGCCAGTATAATAGAAACCTATTATGTACTATAGTCCAGGTTGCTTTTGTAGGGGCCAGATATGCCTGATAACGACCTTGTGGTACTCCTGAAGGAATAAAATGATACATATAAAAGCCTGTAAAAGACAGCGATCAAAATAAGAAGGAGGATGAAAAGGTCAACTGAATAGTTCAAATTTGACCTTTTCACACTTGCAACCTTCTAATAATTATTTAATGTACAGTCCACACTTGCATGCACCACGGGTCTCGACATCGCGGGAACGGCGGGCACAAGGACAGATTATCTTCTTATCTTTTTCTTTATCTCCTGTTCTTTTCTGGCAGAAGCAGTACCATTCGCCATAATTACGCTTGTTGTTAGCTATATTTTTCACTGCTGTGGTGATAACATCATAGTCCGAATTAAGTTTGTACCCGGTAGTTTCAGCGTTTTTCTTGGAACGTTCATAAAATTCCATCTCAAGCTCATCTTCGAATTTCATTATATCACTCCTTGTATTCTTTGTTTAATATAAATAAAAAGATTTGGGCACAATCAGGACCGTGCAATTTCACCCAGTTTTATTCCCAGTTGCCTGCAACCCTCTAAATCATCTTTTTCAGGCCTGAATTTCACTTTTAAGGGATCTTCCACAAATTCCATTTTGGTATTCTTGAGAGCCTCTTCCATCTGTCTGATTGCACCTCCGCCCCAGCCATAGGATCCGAAAAATGATACCTTTTTGTCTTTGGGGCGCAAGCCTTTCAGGTAAGTCAGGAAACCACCCATTGTGAAGAACATCCCATTGTGCATTGTGGGAGACCCAAGGGCAAAGACCCGGCATTCCATTAATTCCTTGATGAGCATGCTCCAGTCATTTTTGCGCAGATGGAACAAGACAACGTCAGTGCCTGATGCCCGCACTCCTTCAGCAATTGCTTTTGCCATCATCTCTGTGCTGCCCCACATTGAATCATAGATCACAATCACCTTTTGGTTCCCTTTCCCCGATGCCCATTTTGCGTAGGCATCGATTATCCGTTGCGGATCGTTGCGCCATATAACACCATGAGAAGGGGCGATCATGTCAATCTGTAATCCTAGTTTCCCGATAGTTTCAAGATGTTTGAGTATTCGGGATGCAAAGGGTGTCAGTATATTGGCAAAATATATGGCGGCATCTTCCATCACATCTTCTACCTGGTCATCGAACCTCTTTGAGGTGGCAATATGCTGGCCAAATGCATCATTGGAAAAGAGGATATTATCCTCTTTGAGGTAAGTCTGCATGCTGTCTGGCCAGTGAAGCATGACTGCTTCAATAAACATCAGGGTCCTTTTGCCGATGTTTAATTCGTCCCCTGTTTTCACGGTCTCAAAATTCCAGCCACTACACCCGGATTCGGCATAATATTCATTAAGTCCGGTTTTGCCCCTTTCGGTGGCAAATATTTTGGCGTTTTGGGCAACTTCCAGAATCCGTGGCAGGGCACTGGAATGGTCCATCTCCACATGATTGGCCACAATATAATCTATCTTTGAGGGATCCACGATCCTGCTGATCCTTTCGATCATCTCGTCTGCAAAAGATGCTTTAACAGTGTCGATGAGGGTGATCTTTTCATCTACTATAAGGTAAGCATTATATGTGCCACCGCGGGGAGTTTCATAACCGTGGAAATCACGCAGGTTCCAGTCGATTACACCAACCCAGTAAACCCCTTTTGCAATTTCAAGTGGCTCTTCTGGAGTATCCACAAAATTCACCTGCCAGGTTTATGTCTGCATCCTGAAACCGGTGGCTTCATCCAGTAAACCATCAATGAGTTCATAGTGGCCACGCTCAAATTTGGCTATTTTGCTGAAAAATTCCTGTTCTGCCTTTTCGGTGGCTTTCTTCTCGAGTTCAAGATAGAAATATTCACTCTTTCTTTCAAAACGCAGTGCTCCAAGCATAATACCAATCTCTTCCAGATTGTTTTCTGTGAATTCCACGTTCAAAGATCCACGGAAATCAGGGATACTGGATTCAGGTATTTCGACTTCTTTTCCCTCGAGGAATTTGTGAAGGTACTGGGCATGGTGTTTTTCTTCCTCGGCCAGGAACTCGTAGGTTTTCTTTGCACCGGGATTGCCGGTAAGATTTGCTCTTTCAAGATAGAAGTCATGCCCCTGGTCCTCCAGGGCAATTGCCATTTCCACTGCTTCTTCAACCGTACTAATGTTCTCGAGTTCTACATCTACATCTTTGAGTATATCTTGCAATTTATTCAACTCCCACAATGAGTAGCTATTATATTTGACAACGTGAGTAATTAAAACTTATCTATGTGCGTTTTATCCCTGACTGCCACACGAGAAGGTTTTTCAGGAGATTCTGCAGGGTATCCCATGGGAATTACGGATGCCACATCAAAACCATCCGGAATGCCAAACATGTCCATTATTTTTTTGCCATGGAATGTAAGGGTGACTCCCGCCAGTCCTTCAGCAGTTGCAGCAAGCAGCATATTTTCTATGCAGGCATATGTTGAGCCTACCGCCTCATCCCCGAATTTCTTGTCATAACAGACCACGACAATAACGGACGCGGTCTCGATGGCCTTCTGCTGCTCTGGAGCTTTTTTTCTCATATCAGCAAGACGAGCCCTTAGTTTTTCATCTTTGACAATTATAAACTCCCAGGGTTCGCTGTTAAAGGCGTTCGGTGCCTGGGTGCCTGCATAAAGTATTTTGTCCAGTGTATCGGCAGGGACCTCGCGGGAAAGAAACTGCCGGGTGCTGGTGCGTTTCTCTATTGCTTCAAGAACTTCCATTAAATACCCCCATTATAATGACTGCAAACAACCTCTGTTTTTAAATGTAAATAACTTTTCCTGAAAGGCTCCTTTGCACTCTTTTTATTGATTCTACTAAAACAAAATGAAGAAATGAGTTTAGAAACATTGTTTTTTTGAGTAAAAGAAGTCATATTGCATGCTTATTGATAAAACACATTGCTGCGAAGTTGTTGAAACATATGAAATATAATATCCGGCAATTGCTGAATATTTAGTAGTAATACCTGAAGATTTGCCTGAACAATATAATCATAATCATATAGATATTATATAGGCAGGCATAGATGACCCAAAAACGCAATGCTGCTAATATGGCGAGTGTATTTTGATAAATCTGCTTTTTTTGACTCCCCTATTATAGATTCGTACTTATGGTACTAATCAGCGGTTCTTAGGAATATATAACCATTCGTGATGTAGATTAATGTGAAGTGGTAAGGGGTATGGTGGTGGTACCCGAACAGCTTCACTTGCCAGGGGAAGGAAGTGAGAGCGTTTGTTGTTGAAGGTGTTGACCTCCCGATGTCTATCGGGACTGTTAATTCCTTCCCTTGAAGCAAGTGGGCTGTTCCGGTTAACTGCATCCCTTTTGACCGCTATGAAATGAAAATAAGATCAGATCTCAACGGAGGTAAAAAGGAATGCAATGGAAGATAAGTGTGTTCTTGCTTGTAGCAATGTTATGCCTGGCCTTCACAGGCGCAGCTGCAGCAGAGGACAACGTTAAGTGCTGCTGGGAGAAACCCTGTGGCACAGAAGTAGAACAGTGTGATCAGGAGACTACATTTGTACTTAATGAACCTGACACTGAGAATGTAAATATAATCGTTAACGGCGGACAATGGTATTATGTAGATATGAATGATGACGGTTTAGTAAGTTCTGGTGATGTGAGACTTACAGGCTGGCATGATGAATATGGACCAAACACCAAAGTTCTGCCCGGTGACGATGACAACCTGCTTGGTGCGGATGAATTGGATGAACAGGACATAATCACATACTGGGACATCAATGACAATGGAATGTATGACCTCTATGACCCAGCGTATGTAGATGTCGACAACGATGGTCTTGTTTCTGTGGGTGATATCAGGCTGACTGATGTTCCACCAGTTGATGTATATTCCCTTGAAAACGCCGATCTCGGTGAACTTGTCATGGAAGCCGGTTCTGTAAACGATGCTAACAACCAGAGATGGAGTGTTGTTACCAGCGCTAACGATGCAGGACAGCAGGACAAGGGCATGACTCTTGCACACATCGGTAGCGGCTATCTAGAAGACCTTGTCGGCTATGTAGATGTTGATGCTTCCGGTGACTGGACCTGTCCAGACAAACTTTATATCAACCAGCCAGGAGACTGCTGGTTCGATGAAACCGTAACAATCGGTGACATTAGACTCTACATCCCAGCATATGATGAGCACAGCCCATCCTACAACCCAGATGAATGCATACCCGAATGTGGTACCAAGGTTGTACAGGGCGAGCATGACACAACATATGCATTGAAGGTCAACATTGGTGCAGATCTTGCAGCAGACCCAGATTATGCAATGAACCAGATCTATGTTGATATGGACGACAATGGAAAGGTATCATTCGGTGATATCAGACTTTCCAACATATCCACAACTTATCCACCAAACACAAAGGTTGGACCAAGCAACCAGGCAGACCTGGATAATGGACTTGAGGATTTGTCAAGTCAGGATATCTCTTACACAGACATTGACGGCCTTCCAGGATACAGTCTCGGAGATCCACTTTACCTCGACCTTGATGGAAGTAATGACGTAACTGCCGGCGACCTCAGGCTCAGTGACGTACCTGTCTTTGAGCAGGATGGATACATGCCAGGCGAAATTGGAGAGGCTTACACTCTTGTTGAAGCAGGTGCTCTCTCAGGAGATGAGGATGTCGGAACTGCACTTGCAGTCGCAGGATCCTTCGATGACATGGCTGGATACGTGGATTCTGACTGTACCGGAACCTGGACCTGTCCAGACAAACTCTATCTGCAGCAGCTCTTCGATGAGCGTGGAGACCTGTGCAATGTAGAGGATGTAGATTATTCCCCTGAGGAATACTACGACTGGTTCGTAACCGCAGGTGACGACAGGCTGTATGTACCAGTAAATGACCCACTCAGTCCATTCAACGGAACGGAGGAATGGCCAGAATGTGGTACCAAGGTAACCCTTTGCAATGTCGATATTGAGTATGCACTTAAGAACATCATGATTGATGTTGGTTTCATCGACAGGGACAAGGATGGAGAGTTTGACCAAACAACTCCCGAAATGTCTGATGCAGCATACCTTGACATGGACAGGAATGGACATGTATCAGTCGGCGATATCAGGCTGAACAACTTCACAATCAGTGGAGAACTCTTTGAAGCAAACACAAAGGTTGCAGAGCATGACGAGGACCTGAGGTTCGAGAAGCCTCTGAAACCACAGGGTAATGATCAGCTTGATGACCAAAATGATCCAAACTATGTCGGTGACACACTCACTGTTGATTACATGGGTACAACCCTGGTGTTCAACACAACTGATCAGCATGTCGGCTGGTTCGACACTGACTGCAGCGGAAGCTGGACCTGTGTTGATGCACTGTATCTGCAGGACCTTGTTGAAATTCCAGGTGGCTATGATGTTTCAGCAGGCATCGATGGAGATTCCGAAGACCTTGCTGTAACCCACATGGACTTCAGGCTATACATCCCACCAGACATGATCTGTGAAGAGGATAATGGAGACACTGGCAACGGTGACACACCACAGTACAACCAGTTTGATGCCAACGAGGATGGAGTAATCTCAGGAACTGAACTGTCTAATGCAATTGATGCATACTATGATGGAGCAATCAATGGCAGTGAACTTTCAGAAATAATTGATTACTACTACCTTGGAGGAGCAGGCTATCTCTGAAAAAGGTTTGTTGAGAGGTAAGTCCCCTCTCAACTTACATCTATTTCAGGGGGGTATATGATGAAAAATATGTTGAAAACAATAGGAATCGTAGCTCTATTGCTATTAGTGGCAATACCTTTGATATCCTCTGCTGCTGCAGAAAATGTCAGCAGGGACCTTTCATCACAGACGGTGGCACCTGGTGATACAATCACTGTGAGTCTTGATGTGAATGATCCCGATGATCGTATTATCATAGATGATATGGTTCCAGCGGGATGGTCCATTACAGATGCTGGTACCGGGGACATCTCAGAGACAGATCATATCAAATGGGTTGATTTCGGTGATGTAGCCAGTACAACCTACACCTATGATGTTCAGGTACCAATGAGTGCCAGTGGCACTTACAACTTTGATGGTAACTACATCCTTACCGGTGGCGTGGCTGAAGCATCCATTCTTGGAGAATCAGAGGTTACAGTCACTGCAGAAGGTAATGGAGACGCAATGGATGTCAGCAGGGACCTTTCTTCACAGACAGTGGCACCCGGTGACACAATCACCGTGAGCCTTGACGTGAACAACCCTGACGATCGTATCATCGTAGATGATATGGTTCCAGCGGGATGGTCCATCACAGATGCTGGTACGGGGGACATCTCAGAGACAGATCACATCAAATGGGTTGAATTTGATGGTAGTGTAGCCAGTACAACCTACACCTATGATGTTCAGGTACCAATGAGTGCCAGTGGCACTTACAACTTTGATGGTACCTACATCCTTACCAGCGGCGCAGCTGAAGCATCCATTCTTGGAGAATCAGAGGTTACAGTCACTGCAGAAGGTAATGGAGACGCAATGGATGTCAGCAGGGACCTTTCTTCACAGACAGTGGCACCCGGTGATACAATCACCGTGAGCCTTGACGTGAACAACCCTGATGATCGTATCATCGTGGATGAACTGGTGCCATCAGGCTTGACACTCACTGATGCCGGCACAGGAGATACTTCAGAAGCTGGCCACCTCAAATGGGTTGAATTTGATGGTAGTGTAGCCAGTACAACCTACACATATGATGTACAGGTACCAATGAGCGCTACTGATGGTACTGTCTACAATTTCGATGGTACTTATATCCTTACCAGCGGTCAAACGGAAACAACCATCACAGGTGAAATGCAGGCAACTGTAGAAGTAGAAGATGAGGTATCTGCAACCAGGGATATCATCCCCGAACCTGCAGAAGTCGGACCATGCGATGAGTTCAACGTCAGCATCGAAGTGATGAACGACGGTGTAGGTTCTCAGGTTGTTGAGACAATCCCTGAAGGATTCGAATATGTCAGTTCCACATTGGGTGTACCCAACAGTATTGTGGATGGAAATGAAGTAACGTTCATCCTTGACGGTGAAACAAGCTTCGAATACACTGTACGCGCCTCCAACGAGGAAGGCACACATGCCTTTGACGGTGTAGTAGAAGATACCGAGATGAATGAATATCCAGTTGGTGGGGAAACCACAATCGATGTGGTCCTTCCAGAAGGAATTGCAATCCAGCCAGGCTGGAACTTCATGTCAGTACCATCTGAACTGAACAACAGCAGTGTTGGCTATGTCCTTGCAGATGTCAACTATGATGCACTGATATACTACAATGCATCCGCAGGCACCTGGGACACTGTCACTGACTTCGAACCACTAAAGGGATACTGGATCAAGAGTGCCGAGAACTGCACTCAGGTCATTGCCGAAGACATGCTCGAACCTGAAGTTCCAGCAGTGCCCGCCACAATGACAGTCTACGAAGGCTGGAATGCTATTGGCTACACTGATTCAATGGACATACTGTCTGCTGAACTGGTACTCGGCTCGATCGATGAGTCCTACACAACCGTGAAGGGACCATACAACCCTGCCACAATGTCTTATGAGCAGGTTGGCCACAACGGTGAAACCGGAGTGATCTCTGGAATCCATGTAGGAACAGACGTCTACGACATGGGCCCATACGAGGGACACTGGGTCTACGTGACCGAGGAAGCCACCCTTAGCGGGTTCTGATGTGAGGGAAAGACAAAAGTAAAAATTTGAGGTGGGTTTGCGAACTCACCTTTTTTTATTTAAATAATCTTGCATATAATAACTCAAGGTGATTAAATGATCAAAAAGGGGAGCTTTACCAGATACACAATAATCTTACAGGTATTCGTATTATTATTCGCAATAGCAACGATACCGGCATGCAGTGCTTCGCAAGGAGAAATTCCTTCATTGCCTCTTCTAGTAGAGGGAGAAGTAAGCCAGGGAGATAATGCAGCACCTGCCGGAACGGAAGTTACAGCAGTACTTGATGGCAATCAGGTTGGTTCAACCACCCTGCAATCAGACGGAATTATTAGCAAAGAAAATCAGCTTGCAATAACCTGTGAACCCGATGACTACAAGAATCTGAAGTTCTATGTAGACGGTACGGAATCAGATATGTATAACACAGCTGAAATGGCTGATTCCCAACCAGGTGACGTTATTGAACTCAGCCTTAAAACAGCATCTACAGGAAGTGAAGACACAGGGTCCTCAGATGGATCCAGTGGTGGAATGGCAAGTTCATCAACTTCAACCGATGGTGTGGATCAGGCAGCAACAAGTGAAAGCACAGGTGATGAGAGCGAGTTAGACGCTACTGCTTCTGCTGGAACCAGTTCTTCTGAGGAAACTGCAGGGGAAGATGTACCCGCACCTGAATCACAGACCACTTCCATGACAGGAATCGGTGTGATGGCAATAGTACTGGTATCACTTCTGGGAATAATTGCCTTCTTGATATACAAAAAAGAGGATTAAAATAAAGAGGTATACCCAGATATAAGAGCTCCTCTTATTATCGAAAAAGGCCGATCCTTAATGATCGGCCTAATCTCAATCAAGCGATGTGATACCATGCAATGTACTGGAACCGGGCGTGTGCTGATAATAATACTACAAGTATTCATGTTACTTACAGTATCAACAATGTCAGTAGCAGTAGCTGAAGAAAGCCCACAAATGCCATCTTTACCATTAGTTATCAAAGGAAATGTAACAATTGATGGTTCACAGGCAGATCCTGGTACAAGCATTACAGCAAAAATAAATGACCAGATAATAGGAAGCGTTCAAACCAGTAATGCAGGGGTTTATGGTGATCTTTCGGGAAACAGCCTGATTGTGACAGCTGAGCCAGAGGATTTCAAAAATATAGCAATTTATGTGAATGGAAATGAAGCGGAGTATGATGGGGATAAACTTGTAAATGCAAACCCTGGGGATACTATTGAACTGGATCTTACTGTAAAGAAAGACAGTATGGAAACATTTCAGGATAACTCTATGTTTCAATTTGTCTTGCTGGGGTTAATAATTATAATAGCTGTATTTGTAGCGCTCAGGTACCGGTCAAAATGAATATATGGGGAGTCTGAAATGCTCAGCCTTTACTTTGTGGGGTTTATTGAGATTTATTTGTCCCCTTTGAAAGAGTAAATGGTGGAGGTGGTGGCCATTAAACGAAGAAGCAGAATCGATATTTCGGCTGAGATATTAGACGCAGCAATGAGTGGGGCAAACAAAACCCAGATCGTGTATAATGCAAATTTAAACTTCAGTATTGCAAAAAAATATCTGGAAATGCTGGAAAAAAAAGAATTGATACGTAAGGAAGGAGACCGCTATGTTACTACTGAAAAAGGAAAAACCTTCCACGATCTCGCAATGATACTGAAACTTTGAAACTGCATTAAAATCATAAAAACAAAATTAAAAACAATAATTAGAAACAATGTTTCTAATTTTAATTACGATGGATTTTATTAGTCAGACATGTGTTAGTTAAAAAACCCAGTTACAGACATATAATAAATCCATTAAATATATAATATTTTAGATAGAAATAGATATATAATAATACTTATTATAATTATGAGCATGACACAACCCACTCCCCCAAACTGCACGAAACAACAAAGTTCCCTTACTTTTAGAGAATTAGTGTATGCTTTGACTCCCTATTCAATCAGCAAATTTATGGTGGCAAGGAAATGCGGATTGAACAGGCAAAAAACAATACCCAAAAACCCGAACGTTGCTGTTTATCCCCCATCAATGGACATAAACAGGGTTGTTGAAAAAGAGTTGGATAAATGTGTGTCATTCCTTCCTTATTGTGCAAAACCCCTGGGTGAAAATTGCTGCCCTTTGAATACTCCTTCTGATGGCAGGAAAAGTCAGGATTGCCTTAAATTAAATGGCAAAAAATGTAATATTCCATGTTCTCTGGGAAAAATGATTGATGTCCTAAAGGAGCATGAATTTACAAGTGACAGGATATTCATTATTGATAGTGATTCGAACCTTTTTCCTTGGCTTAAACAAAAGAAAGAAGAAGGATACAGATATTTCATGCCGGGTGTTGGCTGTCCCTATGGAGTTAACTATGCACTGGATCATGTGGAAAAAGATCTGGGTTTTACAGGATGTGTTATCTTTATTGAGGACTATGACCCCTCCGATCCCAAAAACGGTGTCTGTAGGAATCCTTCGGATTATTTGAATATGGAATACGGCGATAAAGGAAAAAAGACACAAATACCGGATA